>NZ_JAXCLA010000003.1:0-823245 GCF_034043675.1 Roseateles agri | reverse complement strand
AAACCCTTAACAACAATCAAGGATCTAAACTCTTTCTTGTCGCGCCGATCAGTGATCAGCACAGAAGCGAGATTATGACCTGTTTTTTAAAACACCGTCAAGCATTTCTTCAAAATTCTTTCGAACATCTCAACAAGCCCGTTCGATCAAACTAGAAACGCCGGTTAGCCATACCACTGCCAACCAAATCCCTACCTCCTTCGCCGCACCCGCCGAGGCGGTTTGTGTGTAGCGAAGCCCTCTACTGTAGCACAGGAAATTCGGGTCAGACAAGTTCTCGCGAAGAAAGATGCTTCGGATACCAGCGGCTGAACTTGAACGCCCCGACCAGGGCCGCGATCGACAGCGCCACACCGACAGCCAACGGCAGCGCCGGCACATAGAGCATCAGCGCGTCGGCCGCCACCAGCACGGCGAAGGCTGCGAGCCATACCGCACTGAGCACGCGGTTAGCGCGCAGGAAGCGCGGAGTCGCCCAGACCGCCTCGGGCACGCGCTCCCTCGCATAGGGCAGCGTGAAGGGTCGATTCAACAGCAGCGACATCGCAACGATCGCGCACAGACCAATAATATCTACAGCGAGCCGCACACCCAGCACCGACCATCCACCCGCGTCCGTACCCAGCGCACAAACGGCCAACCCACCGAACAGCGCGGCGCTGCCCAGCTCCAGCAACTTCGCATGCCGGCCTGCCGTCAATGCATCGCGGACGACGAGAGCCAACGACAAGGCGGCGGCAGCCAGCAGTCCCGGCACGATGCCGGCGATGCGCTCGAGGCCGGCGAAGGCGATGAACGGCGCGAAAGCAAGGAGCAGACTTTTCATGCCTGGGCACCCCGGCCGAAGATCTCATCCATCCAGCCCACCGCTTCCTGCGCCAGGCGCAGCCGGTTCGCCACCTGCACATGACCATCGGCGCCGGAGGCCGCATCCAGCAGCACGAAGGACTTGCGCTCGGAGCGGATGTCGCGATGCCAGGCATGCGCCTGCGCCGCGAACACCTGCGAATCGCCACTGCCGAGCAGCGACAGGAAGGGCACGGTGACCCGGCTCGGGTCGGCCACCATCGCCGCCGTCTTCGGGATGAAGTCCTGCGGTTCCGTCACGCCCACCTTCCACATCGTCACCTGACGGCTGCGCTTGGCGGCGGCGCTGGCTTCCGGTGCGCCCGGCCGCATCGCCGCCTGAGCCGACAGTGCGAACAACTGCGCCGGGCTCGGGAACGGCGTGCTGGCAATCACGGTCGCGAAGCGATCGTCGTAGCCAGCAGCGCGGGCGACGAAGTAGCCGCCGAGGCTCAGGCCCACCAGCGCGATGCGGCCCGGCTTGGCGGCGAAGCGCTCGATCAGCAGATCAACGACGGCCGCGATCGGTTTCTCGGCCGTGGCTTCCCAGTGCAAGCCATCCGCCATCGTGACGCCCTGCCCCGGCAAGTCGACCAGGACGACCGAGTAGCCGCGGTCCAGCACATTGCGGCCCATCGTCAGGAACAGGTCTTCGTGGCAGGTATCCGCGCCGCCGATGATCAATACGATCGGTGCGTTCGCATCGGCATGTTGGAAGAAGACGCCGGGCAGCTGCTTGCCGGCATAGGGCACCTTGAAAGACGTCGCCGGCAGGCGCAGTTCGTCCATCGCCGCGGCGAACGCGCGCTGGTGTTTGGCGCACTGCTCGGCGAAGACCTTGCCGGGCGCGGCGAACTGCCAGGACGAACGCCAGGCCGCGAAGGCCTTCAGCCGCGCTTCGCCGGCGGCGCGGATCCAGCCACGGCGCTTCCACTCGTCGGCCTGGGCGTCGAGCAGCTCGGCGTAGTCGTTGAAGGCGCGCACCCAGCTGTCGCCGTCACCATCGGTGATCTGCGAGGCGATGTGGAAGGCCTGGCCGATGTCCAGTCCGCCGGCCGGTCCCCAGCCGAGCGCGGCCATGAAGAACAGATCCATATCGGGATCGTCGAAGCGGTACTTGCGGGCGAGGCGCTGGTTCGGGTGTGCGTCGGGGGTGGTGTCGTGATTCATGTCGAGGGCTCCAGTGATTGATCGCTGGCGCCGCTCATCAATTCATCCGATCGCCGCGCCATGCCGAAATAATATGAGCGGCACTCATGTTTTGAAACTCGCGTTTCCAGACACTCGCGAGGCGCAGAAAACCCCTTGAAGATCAGCGACTTGCCCGTCGCTCCCCGCGCCAGAAACTCGTCCCGATCAAACCAGGGCTCATGTTGAAGCCGCCGACAGCAAGCTGATTCAGCGCGGCCAAACAGCCTTCAGCAGCTCCGCCAGGCGCTTTCCCGCACGGGCCAGCTGCTTCGCTTGGATCTGATCGCGCAGCTTGATGTACGCCGCGCGGTCGCTGAAGGTGGCCGGCCAGTTCCTGCCGGACTTTGCGCCGAAGCGGATCGGCGCGAAGGCTGAGCGAGCCTGCACGATCGCCTCGCCGGCCCACGCGGCCGGCCAGGTGCCCATCGCGCCCCGACTCGCCGGCACGGCTCGTGCAGCAGCCAGCAAGGCCGCCGGCGTCAGGGTCGGGGCGTCGTCCCACTCGGCGTGCAGCTGGCTGTGGCCGACGCTCAGCACATTGCCGCCGACGGTGTCGGTGTCCGGATCGTGGCCGGTCTGGTCCGGATTCAAGGCGAGCCCGCCGGGCGACAGATAGACCGAGCCGACGTGCAAGGGCTGATGCAGGTCACCGACGAAATGCGCGATCAGGCGCAGCGCCTCCCGCTCGCCCTGCATACCGTCCGCAAAACGGAAGGGCGCCGGCACCGGCTTGTGCTGCAGCCGGGCCACCGCGGCGGCGATAGCGTGGACGACGTCGTAGGGCTCCGCGCCGACGAAGCCCGCGTCGTAGCGGTTCTCCTGGATCGGGATGTCGGCGAAGTGGAAAGCCTTGTGGCAGTTGCGCCGGCCACCGGCGTAGACGCAGTTGTCGTTGTTGCGGCGCACGTAGTCGGCCATCTCGGCGACGCCGGCCGGCGTGGCATCGAAGGCCGCGCAGTGGCTGTCGTAGTACATGTCCTTGACGTACTCGAAGTCCTGCTCCGGGTGGATGGACTTCGCGCAGTCGGCCCAGATCGCGGCCGTCTGCAGGGTGCCGCCGCTGCCAAGGATGCGCCGCACCTGGGCCGCGGCCGGCGTGCCCTTCAAAAGCGCATCGGCCACCGCGCCGACGTCGCGATGGCCTTCCGAGCCCCAGCCCCAGGCCGAGGCACTCAGACAGGACGCCAGCCAAAACAGCCATAACGCGCAGAATCGACGCATGCGCCGATTCTGCGCCTGCCGCGCCCCGAGCGCTTCGTCAGGCCGCGACGCGCTCCATCCGCGCCGCCGGCCGCGCTTCGTCGTCCGAGGAAGCCTTCTGCATCACGAAGTCGAAACGCACGCGCGTGAAGGGCTCGCGCACGTCCAGCGACTCGTAGCCGGCCGGGGCGGTGTTCGGCTCCAGCGTGACGACCAGGCCGTCACGCGTGGCGAAGGCGAAGTCGTCGTCGAGGAAGGTGTCGCCCGGGATGTTGACCTGCGTCGTCAGCGTGCGCTGGCCCTCGGCTGCAACCAGGAAATGGATGTGCGCCGGGCGATTGCCATGGCGGCCCAGTGCGCTGAACAGCTCCGAGGTCGGGCTGTTCGGCGGGATCGCATAGCCCGGCGGCACGAAGCTGCGGAAGCGGTAGCTGCCGTCGGCACCGGTGCGGATCTTGCGGCGCAGCGCGAAGTCCTTCTGGTCCGGGTCGAAGTGCGAGTAGCGGCCCTTCTCGTTGGCATGCCACACGTCCACCAGCGCGCCGGCCACCGGGCGGCCGTCCGTGTCGAGCACGCGGCCTTCCATCACCAGCACCTCGCCGCGCTGCGGCGCCTCGTCCACGCGCACTTCGCGCTCGCTCAGCGGCGCGCCGGCGATGTACAGCGGGCCCTCGATCGCGCGCGGCGTGCCGGCAGCGCGGCCGGCCTTGGCATCGGCCTCGTCCTCGCGGATGTCCAGCAGGCGGTCGAAGCCCAGGCCCGCGGTGATCAGGCCCATCTGGCCCGAGGCGCCCAGGCGGGCCAGCCAGTTGACGCCGGCCCAGAACTCGTCGGGGCTGACGTCCAGATCATCGATCGCGCGGAACAGGTCGCTGACGACGCGCTGCGCGACCTGGCGCACGCGCGGATTGCCTGCCGCGACCTGCGAGGTGTTGACCAGTTCGAGCAGTTGCTCTTGGGTGAATTCGGCCATCGTTTTGTCTCCGGTGTGGGTGGGTGAGTGAACAGGAATTCAGTTCGCGGTGATTGCCGACGCAATCGCCGACGGGTGCTGCGCCAGCGGCGTCACCTGGATCTGCATGTAGGGGAACAGCGGCAGCTGCGACAGCAGCGTGTGCAGTTCGTCGTTCGATTCGACGTCGAACACGCTGTAGTTCGCGTACTCGCCGACCACGCGCCACAGGTGCCGCCAGCGCCCCTCGCGCTGCAGCCCCTGCGAATAGGCCTTCTCGCGGGCCTTGATCGCATCGGCCTCGGCGGGCGCCAGCGTGGCCGGCAGCTTCACATCCATGCGGACGAGGTAGAGCATCGTTTCAATCCTTCACTGCGGTGGCGGCCTTGCTGTTGCGGCCGAGATCGACGTGGACGGCCTGCAGGCCCTGGCGCGCGCGGTCGAAGCGGTCGAGCCGCTCGGGCACCACGTCCACGCCGAAGCCCGGGCCGTCCGGGAAATGCAGCTCGAAGTCGCGCAGCGTCATCGGCGTGCTGACGATGTCGTCCACCAGCAGTTGCGGGCCGAACAGCTCGCAGCCGTGGTCGCGGCCTGCCAGCGTGGCGAACACATGCGCCGACGCGGCGCTGCCCAGCGAGGTCTCCAGCATCGTGCCGCCGTACCAACCGATGTCGGCCGCCTCGGCGATCGCCGCCACCGCGCGGGTGCGCACGAGGCCGCCGTGCTTGGCCACCTTCAGCGAGAAGACATGGCAGGCGCGTTGCTGCGCCAGCTGCAGCGCGTCCTGCGGTGAGCAGACCGTCTCGTCCGCCATCAGCAGCGCATCGGTCGGCAACGCGGCCGTCAATGCGCGCAGCGCCTCCACGTTCCACCGCGCTACCGGCTGCTCGATCAGCGTGACGCCGCTGGCGACCAGCGCCGGCAGATGACGGCGCGCGGTGTTGCCATCCCAGGCCTGGTTGATGTCCACGGTCAGGCTCGCGCGGCCGGCCAGCGCGCGGGCGATGCGGCCCACGTGGGCAATGTCGTCGGCGGCAGCGCGGGCGCCGATCTTCAGCTTGAAGACGCGGTGCCGCCGCGCGGCGAGCATCGCCTCGGCCTCCTCGATGTCCTTGGCGGAATCGCCGCTCGCCAGCGTCCAGGCCAGCGGCATGCTCTCGCGCACCTTGCCGCCGAGCAGGCTCCAGGCCGGCACGCCCAGCGTGCGCGAGACCGCATCCACCGCCGCCATCTCCACGGCGCCCTTGGCAAAGTGGTTGCCCTTGCAGACCGCATCCATCCGCTGCAGCAGCGCCTCGAAGCGCGATGCGTCCTGGCCGGCCAGCGCCGGCCCCAGGTAGCTCTCGATCGCATGCAGGATCGATTCCGGTGATTCCTCGTTCCAGGACGGGCCGCCGATCGTCGCCGCCTCGCCGAAGCCCGTAGCACCGTTGCGCAGCCACAGCTGCACGATCACCGGGCTCTGCCGGCTGATCGCGCCGAACGAGAACTTGTGCGGGCGGATCGTCGGGATGTCGAGGATCCGTGCCTGGATGCGTTCGATCTTCATCATGCTGCTCATGCGCTGCACTTTGGCCGCGATCGTTCGTCCGGACAATTGATATATTTCGCACGATTCAATCGACCATATCGAACGATGGAACTGCGCCAACTCCGCTACTTCCTGAGCCTCGCCGAGACCGAGCACCTGACCCGCTCGGCCGAGGCGCTGTTCGTCTCGCAGTCCACCTTGTCGCACGGGCTGCGCCAGCTGGAGGACGAGCTGGGAATGCCGCTGTTCGACCGGCTGGGCCGCGGGCTCAAGCTCTCGCAGGCGGGCGCGGTCTTCCGCGACCACGCCGCGCGCACTTTGCAAGAGGTGGAGGCCGGGCGCATGGCGCTGTCGGACCTGGCCGGCCTGCAGTCGGGCGAGCTGACGATCGGCGTGATCCCCACCTTCCTGACCCACTTCGTGCCGGACGCGGTGGCCGCCTTCAGCGCCGCCTATCCCGGTGTGCGCGTGATGGTGCGCGACCTGCGCGCCGGGCCGATCGAGGAGCTGCTGGTCGCCGGGCGGCTGGACCTGGGCATCTCCTTCCACCCCGGCGCGGTCGACGAGATCGAGGCGGAGACCCTGTTCGAGGAGCGGCTGCAGCTGGTCGTCCACTCGCGGCATCCGCTGGCCAAGCAAAGCAGCCTGCGGCTCAAGGACCTGAAGGACCAGCCGCTGGCCCTGCTGCCGCGCAGCTTCGCCACGCGGCGGATGATCGACGCGGCCTTCGCCGAGGCCAAGCTGGTGCCCGACGTGCGGGTGGAGATGGAATCGGTGGAGGCGCTGCTGCGGTGCTGCCGGCGCGGCGCGCTGGCGACGATCGCCGCCGATCACGCCGCCTCGCAGGCCGGTGCCGGCATGCGCGCGCTGGAGCTGACGCAGCCGCAGACGGTGCGCCGCGCCGCCGTGCTGTGGCGCCGCGGCGGCTCGCGCAGCGCGGCGGCGCGGGAGTTCGTGGCGCGGCTGCATCCGGCCATCGCTGCCGCCTGAGCGCGCGTCAGGCCGCCGCGCCCAGGTGGTGGTAGCCGCGGTTGAAGTAGGCCAGCCCCGCCCCGCCCTGCTCGCCCAGGCGCAGCGCGCGCAGCTCCGCGTAGAAGATGCTGTGCGTGCCCACCTCGTGCACCTGCACGATCTCGGCGTCGAAGTTCACCAGCACGCCGTCCAACGCCGGCGCACCCGTGTGCAGTGCCGTCCACGGCGCGCGGGCGAAGCGCTCGGCCATCGTCACCTCGCGGTTGGCGAACAGCCCCGACAGCGCCTCCTGCGTCGACGCCAGTACGTTGACACACAGCACGCGGTTCTCGACGAAGAAGCGGTGCGCGAAGGACGAGCGGTTCATGCAGACCAGCAAGGTCGGCGGCTGGTCCGTCACGCTGCAGACGGCCGAGGCGGTGAAGCCCGCGGGTCCGGCCGGGCCGTCGGTCGTGATCACGTTGACGGCGCCGGCCAGCAGGGCCATGCCATTGCGGAAGTCGGTCGTGGCAATCATCGGTTTCGCTCCTCAGACATCCAGCACCAGGCGGCTCGAGCGTGCGCGCGAGCAGCAGGCCATGATCTGGTCGTGGGCCTCGCGCTCGTCCTCGGTCAGGTAGACGTCGCGGTGATCGCACTCGCCTTCCAGCACCGTGCAGACGCAGGTGCCGCAGACGCCCTCCTGGCAGGACACCTCGATGCGGATGCCGATGCCCGCCAGCGCCGCCACGATCGTCTGCCCCGGCGCGACGCTGACCGTCTTGCCGCTGGCCTGGGCCACGACCTCGAAGCCGCCGCCACTGGTGTCCACCTCCGCGCCGAACAGCTCGCGGTGCATCTGTGCCTTCGGCAGCGCGGCGGCCTCCATCACCGCGTCCATGAAGCCGGCCGGGCCGCAGACGTAGAGCTGCGTGCCCTCGCGCCCGCAGCGGTCCAGCACCGCCGCCGGGTCGATGCGGCCGCCGCCCACGCTGAAGTGGAAGCTGACGCGATCGGCGAAGGGTGCGGCCTTCAACTCGTCGACGAAGCCGCCCGACGAGGGCGAGCGCAAGCAGTAGTGCAGCTCGAAGGAGGCGCCGGCCGCCGCCAGCGCATGGGCCATCGCGATCATCGGCGTGATGCCGATGCCGCCGCCGACCAGCACCGAATGCCGCGCGCCGGCCACCAGCGGGAAATGGTTGCGCGGCCGGCTGATCGCGAGCTGGACGCCCTCGCCCAGCACCTCGTGCACTGCCTGCGAGCCGCCGCGCGAGGCCGCATCGCGCAGCACGCCCAGCCGGTAGGCCCGGCGGTCGGCCGGATCGCCGCACAGCGAATACTGGCGCACCAGGCCCGAGGGCAGGTGCACGTCCACATGGGCGCCGGCCTCGAAGGGCGGCAGCGCGGCATCGTCCACGCCGGCCAGGTCCAGCACGACGACGTTCTCGCCCTGCTGCCGGCGGCGGCGGACAACGACCTGAAGGGTGTCAGCTTGCATAACGACTTACCTCATCAGCGCATGAAGATGCCGCCGTTGACGTCCCAGGCCGCGCCGGTGGCGAAGCCGGCCTGCGGGGACGCCAGCTGCACGACCAGCGATGCGACGAAGTCCGGATCGCCCAGGCGCTTGACCGGGATCATCTCGATCAGCTTCTCCAGCTTCTCCGCCGGCACCGCGGCGCGCACCGAGGGCAGCTCCATCGGCCCCGGGGCGATTGCGTTGACGGTGACGCCGTCCGCCGCCAACTCGCGGGCGAAGATCTTGGTCAGGGTCAGGATGCCGGCCTTGGACGAGGCGTAGTGCGCGCCCGAGGCCGTGCCGCCGTTCTGCCCGGCCAGCGAAGCGACGTTGACGAGCCGTCCGTAACTCGATTGCCGCATCGCCGCGCCGAAGACCTGGCAGCCGAGGAAGGTGCCGCGCAGATTGATGCGCAGCACCTCCTCGAACTCCTCGGGCGTGATCTGCATCACCGGCGTGGTCAAGGTGATCGCGGCGTTGTTCACCGCCACGTGCAGCGGGCCCCAGCGCTCGGTGACAGCCGCCAGCGCCGCCTCGAAGTCGCTCTTGTGGACGACGTCGAGCTTCAGGCCGAAGGCCGTGTCGCCGCTGGCATCCAAGGTGGCGGCCGCTTGGGCTGCGGCGGCCGCGTCGCGGTCGGTCAGCGCCACGCGATAGCCGCCGCCGTGCAGCGCACGGGCGATGTACAGGCCCAGGCCGTTGGCCGCGCCGGTGACGAGTGCCGTCTGCATGCTGCTCACAGGATGTAGCCGACGCTGGTCAGCGTGTCGGTCGAGTTGATCAGCCGCACGATCTTGCTGCGGATCTTGAAGCCGTGGTCGCCGCCGCGCTGCAGGGTGTAGGTGATGTCGGCCGTGTGCTGGCGCAGCTTGTCCTTGCGGAACTCGCGCAGGTCCTGCGCGCAGCGGACGGTGATCGCGTCGCCGCCTTCTTGCAGCACGCGCAGCCGCGAGATGCTGCGCACGGTGCGCGCCGTCGGCGTCGTCGAGATGGACTCGCCGCTGATCAGCCGCTGCACGCGCTTGGCGCGCATCGCGGCGTCGTCGTAGGCGTAGTTCAGCGTGTTGGCGAAGTCGGTCTCCTTCGGGTCGATGGGGATCACGTACTCGCCGTCCGCGGTCCAGAGGTTCAGCCAGCCGTCGTATTCGGCATGGTCCAGCATGTCGCCTTCCATCCAGATGAAGGCGCTGGCTTGTTGGAGCAGTTCGGTGTTCATCGTCATCAGTCCTTCGTCATCAGCTTCAGCCACTGGCGGTAGGCGGCGCGCATGCCGGTCTCGGCGCTGACGTCGCCGGCCACGCCGTCCTCGGTCGGCTTCTCGCCGGGCAGGCCGCGGTTCAGCAGGATCCACAGATCGCGGCCCGCTTGCGAGCCGGCCTGCACTCGCTCCCAGGCCTCGGAGTCGTCCGGCGTGCCGAAGCCCATCGGGCCCTGGAAGTGCTCGTGCATGCGCAGCCGCGCGCGGTTGGCCTCGGCCGGTCCGCCGTCCATCGTGATGACGGCGTGGTGGATCTCCGTCTCGTCCACGGCGATCGGCTGCAGCACGCGGAAGAAGGCCATCGAGCAGGCGATGTTCGGGAACAGGTTCAGGTTGAAGCCCGAGCCGCCGACGGCGCGCACGATGCGGCGCACCTTCTGCTCATCGTGCCCCTCGTCGCGCAGCGCCTGCGCAAGCGCCTGGTAGCGGTCCGGCACGGGCTTGTCGAGGTCGGCCTCCAGGTCGATCAGCTCGGGGATCATCACCATCACGCTGTGGCCGTTGCCGAGGTCTTCCACGTAGCCCTTGCCGCCGACGAAGTCCAGCATCTCCTCGGTCTGCTTGTCCACCGAGTGCAGGAAAGAGCGGTGCACCAGCGGGAAGTGGTACGCGTCGGTCGTGTTCTCCAGCTGGATCTTCCAATTGCCAGGAAAACGGAAGCGGTGCTCGCCGGCCACCTTGACCGGATAGCCGCCGCCCTGCTTCATGAACAGGTCCATCCATTTGCGGGCCGGGCCCAGCCACTCGGTCAGCGGCTCGATGTCGTCCTTGAAGGTGGCGAACAGCATGCCGGCGTACTCCTCCACGCGCAGGCTCACCAGCGGGTGCTCGCCCTTGTCCAGCATGTCGGCATAGCTCTCGGGGTGCGGCACGCCGCGCAGCGAGCCATCCAGCGCGTAGCTCCAGCCGTGGTACGGGCAGACGAAGCTGTTGGCCTTGCCCTTCTTGTGCTCGCAGACGGTGGCGGCGCGGTGGCGGCAGCGGTTCAGCAGCACGTGGACCTGCTTCTTGCGGTCGCGCACGACGATCACCGGCTCCTTGCCGACCCAGTGCGTCTTGAAGCTGCCGGCCTCGGGGATCTCGCTGGCATGCGCCACCCACACCCAGCTGTTGCGGAAGATGCGCTCCATCTCCTCGTCGTAGATCGCGGGATCGGTGTAGAGCGAGGTGTGCACGCGATCGGGCTGCACCAGCTCGCCGATGTTGCGGCGCTTGAAATGAATGGCTTGGGCGGGAGCGTTCATGGTTGCTTGTTGTCCTTCGAAGTTGCAGGCACCGGCAGCGCGGCGGCCTCGTCGTTCCAGCGATCAACCGGACGGCTGAAGACGTTCTCGGTCTGGAAGTGGGCGATGCGCCAGGCGCCGTCCTCGACGGCCATGCGCAAGCTCAGCCGTGCGGCGTTCAGGTGCGAGGCGCCGCTGGCGAAGGTGGACGTCTGCAGCATCAGCCAGCGCGCGTCGGCGCCCTGCGCGTCCTCGTCGACGGCGATGGCCTCCGAGCAGAGGAAGTGCGCGTTCATCGCGAAGTGCGGCGGCTCAGTCATGTAGCCGCGGAACATCGCCGCGATCGCCTCGCGCCCGCGGTAGCCGCCGAAGCTGCCGGCGTAGCGCGCGCCCTTGCCCTCCCACACCGCATCGGCCGTGAACAGCGCGGCCAGCTCGTCCAGCGGCGTGGCGGGCGCCAGCGCGTCGCACAGTTCCATGTAGCGGGTCACGCAGGCGCGGATCAGCGGCTGCGCCTGCAGGCGGCGCAGCTCCTGCTCCAGCGCGGCGAGGTGATCAGGCCGCATACGCCGGGATCGACAGTTCGCGGCCGACACGGGCTTCGACCTTGGCGTACTTCCACAGCTTGTACGTGCCGTCGCCCACCGGCGTTGTGCGGAACAGGTTGCAGGCGGCGTGGACGGTGGCGAGGTCCGGCAGATCGGCCAGCAGGTAGGTCGTCCAGGGCCAGGAGTCCGAGGGGCCGACCATCGCGCGGTCGTCGTCCATATTGCCCAGCACGGTGACGCCGGGCAGCGCGGCGATGCCCTGCATCATCTGCACGAAGGCGCCCCACACGGCCTTCTGCTCCTCGGCCACGGCGTCGAAGAAGTTCTGGTTGATGCCGATGCAGAACAGCGTGCGGAGGGGAGTCGTCGTCATGGTGGTTTCCTTTGTCGTTCGATTTACAAGTAACCGGGCAGTGGCTTGAGACCGAACAGCATGGCCCCGGCGTTCTGGTAGGTGATGTCGCCCATGAAGGCGTGCTGGGTGATGACCAGGCTGTCGCGCACCTGGGTGGAGAGCGGGCAGCTTTCGTAGATGCCGGTCATGCCGGCCAGCATCTGCACGCTGCGCGTGGCCTCGGCGGCCGTGCGGGTGGCGTGGGTGGACGAGAGGCGCAGCAGGTTCGTCTGCTCGGGCGCCACCGATTCATCACCCTTCAGCAGTGCGGCCCAGGCCTCGTCCATCGCCTCGTAGAAGAAGGCGCGGGCCGAGCGCAGCTGCGCCTCGCAGCGGGCGATCTCCATCTGCACCTGCGGTCGGTCGGCCGTGCGCGGCGCGCCGGTGACCGAGATGCGGCCGGTGGCCATGCCCTTCAGTTCCTCGACCGCGGCGCGGGCGATGCCCAGCGCAACGACGCTGAGCACCTGCGTGGCCAGCGAGAGGCCCGGGTAGCGGAACACCGGCGCGTCGAGCTGCGAGCGGCTGCCGCGCACGAAGGTCCAATCCTCCGGCACGCGCACCTTGTCGACGACGATGTCGTGGCTGCCGGTGCCGGCCAGGCCGATCACGTCCCAGTTGCGCTCGACGCGCACCTGATCGGCGGGCAGCACGGCCATGCGCGGCAGCGGCTGCTGCGCATCGGGCGCGCCGCCGGGCACGATGCCCACGCCGATCACGGCCGCGCCGGTGCAGCCGCTGGAAAAGCTCCAGCGCCCGCTCACCTCGTAGCCGCCTGCCACCACCGGCGCCGGCTGCGGCGGGAAGATGCCGCCGGCGAAGACGATGTCCGGCGTGTCGGAATAGATCAGGCGCAGGGTCGCCGGCGGCAGCGAGGCCAGGTAGGTGACGCCCATGCCGAAGCTGGCGACCCAGCCGGCCGAGCCGTCGGCCTGCGCGATGCGCTCGACCAGTTCGCAGAACTCGCGCGGCGAACGCTCGTCGCCGCCGAGGCTCCTGGGCACCAGCGCGCGGTACACGCCCTCGCGCTTGAAGGCGGCGACGATGTCGTCCGGGAGTTGCTGCGCCCGCGCGAACTCGCGGCGGCGGGCGCGCAGGTCCTGGAGCAGCGCGTCGAAAGTGCTCGTCATCAATGGTCTCCTTCTGAGAATGCTTGGGCGATCGCGCAGAGCAGGCCGTCGGCGCCCCTGGCGGCGACGAGCTGCAGCGCGATCGGGCCGCGCGCGGCAGCGGGAAGCGGCAGGCTGATCGCGGGATGGCCGGACAGGTTGAACGGCCGCACCAGCCGCGTCATCGCGACGGCGGCAGCGGTGTCGGCCGCGTCTTCGAGCCGCGGCGGGAACTCGGCCAAGGTGGGCAGCGCCAGCACGTCGCAGCGTTCGAGCAGCGCGTCGATCTGAGCGCTGAAAGCGCTGCGGACCTGCTCGGCCGCGGCCACCTGATCGGGCGTCGTCAATGCGGCCTTGCACAGCCGTGCTTCGACGTCGGCGCCGACGCGGCCGGTTTCGACCAGCGCAGCGCAGGCCGCCCAGGTCTCGCGGTTGATGATCGCGAGACCGGCGTCGTAGGCGGCGCCGAACAGCGGGCTCTCGACCGCCTGCAGCTGCACGCCGGGCCAGGCATCGAGCGCGCCGTGAACCGCCTGCACGATCTCCGCGGCAGCATCGACCTTCAGCACGCCGACGCGGATCGTCGCGGGCAGCGCGGGCAGTTCGAAGCCCGGCGCGATGGCGCGCATCGCTGCGATCAGCGTCGGCATGTCCGCGGCGATCGGCCCGACGCAGTCGAGGCTGCTCGCCGCCGGCGCCACGCCGCGGCGGCTGACGAGGCCGAAGCTCGGCTTCAGGCCCAGCACGCCGCAGCAGGCCGCAGGCACGCGCACCGAGCCGCCGGTGTCGGTGCCGAGTGCCATCGGCACCAAGCCCGCCGCCACCGCCGCCGCCGAACCGCTGGACGAACCGCCCGGCACCAGTGCCGGCCAGCGCGGGTTCAGCGGCGTGCCGTCGTGCGCATTGAGCCCGGTGGTGCCGAAGGCCAGCTCGTGCAGCTTGGTCTTGCCGGTGATGCGCCAGCCGGCGGTGCGCAGCGCGGCGACGACGTCGGCATCACGCGCGGCCGGCGCGGCATCGGCCAGCGCGCGGCTGCCGCAGCGGGTGGGCCAGCCCTGCACGTCGATCGTGTCCTTGACCATCGCCGCCGGTCCCTCATTGGGAGAGCCGTCGGGGGCGTCGAGGTACTGCACTACGGGGCTCGCAAGGCTCACGGCGATGTCCTGAAGAAGCGTTGATTGCAATTCACTTTACGTGATCATTCACGCAATCACAAGGCATCGAATACTAGGGTAAATACGTGACTTTGCAAGTTTTTTGAACACCAGGAAACGGCCAAGATGCCCGTTGCCATCTGGGTGTTTGCCCGATTCACAGGGGCATTGCTCGCGCGATAGCATGCGTCCATCTACCGCGTTATTTACTTGCGTTACGCACCAATTCAGACGCCGATCGCAGCAACCGATACCCGATGCCCACCAAGAAGCCGTCCGCCCCTCACAAGCCCTCCAGCCCGGATTTCCACCGCGAGGATTTCCCGTTCTACTGGGTGGCCCAGGTGCACGCGCTGTACGGCGTGGAGATGGAGCGCGCGCTGAAGTCGGTGGACTGCGACATCCCCACTTGGCGCGTGCTGGCGATCCTTCACCAGCAAGGCACCAGCAGCGTGTCGGACATCGCCACGCACGCGGTGGCCAAGCTGTCGACGGTGACTCGCATCGTCTACCGCATGAAGGACGAGGGCCTGGTCACCACCGCCACCGCGGCGCATGATGGCCGCGTGACCGAGGTGACGCTGACACAAGCCGGCGAACGCGCAATGCAGCGCGTCAAGGACGCCACCAACGGCATCTTCGAGCGCAGCTTCGCCGGACTCACGCCGGCCAAGATCGCCAAGCTCAACGAACTGCTGCAGATCCTGTTCTCGAACCTATCGACCTGATATGGACGCCTCCCACGCCGCCGCCATTGAATTCGTAGGCCTGCAGCGCGAACTGCGCGAACGCCTGCTGGAAGACCGCGTGCTGGAGTCCACCGAGCGGCAGCTGGCCGCCGAGATGCTGCTGTACCTCGACGATCCGCGGCGCTGCTGGCAGGTCTGCACCGCCTGGCTGGTGCGGCACACCCGCGCCGACCGCGTGGACGGCGGCTTCGGCCGCCAGGGCGATCGGCTCTACTCGCCGATGGCCGAGAGCCAGCGCAGCGGCATGCGGCTGCCCAGCGTCGTCGGCGCCAGCTTCGACTGCAGCGACGCGAGCATCCGCACCGTCTGGGAAGCCCGCGAGGCCGTGCTGTTCGCCGACGCCGCATCCGACGCCCGCATCGGCCCGCGCATGCGCACGATGCTCAGCGGCGCCGGCACGCGCAGCAAGCTGGCCGTCGCGCTGCGCAGCCGCCAGGCCGACGTGGGCCTGCTCTGCGCCGACAGCCAGCAGGCCCATGCCTGGAGCGCCGAGGAATGCCACCGGCTGGACCGCCTGGCCAAGACCGTCATCGCGCCGATCCTGCATGCCGCCTGGCAACTGCAGAGCGCCGCGCCGGCGCCGCAGGCCCTGCCGCCCGCGGCCCTCTTGGCCGATGCCGCGCTGACGCCGGCCGAACTGCGCGTGGCGCAGCTCGTCGTCGCCGGTCTCTCGTACAAGGAGATCGCCCGCCAGCTCGACAAGTCCCGCTCCACCGTCGACCACCAGCTGCGCAGCATGCGCGCCAAGATCGGCGTGCATTCGATGCCGATGCTGGTGAGGGAGCTGGCGCGGCGGATGCCCGAAGGAACCGGCGCCGCTTCATCAGCGACGCCATAACGAAAAAGGCCCACCCGGGTGGGGTGGGCCAAAGGTGCGCGGCGATCTGCCCGCGCGCCTAGAGGGACTGGGTATCGATCAGAAGCTGTGGCGGATGCCGGCGACGAATTCCGTCAGGTTGCGATGGTCCGCATCGGTCAGGCCCACCGGAATGGCGCCCGCCGCGCGGTCCACATAGCCCGTGCCGTCGTTCTTGAAGCGCGTCAGCGAGCTGTAGAGCGCCGTGCGCTTGGACAGGTCGTACTCGTAGCCCACGCCGAAGGCCTGGGTCTTGCCGTCGGCCAAGGCGCCGGCATTCTTGCTCTCGACGTACTGGCCCTTGAACACGTGCTGGCCCATGCGGTAGCTGGCACCCAGCCAGTAGCCCTTGCCGTCCAGGTCCGCGGCGCTGCGGTCGTCGACCTGGATCACGCCGCCATTGAAGCGGTAGTTGCCCCAGTCATAGGCCGCGGCGGCCGACACGGTGCGCACGTTCTGGCCCAGCACGTCCGACTTGTCGTTCACCACCGAGACCATCGCGTCGAAGCCATAGCCCGTGTAGCGGCCGTGGATGTCGGAGATGCGGTTGCCGAAGGTGTCGCCCGCCACTTCGCCCGCGCCCCACAGCGCGCCGGCCGAGAAGCCGCTGTAGTTGGCGGACTCCAGCTTGATCGAGTTGTTGACGCGCGTCGGGCCGCCGTTGCCGGTAGCAGAGTTGTTGCTGCCGCGAACCGGCTCATAGCCACCGAAACCGCCGATGACCGCCGTGCTGGCGCCCGAAGCGACGTTGGAGAACTGGCTGAACTCGCTGGTCAGGTCATAGATGCTGCTGTACTGGCGGCCCAGCGAAACCTTGCCGTACGGCGTGGCCAGGCCGACGAAGGCCTGACGGCCCCAGAACGAGCCCTGGCCGTTGCTGCCGTCGTCCAGATTGATGCCGGACTCCAAGGTAAAGAAAGCCTTCAGGCCGCCACCCAGGTCTTCGCTGCCGCGCACACCGATGCGCGATTCCTGCAGACCACCCGACTGGGTACGCGACAAGGTGCGGGCGCCATCGAGCACCTGAACGTTGGCATCGAGGGTGCCGTACAGCGTGACTTGCGTGTCCGACGATTGAGCGAACGCGACTGAACTGGCCGCCAGAGCAAGCGCAGTAAAAGCAAAGTTTTTGTACTTCAAGGTCTTTTCCTTCTAGGTCCTGTGGTCGGCTATGTGCGCCCACACGGATCAAGAGATAGGGGACAACCCTGAATTCAAAAGACGTGGTTTTGGGAACGGACTGTTCCGGATTCGATATCAATGGCGGGAGTGGGTGGTGGTATGAGCGATGAGGTCGTTCGTCTCGGCAGCGCGCCTGGAGCCAGTCGGTCAACACGCGCGCCGCGTGTGCTTTTCGCATGAGTTGGGGGCGCCTCCTGCACCGCGCCCCCGTCCTCAGGGCAACGTCGCCACCAGCAGTTGGCCGCCGCTGATGAGGATGACGCTATGGTCGTCGCGCAACGCCATACCTTGGGTCGAGCCGAGCTGCGGGTTGTTGCCCAGCACGACCGCGCCGTTCACCGCGCCCGGGATCAGCTGGATCGGGGTGTTCGTGCCGGAAGGCAGCTTGTAGAGCCCGGTGTCCGAGGTGTAGATCATGTTGCCCTGCGAGTCGAAGGCGAGCGCGCCGACGGGGCCCACGCTGCTCACGCTGGTCACCATGCCGTCGGTGCCGATGCGGCGCAGCGCGCCGCGGTCGGCGACCCACAGCGTGCCGTCAGCCGATACGGCCATTTGGCCAGGTTGGCGGAAGCGCGCGCCGGTGAGCGTGCCGTCGCTGATGCTGCATTGGCCCGCCGCGCCGGCGTAGGTGGTGGTGTTGCCCTGCATGTCCACGCGGCGGATGACACAGTTGCCGAAGTCGCTCACATAAAGGGCACCGTCGCGGCCAATGACAAGCCCGGTCGGCGAGTTGAACAGCGCGGCGGTGCCCTGCGCGTCAGCGTAGCCAAAGATGGTGCCGTACTCGGGGAAGCTCACCCGGTAGCCAGCCAGCATCGTCACCTTGTTGCTGGTGTCGATTCGGCGGATCGCGTTGCCGTCGATCACGTACAGGTTGCCTGCGGCATCACGGGCGATCTGGCCACCGGGACTGGAGAACTGCCCGATGCTGCCGACGCCGTCGATCATGCCGGCGTAGCTGTTCACCAGGCCAGCCACCAGCGAGACCGCGCCGGAAGGCGCGATGCGGCGCACCGTCAGGTCACCGGCGACAGCGACCACGACGTTGCCGGCGCCGTCCACGGCGAGGCCGGAGCGTTCGTTGGACGCGATGATGAACGGCATCTGCGCCAGCAGGCCCGTGCCGGTGTTGTCCGAAGTGGCTATCTCGACGGCGATGGTGCGCACATTGCCAGCGGCGTCGATGGTGCGCAATTCCGAGTCCAGCGTCAGGTAGCCGTTGTTGGGCGCCACCGAGATGCCGCCTGCGGACGGACCGCGCAGCTGCGCCACGCCAGGTGCCCCGTCCGCGTAGCCGCGGCCGAGCGTGCGCGAGCCTGTGAAGGTGGTGACGGCCTTCGTGGTGATGTCGATGTGGCGCACCAGACCGGCACCGTCACGCACCGCCAGCACATTGCCGGACAGCGCAAGGGCGTAGGGGCCGCTGATGCCGGCCGCCGTGCCGGTGGCATCCGCGCCCGGCTCGTTGTTGGCACCGTTACCCGCCAGCGTCTCCACATTGCCGGCGCCGTTGCCACTGCGCAGGATGCGGCGAATGACGTTGTTACTGCGGTCGGCCACGTAAAGGTCGCCGTTGGGCGCCGCCACGATGCCCTGCGGCGCATTGAACAGCGCCGTGGCGGCTGGCCCGTCCTGAAGACCGATGGCATTGTTGGCACCGCCGGCATAGGTGGTGACCACACCGGCCATGGTGACGCGGCGGATCATCGAGCCGCCGTCCTCGGTCACGTACAGGTCGCCGTCAGGGCCCAGCACGATGCCGCTGGGGCTGTTGAAGCGGGCTGCACTGCCGGTGCCATCCACATGGCCCGAGGTGCCCGCGAGGCCGGCGATGGTGGTTACCGTGCCGTCGGCCGCGATGCGGCGGATGGTGCCGTTGGAGCCATCGGTGACGTAGAGATTGCCGCTTGCATCGTGGGTCACGCCCTTGAGGCCGTTGAAGCTGGCCGTGGTGGCGGGGCCATCAGCGGAGCCGCTCTGGCCGGAGCCGGCGATCACCGTGATCGACGACTGGTCGGCGGCCAGGCGCTTGACCCAGCGGTCGGTGGTCATGGCCCAGCTGCCGTCCGGCAGCTGATCGATGGCCGCGCCGACGATGTGAGCCTGGACGCGCCGGTCTGCGATGGGCAGCGCGGCCAGCGACGCCGCTGCCGGAGCGGTCACCGTCAGTGTGGCCGGCTGGCTTGTGGCGGCGGACTGGCCGCTGCAATCCAGCGCCGCCCGGAACTGCGCGCCGCTGTCGGACGTGGCGGCAGAACCGATGGTCAGCGTGCCGGTGGTCGCGTTGGCGACGTTCTCAAAGGCACCGTTCGCGCCCGTGTTGCGTTGCCACTGGATGTTCAATGTGCCGGCCGAACAGTTGCCGGCCACGGTGAAGCTGGCAGCGCTGCCAGCGGGCACGGTGAGGTTGGCCGGCTGCTGCGTGATCGTCAGCACCGGTGCCGGCGCACTGGACGTCACGGTCAGCCTGGCGTCGACGCTGGTGACGCTGCCCACCATATTGCCGACGACGACGCTGAACACGGCGCCGTCATCGGTGTTGGCCGCCGCAGCTACCTGGTAGCTGGCGTTGGTGGCGCCGGCGATGGCCGCGCCGTTGAGGCGCCACTGGTAGCTCAGCGGCTCGGTGCCGGTTGCCGCCACGGTGAAGGTGGCAGGCTGGCCGGCCGCCACGGTGAGGCTGGCGGGCTGCTGGGTGATGGTGGGTGCCACGGGTGTCGGCGGCGCGCTTTCCGGAGGCGGCGGGGCGTCGGCGCCGCCTCCACAGGCAATCAGCACGAAAGCCAGGGTGGACATGAGCACCCACTGGATGGCGCACAGCCACGGGTGGGAGCGAGGAGCGATGGCAGAGGAAGCGGTGGTCATCAGTCGGCACTCCATCAGAAGGTGAATTCCATGGCCGCACCGAACAGGCGCAGGCTGCCGTGCGAGCGGTAGGCCTCGAAGCGCGTAGCGTCGAGGTCGAGCGACACGCGCCAAGCGGGGTCGAAGGTATAGCCCAGGCTCAGGCCCGCCATCGGCTGCGTGGCGCTCTTGCTGCGGCTGCCATTCACGTCGAACGGCGCGGCATAGGAGAACTTCGTGCGCACGCGAGCCATACCTGCCCGCCCCTCCAGCGACCATTGCGGCGCCAGCGCCCAGCGCCAGGCGGCCAGCAGGCCGACGCCGCTGACCTTGAAATCACCGCCGAAGTCGGTGCCGCGGTCGGTGGTGTCGCCACCCTTGAAGGTGGCGCCGTTGAAGCCGGTGAGTTGCAGGTCCAGCACCTCCCCTGCGCGCCAAGCAAGCGTGCCCTTGAGGTAGGTGTCGCTGTGGTCGCAAGCGAACGCGGCGACGCAATCGGTCTTGCCGCGGCTCGCACCGCCGCCCAGGGCAATGCGCAGGTCACCCGCCGTCTGCGCGTGGGCGGGCACGGCGAGCATGGCCAGGCCCGCCAGGCAGGCGGCCACCGAGGAACGTAGAAGAGACATGGAGAGGCTCCGGTTCGAGGATCGGCGCCATGCGAGGGATGCGCGGCGCTCCTGAACCAGTGAACGAGTTCACGGGGCCAGAACGGACACGGCACCCGCTCAACGCATCAAGATCATTCGAGCCAGGCGATCCGGCCAACACAGGTTGCCAAGCAGCCCGGATACTGCTCACCTACAACACCATTGCCCATGCGCTACCTCACCTTCGACCTCACCGACAGCTCCGACGGCATCCTCACGCTGGAAGCCATGGCCTCGACGCGCGAAGCCGAGCATGCGGCGGTGATGGGCGAGGTGGAGCAGGTGCTGGCCTGGGCGCGGGCGGGGTTCGGCGGGCGGGAGGGGCCGGTGGAGGATGGCTGCGCCTGGGACCATGAATTGCTTGTCCAGCACGAGGCGGGCGGGTGGATCACGGCGACACTGACCCTGAGCGCTTCGCCGGAATTCGTCGACGCCTTCCTGCCCATCTTCGGAGAGAGCGAGCCATGATCGACGCCGATACCCAGACCCGCCTGCTGCGCCAGTACCCCGTGCTGGCCGATCCGCCGCGCGACACGCTGGACGTGCTGATGGCCAGCGCCACCTACATGCAGGTGCCGGCCGGCGCGATGATGTTCGACGAGGACCAGCCCTGCATGGGATTCGCTCTGTTGCTGTCGGGCACGGCGCGTGTGGTGAAGGCCGCGCCCAACGGCCGCGAGCTGCACCTGTACGACGTGACGCCGGGCGAGGCCTGCATCCTCACCAGCAGCTGCCTGCTGGGCAAGTCCACCTACCAGGCACGATGCACGGTGCTGACGCCGGCCGAGCTGGTGGTGCTGCCGCCGGCCAGCTTCCGGCTGCTGTTCACGGCCAGCGAGTCTTTCCGCGAGCATGTGTTCAGCCGCTACTCCGAGCGCATCTCCGACCTGCTGCAGCTCGTCTCCGCCGTCGCCTTCCAGAAGCTGGACCAGCGCATGGCCCACTGGCTGGTGCAGCGCGAGAGCCCCGTGCGCGTGACGCACCAGGCCCTGGCCGACGACCTCGGCAGCCTGCGCGAGATCGTCAGCCGCGTGCTGAAGAACTTCGCCGACCAGGGTTGGGTGGCCCTGGGCCGCGAGCAGATCGAGGTGCTGGATGCGCCGGCGCTGATGAAGCTTTCTGCAGTCTAGGGTTTGCACCGAGGAGCCTCGGTAACCTTCATCACAGACCGCGCGCAGGGCGCTGCAGACACTGGGGCCATCAACAACCCCTGGAGCCTGCACCATGTCCCTGCGCATCAACGACACCGCCCCGAACTTCACGGCCCTGACGACGCAAGGCGTCATCGACTTCCATACCTGGATCGGCGACAGCTGGGCCATCCTGTTCTCGCACCCGAAGGACTTCACGCCCGTCTGCACGACCGAGCTGGGCTACATGGCCCGCATCGAGCCCGAGTTCACGAAGCGCAATGCCAAGCTGATCGGCCTGTCGGTGGACCCGGTCGACGCCCACGGCCGCTGGGTGGCCGACATCGAGGAGACGCAGGGCGCGCTGGTCAAGTACCCGATGATCGGAGACACCGAGCTGGCCGTCGCCAAGCTCTACAACATGCTGCCCGCCGACGAGGCCGGCAGCTCCGAGGGCCGCACGGCTGCCACCAATGCCACGGTGCGCTCGGTCTTCATCATCGGGCCCGACAAGAAGATCAAGCTGATGCTGACCTACCCGATGACGACGGGCCGCAACTTCGACGAGATCCTGCGCGTGCTGGACAGCATGCAGCTCACCGCCAAGCACAAGGTCGCCACGCCGGTGAACTGGAAGCCGGGCGACGACGTGATCATCACGCCCGCCGTCAGCAACGAGGAAGCCGCCGAGAAGTTCCCCGACTTCAAGACCATCAAGCCCTATCTGCGCACCACCCAGCAACCGGGCTGAACCGCGATGAGCGCCACCACCCGCATCACCATCCTGGGCGCCGGCTTTGCCGGCCTGGAACTGAGCACGCAACTCTCGGAGGCCCTGGGCGACGCCGTGCAGGTGACGCTCATCGACAAGGCCGACGCCTTCATCTTCGGCTTCTCCAAGCTGGACCTGATGTTCGGCCACGCCGAGCTGCCCGCCGTGCGCCTGCCCTACGCCCACTTCGCCAAGCCCGGCGTGCGCCTGCTGCGCGAGACCGTCACCGCCATCGACCCGGTGACGCGCCGCGTGACGACCGATGCCGGCGTGCATGAGGCCGATTTTCTCGTCGTCGCGATGGGCGCCGACTACGACATCGCCGCCACGCCGGGCCTGGCGGACGAGCACGAGTTCTACTCCGTGCCCGGCGCCGCCCGCCTGCGCGAGGTGCTGTCCACGTTCAGGCGCGGCCATGCACTGGTGGGCGTCTGCGGCGCGCCCTACAAGTGCCCGCCCGCGCCCAGCGAATGCGCGCTGATGCTGCACGACTACCTGAGCCGCGCCGGCGTGCGCGACGACTGCGAGATCAGCCTGGTGCTGCCGCTGTCCAGCCCGGTGCCGCCCTCCCCCGAGACCTCGCGCGCGCTGCTGGCGGCGTTCGAGGAGCGCGGCATCCGCTTCCGACCCAACTGCCGCATCGCCCGCGTAGACGCGGCCCGCCGCGTGGCAACGCTGGACGACGGCAGCGAGATCGCCTACGACCTCTTCCTGGGCGTGCCCCGGCACCGTGCGCCGGCCGTCGTGGAGGCCGCCGGGCTGACGGAGAACGGCTGGGTGACGGTGGACCCGCGCACGCTGCAGACCCGCTTCCCCGGCGTCTACGCCATCGGCGACATCGCCAACACCGGCACGCCCAAGGCCGGCGTGTTCGCCGAAGGCGCAGCGGGCGCGGTGGCCAGCGCCCTCATCGCGCAGATCCGCGGCGCGGGCGAAGGGCAGCTGTACGGCGGCCGGGGCACCTGCTACATCGAGTTCGGCGCGGGGCGCATCGGGCGCGTCGAGGTGGACTTCTTTTCGGGCCCGAAGCCGACCGGGACCTACCACGAGCCCAGCGTGGAACTGCGGCAGGACAAGCTGCACTTCGGCGCCAGCCGCCGGGCGAGGTGGTTCGGGCTATGAGAACGTGTTTGCGATCTAGGTCTCTTCGCGCATCGCCTCGATGCACGACTTCTGAAACTCCACCAGCCGCGCGCCCGGCTGCTGTGCGTCGATCAGCGCCAGCAGCGGGTCGTCGATCGCAGCCGCCAGCATCGCACCGCTGAGCGCCTCGATCGCCGCATGCGCGCACTGCGGCACGCAGCTCTCGGCGGCGCCGCCCTCGTGGACCATCACCAGCGCGCCGTCGCAATGCCGCTCGGCCAGCGCGACGAGCCGCGCAGTCATCGCGCGGAAGCTGTCGGCATGCAGCAGCATGCGCGCCAGCGGCTCGACGGCGTTGGCGCCGTAGCCGGCGGCGACGACGATCAACGCTGGCTCGAAGCGCTCCACTGCCGGCGCGACGATGCGCTCCATCGCGTGCAGGTAGGCCTCATGCCCGCTGCCCGGCGGCATGGGGATGTTGAGGTTGAAGCCGCGCCCCGCCCCTTCGCCGCGGTCCCTCAGGCCGCCGTAGCCGGCCGGGAAGCCGCGGTCCTGGTGCAGCGAGATCGTCAGCACGTCGCTGCGCCGGTAGTACACCGCCTGCGTGCCGTTGCCGTGATGGGCATCCCAGTCGACCACCGCCACGCGCCGGGGGCCGTGCTTCGCCAGCACGGCCTCGATGGCGATGGGAATGTTGGCCAGCAGGCAGCCGCCCATCGCCAGCTCGGGCAGGCAGTGGTGGCCGGGGCGTGTCAGCGCGTAGGCATTGCGGCTGCGGCCGGACAGCACCTCGTCCACCGCCTGCAGCGCCAGCCCGGCGGACAGGCGCGCCAGCTCGTAGCCGCCGGGGCCGAAGGGCGCGCAGTCGCCCAGCTCGCCGCCGCCGTGGTCGGACAGGGCCTTGAAGCTGGCGAGGTAGTCGCCGTCATGCACGCGTCGCAAATCGACCTCGCTGGCCGGTGCGGCGCCGCGCAGGGCGAGCTGCTGCATCAGGCCGGATTGCGCCATCAGCGCCAGCAGCCGGCGCCGCACGCCGGCTTCGTCACCGTCCTGGAGGCTGCGCTCGTCGTGGAAGAAGGCCGTCCCGCGGCGGGTCGTCATCGGCTCAGTCGCGAACGACGCCGCTGCGCGAAAACAGCAGCTCGCGCCCGTCCGCCAGCGCGAGGCCGGTCGTCAGTTCCGCGCGGTCCTTGCGCGAGGCGGCGGTGAAGGTCTCGCCGCGGTCGTGGCTCTGAAGCCGCAGTCCATCCAGCCCCAGCAGTTCAACGCCCTCGTCCTTCAGCAGCAGCGCCGCAGTGATCGAGGCGGTGCTGCCGCTTTCGATCCGGTGCCAGGTCTTGCCATCGTCGGCGCTGCGGTAGATGGAGCCGCGCAGGCCGGCGGCGATCAGCACGCCGGGGGCCGGCGAGGCGCCGGTCCAGAACGAGCCCTTGTAGCCGCTGGCGAGATACGTCCAGTGCTGGCCGCGGTCGTCCGAACGCAGCAGCATGCCGCGCTCTGCAGCGGCGAAGAGCCGGCCCTGCGCATCGGTGAACAGCGAGAACAGATTCAGGTCGGCCCGCTTGGCGCCCGCGGGCACGTCCAACGCCTGCTCCTGCCAGTTCTTGCCGGCGTCGCTGCTCGTCAGCACCAGCGACCACAGGCCCACGGCCACCACATGCTCCGCATCGAGCGCCTGCACCGAGAACAGCGGCCGGTCGGTCTCCAGGTCGGAGCGCTGCAGCGCCCAGTTCTCGCCGCCATCGCTTGTCGCCAGCACCACGCCCCAGTGGCCCACCGCCCAGCCGCGCTTCGCATCGGCGAAAG
Source organism: Roseateles agri (assembly GCF_034043675.1). Lineage (NCBI taxonomy): Bacteria > Pseudomonadati > Pseudomonadota > Betaproteobacteria > Burkholderiales > Sphaerotilaceae > Roseateles > Roseateles agri. The sequence goes on along the minus strand of NZ_JAXCLA010000003.1, from coordinate 798,300 downwards.
AGACAGCAGTGAGCATCGAGCGCACCGGCACCGTCTGCGCCTGCCGCCAGTGCGCACCCTGGTCGTCCGACAGCAGCACGACGCCATGGTCGCCCACCGCCACCAGCCGCGAGCCGGCCTGCGCGCTGCCGAGGATCGCGGCGCTCGCCGCGTAGCCCACCTTCAGCGCCGGCTTGATCGCGAGTTGCGAGGGCGCCTGGGCCGAGGCCAGCGAACACACGGCCGCCAGCAGCGCCGCCATCAGTCGTTTCATCATCATCGTCATTTCGATCCTCCGCCTTCTAGTGCTGCAGCAGGCCCGGCGCATAGGCCGGCTTGCTGCGCGGGAACAGGCGCTCCAGCCACACGGCGAAGGCGGGCAGCGCCGTCATGGCCATCACCATGTTGACGATGAACATGAAGGCCAGGAGCTTGCCCATGTCGGCCTGGAACTTCAGCGCAGAGAAGGACCAGGTGGCCACGCCGATGGCCAGGGTCAGCGCGGTGAAGATCGTCGCGGTGCCCACTTCCAGGATCGCGTGCTCGATCGCCTTCACCACCGGCTGCCCCTGCGCCAGGTGGCCCTGCAGGCGGTTGTAGATGTAGAAGGCGTAGTCCACGCCGATGCCCACGGCCAGCACCATCACCGGCAAGGTGGCCACCGTCAGGCCGATCTGCAATTCCTTCATGAACCAGTAGCCGATGAAGGTGCCCACGGTCAGCGGCAGGCAGCAGGCCAGCACCGCGCGGAAGTCGCGGTAGACGACGAAGACCAGCACGACGATGGCCGCGTAGACGTACAGCATCATCGGCAGCTCGCTCTTCTCGACCTCGTCGTTGATCGCGGCCAGCACGCCGGCGTTGCCGCTGGCCAGGCGGATCGTCGAGCCGGCGAGCGGCTGCTCGTCGCGGAAGGCCTTCACCGCCTCGATCACGCGATGGATCGTCGTCGCCTTGTGGTCGGTCAGGAACAGATGGACCGCCGTCATGCTGCAGTCCTTGCGCATCATCCCGCGGATGCGGCCGATCTCGGTGGCCAGGCCCGAATAGTTGCCCGGGTCGATCGGCACCACGCCCATCTTCGGATTGCCCTCGTTGTAGCCCTGGTTGAAGAGCCGCAGCTGCGTCGCGAACGAGGACACCGAGAGCACGCCCTCCACCGCCTGCAGCTTCCAGACGAAGTCGTCCTGCCAGGCGCCGATGGCGGCGTTCTCGCAGGAGTTGGGCGGCGATTCGAAGACCACCGTCAGCCAGTCGAGGCCGGTGTCGTAGTTGGTGGAGATGGACACCGCATCCTGGTTGAAGCGGGCCTCGGGCCGCAGCTCCGGCGCGCCCGGCTGCAAGGTGCCGACGACGCGGTCGCGGCTCTGCCAGGCGGCGGCCGCGAACACCACGGCGACCACGCCCAGGGTGATCGCCGCATTGCGCGGCTCGGCCACACGCGCCACGTGCCGCAGCCACTGGCCGCGCTGCCGGTTGATCTCCATCGCCTTGGTGGCGAAGCCCTCGTTCATGCGGAAGTACGAGGCCGCCACCGGCAGCATCACGAGGTTGGTGACGATCTTGTAGGCCACGCCCAGCGAGGCCGTGATCGCCAGCTCGCGCACCATCGGGATCGGGATCAGCAGCAAGGTGACGAAGGAGACGAAGGCCGTCACCAGCGCCAGGATGCCGGGGATCAGCAAGCCCGTGAAGCTGGCGCGGCAGGCCTGCACCGTGGTCTTGCCATGCGCAAGCTCGCGCACGATGAAGTTGATCTGCTGCACGCCGTGCGACACGCCGATCGCGAACACCAGGAAGGGCACCAGCACCGCCAGCGGGTCGAGCCCGAAGCCCAGCAGCCGCAGCGTGCCGAACTGCCAGACCAGCGAGGTCAGCGAGCAACCCAGCGCCAGCAGGGTGAAGCGCAGCGAGCGGCAGTACCAGTAGACGGCGCCCGCCGTCAGCAGCATCGCGATCGCGCAGAACTCCAGCACCGAGGCGGCGCCATCGGCCACGTCGCCGATCTGCTTGGCGAAGCCGATGATCTGGATCTCGAAGTCCGCATCCTCGAACTTCGCGCGGATCTTCTCTTCGAGCAGGTGGTTGTAGGCCACGTAGTCGAGCTTCTTGCCGTCGCGATCGGTCTCGGCCAGTTCGGCAACGATCATCGCGCTGGTCTCGTCGCGCGAGACCAGCGTGCCGACGAAGCCGCCCTGGTCGGCCGCCTGGCGGATGCCGGCGATCATCTCCGGCGTCAGCGCCTCGGGCATCACGGTACCGGCGATCAACGGATCGGCGCGGAAGCCTTCCTCGGTGATCTCGTTGACGAAGCTGTTGGGTGTCCACAGCGACTGCACGCCCAGCCGGTCGACGCTGGGCAGGTAGGTCACCGCCTGCGTCACCTCGTAGAGCCGCTTCAGGCCCGCCGGCGTCCAGATCGTCGCCCCCGCCTTGCGCGCCTTGACGACGATGTTCAGCCGGTTCGCGCCGAGCACGTCGTCACGGTACTTCTGGAAGGTCTGGACGTACTCGTGCCCGACTGGCATCTGCTTCTCGAAGCCGGCATCCATGCGCAACTGCAGCGCGAACCAGCCCATCACGGCGGTCAGCGCCAGCAGCACGCCGAGCACGAGACCGCGCCGGCCGAAGCAGAAGGCTTCGAGCGCGGCGAGGCCGCGCATCAGGATGTTGTTACTGCTCATATCAGTTCTCGATTGCACTGTGCGTCGATCAGGCGGAGCCTCGGGCTGCGGCTGGAGCCGCCCACTTCATGTCCCCCGCCCGCTGCGCGGGCTCCTCCTTTACTTCCGTGGCCGGCCCCAGCCGCAGCCCGAGGCCAACGACCCGTGGTCGTTCGCGGGGCAAGCAGGGTGGTGGGGTGCCCCAAAGCGCAGGTAAAGGAGGAGCCCGCGCAGCGGGCGGGGGACACGGAGCTTTGGGGTACCCCGCCGACCTGCGTGTCACACATCAGCCCGAGCATTTGCGAAGGCCTTAGAAGTTCCGCGACAAAACAGCGCCCACGAAGTCGCGATCACGGTACGGCTGATCAAACACCGACTTGCCCCCGCGGAAGATCGCGTAGTTCATCGCGAAGGTCCAGCGGGCCGGGTTCTGCGTGAAGGTGACGGTGAAGTTGGCGGACTTCGCGCCCTCCATGAACAGCGCCGAGGTGTTGGGCGTGCGGCCCGAGATCGCCTGGAAGTAGTAGATCTCCGGGGTCACCTGCCAGCCCGGGATCAGCGAGCCGTCGTAGACCCAGCTGAAGTCGAAGTTGATGCCCGAGGAGGTCTTGGTGCCGCCCGGTACCGGCGCTGCGGTCGGATCGGTCTCGGCGCCCCAGCCCCAGCCGCCGGCGGCGATCGGGTCGGCGCCGTACCACTGCTTCATGCCGGGATAGCGGATCACGACGGCCTCGGCCAGCAGGGTGGCGGTGTCGGCCTTCAGCAGGCCGAGCAGGCCGGAGCCGGTGCCACCGGGGGTCAGGCTCAGAAGGCCGGTCAAATGCCACTGCAGGCGCTTGTTGTCGACCCAGCAGTTGCCGTTCTGCGAGGAGCAGCCGCTGGCCAGCGGGCTCAGCGCCACGGCGTCCTTCGGCCGGTACGACAACTCGGTGCCGATGGCCCAGTCCCCTAACGGGAAATTCGCACTGACACCGTAGAGCTTGCGGTCCTCCGGATAGGCAAGGCCCGGCGCGCCGGTGCCGTCGAAGTTCAGCGTGAGCTGCGGCAGCTTGTCGTGATAGTTCATCGCGTAGAAGCCGAGGTTCAGCTGCGTGCCGTCCGGCTGGTAGCGCAGCGAGGCGCCCCACTGGCCGCCGTTGCGCGCATCGCGGCTCTGCAGGCCGTAGCTGGCGTAGCCGGTGCCCAGGCCGTTCACCTGCGACCAGTAGCTGCCGGTGGGCGGCAGGTAGCCGCGGTTCCAGTTGGTCTGCAGGTAGGCCTCGACGTTCAGGCCGTGTCCCAGGCCCGTGGCGAAGCTGATCATCGGGGCGGGCAGCACCGCCTCCTTGAGCTGCGTGCCGGGCTGCGAGAGCCGCATGATGTCCAGCGCGTTGGTGCTGTTGATGCCGCCCGGCAGGAACAGGCTCTCGCCCCAGCTCACCACCTGGTTGCCGACGCGGATGCGCGCCGTCTGGTCGCCGATCTGGAACTTCTTGCTGACCCAGAAGTCCAGCAGCCGCGCCTTGAAGCGCAGGTCGTCGCGCGCTTCGGGGCTGAGGCCGTCGGTCAAGGTCGGCGGCGTGGTGGCGCTGATGTCGCCGGTCGTGTTGGTGGCGGCAAAATCGCGCACCCAGTTCACCCGACCGAGGAAGGTGAAGTCCTCCGGCAGCTTCAGCAGCAGCTCGTGGTTGCCCTTGAGCTGCAGCGCGAACGGATCGCCCTTGCCGTAGTTCAGGTCGCCCTGGTCGCCCAGGCCCGAGGTGGGCGCGAGGCAGCCGGCCGGCGCGTCGGGGCCGCTGGCGCCCTGGGTGATCAGCGAGCAGCTCGGCGAGCGCGTGCGCACGGCGATGCCCAGCGACAGCGTGGAGTCGAAGCTGCCGGAGATGCTGTCGGTGGAGAAGGTGAAGGCCTGGGCGCCGGAGCCGGCGAGTGCGGCCAGCACGGCCAGCGTGAGCTTGTTCTTGTGCTTCATGGTGTGCTCTTTGCCTGATCAGCGCTCGCTGATGGAGCGGAGGTTTTCGGCGGTGTAGAAGTTCTCGTTGAACTTCGCTTCCTTGGAGTCGACGACCCAGCGGATGTCCTTGCCGGCGCCCAGCGGGCTCTGGTCGAAGACGTAGCGGCCGTCGATCAGGTTGTGCTGGACGAAGGCGGGGTTGTCGCAGCTGCCGGTCTCGGCCACCGGGATCACGAAGCTCTCGCGCAGCTTCCACAGCTTGCCCTGCGCGTCGTAGTCCTCGGCCACGACGATGGACCAGCTGTCCTCGTCCAGGTAGAAGGTGCGCTTGGGCGCCAGGTGGCGCACGCCCTGCTTCACCGTGGCCTCGACGACCCAGACGCGGTGCGTCTCATAACGGCGAGCCTCAGCAGCAGGCGCGTCGTTCTTCAGCACGTCGGAGAGCTTGGCCGACGGGTCGTACATGCCGAAGGCGTTGTAGCCGACGATCAGTTCCTTCTTGCCGACGAGCTTCCAGTCGAAGCGGTCCAGCGCGCCGTTGAACATACGCGGCTCGTCCAGCGTGTACTGGTTTTCGAAGCCGATCTGCGGGGCGTCGTAGGCGTAGGTGGGCATGCGCCGCACGCGGCGCTGTCCGGGGAAGTAGTAGAAGGTATCGCTGATCTTGTCGAGGTAGTTGACGACGGACAGCGCCTGCCCGGCCAGCGCCACCGGCGAGGCGTAGGCGAAGTAGGTGTAGTACTCCACCGGCGGCAGCTTGGAGAGCTGCGTGCTGCCCTTCTTGCCCCAGGGGAAATAGTAGGTCTGCGTGGCGCCGGCCTGAATCCAGTCGCTGGAGCCCTTGCGCGGCGACAGGCTGATGTAGTTCACCGGCCATTCGAAGCCGATGCCGGCGTACTTCATCTTGTAGTTCCACATCGCCTCCGCGCCGTTGGCCGGCATCGGGAACGGGATGCCGGGGACGGTGGCTTCCTTCAGGCTCCAGCCGTCGGCGCCGAGCGTTGCGGTGCCGACGTTCTTCTTCGTGTTTTCGACGACGAAATCCGGGTTGCCGCAGCTCCGCCGCGAGGGGTAGACCTCCATCTTGTAGTCCTTGGTCTGCTTGACCATCTGGACCTGGCCCGGCGAGAGCCGGTCCGCGTACTTGTCGACGTTGCTGGCGTCGATCACGTACAGCGGCTTGTCGCCCTTGTACTTGAAGAAGTCGGCGCGCTTCTTCCCCGGTGCCCAACCGGGCAGCAGCGCATCGGCCGGGGCAAAGGCGGGGATCGCCCCGTCCTTGCTGGCGGCGGGATCGGCGCCGACGCCGGTGAGGTCCTTGCCGAGCCGCGCGGGGTCGCGGGTCTGGGCATGCGGGCTGGCGACAAGGGCTAGCAGCGTGGCAGCGGCCACGGCGGTACGGCACAGGATCGGGTTCGACACGATGGGTGGTCCTCGGTTCGTTGGGCGATGGAACGATCGCGGGCAACGATAGGTTCGTGTCCGGAATCCGCTTATCCGAAAGCGGCAATTCGCGTGAATTTGAAAGTTTGCCGGAATGGGATAGAGGCTTTTTTGCGCCGCTGCCACGATCGCTGCGAAGCGGATCGAGGGTCCGCACCGTGGAGAGAAGCCCGATGAAGTTCCTGCGTCGAAGACACGCCGCCGCCGGCCTCGCACTAGTGCTGGCCGCTGGAGCGATCGCCGCGCCCACCGCGCCTGCCACCCGGCCGCCCGAGCTGCCGCTGGAGCAGCTGACGATGGAGAAGCTGCCCCCGGCCGACGGGCTGCGCCTGTACCTGTCGGACCCGACGATGCCGCACCTGGTGGACGGCCGCGTGCACGTGATCGACGGCGGCGCGATGCGCTACCTGGGCATGCTGGGCACCGGCTTCGCCGGCAGCACGACGCTGTCGCGCGACCGCAAGCAGATCTTCGTCGCCACCACCTACTACAGCCGCCTGCAGCGCGGCACGCGCGCCGACGTGCTGGAGGTCTACGGCAGCGACGACCTGGCCTTCCAGTACGAGATCGAGCTGCCGGCCCGGCACATCCAGTCGCTGCCGACCAAGCCGCTGCTGGGCACCTCGGAGGACGGCCGCTTCCTGTTCGTGCAGAACGCGACGCCGGCCACCTCGATCACCGTCGTCGACCTGCCGGCCCGCAAGGTGGCCGGCGAGATCGCCGCGCCCGGCTGCTACGGCGCCTACCCCTGGCCTGGCCAGCCGCGACGCCTGTCCACCGTCTGCGGCGACGGCACGCTGGCCACCTTCGAGCTGGACGAACAGGGCGCGCTGAAGTCGCAGAACGTCAGCGCGCCCTTCTTCGACCCCGACCAGGATCCCGTGTTCACGCACTACCAGCTGAACGGCACGCGGCTGAGCTTCGTGTCCTACGGCGGGCAGGTGTACGAGGTGGACCTGGTCGGCGACAAGCCCGAGCCACACAAGCCCTGGCCGCTGCTGAGCGCCGCGGAGCGCAAGAAGGGCTGGCGCCCGGGCGGCTACGAGCTGTTCGCACTGGACCCGCGCAGCGGCCGCCTGTTCGTGGCGATGCACGACAAGGCCAGCGAGGGCTCGCACAAGAACCCCGCGTCGGAAATCTGGGTGTTCGACGTGAACACGCAGCGCCGCATCGGCCGCCTGCCCGGCGAGATGGCGCTGTCGATGGCGCTGGCGCAGGGCGACAAGCCACGCCTGTTCCTGCTCAGCGCGGCGGAGAACCGGCTGGTGTCCTTTGACGTGTCTGGCACCAAGCTGCCGACGCGCCCGCTGGCCCGCTCGGCGCCGATGGGCGAGACGCCGATCTACCTGGAGATGCACTGATGGACCCGGTCATGGACCCAGTTCTCGGGCATTCCGCCGCCGCCAGCCTCGCCGCCGTGCTGCTGATCGGCGCGCAGGCCAAGCTGCGCGAGCAGGAGATCTTCCGCGGCGCGATCGACGCCTACCGCCTGGTGCCGCCGGCGGCCGTCGCACCGCTGGCCCTGCTGCTGCCGCTGGTGGAAGCCGCGGCCGGCGGGCTGCTGCTGGTCACGTCGACACGCGTGCTCGGCGCCGTCCTCGCCATCGCGCTGCTGCTGCTGGTGACGGGCGCGGTGGCCATCAACCTGCGGCGCGGCCGCGACCGCATCGACTGCGGCTGCGGCGGCGAGATCCACACGCCGCTGAGCCTGGGCCTCGTCGCCCGCAACGCCGTGCTGATGGGCCTTGCGCTCGTCGCCGCCGCATCGCCCACGCTGCGCGCGACGAACGGGCTCGACCTGTTCGCCATCGCCGCGAGCACCCTCTTCCTGCTGGGCCTCTACAGCGTCGCGACGACGCTGCTGAGCCACCAGCCGCGCCTCAACGACCTCCGGAAAAACGCCTGACCACCATGAACGACGCCCTGATCATCTCCAACATCGTGCTGTGGATCGCGGTCCTGGCACTGCTCCTGGTCGTGCTCGCGCTGTCGCGGCAGATCGGCATCCTCTACGAACGCATCGCGCCGATGGGTGCGCTGATGATGGACAGCGGGCCCAAGGTCGGCGAGGCCGCGCCGCGCTTCGAGCTGGCCACGCTGGGCGGCTCCACCGTCACGCTGGGCGGCGCCAAGCCCAAGAGCACGCTGGTGTTCTTCCTCTCGCCCACCTGCCCAGTCTGCAAGAAGCTGCTGCCGATCCTGAAGTCGGTGCGCAAGGCCGAAGCGCAGACGCTGGACATCGTACTGGCCTCCGACGGCGACCGGCCCGAGCACGACGAGTTCCGCCAGCGCGCGGGGCTCGCCGACTTCCCCTACGTGCTGTCAAGCGAGCTGGGCCTGAAGTACCAGATCAGCAAGCTGCCCTATGCCGTGCTGCTGGACAGCGCCGGCCGCATCAGCGCCAAGGGCCTGATCAATTCGCGCGAGCAGCTCGACAGCCTGTTCGCCGCCCGCGACCTCGGCGTGGCCTCGGTGCAGGACTACCTGGACCACGGCCACACCCACGCTCACCCGGAGCACGCCTGACATGAAGCGCCTCTTCCATTTCCTCGATACCTTGACCGAGCGCCGCTCCCGCGCGCTGGCCAGCACCAGCTCGCGCCGCGGCGCGCTGGTGAAGGTGGGCAAGGTCGTCGTCGCCGGCGCCTTCGCGCTGCCGGTGCTGCCCTTCGACCGCACCTCGCAGGCCTTCGCCGCCGACAACAACGGCAAGGCCAAGAAGAAGGAGCTGACCGATACCGACTGCGACTACTGGCGCTACTGCTCGGTCGACGGCTTCCTGTGCTCCTGCTGCGGCGGCAGCACGACGACCTGCCCGCCGGGCACCTCGCCGTCCAAGGTCACCTGGGTCGGCACCTGCCACAACCCGATGGACGGCCGCGACTACCTGGTCAGTTACAACGACTGCTGCGGCCGCACGAGCTGCGGCCGCTGCCAGTGCAACACCAACTACGGCGACCGGCCCGGCTACCGCATGGGCGTGCACAACGACGTGAACTGGTGCATGAGCAACGACAGCTCGGTCTACCACTGCACGGTGTCGGTGATCGTCGGCGTGGCGGAGCAGGGATGATGAAGACCATCCGCTCGATTTGCGCGTTAGCACTCGCCGTGGCCGCCGCGTCCGCCCAGGCGGGCGAAGCCGGCCAGGCCCTGTTCGAGAAGCAGTGCGTCGCCTGCCACCAGGTCGGCGGCAAGGGCATGACCGGCCTCGCGCCGGCGCTGGCCGGGCCCTTCGCCAAGTCCATCGAAAGCGCGGACGGCAAGCTCTACGTCTCGCAGGTGCTGATCAACGGCATGTCCGGTCGCATCGTCTCGCAGGGCCAGACCTTCATGGGCGCGATGGCCAGCCAGGCGGCGATGTCCGATGCCGACCTGGCCGAGCTGGGCAACTACCTGGCGCAGGGCCTCAACGGCGCGGCCACGGCGCCGTTCGCGCCTGAAGATTTCGCGAAGGCTCGCACGCAGAAGATGACGCACAAGGACCTGCGCGAACTGCGCGAGAAGCTGCCCAAATGAAGCTGCTGCCCGCGCTGCTCGCCCTCGCGGCGCTGGCCGCCCAGGCCGGCCCCGAGGCGCAGCGCGCCCAGCGCAACTACACGCAGTACTGCAGCGGCTGCCACGTGGCCGACGGCAGCGGCTCGCCGGCCAAGGGCATCCCGGCCATGCACGACGGTGTGCTGGGCCGCTTCCTCGACGTGCCCGGCGGGCGCGACTACATCGTCCAGGTGCCCGGCGTCATGAACTCGGGCCTGAAGGACGAGGACGTGGCCCAGCTGATGAACTGGCTGGTGCCGCGCATGGATCCGGCCCGCGACGCGCCCGACTACACCGCCGCCGAGATCGCCACGCTGCGCCGCACGCGGCCGCTCGACGTGGCGGCCACGCGCAAGGCCCTGATCGAGCAACTGACAAAGCAACACCACGGAGACCGACAACCATGACGATGAAGACCTTCCACAACACCGTGAACGGCCAACCGGTCGCTTCGCCGAGCAGCTTCGAATCGATGAACCCGGCCACCGGCGAGGCGCTGGGCCTCGTGCCGCAGTCGACACCCGAGCAGGTGGCCGCCGCGGTCGCCGCCGCGCGCGCCGCGCAAGGCCCGTGGGCCGCCCGGCCCGATGCGGAGCGCAAGGCGCTGGTGATGAAGGCCGCCGAGGCGATAGCCGCCAATGCCGACTACCTGGCCGACTGGGTCACCCGCGAGCAGGGCAAGCCGCTGGGCGGCGTGGGCCCCGGCCAGGTGCCCGGCGCGCGCTTCGAACTGTGGGGCTGCCAGGCCTGGACGCAGGTGGCGGCATCGCTGGACCTGCCGACCGAGGTCGCCTTCGAGGACGAGACGCGCCGCGACGAGATCCAGCGCAAGCCCTATGGCGTGATCGGCGCGATCGCGCCGTGGAACTGGCCGCTGCTGATCGCGATCTGGCAGATGATGCCCTCGATCCGCGCCGGCAACACCGTCGTCATCAAGCCTTCCGAGTACACCTCGATCGGCACGCTGGAGCTGGTGCGGGTGATCGCCGAGGTGCTGCCGCCCGGCGTGATCAACACGATCAGCGGCTCCGGCGCGGTGGGCTCGCAGCTGGTGGAGAACCCCGGCGTCGACAAGATCATGTTCACCGGCTCCGGCTCGACCGGCGCGCGCATCACCGCCGCCGCCGCGAAGAACCTGACGCCGACGACGATGGAACTCGGCGGCAACGACGCCGCCATCGTGCTCCCAGATGCCGACCCTAAGGCCATCGCGATGGACCTGTTCTGGGGCGCCTTCCTGAACATGGGCCAGACCTGCGCCGCCGCGAAGCGCCTCTATGTGCCGGAAAGCCTGCACGACGCGCTGGTGGCCGAGCTGAAGGCCATCGCCGAGGCAATGCCGATGGGCAACGGCCTGGACGCGGGCATCGCGATGGGCCCGATCCAGAACCGCATGCAGTTCGACAAGGTCTCGCGCCTGGTGGACGAGGCGCGCGCCGGCGGCGCGACGATCGTGTGCGGCGGCAAGCCGCAAGGCGGCCCCGGCTACTTCTACCCGCTGACCCTGGTGACCGACATCGCCGACGGCGCCAGCCTCGTCGACGAGGAGCAGTTCGGCCCGGTGCTGCCCGTCATCCGCTACCGCGACCTGGAAGACGCGATCGCCAACGCCAACCGCCTGGACGTGGGCCTGGGCGCCTCCGTCTGGTCGCCGGACCCAGCCAAGGCCCGCGCCGTGGCCGAACGCCTGCAGGCCGGCACCGTCTGGATCAACCAGCACGGCATGGTCCATCCGATGGTGCCCTTCGGCGGCAGCAAGCGCTCGGGCTGGGGCGTCGAATTCGGCATCGAAGGCCTGAAGGCCGTCACGCACCCCCGCGTGATCAGCATGAAGAAGTGAGGTCCATGGTCAGGCCCGTGCTGACGGGAAACTGACCAGGGAAACTGCTTAGCGCAACGGCGCGATGGCGGCGCTGCGGCGGAATGATGAAACTCTCGAACGCTGGTTCTGATCGAGAAAGCCGTCATGTCCGCTGCCGCCGCCGCTGCTCTCCCTGCCCTCGTCCCCGATGCCCCGATGGCGGCGCGGCGGATGGCGGCCCGCGAGATCGACGAGCACACCGAGCATCTGGCCGATTGGGACCTGCGCTACGACCAGCTCGATTGCGGCGCCTTCCGCGGCGAGTTCACCGACATCCGCTGGCCCGGCATGCAGCTCTTCGTCGAGACGACGACACGGCGGCTGCGCCAGCGCGGCGCGCTGCCCCCCGACTCCTTCGGCCTGGGCATGCTCTGCAGCGGCGACGGCGAGCTGCTCGCCAACGGCAAGCGCAGCGGCCTCGGCTCGCTGATGGCCGTCCATTCGACCGAGCTGGATTTCTGTTCGCCGGCCAACTGCACCCTGGCCGGCTTCGTGCTCGACAGCACGGCCGCGCCGGACCTGCTGGACTGCGTTCCCGAGCTGGCGAAGACGCTGCGCGGGGCGGTGACCGTCGTGGCCAACACACCGGAGACGGCGCTGGCGCCACTGCGCCGCATGCTGCTGTCGATCGCCGAGACGGCGCTGCAGCAACCCGAAGCGCTGCAGGACGACGCGACGCAACGCCGCATCCGCGACGACCTGCTGCTGATGGCGCTTGACGCGCTGGCCGGCGCGCAGGTCTCCGACCGCGTGGCGCGCGCCGACACACGCAAGGCCGTCGTCGACCGCGCCTGCGCCTTCATGCTCGACGCGCAGGACAACCCGCCGACACTGCTGGAGGTCTGCGGCCAGCTCGCCACCAGCCCGCGCAAGCTGGGCTACTGCTTCCAGGACGTGCTGGGCATCAGCCCCGCGCGCTACATCAAGATCATCCGGCTCAACGCCGTGCGCCGCGAACTGCGCCAGGCCGCCGGCACCGACACCAGCGTCTACGACGTGGCCGCGCGCTGGGGCTTCTGGCACTTCGGCCACTTCTCGGCCGACTACAAGCGCCAGTTCGCCGAACTGCCCTCTCAGACGCTGAAAGGTTCGCGCGGCTGATCGAGCAGCGCACGCCCGCGCAGTGCCACGAACCACCATACGAGGCCCAGCGCCAGCCAGATGAGCCCGATGGCGAGCGCCATCGCGCTCAGCCCGCTGAGCAGCGCCAGCGAGATCAGCAAGCCGATCGAAGCCAGCGCCCGATGCCCGGCGCCGCGGAAGTAGCGCAGCACCGACAGGTGCAGCAGGCAGAAGCCGCCCAGTGCGCCGAAGTTGATCATCGAGGACAGCTCATCCGCATGGTTGACGCCGACCAGCGCGACGACCAGCGCCACCGCGGAGGTGAGCAGCATCGCGACGAAGGGCGTGCCGTGGCGCGGATGGATGCGGCCCAGCACGGCGGGCAGTTGCCGGTCGCGGCCCATCGCGAACAGCAGCCGCGCGACGCCGGCGCCGATCGGCACCATCGCGACGATCGCGGCCAGCACGACGGTCCAGGTCATCAGCCCGCCGAGCCAGGGGCCGAGCCGCGCGTTGGCGACCTCGTAGGCCAGCGAGGCCAGGTCGCCCGGGCGCACGCCATCCGACAACCGGTCCAGCAGCGCCGCCTGCACGACGAACAGCAGGCCGGTCAGCGCAAGGCTCGCGAGGATCGCGCGGCCGATCAGCCGGCGATGCTCGGGACGCACCTCCTCGGCCAAGGTGGAGATGCCGTCGAAACCGAGGAAGGACATCACGCCGAAGGCGGTGGCGGGCAGCATTGCGGCCCAGTCGATCGGTGCCGTCGGCGTTGGTGGTTGCGCATCACCGAGCACCCGCAGCGCAGCAACGACGAACACGAGGACCGCGGCGATCGAGAGCCAGAAGAAGCCGGCGCTGATGCGTGCGCTGACGTCGATGCCGAACCAGTTGATGGCCAGGGTCAGCGCCACCAGCAGGATCACCCAGACTTCGCGCGGCAGCTGCGGGATCTGGCTGTGCAGGCCGATCGCCGCGAACACGCAGGTGAGCGCGGGGAACAGGATGTAGTCGAGCAGCATCAGCCAGCCGGCCAGGAAGCCGGCGAAGGCGCCCAGGCTTTCGCGCGCATAGGCGTAGACCGAACCGGCGCGCGGCACGCGCTGCGCCATCAGGGCGTAGCCGGCGGCGGTGAAGGCCATGCAGGCCATGGCCAGGCCGTAGGCCAGCGCCGGCCGGCCGTGCGACAGCTCGCGCAGGAAGCCGAAGATCACCCAGGGCGCCACCGGCACCATATAGGTCATGCCGTAGATCAGCAGGTCGGAGAAGCGCAGCACGCGTCGCAGTTCGCCGTCGTTCATCGTCGTCATGGCCTCTCTCGCAGGTAGTCGCCGGCCGCCGCGCAGGCCAGCTCGATCAGCTGGGGCGTCAGTTGCCGCGCGGTCTCGGTGTGGTGGCGCTCGTGGACCCAGCCGAGGTAGGTGCTGCCGCGCGCGGCGAGGAACATCGGCAGCAGCGCCTGCAGCGAGTCGTCGGGCAGCGCGCGGTGACGCCGGTAGCCGGCAACCAGCGCTTGCCGCGCCGTGCCGTAGCCGGGCCGGCCCTGCAGGAAGTACAGCGAGGTGGCGAGGTCGAACAGATGCCAGCCATGGCCCGCGTCGTCGAAGTCGATCACATGGACCTCGCCCTGGTGGACCAGCAGGTTCTCGGGCACGAGATCGGCGTGGATCAGGCCGAAGCAGCCCTCGTCGCGCGGCAGCCGGGCGAGGTCTTCGCGCAGCGCGTCGCGCAGGCGCAGCATCAGCGTGCGTTGTGCCGGCTCAAGTGCAGCCAGCTCCCAGAAGCGGCCCCACAGCGGCTGCTCGCCGGCCAGGCCGTCCGCGCACCAGCTGTGGCGCTCGAAGCCCGCGCCGTGCCGCCAGCCGGCCGCCTGCTCGTGCATGCGCGCCATCGTCGCGCCGACAAGTTCGTACTGCCGCGCGATGCCGGCCAGATCGTCGCCGATGCCGGCCTCCACCGAGCCGAGCTGCACGCCGTCGACCCAGTCCAGCACGTCGACCTGGCGCCCTTCGACGCGCTCGAAGCTGTGGCCGCGGCGCGAGGGCACGAGCCGCGGCACGCGCAGGCCCGCCTCGGCCAGGGCGCCCAGCCACTGCGCCTCGGAGCGCAGTGCGGCGTCCGAGTGGTAACCAGCCCGGTGCACTCGCAGCGCCTTGCGCCCGCCGCCGGCGAGTTCGACGCGGAAGACCGCGTTCTCGCGCTGCTTGATCAGGTGGAGGCCGCTAACGTCGAGGTCCCACAGCGCCAGCGCCAGTTGTGCGAGGTCCCGGCTCATGCCGCGACGGTGGCCAGCACTTGGTCCAGCGTCTCGAGCAGCTGCGCCGCATGCGTGCGGTCGAAGGGCAGCGGCGGGCGGATCTTCAGCACGTTGTCGAAGGGGCCGATGCGGCTGATCAGCACGCCGGCCTCGGCCATGCGGTTGATCACGGCCTTGGCCGCCGCGCCGGCCGGCGCCTTGGTCTCGCGGTCTTCCACCAGCTCGACGGCGAAGAACATGCCTTGGCCGCGAACGTCGCCGATCAGCGTGTGGCGCGAGGCGAGATCGCGCAGGCCGGCCAGGATCAGCTCGCCGGTGGCCTGCGCGTGCGCGACCAGGCCCTCGTCCTCGATCACGTCGAGCACCGCCATGCCCGCCGCGCAGGACACCGGGTTGCCGGCGAAGGTGTTGAAGTACATCGGGTTCAGCTCGGTGAAGCGCTCCACCAGCTCGCGCCGCGCGATCACGGCGGCGAGCGGGTGGCCGTTGCCCATCGGCTTGCCGAGCGTGACGATGTCCGGCTGCGCGCCCTGCACCTGGTGCCCCCAGAAGTGACTGCCGAAGCGGCCGAAGCCGCCCTGCACTTCGTCGGCGATGAAGTAGCCGCCGGCGGCGCGCACCATCTCGGCGGCGCGTTTCATGTAACCGGCTGGTTGCTCGGGCAGGCCTTCGGACGACAGGCCGGTGCACAGCAGCAGGCCGGCGAGGCCCTGGCCGTCCTGCGCAAAGCCGTCGATGGTCGCGGCCATGTCGGTGCAGTAGCGGTCCAACAATGAGACTGGGCCGGAGCCGTCTCGGTAGGGATCGATCACCGGAATGCGGCGCACCTCCGGGCCATGCGTGCGGCTCAGGATGCTGCTGACCTGGGACACGGCGGCCGTGTTGCCGTGGTACGAATGCGCGGTGGAGATCACGCCGCGGCGACCGCTGCATTCGCGCACGATGCGCAGCGCCAGCTCGTTGGCCTCGCTGCCGCTGCAACAGAACATCACCATCATGTCGCTGCCTGGGCCGAAGGTGGCGGCCAGGCGCTCGGCGTAGTCGACGATGGTCTCGTGCAGGTAGCGTGTGCTGGTGTTCAGCGTGCGCGCCTGTGCCGCGATCGCCTCGACGACTCGCGGGTGCGAGTGGCCGACATGGGCGACGTTGTTGTAGGCATCGAGGTAGCGGCGGCCGTCGGCGCCGTACAGCCAGACGCCCTCGCCGCGCACGACGTGCAGCGGCTGTTCGTAGAAGAGCGGTGCATTGCGGCCGAGGATGGCCTGGCGGCGTTCGAGAAGGTGGGCTGTGCTCATGTCGTCGGGTGTGGATCGGGAGATGCGCCACCTTAGGCCGACGACCCTCGCGTCGCTTGCACTGCGGTGCACGGGCGGGTGGACGGCCGTGCACTACCGACCAGCGCGGCACTGCGACGGCGTGATGCCGAAGCGCCGGCGGAACAGTCGCGCGAAGTAGGCCGGGTCGGAGAAGCCGTGGTCCAGCGCGATCTCGGTGATGCTGGATGCCGGCGCGCGGCCCAGCAGGTCGCGGCAGCGTTCCAGGCGCAGGCGCTGCACCAGGGCCTGCGGTGTCTCGCCGGTCGGCTCGAAGGCGAGGTAGAGGCTTCGTCGGCAGACGTTCAGCGCGGCGGCGATCTGGTCCGGCGAGAGCTCGGGCGATTCGAGGTTCAACAGCACGAAGCGTCGCGCCTCGGCCAGCAGCGCCTCGGGTGTGCGGCGGCGCGTCGCAGTAGCGCAGCGCTGGCGGAACTGCAGGTCTTGCAGCAGCAGCGAGGAGATGAAGTCGGCCGTGCCGGCCTTGCTGGCGGGGCTGAAGCGCTCGCCCGCCGCGTTGACCGCGTCCACCGCCGCCAGCACTACGGCCGCGCCGCCTTCGGTCGGCAGGACTTGGCCAGCGAGCCCGGCGTGCAACTCGTCGAAGGCCCCGCCATCGTCCATCTCGCAGAGCGCGGCCACGCACTCGGCGCCTTCGCTCATGCTCAGCTCATAGGGCTGCGTGGCTTCGTAGACGGTCCAGTGCCCGGCCGGTACGTCGAGGGCCACTCCGTTCTGCCGCAGGCGCGCGCTGCCGGCCAGCAGCCAGAGGATCTTCAGCTGGCGGCGCTGGAGCGGGCGGCAGCTCTGCGGCCGCATCGTGACGCGATGGGCGCTGGCCCGCACCCGCGCGATGCGGCAGCGCGGCATGACGCTGAGCCGCGCCTCGGCCGCGAAACCAGCAGCGGACGCGGGCTCCAGTTCCAGCGGGAAGAAGCTCTCGCGGATGCGGCGGCCCCAGGCCGCAGCGTCGACAGGAGCGGGAATGGCGAGGGGCAACATGTGCTTGGAATATTACTTCCACATTCACGCATATGGGCAGCGCTGCCGTGGAGGTTTTCCCGCATCAGCGCGTCAATCGTCGTCCGCAAGCCAGCGGCGCACGGCTCGCTCTGCCGCTGCCGCGAGCGCTTCCTTCTGTCCTGCAGCCCAGCCCGCGGCGAAGGCGGCGCCAAGGCCGTCGAACATCCGCTGCGCCTGGGCCATGTCGTTGAGGCGGCCGAGCGCGTCCTGCACGCGCTTGAGCCGTGCGAGCCGCTGTCGGGTCTTCTTGCGCGGCAGCAGGCTGCCCGCCAGCTCGATCCCGTAGCGCAGGCGCTTGAAGCGCTTGCGCAGCCGGTGGCGTTCGCTGTCGTCGGCTGCGGGGAAGTCCGCGGCTTCGGCGCGCAGCCTGGCTTCGAAGCGGGCAAGGCGGCGCCGCACGGCGCGCGGGCGCAGCGGCGGCGCGTCCTGCGGTACAGGTCCGTGAGCGAAGGCCTGCAGGTCCAGCATCAGCAGCGTGAAGTCGCGCCCGCGCAGGCGTGCCGCCAACGCCTGCTGCGATGGACCCGGTGGCATTGCAGGCACCGGCGCGCCGAGCTGCGCCAGGCGCGGGAACAGTTCGGTATCGACGATGCGGCGATCGCGGATCTCGCCCAGCGCCGCGGCGTAGCCGGCGAGGCATTCGTCCCAGGTGGACGCTGCGGAGGCGGCCTCGTCGTCCCAGCGACTGAACAGCTTCAGCGCGCTACGCAGCCGACGGATGCCGACGCGCATCTCGTGGATCAACTCGGGCTCATCGGACCCGCCGGCGATGCCCGCCGCGTTGGCGAGGATCTGCTGCACGCTGTGGTCGACGATGCGGCGCAACGCGGCCGGCGGCGACAGACCGTCCAGCGCGGGCCGGGACTTCAGCTCGATTGCCATGGGGCGATGCTAGCCCCATGACGCGGTCAGGGCGTCGATCAGGGCGTCGCCGCCCGCCAGGCGCTGCCGAAGCGTTCCAGCTCCGCTCCATCGACGTCGGACACGGCCCAGAACTGCATCGCGCCATCGCTCCAGTGCACGACGTTGAAGCCACGACGCTGCAGCCGCTCAGGTGCGGCGCCTCGATCGGCGGGCCACACGAACAGGTCAATCTTGTGCAGGCGGACTTGGTAGGCCAGCACGGCCGTCGGCCGGCCCTGCATGGCCTGCACCCGGCCACCGAGCAGGGTGAAGCCGCCGGGCAGGTCGCCCAGCACCGGCGGGGCGTAGTCGAGCCGGCCCTGGAACCAGGGCTTTACCGTGTGGCGGTCGCTGGAGGCGACTTCGAACAGCGGGCCGACCTGCAGCGCGCGGACGTGGCCGGCCACGAGTTCATCGGCCAGGCCCTGCGGGCTCGCGCGCCAGGTCTGCACGGCCAGGGTCAGCACGACGCCGAGGCAGGCGCCGAGCACCAGGCCGCCGGTGCCGAACAGCGCGCTCCAGTGCCAGCGGCGCGGCGCGGGGGTGGGTTTTGCGGCGCTCTGCAGCGCGGTCTGCGTGCGCACGGCGGCGTGCAGACGCTCACTGGCCGGATGGCGGGTGGCATGCGTGCGCAGGAAGTGGGAAAGCTCGTCGTCGTTCATGGCTTTGTTCGGTGCCTGCTCAAGGCAGACCCGCCAGAGAGAGGAGTTGCTTCATCCGTGCGCGCGCCCGCGACAGGCGCGACATCACGGTACCGATCGGCACGCCGGCGATCTGGGCGATCGCGCGGTAGTCCAGGTCCTCCAGTTCGCGCAGCACGATCACCTCGCGCAGCGCCGGCGAGAGCGAGCGCAGCGCGGCATCGACCGCATCGCGCTCGCGCTGGGCCGACAGGGCCTGGGGCGGCTGCGGCGCGGTGTCGGGCGGATCGTCCCAGTCCTCCTCGTCGAGGCCGCGCAGCTCGGGCCGGCGGCGCGCGAGCGCGGTGAAGCAGCAGTTGCGCACGATGGCGAGGAACCAGGGCTTGGGGTCCTCTCCGCTGCGCAGGCCGCCAAAGTAGCGGAAGGCGCGCAGCGCGGCCTCCTGCGTCGCATCCTCGGCGGCGGCGGTGTCGCGCAGCAGCCAGCGCGCGAGGTTGTGCGCCGCGTCGAGGTGCGGCAACACGACGGTCTCGAAGCGCTGGTTTTCTGTCATCGCAGCCGCCTTCTCTCTCAGGCCTTGGCGACTTCGAAGTACCCGTCCATGCCTTCGTGCCCTTCGCCGCAGAAGTTGTCGCAGAGGAAATGCAGTTTGCCAGGGCCGGGTGCGGTGAGCGCGAACTCCACCGCGCGGCCGGGGACCAGGTCCACGCGCTTGTCGAAATCTGGCACGAAGAAGCCGTGCGGGAAGTCCAGCGCGGTGATCTTCAGCAGCACGTGCTCGCCGGCCTTCAGCGGGATCACGCGCGGCGTGAAGCGGAAGCGCTGGGCGGTGATCTCGATCACGCGCGGCGCGGGCTGGGCGCGGGTGAGGCCGGCGGCGAGCAGGCCGGCAACGAGCGGCAGGACGGTACGGCGCTTCATCATCATCGTCATGCCTGGGCTCCGACGGGGTACTCGGTCAGCGAGGCCTTGTCGTCATGCTCGATCTCGATGCCGCGCCAGCCGAGGCCGCGGTACGGCGCCGCGGCATCCCAGGGCAACGGCGTGGGCTTCTCGGCCGTGCCGGGGGCCGGCAGTGGGAACATCAGCGAACGGGCCGAGTGGTGGGCGATGTGGCCCGTCTGAAAATGGTGCTCCTGGTGGATGTGGCCGTAGAACACGGTGACGTGCTCGTGCGGCATCAGCAGTTCCAGCGCCTGGGCGCCGTCGCGTGTATGCCAGTCCCACTTGGGCACCAGCGGGAACAGCGGCCGGTGCGCGAGGATGACGAGCGGCGCCTTCGGATCGAGCGTGGCGAGTTCGGCCTTCAGCCAGGCGAGCTGCTCGGCGCCGAGCGTCGTGCCCTTGTCCGAGACGTTGTCCAGCGCGATGAAGTGGACGCCCTTGTGCTCGAAGCGGTAGTAGGTGTCGCCGAAGTTCTCGCGGAAGGCAGCGCCGCGATCCAGCGAGGCGTCGTGCTCGCCGGGCAGGAAGCGGATCGTCTTCACCTTCAGCGGCTCGATCATCGTCTTGAACTCGGCCATGCGGCGGCGGCGTTCGATGGGATCGTCGGTGGTGTGAGTGAGGTCGCCGGTGAAGACGATGAAGTCCGGTGGCGTCGGCAGCGCATTGACCGCGGCGACGGCCTTCGGCAGCGTGCCGCGCGCATCCGGATTGGGCGGGCCGTTGAAGCCCCAATGGATGTCGGACAGTTGGACGAAGTAAAACTCGTCCGCCGGCGACGGGCGGCTGGCACAACCGGCCAGGCCGGCCACCGAGATGGCGCCGCCGCCGAGGGCGGCGAGCTGGAGGAAGTCGCGTCGTTGAAGCTTCATGGCAAGGCTCCTGTTGGGATCACTTGCCATGCAATACCGCCGCGGTGGCGGGCTTATTCCCGGGCGCGACAAAAACGACAAAGCCCGCACGTGGCGGGCTTTGTATTTCCTGGTTGCGGGGGCCGGATTTGAACCGACGACCTTTGGGTTATGAGCCCAACGAGCTACCGAACTGCTCCACCCCGCGACTGACTGGGTAAGTCTTGCGAATCGATGAACGATGCAAGATCGGAATTTTGGTTGCGGGGGCCGGATTTGAACCGACGACCTTTGGGTTATGAGCCCAACGAGCTACCGAACTGCTCCACCCCGCGACTGAGCCTGCAAGTATATACCGTTTTTGTATGACTGGTCAAAGACCGACACTCTTGAGCGACGAGCCGAACTGCTCGACGTTCTGGAAGCCGATCACGCGATCGGGCAGCTCCTGGCCTTTGGCGTCGAAAAAGATCGTGCCGGGCGGGCCGAACAGCTTGAAACGCTTCAGCAGCGCACGATCGTCCGGGCTGTTGGCGGTGACGTCGGCACGCAGCAGCAGCGCATGCGAGAGGCGCTCGCGCACGGCCGTATCGGTGAAGGTGTCGCGGTCCATCTCCTTGCAGGAGACGCACCAGTCGGCATAGAAGTCCAGCATCACGGGCTTGCCGGCGGCGGCGATGGCGGCATCGAGCTCGGCGATGCTGCGAACCGTCTGGAACTGAACCTCGGCGGCCGCGCCGGCCTTCGCGGTCGTCGCCGTGGCCGGACTGCCCAGTGCCAGCGAGCCGAGCGGTTTCAGCGGATCGGTGCCGCCTTGCGCTGCACCAATCAGCTGCGCGCCACCCCAGACCAGCGCTATCACCGCCACCGACTTGCGCAGCCAGGCCAGCGGACGCGCCGCGGGCGTGGCTTCGAACAGGCCGAACATCGCTGCGGCCGCGACCAGCAGGCCGCCCCACAGCAATTGCGCTGCCGCGACCGGCAGCACCGGCTGGACCATGTAGATGGCCACGGCGAGCAGCAGCATGCCGAAGAAGTGCTTGACACCGTCCATCCAGGCGCCGGCGCGCGGCAGCAGGGTGCCGGCGGAAGCGCCCAGCAGCAGCAGCGGCACGCTCATGCCCATCGCGAGCGCGAACAGCGCGCTGCCGCCCAGCACGACGTCGCGCGTCTGGCTGATGTAGACCAAGGTGCCGGCCAGGGGGCCGGTGACGCAGGGGCTGACGATCAGCGCCGAGACGCCGCCCATCAGGAACACGCCACCCACCTGGCCGCCCGGCAGGCGCTGCGAGAACTGCGTCAGCCCGCCGCTGAGGCCCGAGGGCAACTGCAGCTCGTAGGCGCCGAACATCGATAGCGAGAAGGCCACCAGCGCGAGCGCGAACAGACTCAGCACCCAAGGCTTCTGCAGGGCACCGGCGAGGCCTTCGCCGGCCAGCGCCGCCGCCACGCCCAGCAGCGTGTAGACGACGGCCATGCCCAGCGAATAGCCGACAGCCAGCAGCAGGCCGCGCGCACGCGACGGCGCGCCGGAGCCGACGATGATGCTGGACAGGATGGGCAGCATCGGCAGCACGCAGGGCGTCAGCGACAGGCCCAGGCCCAGCAGCAGGAACAGGCCGACGATCGGCCAGAAGTGGCCGGCAGCGAGCGTGGAAGCAATGCGATCGCCAGCGGATGCCGATGCTGGAGCAGGAACGGCGGCGGGCTGCTGCGCGGCTGGTTCGGCCGCTGCACCTGCCGCCAGCGGATCGGGCGTGTCGAGCTTGGTGGCCGTGCCCTTGGCAAGGTCGACCTGCCACACCGTCGTCATCGGCGGATAGCACAGGCCCTTCACCGCACAGCCCTGGCCGGTCACGGTCAGCTTGAATGGGCCGTTAGCGGCCGAGACCGGCAGGCGGACCGCCAGCCGATCGTGATAGATCTCGACCTCCTTCTGGAAGGTCTCGTCGAACTTCCGGTCACCGGCGGGCAGGACCGGCTCGCCGAGCGTGGCGCCCTCGATGGCCGCCTTGAACTGCTCGCGGTACATGTAGTAGCCGGGCGCGATGGCCCACGCGGCTTCGACGGTCTTGTCGTCGAGCGTATGAACCTGCAGCGCGAAGGCCTGCTCGGGGTCGAGAAAGTCGTCGGCCCGGGCGGGCGACAGGCCCAGCGCCAGGGCGAGGAACACGAGGCCCGCAAGGGCACGCATCAGAAGTCGGGACATGGTCTGCAGGAAGAGGAATGTCTGCGGGGAGGCCGGCAGCTTATGCCGATTCGCGCCGCGCCGTATTGCCAAGGTTTTGCCAGGCGCACGGGCATGAAAAAGGCCAGCACGGAGGCTGGCCTTTCGGGTCGCGGAAGCGAGATGCGCTTATTCGGCGGCGGCTTCAGCCGAGGCGTCGGCTTCGGTGCGCTCGACCAGCTCGACATAGGCCATCGGCGCGTTGTCGCCAACACGGAAGCCCATCTTCAGGATGCGGGTGTAGCCGCCCGGGCGCGCCTTGAAGCGCGGGCCCAGCACGTCGAACAGCTTGACGACCATGTCGCGGTCACGCAGGCGGTCGAAAGCCAGGCGACGGTTGGCGACGGTCGGCTCCTTGGCCAGGGTGATCAGCGGCTCGACGACGCGGCGCAGTTCCTTGGCCTTGGGCAGGGTGGTCTTGATGGCTTCGTGCTGCAGCAGCGAGTTGCACATATTGCGCAGCATCGCCTTGCGGTGTTCAGAAGTACGGTTCAGCTTACGGAGGCCGTTACGGTGACGCATGGTGCTTGTTCCTTTCCAGATTAATCCCAGCAGCCGTATCAGGTACTGCCCGGGTGCACCGGGTGGCCTCGGAGAGGCTCACCCACTTTCAAAAATCGATTAACGCTTGTCGAGACCTTGGGGCGGCCAGTTCTCGAGACGAGCACCCAGGGTCAGGCCACGCGAAGCGAGGACTTCCTTGATCTCGTTGAGCGACTTGCGACCCAGGTTCGGGGTCTTCAGCAGCTCGGTCTCGGTACGCTGGATCAGGTCGCCGATGTAGTAGATGTTTTCGGCCTTCAGGCAGTTGGCCGAACGCACGGTCAGCTCGAGCTCGTCGACCGGACGCAGCAGGATCGGATCGAAGCTGCTGGAACGCTGGGCCGGCTGGTCGAAGGCGTCGACCAGGTCGGTGCCCTGCAGCTGTGCGAAGACGGCGAGTTGCTCGACCAGGATCTTGGCCGAAGCGCGGATCGCTTCCTCGGGCGAGATGGCGCCGTTGGTCTCGATCTCCATCACCAGCTTGTCCAGATCGGTACGCTGCTCGACGCGGGCGTTCTCGACGGCGTAGCTGACGCGCTTGACCGGGGAGAACGAGGCATCGAGGACGATGCGGCCGATGGACTTCGTCGGCTCGTCGCCGAAGCGGCGCATCGTGCCGGGGACGTAGCCGCGGCCCTTCTCGACCTTGATCTGCATGTCCAGCTTGCCGCCTTGCGACAGGTGGGCGATGACGTGATCCGGGTTGATGATCTCGACGTCGTGCGGGGTCTGGATGTCGGCGGCGGTGACGGGGCCTTCGCCTTCCTTGCGCAGGACCAGGGTCACTTCATCGCGGTTGTGCAGGCGGAAAACCACGCCCTTGAGGTTCAGCATGATGTGAACCACGTCTTCCTGCACGCCGTCGATGGCGGAGTACTCGTGCAGCACGCCGGCAATCGTCACTTCGGTCGGCGCATAACCCACCATCGAGCTCAGCAGCACACGGCGCAGGGCATTGCCCAGCGTGTGGCCATAACCGCGTTCGAACGGCTCCAGCGTCACCTTGGCGCGATGACCGCCCAGAGGCTCCACATTGATGGATTTGGGTTTGAGCAGGTTTGTTTGCATGAGGTCTTTCTTTCAATACCCTCGGTTCGTTACACCGATAAGGCTGAGGACCAGTCCGGACCGGCCGTACTGGCGCAGCCCAGACGAGGGAAAGCCGACGAAGCCCGCAAGGGCACCGCCGGCAGCAGCGAAACGATTAACGCGAGTACAACTCGACGATCAGCGATTCGTTGATCTCGGCGCCGAACTCATCGCGGTCCGGGGCCTTCTTGAAGACACCTTCCAGCTTCGTGCCGTCGACCTGCACCCAGCCCGGCAGGCCAATGGACTCGGCCAGCTTGAACGCGTCGATGATGCGCAGCTGCTTCTTGGCCTTTTCGCGCACGGCGACGGTGTCACCGGCCTTGACCAGGTACGAGGCGATGTTCACGACTTCGCCGTTGACCGTGATGCCCTTGTGCGAGACCAGCTGGCGCGCTTCGGCACGGGTCGAACCGAAGCCCATGCGGTAGACGACGTTGTCCAGGCGGCTTTCCAGCAGGGTCAGCAGGTTGGCGCCGGTCGAGCCCTTGCGGCGCTCGGCTTCGGCGAAGTAGCGGCGGAACTGACGCTCCAGCACGCCGTACATGCGCTTGACCTTCTGCTTCTCGCGCAGCTGCAGACCGAAGTCGGACGTGCGCTGGCCGGAGGTGCGGCCGTGCTGGCCAGGCTTGGAGTCGAACTTGGCTTTGTCGCTGATCGAACGGCGGGCGCTCTTCAGGAACAGGTCGGTGCCTTCACGGCGGGAAAGTTTGGCCTTCGGGCCGAGGTAACGTGCCACTTTGCGTGTCCTTCATCAATCTGACGCAGGTCCCAGGGAGGATCCCGCGCGAGTCTGGCCGATGTTGTTATCGGGGCTCAGACGGTGGGCTTATTGAAACCGGGCAACTACTTGCATCGGTTCAGCAAAACGGCCGGCTGGCACTTGCGCGCCAGCCGGCTTACGGAAATTGAATCCGCGATTATTGCACTAAATCGAAATTTAGATGCGGCGACGCTTTTGCGGGCGGCAGCCGTTGTGCGGCACCGGCGTCACGTCGGAGATCGAGTTGATCCGGATGCCCAGGGCAGCCAGTGCACGGACCGAAGACTCGCGACCCGGGCCCGGGCCCTTGATCTTGACGTCCAGGTTCTTGATGCCCTGCTCTTGAGCGGCGCGACCGGCGACTTCAGCGGCAACCTGTGCAGCGAAAGGCGTGGACTTGCGCGAGCCCTTGAAGCCCTGGCCGCCCGACGAAGCCCAGGAGAGGGCGCCGCCTTGACGGTCAGTGATCGTGATGATCGTGTTGTTGAACGATGCGTGCACGTGAGCGATACCGTCGGCGACGTTCTTGCGAACCTTCTTGCGGACGCGCTGGGCAGCAGAGTTGTTAGGTGCTTTTGCCATGTTTGTCTTTCAGTGCTTGCCGCAGATCACTTCTTGCCGGTCGCAGCCGACTTACGCGGACCCTTGCGGGTACGGGCGTTCGTGCGGGTGCGCTGGCCGCGCATCGGCAGGCCACGGCGATGACGGAAGCCGCGGTAGCAGCCCAGGTCCATCAGTCGCTTGATGTTGATCGACATTTCGCGGCGCAGATCGCCTTCGATCGTCATGCGGCCCACTTCTTCACGGATCTTTTCCAGATCGGAATCGGTGAGGTCCTTGACCTTCTTGTCGAACGGGATGCCGCAAGTGGTGCAGATCTTCTGCGCGGTCGTACGGCCAATGCCGTAGATCGACGTCAGACCGATCTCAGTGTGCTTTTGCGGCGGAATGTTGATACCAGCAATACGTGCCATGTGCGTCCTCTAATTCGCTCGTGTCGTGCAGCTATCAGCCTTGGCGCTGCTTGTGGCGGGGATCCGTACAGATCACGCGCACCACGCCCTTGCGACGGATGACTTTGCAATTGCGGCACATTGCCTTGACGGATGCCGAAACTTTCATTGCCTGCTCCTTGACCTACTCTTATGCGCTCAACTTGCGCGTTACCGGGGTGTGTAAAAAGCTCACTTCGCCCGGAACACGATGCGAGCACGACTCAAATCGTACGGGGTCAGTTCCACGGTCACCTTGTCGCCGGGGAGGATGCGGATGTAGTGCATCCGCATCTTTCCGGAGATGTGACCGAGAACCACGTGCCCGTTCTCCAACTTCACACGAAACGTCGCATTGGGAAGATTCTCGAGAATCTCACCCTGCATCTGAATGACGTCGTCTTTCGCCATGCCTTCGTTTCTGTATTGAGTTGGAACTTGGTTGTTGACTAAAGGTTCAGCCTCAGCTGGCCTTGAAATTTGCCTTCTTCAGCAGCGACTCGTACTGCTGACTCATCACATAGGACTGCACCTGGGCCCAGAAGTCCATCGTCACGACGACGATGATCAACAGGGACGTACCGCCGAAATAGAACGGCACGTTGAACTTCAGGTTCAGGAACTCGGGCAACAAGCACACGCCCGTGATGTAGACAGCACCGACCAGAGTCAGCCGCGACAGGATCTTGTCAATATGCTTCGCAGTCTGGTCACCCGGGCGGATACCCGGAATGAACGCGCCACTCTTCTTCAGGTTATCGGCGGTCTCGCGGCTGTTGAACACGAGCGCCGTGTAGAAGAAGCAGAAGAACACGATGGCAGCAGCGTAGAGCAGCACGTAGATCGGCTGACCCGGACGCAGCATGTCCGCGATGTCCTTCAACCAGCGCAGGCTGTCGCCCGTGGCGAACCAGCTCACGACCGTGGTCGGCAGCAGGATGATCGACGACGCGAAGATCGGCGGGATCACGCCCGACATGTTCAGCTTCAGGGGCAGGTGCGACGACTGGCCACCGTAAACCTTGTTGCCGACCTGACGCTTGGCGTAGTTCACCAGGATCTTGCGCTGGCCGCGTTCGACGAACACGACCAGGTAGGTCACCGCGGCGATCAGGGCCAGCACGAAGAGCAGCGAAACCACGCCCATCGAACCGGTCTGCACCAGACCCAGCAAGCCACCGATCGCACCAGGCAGACCTGCGG
This sequence comes from Roseateles agri, assembly GCF_034043675.1. Lineage (NCBI taxonomy): Bacteria > Pseudomonadati > Pseudomonadota > Betaproteobacteria > Burkholderiales > Sphaerotilaceae > Roseateles > Roseateles agri. The sequence goes on along the minus strand of NZ_JAXCLA010000003.1, from coordinate 771,078 downwards.
CGATACCGCCGAAGATCAGGATCGAGATCCCGTTACCCAGGCCACGCTCGGTGATCTGCTCGCCGAGCCACATCAGGAACATCGTGCCGGCGACCAGGCTGGACACCGCCGTCAGGCGGAAGCCGAAGCCGGGCGAGATCACCAGACCGGGCGAGCTTTCCAGCGCGAGCGCGATGCTCAGGCTCTGGAAGATCGCCAGGCCCAGCGTGCCATAGCGCGTGTACTGCGTGATCTTGCGGCGACCCGCCTCGCCTTCCTTCTTCAGCGCTTCCAGGCTCGGCACCACATACGCCATCAACTGCATGACGATGGAAGCCGAGATGTAGGGCGTGATGCCCAGCGCGAAGACGGTAAAGCGCGACAGCGCACCGCCCGAGAACATATTGAACAGGCTGAGAATGCCACCTTCCTGCCGCTTGAAGAACTGCTGCAGCTGGGCCGGGTCGATACCAGGCACCGGGATATGCGCCCCGATGCGGTACACGACCAAAGCCAGCAGCAGGAACACAAGACGACGACGCAGGTCGCCGAACTTGCCGCTCTTCGCCAGTTGGTTTGCGTTGGTAGCCACTTGCCCTGTTCCTGGCTGCTTAGGCTTCGACGACCGAGCCGCCGGCCGCTTCGATGGCTGCCTTGGCACCCTTCGTTGCGACCACGCCCTTCAGCGTGACCTTGCGGCTGATCGAGCCCGACAGGATGACCTTGACGGACTTGGCCAGTTCCGGCACCAGACCGGTTGCCTTCAGCGTCAGCACGTCGATCTCTTCGCCGGCCAGCGCTTGCAGGTCCGACAGGTTGATCTCGGCGTTGAACTTCAGCGACTGAGACTTGAAGCCACGCTTGGGCAGGCGACGCTGCAGCGGCATCTGACCGCCTTCGAAGCCGACCTTGTGGTAGCCACCGGCGCGCGACTTCTGACCCTTGTGACCACGGCCAGCCGTCTTGCCCAGACCGGAGCCGATGCCGCGGCCGACACGACGCTTGGCGTGCTTGGCGCCCGCTGCGGGCTTGATGGTGTTGAGTTGCATCTTGTGTCCTTCGTTCGTCAGGCGCTTACAGCACCTGGACGAGGTAGGCGATCTTGTTGATCATGCCGCGCACTGCCGGCGTGTCTTCCAGCGTGCTCGTGCTGTTCAGCTTGCGCAGGCCCAGGCCGACCACGGTGGCACGGTGCGAGGCACGGGTGCCGATCGGGCTGCGAACCAGCTTGACCGTAACGGTTTTCTTTTCAGACATGTTCGTCTCTCCAGTGGGCCGATCAGCCGAGGATGTCTTCGACCGACTTGCCGCGCTTGGCAGCGACTTCCGAAGCCGTGGTTGCGCGCTTCAGGCCATTCAGCGTGGCGCGAACCATGTTGTACGGGTTGGTCGAACCGTGGCTCTTGGTCACGATGTCGGTCACGCCCATCACTTCGAAGACAGCGCGCATCGGGCCGCCGGCGATGACGCCGGTACCGGCGGGTGCCGGAGCCATGATGACGTGCGAAGCGCCGTGCTCGCCCACCACGTTGTGATGGATCGTGCCGTTACGCAGGCTGACCTTGACCATGTTGCGGCGAGCCGATTCCATGGCCTTCTGCACGGCGACCGGAACTTCCTTCGCCTTGCCCTTGCCCATGCCGATGCGGCCATCGCCATCGCCGACCACCGTCAGAGCGGCGAAGGACAGCGTACGGCCGCCCTTGACCACCTTGGTGACGCGGTTGACCGCGATCATCTTTTCCTTCAGGCCGTCGTCGTTGCCTTCGGTCTGCGCGCGGGGTTGAAACTTTGCCATTTCAGTATTCCTTTATGCGTCAGAACTGCAGGCCGGCTTCGCGGGCTGCTTCGGCCAGGGCCTTGACGCGGCCGTGGTAGGCGAAGCCAGCACGGTCGAATGCAACCTTCTCGACGCCAGCGGCCTTGGCCTTGGCGGCGATGCGCTTGCCGATCAGGGTCGCAGCAGCGACGTTGCCGCCCTTGCCGGAACCACCGAGTTCGGCGCGGACTTCCTTCTCGGCCGTCGACGCGCTGGCCAGCACCTTGGTGCCGCAGTCGGAAATGACGCTGGCGTAGATGTGCAGGTTGGAGCGGAACACCGTCAGGCGTGCGACGCGCTGGATGGCAATCCGGGCGCGGGTCTGACGCGAACGACGGATGCGCTGTTCTTTCTTGGTCAACATTGCGCTGCTCCTTACTTCTTCTTGGTCTCTTTGATCGTGACCTTCTCGTCCGCGTAGCGGATGCCCTTGCCCTTGTACGGCTCGGGCGGACGGAAGGCGCGCACTTCGGCGGCGATCTGACCAACAACTTGACGATCAGCACCCTTGATCAGAATCTCGGTCGGCGTGGCGCAAGCGACCGTGATACCGGCCGGCATGTCCTTGACCACCGGATGCGAGAAACCGATCTGCAGGTTCAGCTTGGAACCGGCGGCTTGGGCACGGAAGCCCACGCCGACCAGGTTCAGCTTCTTCTCGAAGCCCTTGCTGACACCGGTCACCATGTTGGCAACCAGAGCGCGCGTCGTGCCGGACATGGCATCGGCAGCGGCCGTGGCGTCAACCGGGGCAACGTTCAGCTTGCCGGCTTCGTTCTTGATCGAGACGAGAGGGTTGATCGGACGCACCAGCGTGCCGAGCGAGCCCTTGACGCTGATCGTGTCAGCGTTCACGGTCACATCCACGCCTTGCGGGATGGCGACCGGCATTTTTCCAACGCGGGACATTGTCTGGATCTCCTTGCGCTTAGGCGACGTAGCAGAGCACTTCGCCGCCGATACCGGCTTGACGTGCCTTGCGGTCGGTCATCACACCTTGCGGCGTGGTGACGATCGCCACACCCAGGCCATTCATGACCTGAGGAATGTCGTGGCGGCCCTTGTAGACGCGCAGGCCGGGACGGCTGACGCGCTCGATACGCTCGATCACCGGACGGCCGGCGTAGTACTTCAGCGAGATCTCGAGTTCCGGACGGGCTTCTTCGCCCTTGACCGCGAAACCGTCGATATAGCCCTCATCCTTCAGGACCTTGGCGATCGCGACCTTCAGCTTGCTGGAAGGCATCACGACGCTGGTCTTCTCAACGGCTTGCGCGTTGCGAATGCGGGTCAGCATATCGGCGATAGGATCACTCATGCTCATTTGCGATTTCTCCTAATCGAGCCGATTACCAGCTGGCCTTGACGACACCGGGGATGTCGCCCTTGAAGGCCAGCTCGCGAATCTTGTTACGGCCCAGGCCGAACTTGCGGAAGGTACCGCGGGGACGGCCAGTCAGCTCGCAGCGGTTGCGCAGGCGAGTCGGGTATGCGTTGCGGGGGAGCTTCTGCAGCTCCAGGCGAGCGAGGTAACGCTCTTCGTCGGACTTCTTGGCGTCGTCGATGATCGCCTTCAGTTCCGCGTACTTCTTGGCGAACTTGGCAACGAGTTGCTCACGCTTCTGTTCGCGCTGAATCAGGGAAAGTTTAGCCACGAGTCACCTCAGTTCTTGAACGGGAACTTGAAGGAGGCCAGCAGCGCCTTCGCTTCTTCGTCGTTCTTGGCAGTCGTCGTGATGCTGATGTTCAGACCACGCAGAGCATCCACCTTGTCGTAATCGATTTCGGGGAAGATGATCTGTTCCTTGATGCCGATGTTGTAGTTGCCACGGCCATCGAACGAACGGCCGGAGATACCACGGAAGTCGCGCACGCGCGGCAGGGCGATCGTGACGAAGCGGTCCAGGAATTCATACATCTGGACGCCACGCAGCGTGACCATGCAGCCGATGGGCACGTTCTCGCGGATCTTGAAACCTGCGATGGCCTTCTTCGACTTGGTGACCACGGGCTTCTGGCCGGCGATCTTGGTCAGGTCGCCAACGGCGTGGTCCATGACCTTCTTGTCGGCCACGGCCTCGCTCACGCCCATGTTCAGCGTGATCTTGGTGATGCGCGGCACTTCCATGGTCGACTTGTAGCCGAACTTTTCAGTCAGACTGGGGACGACCTTCTCGCGATAAAACTCTTGCAGACGAGCCATGTCGAACCTCTTAAGCCTTGATCTCTTCGCCGGTCGACTTGAACACGCGCACCTTCTTGCCGTCGGCGAGCAGCTTGATGCCCACGCGGTCGGCCTTACCGGATGCGGCGTTGAAGATCGCCACGTTGGATTGATGGATGGGCATCGTCTTGTCGACCACGCCGCCGGTCGTACCCTTCATCGGGTTCGGCTTGACGTGCTTCTTGACGACGTTGACGCCGTCCACCACGAGGTGGGCGTCATCGACACGCTGCGACACGATGCCGCGCTTGCCCTTGTCGCGGCCGGTCAGCACGATGACCTCGTCGCCTTTACGAATCTTGTTCATGGCAATACCTTTGTCTTGGCTGCTGTGCTCAGAGCACTTCCGGTGCCAGCGACACGATCTTCATGAAGCGCTCGGTACGCAGTTCACGCGTCACGGGGCCGAAGATGCGGGTGCCGATGGGCTCCAGCTTGGCGTTCAGCAGAACGGCGGCATTGCCGTCGAACTTGACCAGGGAGCCGTCCTGACGGCGCACGCCCTTGGCGGTACGCACGACCACAGCGCTGTAGACCTCGCCCTTCTTGACGCGAGCGCGCGGCGCAGCTTCCTTGATGCTGACCTTGATGACGTCGCCGATATGCGCATAGCGACGCTTGGATCCACCAAGCACCTTGATGCACATGACGGACTTGGCGCCAGTGTTATCCGCGACGTCCAGTCGCGATTGCATTTGAATCATGTCTGTCCCCAACTTGTCCCGAATCCACTGCCACCGGAAGATTCCAGCGGCTGCTTCATCAAGCAGTCTTGGGCCCGTAGCTGAACTCCTGCTGCATTGCGCAACACTCGTTCAGTGGTTGAGGGCGGATCCGAGGGTCGTAACGCAACATGAAATTGCGCCCGACTTCTCGGCGAAGCTGCGATTATGCATTGAAACCCTGAAGCGGGTCAAGCGGGAATCGCAGCGAATTCAATCAGGCCTTGGCCTGGCTCAGCATCGTGCCGGCGTCGCTGACCTCGAACTTGCCAGGGGCCTCGATGTTCAGCGTCTTCACGACGCCGTCGTCGACCAGCATCGAGTAGCGCTGCGAGCGCACGCCCATGCCGCGCGCGATCAGGTCCAGCGTCAGGCCAGCAGCCTGGGTGAACGCCGCGCTGCCGTCGGCCATCATGCGCACCTTGCCGGCGGTCTTCTGCTCGCGGCCCCAGGCACCCATCACAAAGGCGTCGTTGACCGACACGCACCAGATCTCGTCCACGCCGGCAGCCTTCAGGGCCTCGGCCTGCTGGACATAGCCCGGCACGTGCTGGGCCGAGCAGGTCGGGGTGAATGCACCCGGCAGCGCGAAGATGGCGATCTTCTTGCCGGCCGTGGCCTTTTCGACGTCGAAGGCATTCGGTCCGAGCGAGCAGCCCTCGCCTTCCACTTCGATGAATTCCATCAGCGTGCCCGCAGGCAGCTTGTCTCCGACTTTCAGCATGATTCGACTCTCCAGACGATTGGGAAAAGAAAAACGGCCGGCCGCCAGTATTCCAGGCGTTCCGGCCGTCTGCACGCCACAGGCAAAAGCCCGCGACATGACGACAGGGTCGTCGATTAGACCGCTTGCGCCTTCTCGACCAGGCGGGTCACGACCCAGCTCTTGGTCTTGGAGATCGGGCGGCCTTCGGAGATCTCGACCACGTCGCCCATCTTGTACTCGCCCTTTTCGTCATGGGCGTGGTACTTGCTGGAACGGGCCACGATCTTGCCGTAGAGCTCGTGCTTGGCGCGACGCTCGACCAGGACCGTGACGGTCTTGGCGCGCTTGTCGCTGACCACGCGGCCGATCAGGGTGCGCGTGTTCTTGGTGGCTTGAGCTTCCGTCATTTCGCAGCTCCCTTCTTCTTCTCGTTCAAGATGGTCTTGGCACGAGCGATGTCGCGGCGCGTGTTGCCCAACACCGTGTGGTTGGTCAACTGCTGGGTCGCCTTTTGCATGCGCAGGCCGAAATGGGCCTTCAGCAGGTCGGTCACTTCCTTTTCCAGGGCAGCGACATCCTTGCTACGCAGTTCAGATGCTTTCATGGTGTCTTTCCTCTTCAGGTACCGACCTGGCGGGCCACGAAGGTGCAACGCAGCGGCAGCTTTGCAGCAGCCAGCGTGAACGCTTCACGAGCCAGGGTTTCCGGCACGCCGTTGATTTCGTAGAGCACCTTGCCAGGCTGGATCTCAGCGACGTAGTACTCCGGGTTGCCCTTACCGTTACCCATACGGACTTCGGCGGGCTTCTGGGAGATCGGCTTGTCCGGAAAGATGCGGATGAAGATGCGACCACCGCGCTTGATGTGGCGCGAGATTGCACGACGTGCAGCTTCGATCTGACGAGCCGTCAGGCGGCCGCGCTCGGTGGCCTTCAGGCCGAAGTCACCAAACGACACCGCGGCGCCACGGGTGGCGACGCCGGTGTTGCGACCCTTCTGCTCCTTGCGGTATTTCCGACGATTAGGTTGCAGCATTCTTATTCTCCTTTGGCGTCGCCAGCCGCGGGAGCCGCCGGAGCAGCAGCCGCGGGCTTGCGAACGACGCGCTTCGCCGGAGCGCCGGCATCAGCTGCCGGAGCGCCATCACGCGGACCACGGTCGCCGCCCGGACGGCCACGGCCACCCGGAGCACCAGGACGCGCATTGCGACGCGGACGGCGGTCATCTTCGGCACCTGCCGGCGTGTTGATCACCGGAGCCTCGCCATTGGCCAGGCGGTCACCGCGGTAGACCCACACCTTCACGCCGATTTGACCGTAGGTCGTCGACGCTTCGGAGAAGCCGTAGTCGATGTCGGCCTTCAGCGTGTGAAGGGGAACACGACCTTCGCGATACCACTCGCAACGAGCGATTTCGATGCCGTTCAGACGACCCGACGACATGATCTTGATACCCTGGGCGCCCAGGCGCATCGCGTTCTGCATCGCGCGCTTCATGGCGCGGCGGAACATGATGCGCTTTTCCAGCTGCTGGGTGATCGAGTCGGCGATCAGCTGAGCATCGATTTCAGGCTTGCGCACTTCTTCGATGTTCACGGCCACCGGCACGCCCAGACGCTTGGTCAGTTCGGCCTTCAGTGCTTCGATGTCTTCGCCCTTCTTGCCGATCACGACGCCCGGACGAGCCGAGAAGATCGTGATGCGTGCGTTCTTGGCGGGGCGCTCGATCAGGATGCGCGAGACGGCGGCATTCTTCAGCTTTGCCTTCAGGTATTCGCGAACCTTCAAGTCTTCGGCCAGCATCGTGGCGAAGTTGGTGTTCGACGCGTACCAGCGCGACGCCCAGTTACGGGTGACGGGCAGGCGGAAGCCGGTTGGGTGGATTTTCTGTCCCATTAGTCTTCCTTGGCTGTTAGTTGCCGACCGACACGAAGATGTGGCAGGTGGGCTTGCTGATGCGATTGCCGCGGCCCTTGGCACGTGCCGAGAAACGCTTCAGCGTGGCACCTTGCTCCACATAGATCGACGTGACCTTCAGATCATCAATGTCAGCGCCGTCGTTGTGCTCGGCGTTGGCGATGGCGCTTTCCAGCGCCTTCTTGATGATGACGGCAGCCTTCTTCTGGGTGAATTCCAGGATGTTCAGCGCGTGATCGACCTTCTTGCCGCGGATCAGGTCTGCCACCAGGCGGCCCTTGTCACACGAGAGGCGAACGCCGCGAACGATTGCTTTGGTTTCCATCGTTGGCATCCTTACTTCTTCCCGGCCTTCTTGTCGGCCGGGTGGCCCTTGAAGGTGCGGGTCAGTGCGAATTCACCCAGCTTGTGGCCGACCATCTGGTCCGACACATAGACCGGCACGTGCTGCTTGCCGTTGTGCACGGCGATCGTCAGACCGATGAACTCGGGCAGGATCGTCGAGCGACGCGACCAGGTCTTGATGGGCTTCTTGTCCTTGATGGCAACAGCCTTCTCGACCTTGCTCAGCAAGTGATGGTCGACGAAGGGGCCCTTCTTCAGAGAACGAGTCATGGCCTACCCTTTTACTTCTTGCGACGCGAGACGATGAACGTCTGCGTGCGCTTGTTGTTACGAGTGCGGTAGCCCTTCGTGAGGGTGTTCCACGGCGACACAGGCGCCTGGCCTTCACCGGTACGACCTTCACCACCACCGTGCGGGTGATCCACCGGGTTCATTGCCACACCGCGGACGGTCGGGCGGATACCCTTCCAACGGATCGCGCCGGCCTTGCCGTACTGGCGCAGCTGATGCTCTTCGTTGGACACCTCGCCGATCGTGGCGCGGCAGTCGATGTGGATGCGACGGACTTCACCCGAGCGCAGGCGCAGCTGGGCGTAGACGCCTTCACGCGCCATCAGCACGACGGAGACGCCGGCCGAGCGAGCGATCTGGGCACCCTTGCCAGGCAGCATTTCCACGCAGTGGATCGTCGAGCCGACGGGAATGTTGCGGATCGGCAGCGTGTTGCCAGCCTTGATCGGAGCTTCCGCGCCGCTCAGGATGGTCGAACCGACTTCCAGGCCACGCGGAGCGATGATGTAGCGACGCTCGCCGTCGGCATAGCACACCAGAGCGATGTGGGCCGTACGGTTCGGGTCGTACTCGATGCGCTCGACCTTGGCGGGGATGCCGTCCTTGTCACGCTTGAAGTCGACGACACGGTAGTGGTGCTTGTGACCACCGCCCTTGTGGCGAATCGTGATGTGACCGTTGTTGTTACGGCCGGAGTTCTGCTTCTGGGGTTCCAGCAGCGAAGCTTCCGGAGCGCCCTTGTGCAGGTGCTTGTGGACAACCTTGACGACGCCGCGACGGCCGGGCGAAGTAGGCTTGACTTTGACGACGGCCATTTACGCAGCCTCCCCGGAGAAGTTCAGCTCTTGGCCAGCCTTCAGAGCGACGTACGCCTTCTTGACGTGGTCGCGGCGACCGGCACGGCCACCGAAGCGCTTGGTCTTGCCCTTGACGTTGACGACGGACACGGACTCAACTTCCACCTTGAACATCAGTTCAACAGCGGCCTTGATTTCCGGCTTGGTCGCGTCGCGCAGGACCTTGAACAGCACTTGGTTGTGCTTTTCGGCGACGGCCGTGGCCTTTTCGGACACGATCGGAGCCAGCAGCACCGAGGCCAGACGGCCTTCAGAGAATTTCAGGGTGCTCATGCGAACATCTCCTGCAGTTGCTCCATTGCCGCCTTCGTCACAAGAACCTTCTTGTAATGAACCAGCGACAGCGGATCGGCGTAACGGGGCTCGCAGACCAGCACGTTGTGCAGGTTGCGCGAAGCCAGTGCCAGGTTGTCGTCGACGTTGTCGGCGATGACCATGACCGATTCCAGGCCCATGGCCTTGAACTTGGCGGCCAGCAGCTTGGTCTTCGGGGCTTCGATCGAGATCGATTCCACGACCGACAGACGGCCTTCGCGTGCCAGCTGCGAGAGGATGGCGGCCATACCGGCGCGGTACATCTTCTTGTTCAGCTTGTGCGTGAAGTTTTCGTCCGGCATGTTCGGGAAGATACGACCGCCGCCACGCCACAGCGGCGAGGACGTCATACCTGCACGAGCACGACCCGTTCCCTTTTGGCGGAACGGCTTCTTGGTCGAGTGGTGAACTTGTTCGCGGTCCTTCTGGGCGCGGGTGCCCTGGCGGGCGTTGGCTTGATAAGCCACGACCACTTGGTGCACCAGGGCTTCGTTGTATTCGCGAGCGAAGACGGTGTCGGCAGCGTCAACCTTGGACGTGGCCTGACCCTGTTCGTTCAGGAGCTCGAGCTGCATCAGTTGGCTCCCTTCTTGACCTTGACCTTGACGGCCGGGCGAACGACGACGTGGCCGTTCTTGGAGCCCGGAACGGCGCCGCGAACCAGCAGCAGCTGACGGGCTTCGTCCACGCGGACGATGTCCAGGTTCTGCACGCTGACGGTCTCGTCACCCATGTGGCCGGTCATCTTCTTGCCCGGGAACACGCGGCCCGGATCCTGCGCCATCGAGATGGAGCCAGGAACGTTGTGCGAACGGCTGTTACCGTGCGAGGCGCGTTGCGAGCTGAAGTTGTGGCGCTTGATCGTGCCAGCGTAGCCCTTACCGGTGGACGTGCCCTGCACATCGACCAGCTGGCCGGCGGCAAACAACGTCACAGGCAGCGTGCTGCCGGCTTGATACTCGGCGGCGACGGTGGCGTCGACACGGAATTCTTTGAGGATTCGACCGGCTTCGACACCCGCCTTGGCGAGGTGGCCAGCTTCAGGCTTGGTGACGCGCGAAGCTTTGCGCGTACCGAACGCCACTTGAATGGCGCTGTAGCCGTCGGTCTCTTCGGTCTTGACCTGGGTCACGCGGTTGTTGGACACATCCAGCACCGTCACAGGGATGGCGTCGCCATCGTCCGTGAAGATGCGCATCATGCCCACCTTGCGGCCCAGCAATCCGAGACGATTGCTTAGACTCATGGTTTTTCTCCAAATGCCTGACATCGATTGGCCAGGCTGACTGATTGCATCGCTCTCGGGTAAAGGCTCAAGAGCGACGCGCTAACGCCACCCAAGGAGACACCCCAGGCGGCAAAGACGGCGAGTATAGCGCGAACCCTAAGTTATGCACAAGGGCATGCAGCTATCCACAAGCAAAAAGGGCGGCCCTCGCAGACCGCCCTTCTTGCTGTCCTGACTTCAAACAGTCATCGCTGACTGCTCTACTGCTCAGATCACTGCAGCTTGATTTCCACGTCGACGCCGGCGGGCAGGTCGAGCTTCATCAGCGCGTCGACCGTCTTGTCGGTCGGATCGACGATGTCCATCAGGCGCTGGTGCGTACGGATTTCGAACTGGTCGCGCGACGACTTGTTGACGTGCGGCGAACGCAAGATGTCGAAACGTTGCATGCGCGTCGGCAGGGGCACCGGGCCCTTGACGATCGCGCCAGTGCGCTTGGCGGTCTCGACGATTTCCAGAGCCGATTGGTCGATCAGCTTGTAGTCGAAAGCCTTCAGGCGGATGCGGATCTTTTGCTTTTGCATGATTTTTCCTTCAAAGAACGAGAGGTGAGACCCAGGCTCTCGCCCGGGTCATCACGCAAAAGACTTACTCGAGGATGGTGGCGACGACGCCCGAGCCGACGGTACGACCGCCTTCACGGATGGCGAAGCGCAGGCCTTGCTCCATGGCGATCGGCGCGATCAGCTTCACGGTGATGCCGACGTTGTCGCCGGGCATGACCATTTCCTTGTCCTTCGGCAGCTCCACGGCACCGGTCACGTCCGTCGTGCGGAAGTAGAACTGGGGACGGTAGTTGTTGAAGAACGGGGTGTGACGGCCGCCCTCTTCCTTGCTCAGAACGTAGATCTCAGCGGTGAAGTGGGTGTGCGGCTTGATCGTGCCGGGCTTGGCCAGCACTTGGCCGCGCTCGACGTCTTCACGCTTGGTGCCGCGCAGCAGGATGCCGACGTTGTCGCCTGCTTGACCTTGGTCCAGCAGCTTGCGGAACATTTCGACGCCCGTGACCGTGGTCTTCTGGACTTCGCGGATGCCGACGATTTCGATTTCTTCGCCGACCTTGATGATGCCGCGCTCGACGCGACCGGTCACGACGGTGCCGCGGCCGGAGATCGAGAACACGTCTTCGACCGGCAGCAGGAAGGCGCCGTCAACGGCACGGTCCGGCTGGGGGATGTAGGTGTCCAGGGCGTCAGCCAGGCGCATGATGGCTTGCTCGCCCAGGTCGCCGGTGTCGCCTTCCAGGGCCAGCTTGGCCGAACCCTTGATGATCGGGGTGTCGTCGCCGGGGAAGTCGTACTTGGACAGGAGCTCGCGCACTTCCATTTCGACCAGCTCGAGCAGCTCGGCGTCGTCGACCATGTCGCACTTGTTCAGGAAGACGATGATGTACTTCACGCCGACCTGGCGAGCCAGCAGGATGTGCTCGCGGGTCTGGGGCATCGGGCCGTCAGCGGCCGAGCACACCAGGATCGCGCCGTCCATCTGGGCGGCGCCGGTGATCATGTTCTTCACATAGTCGGCGTGGCCCGGGCAGTCAACGTGCGCGTAGTGGCGGTTGGCCGTCTCGTACTCGACGTGCGCGGTGTTGATCGTGATGCCGCGTGCCTTTTCTTCCGGCGCCGCGTCGATCTGGTCGTAGGCCTTGGCTTCGCCGCCGAACTTCTTGGACAGCACCGTCGCAATCGCCGCCGTCAGCGTCGTCTTGCCATGGTCAACGTGACCAATCGTGCCCACGTTCACGTGCGGCTTGGTGCGTTCAAATTTACCTTTTGCCATTTGGAATCTCCAAAGAAAGAGCAATACCCGTCTATTGGTTTAGCGTTTCCGCAGCGTCCTTGAACCCCACCGACGGGCAAATGGGAGGCGCGCTGCGAAGACGATTCAGTGAGCTGAAGTAACGAGTTACTTGGCGCGGGCCGTGATGATGGCGTCGGCAACGTTCTTCGGGGCTTCCGAATAGTGCTTGAACTCCATCGTGTACGTGGCGCGACCTTGCGACATCGAACGCAGCGTCGTCGAGTAGCCGAACATTTCCGACAGCGGGACTTCGGCCTTGATGACCTTGCCGCCACCGACCATGTCGTCCATGCCCTGCACCATGCCGCGACGGCTGGACAGGTCGCCCATCACGTTGCCGGCGTAGTCCTCAGGCGTCTCGACTTCCACGGCCATCATCGGCTCCAGGATCACCGGGCTGGCCTTGCGGCAAGCTTCCTTGAAGCCCATCGACGCAGCCATCTTGAACGCGTTTTCGTTCGAGTCGACTTCGTGGTACGAACCGAAGGTCAGCGTGACCTTGACGTCGACGACCGGGAAGCCGGCCATCACGCCGTTCGGCAGCGAGTCGATGACACCCTTCTCGACGGCCGGGATGAATTCGCGAGGAACCACACCGCCCTTGATGGCGTCGACGAACTCGAAGCCCTTGCCCGGCTCCTGCGGCTCGACGGTCAGCACGACGTGGCCGTACTGGCCCTTGCCGCCGGACTGGCGCACGAACTTGCCTTCGACGTCGGTCGCGGTCTTGCGGATCGTTTCGCGATACGCAACTTGCGGCTTGCCAACGTTGGCTTCCACGCCGAACTCGCGCTTCATGCGGTCGACAATGATTTCCAGGTGCAGCTCGCCCATGCCGGAAATGATGGTCTGGCCCGACTCTTCATCGGTACGCAGACGGAAGGACGGGTCTTCCTTGGCCAGGCGGCCCAGGGCGATACCCATCTTCTCCTGGTCGGCCTTGGTCTTGGGCTCGACGGCCTGCGAGATCACCGGCTCCGGGAACACCATCTTTTCCAAGGTGATGATCGAGTCCGGATCGCAAAGCGTTTCGCCGGTCGTCACGTCCTTCAGGCCCACGCAGGCGGCGATGTCGCCGGCCAGAATTTCCGAGATTTCCTCGCGCTGGTTGGCGTGCATCTGCAGGATCCGGCCGATGCGCTCCTTCTTGCCGCGGATCGGGTTGTAGACGGTCGAGCCCGACTGCAGAACGCCCGAGTACACGCGCACGAAGGTCAGCTGGCCGACGTACGGGTCGGTCATCAGCTTGAAGGCCAGAGCCGCGAACTTCTCGCTGTCTTCGGCCTTGCGGACCACCGGCTGGTCGTCTTCGTCCGTGCCCGGAACCGGGGGGACGTCGACCGGCGACGGCATGAAGTCGATCACGCCGTCCAGCATGCGCTGCACGCCCTTGTTCTTGAAGGCCGTGCCGCAGAACATCGGCTGGATTTCAGCAGCGATGGTGCGGGTGCGCAGACCCAGAATGATGTCGTCCTCGGTCAGTTCGCCCGACTCGAGGTACTTGTTCATCATGTCTTCCGAAGACTCGGCGGCAGCTTCGACCATGTTGTCGCGCCACTTCTGAGCATCGGCCACCATGTCGGCGGGGATGTCGCGGTAGTCGAACTTCATGCCCTGGGAAGCTTCGTCCCAGATGATCGCCTTCATCTTGATCAGGTCGATCACGCCGGTGAAGTTTTCTTCGGCGCCGATCGGCAGCACGACGGGCACCGGGTTGGCCTTCAGGCGCAGCTTCATCTGCTCCACGACCTTGTAGAAGTTGGCACCGGTACGGTCCATCTTGTTCACGAAGGCCAGGCGGGGCACCTTGTACTTGTTGGCTTGGCGCCAGACGGTTTCCGACTGCGGCTGCACGCCACCCACGGCGCAATACACCATGCAGGCGCCGTCCAGGACGCGCATCGAACGCTCGACTTCAATCGTGAAGTCAACGTGTCCGGGCGTGTCGATGATGTTGATGCGGTGTTCCGGACGAGCGAGGTCCATGCCCTTCCAGAAGCAGGTCGTCGCGGCGGACGTGATCGTGATGCCGCGCTCTTGCTCCTGTTCCATCCAGTCCATCGTGGCGGCGCCATCGTGCACTTCACCGATCTTGTGGTTCACGCCGGTGTAGTACAGGATGCGCTCGGTCGTCGTGGTCTTGCCAGCATCGATGTGCGCCGAGATACCGATGTTGCGGTAGCGCTCGATGGGGGTCTTGCGTGCCATGAGATAACTCCAAAAGGCAGGAGCCGCCAACGGGTCAGTAGAAACCCGAGGCGGCTGAAACGAGTGAGTTTAGAAGCGGAAGTGCGAGAAGGCCTTGTTGGCCTCGGCCATGCGGTGCACTTCGTCGCGCTTCTTCATGGCGCCGCCACGGCCTTCCGAGGCTTCCATCAGCTCGTTGGCGAGGCGCTGGGCCATCGACTTCTCACCGCGCTTGCGTGCCGATTCCTTCAGCCAGCGCATGGCCAGAGCCATCCGGCGGACGGGACGAACTTCCACGGGAACTTGGTAGTTCGCACCGCCAACACGGCGGGACTTCACTTCGACCATCGGCTTCACGTTGTTCAGTGCAACGATGAACACTTCCAGCGGATCCTTGCCGGCCTTCTTCTCGATCTGCTCGAGGGCGCCGTAAATGATGCGCTCTGCAACGGCCTTCTTGCCCGATTCCATGATGACGTTCATGAACTTGGACAGATCGACGTTGCCGAACTTCGGATCCGGCAGGATTTCGCGCTTGGGTACTTCGCGACGACGTGGCATGGGAATCTTCCTTCTGCTTCAGTTGGCTCGGGCTTTGGGCCCTGGCCCTGGATGACCACCTGCTTTTGTGGGGCCATCCACTTACTCGGTTGCTGTGAACCGCAAAAACATCGTGGTCTCGGCAATGCGCCGGAACCAGACAAACCTTGGATTACTTGCTGTTCTTCGGACGCTTGGCGCCGTACTTCGAACGCGACTGCTTGCGATCCTTGACGCCTTGCAGGTCAAGCGAACCGCGCACGATGTGGTAACGCACACCGGGCAAGTCCTTCACACGACCGCCGCGCACCAGCACGACGCTGTGCTCTTGCAGGTTGTGGCCTTCACCGCCGATGTACGAGATAACCTCGAAACCGTTGGTCAGACGCACCTTGGCGACCTTACGCAGAGCCGAATTCGGCTTCTTCGGAGTCGTGGTGTAGACGCGGGTGCAGACGCCGCGGCGCTGCGGGCAATTCTGCATTGCCGGCGACTTGGATTTGGTGACCTCGGCTTCGCGGCCGTGGCGCACCAACTGGTTGATAGTTGGCATAAGTGACTTGTTCCCGTTTGAAATCACACTGCTCCTGGCTTGCCCGGAGGGGCTCGGCGGCGGCACTGAGACAGTAAAGGCGCGAATGGACGCACCTCTGCCGGCAGGAGAGCCCGCGATTGTAGGACGGATGGGGGTTAACGCGCAAGCTGCCTGGCGATTTCGCAGTATCCTGCGCGCCCATGCCCGAGCTTCCACCGCCTTCCCGCATCGTTATCGACACCCAGGTCGTGATGGATTGGCTGGTGTTCGACGACGCTCGCGCCCGCCCACTGGTTGCGGCACTGCGGGCCGGCCGGCTCCGCTGGATCGGCCGCCCAGCGATGCTGGACGAGCTGAAGCACGTGCTCGGCCGCGGCGTGGCCGCCGCCTACGGCCCGAACCTGGCACTGATCGAGCAGGCCTTTGCCGAGCACTGCGAGATGGTCGAGCACGAGCCGGCGCCGGCCGTGCGCCTGGTCTGCCGGGACAAGGACGACCAGAAATTCATCGACCTGGCCATCGCCGAACAAGCCGCCTGGCTGATCTCCCGCGACCGGGCCGTCCTGGCGCTCGCAAAACGGGCCCGACTTGCCGGTCTGCAGATCGGCACGCCGGAAGCCTGGCTGAAGACGCAACAGACATAACAGGCATGAAAAAGGCCACCCGAAGGTGGCCTCTGCGTGACGCGCGAACCGCTTATTCGGCAGCAGCGTCGCCCGAGTCGATGCTGGCCATCTGAGCTGCCGCGAGTTCCTCGGCTTCCTGGATGGCGATGGCGCGGCGCTCGGCGTCGTCCATCTCTTCCTTGACACGGCGTGCCTGGTGGAAGGCCATGCCGGTACCGGCGGGGATCAGGCGACCGACGATGACGTTTTCCTTCAAGCCACGCAGCTCGTCGCGCTTGCCCATGATGGCAGCCTCGGTGAGCACGCGGGTCGTTTCCTGGAAGGAAGCGGCCGAGATGAAGGAATCGGTCGACAGCGAAGCCTTGGTGATACCCAGCAGCACGTCGGCATGGGTGGCAATCAGCTTGCCTTCCTTGCGCATGCGGTCGTTGGTGTCCAGCAGCTCCGAACGCTCGACCTGCTCGTTCAGGATGTAGTGCGTATCGCCCGGGTTCGTGATCACCACGCGACGCAGCATCTGGCGAACGATCACCTCGATGTGCTTGTCGTTGATCTTCACGCCCTGCAGACGGTACACGTCCTGCACTTCGTCGACGATGTAGCGCGCCAGTTCCTCGATGCCCAGCAGGCGCAGGATGTCCTGCGGATCCGCCGCGCCGTCGACGATCAGCTCGCCCCGGTTCACCACCTGGCCTTCGTGCACCAGGATGTTCTTTTCCTTCGGCACCAGCTCTTCGTGCTTCTTGCCATCCGGATCGGTGATCTCCAGGCGAACCTTGCCCTTCGTCTCCTTGCCGAACGAGACCGTGCCGGTCTGCTCGGCCAGCACGCCGACGTCCTTAGGCGAACGGGCTTCGAACAGCTCGGCCACACGCGGCAGACCGCCGGTAATGTCACGAGTCTTCTGGCCTTCGATCGGGATACGCGCCAGCACTTCGCCCGGAGCGAGGTCCTGACCGTCACGCACCTGGATCAGCGAGCCGACCGGGAAGCCGATCGTCACCGAGTGGTCGGTACCGGGGATCTTCACCTCGTTGCCGTTGGCATCCAGCAGCTTGACCTGCGGGCGGATGACCTTGGCGGCGCCGCGGCGCTTCGGGTCGATGACCACCAGCGTCGACAGGCCGGTCACTTCGTCCACCTGCTTGGCCACCGTCACGCCTTCTTCGACGTTCTCGAAGGTGGCGCGGCCGGCGAACTCGGTGATGATCGGCCGGGTCAGCGGGTCCCAGTTCGCCAGGACCGTACCAGCCTTGATGGTCTGGTCGGCCTTGATGGCCAGGATCGCGCCGTACGGCACCTTGTGACGCTCGCGCTCGCGGCCGTGCGGGTCGGAGATGACGATTTCGCCGGAACGCGAAATCACCACCAGCTCGCCCTTGCCGTTCGTCACGTAGCGCATCGTGGCGTTGAAGCCGATATTGCCGTCCGACTTGGCATCGACGCTCGAAGCGATCGCTGCACGCGAAGCCGCACCGCCGATGTGGAAGGTCCGCATCGTCAGCTGCGTGCCCGGCTCACCGATCGACTGCGCGGCGATCACGCCCACGGCCTCACCGGTGTTCACCAGACCGCCACGGCCCAGATCGCGGCCATAGCACTTGGCGCAGAGGCCGAAGCGCGTGGCGCAGGTCAGCGGCGTACGGACCTTGATCTCGTCGACACCGGCCTGCTCCAGCATGTCCAGCGTGTCTTCGTCCAGCATGCGGCCGGCTTCGACGACGGTGGTCTGCGTCTCGGGGTGCAGCACGTCGATCGCGGTGACGCGGCCGAGCACGCGATCGCGCAGCGATTCGATCACTTCACCACCTTCGACCAGCGCGCGCATCGCGATGCCGTTGTCGGTGCCGCAATCGTCCTCGGTCACGACCAGATCCTGCGTCACGTCGACCAGACGACGGGTCAGGTAGCCGGAGTTCGCGGTCTTCAGCGCCGTGTCCGCCAGGCCCTTACGAGCACCGTGGGTGGAGATGAAGTACTGCAGAACGTTCAGGCCTTCGCGGAAGTTCGCCGTGATGGGCGTCTCGATGATCGAGCCGTCCGGCTTGGCCATCAGGCCCCGCATACCGGCGAGCTGGCGGATCTGGGCAGCGGAACCCCGCGCGCCCGAGTCGGCCATCATGTAGATGGAGTTGAAGGACTCCTGATCCACTTCCTTGCCGTGGCGGTCGATCGTCTTCTGCTTGGAGAGCTGGGTCATCATGACCTTGCCCACCTCGTCACCGGTCTTGCCCCAGATGTCGACGACCTTGTTGTAGCGCTCGCCGGCGGTCACGAGACCCGAGATGTACTGCTGCTCGATCTCCTTGACTTCCTTCTCGGCGCGCTCGATCAGCTCGTGCTTCTGCTTGGGCACCAGCATGTCGTCGATGGCGATCGAGATGCCGGCGCGGGTGGCGAGCTTGAAACCGCTTTGCAGCAGCTTGTCGGCCAGCACCACCGTTTCCTTCAGACCGCACTTGCGGAACGAGGTGTTGATCAGTCGCGAGATTTCCTTCTTCTTCAGCGCCTTGTTGATGTTGCTGAAGGGCAGGCCCTTGGGCAGGATCTCGGACAGCAACGCACGGCCGACGGTCGTGTCGACGAGCTTGGTCTCGGGGACCCATTCACCGTCAGCGCCCTTGCTGTACTCGACCAGGCGGATGCTGATCTTGGCCGTGATCTCGACGGCGCCGTTCTCCAGCGCGCGGATCATCTCGGGGATGTCCGAGAAGATCATGCCTTCGCCGCGGCCGTTGGTGCGCTCGCGGGTGGCGTAGTACAGGCCCAGCACCACGTCTTGCGACGGGACGATGGACGGCTCGCCCGAAGCCGGGAACAGCACGTTGTTGGAGGCCAGCATCAGCGTGCGGGCTTCCATCTGCGCTTCGATCGACAGCGGCACGTGGACGGCCATCTGGTCACCGTCGAAGTCGGCGTTGAAGGCCGCGCAGACCAGCGGGTGCAGCTGGATCGCCTTGCCTTCGATCAGCACGGGCTCGAAGGCCTGGATGCCCAGACGGTGCAGCGTCGGCGCGCGGTTCAGCAGAACCGGATGCTCCTTGATGACCTCTTCCAGGATGTCCCAGACCACCGGCGTGCCGGCTTCGACTTCCTTCTTGGCAGCCTTGATCGTCGTCGCGATGCCCATGGCTTCGAGACGCGAGAAGATGAAGGGCTTGAACAGCTCCAGCGCCATCAGCTTCGGCAAGCCGCACTGGTGCAGCTTCAGCGTCGGGCCGACGGTAATCACCGAACGGCCGGAATAGTCGACGCGCTTGCCCAGCAGATTCTGACGGAAGCGACCGCTCTTGCCCTTGATCATGTCGGCCAGCGACTTGAGGGCACGCTTGTTCGCGCCGGTCATCGCCTTGCCGCGGCGGCCGTTGTCCAGCAGCGAGTCGACGGCTTCCTGCAGCATGCGCTTTTCGTTGCGCACGATGATCTCAGGAGCCTTCAGCTCGAGCAGGCGGGCCAGACGGTTGTTGCGGTTGATGACGCGGCGATACAGGTCGTTCAGGTCGGAGGTCGCGAAGCGGCCACCGTCCAGCGGCACCAGCGGACGCAGGTCCGGCGGCAGCACGGGCAGCACGTCCATGACCATCCAGCTCGGCTTGATGCCCGACTTCTTGAAGGCTTCCATCACCTTCAGGCGCTTGGAGTTCTTCTTGACCTTCAGCTCGGAGCCGGTCATGTCGTTGCGCAGCTTGTCGATCTCGATGTCGAGATCCATCTCGGCCAGCAGCTTCTGGATGCCTTCGGCGCCCATCAGCGCGATGAACTCGTCACCGAACTCGACGCGCTTCGCGTCGTAGTCGTCCTCGGTCATGATCGAGAACTTCTTCAGCGGGGTCATGCCCGGATCGACGACGACGTACGCCTCGAAGTACAGCACGCGTTCGATGTCGCGCAGCGTCATGTCGAGCACAAGGCCCAGACGCGACGGCAGCGACTTCAGGAACCAGATGTGCGCGCAAGGCGCAGCCAGGTCGATGTGGCCCATGCGGTCACGGCGGACCTTGGTCTGGGTCACTTCGACGCCGCACTTCTCGCAGATCACGCCGCGGTGCTTCAGGCGCTTGTACTTGCCGCACAGGCACTCGTAGTCCTTGATCGGGCCGAAGATCTTGGCGCAGAACAGGCCGTCACGCTCGGGCTTGAACGTACGGTAGTTGATGGTCTCAGGCTTCTTCACCTCACCGAACGACCAGCTGCGGATCTTCTCCGGCGAAGCGAGGCCGATCTTGATGGCATCGAAATGCTCATCAGGGGTGAACTGCTTGAACAGGTCCAGCAAACCCTTCATGTGTGTTTCTCCTGTTCCTGATTAGTTGCGCTCGAGCTCGATGTCGATACCGAGCGAACGAATTTCCTTGACCAGCACGTTGAACGACTCCGGCATGCCGGCTTCGATCGCGTGCTCACCCTTGACGATGGACTCGTACACCTTGGTGCGGCCGTTCACGTCGTCGGACTTCACAGTCAGCATTTCCTGCAGGATGTAGGAGGCGCCATAAGCTTCCAGCGCCCACACTTCCATCTCACCGAAACGCTGGCCGCCGAACTGCGCCTTGCCGCCCAGCGGCTGCTGGGTGACGAGCGAGTACGGGCCGGTCGAGCGGGCGTGCATCTTGTCGTCCACCAAGTGGTGCAGCTTCAGCACGTGCATGTAGCCGACGGTGACGGGGCGCTCGAACGCCTCGCCGGTGCGGCCGTCATGCAGATAGGCCTGCGTGCGGGTGTCGGTCAGGCCCTTGCGTGCCTTGATGTCGTCCGGGTAGGCCAGCTTCAGCATGCCGCGGATTTCTTCTTCCTTGGCACCGTCGAAGACCGGCGTGGCGAAGGGCACGCCCTTGGCCAGGTTCTGGGCCATCTCGACGACTTCCTTGTCGCTGAGCTCGTCGACGTTCTCGGTCTTGCCACCGTTCTGGTTGTACAGCTCGTCCAGGAACTTGCGCAGCTCGCTCACCGCAGCGTGCTGCTGCAGCATGTCACCGATGCGCTGGCCAATGCCCTTGCCGGCCCAGCCCAGGTGAACTTCCAGCACCTGACCGACGTTCATCCGCGAAGGAACGCCCAGCGGGTTCAGCACGATGTCCGCCGGCGTGCCGTCGGCCATGTAGGGCATGTCTTCGATCGGAACGACCTTGGACACCACACCCTTGTTGCCGTGACGGCCGGCCATCTTGTCGCCCGGCTGCAGGCGGCGCTTGACGGCCAGGTAGACCTTGACCATCTTCAGCACGCCTGCCGGCAGCTCGTCGCCCTGCGTCAGCTTCTTGCGCTTCTCTTCGAAGGCGAGGTCGAACGAGTGACGCGTCTGCTCCAGCGAGTTCTTGATCGATTCGAGCTGGTTGGCCACGTCGTCCTCGGCCGGACGGATGTCGAACCAGTGGAACTTCTCGACGCCGGACAGGTAGTCCTTCGTGATCGTCGTGCCCTTGGCGATCTTCTGCGGGCCGCCGTTGGCGACCTTGCCGATCAGCAGCTTCTCGATACGGTCGAAGGCGTCGGCTTCGACGATGCGCAGCTGGTCGTTCAGGTCCAGGCGGAAGCGCTTCAGCTCGTCGTCAATGATCTGCTGGGCGCGCTTGTCGCGCTGGATGCCTTCGCGAGTGAACACCTGCACGTCGATGACGGTGCCCTGCGTGCCTTGGTCGACGCGCAGCGAGGTATCCTTCACGTCCGAAGCCTTCTCGCCGAAGATGGCGCGCAGCAGCTTCTCTTCCGGCGTCAGCGTGGTCTCGCCCTTCGGCGTGACCTTGCCCACCAGCACGTCGCCCGGATTCACCTCGGCACCGATGTAGACGATGCCGGACTCGTCCAGGCGGCCCAGTTGCTGCTCGGACAGGTTCGGGATGTCGCGGGTGATTTCCTCGGAGCCCAGCTTGGTGTCACGCGCGTTGACCACAAGTTCCTCGATGTGGATCGAGGTGTAGCGGTCTTCGGCGATCACGCGTTCGCTGATCAGGATCGAGTCTTCGAAGTTGTAGCCGTTCCAGGGCATGAACGCGACCAGCATGTTCTGGCCCAGGGCCAGTTCGCCGATGTCGGTCGAGGCGCCGTCGGCAATGATGTCCTCGGAGGACACCTTGTCGCCGCGCTTGACGATCGGACGCTGGTGGATGTTCGTGTTCTGGTTCGAACGCTGATACTTGATCAGGTTGTAGATGTCCACGCCGACTTCGCCGGCCACGGTCTCGTTGTCGTTCACGCGGATCACGATGCGGTTCGTGTCCACGTAGTCGACCACACCGCCACGACGGGCCGTGACGACCGTGCCCGAGTCCTTCGCAGCCACGCGCTCGACGCCCGTGCCCACGAAAGCCTTCTCGGGACGCAGCACCGGCACGGCCTGACGCTGCATGTTGGCGCCCATCAGCGCGCGGTTTGCGTCGTCGTGCTCGAGGAACGGCACCAGCGAGGCCGCGACGGAAACGATCTGCGTCGGCGCCACGTCCATGTACTGGATGCGCTCGGGCGAGGTCAGCACCGATTCGCCGTTTTCACGGGCGGACACCAGCTCGTCGACCAGTTGGCCGCCGTCGTTCAGCGACGCATTCGCCTGCGCGATCACGTACTTGCCTTCTTCGATGGCGGACAGGTAATCGATCTGGTCGGTCACCTTGCCGTCGACGACGCGACGGTACGGCGTCTCGAGGAAGCCGTACTCGTTCAGCTGCGCGTACAGGGCCAGCGAGTTGATCAGACCGATGTTCGGGCCTTCCGGCGTTTCGATCGGGCAGACGCGGCCGTAGTGGGTCGGGTGCACGTCGCGGACTTCGAAGCCGGCGCGCTCGCGGGTCAGACCGCCCGGGCCCAGTGCGGAAACGCGACGCTTGTGCGTGATCTCCGACAGCGGGTTGGTCTGGTCCATGAACTGCGACAGCTGCGACGCACCGAAGAACTCCTTCAACGCCGCGGAGATCGGCTTGGAGTTGATCAGGTCGTGCGGCATCAGGGCTTCGGTCTCGGCCTGGCCCAGACGTTCCTTGACGGCCTTCTCGATCCGGGCGAGGCCCGAACGGTACTGGTTCTCGGCCAGTTCGCCCACGCAACGCACGCGGCGGTTGCCCAGGTGGTCGATGTCATCGACTTCGCCGCGGCCGTTGCGCAGCTCGACGAGGATCTTGACAACGTCAAGGATGTCCTCGTTGGACAGCACCATCGCGCCTTCCGGCGTGTCGCGGCCCACGCGGGCATTGAACTTCATGCGGCCCACGCGCGACAGGTCGTACGTGTCTTCGCTGTAGAACAGGCGGTTGAACAGGGCCTCGACGGCGTCTTCCGTCGGCGGCTCGCCGGGGCGCATCATGCGGTAGATGGCGACGCGAGCGGCCAGCTGGTCGGCGGTTTCATCCGTCGACAGGGTCTGGCTGATGTAGGCACCTTCATCCAGCTCGTTCGTGAACAGGCACTGGATGTCCTTGATGCCGGCCTGGCGCAGCTTCTTCAGCAGCGAGTCGGTCAGCTCGTCATTGGCCTTGGCGATGATCTCGCCGGTGTCGCCGTCGACCATGTTCTTGGCCAGCACGCGGCCGACCAGGAAGTCTTCTGGCACCGTCACGTACTGCGTGCCGGACTGCTCCAGCTGACGCGTGTGGCGGGCGGTGATGCGCTTGTCCTTCTCGACGATGACATTGCCCGACTTGTCGGTGATGTCGAAGCGAGCGACTTCGCCCTTCAGGCGGTCGGCGACGAATTCCATCTGCGCGCCGGCGTCCATCAGACGGAAATTGTCGAAGACGAAGAAGTGCGCCAGGATCTGCTCGGGGTTCAGGCCAATGGCCTTCAGCAGGATCGTGACCGGCATCTTGCGGCGACGGTCGACGCGGAAATACAGGATGTCCTTCGGGTCGAACTCGAAGTCCAGCCAGGAGCCGCGATAGGGAATGATGCGGGCGCTGAACAGCAGCTTGCCGGACGAGTGGGTCTTGCCCTTGTCGTGCTCAAAGAACACGCCGGGCGAGCGGTGCAGCTGCGAGACGATGACGCGCTCGGTGCCGTTGACGATGAAGGAGCCGTAGTCGGTCATCAGAGGCACTTCGCCCATGTAGACCTCTTGCTCCTTGATTTCCTTGACCGTCTTGGCCTGGGCCGACTCACGGTCATAGATGATCATCTGCAGGCGCGCACGAACGGCGGCCGCATAGGTCAGGCCGCGCTGCTGGCACTCACGGGTGTCAAACGGCGGCTTCGCGATGTTGAATTCGAGGAATTTCATTTCCACGAACCCGTTGTGCGAGACGATCGGGAACGCGGACAGGAAAGCGGCCTGCAAGCCTTCGGGCTTGCGCTTCGCCGGGGGTACGTCCTTCTGCAGGAAGGCAACGTACGATTCCTTCTGCATGGTCAGCAGATAGGGAACGTTGAGCACGCTCGCGCGCTTGCCGAAGCTCTTGCGGATCCGCTTGCGCTCGGTGTAGCTGTAGGGGGTCGTTTGCGCCATAAACACTCCGTGTCGAGAGCCCCTCCCTGGCCGTGGGATGAGCTTCGTCGGCGACTGGCTGCTCGAATCGCCCAGAGCGGGCGGCCCGATGTGTTTGGTGGTTGGCCACTACCAACCGCTGGCGGACAACCTTGGCATTGCACCAGGTCCGACCAAACCGGTTCCCTGCAGTCGGATCAGAGAACACTTGAAAGAACCGTGCATGATACCGCAACGGCTCTTTCAAGTGGTCTCAAGGGGAAAAACCCGCATTGAAACTAGCAAACCACTAAAACGATGAAAGGGGAGGTCCTTGCGGACCACCCCTTCAGCATTGCGGAGCCCTGACGGGCTCCCCAAGTCCTTACTTCAGTTCGGCCTTGGCGCCGGCTTCCACCAGCTTCTTGACGGCGGCTTCGCCGTCAGCCTTGGACACGCCTTCCTTGACGTTCTTCGGAGCGCCGTCCACCAGGTCCTTGGCTTCCTTGAGGCCCAGGCCGGTGATTTCGCGCACGGCCTTGATGACCGAGACCTTCTGAGCGCCGGCTTCGGTCAGCACGACGTTGAATTCGGTCTTCTCTTCAGCAGCAGCAGCAGCGCCGCCGCCAGCGCCGCCAGCGGCGGGAGCAGCCATGGAAGCGGCGGACACGCCGAACTTCTCTTCGATTGCCTTGACCAGATCGTTCAGTTCCAGAACGGTCATGCTGTCCAGGGCGGTCAGGAATGCGTCTTTGTCGAATGCCATGATGTGTTTCCTAAATACAGATTGGGTGCGTGATAACTAACGCGTGTTCGTCGATCAGGCCGCAGCCGGGGCTTCGGCTGCCGCTTCGGCGCCGCCACCACGTTGCTGAGCCAGGGCTGCCAGCACGGCCGCGGTGCGTTGCACCGGCGACTTGAGCAGGCCAGCGATCTGCGACAGCAGGACTTCCTTGGACGGGACGGAGGCCAGAGCCTTCACGCCATTGACGTCCAGAGCCTTGCCACCGTAGGCACCACCCTTGATGACGAGCTTGTCGTTGGTCTTGGCAAAGTCAGCGATGACTTTGGCAGCCGCGACAGCGTCTTCCGAAAAACCGTAGATCAGCGGGCCGACCATGGCTTCCGAGGCAGCCTCGAACGGCGTGCCGGCGACGGCGCGACGTGCCAGGGTGTTCTTCAGCACGTGAAGATAGACACCCTTGGAACGTGCGTCGACGCGCAGCTTGTTCAAGGCTTCCACGGTGAGGCCACGATATTCAGCCAACGCCAGCGTCTGGGCCTTGGCAGCTTGCGCCGCCACGTCCGAGACAACGGCTGCTTTCTCGTTGCGATTAAGACTCAAGGTCTACTCCTCACATTACGCTCTCAGGATCTTGCGAACCGTCGAGCACCGGGATTCAGCGACCTTCTGTTCAGGAAAACCTTCACAGCGGGACCGCCATCTGCGCTGACTGGAGAACTGTTGCGAGTTCTCTGATTAAGCGTCGCCCTCAGACTGAGGAGCGGACACGCCAGCGGTCTTGGATGACGCACGGAAACCTTTCGATTTCCGCGCCCCACCAATTCATCGGCACGCCGCCAGACTCTCGGCGTACCTCAAACTGAATGTTTCGCTTAAGCCGCAGCTTGAGCGTTGATCGACGAGATGTCGACGCGAGCGCCAACGCCCATCGTCGAGGACACGGCGACCTTGCGCAGGTAGACACCCTTGCTCGAAGCCGGCTTGGCCTTGTTCAGCGCTTCGATCAGCGCGCGCAGGTTGCCTTCCAGCTTGTCCGTGTCGAACGAGCGGCGGCCCAGCGTGCCGTGGATGATGCCGGCCTTGTCGACGCGGAACTGGACTTGACCAGCCTTGGCGTTCTTGACGGCGGTGGCGACGTCCGGGGTCACGGTGCCGACCTTCGGGTTCGGCATCAGGCCGCGCGGGCCCAGGATCTGACCCAGGGTACCCACGATACGCATCGTGTCGGGCGAGGCGATGACCACGTCGAAAGGCATGTCGCCAGCCTTGACGCGCTCGGCCAGGTCTTCCATACCGACCACATCAGCGCCGGCGGCCTTGGCTTCTTCAGCCTTGGCGCCTTGGGCGAACACGGCCACGCGCTTGGTCTTGCCGGTGCCGTTGGGCATCACGACAGCGCCGCGAACGACCTGGTCCGACTTCTTGGCATCGATGCCCAGTTGCACGGACACATCGATGGACTCGTCGAACTTGGCGGTAGCCAGGCTCTTCACCAGGTCCAGCGCTTCGGTCAGGCCGTACAGCTTGATCGACTCGACCTTGCCGGCCAGAGCCTTTTGCTTCTTCGTCAGCTTAGCCATTTCAGACACCCTCCACGATGATGCCCATCGAGCGGGCCGAACCGGCGATCGTGCGAACGCCAGCGTCCAGGTCAGCAGCGGTGAGATCCTTCTGCTTGGTCTTGACGATTTCTTCCAGCTGGGCGCGGGTCAGCTTGCCGACCTTGTCCAGATGCGGGCGCTGCGAGCCCTTCTCGATCTTGGCAGCCTTCTTCAGCAGCGCCGTTGCCGGAGCCGACTTGATGACGAAGGTGAAGCTCTTGTCCGCGAAGGCGGTGATCACCACCGGCAGCTTCATGCCCGGCTCATGGCCCTGCGTCTGGGCGTTGAACGCCTTGCAGAATTCCATGATGTTCAGGCCGCGCTGACCCAGCGCGGGACCGACCGGCGGCGAAGGATTCGCCTTGCCGGCGGCGACTTGCAGCTTGATGAAGCCGACAATTTTCTTGGCCATGATTTCTCCTAGAAGCACCTGCCACGGCCTGTGACTGATGCCTGAGTACTAGCGCCTTGGAATCACGGCATCGCCGCTTACCTTGGCTCCTCTTGTCCGCCTCTCGTTGCGGACTGACTACGGATCAGCTCGAGGCGCTGATCAGACCTTTTCAACCTGATTGAAGTCCAGTTCGACCGGAGTCGCACGACCGAAGATCGTGACCGAAACGCGGACCTTGGACTTGTCGTAGTTGACTTCCTCGATCGCGCCGTTGAAGTCGGTGAACGGGCCTTCCTTGACGCGAACGACCTCGCCGACGATCCATTCGACCTTCGGCCGCGGCTTCTCGATGCCTTCCTGCATCTGGTTCACGATCTTCATCACCTCGGCTTCCGAGATCGGTGCCGGGCGATTCTTCGCGCCGCCGACGAAACCAGTCACCTTCGAGGTGTGCTTGACCAGATGCCAGGACTCGTCGTCCATGAACATTTCGACCAGCACATAGCCCGGGAAGAAGCGGCGCTCGGTCACGGCCTTCTTGCCGTTCTTGAGCTCGACGACTTCTTCGGTCGGCACCAGGATGCGGCCGAACTTGTCCTGCATGAGGGCGCGATCGATGCGCTCGCGCAGGTTGCGCTCGACGGCCTTCTCCATGCCCGAATAGGCATGCACCACGTACCAACGCTTGGGCAGGCCCGTTGCTGCGGCAGGTGCAGCAGCGGCGCCAGCGATGTCGGTCATTTGCTCTTCGCTCATCGTCGGGTTCCTCAGTGCGTCCAGCCCAGGATCAGGTCATACAGAGCCCATTCGAGCGTCTTGTCCGTGATCCACAGGAACAGCGCCATCACGAAAACGAAGGCAAAGACGTAAAGCGTCATCTGCCGCGCCTCTTTGTGGGTCGGCCAGACGACCTTGCGCACCTCGCGAATCGAGTCGCGGGCGTAGGCAATCAAGGACTTGCCCGACTCCGACGTGAAGAACGCAGCCACCGCAGCAGCCAGCAGCACCAGCAACGCGGCCCATTGTGCAATCGGCCCCTGCTTGGCCAGCACGTAGAACGCCACCAGGCCCGCGATCAGCAGCACCACGGCGCCACCGAGCTTGGCCTTGTCGGCGCCCGTCGTCACTGTTTCAACTTGAGGATTGGACATTTACTTTTCAACAATCACTTTTGGCGGCACACCCACCAGCAGCAAAGCCCGCCGGGAGAACTCCCGCGGGCCGATGCTTTGACCTTTGTTCCAACTGCCTCGATCAGCGATAGATGATCAGTGGCGGTTGGCAGGGGCAGAGGGTCTCGAACCCCCAACCTTCGGTTTTGGAGACCGACGCTCTGCCAATTGAGCTATGCCCCTGCGGCCGAAAAACAATCAGTTTACTCGAGGATGGTGGCGACGACGCCCGAGCCGACGGTACGACCGCCTTCACGGATGGCGAAGCGCAGGCCTTGCTCCATGGCGATCGGCGCGATCAGCTTCACGGTGATGCCGACGTTGTCGCCGGGCATGACCATTTCCTTGTCCTTCGGCAGCTCCACGGCACCGGTCACGTCCGTCGTGCGGAAGTAGAACTGGGGACGGTAGTTGTTGAAGAACGGGGTGTGACGGCCGCCCTCTTCCTTGCTCAGAACGTAGATCTCAGCGGTGAAGTGGGTGTGCGGCTTGATCGTGCCGGGCTTGGCCAGCACTTGGCCGCGCTCGACGTCTTCACGCTTGGTGCCGCGCAGCAGGATGCCGACGTTGTCGCCTGCTTGACCTTGGTCCAGCAGCTTGCGGAACATTTCGACGCCCGTGACCGTGGTCTTCTGGACTTCGCGGATGCCGACGATTTCGATTTCTTCGCCGACCTTGATGATGCCGCGCTCGACGCGACCGGTCACGACGGTGCCGCGGCCGGAGATCGAGAACACGTCTTCGACCGGCAGCAGGAAGGCGCCGTCAACGGCACGGTCCGGCTGGGGGATGTAGGTGTCCAGGGCGTCAGCCAGGCGCATGATGGCTTGCTCGCCCAGGTCGCCGGTGTCGCCTTCCAGGGCCAGCTTGGCCGAACCCTTGATGATCGGGGTGTCGTCGCCGGGGAAGTCGTACTTGGACAGGAGCTCGCGCACTTCCATTTCGACCAGCTCGAGCAGCTCGGCGTCGTCGACCATGTCGCACTTGTTCAGGAAGACGATGATGTACTTCACGCCGACCTGGCGAGCCAGCAGGATGTGCTCGCGGGTCTGGGGCATCGGGCCGTCAGCGGCCGAGCACACCAGGATCGCGCCGTCCATCTGGGCGGCGCCGGTGATCATGTTCTTCACATAGTCGGCGTGGCCCGGGCAGTCAACGTGCGCGTAGTGGCGGTTGGCCGTCTCGTACTCGACGTGCGCGGTGTTGATCGTGATGCCGCGTGCCTTTTCTTCCGGCGCCGCGTCGATCTGGTCGTAGGCCTTGGCTTCGCCGCCGAACTTCTTGGACAGCACCGTCGCAATCGCCGCCGTCAGCGTCGTCTTGCCATGGTCAACGTGACCAATCGTGCCCACGTTCACGTGCGGCTTGGTGCGTTCAAATTTACCTTTTGCCATCTTGCGCTCCTGCGAGGGTCAGATCGGACCAGCACGGCCCTGCTAAAAGAAGATTGGTGGTGCCCTTGACGCGGATCGAACGCGTGACCTCTCCCTTACCAAGGGAGTGCTCTACCACTGAGCCACAAGGGCATCGGCACGGATCTGATGACTCGCCTGCAAATCAGCAGATCCGTAACGACGACGATAAAACCGACACAAACTGCCGCTGGAGCGGGAAACGGGAATCGAACCCGTGTCATTAGCTTGGAAGGCTAAGGTTCTACCATTGAACTACTCCCGCCCTGGGAGGCCCTGCACCCTCTTCTAGCGAATCGAGGCACCGGACAGCCGATGCCTCGATCTCAGAAAACGGTTCGCTTTGGTGGAGAAGGCTGGATTCGAACCAGCGTACGCGTTAGCGGGCAGATTTACAGTCTGCTGCCTTTAACCACTCGGCCACCTCTCCGAAGCGAGCCTGTGACTATAGCACAGCAATTTTTCACTGCGTAAGACTTTTTGCAGTCAGCCGCAGCGCGGCGCATCGTCGACACCACCACCCTCGCAGCGCACACAACAGCCTCCACAGATACCAATTGGCTACCAATATTTCGACTGGCGCCCATTTTTCGAGCCGAGCACCAGGGTTTACGCGTAGATTTCGCCGCTTTTCCGGTGGCAAACCAGCCACAACAGGGGAAAACACGGTCATCAAATTGGTAGCTAAGTGGATTTAGCCGGTCGTATAGTGGCATGGCATTGGTTGTATTTGATGTCACGACTGATACCAGGCGCATGCCACTTTTGGCGCGGCGCTCCGGCATCTGATGAAGCATTAACCGGCCGCCAGGCCCTAAGAGGAAGATCAACATGAAGGTCAAGCAGACCCCCATCGCAGCAGCGGTGACCCTGACCCTGCTGTCCGCGGCGTTCGCCGCACAGGCCCAAGACAACGGTAGCGAGAAGAAGCAAGAGCTGGATCAGGTGGTCGTGACCGGCATTCGCGCCTCGCTGGAGTCGGCCGCCACGATCAAGAGGAATGCCAGCGCCGTTGTCGACGCCATCTCGGCCGAAGACGTGGGCAAGCTGCCCGACTCCGACGTAGGCCAATCGCTCGGTCGCGTTCCCGGCGTGTCCGTTGGCCGCGAATTCGGCCAAGGCGCCACAGTGTCGATCCGCGGCTCCGATCCGCAGATGACCTACACGACCTTGAACGGCCAGACCGTCGCCTCCACCGGCTGGTATGACCAGAAGGACGTCGACCGTTCGTTCAACTACTCGCTGCTGCCTTCCGAGCTGATCGGCGGCCTGGAGGTCTATAAGTCGCAGCAGGCCGATCTGACGGAAGGCGGCATCGGCGGCACCGTGATCGTCAAGACCCGCAAGCCGCTGGACATGGCGGCCAACAGCGGTTTCGTCAGCATCAAGTACGGCACCGGCACGATCAGCGACAACAACAAGGACATTTCCGGCCTCTACAGCTTCAAGAACGAAGCCAAGACCTTCGGCGCGCTGATTGCCGCGGCCCACCTGGACGGCACCTACATCCGCCGCGGCGTCGAGGCGGACAACCGCTGGTCGTCCGACGTCGAGCCCACGGCCTTCGTACAGGATCGCAAGCGCGACGCCGTCAACGTGACACTGCAAGCCAAGCCCACCCAGAACATGGAGCTGGGCCTGAACGTGCTGCACCTGAAGCTGGCTGCGAACAACTCGAACAGCAGCGACTACATCTTCCAGGGTCCGAACTGCGACAAGGTGAATGCCGACGTGGTCTCGGACTTCAATCCGACGGGCATGTGCGTCCACAGCACGACCACCGCGGCCAATCCGCTGCCGACCCAGTTCTTCCAGGTCTGGGCCCGCCAGGCGCAGATGACCTCGGACAGCGCCACTTTCGACGGCCACTTCAGGAACGACTCGGCCAAGTTCGACGTCGTCGCAGGCACGACCAAGGCCAAGGGCGGCACCTCGCTGACGGCCAACTTCCAGACCATCACCGGCGACGCTGGCCTGACCATTCCGGCCTGGCAGGGCACGATCGACGCGACCGGCCACCAGATCCAGATCAACCCGACCTCCAACCAGTCCTTCACGGTCGCCAATCTGCCTTCGCAGATGAGCCCGCAGACCTGGGCCACCTCGCAGGGCCCGAACAAGGACCGTGAGAACTACGCGCAGTTCGACGCCACCTTCGACCTCGACTGGGGAGCGATCACCAGCTTCAAGACCGGCGTCCGCGCGGCCGACCACACCTTCGAAAAGCGCGCCTTCCGCCCGGTCTGGGCAAGCACGATCACGCCGACCGATACCTCCAAGCTGTTCGACGGCACCGTCGGCGTCGCCAGCTGGACCATTCCGCGCCCGAACATCGACGCGATGATGGCGGCGACCAACAAGAACATCACCGGCTGGATCGAAGATCGTTCCGGCTACGCCGAGCTGAACGAGAAGAACAAGGCCGTGTACGGCATGTTTGACTTCGAGGCGAAGAACATGCGCGGCAACTTCGGCCTGCGCTACATCTCGACCGATGCCAAGAGCACGGGCTACGCCTTCGATGGCACGCCGCTCGCAACCGGCGACTATTCCGGCAACACCGGCTTCAGCAGCACCAAACTCAGCGTCCAGAAGGGCAGCTACAACGACGTGCTGCCCAGCCTCAATGTGGCCTTCGACCTCCGCAAGGATCTGGTCTTGCGCTTTGCGGCCTCACAGGCGATCACGCGTCCGAACTTCGCCAACATGCTGGGCCTGCAGGTCTCCGGCTACAACGACGACCGCGTCGGCAACGAGACCTGGACGATCGGCAATGTCGCGCTGAAGCCGATGAAGTCCAGCCAGGCAGACCTGAGCCTCGAGTACTACTACGGCCGTGGCAACGTCATCTCCGCGACCTACTTCAACAAGGACGTCCAGAACTTCATCACGGCCAACGTCGTGGCCAACCAGAAGGTCGGCTTGGTCGATCCGAAGTCGCAACTGGACAACTGGACGGTGCAGAGCTACGTCAACGCCGGCGGCGGTCGCCTGCAAGGCCTGGAGCTGCAGGCCAACAACGCCTTCGACAACGGTTTCGGCATTTCGGCGAACTACACCTTCACCGACGGCACGGCGCCGGCCGGCAGCTTCCTGGACAACCTGGGCATCTTCTCGCAGTCCTCCAAGCACAACGTCAACCTGGTGGGCTACTACGAAAACCAGACCTACTCCGCACGCCTGGCCTACAACTGGCGCTCGAAGTACATGATCCGCGAGAACGCCTACTGGTACGGCAACCGCATGCACGACAGCTACGGCACGCTTGACGCGAGCTTCGGCTGGAACATCATGAAAAACCTGTCGTTGAGCTTCGAGATCAACAACATCACGAAGCAGGACGACATCCAGTACGGTGCCGCCGCAGCCAACGACACCGCCATCAAGGACCCCCTGCGCGCCGGCTACCCGGCATGGTCATTCAAGGGCGAGCGTACCTACATGCTGGGCCTGACCGCGAAGTTCTGACGGACACGCTGCCCCACCCGAAGCCCGGCGAAAGCCGGGCTTTTTGCTTAGAAGTCGTAGAACGAATTGACCGTCAGCCGCCCGCGGCGCGGGTCTGCGCTGAGGCCCCGCATCGGATCGACGATCGCCGAATGGAGCAGGCTGCCACGGTAGACGACGAGCCGGTTGAAGCGCGCCGGCATCATGCCCAGGAACTCGAAGTGCTCGTCGGAATCGTCGAAGTAGCGCGGCTGCGGCGGCCGGGCGTTCAGCTCGGCGTAGTAACTGTCCAGAAAGCGCTCGCGGCCGTCGGTGGTGATCTGCTGCAGGCCGGTGGCCTTGTGGCGATAGAAGCCGGTACCGCCGTGCTCGCCGTCGCACAGGTACAGCAGGACCGCCATGTGGTTCGGCGTGCTGGCATCGAAATGCGGTGTGCGCTGCAGCGGCCCCAACGCCTCCGGCGGCGTCGTCGTCAGCGAGAACGCGCAGGCCGCCTTGCGCAGCGGCAGCGCCTCGGGCACGCCGAAGTTCAGCCGGATCAGCGGATCCATCAGCGCCGTCAGCGCGGCCGAGTACGCGGTGGGCACGTCGGCACGCAGTCCCGGATAGCCCTTGCGCTCGGGCACGCGCGCATAGGGCGTGAACTCGGCGCGGCAGGCGGCCTCCTTCAGCGCCTGCGGGTTCTCGAGGAAATCGTCGATGAACACGACGGTGTGCTCGCCGATCTGCACCGACTGGATGTTCGGTGGCATGCGGATCTGGAAGAGGTCCTCGATCATGGCCGGGACTTTAGACCTTGATGTAGATGCCCCGTTCGTCGAGCAGCTTTACGATCACCCACCAGACCGCGACGAACACCACGGCGAAGGCCAGCGAGCGGCCGTACGGGCCGACCAGCGGCTCGAGCCAGCCGAAGCCTTGCGCGTACACCGGCCCCATCCAGCCGAAGCCTTCGAGGAACACCGTGCACATCCAGGCACCCGCGTAGGCGGCGATCGCGTTGACGCCGAAACTGCGACCCACGGCCGGCCAGCCGCGCACGTCGATCAGCCGGTGCACCAGCAGCAGGGCCAGCGCGCCGAGGCCGCCGGTCCACAGCACGAAGGCAGGCGTCCACAGGTTCTTGTTGATCGGCATCAGGCCGGTCGCATCGAGCCCCAAACCGAGCAGTGCGCAGCCGACACCGATCGCGGCCAACCGCGCCAATGCGCGATGTCGCAGGGCCTCACCGCAGCGCCAACCGAGCAAGGTCGTCGCCAGCGCACCAAGCGTGCCGACCAGGCCCTCGGGGTCATGCCCGAGGCCCGTTGCCGGATCCCACTCGTAGCCGTGCGGGCCGAAGATGCGCGCATCGATGCGGCTGGCGATGTTGCCTGCCTTGTCGAGCGGGCCGCCGAGCTTCAGCAGCAGGCCGTAGCCCAGCAGCAGCGCCACGATCCACAGCCACTGTGCCCGGGGGCTGCGCCAACGAGTCGCGACGAGCCCGGCCAGCGCGAAGCACAGTCCGATCCGCTGCAGCACGCCAGGCACGCGGAACGCCGTCTTGTCCATCAGCCACCAGGCCAGCGCGTGCAGCACCAGGCCCAGCACCAGGATCCGCAGCCCGCGCTTCAGCACCGTGCCGCGCAAGGCCGCGCCCTGCCCCGCCTCGAGCTTCGCCCCCATCGCCAGCGACAGCGAGACGCCGACGATGAACAGGAAGAAGGGATAGATCAGATCCGTCGGCGTCCAGCCGTTCCAGGCCGCGTGCTCCAGCGGCGCGTAGACATGATCCCAGTCGCCCGGGTCGTTGACCAGCAGCATGCCGGCGACGGCCAGGCCGCGCAGCGCGTCGACCGAGGCCAGGCGCGCGGAATTGACGGAAGCCATCGTGACGCCCCTCTTCTTTTCGGTTTTCAGAAATCGCAGCGGCTTTCCAGCGCCGGCTGGGCCGGCGGAACCGTATCGATCCTCGGGATGCCGCCCTTGCGATAGGCCGCCACTTGCGCCTGCACGTCGGCCGTCGTCAGCCGTGCGTTGCGCGCATGGAAGACCCAGTCCACGTCCTCCTCGTAGACGCGCGGCGCGCCGCCCTCGGGCAGCGGCTTCGGCACGTCGGACGCCGGCGAGAACCACAGGCTGAACGCAATCGCCATCGGCACGACCGGATAGTTCCGCCCGCCGTGCTCGGCCACCTGCCGGCCGTCGATGAACCAGCGCGTGCGGCCCTCGCCGACCTGCATCATCAGCGTGTGCCAGCCGGCCAGGCTGCGCACTTCCTCGTGCGCCGCGTTGAAGGCGTTCCACGGGTCCATCTGCACCGTCTGCCAGGTGATGCCGTAGAGCCGCGTGTCGGGCTTGCCCCAGCCGCCGTTGGGCAGGTATTCCCAGTCGAGCTCGCTGAACTCGGGATCGAAGTCGTGCTTCAGCGGGCTGACGACGTAGAAGGTCTGGATCACCGGGTCGCCGTCGGCGCCGGACACCGGCGCGTCGCTGAAGCGCACGCGCGCGGCGTACGTGCCTTCGAGGTACTTGCGCTGATGGCACAGCTGGACCTGGCGCGTGCCGGCACCCGTGCCATCGGTCTCGCCCCTCAGCCGCAGCAGGCCGCCCTGCAGCGACACGCCAGACGGGCTCCACGCCGCGCCTTCGATGCCGGGATGGCCAGCCTTGTCGCGCAAGGTCCAGCCGCTCGCCTGCAGGGCGGCGATGTCGGGCTGGCTGAAGTCGTCAAAGAAGATCTCGGGCGCTGCCGCGGCCAGCGCGGGTACCAGCAGAAGCGCGGCCAACACCGTCTTCATGCGGTCGCGACCTCGGTCGCAGCCGCTTTGCCCGGCATGCGCACGAAGAACATCAGCAGCAGCACCGGCAGGCCGCAGACGATGGTCCAGGCGAAGAAGTGCTGGTAGCCCATGGCCAGCTGGATGTCGCCGCTGATCGTCTTGCTGAAGATAAAGCCCAGCTGCATCACGCCGGAGCCGAGTGCGTAGTGCGCCGTCTGGTACTTGCCAGGCGCCACCGCCTGCATGATGTAGAGGATCATGCCGACGAAGCCGAAGCCGTAGCCCAGCATCTCGATGCCCACGGCCGCGCCCACATGCCACATGTCTGACGGCAGGCTGCTGGCGAGGTACCAGAAGGTCACGTTGGGTACGCCCATGGCGATGATCAGCACCGGCATCGCGCGCTTGAGGCCCAGCCAGGCGGTGAAGTAGCCGCCGATGATGCTGCCCAGCAGGAAGCCGCCGCTGCCGATCCAGCCGTAGACGTCGGCGACCTGGCTGGTCGTCAGGCCCAGGCCGCCCTTGTCGCGCGCCTCGATCAGGAACAGCGGGCCGATCGTCTGCACCTGCCCTTCGGCGAAGCGGAACAGAACGATGAACAGCACGGCGATCCAGATCCCCGGCTTGCGGAAGAACTCGACGATGATCTCGCGCGTCGTCGCCCAGATGCCGGCCGCCGTCAGCTCGCTGTGCTCGGTGCTCAGCCGGCCGGGCAAGGCCCAGGCGTTGTAGCCGGCAAGGCTGGCCAGCAACACGGCCAGGCCGGCGAACACCAGCGACCAGGCGTTGGCGATGCCCATCGGCCCTTCCAGCGCGCCGGCCACCTTCATCACCACGCCGATCATGAAGAAGCGCGCGCCGTTGAAGAAGGCGCCCTGCCAGCCGGCATAGGCCGCCTGGCGCTGGTTGTCCAGCGAGGCCATGTAGAGGCCGTCGCAGGCGATGTCATGCGTGGCCGAGGCATAGGCCACCAGGAACAGCACGGCGATCACCGCCGCGAACCACCCAGGCAGCTGCAGGCTCAGCGCCATCAGCGCGAGCGCGATGGCGCCGAGCGACTGCATCGCCACGACGATGGTCTTCTTGCTCTTCAGCAGTTCGAGAAACGGGCTCCACAGCGGCTTGACGGCCCAGGCGGTGCCGATCAGGCCGGTCCAATGCGCGATCTGGTCGTTCGCGACGCCCAGGTTCTTCAACGGGAAGGCCACCAGGTACATCACGACGAAGAACTGCATGCCCTGCGTGAAGTACAGGCTGGGCACCCAGCGCATCGGATTCTTGGCCATGAACATAACTCGTCAGTTCAGCGTCACCGGTGCCTGGGCATTGGCCTCGGCGCGGCCTTCCAACCAGGCCTTCAGCGCGGCCATCGCGCCGTCCGCATAGCCCCAGGTGATCACGGCCGGTACCGGCAGGTCCAGCACCTGGAAGGGATTCCAGATGGCCAGGTGCAGGTCGATCGCCGCGCCGCCCGCCGCCTTGGCGTAGCGCTTGCGCTGGTTGGACACCAGCACGTTGAGGCGGCCATCGCGGGGCACGTCGCCGGGCTGCATCTGCGTGAGGCTGGGCAGTTGCAACAGCTCGACGTCGGCAAAGCTCGCGAAGAGCGCCTGCACGCGCTCGACCGGCAGACCGGCTTCGGACACGCCGTCGCTGATCACCGAGGCCTGCGTGATCACGCGCAGCGCCCGGCCCGGCGCGGGGGCCTTGGCGCCGCCCAGCGCGCACAGGGCCCGCGCCCAGGTGGCATGCATCAGCGCGTCGTCCGCGGCGCGCTGCTCGGCGGCGTAGGCGGTCTGGGTGAGCGGATAGGCCTCGGCCAGCGTGTCCAGGCGCACGCGGGCCGTCAGCAGTGCCTCCTGGCTCAAACTGCCGTCGGCCAGGCCGTTCGCGATCGCTTCCAGCACCACCTTCTGTTCTTCCTTGCTGCCCTGGGCCAGCGGCATGTCGGCGCCGGCCTGCAGCGCCAGCACCGAGGCGCGGGCGTAGCCGAAGCGGTCGAACACGGCCTTCATCATCAGCGCGTCGGTGATGACGACGCCCTGGTAGCCGATGCTCTTGCGCAGCAGCTCGCCGAGGATGGGCTTGCTGAGCGTGGCCGGGTGCTCGGGATCGATCTGCGGGTAGACGATGTGCGCCGTCATCATGGCCGGCGCCACCTGGGCCAGCGCGCGGAAGGGCTTCAGCTCCAGCGCCTCCAGCGCCTCCAGCGTCTTGTCGACCGTGGGCAGCGCGTGGTGCGAATCGACGTGCGTGTCGCCATGGCCGGGGAAGTGCTTGACGCAGCAGGCCACGCCTTCGCGCAGCGATCCGCGCATCCAGGCGTGAGCCAGGCGCGTCACGCGCTCGGCATCCTCGCCGAAGCTGCGCTCGCCGATCACCGGATTGGCCGGGTTGTTGTTGATGTCCAGCACCGGCGCGAAGTTCCAGTTGATGCCCAGGAAGCGCAGACCCCGCGCCACCGCGGCGCCCACCGCCTCGGCCGTGGCTTCGTCGTCGATCGCGCCCAGCGCCATCGCGGCCGGCGCCTGCGGCACGCTCAGCGCGCGGATCACCGAGCCGCCCTCCTGGTCGATGCCGATCAGCGCGCGCTCGCCCATCGCCGCGCGCAGGTCGCGGGTGAGCTGGCGGATCTCGTCCTCGCTGCCGAGGTTCTTGCGGAACAGGCAGACGGCGCGGATCTTGTTGGCGCGCAGGAACTCGGCGGTGTCGGCATCGAGCGAGGTGCCCGGGATGTCGACCATCACCAGCTGGCCGGGATGGAATGCGTTGTCCATGTCAGTGGGTCTTCGTGACCTTGTTGAGGTGACGGGGCTGATCGGGGTTCAGGCCGCGCGCACGGGCCAGCGCCTCGACCATCGGGTAGAAGCTCTGCACGACGGCGATCGGGTCCAGGTCCTCATTGCCGGTGGTCGAGAGCGCCAGCTCGGCGCCGGGCGTGCCGGCCGGTGCGGCGAGCAGCACGCGGGCGCCGCGGCCTCGCATTTCCTCGGCCAACGCCAGCAGGCCCGCCTGCGCGGGGCCGCGCGGTGCGAACACCAGCATCGGATAGCCTTCGTCCACCAGCGCCATCGGGCCGTGCTTCACCTCGGCGCCGGAGAAGGCCTCGGCCTGGATGCCGCAGGTCTCCTTGAACTTCAGCGCCGCTTCCATCGCGATCGGCAGGCCCATGCCGCGGCCGATCACGAAGAGCTTGTCGGCCCCCTTCAGCACCTCGACGGCGGCGGACCAGTCCTGCTGGGCGGCCTGCTCCAGCACCTTGGGCAGATCCTGCAGCGCGGCGGCCAGGTCCGGGTCTTCCGACCAGGCGGCCACGACGCGGGCGCCCGCCACCAGCTGCGCGATATAGCTCTTGGTCGCGGCCACGCTTTGCTCCGGGCCCGAGTGCAGCGGGAACACGAACTGCGAGGCGGCGGCCAGCGGCGAGCCGCCGGCATTGACGAAGGCCACCGTGCGGGCGCCGTTCTCGCGCAGGAACTGCGTGGGCGCCACCAGGTCCGGGCTCTGACCGGACTGCGAGAACGCGAAGGACACCAGGCCCTCGGCATGGATCTTCGACTGGTACAGCGTCACCAGCGACATCGGCAGCGAGGTCACCAGCCGGCCCAGCCGCGCCATGATCAGGTAGGCCATGTACTGCGAGGCGTGGTCGGAGCTGCCGCGGGCGATCGTCAGCAGCGAGGCCGGCGGCACGTCGCGCAGCGAGGCGCCGAGCGCCGCGTAGGCATCGCCGTCCAGCGACAGTTGCCGCGCGACGGCGGCCGGTGCGCTCAGTGCTTCTTCATACATCTTCGAGGTCAACTTCTTCTCCTTCAGCGACCACGCGCTGCAACTGCAGCTCACGCGGGTCCACAACGACAAAATCAGCCCACGCGCCAACGGCAAGGCGCCCGCGGTCTTCCAGGCCCAGGTAGTCCGCCGCGTGGGTCGACACGCGGCGCGAGGCGTCCGCCAGCGGCAGCCCCAGTTCCAGCACCAGGTTGCGCAGCGCCTGGTCCATCGTCAGCGTGCTGCCGGCCAGAGTGCCGTCGGCCAGGCGCACACCGCCCATGCACTTGGTGACCGTCTGGCGGCCGAGCTGGTAGTCGCCATCGGGCATGCCGGCGGCGGCCGTCGAGTCGGTCACGCAGAACAGGCAGGGGATCGCGCGCAGCGCCACGCGCACGGCGCCGGGATGCACATGCAGCAGGTCCGGGATCAGCTCGGCGTACTGCGCGTGGGCCAGCGCGGCGCCGGCCATGCCGGGCTTGCGGTGATGCAGGCCGGTCATCGCGTTGAACAGATGGGTGAAGCCGCCGGCACCGCGCTCCAGCGCGGCGACGCCGTCCTCGTAGCTGCCGGCCGTGTGGCCGATCTGCACGCGGAAGCCCGCGGCGCGCAGCTCGGCGATCAACTCCAGGTTGCCGGGCAGCTCGGGCGCCAAGGTGATCAGCCGGATCGGCGCCAGCGCGTGCAGCGCATGCACCTCAGCGAGGCTGGCCGGCTTGGCGAAGTCCGGCTGCGCACCGAGCTTGCCGGGGTTGATGTACGGGCCTTCCAGATGCACGCCCAGCACGCGGGCCGCACCGGGCACGCGCTCGCGGCAGACCGGGCCCAGCGCCGCCAGCGCGGCCTGGATCTCCGCCAGTGGCGCGGTCATCGTCGTCGCCAGCATCGAGGTCGTGCCGTGGCGGGCATGCATGCGGGCGATCGTCGCGGCGGCGTCGCCGCCCTCCATCGTGTCGCGCCCGCCGCCGCCATGAACGTGGCAGTCGATGAAGCCGGGCAGGATCAGCGGCAGCTCGCCGCTTCGCGCCTCGGCTTCGCTGACCGGCGTGCCCTCGATGGCCACGATCCGACCCTGCTCGTGTGCCAGCCTGCCGCGGACGAAGCCCTGCGGCGTCAGCACATGACCGCTCGCCTGTGCGGCCATCATTCCCGCCGCATCTCGGCGACGAAGTCGTAGTAGTCGCTGCGGCAGTACGAGTGCGTCAGTTCGACAGCATGGCCCGATTCGAGGTAGCCGACCCGCGTGATGAACAGCACCGCCTGGCCCACCGGGACTTCCAGCAGCGAGGCCAGCTTGGGCTCGGCGTTGATCGCGCGGATGTGCTGCAGCGCCCGCACCGGCGCGCCACCGTTGGCGGACAGGTGTTCGTACAGCGAGGACGCGACCGCATGCGGATCCGGCAGCACCGATTCCGGCAGCACGCTGACCTCGTAGGCCATCACGACCGAATCGGCCAGGCGCAGCCGCTCCAGCCGCGCCACGCGTTCGCCGGTCTTCAGGCCCAGCGACAGCTGCTCGTCCGGCGCCGCCATCGAGAAGCCGCGCGTCAGCCAGCGCGAGCTGGGCTTGAAGCCGCGCTGCTGCAGCTCCTCGGAAAAGCT
Organism: Roseateles agri; assembly: GCF_034043675.1. Taxonomy (NCBI): domain Bacteria; kingdom Pseudomonadati; phylum Pseudomonadota; class Betaproteobacteria; order Burkholderiales; family Sphaerotilaceae; genus Roseateles; species Roseateles agri. The sequence goes on along the minus strand of NZ_JAXCLA010000003.1, from coordinate 729,639 downwards.
GGTCAGGCGCGACAGCGGCTGCTCCAGCTTGGGCGCGATGTAGTTGCCCGAGCCGCGCTTGCGGATGATCAGGCCCTGCTCGACCAGCCGGTCGATCGCCTTGCGCGCCGTCACGCGCGAGAGATCCAGCGATTCGCTGAGCACCCGCTCGGACGGCAGCGCCTCGTCGGCCTGGTAGTGGCCATCGCGGATCGCCTGCGCCAGCTTCTGGGCGAGCTGCATGTACAGCGGCGACGATTCCTTCTCGTCGGGCTTGAATTCGAAGGGCAGCTTGGTCGTCATTGTTGTCGTCCCTGGGTTCTCTTCTCGGCCAGCGCCTGGCGCGCCAGCAGCAGGCCGCCGGTGGCCGAATCGCCCTGCACCGGCACGCAGCGCCCGCGCAGCGCGGCGGGGAAATGCGCTTCCAAGCGGCGGGCGATGCTGCCGCTGAGCGCCAGCGGCAGTTCGCCCTGCGGGTCCAGCGCGGCGGCCAGCTTCTGCAGCTCGGCCGAGGCCTCGGCCACGAAGCGCGCGGCCAGCGGATCGGCCTCGGCCGTCTCGAAGACCAGCGGCGCCAGCGCGGCGAAGCCGGTCTGCCCGGCCGCGGCCTTCCAGGCCAGGATGCTCACGCGATCGCTGCCGGCGACGGCCATCACGGCCCGCGCCAGCGCGCCTTCGGCGGCGCGGCCGTCCAGCGTTTCCTGCACATGAGCGATCGCCTTCAGGCCCAGCCAGCAGCCGCTGCCTTCGTCGCCGCCGATCCAGCCCCAACCGCTGCTGACGGCGCGGGAGCCGTCGCGCCGCAGCGCCTCGCCGATCGCGCCGGTGCCGGCGGCGATCACCAGACCCGGCTGGCCGCCATGGGCGCCAAGCACCGTGGTCCAGCCATCGCTGTCCAGCGCCAGCAGCGCGTAGCCCGGTTGGGTGTCGAGGAACTTCTGAGCCTGCGCCTGGATGCTGACGCCGGAGAGCCCGAGACCGATCGCGCACTGCGCCGGGTCGAGCTGGTCGATGCCGGCCTGCGCCGCCGCGGCGGCGACCGCCTGGCTGACGTGGCGCCAGGCCTGCTCGGCGCCCTGGCCCAGCGCGGAAGGCCCGGCTTCGCCCTGGCCCAGCAGGCGGCCGTCGATGTCGGCCAGGCGCACCCGGGTGCCGGTACCGCCGCCGTCCACGCCGATCAGGTAGCGCGGTCCGGCAGCCAAAGCGTCTTGGGAAGAGAGAACGACTGTATCCATTGAATCGCGTAAGTTAATACCAGTTTAGTACCAGACTCGACGCACCGTCAATGGCCGGGCCGCCCTTGTCAACACTTTACTTTTGATTCATTCCGGAGACGCGGGCCAGTTCGCATGGTTCTGGATCGAACCATACCAATTTAGAACCATGTATGCGATTGGTAGCAGCCCGTAGACCGGAGGGCTACTTCACCTGCTGCTTGCCGAGTTTTCGTGCCAGGGTGCGGCGGTGCATGCCCAGGCGGCGGGCGGTCTCGGAGATGTTGAAACCGGTCTCGGCCAGGGTTTCGTGGATGCGCTCCCATTCGAGCGTCTTGATCGACGAGGAGCGGTTCGTCAGCTCGACCTCGGTCGTGCCCTCGGCGCGGCCGAAGGCGGCCTCGATGTCGTCGGTGTTCGAGGGCTTGGCGAGGTAGTGGCAGGCGCCGAGCTTGATCGCCTCGACGGCGGTAGCGATGCTGGCGAAGCCGGTCAGCACGACGATCAGCATGGCCGGGTCGTGCTCATGCAGCGCCTGCACGCAGGCCAGGCCCGAGGCCTCGCCGTTGAGCTTCAGGTCGACAACGGCGTAGCCGGGCGTCTGCTTGGCGAGCACGCCGTCAAGCTCGTCGCGGCTGGCAGCGAGCTGGACGAGGTAGCCGCGGCGCTCGAACGAACGCGCCAAGGTGCGCGCGAAGGCGGCATCGTCCTCGACGATCAGCAGGTGGCGGGGTTCGTCTGCGGCGTCATCCATCTTGGTCCGGTTCCAGGGTCAGCGAGGCCAGCGGCAGCGTGATCGTGACGACCGCGCCGGTGCCATCGGCGCGGTTTCGCGCCGTCACCGTGCCGCCCAAGGTGCGCGCCACGTTCATCACCAGGAACAGCCCCAGGCCGCCGCCGGGCCGTCCCTTGCTGGACTGGTAGGGCTTGCCCAGCGCGGCCAGCATCTCCGGCGGGAAACCGGGGCCGGCATCGGTCACCGCGAGCACCAGCGCTTCGTCCTGGCGCGTCACCTCGACGGACAGCCAGCGCGGCGAGGCCTCCTGCGCATTGTCCAGCACGTTGCAGATCATCTGCTTGACGGTCGAGTCCGCCGCCATCGGCAGGTCGTCGCCGAAGCGGTTGTCATAACGGAAAGTCCCGACGGCACGGGTGCCGCGCCATTCGTGCACCAGGCCGTCGATGAACTCGCGCACGGTCGTGCGTGCCGAGCCCTCGCCGCGCGCTTCGCCAGCCGACATCAGGATGCCGCTGACGATGGCCTTGCAGCGCAGCACTTGGGCCTGCATCTCGGCCACTTCCTGGATCAGTTCGGGGTCGGAGCGGAAGGCCGGCATGCGCCGCCAGTCGCCCAGGATCACGGCCAGGGTGGACAGCGGCGTGCCCAGCTCGTGCGCCGCGCCGGAGGCGAGCAGGCCCATGCGGACGATGTGCTCCTCCTCCGCCGCGCGCTGGCGCAGGCCGGCCAGGCGCTCGTCGCGCTGGCGCAGGTTGCGCGTGATCCGCGTGATCATGAAGACCAGCAGGCCGGCGCTGAGCACGAAGCAGATGAACAGGCCTTCCACATAGGGGCTGGCGAAACCGATCGCCAGGTCCTGTGGCAGGGGCAGCGGCTCGGCGAACAGCGCCAGGCCGGCGAAGCACAGGCTGGTGAGGCCCACGAGGATCCAGGTCGACGCTGCCTCCAACAGCACTGCGCCGAGGATCACCTGCAGCAGGTAGAGGAACACGAATGGGTTGCTGGCGCCGCCGCTGAGGTAGAGCTGGGCCGTCAGCAGAGCCACGTCCACACCCAGCGCTAGCAGCAGCTCGGTGTTGCTGACCTCGCGCTGGCCGTGCCAGCGCAGCAGGCTCGCGCCGTTGAAGGCCACCAGGCAGCCGAGCACGACCTGCATCAGGTCGATCGGCAGCGGGATGTCGAGCCCGCGATAGGCCAGCTCGATCGTGACGAACTGGCCCAGCACCGCGACCCAGCGGAGCTGGATCAGCTGCTGCATGTTCTTGAAGCCGGTGGTCTTGAGATCCGAATCAGGCATCCGCGGATTGTTGCCGCAAGACGACCGCGGCCCCGACCAGGCACATCAGCGCCAGGCCTGCCCAGGTGAGCGCATAGACGAGGTGGCTGTTGTGGAAGCTGATGACGGTGAGGCCGCCGATGGGCAAGGCTGCGCCGGCATCGAGATCGAGGAAGCGCTCGGAGCGGACGTTCTGCAGCCCCTGCTGCACGGCGATCGCCGCGACATCGCGCGAGAACCAGCGCCCACCCGCAGGATCGTTCTTGCGCAGGAAACCACCACCCGGCTCGCTGACCCGCAGCAGGCCGGTGAGCTGCACGCCACCCTCGGGCCCGGCCTTCACCGCCTCTCGCGATTCCGGCGGCACGAAGCCGCGGTTGACCAGCAAGCTCGTGCCGTCGGCCAGCGCCAGCGGCGTCATCACCCAGAAGCCCGCGCCCTTCTCGGTCACCGCCTGGGTGAAGACCTGAGCGTCGTAGCGGTAGCGCCCGGCCACGCGCACGTGCAGGTATTCGTCGTCGCCGAAGCTCGCCGGCAAGGCCACCGGCGCCGCATGCACGCGCTGCTCGACCTTGTCGATCAGCGCCAGCTTCCACGCCTGCCGCTCGACCTGCCAGACGCACAGCACCACGAAAATGAAAAAGAGCAGCGCCAGCAAAGCCAGCACCGCTCCTCGTTTTTTGCCTCTCACTGCGAGCGCGGTCAGGGCATGTTCTTCATGTCGGCCGGCGACATCGTCGGCATCATGTTCGCGTTCATGTGATACATGACCCAGATCGAACCCGACAGCGTGATCACGACGATCACCACGGTGAAGATCAGCGCCAGCATCGACCAGCCGCCTTCGCTCTTCGTGCTCATGTGCAGGAAATAGATCATGTGGACCACGATCTGCACCGCGCCGAAGAGCACGCACACCAGCGCCGTGGTGCTGGGCTTGTCGAAGACCTTGGCCATCACCAGCCAGAAGGGGATCGCCGTCAGGATCACCGACAGGATGAAGCCGGTGACGTAACCCTTGAAGCTGCTGTGCGGCACCTCGAAGCCATAGTCCTCATGGCCGTCGGCGTGGCCGTGCTCGTTGTGGTGGTTCGCGCTCATGCCATCGATCCCATCAGGTAGACAAAGGTGAACACGCCGATCCAGACGACGTCCAGGAAGTGCCAGAACAGCGACAGGCAGTACAGGCGGCGGCGGTTGGCGTTCGTCAGGCCGAACTTGCCCACCTGCACCATCAGCACGATCAGCCAGACGATGCCGAAGGTGACGTGCAGGCCGTGCGTGCCGACCAGCGTGAAGAAGCTCGACAGGAAGGCGCTGCGCTGCGGGCCGGCACCTTCATGGATCAGGTGCGCGAACTCGTACAGCTCGAAGAACAGGAAGGCCGCGCCGAACAGGCCCGTCACCGCCAGCCAGAACAGCATCGGCTTGACGCGGTTCTTCTGCATCTCCAGCACCGAGAAGCCGTAGGTGATGGACGAGAACAGCAGCATCGAGGTGTTCAGCGCCACCAGCGGCAGGTCGAACAGGTCGGCGCCCGATGGGCCCGCCGCATAGCTGCGGCCCAGCACGCCGTAGACGGCGAACAGGCAGGCGAAGATCAGGCAGTCGCTCATCAGGTAGAGCCAGAACCCGAGCAGGGTGCCGTTCTCGACGTGATGCTCTTCCTTCAGGTAGAAGCGCTCGCTGCCCGTGGGCGCGGCGGCGGTGTTGACGGTGGTGGTGCTCATGCTGCCAGCATCCTTGTGCGCTCGTCTTCAGTGCGGACGACCTCGTCCGCATGGATGTGATAGTCGCGCTTGTAGTTGAAGGTGTGGACGATCGTGGCGATCAGCGTCGCGGCGAAGAAGACGCCGGCGATCAGCCACATGTGCCAGATCATCGCGAAGCCGAACACGGTGGACAGGCCCGCCAGGATGATGCCGGCGCCGGTGTTCTTCGGCATGTGGATGTCGATGAAGCCGCTCGTCGGGCGCTGGTAGCCGGCCTTCTTCATGTCCCACCAGGCGTCGCTGTCATGCACGACCGGGGTGAACGCGAAGTTGTAGTTCGGCGGCGGCGAGGAGGTGGACCACTCCAGCGTGCGGCCGTCCCACGGGTCGCCGGTCACGTCCTTGAGCTTTTCGCGGTCGCGGATGCTGACGTAGAGCTGGATCAGGAAGCTGCCGATGCCCAGCGCGATCAGGAAGGCGCCGAAGGCAGCGATCTGGAACCAGATCTGCAGCGACGGATCCTCGAAGTGGCTCAGCCGGCGCGTGACGCCCATCAGGCCCAGCACGTACAGCGGCGCGAAGGCGAACCAGAAGCCGATCTGCCAGAACCAGAACGAGCAGCGGCCCCAGAAATCATTGAGCTTGAAGCCGAAGGCCTTGGGGAACCAGTAGTTGATGCCCGCCATCAGGCCGAACAGCACGCCGCCGATGATCACGTTGTGGAAGTGGGCGATCAGGAACAGGCTGTTGTGCAGCACGAAGTCCGCCGGGGGCACGGCCAGCAGCACGCCGGTCATGCCGCCGATCACGAAGGTCACCATGAAGCCCACCGTCCACAGCATCGGCACCTCGAAGCGGATGCGGCCGCGGTACATCGTGAACAGCCAGTTGAAGATCTTCGCCCCGGTCGGGATCGAGATGATCATCGTCGTGATGCCGAAGAAGCTGTTCACGCTCGCGCCGCTGCCCATCGTGAAGAAGTGGTGCAACCAGACGAGGTAGGACAGGATCGTGATCACCAGCGTCGCGTAGACCATCGACGCGTAGCCGAACAGGCGCTTGGACGAGAAGGTGGCCACCACTTCGGAGAACACGCCGAACACCGGCAGAACCAGGATGTAGACCTCGGGGTGACCCCAGATCCAGATCAGGTTCACGTACATCATGGCGTTGCCGCCGAAGTCGTTCGAGAAGAAGTTCGTGCCGACGTAGCGGTCCAGCGAGAGCAGGGCCAGCACGGCCGTCAGCACCGGGAAGGCGGCGATGATCAGCGTGTTGGTGCACAGCGCGGTCCAGGTGAACACCGGCATGCGCATCAGGCCCATGCCCGGCGCGCGCATCTTGACGATGGTCACCAGCAGGTTCACGCCCGACAGCAGGGTGCCGATACCGGCGATCTGCAGCGACCAGATGTAGTAGTCCACGCCCACGTCGGGGCTCGCCAGGATGCCCGACAGCGGCGGATAGGCCAGCCAGCCGGTGCGCGCGAACTCGCCGACGAACAGCGACATCATCACCAGCACCGCGCCGGACGTCGTCATCCAGAAGCTGAAGTTGTTCAGGAAGGGGAAGGCCACGTCGCGCGCGCCGATCTGCAGCGGCACGACGTAGTTCATCAGGCCCGTGACCAGCGGCATCGCCACGAAGAAGATCATGATCACGCCGTGGGCGGTGAAGATCTGGTCGTAGTGGTGCGGCGGCAGCACGCCGGCGTTGTCGCCGAACGAGATCGCCTGCTGCATCCGCATCATCGCGGCGTCGGCGAAGCCGCGCAGCAGCATGATGATGCCCAGCACCATGTACATGATGCCGATCTTCTTGTGGTCGATGCTGGTGAACCACTCGCGCCACAGGTAACCCCACAGCTTGAAGTAGGTCAGCGCGCCCACCACCACGGTGCCGCCCAGCGCCACCATGGCGAAGGTGACGAGCAGGATCGGCTCGTGGAAGGGGATCGCGTCCCAGCCGAGTCGGCCGAGCAGGAGCGTCTGGAAGTCCATGGTCATTCTTGGGCGGGTTATTGCTGGCGGGTCGCCGGCGCTTCATCAGCAGCCGAGACCTTCTGCGGCGGGGTGATCCCCTGCGGGTTGGCCGGCGTGCACAGCGCGGCCACGTAGGTGCGGCCCTTCTCGCCGGTACGCAGCTCGCTGATGCCCAGGCGCCGGCGCGTCGCCTCGTCCATCGAGGCGAGGTTGTAGGCGCCCGGCGCGCCGCCGATGCCGCCGTTGGCGTCGATGGCCATCATCTCGCTGGTGCACATCTTGTTGGCCTCGACGCAGCGGTCGTAGATCGCCTGGTACAGGTTCTTGTCCACCGAGGCGTAGCGGCGCACGGGCTCCTTCTCGCTCGGCTGGGCCAGCTTCAGGTAGGCGTCGCGCGACAGCGCGTTGCCGGCGCCTTCCGTCTTGTTCTTCTCGACCCAGGCGTCGAAATCGGCGTTGCTCAGGCCCAGGAAACGGAAGCGCATGTGCGAGAAGCCGGCGCCGCTGTAGTTCGACGAGAAGCCCTCGAAGTTGCCGGGCTTGTTGATCACCGCGTGCAGCTGCGTCTGCATGCCGGGCATCGCGTAGATCATGCCGGCCAGCTCGGGCACGTAGAAGGCGTTCATCACCGAGGACGCGGTCAGCTTGAAATGGATCGGGCGATCCACCGGTGCGGCCATCTCGTTGACCAGCGCAATGCCCTGCTCGGGATAGATGAACAGCCACTTCCAGTCGAGCGCCACCACTTCGACCTCCAGCGGCTTCACGTCGGCGGCGACGCGGCGCTCGGCATCGATGCGCTTGAGCGCGCGGTACGGGTCCATCGTGTGGGTGCTGATCCAGGTCAGCGCGCCCAGCGCGATGATGATCAGCAGCGGCGCGGCCCAGATGATCAGCTCGAGCTGGGTCGAGTGATCCCAGTCGGGGCGGTAATCGGCCTGCTTGTTCGAGGCGCGGAAGCGCCAGGCGAACCACAGTGTCAGCGCGATCACCGGCACGACGATCAGCAGCATCAGCACGGTGGACTGCACCACCAGCTTGGCCTGCTGGGCGGCGATGTCGCCGGACGGGTTCAGGACGACGGTGTTGCAGCCCGCCAGCAGAGCCGACAGGGCAATAGGCAACAACAGCGCCAGGCTGCGGAGTGTCTTCATACAGGCTTGCTGGGAAATGACTTGGGCGTTTTCAGGGAGGCGAGCAGAATCTACGCTCAAGCTGGCCGTTAGGGTATTGGACGTTTTGTCCTATGGCATCCACGGCCGACCAGTGCGATCCTGCGAACCTGAAGATCTGCAAAGACCGGAAAACCGGATTCGGAAGTTAAACGCGAGCAAGCACGATGTCCAGCATCAGCCACGACCACAACCTGTCGCCGCGCGATATGGAGCGCGAAACGCGCGCCCATACCGCCCATGACGGCATCAAGCCCAGCGAGATTGCCGTCGGCGTGATCATCGGCCGCGCCTCCGAGTATTTCGACTATTTCGTCTATGGCATCGCCTCGGTGCTGGTGTTCCCGGAAATCTTCTTTCCGTTCGAACTCCGCCTGGAAGGCACGCTGTGGTCCTTCGCGATCTTCGCGCTGGCCTTCATCACCCGCCCGCTGGGCACCGTGCTGTTCATGGCGATTCAGCGGCGCTGGGGGCGTGGCGTCAAGCTGACGGCCGCCCTCTTCCTGCTGGGCTTTTCCACAGCCGGCATCGCCTTCCTGCCGGGTTACGAGCACATCGGCCCCTGGGCCATCGCCCTGCTGTCGATCCTGCGCTGCTTCCAGGGCGTCGCCCTGGGCGGCTCCTGGGACGGCCTGCCCTCGCTGCTGGCGCTGAACGCACCCGAGAAGCGCCGCGGCTGGTACGCGATGGTGCCGCAGATGGGCGCGCCGATCGGCTTCATCATCGCCGCCGCTCTGTTCCTGTTCCTGCACTCGAACCTGGAAAGCGCCGACTTCATGGACTGGGGCTGGCGCTACCCGTTCTACGTGGCCTTCGCGATCAACGTGGTGGCGCTGTTCGCCCGCCTGCGCCTGGTCGTCACCAACGAGTACGACGTGCTGCTGGAGCAGAACCAGCTGGAGCCGGTGCCGGTGAAGGAACTGATTGCCAACCGCGGCTCCAACGTGCTGATTGGTGCCTTCGCCGCGCTGGCCAGCTATGCGCTGTTCCACCTGGTGACGCTGTTCCCGCTGTCCTGGATCACCTTGCACGCGACGCAGCCGATCAACGACGTGCTGAGGATCGAGCTGATCGGCGGCGTGCTGGGCATCGTCGGCACCCTGGCCTCCGGCTGGATCGCCGACCGCTTCGGTCGCCGCAGCACGCTGGGCGCGCTGGCCATCCTGATCGCCGTGTACAGCGGCTTCGCGCCGACCTTGCTGAACGCCGGCGGCCTGGGCGAGAACCTGTTCATCCTGATCGGCTTCGCGCTGCTGGGCCTGTCCTATGGCCAGGCGGCCGGTGCCACCTCGGCCAACTTCGGCCCGCGCTTCCGCTACACCGGCGCGGCACTGACCTCCGATCTCGGCTGGCTGATCGGCGCTGCCTTCGCACCGCTGGTGGCCCTGGGCCTGTCGGCCCACTTCGGCCTGGCCTACCTGAGCATCTACCTGCTCTCGGGCGCCGCCTGCACGCTAGCGGCACTGGGCCTGCACAAGTCGCAGATCAAGGACTGATCGCAGCACCGCCCTCTGCCAAATGAAAACGGCCACCTCGCGGTGGCCGTTTTCATTTGCGCTCTTATCCTGTCACAGACCGAAATCGATCGCCCGTCCCTTTTCGGCCAGCCAATGGGCGGCCGTCGAGAAATGCCCGTTGCCGATGAACGGCACCGGCGGCCGCGAGGCCGACAGCGGCGAGGGGTGGTTCGACTGCAGGACCAGGTGGCCATGCCCTTCGATCAACGGCGCCTTGGCCTGTGCGTGGGCACCCCACAGCATGAAGACCTTGGGCGTGGGATCGGCGGCGGCTGCGGCGATCAAGGCGTCGGTCAGTGCCTCCCAGCCGCGCTTGGCATGGCTGGCCGGCTGGCCATCCTCCACGGTCAGGCTGGTGTTCAGCAGCAGCACGCCGCGTTCGGCCCAGGCGCCGAGGTGGCCGTTCATTGGTGGCTGCTGGCCGAGGTCGCGCTGCAATTCCTTGAAGATGTTCTTCAGGCTGGGCGGGAGCTTGTGCAGATCGGGCTGCACCGAGAAGGCCAGGCCCTCGGCCTGGCCGGGGCCGTGGTACGGGTCCTGGCCCAGGATCACGACCCGCGTGTCGGCCAGCGGGGTCAGCCGCAGCGCGCGCAGCGGGTCAGGCGGGTAGATCGTCGCGCCGGCGGCCTCGCGCTCGGCGAGGTAGGCCAGCAGCCGCTTCCCCTCAGTGCTCGCGCGCCAGGCGTCCAGCACTGGCTGCCAGCCGGCATCGACGTGGAAGTTCATCCGGCGAACAGCCCGGCCAGCGCCGCGCCCGGATCCGGCGCGCGCATGAAGGTCTCGCCCACGAGGAAGGCGTTCACGTCCGCCGCGCGCATGCGCTGCACGTCGTCCTTCGTCACGATGCCGGATTCGGTCACCAGCAGCCGGTCCGCCGGCACCTTGGGCAGCAGGCCGATGCTGGTCTGCAGGCTCACCTCGAAGGTTCGCAGGTTGCGGTTGTTGATGCCGACCAGCGGCGTCTTCGTGTGCTTCAGCGCGCGTTCCAGTTCCTCGCCGTCGTGGACCTCGACCAGCACGCCCAGCTTCAGCGCATGCGCCACCGCCTCGAGGTCGGCCATCTGCGCGTCGTCCAGGCAGGCGGCGATCAGCAGGATGCAGTCGGCGCCGATCGCCCGGGCCTCGAAGACCTGGTACTCGTCGATCATGAAGTCCTTGCGCAGCACCGGCAGCTCGCAGGCGGCGCGCGCCTGCTGCAGATAGTCGATCGAGCCCTGGAAGAAGCGCTCGTCGGTCAGCACGCTCAAACAGGCGGCGTCGTGCTTGGCGTAGCTTTCCGCGATGGCTGCGGGCTGGAAGTCGGGCCGGATCACGCCCTTGCTGGGGCTGGCCTTCTTGATCTCGGCGATCACGCCGGCCTGGCCCGCGGCGATCTTCGCGCGCAGCGAGGCCTCGAAGCCGCGCACATCGTGCCGGCCCTCGGCCTCGTCGCGGACGCTGGCCAGCGAGCGATGCCGGCGCGCCGCGGCGACTTCCTCGCGCTTGACCTCGACGATCTTGTTCAGGATGTCGGTCATCAGAAGCCCCGCGTCACCGTCACGAACTGGTCGAGCTTGGCCCGTGCCTTGCCGCTGGCGATGGCCTCGCGGGCCAGCGCGATGCCGTCGGCGATCGAGTCGGCCACATTGCCCGCGTAGAGCGTGGCACCGGCGTTCAGGATCACGATGTCGCGCGCGGCGGTGGCCTCGTTGTCGAGCGCGCCGAGCAGCATGGCCTTGGACTCGTCCGGCCCGCTCACCTTCAGGCTGCGGTTGCTGACCATCGCCAGGCCGAAGTCTTCCGGATGGATCTCGTACTCGCGCACCTCGCCGTTCTTCAGCTCGCCGACCATCGTGGCGGCGCCCAGCGAGACCTCGTCCATGCCGTCCTTGCCGTAGACGACCACGGCATGTTCGGCGCCCAGGCGCTGCATCACGCGCACCTGGATGCCGACCAGGTCGGGGTGGAACACGCCCATCAGGATGTTGGTCGCGCCGGCCGGGTTGGTCAGCGGGCCCAGGATGTTGAAGATCGTGCGCACGCCCAGTTCGCGGCGCACCGGGGCGATGTTCTTCATCGCCGGGTGATGGTTGGGCGCGAACATGAAGCCGATACCGCAGGCCTTGACGCTCTCGGCCACCTGGGCCGGCGTCAGCATGATGTTGGCGCCCAGCGCCTCCAGCACGTCGGCGCTGCCGGTCTTGCTCGACACGCTGCGCCCACCGTGCTTGGCCACCTGCGCGCCGGCCGCCGCGGCGACGAACATCGAGCAGGTGGAGATATTGAAGGTGTGCGCGCCGTCGCCACCGGTGCCGACGACGTCCACCAGGTTCGGATGCGGCGGCACCGGCACCTTGTTCGACAGCTCGCGCATCACCTGCGCGGCGGCGGTGATCTCGCCGATGGTCTCCTTCTTGACGCGCAGGCCCATCAGCAGGCCCGCCGCGATCACCGGCGACATCTCGCCGCCCATGATGCGGTGCATCAGCGCCAGCATCTCGTCGTGGAAGATCTCGCGGTGCTCGATGACGCGGGTCAGCGCTTCGGAATCGGTGATGGCCATGGCTTCAAGCCTCCAGGTAGTCGCGGACGGCGCGGACCGCGCGGTCGACACCCTCGGCATCGACGTCCAGATGGGTGACGAAGCGCAGCCGGTACAGGCCGGTGGCGAGCACGCCGCGCGATTTCAGGTGGTCCATCAGGCCGGGCGCCTTCGGGCCGACCAGGTCGGCGAAGACGATGTTCGTCTGCGGCGCTTCCACGGTCAGGCCCGGCAGGCCCTGCAGGCCTTCGGCGAGCCGCTTGGCCAAGGCATGGTCGTCGGCGAGGCGGGCCACGTGATGGTCCAGCGCGTGGTGCGCCGCGGCGGCCAGGAAGCCGGCCTGGCGCATGCCGCCGCCGGTCATCTTGCGCCAGCGGCGCGCCTGCTGGATGAAGTCCTTCGTGCCCAGCAGCACCGAGCCGACCGGAGCGCCGAGGCCCTTGGAGAAGCAGACCGAGACGCTGTCGAAGTGGCGCGTGATGTCGCGCACAGCCAGGTACGGATCACCTCCGGCCGCCACCGCCGCGTTGAACAGCCGCGCGCCGTCCAGGTGCCGCGCCAGGCCGTGCTTCTGCGCCAACGCCGACGCGTCCGCCAGGTAGGCCAGCGGCAGCACCTTGCCGCCGATCGTGTTCTCCAGCGTGAGCAGCCGCGTCTTCGCGAAGTGCGCGTCGTTGGGCTTGATGTTGGCCTCGATGTCGGCCAGGGCCAGGCTGCCGTCGAGCTGGTGGTTCAGCGGCTGCGGCTGGATCGAGCCCAGCACCGCGGCGCCGCCGCCCTCCCAGCGGTAGGTGTGGGCGAACTGGCCGACGATGTACTCGTCGCCACGCTGGCAGTGGGTCATCAGCCCGCAGAGATTGCTCTGCGTGCCGCTGGCCATGAACAGGCCCGCCTCGAAGCCGAGCCGCTCGGCCAGGGCCGACTGCAGCGCGTTGATGCTCGGGTCGTCGCCGAACACGTCGTCGCCGAGCGGCGCGTCCATCATCGCGGCGCGCATCGCCTTCGTCGGCTGCGTGACGGTGTCGCTCCGCAGGTCAATGATCTTGTTGTTGCTCATCACAGCGCCAGCTCCAGGAAGTTCTTGAGCATGGCGTGGCCATGCTCGGACAGGATGGATTCGGGGTGGAACTGCACGCCCTCCAGCGGCGTGGCGGTTCCGGCGTAGGCCTTGTGGCGCACGCCCATGATCTCGCCGTCTTCGCTGCGCGCACTGATCTCCAGCTCAGCCGGCATCGTGGCTTCCTCGATCACCAGCGAGTGGTAGCGGATCACGCTGAAATCGCCGGGCAGGCCCTTGAACACGCCCTTCTCGTCGGTCGAGATCGTGCTGGCCTTGCCGTGCATCTGCGTCTTCGCGCGGATGATCTTCCCGCCCAGCGCCGCGCCGATGCTCTGATGGCCCAGGCACACGCCGAGGATCGGCAGCTTGCCCGCGAAGTGCCGGATCGCCGGCACGCAGATGCCCGCCTCGTTCGGCGAGCAGGGGCCGGGCGAGAACACCAGGTGATCGGGCTTCAGCGCCTCGATCTCGCCGATCGTGATCTCGTCGTTGCGCACGACCTTCACGTCCGCGCCGAGTTCGCCGAAGTACTGCACCAGGTTGAAGGTGAAGCTGTCGTAGTTGTCGATCATCAGCAGCATTTAGAAGCCCTCCTCAACCAGTTCAGCAGCGCGAATCAGCGCTCGTGCCTTCGCCTCGGTTTCTTTCCATTCCATCTCGGGGATCGAGTCCGCGACGATGCCCGCGGCGGCGGAGACGTACAGCGTCTGGTCTTGCAGGACGCCCGTGCGGATGGCGATGGCCAGGTCCATGTCGCCGGCGAAGCTGAGGTAGCCGCAGGCGCCGCCGTAGACGCCGCGCTTGACCGGCTCCAGCTCGTCGATGATTTCCATCGCGCGGATCTTCGGCGCGCCGCTGAGCGTGCCGGCGGGGAAGGAGGCGCGCAGAATGTCCATGTTGGACAGGCCTTCGCGCAGGGTGCCCTCGACGTTGGACACGATGTGCATCACGTGCGAGTAACGCTCCACGGCGAAGGCGTCGGTCACCTCGACCGTGCCGGTCTTGGCGATGCGGCCGATGTCGTTGCGCGCCAGGTCGATCAGCATCAGATGCTCGGCGCGCTCCTTCGGATCGGCCTTCAGCTCGGCCTCGAGCGCATGGTCCAGCGCCGGCGTGGCGCCGCGCGGGCGCGTGCCAGCCAGCGGGCGGATCGTGACCTGCTGCTCGCCACCCTCGGTCCGCTCGTGGCGCACCAGGATCTCCGGCGAGGCGCCGACGATCTGGAAGTCGCCCATGTCGTAGAAGTACATGTAGGGGCTGGGGTTCAGCGAACGCAGCGCGCGGTACAGGCTCAGCGGCGACTCGGTGTAGCGCTTGGACAGGCGCTGCCCGATGACGACCTGCATGCAGTCGCCGGCGGCGATGTACTCCTTGGCCGCGAGCACCGCGGCCTCGTAGTCGGCCTTGGCGAAATCGCGCTGCACCGGGTGCGACTGGCCGCGCTTCACCTGCGGCGCGGCCACGCTGTAGGCGAGCTTGTCGCGCAGCTCGGTCAGGCGCTTCTTCGCGCGGAAGTAGGCCTCGGGCTGGCCGGGATCGGCGTAGACGATCAGGTAGAGCCGGCCCGATAGGTTGTCGATGACGGCCAGCTCCTCGCACTGCAGCAGCATCACGTCGGGCGTGTCGAGGCCGCCGCTCTTCTCGGTCTTGGCCAGCTTCGGTTCGATGTAGCGCACCGCGTCGTAACCGAAGTAACCAGCCAGTCCGCCGCAGAAGCGCGGCATGCCGGGTCGCATTGCGACGCGGAAGCGTTGCTGGTAGGCCTCGATGAAGTCGAGCGGATTACCCTCGTGCGTCTCGATGATGCGGCCGTCCTGGAACACTTCGGTGCGCGAGCCGTGGCTCTTCAGCACGGTGCGGGCCGGCAGGCCGATGAAGGAGTAGCGGCCGAAGCGCTCGCCGCCGACGACGGACTCCAGCAGGAAGCTGTTGCGGCCGGAGCCGCGGCCCGAGCTGCAGAGCTTCAGGTACAGCGAGAGGGGAGTTTCGAGATCCGCGAAAGCCTCGCTGATCAGCGGGATGCGGTTGTAGCCTTGGGCGGCCAGGCTATGGAATTCAAGTTCGGTGATCATCACGTCAAACCCTTGGGGCAAGGGCGCGCGCATTCACCGGAACAGGAAATGGGGTGAGCGGCGCGCCTCGGGAATCAGGCCACCGCCGGTCGGGCTCATCAGCCCCCCGTCGGTGTCATCAAACGGCAGCAGTGGTCCAGCGACGCCAGGGCCAGGCTCCCCGGTCGTTCGACCCTTTGATGTGCGTGCGCGCGATGAACATGATCGTTCGAGTGTATCAGCCGCACCCGGCGTGAAGTCCATCGCAGACGTGCGGATCGCGTACCGTCGAGAATACGCGTTACTTTTCAAAACAATGGGGAATTGCCGATGCGTGGACTCGTGATCGCGCTGCTGCTGGCGCTTGTGGCGCCGCTGAGCGCCAAGGCCGACGTCGTCGAAGTGGCCGGCGTCAAGTACGACACCGTCAACGAGGTCGCCGGCCAGAAGCTGCAGCTCAATGGCGCCGGCATCCGCTACAAGGCCATCTTCAAGATCTACACGGCCGGCCTCTACACGGTGACGAAGCAGAACACGCCCGAGGCCGTATTGGGTTCGACCACGGCCAAGCGCCTGCACATCGTGGCGCTGCGCGACCTGCCCGGCAACGACCTCGGCAAGCTGTTCACCAAGGGCATCGAGGAGAACTCGACGCGCGAGGAGTTCGCCAAGTCGATCAACGGCGTGCTGCGGATCTCCGAGATGTTCGCCGCGAAGAAGGAGTTGATGAAGGGCGAAGACTTCGCCGTCGACTGGATTCCCGGCACCGGTGCCGTCGTCACCGTCAATGGCAAGGTTCAGGGCGCACCGATCCCCGAGCCCGAGTTCTACGCCTCGCTGCTGCGCATCTGGCTGGGCAAGGCGCCCGCCGACTACCAGCTGAAGGACGCGCTGCTGGGCCTCAAGCCCACGCGCTGAGATCGATCGCGTCCAGCCGGTCGAGGTGCTGCAGAGCCGGCACCGCATCGATCGGCTCGCCGTGGTTGTAGCCGTAGCGCACCAGCACGACGGGGCAGCCCGCAGCAGTCGCCGCGCGTGCATCGTTGCTGGAATCGCCGATCATCCACGTCGCCGCCGGCGCCGTGCCCAGCGCCTCGCAGGTCTTCAGCAGCGGCAGCGGATCGGGCTTCTTGCGCGCGAAGTCATCGCCGCCGAAGACCTTGTCGAAGTACTTGGCCAGGTCCTTCTTCGCCAGCAGGTCACGCGCGAACGCCGCCGGCTTGTTGGTCAGGCAGGCCATCGGCCGGCCCAGCGCACTCAGCCGCTCCAATCCTTCGACGACGCCGGGGAACACTTCGGAGTGCTGGCCGTTCAGCACCGTGTAGTGCGCCTGATAGCGCGCCCATGCGTCCTCGTACAACTGCGGCTCGGCACCCACGTGAGCCAGCGTGCTGCGGATCAGGTGCTCGCTGCCCTGCCCCACCGTGCGCTCGACGAAATCACGCCCGACCACCGGCAGGGCCAGGTCTTGCAACACCCGGTTCAGGACGGCCACGAAGTCGCCGAGGGTGTCGACCATGGTGCCGTCGAGGTCGACGATGAAGGCCTGGGGTTGGTCGGGATTCTGGCTGGTGAGGTTCATGGAAGGCTTGAACGGCGCTGGATCAGTTCGGTCGGCAATATCGTCGATTCCGCCGGCCGGCCTTCGATCTGGGCCAGCAGGCTATCGACGATGGCGAGGCCCGCCTGTTCGATGGGCTGGCGGACGGTCGTCAGGGGCGGATCGAAATGGACGGCGATCGTGATGTCGTCGTAGCCCACGACCGCCACGTCCTGCGGCACGCGGATGCCCAGGCGGCGCAGCGTCCCGATGGCCGTGGCAGCCGCTAAATCGCTTGCGGCAAAGACAGCGTCGAATGCAATGCCCGCGCCGACCAACGAGGCCAGGTGCGCGTCGATTGCCGCGGGCAACAGGGGCACGGGCTTCTGCAACTCCGGGTCCGGTTCGATGCCCGCCGCCCGTTGCGCCGCGAGACAACCCTCCAGGCGCTGGCCGAACTCGGGAAGCGCCGGGTCGCCCAGGAACAGGATGCGCCGCGCCCCCTGGTCCACAAGATGGCGCCCCGCCAGCTCGCCACCCCTGAAGTTGTCGCCGCCGACCGTGCAGAACTGCTGGCCGGGCCGCAACGCCCCCCACACGACGATGGGAATGCCGCGGCGCACAAGGTCGTTCAAGGGTTCGAACGCGTTCAGATGCCCCATCAGCACCAGGCCCATCGCGCGGCCCGTGAGAACGGGCTGGGCCACCGACTCGATAGCGTTGGCCTCCACGCGTGACAGCAGGACTTCCCAGCCGCGCGCCGTGATGGCATTGACGACGCAGCCCAGCAGCGAGAGGAAGAAGGGGTCCGAAAGATTCTGTCCGGTGGCCGCTTCATAGGGCACCACCACGGCGATCGTCTGGTTCTGCCCCAGGCGCAGGTTCTGCGCGCCGACGTTGATCGAATAGCCGTGTTCCTTCGCCAGCTCGGCGATGCGGGCCCGGGTGTCCGCGCTGACGAGCGGGCTGCCGGCCAGCGCCCGGGACACGGTGGAAACGGCCACGCCCGCCAGCTTCGCGATGTCCGCCATCGCCGGGCGACTCGCCGACCACGATGGCGCTGCATTGACCTTCTCGTCGGATGAACGTGGGGAGCGCTTCAAGGGAAAGCCGAGCCAAGGTGACCGAAAAACGGAGCGCCAGTATACGAAGCGGTCCGCCGGGCCCGGCGGCGCCGGAATTGCATCAATTCCGATATTTGACGGGAAATGATCGGAAATATCCGGAAATTCCCTATATGCAATCGATTGCATTAACCCAAGAATCCGCCCCCAGACCGGTCCTGGAGCCGGCTGCTTCTGGAGACTTTGTGAACGAACCCACCCTCACGCCTTCCGCCGATCGCATCGCCAACGCCTGCGGCGGTTCCCGACAACGTTCCCGCCAGCCCCTGCCGCTGACCCGTTGCGCTCTGGCCGCCTCCCTGGCGATCGTGCAGATGAGCGCTGCTCGCGCCCAGCAGGCCGAAGCGGCTCCGGCACCCGCAGCTCCGGCTTCGGCAGCGGCCCGCGACACCACTGCGGACCAGCTCGACCGCGTCATCGTCACCGGCAGCACCTCCCTGAAGCGCACGGTGCGCGAGAGCTCGGTGGCCGTCACCGTCGCCGATCGCGAAGACCTCGACCGGAAAGCCCCGCGCAGCACCGCCAGCGCGCTCGAGCTGATTCCCGGCTTCATGGTCGAAGACTCGGGCGGCGAGGTCTCCAACAACTTCTCCGTGCGCGGCCTTGCCGGCGGCGGCCAGACCTTCGTGCAACTGAGCGAAGACGGCCTGCCGGTGTTCTATACGAATGCCCTGGCGGACACGATCCTCAAGCAGGAGCTGATGATCGACCGGATGGAAGCTGTGCGCGGCGGCACCTCCGGTATCCTCACCGTCAACGGTGCCGGCGCCACGGTGAACTTCCTGACCTTCCGCAACAAGGACGAACGCGAAGGCGCCATCCGCCTGACCACCTCGGACTACGCCACGCGCCGCCTCGACCTCCGCTACGGCGGCGACCTGGGCGGCGGCTGGTACGGCGGTGGCGGCGGCTTCTACCGCGGCGCCGATTCCCCGCGCGACGTGGGCTTCACCGCCGACCATGGCGGCATCGTCCGCGGCTACCTCGGCAAGAAGCTGGACAACGGCGGCGACTTCAGCGTCAACGTCAAGCTGGTCAACGACCACAACACCTTCCTGCTGCCCATCCCGGTCCAGGGCTTGGGCGACCCCAAGAGCATCCCGGGCTTCAATGCCAACACCGGCACGATGCTGGGCCCGGACAACGCCATGATGACCGTGCGGACCTCGGCCGCCACCGGCGCGCTGAGCCAGCTGAATGACGCCCGCAACCAGGGCGTGTACACGCGCGCCGTGGCCATCGGCTACAACTACGAACAGCCGCTGTCACCGCAATGGACCGTCAGGTCCAAGGGCCGCTACACCGATTTCAAGAACGACTTCAACGCGGTGTTCAGCTACGACAACGCCAGCCTCGTCTCGGCGACGGACCGGCTGAATCCGGCCAAGTGGAGCGACGTCCAGGGCATGCTGAACCGCTTCGCCGCAGCCTGCGGCGGCTCCTGCACGCCGGCCCTCAAGGTCACCTCTACCGGCCAGATCATCAAGGACGCCTCGGCCTTGAGTTCGCTCAACGGCAACGGCCTGGTCGCCGGCAACATCTCGGCGGACAACAAGCGCTACGTGCGCGAGTTCGTGAACGACGCCTCCGCCACCTGGACGACCAGCAACAACAGCCTGACGGCAGGCTGGCTGGCCTTCGACACGCATATCGACAAGGACCAGAACGTCGGCGCGACCAGCTTCCTGTCGGACGTACGAAGCAACGCGCGCCGGCTCGACATCGTCGCGCTCGACGCCCAGGGCAACGTCAAGGGCTACCTGACCGACAACAGCGTGCTGCAGTACGAGGCCTGGGGCGAAGGCGTCAACAACTCGCACGCCACCTCCAACTCCATCTACCTGAACGACGAGTTCAAGGCGAGCGATCGCTGGCGCCTGGACGGCGGCGTGCGCTTCGAGCACTACAGCATCACCGCGCGCCACGGCATCGGCGCCAGCGACACCACGATCCCCGGCGCCTTCGATTCCAACGGCACGGACGTCGACAACGTGATGGCCAACAACAACTTCGGCGGCGCCTTCAGCGGCAACTTCAACACCATCCGGAGTTCCTTCAACGAGAAGTCCCTGACCTTTGGCTCCAACTACCTGATCAACGACTACCTCGCGGCCTACGGCCGGTACTCGTCGAGCTACCAGGCCAACGGCGAGAACCCGGTGACCAAGATCAGCTTCGCGGAAGCCGGCATCCGCATGAAGGCCAAGGGCTTCTCCGGTTCGCTGACCTACTTCCGCACGAAGTACAAGGACGCCCGCATCTCCCGCCAGTTCGGCACCGACACGACGGACACCGCCATCCAGGGCGACTACAACGTCGACGGCATCGAAGTCGACGCGCTGTGGCGCCCGGTGCGCTGGGCCGGTTTGAACGTGGTCGGCTCCGTGCAGGATGCGAAGTTCACCGGCCACAGCGTGACCGGCCCTTCGGCGACGACCGCCATCTCCGGCCCGACGGCTTTCGACGGCAACCGCCCCGAGCGCACGCCGAAGATCAACTACACGATGTCGCCGACCTTCTACCTGCCTGACGGCAAGGGCGAGCTGTCCATCTCGTACCACCGCGTCGGCCAGCGCTTCGCCGATCCGGGCAACACCATCGTGCTGCCCGCCTACGGCACCTGGAACCTGTCCGGCCGCTACGAACTGACGCCGACGCTGTCCTTGCTCGCGAGCATCCAGAACCTCACCAACACCGTCGGCCTGACCGAGGGCAACCCCCGTTCGGGCTTCAGCGAAAGCTCCGGCTCCAACTACTATTTCGCCCGACCGATCCTCGGACGCAATGCCAACGTGAGCCTGACCCTGTCGTTCTGACGACAACCCGACCCCCGCGCCACAAGCGCGGGGGTTCGTCCTTGCATCCCATCCATTCCGGAGTCCTGATTTTGGCTACCCGCGCGTCCCGCCCCATCCCTGCCCTTGTGAACCACCGCGTCGTCGACGGCAACGCGACGAGCCTGTTGCTGCGCCAGGGGCCGGTCGCCGGACACATGGTCCTGACATCGGGCACGGCACCGCGCATCCTGGGCGCCTTCGTCGCGGGCAACTCGGGCGCCGCGCTATGGTTTGTGCCGTCCGCCCAGCCCATCCATTGGCGTGAACTGGGCGCGATCGAACCGCTGTCGACCATCGATGCCCAGGGGCGCGCGCTTCACGGCATGGGCCTGCGCGTAGAGGTCGATGCCGCGGAGCTCACCGTTCACCAGACCCTGCTCGGCAGCGTCAGGACCCTGCGCGAATACCAGTCGGACGGCCTGCTGTGCGCGACTGCGATGACAACGCCCCAGCTGGAGGGCAATGCCGTGCGCTGGGCCCGCGACCGGCTGGACGGCGAGGCCGGTTACGTCCTCGAAGTCCAGGTCATCGATGGCAGCAAGGCCTTGGATGACCAGGGTCGGGTCGTGTTCCGCAGCCAGAGCGATCGCCTCACCCTGCAGCTGAAGATGTTCACCGGCGAGCCGCCGCTGACGCCGATCACGGCCGCCGAGTTGCTGACCGAGCCGGCCCTATCGCGCGCCAGCCAGACCATGCGCAGCGCGCTCGACAGCCTGTGCTTCCTCAGCTACCAGGAGGCACTGCTGGCCGGCAGCTGGCGCTTCCACACCTACTTCGGGCGCGACACGCTGATGGCCGTGCGCCTGCTCATGCCGGCGCTGCGGCCGGAGGCTGTCGAAGCCGCGCTGGCCACCGTGCTGGTGCGGCTGAACGGCGAAGGCGAAGTGGCGCACGAGGAGGACATCGGCGAGTACCCGCTGCTCACGCGCATCCGTCGCGGCGAGCCCGCCAGCGCGGAGCCGATGTACGACTACAAGATGGTCGACGACGACTTCATGCTGCTGCCCGTGCTGGCCGCCTACCTGATCGAGAGCCCGGAAGGCCGTGCACGGGCCCAGGCCTACCTGGACCGCCGCGATCGGCAGGGCATCGCCTATGGCGAGCTGGTGATGCGCAACGCCTCGGCCGTGATGGCGAAGTCGCAGCCCTTCTTCAAGGACCCCAGGTGGTCGAACCTGGTGGCGCTGAAGCCGGGCGAGGTGGTCGGCGACTGGCGCGACAGCAGCGACGGCCTGGGCGGCGGGCGTTACCCCTACAGCGTGAATGCCGCGCTGGTGCCGGCGGCACTGCGTGCGGTCGCGGCCCTGGGCAGGGCCGACCTGCTGGCCCCCTACGCCAGCCGCTCGGCGCTGGAACAGCTGGCAAGCGCGGACCTCGCCGCCACCGTGTGGGAAACCGAGGTCCCGAAGCTGTACGAAGTACGCGTCTCGCGCGAGATCGCCGCGCAGGCCATTGCGCGCCATGCGGACGAGATGGGCGCTTCGGCCGTGCTCGTGCCCGAGGGAGAGACCCGCTTCATGGCCCTGGCGCTCGACGGCGCCGGGCAGCCGGTGCCCGTGCTGCATTCCGACTTCGCGTTCGCGACGCTGTTCGGCCGGCCCGATGCCGCACGGCTCGACCTGGAGCTGGCGTCGATGATGCGAGCCTTTCCGGCGGGGCTGATGACCGATGCCGGCATGCTGGTGGCCAACGCCGCCTTCGCCAGCGAAGCCACGCGCGCGGCATTCGGGCCCGATCACTACCACGGTGCCGTCGTCTGGTCCTGGCAGCAGGCGCTGCTGGCGGCCGGGCTGGCTCGCCAAGGCGTCCGGACCGACCTGCCCGCCACGACCCTGCAAGCGATCGCGCTGGCGGAACGCGCGCTGTGGCAGGTGATCGAAGCGACGCGCGGCGCCGCGGACGGTGAGCTGTGGACCTGGACCTATGCGGCAGGCCGCTATTCGGTCCGGCCCTTCGGCATCTCCCTCGCGACACGGGACGAATCGAACGCGGCCCAGCTGTGGAGCACGGTGTACCTGGCGGTGCAGCCGCCGGTCGGACAAGAACGCTCATGACGGCAGGCGCAGTCGGCCTGTCGCGACGCGCCTTCGTCGGCGCGGCCGCGCTGGGCCCGGCCCTGGTCGGTTGCCGACAGCCCGACGATGCCCGCACGGTCAAGCTCGCCGTGCGCGCCACGCTGCCCGCGGAACGCGCCGCACTGGAGCACACGATTGCCGGCTTCACGCGCGCCACGGGCCTCGCCGTCCGCCTGGAGGTGATCACCGACGAGTACATGGACGTGTTGCGCTCGCGCTTCGCCGCCCGCAAGACGCCGGACGTCTTCTACCTGGAGGCGGCCGAAGCGCCGCAGCTGATCGCCAGCGACGTGCTGGTGCCGCTGGACGACGATGCCCAGGGCCTCGACGATTTCTACCCGCAGTTCCTCGCGGCCTTCCGCGGCGCGGACCACCGGCTCTACTGCCTGCCCAAGGACTACTCGACACTGGCGCTGTACATCAACACCGCCCAATTGGCGCGCGCCGGCTTCAAGCCCGCGGACGTGCCGGAGGACTTCGCGCCGCTGATGGCCTTCGTGAAGCGCGTGCAGGCACGGCTCCCCGAAGGCTCGGCCGCCATGATCTACGAGCGCGATCTGGCGCGGCACCTGGCGGCCATCGAGTGCTACGGCCGCCCGGTCATCGATGCGGCGGGACGTGCGCGCCTGGCTGGCGAACCCGGCGTGACGGCCTACCTGGAAACCTTCGTCCGCGGGCGCCGCGAGCGCTGGCTGTTCTCGCCGAAGGACGACTTCGGCAGTGACTCCCCGGGCGCCGCTTTCGGCTCGGGCCGCACCGCGATGATGATGGACGGCAACTGGGTCGTCGCCTCGCTGCGCAAGGATTATCCGGAGGTCGAGTTCGCCGTCCGGCCGCTGCCGCGGGTCAATGGCAAGCCGCAGACGATGGCCTTCGTCGTCGGCCTTGGCGTGTCGCGCTTCGGCGCGAACGTCGCGGGCGGGATCGCGTTCGCCCGCTACATGAGCGGTGCCGGCATGGCGGACTGGTCGCGCCAGTCGGGCACGCTGCCGTCGCGGCGCAGCGTCGCAAGCACGCTGGACCTCACGCACGATCCCGTCATGTCCGTCCACACCTCGGCGGCGGACTACGCGACCGTCTGGTCCCGCGGCACCGCGCTGCCCGTGGTCAACACGAACTTCGGCAACCAGTTCCTGGCCGCGCTCAACGGGTCCAAGACCGTGGCCGAGGCGCTCGCCGACGCGGAACGCGACGCCAACCGCGAGCTCGCACGTCAATGATGGTGAAGGACAACAACGACGCCCGCGCCGCGTGGCTGTTCCTCGCCCCGGTGCTCGTGCTCGTCACCCTGTTCACCTTGCTGCCGGTGCTCTATGCGCTGTACGCCAGCGTCCACAAGATCGACATCGTGTCGGGCCGCTCGACCTGGGCAGGCCTGGCCAACGCACAGTACCTGCTCGACGATCCGAAGTTCTGGGCGGCCTGCCGCAACACCATCCGCTATGTCGCCATCGTCGTGCCGGCACAGACCCTGCTCGCCCTGGCGCTGGCCTGCGTGCTGAACGGCAAGGTGCGCTTCAAGCGCGGCTTCGTCACCCTGCTCTTCCTGCCGACGCTGACCTCCTCGGCCGCGATGACGATGATCTTCATGTGGCTGTTCAATAACAACGGCATCGTTTCGCAAGCCATCCACAACCACTTCGGCATCACGATCCGCTTCCTGTCCGACCCGGCCTGGGCGCTGCCGATCATCATGCTGATGAACGTGTTCTCGACGGTGCCGAACTTCATGGTCGTCTACCTCGCCGGGCTGCAGCAGATCCCGCAGCAGCTGTACGAGGCGATGACCCTGGACGGCGCCGGCCCGGTCTCGCGGCACTGGCACATCAGCGTTCCGCACCTGATGCCGATCACCTTCTACGTCGCGACCATGGGCCTGATCGGCTGCTTCCAGGTCTTCGACCAGGCCTTCATCCTGTCGCGCGGCGACGGCGGCCCGGAGAACTCGACGCTCACCTTCACCCTTCTCATCTACCACTTCGCCTTCAGGACCTACAACACGATGGGACTGGCCTGTGCGCTGGCGGTCGTCCTGGCCATCGTCATCCTGCTGGCCACGCTGCTGCTCAAGCGCCTGATGCCGGCGCAAGGGGTGGACGCATGATGCGGCGCGACCGATCGGACGGCAGCAGCATCGGCGCGGCAGCCGTGCACCTGTTCCTGGTGCTCTATTCGCTGCTCACGCTCGTGCCCTTCGCCTGGGCCATCCTGACCTCGCTGAAGACCACCCGCGAGATCGCCGATTCGGATCGCCTGCTGCCGGTCGCACTGGACCTCGGCGCCTACCGCCTGATCTTCCAGAGCGACTTCAAGCTCTGGTTCTTCAACTCGATGCTCGTCGCCCTCTCGATCACGGTGATCGGCGTGATCGGCAACACGATGGCGGGCTACGCGCTGGCGCGGCTGAAGTTCCGCGGGCGGGAGAGCGTATTCCAGGCGCTGATGCTGCTGGTGATGGTGCCGGCCCAGGTCACGATGATTCCGGCCTACCTGATCGTCGCGCGGCTCGGGCTTGCGGACACGCACCTGGGCATCGTCCTCACCTCGGTCGTGAACATCGCTTCGATCTTCATGATGCGCCAGTTCTTCATCGACTTTCCGCGCGAGATCGAGGAGGCCGCCCTGCTGGACGGCTGCACGCCCGTCACGATCTTCCTGCGCATCGTCGTGCCGATGGCCGCGCCGGCGCTCGCCACGCAGGCGATCTTCGTCTTCATGGGCGCCTGGAACGAGTTCATGAAGCCGCTGCTCTACATCTCGAGCCCCGACAACTACCTGCTCACCCAGGGGCTGAACGCGGCGTCCAAGCAGTACGAGAAGTCGGCGGCCTGGAACATCACGATGGCCGGCTCCGTCATCACGATCCTGCCGATCCTGGGCCTCTACGTCTGGCTCAACAAATACTTCCTGAAGCTGAACGACGCGGCGAGCGGTTCCAAATGACCCGCTGTGTCAGGACGGCTTCCAGCCGCCGTACAGCGGCGTCGCCATCCGCACCGGCGTGACGTCCAGGCGCACGTTGAGCACCGTGTACTCCTCGACGCCGGCCTCGGTGCTGCCCCAGCCCATCGTGTCGGCGGCCTTGTAGAGGCGGAAGTGGAAGCCCAGGTCGGCCAGCGGCACGCCGGGCTTGACGCGCGCATCGAAGGCCAGGCCCTGCACCTCCGGCTTGACCGAGTCGATCAGCTGCGCCATCGCGCGCAGCAAGGTCGAGTCGCCGAGGATGTCGAGGTCGAAGCGCTCCTCGGTGTAGTAGGGCTCGAAGCCGGGCGTGCCCGGCTGCAGGCGCTCGCCGCGCAGCTTGGCGGCCGAGGGGGTGATCGTGCCGGTGCGCAGCCGGTAGCGGTCGCCGTGGTCGAGGTAGTTGAGCCGCGCGCCGGTCACGTTGAACACGCCCAGCGAGGGATCGGAGTGCGCGTCGACCAGATCCACCAGCAGCGCGCCGCTGCCGCCGATGATCTCGATCTCGTCACCATGGACGATGGCCGCGGTGTTCTCGTCCACGCCCAGGCCCAGCCGGTAGCCCTTGGCGATCATCAGCGGGATCATGCGACCGACCCGGCCGCGGCGCAGGAAGTGCTGGTCGACGAACAGCTCCGGCCCGACGAAGCCCAAGCCGCGGTCCACGTGCTTGCCCTCGCTCCACTGGCCCTTCATCACGTCGACGATGTTCGGCGCGTCGCGGAACATCGCGCGGCTCATGATCGCCGCGCCGGCGGAACTCCCGGCGACGACGCCACCGCTGCGGTAGAGCGCCCAGATCGCGTCGAGCAGCGGCGTGCTCTGCCCGCCCGGCTGCAGCAGGTCGACGATGCGCTCCTGCGAACCGCCGGTGAAGAACACGCCACGGGCCTGGCGCACTTTCTCGATCAGCTTGGGGTCGCGCACGGCGTCCTTGGGATCGATGCCGGCGAACTTGTAGCCGACCGGCAGCACCTCGGCCACGGCGCCGCGACGCGTCAGCAGGCGCGAGACCCAGCGGCCGCTGGCCTCGGGGTCTTCCGACGCCGTGCCCAGCACGACGAAGCGCGCCCCCGGCCCACCGGCCAGGTCGACCACGCGCTGCCAGACCTCGTCGTTGTCGTTGCGCAAAGCACCGCCGATCGCGACGGCATAGCCGCGGATCTCGTCGGCGGGCGCAGCGGTTTCGGTGGCTTGGGCGCTGGTTGGCAAGGTCGGGAGCAGCAGTGAAGAGGTTGCGGCAAAGGCGGAGGAAAACAGCAGACGGCGGCGCATGAGGGCTCATTCTGCCCAAGCGCGGGCCAGGCCTTGTTGTCACCACGCCTCAGACGGGATCACCCCGCTTTGAAGTGGGCGCGCCGCACGTTACCGTGCCGTGAAGCATTGTTTCCGGCGGATTCCGGAAAACACAGGAGAACGCTTCATGCCGAACACCTCTTCCCCTTCGCGCCGGCTGCCGGTGGCCGCCGCAGCCTGGCTGGCCTGCTGCTTCGTCGCGCCGTTGACGGCCTTTGCCCAGGAGACGGCCGAGCCGGCCAAGCTGGAGCGGGTCGAGGTCACCGGCTCGGCGATCAAGCGCATCGCGGGCGAGACGGCACTGCCGGTGCAGGTCATCACGCGCGACGACATCAACAAGGCCGGCGTGACGACCGCCGCCGAGCTGATCGCGCGCCTGTCTGCCAGTGCCAACAACCTGACCGATGGCGGCAGCATCGGCACCGGTGGTTTCCGCGACCAGATGGGCCTCAACGCCGCCAACCTGCGCGGCCTGGGCGTGTCGTCCACGCTCGTGCTGCTGAACGGCCGCCGCATGGCGAATTTTGCCTCGCCCGGCGACGCGGCGGGCGTGGACCTGAACAGCATCCCGGCCGCCGCCCTGGAGCGCGTGGAGGTGCTGCTGGACGGCGCGTCGTCGCTGTACGGCTCGGACGCGATCGGCGGCGTCATCAACTTCATCACGCGCAAGGATTTCACCGGCGTCGAGATCAGCGCGCTGGCAGGCAACACCAGCGAGGGCGGCGCAAACAAGCGCAGCGCCACGCTGTCGGGCGGCGTTGGCGACTACAGCCGCGACGGCTTCAACGTGATGGCGGTACTGGACGTCCAGAAAACCGGCAGCCTGAACGCCCGCCAGCGCAAGTTCATCAAGGAACTGGACATCCCCGGCCGCCTGCCGGATCAACTGTCCAGCTACGGCTTCCCGAGCAACCTGGCGCTGTCCAGCTTCCAGCGCGACACCTTGATCGCCGAGGGCTTCTCGACCAACGGCAAGACCGTGATCGACTCTAGGACGATCAACCCCGCTGCCGCCACCGGCTGCAACCCGGCCAACGGCACCCTCTACCTGCCGGCCGGCATCGGCGGCGCGGACGGCTGCACCTTCGACTTCATGCGCGATATCGAGCTGTATCCCAAGTCGCGCAAGGGCAGCCTGTTCACACGCGGCGTGTTCGACCTGGGCGGCGGCCACCAGCTCTTTGCCGAAGTGTCGCTGGCCCGCGCACGCACCTTCTACACAGGCACAGCCAACCGCGGTGCCATCGAGATGGATGTGTCGAAAATCCCCGCGCTGGCGGGAAGCGCGTTGAACGCCATCGACCCCGAGGGTGACGATGCCGACGAGCGCTCAATCACCGTGCGCACCCGCTTCACCGAAGCCGGACTGCGCACCAGCGAACTGGTATCCACCGGCAACCGCTTCGTGCTGGGCACGCTGGGCACGGTGGGCGGCTGGGACTATGAATGGGCCCTCAACCACAGCACCAGCAAGGTGTCCGACCGCGACTCGCAGGGCTATCTGAACGAGCAGATGGTGCTGGACGGCTATTCCGACGGCACGCTGAATCCTTTCGGCCCGTCCAGCGCGGCAGGCCTGGCGCTGTACGAAAAAGCGCAGATCCGCGGCGAGGTGCGCCACGCCACCGGCACGATGGACAGTCTGGACTTCAAGATGTCCAAGGGCCTGCTGCCCCTCGCAGGCGGCGACCTCGCGCTGGCCCTCGGCGGGGAGCTGCGCCGCGAGAAGCAGAGCTACCACCAGTCCGACGCGCTCAAGGCGGACAACATCTTGGGCGAGGTCTCGCAAGGCCCGGACTCCGATTTCGGCCACTCACGCAACGTCAGCGCCGTCTTCGCCGAGCTCAGCGCGCCGGTGACCAAACAGCTGGAACTCACCGCGGCAATGCGCTACGAGCACTACCAGGTCAGCGGTGGCGCGCTCAGCCCCAAGCTCGGGCTCAAGTTCATGTTCAGCCCCGAACTGCTGCTGCGTGCATCGGTCGGCAGGGGCTTCCGCGCGCCCAGCATGTCCGACCTGTATCGGCCGCTGACACTGGGCAGCGCCGCCGTCGTCGTCGATCCGGTCTGCCTCGCCGCCGACCCCGAGAACACCGTCACCGACTGCTCCGAGGGCTGGGGAACCTACAACTACAGCAACCCCAAGCTCAAGCCCGAGAAGTCACGCCAGTTCTCGGCAGGCCTCGTGTTCGAGCCGCAACGAGGCGTCACCATGAACCTCGACTACTGGAACATCCAGAAGAGCAATCTCATCAGCACGCTGGGCGTCGATGTGATCCTCTCCGACCTGAACAAGTACGGCTCCCTGGTGCACCGCTACTCGGACGACCCGGCTACGCTGCCGGCCGATTGCGACTCCGACCCCGAGGACACGACCATCTGCGGCATCGACCTCGTCAAGGAGAACCGCGGCAAGTCCAAGATCTCCGGCCTGGACCTGGGCTTGAACCTGAGCGGCCTGAAGACCGGCATCGGCACATTCGGCGTGCGCCTCAACGGCACACTGACGCTGCAATCCAAGCAGCAGACCGGCAACGGCGACCCCTTCGTCAGCAACCTGGGCCGCTTCCTCAACAACGGCGTGAGCGACGGCGTGGTGCAGCGCTGGCGCCACAACATTAGCCTGGATTGGGAGCTCGGCCCCGTGTCGGCCTCGCTGTCCAACACCTACCTGTCCAGCTACCAGGATCAGCACATCATCGGCAAGGACGACCGCCGTGTCTCCGCCTACTCGCTGTGGAACCTCTCCGGCGCGTGGGAAGCCACGAAGGCGCTGACCTTGCGCGCGGGCGTGCAGAACCTGTTCGACAAGGCACCGCCGTACTCGCAGCAGGCGTACTTCTTCCTCGTTGGCTACGACCCGAGCTACACCGATCCGCGCGGCCGCTTCATGTACGTGAGCGGCAGCTACAAGTTCTAGGCGGGAATGAGGGCCGGCTGTCGGCGCGGCGCACGGGCGGCCGCTGGCATCGCCCGCTCGTGCAAGTCCACGATCACGCCCTGCCGCAGCGCCGCCTTGGCCGACTGCAGCTCGGCGATGCCGCAGCGCGCCAGCAAGGTGTAGAGGATCGCCAGTCCGCCCGGCAGCACGGGGCGGCGCTTCTCCTTCAGGCCGGGCAGATCCAGTTGCTCGACGTGGCCGGCCGCGATGCAGCGCTCGATCAGCCAGCGCAGGGCGGCGGGTGTCAGCGTGCCATCGGTGATGCCATTGCGCCGCAGCACGGCGGACACGGTGCCGGCCGTGCCGGAGGAAGCCATCGCCTCGTCCCAGTGGACGGCGGCGAATCCATCCAGCGCCGGGCTCAGCACGGCCGCTGCCGCATGCTGAGCGGCACGGAAGCCCTCGGCGGTGATCCGGCCCTGCGGGAAATGCTGCTGCGACAGGCTGCCGCTGCCGATGGGAAAAGACGAGATCGCGCGCGCCGTGCGGTGCTGGCCGACGATCATCTCGGTCGAGCGGCCGCCGATGTCGATCACCAGGCGCCGCCGCGGCGAGGGGTGCAGGAAGGACACGCCGGCGAAGATCAGCCTGCCCTCTTCGTGGCCCGAGATTAGCTCCACCGGCAAGCCCAGCAGGGCCTCGGCATGCCGCAGGAATTCATCGCGGTTGCGCGCCTCGCGCAAGGTCTGCGTCGCGACGACACGCACCCGGTCCGGACTCAGCACGGCCAGGTCGGCGGCGAACTTGCGCACGCAGCGCAGGCCGCGCTCGATCGCCTCCCCTGACAGCCGGCCGCCGGCGTCCAGGCCCGCGCCGAGGCTCACCATCTCCTTGCGGCAGTGCAGCTTGCGGTAGCCGTCCGGCAAGACCTGACCCACTTCGAGCCGGAAGCTGTTGGAACCCAGGTCGATGGCCGCCAGCGCGGGTGAGGACGGAAGCGCGAAATCGAACATCTTTTGATTGGCGCGGCGAACTACCGGAAAGTATGTAAACTGAATATACGGTTTCAATATGAAAGGAAAATGACATGAACGCGACTGTTGCAAAGACGCCCGCCGCCACGAAGCGCAAGGCCCCGGCGAAGAGCGCCACGCCCGTCAAGGCTGCGGCGAAGACCGCGACCAAGCCGGCTGCCAAGCCCACGGCAAAGCCCGCAGCCCCGGCTGCCGAAGCCAAGCCCGCCAAGGTCAAGCTGGTGCGCGACAGCTTCACGATGCCCTCGGACGAGTACGCCGCGCTGGGCCAGTTGAAGCAGCGCGCACTGGCCGCCGCTCACCCGGTCAAGAAGAGCGAGCTGCTGCGCGCCGGCGTCAAGCTGCTCGCCGGCCTCAGCGATGCGGCGCTGCTGCGCGCGCTGAAGAACGTGCCGGCGATCAAGACCGGCCGGCCCAAGACGAAGAAGGGCGACTGACGCCCGCTGTCATCGTTCTGTCGCAGCGCGTTCACATCGGGGCCAGAACATGCGGGCGCTTCAACGCCTTCGTCATGTCGCTCCCCGCCCATCTCGTTCCTCGCAAGACCCAGGCCGCCCGCGAGCTGCTTCAACAGCGGCCCGGCGGCACGTCATCGCTGGCACGCGGGCTGCGCATGCTGTTGATCACGATCGACGGGCGCAAGAGCTTCGGGGAGTTGGGCGTCTTTGCCCAAGGCCTCGGACTCAGGGCCGATATGGCCTTCGAGCAGCTGCAGGCGCAGGGCCTGGTCACCTGGGGTGCGGAGGCTGAGGCGCCCTCCTCGCCGCAATCACAAGCCTCACGAACCTCACCCACGGACCACACCGCCCGCCTCGTCCGGGCGAAGTTCTTCGCCCTGGATCTCAGCGCGCGAATGCTGGCCGGGCGCGATCAGGCACTGCGCGACAGCGCCCGCGGCGTGGACTCCGAATCCAGCTTCCACGCCTGGATCGATCAATGCGCGCAGGCCATCTCCGATGCCGGCGGCGCCGAGCGGGCGGCCCTGTTCCGCGAACGAGTGGCCGCCGCCGCCTGATCCGATCGATCAGCGTTGCGCGACGCGACCGTTCTGGTCGGACAACACGATCTCCACGCGCCGGTTCATCTGCCGGCCGGCCGAGTTGTCGTTGCTCGCCACCGGATAGGCCTGGCCGTAGCCGCGGGCCATCACGCGGTCACCCGAGATGCCCTGGCTGATCAGCGCCTGGCGTACCGACTCGGCACGGCGCGCCGACAGCGCATCATTGGTCGCCTGGCTGCCGGTGCTGTCGGTGAAACCCTCGACCGACAGGTTGCGCGCCGGGTCGTCCTTCATCAGCTCGGCCAGCTTCTGGATGCTGCGCATCGCGCCGGGCTTCAGCTCGGCGCGGCCGGTGTCGAACAGCACGTCGCCCATCGTGACGACCATGCCGCGGTCGGTCTGCTTGGCGTTCAGTTCCTGCAGCAGCACCACCAGCGCCTGGTTGCGGGCCTGCGTGTCCTCGGCATTGGCCTGGGCCGCAGCGGCATCGCGCCGGGCGGCTTCGGCCTGTTGCTGGGCGACCATGGCCTGCGACTGCGCCTGCTCGGCGTCCGCCTTGGCCTGATCGGCCTCGCGGGTGCGGGCGTCCAGGCGGATGCGGTCGCGCTCGGCGTTGGCATCGGCCACACGCTGCTCGTCGGCCTTGCGCTGCGCCACCGAGGTGGCGATGGAGACATGCTGCTTGGCCTCGTAGGCCAGATGGTCGACGTGCTGCACCTTGTCGTGATCGTTGTAGGCGCGGTCCGCGCGATCCAGCGCGGCGCGGGCCTGCACCATCTCGCCGCTGGCGTACTCGTGCGTCAGCGGGTTGGCCTCGGCGGCGTTGTATGCGGCATGCGCGTCCATCAGGTTGGGGTTGTCGGCCTGCAGGCTGCTGCAGGCGGAAAGGGCCAGCGCCAGCGCGGCACCGGCGAGGACGCTCAGCTTGGAAGGGAGGTTCTTCATGATGGGGATCCTTTAGTTGTTCGACTTGCGGGCGACCTCGTCGGCCAGCGCGCGGTTGGCCTGGCTCAGGTCTTCGGCGGATTTGCGGGTGCGCGCGGCCAGCGCCTTCTGCTCGGCGAGGCGGGCATCGACGGTGGCCTCGCGGGCCAGCGCCAGCGCGATGTCGTTGTGGCCGGAATCGCGCTGCACGCGCGCACGGTCCAGCTTGTCGCGGGCGGTGCGCAATTCATCCGGCGCCGCATCGGCAGCACCGGCGCTCAAAGCGCTGTTGACGGCGGCGTTCGAGATCGCCAGCTCCGCATCGGGCTTAGGGGTGCTGGCACATGCGGCCAGCAAGACAGCACCCAGCGCCGCAGCGGCCAGGGCGTGTCGAGAGGTCTCCACCATGGGAATCTCCTCGGTTGTTGCTCAAGGTGCAGCAACTCTAGGAGCCGGCCCATGCGGCAGGTGTAGGACGGAAGCGCGGACCGAGGTCGGAAGCGAAGGGCTGCGCCGGTCAGCCAGGGACGGCTGCTTACAAGCCGCGCCGAATCGAATCGCCCATCGCGGCGATGCCCTGCTCGATCAGCTTCAGCGCGTGATCGAAACCTGCCGCCGGGCCGTAGTACGGATCCGGCACATCCTGGCCCTGCAGCTCGGGCACGAAGTCCAGCAGGCGCTGCACCCGGGCGCGGGCACCCTCAGGGCGCTTGGACAGCAGCTCGGCGAGGTTGTGCCGGTCCATCGCCAGGATCAGGTCATAACGCTCGAAATCAGCGGTATCGAACTGGCGCGAACGGAACTTCTTCGCCGGCTTGATGCCCGCGCGCTCCAGCGCTGCGGCCGCACGCGCATCCATCGGGCCACCGACGGCGCTCATGCCGGCCGAGGCCACGGTTTTCAGCTCGGGCATGCGCGCGCGCAGCACCATCTCCGCGGTTGGCGAGCGGCAAATGTTCCCAAGGCAAACGAAAAGGACCGCCGGGCTCATTTGGCGAGTTCGGCGCGCATCGCGTCGATCACCGCCTTGTAGTCGGGCTTGCCGAAGATCGCCGAGCCGGCGACGAAGGTGTCGGCACCTGCATCGGCGATCTGGCGGATGTTGTCCACCTTCACGCCGCCGTCGATCTCGAGGCGAATGTCGCGGCCGCTGGCATCAATGATCTTGCGCGCGGCCTCCAGCTTCTTCAGCGCCGCGGGGATAAAGCTCTGTCCGCCGAAGCCCGGGTTGACGCTCATGATCAGCACCAGGTCGACCTTGTCGATCACCCACTCCAGCACGTCCAGCGGCGTGGCGGGGTTGAACACCAGCCCGGCTTGCTTGCCTTCGGCCTTGATCAGCTGCAGGGTACGGTCCACGTGCTTCGTGCCCTCGGGATGGAAGCTGACCAGGTCGGCGCCGGCCTTGGCGAAGGCCACGGCCAGCGCATCGACCGGCTCCACCATCAGGTGCACATCGATCGGTGCGGGCGCGCCGTCCGGCTTCACCGCGTGCTTGCGCAGCGCCTCGCAGATCATCGGCCCGAAGGTCAGGTTCGGCACGTAATGGTTGTCCATCACGTCGAAGTGAATCCAGTCGGCGCCGGCAGCCAGCACGTTGCGCACTTCTTCGCCCAGGCGGGCGAAATCGGCGGAGAGGATGCTGGGGGCGATGCGGTGGGTGGTGGTGCTCATGGAGCCGATTTTAGTTTCGAAGGCCGCTTGAACTTCTTAAGCCTCGCCGCGACCTCGTCGCGCGTGACGCAGCCGATGGCATGGTCGTTGAGCATGCCCATCGATTGCATGAAAGCGTACATCGTCGTCGGGCCGACGAACTTCCAGCCGCGCTTCTTCAGGTCCTTGGAGAGCTTGCGCGAGGCCTCGGTCTCGGTTGCGTGCTCGGGAGCATCCAGCGCCACGGGCTCGAAGCTCCAGATGTAGTGCGCGAGCGAGCCCTGCTCGGCGACGAGTTCGACGCAGCGCTGCGCGTTGTTGATCGCTGCCTCGATCTTGCCGCGGTGGCGGACGATGCCGGCGTCCTGCAGCAGGCGCTCGACCTCTTTCTCGCCGAAGCGGGCGACCTTGTTGAAGTCGAAGCCGGCGAATGCATTGCGAAACGACTCGCGCTTGTTGAGGATCGTGCGCCACGACAAGCCGGACTGGAAGCCTTCCAGGCACAGCTTCTCGAACAGGCGGAAGTCGCTGTCGACCGGGAAGCCCCATTCGGTGTCGTGGTAGCGCAGGTAGCCGGCATCGCCGGCCGCGGCGGCGCACCAGCGGCAGCGCGGGCGACCGTCCTCGGGGATGTAGTGGGTGTGTTGTTGTTCACTCATGCTTCTTACTTGTACTTGTCAGCCAGCGCCCTCAGCGTGCCCTCGCGCTCGAGCTGCTGCAGGTCCTGCGTCAACCGCAGTTGCAGCTCGGGCGAGAGCTTCTGCGAGACGACGGCGTACTGGTACTCCTCGTAGAAGGAGGTCGGCGCCACACGCAGGCGATCGGCGAGGCCGGACTCGCGCACCATGCGCAGCAGGTTCACATCCTGGCCGTAGACCGCATCGCTGCGCCCGGCCGCCAGCATCTTCAGCGCCTCGCGCTCGCTGGGCGGCTCGCTGCTGGCGACACCGGCGCGGGTCAGCGTGTCGCGCAGCAGCGTGCCCTGGCCGACCAGCACCGGCTTGCGCCGCGAGGGCTCGGCCAGCTCGACGAGGCTGCGGTACTCCGCCGGGTCGTCGATGCGCTGCACCAGCACGTGACGGATGCGGTACAGCGGCACCGGCAGGTAGCGCCACTGCTTCTCGCGCTCGGGCGACTTGAGCAGGCACAGGAACACGTCGATCTCGTCCTGCGCCAGCATCCGCTCGATGCGGCGCAGCGGCGCGTGGGTGGCGAGGCCGGTGAAGTGCAGACGCGGGTCGATGCGCTCGATGGCCGTCAGGATCTCGCGGCACAGGCCCGGCATCTGCGCTTCGCCGGGCGCACCGTACTTGCCGATCGCCCCGCTCTGCTGCACCGTGCGCAGCACGATCGGCGGCGCGGTATCGGCAGCGAATGCGGAAAGCAGTGGCAACAGCAAGGCCGCGGCCAGCATGCCGGCCCACCTTGTCCCCATTGCGATCGCTCCCTGCGCTCTCGTCATACTGACAGCATAGCCGCCCCGGCTTCTAGAATGGGTCCCCATGGCAAGCCCTCAATTCACATGCAGCGTCGTCGTCCAGGTGCTGCCCGAGCAGACGGACCCCGCCCAAGGCAAGTTCGCCTTCAGTTACACCATCACGATCGAGAACACGGGTGACATCACCGCCCAGTTGATCGGCCGCCACTGGGAGATCACCGACGCGCGCAGCGGGATCCAGCAGGTGAACGGCCTGGCCGTGGTCGGCCACCAGCCGCTGCTGGCACCGGGCCAGAAGTTCCAGTACAGCTCCTGGGCGCAGATCGACACGCCGCAGGGCAGCATGAAGGGCCGCTTCCTCTGCGTGACCGAGGACGCCGAGATCTTCTACACCGAGGTGCCCGAGTTCCTGTTGGCCGACAGCGCCAGCCTGCATTGATGGCGAAAGCCCCTCGCGCCCAGACCTGGGACCTCACCGCCCTCCTGAACGCAGCCGACCCGAAGGCCGAGCTACCCGCCCGCAATCTCTGGTTCGCACGCCTGCTGCAGTGGCTGCGCCATGCCCCCGCCGGGGCGGCCGCAGGCGCCGAGGACGCGCCCCGCACGCCGCGGCCGATCCTGCGCCTGAAGCACCTGCTGAACGTGCTGGAGCGCCACCCCGAGCACGCCGATACCTTCGCCGCCACCTGGGTGAGCCTGTGGCGCGACATGGACGGCACCGCGCTGTTCGCCGACGTCGGCTTCGCCGCGCGGATGGCGCTGTGGAGCGAGTTCCTGCTGCGCCTGCGGCTCAAGGTGCTGCCCGGCACCGTCGACACCGACGACATGGCCGAGCTGTTCGGCCAGTGGTTCGACGAGGAGGACGACCTGCTGTGGCTGCAGGCGATCGACGAGCCGCTGCTGGAGCGGCTGGCCGCCCTGCTGGGCCGTGCCAGCGACATCCCCTGGCGCGGCACGATGGCCCGCGCGATGACCGTGCTGGTCAGCGCCGTGCAGGCGGCCGGCCTGTCGGGCCCGCTGCGCCAGCGCATGGGCCCGGAGCTGCTGACCAACCAGCCCTTCGAGCAGCTCTCGCGCGCCAACGACGAGCTGGTGCAGGCACTGCGGGCGGGCGACCGCGCCGCGATGCTGCGCGCCTCGCAATTCCTGCGCGCGCTGCTGCACAGCTGCCGCGAGGCGGCGCTGAGCGTGCCCGAGCACCTGGAGGCCTATGGCGTCTCGGTGGACATCATGTTCGAGGTCGAGCAACTGCGCGCCCGCACGCAGCGGATCGAGGCCTTGCTGAACGCCCTGATCTCCGACGAGCCCCGGCGCGAGCTGCAGCGGCTGTCCGTGAGCCTGGCGCGCGCGGCCCATGCGCGGCGCAGCGTGCGCCAGCTGTTCGCGCGCCACTACTCGCTGCTGGCCCGCAAGATGGCCGAGCGCAGCGCCGAGAGCGGCGAGCACTACATCACCCGCAACCGCGCCGAGTACCGCGACATGCTCGCGCGCGCGGCAGGCGGCGGGCTGATGATGTCCATCACCACCTTCGCCAAGTTCGCGATCCTGGCGCTGGGCATGTCGGCGTTCTGGAGCGGCGCCTGGGCCGGCGTCAACTACGCGACGAGCTTCCTGCTCATCCACCTGCTGCACTGGACCGTGGCGACCAAGCAGCCGGCGATGACCGCGCCGGCGATGGCGCACAAGCTGCGCGACATCGGCCAGCAAGAGGGCCTGGAAGGCTTCGTCGACGAGGTCGTGCACCTGCTGCGCTCGCAGTTCGCCGGGCTGGTGGGTAACCTCATCGTCGTCGTGCCGCTGGTGCTGTGCGTACAGCTCGCCTGCCGGCAGCTGTTCGGCATGCCACTGGTCGGCACCAAGGACGCCGAATACGTGCTGCATTCGCTGAGCTTCCTCGGCCCCTCGCTGTTGTTCGCTGCCTTCACCGGCGTGCTGCTGTTCACCAGCAGCGTGATCGCCGGCTGGGTCGAGAACTGGTTCGTGTTCTACCGGCTCGACGCCGCGATCGCCTGGAACCCCAGGGCGATCGCCCGGCTCGGCCCCGCCCGCGCGCAGCGCTGGGCCGCTTGGTGGCGCAACAACATCTCGAGCCTGGCGGCGAACGTCAGCCTCGGCCTGATGCTGGGCCTGGTGCCGGCGCTACTGGGCTTCATCGGCGTGCCGCTGGAGGTAAGGCACGTCACCTTGTCCTCCGGCCAGCTCTCCGCCGCGGCCGGCGCCCTCGGCGCGTCGGTGCTGCAGCGGCCGGAGTTCTGGTGGTGCGTGCTGGCCACGGTGCTGACCGGCCCGCTGAACATCAGCGTCAGCTTCTACCTCGCGTTCAAGGTGGCGCTGCGCTCCAGCGGCATCCAGCTGGCGGACCGCCACCGCGTGCGCGCGGCGATCTGGCGGCGCTTCAGGGCGCGGCCGCTGAGCTTCTTCGTGCCGCCGCGGCAGGTCGCCGGCAAGGTTCAGGACTGATCGGTGTCCTCGTCCCGATCCTTGCGCCGCTCGCCGCCCTTGCGCCCGGAGAACATCGTCCACCAGACGATGAACACCAGCAGCAGCAGTGCGACCAGGGCTTCGAGCAGGATCACATCCATCGGTTCGTCGTTCTCGGTGAAGGGAGCGGCGGCGATTCTAGGCGCAGCGCTGCTGCTGGCGGCCTGCACCTCGGTGACGGTGCCGCCGGATCGACCCAAGCCGGCCGCTCCCTCGACGCAAGCGCCCGCCACCACGACGCCGGCCGCACCGGATCGCCCACGCGCCGTGATGCAGCGCGGCCACGCCCGCTGGGTCGCCGCCGACTGGAACGAACTGCCCGGCTGGGGGGAGGACCATGCATCCGAGCTGTGGCCGGCCCTGCTGCGCGGCTGCGCCCGCCCGGCGCCCGGCTGGGCCGAGCTGTGCGCCCGCGCCTTGCTGACCCCGCCGGCCGACGACGCCGAGGCCGCGATCTGGCTGATGCAGCACCTGCAGCCCTGGCAGGTGCAGGCTCCCGACGGCGAGACGCAGGGCCTGATGACCGGCTATTTCGAACCCGCGCTGGAAGCCCGCCGCAAGCCGGACGCGAGCTTCCGCGTGCCGCTGCTCGCCGCGCCGCAAGATCCCAAGCAGCGCCTGGCGACGCGCCAGCAGATCGAGAGCGAGCCCTTGCGCAGCAAGCTGCGCCCGCTGGCCTGGATCGAGGACCCGATCGACCTGCAGGTGCTGCAGATCCAGGGCTCCGGCCGCATCCGGCTGGCCGACGGCGAATGGCGCCGCGTGGCCTTCGGCGGCCACAACGAGCAGCTGCTGAAGCCGCTGGGCATCGCGCTGGCCGAGATGGGCGAGTGGCGCGGCGAAGGTGGTGCGGCGCCGCGCGCCTACGTGCGCGAGTGGGCGCAACGCAATCCGCAGCGGCTCAACGAGCTGCTGTGGCGCAACCCGCGCTACGTGTTCTTCAGCGAGGAGGCACTGCCGGACCCCAGCGTCGGCCCGCGTGGCGGCCAGGGCGTGCCGCTGACGCCGGGCCGCTCGGTGGCCGTGGACAAGGAATCGGTGCCCTACGGCACGCCGGTCTGGCTCGATAGCCGCGAGCCGCCGCCCGGCAACGCGCCGCTGCGGCGACTGGCCATGGCACAGGACACCGGCAGCGCCATCGTCGGCGCGGTGCGCGTCGACTACTTCTGGGGCTGGGGCGAGCTGGCGGAGGCCCAGGCCTCCAAAACCAAGCAGCCGCTAAGGCTGTGGGTGCTGTGGCCCCGATAACTCACCGGCTGGTGGCTTACTCGACCACCTTCACGCCCTTCCAGAACGCGTAGCGGCCCTTGATCTCCTTGGCCGCTTCGCTCGGCTCGGCGTAGTACCAGACCGCGTCGGGGTTCATCTCCCCGTTGACCAGCAGGCTCAGATACTGCGCCTGGCCCTTCCAGGGGCAGCTCGTGCGGTGGTTGCTGAACGTCGTGTACTCGCGCTTCAGCGACTCGGGCGGGAAATAGTGGTTGCCCTCGACGACGACCGTGTCGTCGCTCTCGGCGATGGTGATGCCGTTCCAGATGGCCTTCATGATGGGCGTACTCCTTGGTGTCGATCCAGCATAACGTTTTACATCGACGGCCACCGCGATGGCCCGACAATGCCGCCTCGATGATGAAGCGATATTACGAACACCAGGGCCGGGACATTTTCGTGACCGCGGGCAGCGCGCGCGAACTGGCGCCGGGCAGCTTCGGCGTCTGCGCCATCGGCGGCGGCGCGGAGGGCTGGGCTGTCGTCCATGTGGGCCCGGACGGTGACGTGGCCGATCTCGGCGGCGAGTACTACTTCGCCACGCCCGAGGAGGCGCTGGAGTTCGCGCGCGAGCTGATCGACCTGATGCTGGCGCAGCCCTGAACGCGAGCCGGCCATGCGCAGAAGCCTGCTGATTGCCGCCGGGCTTGCACTCACCGCGGCGCGGTCGGGTGCACAGCAGCGACAACGGGAGGTCCGTGTCGAGCAGATCACCTGGCTCTCCGGCGCGAGCGCCAACAGCCCGGACACCGAGACGGCGACGATCGAGGAGCTGCACCAGTTCATCGAGGCGGCCTGGCCTCAGGTGCGCTACGCCACGGTGCGGGCCAACGCGCGTCGCGCCTGGCAGATGATCGCGCTGGGCGAGCACGTCTGCCAGCCGGCCTCCGTGCGCACCCCGGAGCGCGAGAAGATCGCCTACTTCACCGACACCTTGATCGGCCCGCCGCAGCAGCTGATCGTGCGACGCGACCGGCTGGCCGCCGTGCCTCGCAATGCCGCCGGCGAAGCCGACCTGGCGCGGCTGCTGGCCGAAGGCCGGCTGCGCGGCCTGCTGGTGGACGGTCGCAGCTACGGCCGCGGGCTCGACGCCCTGCTGGCAGCGCCGGCGGGGGCCTCCAGTCCCTCGCTGCACCGCTTCTCGTCCAGTGACTTCGGCAGCCAGATCTTCACCATGCTGGCCCTCAACCGTGCCGACTGGTCGATCGACTTCGACAACGAACTGGGCCTGCAGCAGCGCGAAGAACCGCAGCTGCGGCAGTTGGTGAGCCTGCCGGTCGCCGGGGCCGGCGGCATGGTGCACGCCGGCATCGCCTGCCCCCGCACCCCCTGGGGCCTGGCCGCCATCCGCGGCATCGACCGCGCCATCGGCACGCCGGCCGGTGCCGCGCTGCTGAAGCGGCTGGCACTGAACGCGCTGACGCCTGAGGCGCGCCAGCAGCATGCCCGGCAGTTTGACGAGTTCTATCGGGAGCGGGCGAAGCCGTCGGTGATCAGGTAGGGCTGTAGCCTGTGCCAGCGCCGCTGCAGCCTGTCGCATGCAGCTGGAGATGAGCAAGCCGCGCGGCCATGCTCCACGCTCCACAACGCCGCCCTCAGCGCCATGAAACTCCACAAGACCGCCGCCCTCTTCCTGCTCACCGCCGCCCTCGGCAGCACGTACGCGCAAACCCAGTCCGGCCTGCCCCACGACGCGCCCCTCTACCGCACCCAGGCGCAGCTCGACACCGAGCTCTTCGGCGCCTACAACCGCTGCGAGCTCGACAAGTTCCAGGCCCTGCTGGCCGACGACGTCGAGTTCTTCCATGACGAGGGCGGCGCGATGCGCGGGGCCGAGGCCGTGACGGCGGCCGTCAAGGCCAATATCTGCGGCAAGGTGCGGCGCGAACTGGTGGCCGGCAGCCTGGAAGTGCACGAGATGAAGAACTACGGCGCGCTGGTGATGGGCTCCCATCGCTTCTGCGCCGCCCAGGGCTCAGGCCATTGCAACGGCCTCGCCCGCTTCGCCCATCTGTGGCAGTTGCAGCCCGACGGGCGCTGGCAGGTGACGAAGGTGCTGAGCTTCGCCCACCAGTCCACGCCCTAGTTAACCGAGCTTGAGCAGATCCTTGGCCAAGGCCTCGGCCACCTCGATCCCGTCGACACCGGCCGACATGATCCCGCCCGCGTAACCCGCGCCCTCGCCGGCCGGATACAGGCCCCGCGTGTTCAGGCTCTGATAGTCCCGCCCGCGGGTGATCCGCAGCGGCGAGGACGTGCGGGTCTCGACGCCGGTCAGCACAGCATCGGCCATCGAGAAGCCCTTGATCTGCCGCTCGAACGCCGGCAGCGCCTCGCGGATCGCATCGAGCGCGTACTCGGGCAGGCTGCCATTGCCTTTCTGCTGCAGGTCGGTCAGCGTGACCCCAGGCTTGTATGAAGGCTCGACCCCACCCAGCACCGTGCTGCGCTGGCGCTTGATGAAGTCGCCGACCAGCGCGCCGGGCGCCCGGTAGCCGCCCTCGCCCAGCTCGTAGGCGCGGCTTTCCCAGATGCGCTGGAAGGCCATGCCGTCCAGCGGGTTCACCGGGCTGCCGTCGCGCTTGCCGTCCTGCCGGTAGTCCTGCGGGTCGATGCCCACGACGATGCCGGCGTTGGCATTGCGCTCGTTGCGCGAATACTGGCTCATGCCGTTGGTGACCACACGCTGCGGCTCGCTGGTGGCCGCCACCACGGTGCCGCCCGGGCACATGCAGAAGCTGTAGACCGAGCGGCCGTTGCTGGCGTGGTGCACCAGCTTGTAGTCGGCCGCGCCGAGGATCTCGTTGCCGGCGTTGGGGCCGAAGCGGGCGCGGTCGATCACGCTTTGCGGATGCTCGATCCGGTAGCCGATCGAGAAGGGCTTGGCCTCCATGTGGACGCCGCGCTCGTGCAGCATCCGGAAGGTGTCGCGCGCGCTGTGGCCCAGCGCCAGCACGACGTGATCGGTGGCGATCTGCTCGCCCGATTCGAGCGTGACGCCGCGGACCTGGCCCTTGTCGATCATCACGTCGGCCACCTTCTGCTGGAAACGGATCTCGCCGCCCAGGCGCTCGATCTCGGCGCGCATCTTGATCACCATCGAGACGAGCCGGAAGGTGCCGATGTGCGGCTTGCTGACGTAGAGGATCTCCTCCGGCGCGCCGGCCTTGACGAACTCGGTCAGCACCTTGCGCGTCAGGAAGCGCGGGTCGGAGATCTGGCTCCACAGCTTGCCGTCCGAGAAGGTGCCGGCGCCGCCCTCGCCGAACTGCACGTTCGATTCCGGATCCAGCTCGCTCTGCCGCCACAGGCCCCAGGTGTCCTTGGTGCGCTCGCGCACCTGCTTGCCGCGCTCCAGCACGATGGGCCGCAGGCCCATCTGCGCCAGGA
Organism: Roseateles agri; assembly: GCF_034043675.1. Taxonomy (NCBI): domain Bacteria; kingdom Pseudomonadati; phylum Pseudomonadota; class Betaproteobacteria; order Burkholderiales; family Sphaerotilaceae; genus Roseateles; species Roseateles agri. The sequence goes on along the minus strand of NZ_JAXCLA010000003.1, from coordinate 686,513 downwards.
TCAGCGCCGCGAAGATGCCGCAGGGGCCGAAGCCGATGACGACGGGGCGCTTGTCCGCGGGGAAGTCGGCCGGCGCATGGCCGACGAACTTGTAGCCGGTGTCGGGCGTCGGCTTGATGTGCGGGTCGCCGGCGTGGCGCTTCAACACGGCGGCCTCGTCGGCCTCCTTGGCCAATTCGCAGTCGATCGTGTAGATCAGCACGATCGCGGCCTTCTTGCGCGCGTCGTAGCTGCGCTTGAAGACGGTGAAGTTCAGCAGGTCCTTGGCCTTGACGCCGAGGCGGGCGAGCACGGCGGGCCGCAATTCGCCTTCGGCATGGTTCAGCGGCAGGCGGAGTTCGGTGATGCGGATCATGGTGAGCGATCAGGCATGTTGGAAATGAACGATGCCCCGTGCTTTGGGCGACGGGGCATCATCAGGGCGCGAAGCGCGCGGGACTCAACCCGAGTGCGGACGCTTGCCGGGGTTCTTCTTCGAGCGGGTGTGCGAGCCGCGCTCCAGGCTGCACTTCTGGCCGCGGCCGGTCGTGAAGGTCACGCCCTTCGGGGCGGCGGGACGCGGCGTCGCTTGGCGATCCGCTTCGGTAACGATCTTGTTGCCCATGAATGGCTCCGTTGAATTTGCAGAAAAACAGCCATCCAAAAAGGCTGAACCGGAGATTTTAGACGATCGCGGCCGGATTGGGCGAGGCAGCGCTCCACGCCCGCAACATCACCCGCGCGCCTGCCAGGTTCGTGGCGCAGGGCACATCGTGCACGTCGCAGGCGCGGACCAGCGCGTTGATGTCGGGTTCGTGCGGCTGGGGCGTCATCGGGTCGCGCAGGAAGATCACCGCGTCGACCTCGCCGACGGCCAGGCGCGCGCCGATCTGCAGGTCGCCGCCCAGCGGGCCGCTGAGCAGGCACTCGACGTCCAGGCCCAGTTCGCCGTTCAGGCGGCCACCGGTGGTGCCGGTGCCCATCAGCTGGCAGGTTTTCAGGTAGTCGAGGAACTCGGCGGCCAGGGCCACCATGTCGTCCTTTTTGTGGTCGTGGGCGATCAGCGCAAGCTTCATGCGCTGGATCTTAGTGGCGATGAGCAGAGCCCAACCTATGATCTTCGCGCGGCCGCTTTTCCAAGGTCTTGCGAAGGACCGATCCGTCGGCGCCCTCGCGCCGCGGGGTCACCCCGCGGTCATCTCATTGGCAGGCAGTTCCGAGGCAGGAAGGCCATGGCGCGCTGCGCCACAACCTTCATGCATCACCCGCAGCTTGGATGGCGTGCCGCACCCTAGACGAGCCCCTATGACCCGTCCTGCCCGTCCCGCCCGACTGATCGCCCTCGCCCTCGCCCGCGCGATGCTCGCCGGTCCGCCCTCCACCGCCGGCCTGGCCGCGCGAATGCGCCGCTGTCTCGGCGACGTGGCGGCGCCATGGATCCCACCGCTGGCCGCACGCTGCGCGGCGCTGCCGCACCTGCAGTGGCTGCGGTTGGAAGCACGTGGCCTGGCGACGCTGATCGAACGCGACGAAGGCTTCACCAAGGCCACCACGGCCGGTGCCGAGTCACCGCCCTATGTGCGCCACTACCTGCTGCGCGAGGCCGCGCCGATGGCGCTGCCGCCGCTGGCCCTGCGGACCTGTGCGCTGCCGGCGTGGCCGCACACCGGCGCGCTGGCCGCCGGTCTAGCCCTGACCCCGGCCGGCCTCTGGCGCCTGACCCGCCCGGCCGCCTGGCAGCGCCGCACGCCGCTGGGCGAGCAGCACTACCGCAGCCATCTGCTGCGCAAGCGCAGCGGCGGCTGGCGGCTGCTGGAAGCGCCCGAGCCCTATCTGAAGGCGGTGCAGCGGCGACTGCTCGCGACGCTGCTGGACGCGATCCCGCCGCACGAGGCGGCCTGCGGCTATGTGCGCGGCCGCTCGGTGCTGGACCACGCGCGGGCGCACCAGGGCCAGGCGGTGCTGCTGCGCTTCGACCTGCGCGACTTCTTCGCCAGCGTGCGTGCCGCGCGCGTCCACGCGCTGTTCGCGGCGCTCGGCTACCCGCAGACGGTGGCGCGCGACCTGACGGCGCTGTGCACCGTCGCCACGCCGGAACCCGTGCTGCTGCGGTTGCGGGCCGAGGGCGGCCTCTCGTTCGAGCAGGCGCAGAAGCTGCGCGACCCGCACCTGCCGCAGGGCGCGCCAAGTTCGCCGGCGCTGGCCAATCTCTGCGCCTTCGGGCTGGACCTGCGGCTGCAGGGCCTGGCCACATCGCTCGGCGCCAAGTACACGCGCTATGCCGACGATCTGGTCTTCTCCGGCCCGGCCTCACTGCGCGCGGCGGCGGCGCGCATCGAAGCCTGGGTCGGCCGCATCGCGCGGGAGGAAGGCTTCGCGCTGAACCATCGCAAGAGCCGCTGCCTGCCCGCCTCGCAGCGGCAATCGGCCTGCGGCGTCGTCGTCAACGAGCGCACGAACCTGCCGCGCGACGAGTTCGACCGGCTGAAGGCCGTGCTGCACAACTGCGTGCGCCTCGGGCCCGCCTCGCAGAACCGAGACGGCCGGGCCGATTGGCGCGCCCACCTGCAGGGCCGCATCGGCTGGGCCGCGCAGCTGAACCCGACCAAGGCCGAGCGGCTGCAGCGGCTCTTCTCGCGGATCGACTGGAACTGAACCCGGTCAGACCTGGCCGCGACGACGACGCACCAGCCCGCCCAGGCCCAGCAGGCCGGCCAGCGCCATCGCGGCGGTACCGGGCTCCGGCACGGCGACGGCCACGCCGTAGTGGTACAGCGTGACGTTGAGCGCCGGGTCGGCAAGGTTCTGGCCGCTGTTGTTCGGATCGTTGATGACCAGCACGTTGATCAGCGGGTTGCCCTGGGCATCGGCCGTGACGGCGAGGCCTTCGACCTCCTGCGAGTACGGCTGCTTGACGCTGAACAGCGTCTCCACGGCGCCGGTCAGCAGGTTGGCGCGGTAGACCGAGCGGGACGAATCGTCCGAGGCCATGTACATCCAGTCGCCGAAGATCTTGCCGCCCTGCACCTGGTCCAGCGACTGGTTGAGGCTGATGTACTTGACGAAGGAGAAGTCGTTCAGGTTGTAGACCGCCATCTCGGTGGCATTGCCGTAGGCCATGCCATAGGCCAGGTTCGCGCCGGCATCGACGGCCACCCAGCTCGCCACATCGTGCGTGCCGTGCGGCGGGTTCAAGGTGAAGTAGGTGCCGGTGTAGCCGAGGTCGCTGGCGCGGTAGAGCGCGACGGCGGGCGTGTTGTAGCCGGAGGTGGATGAATCGAGGCTCGCGTAGATCGTGCCGTTGGCCACGTCGATGTCGCCGATGTGGTTGTAGCCCTGCGCGCTCAGCGCGTCCGGGATGCCCGACGAGAACGGGATGGCCGACGAGTTGCTGGCCAGCACCTTGTAGGCCATGTCGGTCTTCTCCAGGCCGTACTGCCAGGAGAAGTACAGATTGCTGCCGTCGGTCGTCATGCCCTGCGTGCGGTAGATCGCGTCGGGCACCTTGAAGACATCGGCGCTGACGAGCGACCAGTCGCTGGCGGCTTGCGCCAGGGAGCTGCCCAGCAGCAGGGCGGCGCCGAGGGCCAGGAGGGCGGGCTTCGAGGTGATGGCGAGCGGATTCATCGTGCGGCTTCCAGACAGGTGTTGGGGACATTCCAGTCTGGAGCGCGCCAATGACGCCGGCACGACGGCGTTCCTGCTTGGCGTGGGTCGTTCGGCACCCACCCGGCCGAGGATGTCTACGAAGACTCGTAGACCAGCACCGCCGCGGCCAGGTCCGCCAGCGCCGTGCCGACGGCCTTGAACACCGTGCGCTGTTGCGCGTTCGAGCGGCCCGGTCCATCGCGGCAGAGGTCGGCCAGCGTTCCGCTCACGCCGGTGATGACGCCATCCTTCAGCGGCACGACCAGGTCGCCGCTCTTGGCCAGCGCCTCTTCGCTGTCCACCCAGACCGAAGCACCGCCGCCGAAGCAGGCGCTGTCGGCCTCGCGCATCGCCGGCGTGAAGCTGCCGAGCAGATCGAGGTGGCTGCCCGGCGCCAGCCATTCGCCGCGGACCAGCGGCTCGGTCGCGGCGGTGGCGCTGCAGACGATGTCGGCCTGCTGGATGGCCGAGGCAAGACCTGGCACCGCGCGGGCGTTGAGGCCCTCGTCCATCAAGCGCTCGGCCAGCGCCAGCGCTTGCTCGGGCCGGCGCGCCCAGACCATCACCTCGTCCAGCGCCGGGAACAGCGCCTGGTAGGCCTGCGGCAGCAGGCAGGCGACACGGCCGGCGCCGAGCACCAGCAGCCGGCGCGCGTCGGGCCGTGCCAGCTTCGACGCCGCCAGCGCCGAGACGGCGGCCGTGCGCCGCGCGGTTAGCTCGGTGCCGTCGATCGTGGCCAGCGGCACGCCGGTCTGCGCGTCGAACAGGTTGTAGCTGGCGAACAGGCCCGGCATGCCGCGCGCGGCGGCATTGATGTTGATCAGCTTGACGCCGAGGTAACGGCCCGCCTGCCAGGCCGGCATGATCAGCATGGTGAGGTCGCGACCGACCTGGTGGACGTGGCGCGGCGGCTGCTCGCAGCCGGTGACCCACATCGTTTCCAGCGCGGCGGCGAGTGGCTTGAAGGCCAGCGCGCGGCGCACGCTAGCGGCGTCTATCAACTTCATCGACGTCTATCCTCCGGGTGCAAGGATAGGCTGGTTTCGCTCAGGTTCGGACGAACCCGGCCGAGGCCTTCATCAGTTCGCGCGTGTAGGCCTCTCCCACTTCGCCGCGGGCCAACGCTGGCGCGGCCAGCGTCTCGACCGCGCCCCCCTGGCGCATCACCATCAACCGTTCACACAGGTGGGTGACCACGGCCAGGTCGTGGCTGACCATCACGAAGCTCAGGCCGCGCTCGCGGCGCAGCGCCTCCAGCAGGTTCAGCACCTCGGCCTGTACCGAGGCGTCGAGCGCCGAAGTGGGCTCGTCCAGCAGCAGCAGCTGGGGCTCCAGGATCAGCGCGCGGGCGATGGCAACACGCTGGCGCTGGCCGCCCGAGAGCTGGTGCGGGTAGCGGAAGCGAAAGGCCGCGCCGAGGCCGACGGCGTCGAGCATCGCCGTGATGCGCCGCTCCGCATCGCCGATGCGGTGGATCGCCAGCGGCTCGGCCAGCATGCGGTCCACCGTCTGGCGCGGATGCAGCGAGCCGTAAGGGTCCTGAAACACCATCTGCACGCGGCGGCTGATGGGCAGTTGCCCCTCGGCGCCCGTGAGCTCGATGTGCCCGCCCGCACGCGGCGCCAATCCGCAGATCGCGCGCAACACCGTGGACTTGCCCGAGCCCGATTCGCCGACGAGGCCGAAGCTCTCGCCGGGCGCCACCTCGAAGCTCAGCTCATGCACGGCGGTGAAGTCGCCGAAGCGGACCTGTAGCTTGTCGACCTTGAGCCCGATCATTTCCACGACTCCTGGCGCTGCAAGGTCGGCAGCGGATGGCGCGGCGCGCCGAGCCGTGGCAGGCAATCGAGCAGGCCTTGCGTGTACGGATGCTTCGCCTCGTGCAGCTTCGTCGCCTCGATCTCCTCGACGACGCGGCCGGCGTACATCACGAGGATGCGGTCGCAGAAGCTGGAGACCAGGCGCAGGTCGTGCGAGATGAAGATGAGGCCCATGCCGCGCTCGCGCACCAGCTTGTCGAGGATGGCCAGCACCTGCAGCTGCACGGTGACGTCCAGCGCCGAGGTCGGCTCGTCGGCGATCAGCAGCTCGGGCTCGGCGATCAGCATCATCGCCATCATCACGCGCTGGCCCATGCCGCCGGAGACCTCGTGCGGGTAGAGCTTCGCCACGCGCTCGGGGTCGGTGATGGCAACGTCGGCCAGCGCCTGCAGCACGCGCCGCTGCGCTTCCGCGCGGCTCACCGATCGATGCGCGCGCAAGGTCTCGGCGATCTGCTCGCCGATGCGCATCACCGGGTTCAACGAGTATTTCGGGTCCTGCAGCACCATCGCGATGCTGCGACCGCGCAGCGCGCGTCGCTCCGCCGGACTGCAGCGCAGCAGCTCGGTGCCGTTGAAGCGGAGCGCATCGGCCGTGACGATCGCACCCGGCGCCGACAGACCCAGGATCGCCCGGCCCGTCTGCGACTTGCCCGAACCCGATTCGCCGACGATGGCCAGCCGCTCACGGCCCAGCGTGAAGGAGACGCCGCGCACGGCCTCGATCAAGCCGCCGTCGCGTGCGGGGTAGCTGACGCGCAGGTTCTGGACCTCGAGCATCAGTCGCCCCCCTTCGGATCGAGCGCATCGCGCAAGCCATCGCCCAGCAGGTTGAAGGCCAGGCTCACCACGAAGATGGCCGCGCCGGGGCCTGCGGCCACCCACCACTGGTCCAGCACGTAGGCGCGGCCCGCGGCGATCATCGCGCCCCACTCGGGCGAGGGCGGCTGCGCGCCGAGGCCCAGGAAGCCCAAGCCGGCGGCGGTGAGGATGATGCCCGCCATGTCCAGGGTCACGCGCACGATCAGCGAAGGCAGGGCCAGCGGCATCACGTGGCCGAACAGGATGCGGCGGTTCGAGGCGCCGGCCAGCCGGATCGCGGCGATGTAGTCGGCCTGGCGGATCGACAGCGTCTCGGCCCGCGCGATGCGCGCATAGGGTGGCCAGGAGGTGATCGCGATCGCCAGCACCGCGTTCTCGATGCCGGGGCCGAGCGCCGCGGCCAGCGCGAGGGCGAGGATCAGCCGCGGGAAGGCCAGGAAGATGTCGGTCAGCCGCATCAGCAGCTGATCGACCCAGCCGCCGAAGAAGCCGGCCGCCGTGCCCACGGCCAGGCCGATCGGCGCGGCCAGCACGGCCACCAGCACGACGATGAACAGCGTGATGCGCGATCCCCAGAGCAGGCGCGAGAGGATGTCGCGCCCCTGGTCGTCGGTGCCCATCCAGTGCGCGGCGGAAGGCGGCAGCAGCCGCGTCTTGAGCAGGTCGCCCTGCGTGGGATCGAAGGGCGCGAGCCACGGCGCGAGCAGCGCGACCACGGCCAGCAGCGCGACCAGACCCAGGCCGACGAGCGCCAGCCGGTTGCGCGCGAACACCTGCCAGGCCTCGTGAGCACGGCGCAGCCGGGCCTGGAACTGCAAGTTGTTTATGGTCATCACCGCGTCCTCGGGTCCAGCCAGCGGTAGAGCAGGTCGCTGAGCAGGTTGATGCCGATGAATACCGCGCCCACCACCAGGGTGCCGCCCAGCACCGCGTTCATGTCGGCGCTCTGCAGCGCGTTGGTGATGTACTGGCCCAGGCCTGGCCAGGAGAACACGGTTTCGGTCAGCACCGAGCCTTCGAGCAGGCCGGCATAGCTAAGCGCCACGACGGTGAGCAGGGGCACGGCCGCGTTGCGTAGCGCGTGGCGCCAGACGATGCGCGCCTCGCTGAGGCCCTTGGCACGCGCGGCCACCACGTATTCGGCCGAGAGCTCCTTCAGCATGAAGCTGCGCGTCATGCGGCTGATGTAGGCCAGCGAGAAATAGCCCAGCAGCGCGCCCGGCAGCACCAGGTGCGAGGCGGCGCTCTGCAGCGCTTCCCAGTCGCCGGCCAGCAGACAGTCGACCAGCATCAGGCCGGTGCGGGGCTCCACGCTGTAGAGGAAGCCTACGTTGATGCGCCCGGGGCCACCCACCCAGCCCAGCCGCGCGTAGAACAGCGCCAGCGCCATCAGCCCCAGCCAGAAGATCGGTGCCGAGTAGCCCACCAGGCCCATCAGGCGCACGAGCTGGTCGGCCAGCCGCCCGCGCCGCACGGCCGCCCACACGCCCAGCGGAATGCCGATGGCGGCACCGAAGACGATGCCCACGGTGGCCAGCTCCAAGGTGGCCGGGAAGACGCGCGCGATGTCGCTCGTCACCGCATTGCCGGTCAACAGCGATGCGCCCAGGTCGCCCTGCGCCACGGCCGCCACATAACGGCCGAACTGGACGTACAGCGGCCGGTTGAGGCCCAGTTCCTCGCGCACCGCCGCCAGCTGCGCGGCGGTGGCGCGATCGCCGGCCACCGAGAGCGCCGGATCGGTGGGCACGACGCGGCCGATCAGGAAGGTCACGGCCAGCAGGCCTAGCACGGTCAGCAGCAGGCTGGCGAGGAGCCCCGCGAATTTCCTCATCGCTTGCTCACCGGCGCGAGGAAGGTGGTGTCCGACGTAGGCCCGAGCCGCAGGCCCTCGACGCCCGCGCGCGCGGCCGCCACCTGCTGCTGCTGGTAGATCATCACGAAGGGGCTCTCGGCGCGGAACCGCGCTTGCAGGCGCTCGTAGTCGGCCGCACGGCGGGCGGTATCGCGCTCCAGCAGGGCCGCGTCGGTCTCGCGCGTCAGCTGCGGGATGTCCCAGGCATTGCGCCAGGCCAGCGGCTGCTGGGCCGCGCCGTCGCTGTTGTCGGGGTTGCGGGCGAAGGTGTCGGCATTGGTGTGCGGATCCCAGTAGTCGGCGCCCCATTCGCCGATGTAGAGGTCGTGCTTCCGGGCGCGATAGCGGGTCAGCGTCTGCTTGCCGTCGCCGGGCAGGATCTCGATCCGGATGCCGGCGCGGCCGGCCCACTGCTGCACCGCCTCGGCAATGCCCTGCACGGGCTGGCTGCTGCGCACGTCCATCGTCACCGTGAAGCCCTCGAGCAGGCCCGCCTTGGCCAGCAACGCCTTAGCGCGCGCCACGTCCAGCTTGTAGGGTGCCGCGTCGCTGGCGCCCAGCAGGCCGTGCGGCAGGAAGTTCTGGTGCGGCCGGCCGATGCCCTGGATCAGGGTGGCGCCCAGCGCCTCGTAGTCCACCAGCCATTTGAAGGCCTCGCGCACCTCGGGCCGGGCCAGGTAGGCGTTCTTCTGATTGAGGCTGATGTAGTAGACCGTGCCCTTGGCGACACGGGTCAGCTTGATCTGCGGGTTGGCAGCCAACGCCTGGATGTCTTGTGGCGACAGGTTGCGCGCCACGTCCACGTCGCCGCGCACCAGCATCAGCCGCTGCATGCTCGATTCCTTGACGTGGCTGTAGATCGCACGCTCGATGCGGGGCTTGGTGCCGTGAAAGGCCTCGTTGCGGTCCAGCACGACGATCTCGGCGGCACGCCAGTCGCGCAGGACCCAGGGCGCCGAGCCCGCGCTGTTGCGGCGCAGCCAGCCCTCGGGCCGGGCCTGCACGATGCGCTGGTCGACGACGGAGGCCACGGTGGAGCTGAGGCAGTTGAGCACGAAGCTCGGCGCGAAGGCCTCGCGCACGCTCAGCGACAAGCTCAGCGGGCCGGTCTGCCGCACCATCTGCGCCACGTTCGCGGCGCTCCAGCCCAGCTGGGTGAGGATGAAGGCCGGCGTCTTGTTCAGCCGCACCGCGCGCTGCAGCGAGTACACCGCCTCGGCCGCGGTGAGCGGGTTGCCCGAGGCAAAGCGCAGGCCCTCGCGCAGGCGGAAGTCGTAGCCACGGCCGTCCGCACTCAGGCTCCAGCCCTCGGCCAGCTGGCCGCTGAGCCGGCTCGGGTCGTCGAGATCGAACTGCACCAGCCGCTCGTACAGATTGCCGATCATCTCGCTGCCGCTGATCTCGAAATTCTCGGCCGGGTCCAGCGAGATCATGTCGTCGATGGCCATGGCCTGCACCAGCGTGCGGCGCGGCGTCTGCGCCCATGCGGGCAGAGCGGTGGGCAGGGCGCCCAAAAGCAGATGGCGGCGGCGAATGCTCACCAAACCCACCGGGATCATCCTCATGCGCTTAGCACCGAGAGAACGTGGAGCGTTGATTTGATTGGCATTTTCAAGTTCGGTTTAGCAATTGCTAAACAACTTGTTAAGCGGATCGCTAAACGGCTTGTTAACAAGCTCATGCCTGCGAGTCCTTCAGCGAGTACCGCGGGCGGTTCTCCGGTGGATGCTTTTGCAGGAATCCGTCGTCACCGCACCACTTGCCGAGCAGGCGCGAGGCCTCGACCGACGCTGAGGCCGACCCGCCCAGACCCAGCAATTGGCGAAGCTCGGCATTGGTAATGAATCGATGGTCCTTCAGATACTCCCGAACCATTTCGGCATAACGCACCGGATTCAAGCCACGCGTCCGGGTGTAGGCCGCCTTGCCTTTCAAGCCCGTAGCAACGCCTTTGGCCAGATGGAAGGTTGCCGTCTGTGTATGTCCACGGCGCTCCAGCAGGCCCAACGTAGCCGCGGTCATCGCGTCCAGAACCAAGCGGGCATCATCGCGATTCATTTGCAGCACTTCAGCTGCGGCGGCCGTATCGATATGGTCCTTCTGTAAAAGCGCGTCCAGCACCAGCAGGTGATCCAGCGAAATCGGCGCGCCAGCGGCACCCAGTTCCGAGACCATGCGTGCGAGCCGCGGATTGGCACCGCGATTGAAGATGCGCAAGGTCACGGCTTCTGACGATGCACTGTAGGCGGGCCGGCGCTTGCCAAACTCCAGCGCCGAGCGATAGATCCGCCTGCGCCCGATCCCTGAAGATTCCACCAGCCGGAGCTTCACGAAAGCATTGGCCAGGGTCCGATTGCGGGCCTTCGGTTCGTGGCGCAGGATGTTTTCAGGCGAGATGCCGGCAATGAATCCGCCGGGACTCGTCACCACCAACTCGTCTACCGAGTGCCGCACCAGCACCTCGCCCGGGTCCAAGTAGTCGCGATGCGTTAACGCGTTCAAAACCGCCTCCCGCACGGCCTCAAGAGGAAATTGTGGAATCCTTAGCTTGAACAAGCCCAGCGCAATTTCTTCCTCAGGATTGAGCGGCCCCTGGAAAACCTGCTCCATGCGTTCGACGATCTCCAGCAGAGGCAGACGATCGATGTCATTGCGCGCGACGGTCGTCTCGTCTCGCAAAAGCACGTAGTGGAACTGGGCTTGCGGGCAGCTCCTGGCCAGCACGTCGCGACGCCCGAACAGCAGCAGGCCGGTATGAGTCACCTGGCCATCACGAACCGCCTCGAGCCCCGCAAGAAAGTCCGCGTCGGTTAGGTCAAGCAGGCCTGAGGCGGGATCCTTCGTACGCAGGACATTGCGGGCACGAGCCATCTGCACCGGGTCCAGATCGCCGATGCCGACGCCAGTTGCCGCCGCGCCGCTCCAATCCACTTCCCCCGTGCTCACCCGAGCGCGAGCGAACCCGCGTGGATCGAGCGGCATGCAGTTCTTCCCCTCGCGCTGCTTGAACAAGCCGGCTGAGGTTCCATATGGCCCCATGTCGCCCTTGGGTACGCGAATCACCAGCAACTGCCCCGTGCCCTCAGCAACCGGCAAGACTGTCGCTGAAACGCTCAGCGCTGGACGAGTGCCTTCATAGATCCCGCGCCGGAACAGGTCCAGGTCGAAGCCTTGCGCACCGTGGATCGCGACCTCTCGTCCGCGCACCTTATCCGCCACGCCGAACACAATCACACCGCCCTGCGCATTGGCGAAGCACGCCGCGTATTCGCAGGCCACTTTCAGTTCCTGCTTGGGTTCGTGCCAGGGCTTGAAATCCAGCCACTGCGATTCCAGCGCATCGGCTGGCTCGTGCTCCAACCGGGCAAGCAAGATCAGCAGTTCTTCGTCGGTCGGGATTCCATCAGACGCCATGCAGCGATTGTGGGTCACTACGATAGCGGCCCATGAAATGGATTGCCCTGATTGTCCTGACCCTGCTGCTGGTTGCGTGCCACGACACGCCCTCTCCACCGGTCGCACAAGCCCCGGCTTCCGCTCCCACCGCACCCTCACCTCCACCGCCGCCGCCCGCCCTGCCCGCCAGCGCCGCCACCGTCCAGCTGCTGGCCGGCGACGGTACGGCGGCCACGCTCGCCGATCCCTACGGCCTGGCCTACGCGGCCGACGGCACGCTCTACGTCGCCGACGACCACCGCATCCTGCGCATCGCGGCCGATGGCGCCTTGAGCGTCTTCGTCGATTCGCCCGAGCTGGCCCAGGCCTCGGGCCTGGCCATCGATGCACAAGGCGCGCTGGTCGTGGCCGACACCGGCCACCACCGCATCGTCCGCATCACGCCCGATGCCGCAGTCCACGTGCTGGCCGGCAACGGCAAGCCCGGCTGGCGCGATGGCGCGGGGCCGCAGGCGCAGTTCGACACGCCGATGGCCGTGGCGCTGGATGCCGACGGCAACGTGCTGGTGGCCGACAGCTTCAACGACCGCATCCGCCGCATCGCGCCCGACGGCCGTGTCTCCACCGTGGCCGGCGGTGCCCAGCCCGATTGGAAGGACGGCTCCGGCGAGGCCGCGCGGCTGGACACGCCGCTGGGCCTGGCCATCGATGGCGCAGGCAATCTCTGGATCGCCGACACCGGCAACGACGCGCTGCGCAAGCTGACGCCACAAGGCGAGCTGGTGACGGTACTGAAGCGTGACCCAAAGAATCCCGACGATGACTTCTACCGGCCGCTGGCGGTGGCCGTGGCGCCCGACGGCCGCGTGTTCATCGCCGTGGCCGCGCGCGGGCGCGTGCTGGCGCTGCAGCCCGATGGCTCGCTGCTGCGCGTGCTCGAGGCCACGCACACACGCCTCGCCCGGCCCGCCGCCCTGGCGCTCGATGTGCAGCGCCTGCGCCTGGCCGTCAGCGACGCGGCCGGCCATCGCGTGCACCAGATCGTCGAGCATTCGACGAACGAGGCCATCGGCCCGGCGAGCGATGCGCCGCTGCCCGACACCCGCGGCCGCTGGCCCCTGGTGCCGCAGCGCAGCCCGCACGAGGTCGTGGGCACCTTGGGCGAGGTGCGGGCCACGCGGCACGAGAAGCTCGACCATCTGCATGCCGGCCTGGACATCCGCGGCGACGTGGGCCAGCCCATCGTCGCCATTGCCGACGCGCGCGTGCTGAGCCCGCTCGCGGCCAGCGGCTTCGGCACCTTGGGCGAGACGCTGTCCGTCGACGATCTGAGTTATGTCCACATGCGCGTGGGCCGCAGCGCGGGCAACCGGATGCTCGATCCCAAGCGCTTCGTGCCCGTGCTGGATGCGCGCGGCCGTCTGCTGCGGGTGCGCGTGCGCCGCGGCACGATGATCCAGGTGGGCGACGTGCTGGGCACCATCAACCCGATGGCCCACGTGCACCTGCAGCTCGGCGCGGCGGGTGCACAGCGCAATCCGCTGATTCTGGGCTTCACCGGCTTCGTGGACCACGTGGCGCCCGTGCTCGACAGCGTGAGCATCGACAAGAGCGGCGAGATGCTCGCCGAGGGCTTCGACCAGGCGGACGGCAACGAGGCGCGCCGGCGCCTGGGCTTCTACGCGCTGCAGTTCCAGCTGCTCGACGCCGGCGGCCAGCCGCTCGCGGGTTTCGAGAAGCCACGCGAGGCGATCCGCTTCGACCGGCTGCCGCCCGATGAAGACGCGGTGGAACAGCTCTATATGCCGGGCAGCGGCATCACCGTGCAAGGCAGCGCCGCCACGCGTTTCATCTACCGGCTCGGCGCGTTGCCCACGCTGCCTGCGGGCCGCTACATCCTGCGCGTGATCGCCAGCGATTTCTCGGGCAACCAGGCGCAGCGGGACGCGGCGTTCGAGGTGCCCTGAAGCTTTGCCGCTCAGTGCCGCGGCACCTCGCCGACGCCGAGGTTCATCGCGTTCAGCAGGTCACCGTTGTCCTGGCTCAGCTCCCAGGCAAAGATGCCGGCCAGGCCGTGCTTCAGCACGTAGCGGCCCTTGGCCACGACGGCGCGTGGGTCGTCGTAGCCGATGAAGACCTGCGTCGCCGGGTTCCACAGGCTGTACGACTGCGTGACCCGGTCGAAACGCACGCGGTAGCCGCCCGCGCCCTGCCCGCGCGGGCCGATCGCCTGCGGCGCCAGCTCGCGATAGACGATGGATCCATCGCCACCAGCCGGGAAGTCCGCCTTGCGCGGCGCGCCGGTGACCGGCTTGCCAACGCCGGAGAAGCCGCGGCTGTACATCGCCACGCCGGCCACCAGCTTCGAGGCCGGCACGCCGGCCGCGGTGAAGTTGTGCACGGCGCTGTCCAGGCTGTCGTCGGCGCCGGGCGCGCTGGACAAGAGCGCCGTGTGATTGCCGATCGTCTTCGTCCAGGGGCCGTAGAAGTCGTAGCTCATCATGAACACCAGGTCCAGCGCCTGCGCCGCCTGGCGGAAGTTGATGCGGCCGACGATGGCCTTGGACGGATTGACCGCCGTCGTGACCAGGTAGCGCCGCCCGTTCTCGCGGCCCAGGCCATCGACCGCGGCGCGCAGATCGTCCATCAGGTCCGCATAGCCCTGACCGTCCTCCGGGCTGCCCAGCTTGACCCCGTTGGCCGCGCCGTTGTCGCCCGGATGTTCCCAGTCGATGTCCACGCCGTCGAAGCCCGGATGCTCGCGCAGGAAGCGCGCCACCGAGGCCGCGAACACCGCGCGCCGCGCCGGATCGTTGGCGATGTGGAAGAAGGGATCGGAGCCGCCCCAACCACCGACCGAGGCCACCACCTTCACCTCCGGCATGCGTTGCTTCAGCCGCTGGAAGGCGGCATCGAACTCCGCCTCCTTCGGACCGCTGGCCAGCTCGAACTCCGCCTTGCCGGCGCAGACCTCGGCATCCTTCTCCAGTTGCCCCGGGCCGCAGATGCGCGCAAAGGCATAGAGCAGGTGCGTGACACTGCCGGGCTTGATGCGGTCCAGCAGCGCCGAGGGTTCCCAGTTCGGCACGTAGACGCCGACGACTTTTGCGTCGCCCTTTGCATCCGCCTTGCGCACGAAGGCCTGCGGCTTGCCGGCGAAGAGCGCATCGGCCGGCCCAACGCGGGCGGGGGTGGTGATGGAAACCAGCAGGGCCAGGGCGGCGAGAAATTGGTGATGGCGCATGGCGGCGCAGCCTATCACCGGCGGGGTACGCGGTGGGTACGAATCGCGCAGAGCGCTGACTACGGCGCCAGGCTCACCCTCAGCTGCAGCTCCCGGCTCGTCTGTGGCTCGGCATCGCGACTGCTCACCACGCCGCGCTCCGCGGGCCGCAGGTTGCCGCCCGATCGGGCGACGGTGATCCAGTCGCCCATCGAAACGGCCACGGTGCTGTAGACCTGGGCCTGGGCGCTCGCGCCAGCCTCGCCCTCCTGCGGGTGGTAGGCCTTCAGCTCGACCTGGACGCGCTGCTTGCCGCCGGGCCAATGCGGCGTGACGACGAAGCCGCGGCTGCGTTCGACGGTGCCGCTGCGCGGCGCGGCATAGACCTTGGCAGAGGACGGCGAGTTGTTGCCGTTGCCGCCGCGGCTGCCGGGCGACAGCTCGACGCCGTAGTCCAGCCATTCGGTCGGCTGCTGCTCGGTCATGCTGACACTGGCGGACTTGCCGTTCATCACGACGACGCGCAGCGGCTGCGGCTCGACGGCGTCGGCGCTTTGCGTGGTGCTGAGCGTCGTCCCGCCGGGCCGCGTGCCGATCGAGCCCGCGGTGCCGATGACGACCCCGCCGTCGCGCAGGCCGGCCAGCGCCGCGCCGCTGACGCTGGACTGCACCCAGCGCAGCTCGACCAGCAGGTTGGCGGCGGCTGGCGGCGACGTCGATGCGGCATGCGCCGCCGGCGACAGCAGGGCCAGGACGAGAATGGCAGCAATGCGAGCCTTCATGGATGCCAGCATACGCCGCTGAATCCTCAAGTTATGACCGACTTCCATTTCTACGAACCGCGCTCGGGCCACGGCCTGCCGCATGACCCGTTCAACGCGATCGTCGGCCCGCGGCCGATCGGCTGGATCGCGACGCGGGATCCGGCCAGCGGCGTGCTGAACCTGGCGCCGTACAGCTTCTTCAACGGCTTCAACTACACGCCGCCGATCGTCGGCTTCGCCAGCATCGGCGAGAAGGACACGCTGCGCAATTGCCGCGCGAGCGGCGAGTTCGTCTGGAACCTGGCGACGCGCGAGCTGGCGGAGCCGATGAACCAGAGCTGCGCGGCCGTGCCCCCGGAGGTGGATGAGTTCGCGCTGGCGGGCCTGGCGACGGCGCCGTCGCGCGTCGTCTCGGTGCCGCGCGTGGCGGCCAGCCCGGTGAGCTTCGAATGCAGAGTCAGCCAGATCATCCGGCTGCAGGGCGCGGCCGGCGAGGAGATCAATACCTGGCTGACCCTGGGCGAGGTCGTCGGCGTGCATATCGACCGGCGCCTGCTCGTCGAGGGCCGCTACGACACGGCGGCGGCGCAGCCGATCCTGCGTGGCGGAGGGCCGGCGGACTATTTCGAGCTGGGCGAGCGTTTCCTGATGAGAAGACCCGGCTAACGCCCGTTGGCTGCGCGGCAGCGTTCGAGGTCGCAGGCCGTCGGCAGCGACGAGCGGTACTCGGGCACCGACTTCAGCAGGCTCATGTCACGCGCCACACAGCGGTTGCCCTTGCCGTCGTCGTAGTAGCTCATCACGTCGACGCAGCGGCGCGAATGGGCCATCAGGCCCAGCAGGTGGCCCAGCTCGTGGGAGATGACCATCTGCAAGGTCTGCGTGGCGGGGTAGCGCGGATTGCGTTCGTTCAGGAGCTTGAACGCCGCAGGGCCCAGCGACAGGGTGTGCCGCCCGACGTCGGCCAGGCCGAAATTGCCGCGGGCGCCGGGGTCGTCCCAGCGCACCAGCACGCGGCCCGGGCCGGACGCCGCAGAGGCAGTGACCTGCACCGGCACGCCGCAGGGCGCCCAGGCCTCGGCCGCGCGGCGTAGCGCCTCGGTGACCTGGGCCGCCGTGAACCAGGGCGGCGCGCCGGCGGGGTCGTAGACGAGCTGCAGGCTGGGCGCGATCGCCGGCCGGTCCTGGCCGTCGCCCCAGGTGCGGATCTCGCCGGCGAGGCAGCTGGAAATCTCCGCCTCACGCGAAGTGCGCGAGGCTGTGCCCGGATCCAGCGCCGCAGCGCCGGTCGATACCAGCGCCAGCAGCAGGAAGACGGGGGTCAGACGGCGGCGCGCCATTGACGGATCCGCGGCCACAAGAGGTTGAGCGCCAGGCCGGCCATCACCAGCGCGGCGGCGCCGAGCTTCCAGCCGGGCAGCGATTCGCCCAGCAGCAGCGCCGCGCTGCTCATGCCGAACACCGGCACCAGCAGCGCCATCGGCACGATCGTCGGCGCCGGGTGGCGCGCCAGCAGCCAGCCCCAGACGCCGTAGCCGAAGAAGGCATTGCCGACGGTCTGCCACAGCACCGCGCCCCAGGTCGCCGCATCGGCCTGGCTCAGCCCCTGCCAGACCCGCGCCGGCCCTTCGACCAGCAGCGCCAGCGCGATCAGCGGCGGCGCCGCGAACAGGCTGCTCCAGACGACGTAGGCCAGCATGTTCACCGTGCCGGCCCGCTTGCCGACGATGTTGCCGCAGGCCCAGCAGAAGGCCGCGGCGAGCACCATCGCCAGGCCCAGCGGGGTGGTGCTGCCGTCGGTATGGACGACGATCACGCCCAGCCCGGCGGCGGCCAGCGCCAGCGCCAGCCACTGGAAGCCACGCACGCGCTCGTTGGCCAGCCGCATCGCCAACAGCAGCGTGAAGAACACCTGGGTCTGGATCACCAGCGAAGCGAGGCCCGGCGAGATCTGGCTGCGCATCGCCAGGAACAGCAGCGCGAACTGCCCGCTGCCGATCAGCAAACCGTAGGCCGCCAGGTTGCCCCATGGCACCGGCGGCCGGCGCAGGAACAGCGCCGCCGGCAGGAAGGCCAACGAGAAGCGCAGCGCCGCGAACAGCAACGGTGGCAGGTGCGTCAGCCCGATCTTGATGATGACGAAATTGCTGCCCCAGACGGCCACCACTGCCAGGGCGAGCAGCACGTGAGGCAACGGTAGACGGTGTTCGGTGGCGGGAGCAGGCATCGGCCTCAGCGTACCGCAGGCTGCAGGTGCCCCAAGGGCAGCGCGGCGCCGGCCTTGATCTCGCCTAGCGAGAAGCTGGTGTGGATGTCCTTCACGTTGGGCAGGTTCAGGAGCGTGTCGATCGAGAAGCGCGAGAACGCATCGAGGTCGGTCGACATCACCTGCAGCTCGAAGGTGCCGGTGCCCGAGATGTAGTGGCAGGAGATGACTTCGGGCAGCTGGCGGATCGCCTCCTCCAGCGCGCGGGTGGCGCTGCCGGCGCTGCGCTCGGCGTCCACCCGCACGAAGGCCAGCACGCCCAGGCCGACCTTGCGACGGTCGATCTCGGCCCGATATCCGGTGATGTAGCCCTGCTCCTCCAGCCAGCGCACGCGGCGCCAGGTCGGCGCGGTGGACAGGCCGATGCGCGCGGCCAGCTCGGCGTTGGAAAGCCGCGCCTCCTGTTGCAAGGCGGCCAGGATCGCGATGTGATAGCGGTCGAGCCCCTCGCCCGGGGCGCCCTCCTCGGCCGGAGGCGTGGTCGTTTGCCTTGTCATGGTTTGCCCTAAATCGCGGAAATTCGATACGAATACGAATTTTCCTCAATTTTTGAGAAACAAGCTTGCTCAAAGCTCCGATATCGAGCGAAATGAGAAAGGACCGATCGCGCACATTTCCCTAAACTTCAGCCTCGGCCGTACCGCGCCCGCCAGCAGGGTGCAGCGCCACAAGCGCCTGCGCACCCGCCCGCCAACCCAGGAGTCCCAGCCCGATGAACGCCCCTCTGCCCGAACACATCCTGCGCGCCCTAGAAAAGGTCACGCTGGACGACAAGTACGCGCTGGACGCCGGCCGCGCCTTCATGAGCGGCGTGCAGGCGCTCGTGCGGCTGCCGATGCTGCAGCGCACGCGCGACGCGATCGCCGGGCTGAACACGGCCGGCTTCATCAGCGGCTACCGCGGCTCCCCGCTGGGCGGCTACGACCAGGCGCTGATGCAGGCCAAGAAGCACCTGGCGGCGCAGAACATCGTGTTCCAGCCGGGCGTCAACGAAGAGCTGGGCGCCACCGCCGTCTGGGGCTCGCAGCAGCTGGACCTGTTCCCCGAGAAGAACAAGTTCGATGGCGTGTTCGGCATGTGGTACGGCAAGGGGCCGGGTGTCGACCGCTGCATCGACGTGTTCAAGCACGCCAACATGGCCGGCACCAGCAAGCACGGCGGCGTGATCGCCATCGCCGGCGACGACCACATCGCCAAGAGCTCCACCGCCGCTCACCAGAGCGACCACGTGTTCAAGGCCGTGGGCTTCCCGGTGTTCTTCCCGACCAGCGTGCAGGACATCCTCGACATGGGCCTGCACGCCTTCGCGATGAGCCGCTACTCGGGCCTGTGGTCGGGCCTGAAGACGATCCAGGAGATCGTCGAATCGTCCGCCTCGGTCAGCGTCGATCCGGACCGCGTCAACATCATCCTGCCGGAAGACTTCCAGATGCCGCCAGGCGGCCTGCACATCCGCTGGCCCGATCCGCCGCTGGAGCAGGAAGCGCGGATGATGGATTACAAGTGGTACGCCGCGCTGGCCTACATCCGCGCCAACAAGCTGAACTACAACGTCGTCTCCACCGATCACGACCGCTTCGGCATCATGGCCAGCGGCAAGGCCTGGAACGACACTCGCCAGGCGCTGCACGACCTGGGCCTGGACGACGACACCTGCCGGCGCCTGGGCATCCGGCTGCACAAGGTCAACGTCGTGTGGCCGCTGGAGGCCACCATCACGCGCGACTTCGCCACCGGCCTCAAGGAAATCCTGGTCGTCGAAGAGAAGCGCCAGATGATCGAGTACCAGCTGAAGGAAGAGCTGTACGGCTGGCGCTCCGACGTGCGCCCCAACGTGCTGGGCAAGTTCGACGAGATCGATGGCGACAACAGCGGCGGCGAATGGAGCCTGCCGAACCCGAGCAAGAACTGGCTGCTGCGCCCGCAAGCCGACCTGACGCCGGCCATCATCGCCCGCGCCATCGCCAAGCGCATGAAGAAGCTGGGCGTGGACGCCGACGTGCAGGCCCGCCTGGACGCTCGCATCGCCGTGATCGACGCCAAGGAGCAGTCGCTCAAGTCCGAAGAGAAGACCGCTGGCGGCGCCGATCGCACGCCCTGGTTCTGCTCCGGCTGCCCGCACAACACCTCCACCCGCGTGCCCGAGGGCTCGCGCGCGGTGGCCGGCATCGGCTGCCACTACATGGTGAGCTGGATGCCAGGCCGCAACACGGCCACCTTCACGCAAATGGGCGGCGAGGGCGTGCCCTGGGTCGGCCAGGCCGCGTTCACCAACGAGAAGCACATCTTCGCCAACCTGGGCGACGGCACCTACTTCCACAGCGGCCTGCTGGCGATCCGCCAGAGCATCGCCGCCGGCGTGAACATCACCTACAAGATCCTCTACAACGACGCGGTCGCGATGACCGGCGGCCAGCAGGTGGGCGAGCGGCCGGAAGGCCACAGCGTGATGCAGATCATGCAGAGCGTGACGGCCGAGGGCGTGAGCAAGCTGTGCATCGTCACCGACGAGCCGGGTAAGTACAACGGCGTCTCGCTGCTGGCCGGCGTGGAGGTCCACCACCGCGACAAGCTGGATGACATCCAGCGCGAGTTCCGCGAGATCAAGGGCACCTCGGTCATCATCTACGACCAGACCTGCGCCACCGAGAAGCGCCGCCGCCGCAAGCGTGGCAAGCTGGCCGACCCGGCCAAGCGCGTCGTCATCAACGAGCTGGTCTGCGAAGGCTGCGGCGACTGCTCGGTGCAATCGAACTGCCTGTCGGTCGAGCCGCTGGAGACCGATTTCGGCCGCAAGCGCCAGATCAACCAGAACACCTGCAACAAGGACTACTCCTGCGTGAAGGGCTTCTGCCCGAGCTTCGTCACCGTCGAGGGCGGCGAGCTGAAGAAGCCGAAGAAGGACAAGCGCATCAGCCCCTTCGACGCCTCGCTGCCGCCGATCGCGATGCCGGCCGTGCCCAACGCCGACCAGGCCTGGGGCATCGTCGTCGCCGGCGTCGGCGGCACCGGCGTCATCACCATCGGCCAGTTGCTGGGCATGGCCGCCCACCTCGAAGGCAAGGGCGTGATCACGCAGGACGCCGCGGGCCTGGCACAGAAGGGCGGCTCGACCTGGAGCCACATCCAGATCGCCAACCGCGCGGACGACATCTACTGCACCAAGGTCGGCACGGCGGAAGCGGATCTGGTGATCGCCTGCGACTCGATCGTCGCGGCGAACAAGAGCACGCTGGCGGTGATGCGCGAAGGCCGTACCTTCGTCGCGCTGAACACGCACGGCTCGCCGACGGCCAACCTCGTCAACGACGCGAACTGGAGCTTCCCGGGCGCGGCCTGCGAGAGCGCTGTAGCCAAGGCCGTCGGCAACGAACACCTGGGCATGTTCGACGCCGAGGAAGTGGCCGTGAAGCTGCTCGGCGACTCGCTGTACACGAACCCGCTGATGTTGGGCTACGCCTGGCAGCAGGGCCGCGTGCCGCTCAGCTACGACGCGCTGATGCGCGCCATCGAGCTGAACAATGTGCAGATCGACAACAACAAGGCCGCCTTCGAATGGGGCCGCCGCTGCGCCGTCGATCTGGCCGCCGTGCAGGGCCTGTTCGCGGCCCGCCAGGTGATCCAGATCGTCAAGCGCCCGGGCGTGGACGAGATCGTCACCAAGCGCGTGGACTTCCTCACCGGCTACCAGGACGCGGCCTACGCGGCCCAGTACAAGGCCTTCATCGACAAGGTTCGCGCGGCCGAGGCCAAGCTCGGCCCGGGCACGAAGCTGACGGAAGCGGTCGCCCGCTACCTGTTCAAGCTGATGGCCTACAAGGACGAGTACGAGGTCGCCCGCCTGCACACCGACAAGAGCTTCACCGACAAGATCGCTTCGCAGTTCGAAGGCGACTACAAGCTCGTGCACCACCTGGCCCCGCCGCTGACGGCCAAGAAGAACGCCAAGGGCGAACTGGTCAAGCAGCAGATGGGTGGCTGGATCCGCCCGGCCTTCGGCCTGCTGGCCAAGATGAAGGGCCTGCGCGGTGGCGCGCTGGACGTCTTTGGCTACACCGACGAGCGCAAGACCGAGCGCGCGCTGATCGGCGAGTACAAGGACAGCATCGACGAGATCCTGGCCAAGGGCCTCAGCGCCGAACGCCTGGCGCTGGCCGTGGACATCGCGCGCATCCCGGAAGAGATCCGCGGCTATGGCCACGTCAAGCACCGCCACCTGGTCGCCGCGCGCGCCAAGTGGGCGGAGCTGATGACGCAGTGGCGCGCGGCCGCCTGAGGCCGCGCTGATACGTCGAGCAAGTGGCCCGATCGAGCGGCTGTCTGGAAACAGTCGCTCGATAGACTGCGCGGCATGAACAATTCCGTCTTCACGCAGTCCGAGTTCTGGCTGCTGGTGCTGTTCTCGACGGTGCTGCCCTTCGCGATCTACCGCTGGCTCTGGGCACGGCGTTCGGTGTCTCCCGCGGCGCTGATGAGCTTCGCGGTCTGCCTGGTGGTGCTGGCCGGGCTCGATGTCTACCTGCTCCAGCTGTTGCGGCGGGCCGCGCTGGGCACCGCCTGGCTGGTTGACGACGCGATCTTCGCGTCGGAGCTGTCGACGGCGCTCTACCTGCTGCCAGCGCTGTTCGGCGGCATCGGCATCAACATCGCCTCGCACGTGCTGATCCGCCATTTCGAGCCTGCGGAAAAGCGCTTCGAGCGCGCGCACCGGGGCGAATAGGGGGTCGGGCAAGTGCCGGGTGGCACGCCCGCGGACACGCCCTAGACTGGCGCCCTCTTCAGGGACCAGCAAAAAATGTTCACAGTCAATTCCTCGACGGGGCGCATCGCCGCCCTGCTCGTGTGCCTGCTCACGGCACTCGCCACCCCGCTCAGCAGCCATGCCGATGAGCGCTCCGCCGTCGACGATCGCAAGCAGGCCTTCGCCGACGCCGATGCAGCCAAGCTCGTCGGCCCCAAGGACATCCCGCTGGCCGGCCAGGCCGTGCTGCACCTGCCGGCCGGCGAGGTCTTCATCCCGCAGCCGCAGGCGGCGCGGATGCTCGTCGCGATGGGCAATCCCGGCACCCACGGTGACCTGCAGGGCCTCGTGTTCCCGCAGAGCGAGCAGGACCAATGGTTCGCCACCGTGCGCTACATCGCCTCCGGCTACGTCAAGGACGGCGACGCCAAGGAATGGGATGCCGACGAGATGCTGAAGTCCTTCCGCGAAGGCACCGAGGAGGCCAACGCGGAGCGCCAGAAGATGGGCATCCCGGCGATGGAGATCGTCGGCTGGGCCGAGAAGCCGACCTATGACGCGACCGCGCACCGCCTCGTCTGGGCGATGAGCTCGCGCGACAAGGGCGCGCCGGCCGACGCGGCGCAGGGCGTCAACTACAACACCTACGCGCTGGGCCGCGAGGGCTACATCAGCCTGAACCTGATCACCGGCCTGAACGAGCTGCCCGGCGAGAAGCACTACGCCCACGAGCTGCTGTCCGCGCTGGACTTCAACGAAGGCAAGCGCTACGCGGACTTCAACTCCTCCACCGACCACGTGGCCGAGTACGGCCTGGCCGCGCTGGTGCTGGGCGTGGGTGCGAAGAAGCTGGGCCTGCTGGCCATCGCCTTCGGCTTCCTCGCCAAGTTCGCCAAGCTGGGCGTGCTGCTGCTGGCAGGCATCGGCGCCGGCGCGGCCAAGCTGTTCGGCCGCAAGAAGAAGACGGTGGAGGCGACGACCCCGGTGGAGCCACCCCAGGCATGAAGCTGCTGCTCCTGCTCTTCTCGGGCCTGAAGTTCGGCAAGCTGCTCGCCAGCGGCGGCACGATGCTGCTGTCGCTGCTGGTCTACGCCGCCATCTACGGCTGGCGCTACGCGGCGGGCTTCATCGCGCTGCTGTTCGTGCACGAGATGGGCCACTACCTCGC
The DNA here is from genome assembly GCF_034043675.1 of Roseateles agri. Lineage (NCBI taxonomy): Bacteria > Pseudomonadati > Pseudomonadota > Betaproteobacteria > Burkholderiales > Sphaerotilaceae > Roseateles > Roseateles agri. Next base: position 662,831 of record NZ_JAXCLA010000003.1, on the reverse strand, counting down.
CGCGCGCCACAAGGGCCTGCCGGTGGGGCTGCCGACCTTCATCCCCTTCGTCGGCGCCTGGATCGAGCTGAAGCAGATGCCGCACGACGCGCAGACCGAGGCCTTCGTCGGCCTCGGCGGGCCGCTGCTGGGCACCGTCGGCGCGACGCTGTGCTACCTGCTGGCGCGCAACTGGGATGCCGACTGGCTGCTGGCCGTCTCCTATGCCGGCTTCTTCCTGAACCTGTTCAACCTGATCCCCTTGTCGCCCTTCGACGGTGGCCGCATCACCGCGGTGCTGTCGCCGCGGATCTGGCTGCTGGGCGTGCCGGTGCTCGTCGGCCTGTTCTTCTGGCGGCCCAGCCCGATCCTGATCCTGTTCGCCATCCTGGCCTATCCGCAGGTGATGAAGGCCTTGCGCTTCCGCAAGGACAGCCTCGAGGCGCAGACCTACTACGCGGTGCCCGCCGCGGTGAAGTGGGAATACGGCAGCTACTACCTGGTGCTGGCCGCCTTCCTCGCGCTGATGACGCACGACGTGCACGAGATGCTGGCGCGCCCCGGCGCCTGAAAAGGCCGCGGCCAAGCGCCGCGCGCCTGCCGGTGTTCAAATTGACTGAACCTTGGGGTCAAGCGGCGTGAACCACCGCCGCGGGTCCGCCGCGGACACTCCGTCCCACACCGACAGGATCAGCCAGCCATGCCGCACCGCCCGTCCCCCTCCAGCAGCTCGCGCTACGGCGCCGTCGCCATCGCCTTCCACTGGCTGCTGGCGCTGGCGATCATCTGCGCGTTCTGCGTCGGCCTCTACATGTCGGATCTGCCCTTCTCGCTGACGCGGCTGAAGCTCTACAACTGGCACAAGTGGGCCGGCGTCACGATCCTGCTGCTGTCGGCGCTGCGCCTGCTCTGGCGCCTGGCCAACAAGCCGCCGGCCGACGTGCCGATGCCCGCCTGGCAGGCCCGCGCCGCGCACCTGACGCACGGCCTGCTCTACCTCCTGTTCTTCGCCGTTCCGCTGGCCGGCTGGGCCTACAGCTCGGCCAAGGGCTTCCCGATCGTCTGGTTCGGCGTCATTCCGCTGCCGGACTTCGTGCCCAAGGACGAAGCGCTGGCCGAGACGCTGAAGGCGGCCCACAAGTACCTCGCCTTCGGACTGGCCGCGCTGGTGCTGGCCCACGTGGGCGCCGCGCTGAAGCACCATTTCATCGACCGCGACGGCCTGTTGCAGCGCATGCTGCCGGTCGGCCGCTGATTTCCCAGGAGCCGTGAAAAGCATGAAGAAGATCCTCCTTGCCGGCCTGCTGGCCGTCGCCGCCGGTACATCGTTCGCCCAGGCCAAGCTGCTGCCCGCGCAGAGCGAACTGGGCTTCACCAGCAAGCAGATGGGCGTGCCGGTGGACGGCAAGTTCAAGAAGTTCGACGCGCAGCTGACCGGCTTCGACCCGAAGAAGCCCGATGCCGCCAAGGTCAGCATCACGATCGACATGGCCAGCGCCTCGCTGGGCGATCCGGCCTTCGACGCCGAGCTGGTCAAGGCCGACTGGTTCGACGCCAAGAAGAACCCGCAAGCCACCTTCCAGAGCACCGCCGTCAAGGCTGCCGGCCCCGGCAAGTTCGAGGTGGCCGGCAAGCTGACGATCAAGGGCCAGGTGCAGAACGTCACCGTCCCGCTGACCTTGACCCAGGCCGGTGGCACCTCCACCGCCAGCGGCATCGTCCCGATCAAGCGCCTGGCCTTCAAGATCGGCCAGGGCGACTGGACCGACACCTCGGTCGTCGCCGACGACGTTCAGGTCAAGTTCAAGCTCGCCTTCAGCGGCATCGCCGCGCAGTAATTCCCCCGACGACCCACAACCCTTTTCCAACCGCAAGGAACTCATCCCCATGATCAAGAAAGCCCTCTTCGCCGCCGCCCTGCTGGCCGCCGGTTTCGCCCACGCCGAAACCGCCACCTACGCCGTCGACCCGACGCACACCTTCGTCACCTACGAGATCCTGCACTTCGGCACCTCGACGAACCGCGGCCGTTTCGACCAGAAGGAAGGCACCGTCCAGTTGGACAAGGCCGCCAAGACCGGCAAGGTCGACATCACCTTCCAGATCGGCTCCGTCAACACCGGCGTGGCAGCGATGAACACCCACCTGAAGAGCGACGATTTCTTCTCGGCCGAGAAGTTCCCGACGGCCCAGTTCGTCGGTGACAAGTTCAGCTTCGACGGCGACAAGGTCACGGCCGTCAGCGGCAACCTGACGATGAAGGGCAAGACCGCCCCGGTCACCTTGAACGCGAAGAACTTCAACTGCTACCAGAACCCGATGCTCAAGCGCGAAGTCTGCGGCGGCGACTTCGACGCCGTGATCGACCGCACGAACTGGGGCATCGACTACGGCCTGGCCTACGGTTTCTCGAAGAACGTTCACCTGGTGATCCAGGTCGAAGCCGTCAAGCAGTAAGTAAGCGCAGAGAGCGCCAGAAGCTGAGACAGGCAGCCCCATAGGTTGAGAAGCCTATGGGGCTGTTGCTTGAGCGAACCTCAGTCCGGAGGAATTTCGATGCCGCGCAGCAACTGCCGCAACGAGAAGTCCATCTCCTCGCTGCGTTCTTCGCGATCGCCGGCGGACAGCAAGGGCTGCGGGCGCCCGCTGGCGGCAAGGTGGGCCAGCAGCTTCAGCAGGCTGTCTGCGGAATAGGGCTTGGCGACGAAGGCGTCGTAGTCCTTGAAGGTGGCCCGCACGACCGACTCCTGCGTGCCGCTGAGCAGGACGAAGGGAATGTCCCGCAGCGCCGGTGCGGCACGCACGGCCTGGCCCAGTTCACCGCCCGTCATGTGCGGCATCATGAAATCGGACAGGATCACCGCGGGTCGCTCCCCGCTCAGCAGCGCGAGCGCGTCGCGTCCGTTGGCGGCGTGGACGACACGGTAGCCCTCGGCCTCCAGCAACAGGCGGAGCACCTCGGCGTTGCCGTACTCGTCTTCCACGAATAGGACAAGCTTCATCATGGCGGGCCTAGCTGTTCCCTGAAGCGGGGAGTTCCGGCCCGCCGAGTGTCAGTTCGATCCGGCCGACCTGCGCCCGGGTGCCGCGAAGCTTGCGAAGCCCCAGCGACCGGGCGCTATTGCCGCCGTCCGCAGGGCGGCTCAGGTCGATCACGTTGTCGAACCAGCCAAGCAGGCCTTCCGCGAGCGGCGCACCGGCCGCGACGGACAGCGCCGTCGGGTCCATCGTGAACAGCGAGGTGATACCGCGCTGCTTCAGTTCCCGCACCAGGCGACCGATGAATCGGTAGCCGCGTTCAGGAAAGGCGACGGTATCGGCAAATCCGGCCAGGCCGTCCACGACGAGGCGCCCGGCGCCGAGTTCATGCGCGAGCCGCAGCAAGCGGTGGCCCATCTCGTCCATGCCCTCATCCTCCTGCCCTGCTCCGTGGATCTGCAGCGCACCGCTATCCAGCAGGGCGCCGACCGGCAGTTGAAACGCCTGACCCAAGCGGCACAGTTCTCCGGCGTTTTCGCTACAGGCAAACAGCAGGCCCGGGTCGGCTGACGTCGCCTGTGCCGCGAAAGCCAGCGCCAGAAGCGTCTTGCCCGCGCCGCTGTCGCCGACCACCAGGGTGCTGCTGCCAGGCGTGAGGCCACCCGTTTCCAGCGCCGCGTCCAGCGCCGGCACGCCGGACGGCACGGCCGCGGAGTGCGCTCGCGCTTCGGGTGGGTCTTCGACCGGCAGGCCTTCCAGCCGCGGGAAGAAGCGCAGGCCGTGTTTGGTGATGCAGAAAGTGTGCTTGCCGCGCTCGACGGCGCTGCCGCGGAACTTGCGAACCTGGATGCGACGCTCCGCCCGCCATTGGTAGATGTAGTCCTCGAAGGCGAAGATTCCGTCGACCATGGTCTGCTCCGCATTGAGCGACCGCCCGTTGCCGCTGGTCAGCAGCAGGCCGGTGCAGCCCATCGCCGAGGCCAGGCTCTGGAGGCCATGGACGAACTGCCGGATGCTCTCCTCGGGGCGCGAGGCGAGGTTCTCCACGACCAGGCCGTCCACGACGAACAGTTCCGCCCGGTGCCGCGACAGTTCGCTGCGCATCAGGTCCACCACCGCCTTCAAGCCCTGCTCCTCCATCTCGCGGTAGCCGCTGATGTAGATCACCGAAGCATTCACCGCGTTGGGGTCGAAGAAGGTCTGGCCGCTCATGTGCTGCACCATGCGCGAGTGCGACTCGGCCAGCATCGTCATGTAGAGCGTCTTCTTGCCGGCTCGCGCATGAGCGGCATACGCGATCTGGTTCGCCAGGGTCGTCTTGCCGGCGCCCGGCGGGCCTTCGAAGATGTAGACACCGCCCTCGAACAAGCCGCCGTGCAGGATCTCATCGAGCCCCGGGACGGACGTGGGAAGCCGGGTCATCGCGCTCAAGCGAGCCTCCGCGCGGCAATTTGGATGGTCTTCGGGCGCATGTCTGAATCTGTTGTGCCCCTCGGGGCGAATGCTCGGACGCCGGCTGGCTCGGCACACAATCATCGGCCACTTTGACAAGGCGGGGGCGGCGTCTGCCCTCTATTTGACACCGGGCCTGGAGCGGCGGGGCCGATCCGGCGTCACCGGCCTGTCACGATTGGGTGCATTTCAGCCCGCCGCGGCGACGGCGCATCGCTTCCCGCCAGCCCCGGCCGCGGCGCATGCGTACAGTGCAAACCGTCGAACAAAGATCCGTTGGTACCGCCCCATGACTCCCGCAGCACCGTCCACACCGCCTTCGCTCACTGCCTACCAGCGCTGGCAGCGCTTCAGCAGCACCGCCGTGCGCTGGTTTCACATCTATGCGAATTGGCTGGTCGGGATCAGCTGGAAGCGCTTCATCGTCTACGCGATCGTGCTGCTGATCGGCACGAACATCATCCAGGAACTGCCACCGTTCACCTGGCGCGTCAGCGAGCACGTCGACGCCGAGGACCTGCCGGTCGTCAAACCGGCCAAGCCGGCCAAACCCGCGAAAGCCGCCAAGGCGGCCAAGCCGGTGATCAGCCTGGACAAGCCGATCCACTACGAGGTGACGATCGACGAGCGGGGCGTGCGCATCCATCCGACGAACGCGGCATCGGCGGCGTCAGCGGCCTCTTCGGCAGCCTCGTCGGCTTCCGATGCGTCCAGCAGCGACTCCAACAGCGACCTGCCCTCCGTCAACATCGATTTCGGCAAGGAAGGCAAGACCGAGGACATCAAGCGCGCCGTCGAGCAGGCCCGCCAGGCGCTGGAAGACGCGGCGCAGGACGCCCGTGATGCTGCCCGCGAAGCGGCCGACGAGCAAAAGGCTGCCGACGAGGCCACCGCCGAAGCCCAGCGCATGCCGCGCACCCGCACGACGATCTACCGCCTGGGCGACTTCCTCGTCAACCTGGCTGTGTTCTGGATCCTGGCCTCCGCGCTGCTGAAGGCGACCTACAAGGGCCGCATCGTGGCCGAGCAGAAGGCCGCCGTGGCGGCCGAGACGGCCGAGGCCGAATCGCTGAAGCGCCAGGTCGTCGAGGCGCGGATGGCGGCGATGCAGGCGCAGGTCGAGCCGCACTTCCTGTTCAACACGCTGGCGTCCATCGACCACCTGATCGAGACCGATCCGCCGCGTGCCTCGCAGATGCAGAAGAACCTGATCGCGCTGCTGCGCGCCTCTATGCCGACGATGCGCGAGGCCAATGCCACCGGCGTGCGCGACCTGGGCCGCGAGCTGGCCGTCATCAAGCCCTATCTGGAGATCCTCAAGGTGCGCATGGAGGAGCGGCTGCAGACCGAGATCGACGTGCCCGAAGGCCTGCTCTCGGCCGAGTTCCCGCCGATGATGATCCAGGGCCTGGTCGAGAACGCGATCAAGCACGGGCTGGAGCCCAAGGCCGAGGGCGGCAGCCTGCGGGTCAAGGCCGAGATCGTGCACGGCAAGCTCGCCGTCACCGTGGCCGACACGGGTCTGGGCTTCGGCCGCGCCGCCACCAGCGGCACCGGCGTGGGCCTGGCCAATATCCGCGAGCGGCTGATGCTGCTCTACGGCCCGCGCGCCGCCGTCACCGTCACCGAGAACCAGCCCAGCGGCACCAAGGTCACCATCACCGTGCCCTACGTCAGCCGCGCCGGCGACGACCACCCCTCTGCCAACAACGAAGGAGCGAAAGCATGATGCGCACCCTGTTCCGATTCCTGGCCCTGGCCATGCTGGCCTGCATCGTCCTCAGCGTGATCGGCGGCGGCGCGCTGATGCATGAGATCTGGAGCGACGGCGTCCACATCAGCGTGGACGGCGACGAGGTGTTCGGCGCCAGCGGCGCGTTCGATGGCCTCGGTGCCCTGCTCGGCGTGGTCATCGCCGGGCTCGTGCTGTGCGTGGTGCTGCCGCTGGTGCTGCTGTTCAGCATCGGCCTGCCGCTGCTGATCGTCGGCTGCATCGTGGCCGCCGTGCTGGGCGCCGGTGCCGTCGCCTGCTCGCCGCTGATCCTGTTCATCCTGCTGATGGTGTGGCTGCTGCGCCGGAACAAACCCCGTCGCGCCACACGGCGGAATGAACCTAACATTGCGGCATGACTGACACCTCCACTCCCCGTGTACGGGCCGTCCTGGCCGATGACGAACGACTGATGCGCGAACAGCTGCGCGGCCGCCTCACCGAGGTCTGGCCCGAGCTGGACATCGTGGCCGAGGCGAAGAACGGGCTGGAGGCCGTCGAGCTGGTCCGCGAACACAAGCCGGATCTGGTCTTCCTCGACATCCGCATGCCTGGCCTGACCGGCGTCGACGCCGCCCGCCAGATCGCCCAACTTCCCGAGGACGACGACTGGCTGGTGCCCGAGATCGTCTTCATCACCGCCTACGACCAGTACGCGGTCGAGGCCTTCGAGCAGGGTGTGGCCGACTACGTGCTGAAGCCCGCCGAGCGCGAGCGGCTGACGGTGACGGTGGCGCGGATCAAGAAGCGCCTGGCACAGCGCGAAGACGCCGAAGAAGCGCCAGCCTCGGCGACCGCGGCCGCGCCGCTGCAGCAGCTGCTGCACAAGCTGTCCTCGCAGATGAACCCGGGCGGCAAGCCCAGCTACCTGCAGTGGATTCAGGCCAGCGTCGGCCAGGCGATCCAGATGATCCCGGTCGAGGACGTGCTGTTCTTCATCAGCGATGAGAAGTACACCCGCGTGCAGACCGCCAAGCTGGAAGCGCTGATCCGCAAGCCGATCAAGGAACTGGTCGACGAGCTGGACCCCGAGCTCTTCTGGCAGATCCACCGCTCCACCTTGGTCAACGCCCGCGCGATCGACGGCATCACCCGCGACTTCCGCGGCCGGCAACTGGTCGGCGTGCGGGGGCTGACGGAGAAGCTCGAAGTCAGCCGCAGCTACACGCACCTCTTTAAGGGGATGTAGCCCTCCCCTCCGCCGGCTGCAGCCAGGCCGCGATGCAGTACTGCGCCGCCCAATAGGTCGGCAGCACCGCCAAGCTGGCGGCCGGCACCGGGCCGGCGAACTTGTTCAGGGCCAGGCAGCCGTCGGAAGCGAAGAACAGCGCGCCGCCCAGCGCGAGCTTCCACGCACCGTCGAGTTTGCCGATGGCACCGGCCTGGGCCGCCATCGCGCTGAGGAACACGACATAGGCCGCCACCGGCACGCGCAGCGGCACCGGGATGCCGGGCCACAGGTAGCTCAGCACCGCCAGCGCGACCAGGCCGTAGGCGACGAAGCTCCAGGGCCAGGCCGCCAGCCGCCGCACCCGCGTGAAGGCCCAGAGGTAGGCCAGGTGTGCGGCGAGGAAGGCCAGCAGGCCGGCAATGAAACCCTGCGGCCACAGCAGCGCGACGTCGCCGAGCAGCGAGAACACGAGGCCGGCCAGCACCCAGCGCCGCACGATCGGCGTGGCGCGCCCGCGCGGCCACGCCAGCACGATGATCAGGATCGTCGTCAGCGGCTTGAACAGGAAGGCCGCGTCGCGGGGCAGACCCAGGTCCTCCTGTGCGAGGTAGCAGGCAACAGCGCTGGCGAAGATGAGCAGAGGCAGCAGCCGGGCCATCGCGGAACGGGTCTTTTCCATTGGCGCGATTCTGTCCGCGCGCACCGGGCGCGCAGCCCCGGGAAAGCCCGCCCGGGGCCGCCCCGATGGCCGACCAAGAATGCAGCCCAGCCGCACGAACGGACCGTTCATCGCATCGCCCAGGCGGCCGCCGCCTGCCGCGGCCACACTCGCGCCGCCATCAACAAAACCAAGAAACCCTTCCGATGCTCACGCTCACCGACCTCAGCCACGTCTACGCCAACGGCACCCGCGCGCTCGACGGCGCCAGCCTCGAGATCCCCACCGGCATGTTCGGCCTGCTCGGGCCCAACGGCGCCGGCAAGTCCACGCTGATGCGCTGCATCGCCACCCTGCAGGCGCCCAGCAGCGGCAGCATCCGCTTCCGTCACACCGAGGGCGACATCGACGTGCTGAAGGAGCCCGAGCGGCTGCGCGCCACCTTGGGCTACCTGCCGCAGGATTTCGGCGTCTACCCGCGCGTGTCGGCCTACGAGCTGCTGGACCATCTGGCCGTGCTGAAGGGCATCGCCGGCCGCGGCGAACGCAAGGACACGGTGGAGACCTTGCTGCAGCAGGTCAACCTCTGGGAGGTGCGCAAGAAGGCCGTGGCCGGCTACTCGGGCGGCATGCGCCAGCGCTTCGGCGTGGCCCAGGCGCTGATCGGCCAGCCCCGGTTGATCATCGTGGACGAACCCACCGCCGGCCTCGACCCCGAGGAGCGCAACCGCTTCAACAACCTGCTGGCCGCGATCGGCGAGAACGTGGTCGTGATCCTGTCCACCCACATCGTGGACGACGTGGCGGACCTGTGCCCGCGCATGGCCATCATCAACCAGGGCCGCATCGTGCTGAGCGGCGCGCCGCAGCAGCTGACGCAGACACTGCGCGGCCGCGTCTGGCGCCGCGCCGTGGGCAGCGCGGCGGAGCTGGCCGAACTGCAGGCCGCGATGCTGGTGATCTCGCACCGGCTGCGCGGCGGACGCACCGTCGTCCACGTGCTGGCCGATGAGGCGCCGGGCGCCGGCTTCGAGCCGGTGGACGGCTCGCTGGAAGACCTGTACTTCGCCACGCTGGCGCAGTCCCGCCGCGCAGCGGCTCCAGCCACCGCTTGAGGGTCAGGTCATGCTAAGCAAGATCGCCGCCTTCGAGCTGCGCTACCAACTGCGCTCGCCACTGTTCGTGGTGAGCTTCATCCTGTTCTTCCTGCTGGCCTTCGGCGCGACGACGCTCGATCAGATCCAGATCGGCGCCCGCGGTAACGTCAACATCAACGCGCCCTACGCGATCCTGCAGACGCTGGGCATCATGAACGTGTTCGCGGTCTTCGTCGTCACGGCCTTCGTCGCCAACGTCGTGATCCGCGACGACGAGACCGGCTTCGCGCCGATCCTGCGAGCCACTCGCGTGGGCAAGTTCGACTACCTGATCGGCCGTTTCGTCGGCGCCACCACCGTCGCCTTCCTGGTCACGGCGGCCGTGCCGCTGGCGATCCTGGTCGGCTCGTGGATGCCCTGGCTGGACGCCGAGAAGATCGGCCCGCTGCACATCACGCACTACGTCTACGCGCTGTTCCTCTACGGCCTGCCGACCCTGCTGGTGATGAGTGCGGGCTTCTTCGCGCTGGCCACCGCCACGCGCTCGATGATGTGGAGCTACATCGGTGCCGTGGCCTTCCTGGTGCTGTTCGTGGCCACGCGCATCATGCTGCGCGACCCCGTGCACGACACGATCTCCGGCCTCAGCGATCCGTTCGCGCTCAGCACGCTGAACCGCATCACCCGCTACTGGACGGCTTCCGACCGCAACACCTTGCTGCCGCCGTTGGAAGGCGTGCTGCTGTGGAACCGGCTGCTGTGGCTGGGCATCGCCTTCGCGTTGCTGGCGCTGGCCTACCGGCTCTTCCGCTTCGAGACGCGCGGCGTGGCTGTCAGCAAGCAAGCTAAAAACAAGAAGGCCGCCGCTGATCCGGCACCCACGCCGCGCCCGCTGGCCGCGCCGTCCAGCCCCGCCGCCGCGCGCTGGCCGCAGTTCCGTGCGCTGGCCGGCTTCGACATGCGCTTCGTGTTCAAGAGCCCGGCCTTCTTCGTGCTGCTGGTCATCGGCGTGTTCAACGCCTTCGGCGCGCTGACCGACACGACCGAGCTGCGCGGCGTCAACTACCTGCCGGTGACGCGCGCCATCATCGACGCGCTGCAGGGCAGCTTCACCTTCATCCCGACGATCATCGCCGTCTACTACGCGGGCGAGCTGGTCTGGCGCGACCGCGAGCGGCGCATCCACGAGATCGTCGACGCGAGCGCGGCGCCGAACTGGGCGCACCTGCTGCCCAAGGTGCTGGCCATCGCCGGCGTGCTGCTGGCCACGCTGCTGGTCGCCGTGGCCACCGGCATGCTCTGGCAGCTGGCGCACGGCTACACGCGGCTGGACCCGGCGGCCTACGCGCTGTGGTTCGTGCTGCCGAACCTGATCACCGCGCTGCTGCTGGCCGTGCTTGCCGTCTTCGCGCAGGCGCTGGTGCCGCACAAGTTCATTGGCTGGGCGCTGATGCTGGTCTACGTCGTCGCCGGCATCACGCTCTCGATGCTGGGCTTCGAGCACAAGCTCTACAACTATGCGGACACGGCCGCGGTGCCGCTGTCGGACATGAACCGCATGGGCCGCTTCTGGATCGGCCGCGCCTGGCACCAGGCCTACTGGCTGGCCTTCGCGGCAATGCTGCTGGTCGGCACGCAGCTCTTGTGGCGGCGCGGCGCGGAGACGCGGCTGCGCCCGCGGCTGGCGCTGGTCGGCACACGGCTGCGCGGCCCCGCGGGCTTGGCGCTGGGCATCGCGGCGCTGGCCTGGGTCGGCACCGGCGCCTGGATCTGGCACAACACCAATCAGCTGAACCGCTACGTCACCCAGCCCGAGGCCGAGCAGCTCGCGGCCGACGTCGAGAAGACCCTGCTGCCCTTCGAGAATCTGCCGCAGCCGACGATCACCGACGTGCGGCTGGACGTGCAGCTCTACCCGCAGCGCACCCGCGCCGAGGTCAACGGCAGCTACCGGATCGAGAACCGCACCGGCCAGCCGCTGGCCCGCGTGGACATCGAGCAGAACCCGAAGCTAACGGACGTGACGCTGAAGCTCGACGGCGCCTCGCTGCAGCAGGACTGGCCGCTGTTCGGCCACCGCATCTACAAGCTGGAGCCGCCGATGCAGCCCGGCGAGCAGCGCACCTTGCAGTTCGCCGCCGTGCTGGAGGAACGCGGCTTCGTCAACGGCACACCGCAGACGCGCATCTTGCCCAACGGCAGCTTCCTCGACAACTTCGAGGTGACGCCGCAGTTCGGCGTGAGCCGCCGCGGGCTGCTGGACGACCGCAGCAAGCGGCGCAAGCATGGCCTGCCCGCCGAGCTGCGGCCCGCCAAGCTGGAGGACACGGCCGCCACCGCCCACCACTACCTGCGTGATGACAGCGCCTGGGTCAACGCCGAGATCCACCTGACGACCGACGCCGACCAGACCCCGATCGCTCCCGGCACCAAGCTCAGCGACACGACGACCGACGGCCGCCGCACCCTGGTGACGCGCACCGAGGCGCCGATCCTGAACTTCTTCTCGCTGCAATCGGCCCGCTATGCCGAGAAGCATGACAGCTGGCACGGCGCGGACGGCAAGCCGGTGGACCTCGCCGTCTACTACGAGCCCGCGCACGACGCCAACGCGCCGCGCATGCTGGCGGCGATGAAGGCCTCGCTGTCGCTGTTCAGCGAGCAGTTCTCGCCCTTCCAGTTCAACCAGCTGCGCATCCTCGAGTTCCCCGCCTACGCGAACTTCGCCCAGTCCTTCGCCGGCACGGTGCCGTACTCGGAGGGCATCGGCTTCATCCAGAACTTCGACGACAAGCAGCAGGACAGCAAGATCGATCTCGTCACCTACGTCACCGCCCACGAGGTTGCGCACCAGTGGTGGGCGCATCAGATCATCGGTGCCGACAAGCAGGGCGCGACGATGCTCAGCGAGACCTTCGCCCAGTACTCGGCGCTGCTGGTGATGGAGAAGCTCTACGGCCGAGAACAGCTGCGCAAGTTCGCGAAGTACGAACTGGACAGTTACCTGCGCTCGCGCGGCGGAGAGCTGATCGAGGAGCTGCCGCTGGATCGCGTCGAGAACCAGCCCTACATCCACTACCGCAAGGGCGCGCTGGTGATGTACTGGCTGAAGGAGGCCGTCGGCGAAGAGGTCGTCAACCGCGCGCTGCGCAAGCTGCTGGCGGAGTACGCCTTCAAGCCCGCGCCCTTCCCCTCAAGCACCGATTTCCTGCGCCTGCTGCGCGCCGAGGCCACCCCTGCCCAGCAGCAGCTGATCACCGACCTGTTCGAGAAAATCACGCTGTACGACATGAAGGCACTCGATGCGAAGGCCACGAAGCGCGCCGATGGCCGCTACGACGTGAGCTTCACCATCGAGGCGCGCAAGCTCTACGCCGATGGCCGCGGCAAGGAGACCGAGGCGCCGCTAGACGAGGCCTTCGACATCGGCGTGTTCAGCGCCGAGCCGGGCAAGGCCGGCTATACGCGCGACGCGGTGCTGCTGCTGGAGCGCCGCGCGCTGCACGGCGGCCGCCAGCAGATCAGCGTCGTCGTGGACAAGCCACCGGCCTTCGTCGGCGTGGACCCGTTCAACCTGCGCATCGACCGCAATTCGGACGACAACTTGGCCCGCGTCGAATAGAGAAAGAAAAAGGCCCTCGCTTTCGCGAGGGCCTCGGAGCAATCAGCCGCGAGCAGCGATATTTACTGGCATTCGGCCGGCAGCGTGAACGACTGGACGATGGTCGGCACCGCCGTGTCGCTGGTGGTGCGGGTGCCGCTGGCGCCCACGCCGACGCCGTATTGCGCGAAGGCCTTCCAGACGATGCACTTCTCGGCCTGCGTGCCGCCGGTGTTCAGCGAGGTCAGCATGCCGTCGCGCATCGTTTCCACCGCCGGGCGGGCAGCGGTGTAGTGCATGCCGTCCACCCAGATGTCGAACAGGCGGCTGCGGCCCGTGTCACCGAACAGCTGGATCATGCGCCAGACGATGGCGGCGTAGATCTCGCCGTCGTTGTGCACTTCAGGCGTGCCGACATGGCCCCAGTTGGCGTAGGTGTACGGGTAATTGGTGTACGGGAAACGACGCAGGCCGGTGGGATTGGCGTTGGCGTAGGTACCCATCACGTCGGTGCCGTTGATCAGCATCGCGCAGCTGTCGCCGCCGCCTTCGCCGATGGCCCCGGCCATCGAGCCGCTCATCGTGCCGATCATGCGCCACGTGAGGCCGTGGCAGTACTCGTGATAGACGATGCCGGAATCGAGGTCGCCGTCCAGCGGGCCGGTGCCGCTGAGCTTGACCGAGGGTGCTCCCATCGCCAGGATCGCCGCGCCGTCTTCCGGCGAAACCATCACCGACGGGATGATGGGATCGGGCGTGGTGCCGTCACCACCCATCGAGATGTAGCCGGTGGCGTTGTTGACCACGATCACGCCGGTGGCGCCCGCCGCCTGGGCCGCACGCACCTTGCTGATGAAGCTGCAGGTGCCGCGCTGGACCAGGGCGATCTTGCCTGCCACGCTGCTGCCGACCGTGGTGCAGGCGTCGTACGGCGAGGCTTGTGCGATCGCGCCGAACAAGGTGGCCGTGGGCGACAGCGCCGGACCGAAGCCGGCCGTGCCAGCCTGGTAGCTGGCGGGCGTGGGCGCGGTGATGTCCACCTTGCCGCCGCCGCTCCACAGGTACATCTGCATGCGCGGCGTCGCGCCGTCGGTGTTGGTGCTGGCGAAATTGGCGTTGTTGGTGCCGCCGCCGTCCTGCGCCTCGGCGCGCACATGGTCGTTGCCCACGCCGCCGGTGCCGGTGGGATTCCTCTTCTGGAAGTTCTTGGCCGTCTCGGTAAAGCCGTGGCTGTAGAGGATGTCGTGGATGGTGTTGTTCAGGTAGAACAGATTGGTCAGCGCCACCTTCTTGTTGTTGGCGGAGCTGGGGGTCTCGTTTGCGTTCCAGGGCAGCGTCAGGCTCATCGTGTCGCCGAGCGAAGCGCCATCAGGCTGGTTGTTGTTGTCGACGTCGAGGTAGGCACTGACGGCGTTGCCGTCCACCACCCACTGGCGGCTGGTGCTGCGCACCTGGCTCAGGTTGATGCTGGACAGCCAGCTGTTCGGACGGCTGACCACGGCCTGCGGCGTCTTCTGCGGGTCCACCGCATAGACGTTGTAGTTGTGGCTGGAAGTCTGGCGCTGCGTATAGAGCACGCTGCCGGTGCTACCGACGAGGGTATGGTCGAGCAGGTTCTCCTTCTCGCTCCACGTTTCCACCAGCCAGCCCTTGGCCAACGTGCCATCGCTCATCGGCACGACCACGGCCTGGGCGCTGGGGGATTGGTAGAAGAAGCTGCCGCCGTCGAAGGTGGCGGCCGTGGCGGTGGCCGTCAGCGGGGTGAAGGTGGCGCTGACCTTCGGATGCACGCGCGTCATGGTGGCTCGCAGCGCGGTGACGGCATCGGCCCGCGATGTCGCGACGGCGGTGGTCGGCACGGCGGCCAGGGCGTCGATCACATGGATCAGGTTGCCGGAGCGGTCGTAGGCGGCCTTCACGTAGGAGCCGTACACGGGCAGGCCGTCGACCACCTGCACATAGCGGATGTGGGTGACGGCGCCATTGCCCATGTCCTTGCCGATGTGGGCCTCACCGTCCTGCTGCAAGGTGGCCAGCGTGGCGGCGCTGCGGCCGTGCTGGCTGAGCACGGCGTTGAGCGTGGCGGCCTTGCCGCCCTTGGCCGCGGCGGCCAGGATCTGCCCGTTACCGCCGCCGTAGGTGGCCGAGGCGGGTTCGGCGTAGCTGGCCGTGGCGCCGATGATGATGCCGGTCTTGCTGACGGCGGGGGTGGCCGTGATGGCGGCAAATGCGGAGGAGCCGCAGGCAAGCGCAGCAGCCAGCACGGTCAGGCGCAATGTGGACACTCGATCGAGTTGCATGAGTTCTCTCTTTCGTGATCTGGGGTGTTGTCGGGATCAGGCGGCGCGGCGGCGGCGGGCGGCCAGCAGCACGCCGACCATGCCCAGGGCCATCAAGCCGTAGGTGCCGGGTTCGGGCACGGCGGTGGCCGCCGTCACAGCCAGCGTCAGCGTGCCGCTGTTCCACATGCCATCCTTGGCTCCGACGATGTCATCCCAGGTCTCATAGAACTCCAGGCGCAGCTTGCCGTCGCTGCCCACGGCGAAGGACAGGTTGGCGGCGGTCAGGTCCACCAGACCCGACGAGACGTACGACGCGGTGCCCGCGGCGTTGGTCGCGCTCGGGGCCAGCGAGATGGCCGTGTCCTGGGTGGCGACGCTGTCCGAGAACTGCACGGCGATGTCCGACAACCAGCTGGGCGAGGTGGCCGTGAGATTGACGTTCCAGCCCACCTGGTCGAGCGTCGAGCCCGCGCCGATGTTCAGCAGCGCGACCACGTTGGACGCATCGCCCAGCGTGCCCCAGCTGGCAATGCCGCTCACATCGAAGGTGAGCAGCGTGGTCACGCCGTTGGCAGCGGGGCTGACGGCGATGGGGCTCAGGGTGATGACGTTCGCAGCCATGGCGGACGCCGGCAGCAAAACGGCGGCAACCGCCGCCGACAAGGCAAACTTCTTCAGCATGAAATCTCCTGGGTATGGATGAACGACAACAGCAATGCGCGGTTGTTACCCGTGTCGGGCGCATAGGCATTGATCTGGTCGCGGCGACTTTGCCATGCACAACAGACAGCAATACTCTGTAAAAACCCTTTGCGGCTTGAGATGAAAACCCTGAGCACCACCTGACTTCATAGGTATTCAGATTGGCACAGGCGTCACGAGCGCACTCGTCCGTTCGAAAATCGCACAAATCGGCCACAACACGGCGGTTCGGGATTCGTGCCGGCCACCCGCTGCTGCGACGTCGGCGCTGAACACCGCACCACAATAGGCGGCACCCACCTCCCAGGCCCGCCACGATGACGACGCATGCCGCGCTGCTGAAACCGCTGTTCCTGCTCGATCCCTCGATCACCTTCCTGAACCACGGGTCCTTCGGCGCTTGCCCGCAGCCGGTGCTGGATGCCTGCCAGGCCTGGCAGCGCGAGATGGAGCGCAACCCGGTCGAGTTCCTGTCGCGGCGTTCGGCCGCGCTGTTGCTCGAGGCCCGCGAGGCGCTGGCCGCCTTCGTCGGCACGACGGCCGACCGGCTGGTCTTCATGCCCAACGCGACGACCGCCGTCTACACGGTGATCCAGTCGCTGGCGCTGGGCCCGGGCGATGAGATCCTGACGACCGACCATGAGTACGGCGCCTGCGAAGCAGGCTGGGACCATGTGGCGGCCCGCAGCGGCGCACGCCGCGTCGCCATACCGATCCCGCTGCCGCTGGACGCCGCCGACTACGCGGACCGCATCTGGGCGGGCGTCACGCCGCGCACCCGCGTGCTCTTCCTCAGTCACATCAGCTCGCAGAGCGCGTTGGTCTTTCCGATCGCCGAGCTGATCGCACGGGCCCGCACCGCCGGCATCATCAGCATCGTCGACGGCGCCCATGCGCCGGGGCAGGTGCCGCTGGCGCTCGACACGCTCGGCGCGGACTTCTACGCCGGCAACTGCCACAAATGGCTCTGCGCACCGAAGGGCGCGGCCTTCCTCTACGCACGGCCCGAACAGCAGGCGCTGCTGCAGGCGACGACGGTGTCCTGGGGCTACCAGGAGCCGCCCGTGCCGGCCCAGGCCGCCTACCTCGGCGACACGATCTTCGAACGCCGCCTGCAGTGGCAGGGCACGCGCGACATCAGCCCCTGGCTCAGCGTGCCCGCGGCCATCGATTTCCAGCGGCGGCACGACTGGGACGACGTGCGCGCCGACAGCCACGCCCGCGCGATCCGCCTGCTGGAGCGCGTCTGCGCGCTGACCGGCCTGCCCTCGATCGGCACGCCGGAGGATTTCGCCCAGATGGTGCCGCTGCCCGTGCCGATGATGGATGGCGCGGCGCTGAAGGCCCGGCTGTTCGACGAGTTCCGCATCGAAGTGCCCGTGACCTCGCACAGCGGCCGCTTGCTCGTGCGCGCCTCGTTCCAGGGCTACAACGGCGACGACGATGCGGACGCGCTCTACGAAGCGCTGCGCGCCATCGTTCAGTGAGGGTAGGCGAGGCGCTTTTCCATCCGCCGCTGCAACTGCTCGAAGCTCAGGCTCAGTAGCCAGTAGATGCCAGCCGCGGCCACGTAGAGCGGAAAGGGCTGGAAGGTCGTCGAGATCAATTCCTTGGTCGCCAGCATCAGCTCGGTCACGGCGATGACGGAGACCAGCGAGGTGTCCTTGATCAGGCTGATCAGGCTGTTCGACAGGCTCGGCACTGCCGCGCGCAAGGCCTGTGGAGCGACGACGTGGCGCAAGGTCTGCCGGCGCGTCAGCCCGAGGCTGGTGCCGGCCAGCCACTGGCCCTGCGCCACCGCGGCGATCGCACCGCGCAGCGTCTCGCTCATGTAGGCGGCGACGTTCAAGGTCAGGGTCAGGATGCCCGCGGTGATCGGCGACAGCTCGATGCCCACGCCCGGCAGCCCGTAGTAGACGAGGAAGATCTGCACCAGCAGCGGCGTGCCGCGCATCGCGCTGACGTAGACGGCCGCGAGCCGGCTCAGGCCGCGCACATCGAGCACGCGGATCAAGGTCACCAGCCCCGCCACCGGCAGGCCCAGCGCCATCGAGGCGACGGCGAACAGCAGCGTGTAGCCGGTGCCCTTGAGCATCACCGGCCAGGCCAGCGCGAACAGCGAGGCGAGATCCATCAGCGGCCGGCCGGAGCCTTGCTCACGTCACGCTCGAACCACTTGGCCGAGATCTTGGCGTAGCTGCCATCGGCCTTCATGTCGTCCAGCGCCTTGTCGATCGCAGCCTTGAACTTCGGGCTGCCCTTGCGGAACGGAATCGCGTTGCTGTCGGGCTTGCCGATCGGCGCACCGGCCTTGATCGGCAGCTTGGTCTTCTCGCGCAGGTAAGGAATCAGCAGGCTGTCGTTGATCGCCACGTCGATGCGGCCGCTGGCGAGATCCTGCAGGTATTCCGGCGCGCCCGGATAGGTGCGCACCTCGGCGCCCTCGATGCTCTTGGCCAGTTCCGCGAAGTTGCTGCCCTGGCCGACGCCGATCTTCTTGCCCTTCAGGTCAGCCGGCGTGTCGAGCTTGCGCGTCTCGTTCGCCCGCACGATCAGCTGCGGGTACGAGATGACGTAGGGTCCGCTGAAATCGAAGGTCTGGCGACGCTGGTCGGTGGCCGCCACCTGGTTGACGATCACGTCGTACTTGCCCGCCTGCAGCCCGGCCAGGATGCCGCTCCACTCGGTCGTCGTGAACTCGGGCTTCACGCCCAGCTTGGCCGCGATCGCCTCGGCGACTTCGACGTCGAAGCCGGTCAGCTTGCCCTTCTCGTCCTTGTAGTTGAACGGCGGGTAGGTGCCCTCGCAGGCGATGCGCAGGGTGCCGCGGGCCTTGACCTCATCGAGCAGGTCGGCGGCGCGGGCGGCGGAGCCGACGGCCAGAAGGCTGGCGAACAGTGCGATCGTGATGCTTGACTTCATGCGGGACTCCTTCGAAACGCGGAGTCGGCATGTTGCCACTTTCCTTGCGAAGTTCGGGTCTTACCGAGCCTCGACGCACGCCGTTGCCACGACTTCGGCCTTCTGGGGGACATCGGCCGGCGCCATCCGGCCTGCGGCGATGCTGGCCACCAGCAGCAGCGATGCGCCGATGTAGCGCCATCGCGTGACATTCACTGCCAGCTCTCCGTCGTCGGTGACGCGCGTCTGCTCGTTGCCCATGCTGTTTCTCCAGTCCTTGGTCTGCCTTGATTCGTGGCACCGGAACCGGCAGCCACGGTCGATATTGAATCGATCCAAGCCTTCGGCAACAATGCGGAAATAGCGGCTATGCCTTCGGTTTACCCGAAGTGAGAAGATGAAGCCTGGATCGCGTCTCGACCTGGCCGACCTCCGGCTTTTCGTGGCCATTGCCGATGCCGGCAGCATTACCAAGGGGGCGGTACAGGTCAGCCTCGCCCTGGCCTCGGCCAGCGAGCGCCTGCGCAATATCGAGGAGGAAGCCGGCACGCCCTTGCTCGTCCGCCAGGCGCGCGGCGTCGTCACCACCGAGGCGGGCGAAGCCATGTTGCACCACGCCCGGCTGATCCTGCAGCAGCAGGGGCTGATGCGGCGCGAGCTGCAGGAGTTCGCGACCGGGCAGCGCGGCACCTTGCATCTCTACGCGAACACCTCGGCGCTCACCGAATACCTGCCGGGGCTGCTCGCCCCCTGGCTGAGCGCCCGACCCAAACTGCGGCTCGAACTGAAGGAGCGCAGCAGCGCCGAAATCGTCCGGACCGTGGCCAACGGCCATGCCGAGGCCGGCGTCGCCTCGGATGCCGTCGATGCGATGGGGCTCACACGCCTGCGCCTCTATCACGATCGCCTGGCCCTGATCTGCGCACCGCGGCACCGCCTGGCTCGTCACAAGCGTCTGCGATTCGAGCAGGTGCTCGGGGAACCCTTCGTCGGCCTCGCCGGCCGCAGCGCGCTGCAGGACATGATCGAAGGCCACGCGGAGGCGGCCGGCGGCCGCCTGCAGATCCGCATTCGCCTGAAGACCTTCGATGCGGTGTGCGAGGTGGTCTCGCACGGGATCGGCGTTGCGATCCTGCCGCTCAGCTCCGCCCTGCGGAACCAGCAGCGCTTCGACTTCAATGTCCTGGAACTGGACGATGCCTGGACATCGCGATGGCACTGCGCCTGCTTCCGCGACTGGAACGAATTAAGCGCGCCGATGCAGAGCCTATTGACCCACCTGCAGGCTTCGTTGTCGCCTGAAAGCTGAGGCGCGGGTTCAGTCCCCGTTCTTCGCCAGACGCGCCACGAGCTTCATCAAGGTCGGGATACGCTTCCTGCCGTGCATCGCACGCAGGCGCGCCTTGGCCGCGCCGATGTCGATGCCCGCGCATGTCACGAGCAGCGGCTTCGTTTCCTCTTCCCGCGTGACCTCGAACTGAGACGACAGGCCGGGCAGACCCGACTTCGAAACCCCGACGACGGGCACGACGCCGCCCAACGCATGAAACAGATGCTGGCCGAGACCCGGCGTCTCATCGGCATCGAGATGAACGAACCCGTCGATGAGGATCAACTCCGGCTCCAGCCTGTGCTCGCGCAGCAGCTGCATCACGCAGGGCAGCTCGCGGAGATCGAGCGATCCGCGCTCCGCCTTCTCGACATGGGCGATGCGCGAGAGATAGGTCTTCGTCGCCTCCGCCGAATCCCAAGCCTCGAAAGCCACAGCGGCGGCATGCGCCTGCGCGCCATCGAAATGAACAGCGATTGCGAGTTTCATGAAGCGAAGTAGAACCTGATCAAGGCAACGGAGAGAGCAAAAAGATAGCCGTAGCCAAAGCGGTCGATTCGCAAGACGTGCTGCCCGCGACGCGTTCGCCACGCCCCGATGCCCGCCATGACACAACCCACGGCGATCGGTGTCACCACCAGATTGGCGACGCGCCACGGGCCTTGCACCAGGTTGTTCGGGAACGCCAGCAGGCTCAGGCCGCCAAGTGCTGCACCGAACAGCGCGTAACCGATCGCGGCCAACCAGGGATTCGGTGGCCGGCGAAATGGTTCCGCTAGCGAGCGGAAGCCCATCTCGATCAGCGCCTCGACGATGACCTGGAGGAGGAATTCGCCCAGCAGGCCGAAGATGAATTCGAGCACGAGATTAAATCCGGAGCGTCAACCGCAGGGTCAGGTCTTGTCGGTCTTCGCAGACGCAGATCGCACATCGTCCACAAGCTTCATGGCCTGCTTCACATCGGCACCCGACTCCTGCCGGTACAGGCGCATCGCATCGATATCCTGCCCGGCGCGGGCCAGTTTCAGGACTTCTTCCGAGGGCTCCAAGGAGCGGTTCGGACCGGCGCCTTGCATTGCAAGGAGCTGTTTGACGTTCACCTCCAGGGAGGCGAGCCTGCGAAGCAGTTCAACGAGCAGGAGGGCTATTGCAACGAGCGCAAACGTTTCGAATTGCATGGCGACCGCGGTAGTTCGGGGAACTCGATGCTACGTCTCAATCCGCCTTGCTCTGCGCCGCCGCCGTCACGGCCGCCTTCGCCGCCATCTGCTCGCGCAGCTTCTTCAGCTTCTCGCGCGGGTCTTCTTTGGTCTGCGATTCGTGCAGGCGCATCTCAGCGATGAAGCGGCTGGGGATGCCCATCACCGTTTCGCGGTTCTTCTTGCGGCGGCGCAAGGTGCTCACCGCCAAGGTCGTGCGTGCGCGGGTGATGCCGACATACATCAGGCGGCGTTCTTCCTCGAGGCGCTGCGGGGTCATGTCTTCATCCTCGGCCTTGAAGGGCAGCAAGCCTTCGTTGACGCCGGCGAGGAAGACGTGTGGCCACTCGAGGCCCTTCGAGGCGTGCAAGGTCGTCAGGGTGACCTGGTCCTGCTCCTCGCCGCGCTCGGCCAGCGAGAGGATCACGCTGATGGTCTGCGCGACCTGCAGCACGCTCTGCTTCTCGGCCTCGACGGTGGCACCGCCGTCCTGCGTGATCTGGCCGCCGCAGCGGCGCGAGACCCAGTCGACGAAGTCCAGCACATTGCTCCAGCGGGCGGCGCCGACCTTCTCGTTCTCCTCGCTGTCGAGCAGGTGCTGCTCGTAGCCGATGTCCTTCAGCCAGTCCATCAGCAGCACGCGCGCGTCTTCGGCGCCGAAGGTGGTGCGGCAGCGAAATTCGAGCTCGTTGATGGTGCGGCCGAACTCGTGCAGTTGGTCCACCGCACGGCGCGGCAACACGGTGTGCAGAGTCTCGGCGAACAGCGCCTCGAACATGCTGCACTTCCACTTGCCGGAGAACTCGCTCAGGCCGCCCAGCGTCGTGTGGCCGATGCCGCGCTTGGGCGTCGTGACCGCACGCAGGAAGGCGGGGTCGTCGTCCTGGTTCACCAGCAGGCGCAGCCAGCCGCAGAGGTCCTTGATCTCGGCCTTGTCGAAGAAGCTCTGGCCGCCGCTGACCTTGTAGGGAATCTCGGCGCGGCGCAGCGCCTTCTCGAACACGCGGGCCTGGTGGTTGGCGCGGTAGAGGATCGCGAAGTCGGCGTAGTTCGGCGCCTTGCCCTCGCTGCGCAGCGCGTTGATGCGGGCCACGGCGCGCTCGGCCTCGTGCTCCTCGCCGTCGGCCTCCAGCAGCGCCACCGGGTCGCCCTCGCCGAACTCGCTCCACAGCTTCTTCTCGTAGATCTTCGGGTTGACCGCGATCACGTTGTTGGCGGCGCGCAGGATCGCGCTGGTGGAGCGGTAGTTCTGCTCCAGCGGGATCACTTTGAGCTGCGGGAAGTCCTGCGGCAGGCGCTTCAGGTTCTCGATGGTGGCGCCGCGCCAGCCGTAGATGCTCTGGTCGTCGTCGCCCACCGCGGTGAACATCGCGCGTTCGCCCACGAGCTGCTTGACCAGTTCGTACTGCACCGAGTTCGTGTCCTGGTACTCGTCCACCAGCAGGTAGCGCAAGGTGTCCTGCCACTTGCCGCGCGCCTCCGCGTCGCTGGCGAACAGGCGCAGCGGCAGCGAGATCAGGTCGTCGAAGTCGACCGCGCCATAGGCCGAGAGCCGATCCTGGTAGCGCTCCATCACGATGGCGGCGGCCCGCTCGTCGTCGTCCTTGGCCACCTTCAGCGCGTCCTGCGCGTTGTAGCCCTGGTTCTTCCACAGCGAGATGGTCCATTGCCAGTGCCGCGCCTGGCCCATGTCGGTGGTGCCACCGGCGTCCTTCAGCACGTTCAGCACGTCGTCGCTGTCGAGGATCGAGAACTGCTCCTTTAAGCCGACGCGCGGTCCCTCGGCGCGCAGGATGCGCACGCCCAGCGAGTGGAAGGTGGAGATCACCAGGTCCTTGGCCGCGCGCGCGCCGATCAGGTGGGTGGCGCGTTCGCGCATCTCCTGCGCGGCCTTGTTCGTGAAGGTGATCGCGCCGATGTTCTTGGCCGCGTAGCCGGCCTGCAACAGCCGCGCGATCTTCTGCGTGATCACGCTGGTCTTGCCCGAGCCGGCGCCGGCGATGACGAGGCAGGGGCCGTCCAGATGGTGGACGGCGGCGAGCTGGGCGGGGTTGAGCTGACGGGCGGCCATGGATTTACTGCAATGGAGCCGCGCATGATAGCCAACCGCCCCCTATGATGATCCCGTGCCCCGACGGGGCTGGTCCAGTCAAGAAGAAGACGCTGATGAGCACTCTCCGACGTCCAGCGCTGTACGGCGCCGCATTCATGACGCTGTTCGTCATCTACGGCAGCTTCTATCCCTTCGATTGGACGGCCCGGCCCAGCCAGGGCGTGCTGGCGGACATCGCCCACATCCTGCTGGATGAGAGCGCGGAAGCCTCCCGGGTCGATTTCGCCACCAACATGCTGCTTGGGCTGCCACTGGCCTTTTGCCTGATGGCTTGGATGACAGAGGGTCGGCGCAACCCCCAGCTCTGGCGCGGGCTGCTGGCGGTAGCCTATTGCGGCGTGCTGGCCATTGCAGTGGAAACGGCGCAGCTCTACCTGCCCGGACGGGTCGCCTCCAAGTACGACGTGATGGCCCAGGTCATTGGCGCGGCCCTCGGTGTGACGGTTTGGTTCTGGCGCGGCGAACGGCTGTGGGAGATGTTCTTCGACTGGAGCCCGTTCAACCGCCGGCACTCGCGCTGGCAGCAGATGTCTTCGCTGTACCTGCTACTGGTCTACGCCTACGGCCTGCTGCCCCTGGACCTGACCTTGAGTCCGCAGGATCTCTACGAGAAGTGGAAAAACGGCCACATCTTCATCCTGCCCTTCCACGCCTTGCACGAAGATCAAGGGATGGTCATCTACCAGTACGCCAGCCTGCTGGCGATCTGGGGCGTGGCGGCCTTCCTGATCGCGCGAGCGCGGGCGCTGTCGGCCATCGAGATCATCGGCCGCACGGTGCTGGCCGCGGCAGTGCTGGAACTGCTGCAACTCTTCGTCGTCTCGCGCACCACCGATACGACCGATGTGACGATCGCCGGCATCGCAGCCCTTGCTGTCAGCTTCTTCGTGCGCGCGCCTAGCGACGCGACGACCGGCAGCGCCTCGTCTGCGGCACCGAAGCTGAACACGGGCCAGCTGAGCCTGCTGGTGCTGGGTTTCACCGCGCTGACGCTGGCCCTGGCCTGGTATCCCTACCTGCCGCGCTCCGACATGCAGCACTGGCGGGTGCAATTGGGACTGTGGCAGGAGGCGCCACTGGGCGCCTACCTGAACAGCGAACCACTGACCGCCGCCACCTCGGCGGTACAGAAGTTCCTTCTGTTCGCGCCCTGGGGCGCCATGGCGTCCTGGCTGTCCTGGCGCGATATCGGGCGCAGCCACGTCCTTTCCCGCTTGTTCCTGGGCTGGGGCCTGGGCCTGATCCTGGTGGTCGAGGCCGGCAAGCTCTTTCTCGAGAACAAGGTCTGCGATCCCAGCAATATCGTGCTGGAAGCGCTGGCCATGGTCATTGCCTACCGCTGGGTGACAGCCCTGAATCTGTCCCGAATCAGGTCGACCCGCCAGAAGTCGGCGACCGCGACGCGCCCCCGGCGCTCCGTCGAGCGGACCCGCTGGGTCTGGCTGTGGCTGACTCTGGCGCAGATCGGACTGCTGATGTCAGTGCTGAACCAGCTGAACCAGGATGCCGGCCTGAACTACAACCTGCGGGCCTTGACCGGTGGCCGCTCCTTCGGCCAGTTGTTGGCGCTCAGTGTGGCCGCGCTGACGACCGTCGTGCCCTGGTCCTGGTGGAGCAATTTGCCGACAGCACGACGCCGCTGGTGGCAACTGGCTTTTCTTGCGATGGCACTGCCGGCGCTGGTGACCTATCCGATGCTGCGCATCGGTGCGCCTGAGAAACTGGTATTCGATATCGTCGGCACGCCAGCCTTCGGCTGGCCGATGGAAATCGAGCCGGCCCTGCGCTTCGCGGCCCTGAACCTGATCGTCGTGTGGGGCATCGTCAGCGCGCACCGCTGGCTGGACGCGCCGCCCGCCACCCGCAACGTCGCGCACGGCATTCATTGGCTGATCGGCAGCGTGCTGGTGGCCGGCGTCTGGCACTACGTCGTCGTCAGCTCCGCGGTGACGGACAACCTGGTCGAACTGATGCGCAACGAGGGCAGCGCCGGCGTCACGGCTCTGCTGTTCGTCTGGTGGACCCTGGTCTACGGCAGCGCGCTGCAGTTGGGCCGCGTGCTGCTGGGGCAGCGGCCCTCATGGCACCTGGCCGTTGTCGCCGGCACGATCTTGCCGGCCTACCTGAGCCTGGACGCCGCGCTGGAGCCGATGCTGGTGAAATACGGCAAAGTCTTCTCGGCCTGGCAATTCCTGCTCAGCCAAGATCGCGCTCACTATGCCGAGCCGGACACGCTGATGCTGCGCTACCTGGCCGTCCATGCCGGCCTGATGCTCGTTCTGATCTTCCTCCTATTGCCGACACTGGAGGCGCAGCGCGCCAGGTCGACGATCGGCGCGCCCCGCACACCGCCGATCGGCCAGCGTCCGGCGCTGAACCGGCAAAGTGAAGCCGGTCAGGCAGCCGGGACGGAAGCCGGCTGAGGTGCCGCGGCAGCGGGTTCGGCCCGCGGTAGGTTCCGCTGGACCGGCCCGCTCATCTGTTGATGCGCAGCCCAACCGGCCGCGGCTAGCGTCGCCATGACCACAGCGGCCGCCGCAACACGCCAGTTGCGCGTCCGTACCGGCTTGCGCGGCAGGAAGGCCGCAGGCAGCGCTTGCTGCTGCACCTCGGCCGCCTGCACCGCAGCAGCCGGGCGCGGCACGGGCCGGGCCACGGTCGGCATCGGCGTCAGCACCAGGGCGGAATGGTTCTCGCCGGCCAGCCAGGCGCGCAGGTCGTCGGCCAGCGCCTCGACGCTGCCGTGGCGCTGCGCGACCACCGGTGCGATCGCCTTGTGCATCAGCGCATTGAGGCTCAGGCGCTCGCTGGCGCTGAGCGCCGGCCATGCCGCCGCCAGCGACTGACCCTCGAATCCTTCGCCCAGCTCGCTGGGCAGGCGCCCGTCGACCAGCATGCACAGCAGCACGCCGACGCCGTAGGCCTCGCCGGCCAGGCTGGGCGCTTCGCCGGCGAGTTGCTCCGGGCTCAGGTAGCCGCTGGCCGTGCCGAGGCTCATGCCGCGTTCGAACGGATCCTGCGGATCGGGCATGCGCACCAGGCCCAGGCCCATCACGCTCAGTTGCAGGCCGGGACCGATCCACAGCAGCGAGGGATCGACCTCGCCGAGCAGCCAGCCTTGCTGGTGCGCGTGGCGCAGCGCATCGCAGAGCTGCACCAGCGTGTGCAAGCGCTCGCGCAGCGAGAGCCGGGCGCGGTTCTGGCTCAGCGGCCGGCCACCGGCCCAGTCGAGGATCAGGTAAGGCTGACCGCCGGCGGTGACGCCGCTGTCGGTCGGCACCGAAATGGCGGGATGGCGGATCTGGTCGAGTTCGCCGGCCAGGTCGCCGTAGCGCAGCATGAAGGCGGCCGTGCGCTCGCTACGCGGCAGCACCAGCACGGCGGCATGGCGCTGCAGATCCATCGCGTGCCGGGCGCGGTACCACTGGCCGCCGCCATCGGCGCGGAACAGCGGCGCCTGGATGCGCCAGACGCCCAGCGCCGCGCCTTCCTGCAGCAGGGGCTGGACGGCGGGTGGCGGGAGGCTCAGTTCGGGCATTCGCATGGTCGAACGAATCCTAGGGGGAAGTCGCCGTGCCCGCCCCTGGCCCCGCCCCATAAATGCGGGGGAAACGTGTGCAGCTGCACGCTCCGATTTCACGCTTGGGCGGTCCGCCCCCCGCGAGCGGGGGGCGGGCGTCGCCGTCCTGGGCACCGTCGAGATCTGCAGTTATCGTGTCGCCCGTGACACAAACGACCATCCGCCGCCTCCCGCACCTGCTGCTGGCCCTGATGTTGGCCATGCCGCTCGCTCCGGCACAGGCCCAGGCGCCGCTGGCCTACCAGCAGCCCTCGCCGGCCGTGCGCGAGCTGCTGGATGCGCCGGCGCTGCCGCGCTGGTCGATCTCACCGGACCGCCAGACCCTGGCGACGATCGAGCGCCGCCGCTTCGCGACGATCGAGGAGCTGGCCCGGCCTACGCTGCACCTGGCCGGCCTGCGCTTCGAGACCGGCTGCGCCTGCGCGCTGCCGGCCGCGCCGATCCTGAAGCTGCGCCTGCGCAACCTGCTCAATCCCGATGCGCCGGAGCGCAACGTCGAGCTGCCCGCGGCCCCCGGCAGCCTGTTCCACGACTTCAGCTGGTCGCCCGACGGCCAGCACTTCCTGCTGCAGCGCCGGCTCGACCAGGCCAGCGAGCTGTGGATCGGCGACAGCGCCACCGGCCGGATGCGACCCGCCGCCTTCGTGAAGCTGGACACGGTGCTGCTGCAGACCGAACCGGCCTGGCTCAACGCACGCGAAGTGATCGTCACCACCGTGCCCGACCGCCGGGGCACCCCGCCCACCGCGCCGCGCGGGCCGATCGGCCCCGCCGTGCAGGAAAGCCTCGGCAAGGTCTCGCCCGAGCGCACCTTCGCCGACCTGCTGAAAAGCCCCCACGACGAGGCGCTGTTCGAATACCACGCACGCTCCACACTGACCGTCGTCGACGTCAACACGGGCCTGGCGCACGACCTCGGCGCGCCGGCGCTGTTCACCAGCGTCAGCGTCGTCGGCGACGGCTCCGGCGGCCCTAACTCCCAGTTCCTGCTGACCGAGCGCCTGGCCCGCCCGTTCAGCTATGCCCTGCCCTGGGACGAGTTCCCGCGCATCGTCGAGCTGCGTTCGCGCGACGGCAAGCTGGTGCGCGAGATCGCGCGCGTGCCGCTGCGCCAGAACATGGCGGTGGACGCCGTCATCACCGGCCCGCGCGCGGTGCAGGGCTCGCCCTTCGGCGACGCGGCGCTCTACTGGGTCGAGGCGCTGGATGGCGGCAACCCCGCGCGCCCGATCGCCTACCGCGACCGCGTGATGAAGCTGGACCCGCCTTACACGAGCGAGGCGCAGGAAGTGCAGCGCATGCCGCACCGCTTCTCCAAGCTGCTGTTCCTGGACGACGGCCAGAACGCGCTGCTGACCGAGATCGACCGCAGCCGCGCCTGGACGCGCACCTACCTGCTGCCGCTGGCCGGCACGCAGAGCCGCCCGCTGTTCGACCATTCGCTGCGCGAGAAATACCGCTTCCCTGGCACGCCGCTGATGCGCAACCTGCCAGGCAACGGCCGCAGCGTGGTGATCTCCGGCCACGGCGAGCTGCTGCTGGCCGGCCCCGGCGCCACGCCGCGCGGCGAGCGGCCCTTCCTCGATCGCTTCTCGCTGAAGGACCTGAGCGTCACGCGGGTCTTCCAGTCGGCCGAAAACCAGTACGAGCTGCCGCTGCTGCCGCTGGAAGGCGGCCGCCTGATCACGCAGCGCGAAAGTCCGACCGAGCCGCCCAACCTGGTGCTGCGCGACGGCACCGGCAGCAGCCTGCTGACCCGCGCGAAAGACCCGACCCCGCAGCTGCGCAAGATCCGCCGCGAACTGGTCAGCTTCAAGCGCGGCGACGGCGTGGACATGAGCTTCTGGCTGTGGCTGCCGCCCGATTTGAAGGACGGCGAGCGCCGCCCCGCGCTGATCTGGGCCTACCCGGTCGAGTTCGCCGACGACGCCACCGCCGGCCAGGTCAGCGGCTCGCCGAACCGCTTCAATGTCTTCGTCGGCCTGTCGCCGCTGAACCTGCTGATGGACGGCTTCATCGTGCTCAGCGACGCGACGATGCCCATCGTCGGCGACCCCAAGACCGTCAACGACAGCTTCATCGAGCAGGTCACCGCCAATGCCCGCGCGATCATCGAGAAGGCCGACGACCTGGGCATGGTCGACACGCGGCGCCTGGCCGTCGGCGGCCACAGCTACGGCGCCTTCATGACCGCCAACCTGCTGGCCCACACCGACCTGTTCAAGGCTGGCATCGCACGCAGCGGCGCCTACAACCGCACCTTGACGCCCTTCGGCTTCCAGGCCGAGCGCCGCAACCTCTGGGAAGCGCGCGACGTCTACCTGCGCCTGTCACCGTTCCTGTACGCACCGCAGATCAAGGAGCCGCTGCTACTGATCCACGGCGAGCAGGACAACAACAGCGGCACCTGGCCCGTGCAGAGCGAGCGCATGTTCCAGGCGCTGGCCGGCACCGGGGGCACGACCCGCTACATCTCGCTGCCCTACGAGGGCCATGGATACACGGCGCGCGAGTCCGTTGGCCACGTGCAGTGGGAGATGAGCCAATGGCTCAGGACCTATCTCGGCGATCCGCGCGTCCCGCTGCCGCGTCCCGCGGACTGAACATCGCCTAAGCGGGCAGCGTCAAGGTGACGCGCAGCCCGCCCTCGCTGCGATTGGCCAGCGCGATGCGGCCGCCGTGTGCCTCTGCGATCTCGCGGGCCAGGGCCAGGCCGAGGCCGGTACCGGCGCGCTTGGTCGAATAGAACGGCAGCAGCGCCTGCGCCAGCACGGCCTCGCTCATGCCAGGGCCGCGGTCGGCGACCTCGATGCGCAGCTCGCGGCCGAGGGTGGACAGGGCGAGCGTCACCTCGTCCGGATCGCCGCCGGCCTCGTGGGCGTTCTTGACCAGATTGATCAGCAACTGCTCGATCTGCGTGGTGTCGAAGCGCGCCGGGCCGGGCAGATCGCCGATGCGGCGGAAGCTGCAGTGCCCGGCCAGCCCTTCGAGGAAGGCCGGCCATTGCACCTCCTGCAGCTGCGGCGCCGGCAGCTTGGCGAAGGAGGCGTAGCCGTCGAGAAAGCCGTGCAGGTGCGAGGCGCGCGCGCCGATGCTGGCGAACACGCCGGGCAGGCGCTCGCGGTCCTCGTCGCGACCGCGGCGCGCCAGTTCCGCGCCGCTGTGGGCGAGCGAGGAGATCGGCGCCAGCGAGTTGTTCAGCTCGTGGCTGATCACGCGCAGCACGCGCTTCCAGGTCGCCACCTCCTGGCGCGACAGCTCGCGCGTCATACGGCGGATCAGGCGCAGCCGGTGCGGCCGGCCCTGCAGGCGGAAGTCGCGCTGCGAGAGGTGGAAGGTCTCGTCGACGCCATGCAAGGTGAGGCTGAACAGGCAGTCCTCGCTGCTCGTCAGCGCCTGGCGCATCGCCTCGGGCAACTGCTCCCGCAAGACGTCGAAATCGGCGCCGACCAGGCTGCGGCCCTCGTCGATCAACTGGCGCGCGGCGATGTTGGCGATGGTGACGATCTCCTGCGCGTCGGTGAGGATCAGCGCGACCGGCGTGTTCTGCACCACGGTGTCCAGCAACAGCTCGCGCTGGGCCAGATGCTGACGCTGCTCGCGCAGCGAATGCCCCAGCTCGTTGTGCAGGCGCAGCAGCTCGCCGAGCTCATCCACGCCGCCGTCGGAAACGATGGTCAGGCTGTAGTCGCCGTCGCGGTAGCTCAGCACCGCGCCTTCCAGCGCGCGCAGCAGGCGCGCCAGCGGCACGAACAGGTTCTGGCTCAGCAGCAGCAGCAGCAGCGGCGTCGTCAGCAGCAGGGTGATGCCGGCGGCGGCCAGGGCCGGAGGCAGCGGCCAGTCCAGCCAGTGCAGCAGTTCCGGCAACGGCCAGATCGTGAGACCCAGGTAGCAGGCCAGCGGCACGACGGCGCTGGCCATCAGCAGCCAGAACAGCCGCGCCCTAAGAGAGCCCATAGCGCTCCATGCGCCGGTACAGGGCCTGGCGCGACAGGCCCAGCGCCTGCGCCGCGCGGCTGACGACGCCGCCGGCGCCGGCCAACGCCGCCTGCACCGCCTCGCGGCTGGGCTCGTCCAGGTTGCGCTGCGCGGCCAGGTCGACCGGCAGGCCCAGCAGCTCCGCCGTGATCGGCTGGCCGTCCGCGGCGAGCAGCGCCGCGCGGGCGATCACGTTCTTCAGCTCGCGCACATTGCCCGGCCAGCGGTAGGCCAGCAGCGCTTCGCGCGCGGACTCGGACAGCGTCGCACCATCGCCCAGGAAATGCTCGGCCAGCGCCAGCACGTCGTCCGGCCGCTCGGCCAGCGGCGCCAGGGCGATCTCGATCACGTTGAGGCGGTAGAACAGGTCTTCGCGGAAGCTGCCGGCACGCACCATCGCCTTCAGGTCCGCATTGGTGGCGCTGATCACCCGCACTTTCGACTGCCGCGTGCGGCTGGATCCCAGGCGCTCGAAGCGGCCGGTCTCCAGCACGCGCAACAGCTTCACCTGGCCCGGCAGCGGCAAGGTGCCGATCTCGTCGAGGAACAGGGTGCCGCCGTCCGCCGCCTCGAAGCGGCCCTCGCGGGCACGCTGCGCGCCGGTGTAGGCACCGCTCTCGCTGCCGAACAGCTCGGCCTCGATCAGCTCGGCCGGCAGCGCGCCGCAGTTGACGGCGACGAAGGGCCCGGCCTTCACCGCCGAGTTTGCATGGACGATCGCCGCGATCCGCTCCTTGCCGCTGCCGTTCGGCCCGGTGACCAGCACCGGCAGTTCCGCACGCGCCACCTGGCAGGCCAGCTCCAGGCTTCGAAGCATCGCCTCGGATTCGAACACCAGGCCGCCCAGCTCGTAGCGCTCTTCAAGAGCAGCACGGCGCGTGCGCTGCTGGCGGCGCTGGCGCCCCACCTCGCGGCTGGCCTCGGCCAGCTCCAGAAGGTTCTCGACGGTAGCCAGCAGCTTCACGTCGTCCCAGGGCTTGGCGAGGTAGTCAGCCGCGCCAGCCTTGACCAGTTCCACCGCCGCCTCCAGCCGCGTCCAGGCCGTCAAGAGGATCACCGGCAGATCCGGCGACAAGGCCCGGATCGCACGGAACAGCGCGACGCCCTCCTCGCCCGAGGTGGTGTCGGCCGTGAAGTTCATGTCCTGGATCACGACGCCGATCGAGGGCTCCCGCGCCAGCAGCGCGAGGCCTTCGTCGGGCGTTGCCGCGTAGAGCGGCCGGATGTCGCGCAGCGAGAGCAAGAGCGATAGCGCCTCGCCTACTCCCGGGTTGTCGTCAATGATCAGGACCGTCCGCATTGCGGCGGATTATCAGCTTCGCAATGCCGCCACCGGCGGCAGCGCCGCCGCCCGGCGTGCCGGGCCCCACACGGCGATCTGCCCCAGCGCCCACAGGATCAGCGCGCCGATCGGCAGGTACATCAGCGGCAGGCGCGGCAGCTCGTACTGGCGCATCAGCGCGGCGCTGATGCCATAGGCGGCCGCCATGCCCAGCACGATACCCAGGGTGGAGAGCATGAAGTTCTCGGTCTGGAAGTAGCGCAGGATCTGACCCCGCGTGGCGCCCAGTGCGCGGCGGGTGCCGATCATGCGCGTGCGCTGCTGCACCCAAAAGCTGGCCAGGCCGACGATGCCGAAGGCGGTGACGACCAGCAGGCCGACGCAGACGCCGCCGAGCAGCCAGACCATCGTGCGGTCCTGCCGGTAGTAGTCGCTGCGCAGGTCGGTCATCAGTTGCTGGTCGCGCAGGATGCGCTTGGCCCCCGGGCTGGCGGAGGCGAGCGCCGCCGAGGCCGCCTTCAGTACGGCCTCGCGCCGCGCCGGATCGGTGACGCGGATCAGGTAGTTGCCGTCGCGGTAGCTCGGCTGGATGGGCAGCACCATCGCGTAGCGCTGCCGCTCACCGGCACCGGGGTTCGGCGTCACCATGTGCTCCAGCACGCCGACGACCCGCTGCGGCCGCTTGCCATAGATGTAGACCGCCTTGCCCAGCGCCGATTGGCCGGGGAACAGGCGCTCGGCCAGGTCGGCGTTGAGGATCACGGAGGGCACGTTCGGGTCGTCCTGCGTGTCGACGACGCTGGCCGGCTGGTACTCCTGCGGCGTGAAGTCACGGCCCTCCTTGAGCTTCAGGCCGAAGGTCTCCAGCCACTGCGGGCTCGGCTGGTAGTCGGACGACACCACCACCGCGCGGGCGTTCGGGTCCGGGTCGATCCGCACGCCGCTGTTATTGGAGCTGCCGCCGAAGGGCATCTGGTTGGTGACGGTGACGCTGGCCACGCCGGGGACGGCGCGCAGGGCGGCCAGGTCGGCCTGGGTCTGCGGCTCCGGGTTCTCCACGCGCTTCATGCCGGAGACGCCCAGCACGATCAGCTCGTTGTCGGGCATGTAGCTGGGCGCGCCAATCTTTTCGATGCGCTCGCTGATCAGGAACAGCGCGTTGCAGACGATCGCGCAGGTCAGCGCGATCTGCAGCACGATCAAGCCGGCCGCGGTCTTGTGGCGCTTCAGCGTGGAGAGGATCGGGAGGATGTCCATGGTCACTGCACCTTCAACTGGAGAGCGGGGGTGATCTGGCAGGCGCGCCAGGCGGGCAGCAGGCCGGCGATCAGGCTGGCGCCGACGGCGAGCGCGAAGGTCGTGCTGAACATGGCCCAGTCGAGCTGCGCCAGCGCGGCGTAGGAGCTGCCGTTCTGGCGCACGGCCCACAGGCCGGCGAGCGTCAGCAGCAGGCCCAGCGCGCCGCCGGCCAGGCCCAGGCTGCCGGCCTCGACCAGGAACTGGCAGAAGATCGCGCTGCGCGAAGCGCCCAGCGCGCGGCGCACGCCGATCTCGCCGGAGCGGCGCAGGCACTTGGCCAGCAACAGGCCCACGGCGTTGGTCAGGCATACGGCCAGGAAGCCGAAGGCCAGCCAGACCTGGAGCTCGATGTCGCTCGGCACGGCCTTGCGCACCAAGAGCCACTCCATCACCGGCCGCAAGCGGGCGTTGGGCGGGCGCTCGAAACGCCCCGCCTGCTTCTGCGCGGCGCTGTACTGGTTCAGGTAGTCGAGGTAGGCCGCGGCCTGCTGCGGCGTGTCCAGCTCCACCCAGTACTGCGCCCACGAGCAGGGCGCGGTCACGGCCATCACATCGCCGCCGGGCGTGTCGTCCCAGCAATCCATATTGCCGCTGTGGCCGAACTTCAGCTCCAGCGCCGTTTCGACCGGCAGGTAGACCTGGGCCGGCTTGGCGTAGGTGCCCAGCGTCATGTCGAAATAGTGAGGTGCGGGCCGCCAGTCGTTCAGGACGCCGACGATGGTGAAGTCCTTGTCGCGCACGCGCACCGTCTTGCCGCGCGAGTCGGCACCGTCGAACAGGCGCTCGTTCAGCTCACGGCTGATCACGGCGACGCGGGCCCGGGCGTCGTCCTCGGTGGCGGTCCAGCCGCCGCCGTAGAGGAAGGGCACCTCGAACACCGGGAAGAAATCCGCGCTGGTAAAGCGGGAGCTGGCGAAGAACGGCTGCACGTCCGGCTTGCCGGAGGCCGCCGGATCGATGGAGCTGTTGGCACCGTGCATGAACACCTGGCGCACGCCGCGCTTGTCGCGCAACAGGGTCTCGGCGTCGAAGCGGGTGAGCTGCAGGTCGGGCTCGCCGTTCGGCACGTAGTCGCGCATCTTCTGGGCATCGAGCTGCACATTGAAGAGCCGCTTGCTCTTGCTCGGGATCGGATCGCCGGACAGCACGTGGAACACCGTCAGGGTCGTCATGCAGGCCGCGACGCCCATCGCAATCGACAGCAGCACGAGCACCGTCAGCGCACGCGCGGATTTGAGGCTGCGGAAGCCCAGTTCGAGGTAGTAGGCGAGCATGGTCACTCCTCCTTGTTGGCCGAGACCAGCAGCCGGTTGACGGCCGCCAGTTCGGATTCGTTCAGGTTGCCGGCCGCGCGCTGCAGCAGCAGCTTGGCCAGCACGTAGCCGTGGCGCGCCTGCTCGAAGGCGTTCTGCGCCGAGGCCTGGGTCTGGATGGCAAGCAGCAGGTCGGTCATCGTGCGCGTGCCCAGCGGCTGGCCGGCGCGGGTGGAGGCCAGCATCCGGTCGCTCGCCGCGACGGCGTCGCGCGCGCTCTGCATCAGCGCGATGCCGGAGACCACCGACTGGTACTGCGCCTGCGTCTCGCGCACCCAGCTGCGCTGCACGATCTCGAGCTGGTCGCGCTGCGCCTCGCGCTGGTAGACCGCCTGGCGCGTCTGCGACTCGACGGCGCCGCCGGCGAAGATCGGGATGTTCAGCCGCAGGCCCAGCTGCGTGATCGTGCGGCCGTTGTCGCTCGGCGCGATGCCGGCGCCGCGCTGGTTCAGGCTGTCGACGCCGAGGCTCAGGGTCGGCAGGTGGCCGGCGCGTGCGGCGGCGATGCGCTGCTCGCTGGACTTCAAGGTCAGGTCCTGCACGAGGATCTGCGGGTTGTTGCGCAGCGACTGCGTCACCCAGGCCTGTGCGTCGGCCGGCTCCGGCGGCAGCGGCGGCAGCTCGGCCACCAGCGGTTGCAGCGTGCCGGGCTCGCGGCCGGTGATCTGCGCCAGTGCCTGCTGCGCATCGGACACCGCCTGCCGCGCCTGCACGGTGGCGCCGCGCGAGAGCTGGTAGTAGGCCTTGGCCTGGTCCACATCGACCTGGGCCGACAGGCCCGCATCGAAGCGCGCCTGCGCCTGCTGCACCTGCTGCTCGAAGGCCTCCTCGTTCTGCTGCGTCGTGCGCAGGGTCGCCTGCGCGGACAGCAGGCCGAAGTAGGCACTGGCGACCCGGGCGCAGAGGTCCTGCTCGGCCGCCTGCACGGCGGCGTCCTGCGCGGACACCAGCGTGCGCTCGGACTGCCAGCCGCGCAGCTTCGACAGGTCCAGCAGCACCTGGCTGATGCTGCTGTCGAACTGGTGCAGCCGCCCGCCTTCCGGGCCGGTCTCGTGGGTCTCGGACGCGCCCGCCGACCACTGCGGCAGCAGCGGCGCCCGCGCCTGCACGGCCACCTCGCGCTGCACGCCGCGGGCGGCGTCGGCGGCGGCCAGGGTCGGGTCTTTCGCGCGGGCCTCGGCGTAGACCTGCAGCAGGTCCTCGGCCCGGCTCGCCGCCGGCAGCGCGAGGGCCACCGCGACGAACGCCATGCTCAATCGCATCGGCATCGATCAGCCCCTGACCAGCGCCGGATCCATGCGCAGCTCGGCCGCGATATCGACGACCTGGCCGTCGATCACGTGGACGTTGCGCTGCGAGCGGGCGGCCAGCTGCGGGTCGTGCGTGACCATCACGATGGTGGCGCCGTCGCGGTGCAGTTCCTCCAGCAGGTCCATCACGCTGCGGGCCATCGAGCTGTCGAGGTTGCCGGTCGGCTCGTCGGCCAGCAGCAGGCGCGGGCTGCCGGCCAGCGCGCGGGCGATCGCGACACGCTGCTGCTGGCCGCCGGACAGTTCCGCCGGGTAGTGCTTCTGGCGTGCCGAGAGGCCCACGCGGGCCAGCGCATCGGCCGCGCGCTTCTTGCGCTCGGCACCGGCCATGCCGCGGTAGCGCAGCGGCACCTCGATGTTGTCCAGCACGTTCAGGTCCGGGATCAGGTTGAAGGCCTGGAAGATGAAGCCGATCTTCTCGTTGCGGATGCGCGAGCGCTGCGTGTCGTTCATCCCGCTGACGTCCACGCCGTCCAGCAGGTAGCTGCCGCCGCTGAAGGCCTCCAGCAACCCGGCGATGGTCAGGAAGGTGGTCTTGCCCGAACCCGAAGGACCGGTGACGGCGACGAACTCGCCCTCCTTCACCTGCAGGTCGAAATTGCGCAGCGCATAGGTCTCGACCATCTCGGTGCGGTAGACCTTGGACAGGCCGGTCATGTTCAGCATCTGGTTCTCCTTGAGGGGTCGGGTTCGTTCAATGGCTGATGGTCACGCGCGGGGCGCTGCCGAAGGCATCGCCGCCGGAGATGACGACGCGGTCGCCGGGCTTCAGGCCGTCCAGAACCTCGACCTTGTCGAGGCTGCGGGCGCCCAGGCGCACCGGCACGCGCTCGGCGGTGCCGTCGTCGCGCAACAGGTAGACCGCCGTGCCGCCGTTCTCATCGGCGAAGCTGCCGCGGCGCAGGAAGGTCACGTTGTCGCGCTTGTCCAGCAGCACGCGCACGCTGAGGCGCTGGTTCTGGCGCAGCTGCTCGGGCTGGGCGCCGTCGAAGCGCAGCCGGGCTGCCACCTCGCCGTTGACCACCTCGGGCGAGACGGTGCTGATGCTGCCCTTCCAGTTCTGGCCGCCGCCGCTGATGTCGCCAGGCATGCCGATCGCGAGGTCGCGCGCGAAGCTCTCGGCCACCTGCATCTGCACTTCCAGCGCGGACAGGTCGATCACCGTCAGCAGCTGCGCGTCCTTGGCCACGGTGGCGCGCTCGGCCACCAGCAGCTGGCCGACCTGGCCGTCCGCCGGCGAGCGCACCTCCAGCTCGCCGACCTGGCGCTGCAGGTCCTTCACCAGCAGCTCCTGGCGCGCCAGCGCGGCCTGCTTGGCCTGCACGTCGAACTTCAGCGCGTCTTCCTTCATGCCGCGGCCGGCGGCGGCGTGCGTGAGCGTCACGCGTGCCTTCTCCAGCGTGTCGCGGGCGTGGTCCACCTGCATGCTGGCGGCAGCACCGGCCTTGAAGGCCTGGGTCTGGCGGTCGAGGTCGTTCTGCGCGGTCTTCAGGTCGATCGACGCGTTCTCGTACTCGCTCTGCAGCTGCGCGCTCTGCTGGCGCGCATCGACCTGGGCGCGCAGCACGTCGGCGCGCATGCTGTCGGCGTTGCTGCGCTCCTGCGCGAGGCGGTTGGCGAGATCGGGGCTGTCGATGCGGGCCAGCACCTGGCCGCGGGCGACCTTGTCGCCGGCATGGACCAGCAGGGTCACGGCGCCGCCGTTGGAGGCGTAGAGCGTCGGCGCGTTGGCGGCGACGACCTTGCCCTCGCCGGCGATGTCGCGCACGAAGGCGCCGCGCTCGACGGCAGAGATCGTCAGCCGCGACTCGCTGACCGAGGTGCCGGCCGTACCGGAGCCCAGGCGCTGCAATTGCGGCCAGGCCAGCACGCCCAGTGCCAGCAGGGCCAGGGCGCCGACGGCGATCACGACCTGGCGGCGGCGGCCCGGCGCGGCTTGGATCACGCGATCCTGGGCGGAAGTGTCTCGGATCATTGAGGAGGACGGATGGGTTGTTTCCTCCTCCTGTTCGCAATGAGCGTGCCCGCCGTCGTCGTCGAGGCGAAGCGTTACGAATCAATCACTTGCGCGGCAGCGCGGCGGCGAAACACTGTCCGCGGACAGTGTCCGGACGGACGACCGGTCGGCCGGTCATCCGGCCAGTCAGTCGTTCAGCCGGTGCTGCAGCTGGCGCGCGGCAGCCGCGCGTGGTCGGCCATGCGGTCCAGGGTGCCGTCCTTCTGCAGCACCCGCACGCCCTGCCGCAGCGCCTCGACGGTGGCGGTCGGCGTACCCAGCGAGGCGGCGAGCCACAGCGGGTCGCTCTCCAGCGGCTTGGACATCGCCAGCTGCGTGTGATCGATGCCGCGCGCCTTCAGGCTCAGGGCGATGGTCTCCTGGTTGCCGTAGGCGAGATCGACGATGCCGCGTTCCAGCAGCTTGGCCACCTCCTCGAACGAGATGGCCTCGTGCACGGTCGCGGTCTTCATGTTGTCCGCGCGATAGGGCGCGGCGCGCAGCACCGCCATCCGCGTGCCCGCCA
The DNA here is from genome assembly GCF_034043675.1 of Roseateles agri. Classification (NCBI taxonomy): domain Bacteria; kingdom Pseudomonadati; phylum Pseudomonadota; class Betaproteobacteria; order Burkholderiales; family Sphaerotilaceae; genus Roseateles; species Roseateles agri. Next base: position 624,312 of record NZ_JAXCLA010000003.1, on the reverse strand, counting down.
AGGTCTCCTCGTCGAAGCGGCTCATCCGCTCGCGCAGCGCGACGAAGCCCATGTAGCGGCAGGACAGCTTGCCGATCCACAGATAGCGCGCCTCGCGCTCCGGCGCGCGGACCAGGGGCAGGATCAGCGCCGGATCCTGCCGCGAAGAGGCCAGCAACTGCGCGCGCGGCCAGGGCACGAACTCGACCTGCAGCGCGAAGCCGGCCTGCGCGGCGACGGCGGAGGCCTGGCGCACCAGCGGCCCCGGTGCGTCCGCGCCCTGCTCGATCTCGAAGGGCGGGAAATGGGTGGTGACGAGGCGCAGCAGGGGCACCTCTTCCTCGGCGGCGGTGGCAGGGCCAGAACTCGCCGCGAGCACCAGCAGCGCGGCGATCAAGGCACCGGGAAAGGCGCCGAGCACTCTTCTCATGTCGATCGTCATTGCTTCGTTCGGACTGCGAGATTTCGATTATCGGCAGTCAGTCGAACAAAGCCGTTAGGCGACGGCGCTCAGGTGCGCAGAATTCCCTTCAATCCGGCCGCCGCAAGGCCCGAAGACGGCGCCCGAGGGAAGACGCGGTCGAGCAGCGCATCGTCGGCGCCGAGGTGGCGACGCAGGATGGGGGTCAGGACTTGCCTGAAATCGCTCACCACAGCCAGGTCGCGCCCGTCCACCAGCGCCGCGTCGTCCAGCCCCGGCCATTCGCCGATCATCCGGCCGCCGGCCACCGGGCCGCCCAGCAGCCACATCACGTTGCCGCGGCCGTGGTCGGTGCCGCCGGTGCCGTTCTGCCGCAGGGTGCGGCCGAACTCGCTCATGACGACGATCACCGTGTCCTGCATAGAGTCGCCGAGGCCGCCGGCCAGCGCGTCCAGGCCTTCGCCGAGGCTGGCCAGCCGGTTCGCGAGCTGGCCCTTGGCGCCGCCCTGATTGACGTGCGTGTCCCAGCCGCCGACCGAGGTGAAGGCGAGCTGGGTGTGCGGATCCTTGCGGATCAGGGTGCCCAGGCGCCGCGCGTCGGCGGCGAAGCTGCGGGCCGAGGGAGCGCCCTGGTCGCCGGTGTCCGACGCGGTGCCGGGCGCCATCATCATGCTGCGCTTGATCTCGCCGCGGCCCTCGGTGGCGTCCTGGTAGCTGCGCGACAGCGGGTCCACGCCACCGTAGAGCTTGGCGAAGGCGGCCTGCAGGTGCGGGTCGTCGATGGCCTGGTTGGCGAGCGCCTTGGGGCCGACGCCCAGGCTCGCCACGCCAGCGCTGCCGGCGAAGATGCGCGGCGGCGTGGCGCCCATATTGATCGCGCGGGTGGGCGCGGCGGGGCCGGGCAGGCCGGCGAGCAGGCGGTTCATCCAGCCATCGGGCGTGCTCTTGCGGCCGGGCGTGCCGGATTCCATGTAGTCCTGCGCGTCGAAGTGCGAGCGGGTCGGGTCCGGCGAGCCGCTGGCGTGGACGAAGCCGAGTGCGCCGCGGTCCCACCAGGGCTTCAGCGGGGCCAGCGACGGATGCAGGCCGAAGTTGCTGTCGAGCTTGATGACGCCGTCGTCCGCGCCCGGCGCGGCCAGCGCGATGCTGCCGCGCGAGGCAGCGTAGTTGCGCTCGCCATAGGGCACGACGACCGAGAGGCCATCGACCGCGCCGCGCAGCAGGATGACGACGAGCTTGCGCCGGGCCAGCTCCGGATCGGCGCGGGCCGTTGACCAGAGCGACCAGGCGGCGCCCGCGGCAAGGACCTGTCTGCGTTGCATGGCGATCTTCCTCATCGATGCATGAAGTCGGGGCTGCCCAGCAGCAGCGCGAGCTGCAGGGCCACGGGTTCGGCGGCGACGGTCTCGCGCGTGCCCGCGCTGATCGCGGGACCCAGCGTGGCCAGCAGCGCGCCGGGATCCGCGCCGAGGCCGCTGCGGCGCAGCCGCTGGTTCAAGGTCTGCGCCAGCTGGATGCGCTGCGCCAGCGCCTCGGCATTCATCCAGGCCGCGGCGGTGTTCTTGTAGCCGTCGGGCGTCTGCGCGCCGTACAGCGGCATGCCGGCCTGGGCCAGCGCGCCGAGCAGCGGCTGCATGTCCTCGGGTAGCGGCGCATCGACGGCGCGCAGAGAGGACAGCAGGTACTGGTAAGGCGTCTTGAACTTGGCACCCCAGGTCTCGCGGCGCCAGAACTCGTCGGAAGTGATCATCGTGCGCATCACCTGGCCGAGCTGGTCGGGCCGGCTCTGCGTGGCGAGGAAGCGCTCGGCCATGCGCTGCACCAGCGCCAGCGGCGGCTCGTCGGCGACGAAGGCCTGGGCCAGTTGGCCGGCGATGTGGCGAGCGGTGGCGGGATGCGCGGCAAGAACGTCCAGCGCCTGCTCGCCCTCGGCCTGGCCGGCGGGAGCGATCTTGCGGCCGAGCCACTGCTTGGTGCCGGCATCGTGGCGGCGCGGCTCGAAGCGGAATTCCGCATCGGGGCCGCTGGTCCAGCCAGTCAGCATGCGGGCGAGTTCGGTGACGTCGCGCTGCGCATAGCCGCCGTCGACGCCGAGCGTGTGCAGCTCCATCAGCTCGCGGGCGTAGTTCTCGTTGAGGCCGCGGCCGGCGCGGGCGGCCGGGCCGCCGACGCTCTGCGCGTTGTCCAGGTAGATCAGCATCGCCGGGTGCTTGGCACTGGCGCCCAGCATCGCGCGGAAGGAGCCGAGCACGTGCGGGCGGATCGCGCGCAGCTCGTAGTCGCCCACCAGCACGGCCACCGCACCCTTGCCGGCGAACACGTTGAAGTGGTTGAACCAGAAGTCCACCAGCAGCTCCTGCAGCTGGGCCGGGCTGTCGATGGCGCGCAGCAGGCGTTGTGCGCGGGCCTGCTGCGCGATGGGCTGCACCAGCTCGCGGCGCGCATCGCCAACGACTGCCCCTTCGCGCTTCGCTTCGCGCGCGAGCCGCTGCCCCTCGCGGTAGCGGGCCATCAGCTCGTCGGCCGTCAGCGGCAAGGTGTCGAGCGCGGCCAGGCGCTGCGTGAGCCGTTCGGGCAGCGCGATGCGCTCGGGCGCCAACTGCGCGTCGATGAAGTCCTGCAGCCAGCGCTCCGGGCCCTGGGCCTGGATCGCGGCGGCATCGGCCGGCCGTGGGCCGAAGGCGAGGCGGTTCAGCGCGTGGACGGCGCGTTCATCGGGTGTGAGCGACGCGGTGCGTGCAAAGCCCGGCCGGGCGATGACACCGGCCGCGGCGCCGAGCAGGACCCGGCGGCGGGAGAGGCAGCAGGAGAGCGGCAGACCATCCATGCCGCGAAGTCTGCAGCATCGCGCCGGCCAGCGGTCAGGACAGGTGTTTCCGCGCGGAAAAAGTTTGTGCGCGGGGGTGTCAGCCAGCTAGTCAGGCCGCGTCGTCATCGCCGTCGTCGATCTCGACTTCCTCGCGGATCTTGTCGGCCTCAGTGGCGACGGCGTCGATCAGGCCCGCCAGCTCGCTGCCGCTCAAGCCCGCTACCGGCACGCGGCCCCAGATGACGAGGCTGCCGGCCGTGTCGCAGCCGATGCGGAACGGCGCCAGCGGGCTGTCGTAGAAGTTGCGGCGCAGCAGCCACAGCACGCGGCCGTAGTCGATCTGCGTGGGCAGGGCCATCACGGGAGAGACCAGCATCACGCTCTGCTCGTCCTCGGCGAACAGGATCACGGTCGAGTTCTCGCCGACGCTGAGCTGCAGGCTGCCCTGCGCGTCGGGCGACAGCGCATCGACACCCAGGGCCTTGGCGAGGTCGGCGTACAGGTCTTGCGTGCTCTTGAACATGGTCGTTCTACCTTTCGGGATTTATTTCATCTTCCGCTGCGCGAGCGCGGCGGCGAATTTCTTGTGGCCGCGCTTCGGGATGCTGCGGTCGGACTTGCTCTTGAAGTGCTTGACGCCCATGTCGATCGCGGCGTTCAGCGCCTTCACCGTCTTGGCCGCGCGCAGCTTCTGCTCCATCGCCTGCAGGGTCTCGATACCGCTGCCGCCCTTGTTCTGGTACTTCATCTGCGGATAGACGAGTTCCTTCAGCAGCGCGTCGGCATGGGCGCGGACCTTCAGCATGTCGCTGACCGCATAGGTGGCGGCCAGCGCCGGGCTGCTGCGGCCGCCCTGGCGCGCAGCGGACAGGAAAGCGTCCAGCGCCTGCTGCTTGTTCAGCTCCCGCGCGACGAAGGCCTGGTAGTCGGCATCCGCGCCGGCCAGGCGGTCCAGCTCGTTGAGCAGGCCGGTGGCCATCGGGTCATTCAGCAGCGAGGCCGGATCGGCCTTGGCGGCGGGCTGGCGCACCGCATCGAGCAGCTTGGCGATCATCTCGGCCACGCGCTCGCGGAAGACGACGGCAGCGGCGGCGCCCTCGTAGTCGTTGGACTGTAGGGTCTGCAACTCATCCATCGGGATGCAGCAGAGCATCTGCGACTCGCAGCTGAAGGAGCGCGAGCGGTCCTGCTTCTCGCGCTCGATCTGCGTCTGCGTGGCCTGCTCGGTGGCCTGCTGCAGGGCCAGCTTGGCCTCCATCGGCAGGTTGAATTCCAGGGTGCCGCCGCGCATGTCGACCTCGCGCTCCTTCCCGCCGGGCTTCTTCGGCGGCAAGGTGATCTGCAACGGCACGACGACCAGTTCCTCCGGCTTGTCCGCCAGGTCGCGGTTCTTCGCATACTCGGCGGCGATGTGCTCGGAGCCGACGAACCAGTCGATCAGCCGCGCCATGCGGCCCACCTCGGGCTTGACCTTGCCGGCCAGCAGGTCGTCGGCAACGCCGGCCTTGTCCTCGAACACGAAGGTGACGCCGCGGCCCGATGGCACCGGATCGAGGTCGCGCTCGTCCTGGCCCAGGGTGGACGAGGTCGGCGTGTTGTTCATCACGCCGCCGTCGATGAAGCGCACGGTCCGGCCGTTGGCCAGCTTGATGTCCACCGGCTTGAAGGCCGCCGGGAACGAGGCCGAGGCGTGCACGGCGATCGCCACCTCGAGATCGGGCTCGGAATCGGCATCGAAGACGTAGAGCTGGCCGCCCTGGCCGCTGCCCTCGACGGCGCTCAGCTTGCCCTTGTCGTTGGTCTCGAACTCCTTGATGTAGGTGCCGGTGATCACCACTTCCTTGATCGCCGGGATCACGCGCGAGAGCTGGCGCAGGTCCCCGAAGGTCGGGCCGCTCTTGTTGCTGGCCAGGCGCTTGACGATGGCGACGGCGGTCGGGTCCGGCGCCTCGCCGCGCTGGCCGCAGGCGTCCATGTACTCGACGATGCGCTTGCGCAGCGTTTCGTCGAGCACATCGCGCACGATGTCCTCCAGGCCGCCGCCGGTCAGCGGGCTGCCGATGTTCTTCATCGCCCGCACCAGCAGGCCGAGCTTGGTGCCGCCGGTGCCTTCGACGATGCGTGCGGTCGTCTCGTCGTCGTTGCCGATGCGGGTGAATTCTTCGGAGGTGATGCCGGCCGCCACCAGCGCGGCGGTCATCGAGCCGACCGAGGCGCCGGCGATCTTCCTGGCGTCCTTCAGCACACCGCTGTCTTCCAGCGCCTTCACCGCGCCGGGCAGCGCGACGCCCTTGCCGCCGCCGCCCGAGAAGGTCACTTCCTTGACCGGAGGCGGGGGCGCCGTGTAGCTGACCGCACCGCCCGGCAGCTTGGCCACGCTGATCTTCTTGCCGCTGGGCGCGACGAAGGCGACCGGCTTGGCCGCCGGCGCGATCGCTGCACCCGAGCGCGGTCGGCCCAGCGGGATCTGGATGGCGCCCGCCGGGTGCGGCAGGCTGGTGTTCAGCGGCACGGCGCGCACGGGCTTGCGCATCACGGGAGGCAGCACGGAGGACGGGCGCCGTGCCTCGACACCCAGCACGCGGCGCAGCCACTCGTCCTTCTTCAGGTCATCGTCCATCAGGCACCTAGCTATTGGAGCCCGGAATCTATCCGGAATGGTTTCAGATCGCCAGCGGATCGACGTCGACGGCCCAGCGCATCAGCCCGCGATGTTCGCGCTTCAGCGCGCCGAGCTCGGGCAGCCATTGCCACAGCAGGCGCTGCAACGCACCACGGCTCGAGGACTCGACCAGCATCTGCATGCGCTCGACATTGGCCACGCGGGCGACGGCCATCGGCACCGGCGGGTAGATCAGCACGCCCTGGCGCGCGTCGGGCAGCTGCTTGGCCCAGGCGGCGGCGGCATCGAGAAAGGCCTTGGCCGCCTCGACGCTGCGGGCCTCGGCCCGCACGAGCGCCAGGTGCGCGTAGGGCGGCAGGCCGGCCGATTCGCGCTCGGCCAGCTGCTGCGCGGCAAAGGCCTCGTAGTCGTGCGTGGTCAGCGACTTGTAGAGCGCGTGCTCCGGGTGCCAGGTCTGAACCCACATCTCGCTGCGGGCCGCCTGCTCGGCATCGCGCCCGGCGCGGCCTGCCGCCTGCATCAGCAGCGCGAACAGGCGCTCGGGCGCGCGGAAATCGCTGCTGAACAGCGCGCCATCCGGGTTCACCGCGGCGACGAAGGTGATGCGGCGGAAATCGTGGCCCTTGGTGATCATCTGCGTGCCGACGAGGATGTCGACCTCGCCGGCGTGGACGGCGGCGAGCTGCGCTTCCAGCTCGCCCTTGTTCTTCGTCGAGTCGGCATCGATGCGGGCGACGCGGGCGCCGGGCAGCGCCTCGGCAAGCTGTTCTTCCAACCGCTCGGTGCCGCGCCCCAGCGGGGCGATGTCCATATTGCCGCAGCTGGGGCAGGCCGAGGGCACGCGCTCGGTGAAGCCGCAGTGGTGGCAGCGCAAGGTACGGTCGCCCTTGTGGAAGACGCGCCAGGCGCTGCAGTGCGGGCAGTCGCTCTTCCAGTTGCACTCGCCGCAGTGCAGCACCGGCGCGTAGCCGCGGCGGTTCAGGAAGACGAGGCTCTGCTCGCCGCGCTCCAGCCGCCGGCGCAGCGCTTCGAGCAGCGGCGTGGTCAGCGCGGTCATCACGCCCTTCTTCACCGGCAAGGTCTTCATGTCGAACAGGCGCACGCGCGGCAACGCGCCGCCGCCGATGCGCTGGGGCAGCGCCAGGCGCTTGTACTTGCCCTCTTCCGCGCGCTGCCAGCTCTCCAGCGAGGGCGTGGCCGAGCCCAGGATCACCGGCACCTTCTCCAGCCGGGCGCGGTAGACGGCCAGGTCGCGCGCCGAGTAGCGGGCGCCGTCCTGCTGCTTGTAGGACGGGTCGTGCTCTTCGTCGACGACGACGAGCCCCAGCTGCGGCAGCGAGGCGAACACCGCCAGCCGCGTGCCCAGCACCAGCCGCGCCTCGCCCAGATGCGCGGCCAGCCAGTTGCGCAGGCGCTGCGCCGGCGTGAGGCCGCTGTGCAGCGAGACGGTGGCAACGCCGGCGAAGCGCGCGGCGAAGCGGGCCTCCAGCTGCGGCGTCAGGTTGATCTCGGGCACCAGCACCAGCACCTGTTTGCCGGCGGCCAGCGCGTGTTCGGCGGCACGCAGATAGACCTCGGTCTTGCCGCTGCCGGTGACGCCGTAGAGCAGCACCGGCGGCGGGGTTTCCGGCGCCTGCAGCAGCGTATCCAGTTCGGCCAGCACGGCGGCCTGGGCCTCGCTGAGTTCGGGCTTGCTCTCGCTTTCTTCCTGGCTGCGCTGCCCCTGCTCGGCGGCCCATTTGGCGACGCGCTTCAGCCGCAGTTGGAGCTGCGACGGCTCCAACTCGCGCAGCTGCGGCGGCAACACCGACAGCGCCAGCTCGCCGACCGTGCGCTGGTAGTACTGGGCGGCGAACTCGACCAGCGCACACCAGTTCGCGCTCAGCGGCGGCAGGCCGTCGAGGATTCCCAGAATGGGACGCAGCAGGGCCGCGTCGGTGTCCTGCTCCGATTCACCCGGCCAGACGATGCCCAGCAGTTCGCGCTTGCCCAGCGGCACCCGCACGAGACTGCCTGGAGCGAGTGCCCGCTCACTCAGGTAATCAAGCGGGCCCGTCAGGCCGCTGTGCTGCGGCGTGTCGACGGCGACGCGCACGCGGGTGTCGATCAGGCCGGTCGCTGCCTCGCTCATTCAGTTCCGGAGGTGAGAGGGAGGGTGAACATCGCCGGCTAAGTCCATGATTTCAAAAGCACCTCTCGGCTATTCACAGTTTCTGTGGATAACTTTGTGAGGAAGTCGGCGGGCCGCAGCGCACCACGCTCGAAAACCCTGATTGCCGCCCGGCCGCCCATTTTCGGTGCGGCCGCCGTGCGTCCATATGAATCAAGCACTTAGGCTTCAATCGGGAAAACGAGAAGCTGCAGCGCAACAATCAATCCCCGTATCGCCTCGCGTCCTGGATTTTGGGGATAAGTCCGCAGCGCCGTGCGAACTTCACACCGCGGCGCGCAGCCGACGCGAGTGCGCGTGCACCTCGTCGACCAGCGCGCTGACGTGTTCCGGCGGCGTGTACTGGCTGATGCCGTGGCCCAGGTTGAACACGTGGCCGGGGTGCGGGCCGAAGCTGTCCAGCACCGCGCGCACCTGCTCGCGCACCGCGTCCGGCGGCGCGAACAGCACGTTCGGATCGATATTGCCCTGCAGCGCGACCTTCTGGCCGACGCGCTCGCGCGCCTGGCCGAGGTTCATCGTCCAGTCCAGGCCGACGACCTCGGCACCCGACGCAGCGATCTCGTCCAGCCACAGGCCTCCGCCCTTGGTGAACAGGATGCGCGGGATGCGCCGGCCTTCGTGCTCGGTCTTGAGCTGCGCCAGCACGCGGCGCGAATAGGCCAGCGAGAAGCGCTGGAACATGCCGTCGGCCAGCACGCCGCCCCAGGAGTCGAAGATCATGGCCGCTTGCGCACCGGCTTCGATCTGCGCGTTCAGGTACTGCGCCACCGCGTCGGCGTTGACGGCGAGGATGCGGTGCATCAGGTCGGGCCGCGCGTACATCAGGCTCTTGACCTGGCGGTAGTCGTCGGAGCCGCCCCCCTCGACCATGTAGCAGGCCAGCGTCCAGGGGCTGCCGGAGAAACCGATCAGCGGCACGCGGCCGTTCAGCGCACGGCGGATCGAGGTGACGGCGTCGAACACGTAGCGCAGCTTGTCCATGTCGGGCACCTCGAGCTTGGCGACCGCCGCCTCGTCGCGCACGACCTTTTCGAACTTCGGTCCCTCGCCGATCGCGAAGGACAGGCCCAGGCCCATCGCGTCGGGCACGGTCAGGATGTCGCTGAACAGGATGGCCGCGTCCAGCGGGTAGCGCTCCAGCGGCTGCAGCGTGACCTCGGTGGCGTAGTCGGTGTTCGTCGCCAGGCCCATGAAGCTGCCGGCCTTGGCCCGCGTCTCGCGGTACTCGGGCAGGTAGCGACCGGCCTGGCGCATCAGCCAGACGGGCGTGTAGTCGGTCGGCTGGCGCAGGCAGGCGCGCAGGAAGGTGTCGTTCTGGAGAGGGGGGAACGCATGAGAGTTCATCCCCCGATTATCCGGGTTCAGATCGGCGGGATCGGCCTCAGCTTGCCGCCGAAGCGCTCGCGTTGCGGCGCCTTGTCCAGCGGCGGGAACTGCAGCGTCGATTCCGGCACGCCGACATCGGGCAGACGGTCCAGCAGATCGCGGATCAAGGTCAGCCGGCCCAGGCGCTGGTCGTTGAAATCCACCAAGGTCCAGGGCGCGTGCTTCTTGTGCGTGGCCTCCAGCATGCGGTCGCGGGCCTTGCCGTATTCCTTGTAGAGGCGGCGGGCCTCCAGGTCGATCGGCGAGAGCTTCCAGCGCTTGAGCGGAACGGACAGGCGGTCCTGGAAGCGCTCTTCCTGCTTGTCCTGGTCGACGGTCAGCCAGTACTTGAACAGCAGGATGCCGTCGTCCACCAGCATCTTCTCGAACACCGGCACCTGCTTCAGGAAATCGTCCGTCTGCTCGGGCGTGCAGAAGCCCATCACCGCCTCGACGCCGGCGCGGTTGTACCAGCTGCGATCGAACAGCGCGATCTGGCCCGCCGTGGGCAGGTGGGCGACATAGCGCTGGAAATACCAGCAGCCCTTCTCGTAGTCGCTGGGCGTGCCCAGGGCCACGGTGCGGCATTGGCGCGGGTTCAGGGTCTCGCTGATCGCCGAGATCGTGCCGCCCTTGCCGGCCGTGTCGCGGCCCTCGACGACGACCACCAGCCGCTTGCCGGCGTGCTGCAGCCAGCGCGCCATGCCGTTCAGCTCCAGCTGCATCGGCGCCAGCCGTTCGAGGTATTCGGACTTGCCGAGCTTCTTGTCGCCCTTGTCGCCCTTGTCCTTGCCGTTCTTCGCCATCGGTGCTGCTCCAACCCAAGCCGTGGAGCAACCAGCTTAAGTCATGTCAGGCGAGCACCAGGCTCTGCATGCCGACCCAGCTCTCGCCCGGCTCCAGACGCACCGGGCGGCCGACGGTCGCCGCCTCGACGCAGAGGTACTTGCGCCAGTCGCCATCCGGCAGGTCGGCCAGCGAGGCAGCGCGTTCGGCGCCGGGGTTCCAGACCACGACGTCCTCGAAGCCCTGCTGCGAAATCTGCAGCTCGCGCTGCGTGCTGATGCCCTGTTCCTTCAGGGTCAGGTCTTGCTTCGCATTGAGGTAGATGCGGTCCAGCTCGCCGGAGGGCAGCAGCAGGCTCACGCGCTGCGCCTTCTCGGTCTGGTCCACCGAGTCCAGGTAGTTCAGGCCCGACAGCCCGTCGACGCTGGCCTCGTCGATGTCATTGATGGCGAAGTAGCTGTGCAACGCCGTCGTGAACTCGAAAGCCTCGGCCCCGGCCTCGCCGCGGTTCTCGACCGCCAGCTCGATCTGCAGGCTGCGGCCGTGCACCAGCACGCTCAGCTCGGCCTCGAAGGCATGGGGCCAGACCATGCGGCTGGCCGGATCGTCGGCGAGGCGCAGCACCGCCAGCGCATCGTGCTCACCCTGCTCGGCACTGACCAGCGTCCACGGCTTCGTGCGGGCGAAGCCGTGCTTCTTCAGCGGACCACGCTCTGCGAACTGCGGGAAGCAGACCGGCACGCCGCCGCGGATTGCATGGCCGTTGGAGAACTCCGACTTCGGCGACAGGTAGAGCTGCTCCGCGCCGCCGGCGGGAATCCAGGACAGGACCTGCGCGCCGTGCAACGCGATCGTGGCGCGAGCGCCGTCAGGGGAGACGAGCTCGATGGCTTCGAGGCCGTGGCTGCGGGTGATCGGAAGGTTTTTTGACATCGGGAACAGACAAGGACAACAGCCATGAATCTTAGGCGTTCCTACAGATTGCGGATTTCTGCACGCCTGCCCCAGCGGCGGTGGGATGGCCCTCTCTAAGATGGCGGATCACAAGAATCCATAGCAAGAGAGGGTCTCATGAAGAAGAAATCGCTCGTCGCCGCGGGTCTGCTCGGCCTGGCCGCGCCGACTGCATCCGCCGCCACCTTGACCAACAACGACGTGCTGAAGCTGCTGGACGCCGGCATGCCGGAGTCGGTGATCATCCAGTCGATCACCAGCGCCAGCAGCACCAAGTTCGACACCTCGGCCGATGCGTTGATCAAGCTGAAGGACAAGGGCGCCAGCGCGGCGGTGCTTCAGGCGGTGCTGAACCCCAAGGCCGCGGCCGCGGCTGCAGCCCCGGCCCGCACCAGTGGCGGCGGTTCAACCGCGACCCCGGCGGCTGCTGCGGCCGGTGGCCTGAATCCCGAGGAAGTCCAGCTGGTCGTCAACGGCCAGGAAACCCCGATGCAGTACATCGTGGCGCAGAGCCGCATGGCCGCCCGCGCGCTGGGCTTCGGCGGCATGGCCAGCTACGCGACCTTGCAGGGCTCGAAGGCCGCGCGCCGCCTGCCCGCCGACGGCGTCGCCTTCATCGTCAGCGTGCCTAAGAACGCCCAGGTGCCCGGCTACCTGACCCTGGCCAATTTCGCCGTCCGCAAGAACGACACCCGCGAGGTGTCCACTGGCGGCGGCTACATGAGCTACTCCAGCGGCATCAACAAGGACCGCGTCGTGCCGATCAAGTCCGAGCAGCTGTCGGACCAGTCGCGTGCCCGCGACGGCTTCGTGCTCTACAAGATCGCACCGGAGAAGGCGCTGTCCAGCGGCGAGTACGCGCTGGTGCTGTACACGCAGGAAGTGCGCGTGGCCGGCTTCTTCGCCCAGGCAGCGAACAGCTACTTCGACTTCGGCGTGGACTGAGGACCGCTTTTTTCGACGAGGCGCAAGCGCTCGACGAGACGGACGCCGGCCGGCAGGGCCGGCGTTTTCATTTCCGGCGCGGCAAGCACGGCCAGCACCAACCCGGCTTCCTCGTGCACGAGACTCAGCGCATCGCCTGTGGGGTCAGGTCTGAACTCCATCGCCCGCATCCGCGCGAAGTCCAGGCCCAGGCCGGCACGCTTCAGCGCGGCCTCCTTCAAGGTCCACAGCTCGTAGAAGCGGCGCAGCCGCTGTGGCTCGGCTACACCCGCCAGTTCCGCGCACGGCGTCGGACCATGCACCATCGCCGCCAGGCCGGCGAGATCCCCGCGGGGTCGGTCCGCCCGCTCGATGTCGACGCCCACCGGCGTGTCGGCCACCGCGCAGGCCAGCCAATCGCCGCTGTGCGAAAGATTGGCGAACAGGCCCGGCTCGCACAGGGTGCGGCCATCGGCATCGATGTCCACCCGCTGCTCGTCCGGCCCGCTGCCGGCACATTCAGACAGGGTCAGCCGCAACAGCCAGCGGCCGGCCAGGAAATCCTGGCGGCGACGATCGCTGCCCAGGCTTGCCAGCCGTGCACGCTCGCCAACGGCCAACCAGCTGACATCCGGCTGCCAGGACAGTGTGTCGCCGTGCGCCAGTCGCAGCGCGACCCCGTCCACCGCGGCTTCTCAGGGAATGGAGGGAAGCACCGTCGCGATCGCGGAGTCCAGGTTCTTCATCCAGTTGTTGTAGGTCGGATGGATCTTGGCACCGCCGTCGGCCGTCTGTTCGTAGTACAGGCCGGTGCTGGAAACGTACTGGACCTGGTAGCCCAGCGCGTCATAGCGAACCTTGACCAGCAGTTCGATCGCACCCCGCTGCTGACGCAGCGTCAGCTCACCCGGCTGCTCGTCCTGCACCGTCCAGTGATGGATCTGGCTGCCCTGGACGACAGCCGCGCGCACGCGCTCGGCAGCGCCAGCCTTGCCATCATTGGCGAGCAGCTCGACGCGCGGCCGCTCGACCAGCGGCACCGAGCCGCGCACTGCGTGGGCTCCCGCCGCGGCCAGCACCAGTGCCGCGGCAAGCAGGATCTTCTTGCTCTTGTTCATGTCGTGCCTCTCCTTGCTGACATGCCACTCACTTGACGACGGCGTACTCACCCTTCAGCGCCAGGCCGATGACGAAGGCGCCCGCATGGCACTGGATCGTCGTGTCGCTGCGCGTCTCGTTGCGCTTGTAGTAGCTGACCAGGTCGACCACGGCATTGGCGCCCTTGGACTTGGCCTTGGCCTGGAAAGCCTTCAGCGCCGACAGGGCCGCCCACTTGCAGCCGAACTCGTCGCTCTTGTTGAAGCCGTTGGTCTTGGGGTTCGACACATCGCTGCCCAGGCGCTTGGCGACGTGGGGCGTCGCCGCGCCGGCGAGGTAGAACTTGACCGAACCGTCCAGCTCGCTTTGTGCCTCGGGCATGGCCAGCACGTCGGCCAGCGGGATGTCGACGATGGTGTCGCGGGCCTGGGCCAGCGGCGCCAGGCTTGCCAGGGCGAGGGCCAATGCGATGGGAAGACGTTGCATGTTCAGGATTCCTTTCGAGTTAGGACGGGAACTCACTTGCCCGGTTCCTTGTTGGTGCTGATGACCTCGGCCACGGTATTGCCACCCAGCGCGGCGCAATCGACGGGCTGGGTGCCGAGCCAGCGCACGGCCGTGCCCGTCGCTACCGGGCGCACCAGCCGCCAGGGGAAGAAGCCGAAGCGCTGGGAGCCGTTGTACTCGACGATCAGGTCGGCGCCGGCGGCACGGGCCTCCTTGGCCAGTTCGGGCAGCACCAGGGTGACCGAGCCGTAGGTCTGGCGCGCCACCTTCAGCTTCTTGATCACCTGGTAGCGGGCATCGCCCGCCGGCTTGCCGCGAACCAGGCACAGGTCGCGCTCGGCGGACGGGGCGGCGGCGAGTGCCGCCTCGGCCTCGGCACGGTCCTTCGCCAGCGCCGCGGCGGCTTGGGCTTCGTCGCCGCTGGCAGAGGCCGCTGGCGTTGCAGGCTCCGCCGTTTCCGGTTCGGCCGCGGCCACTGCGCCGCAAGCCAGGCAAAGGGCCGCCGCAAGGGCAAACGGAAGGGGCTTCTTCGTCATCTGTACTTCTCCCGGGTCAAACACGCTTGAAGATCAACGAGGTGTTGATCCCGCCGAACGCGAAGTTGTTGCTCATCACAAACTCGGTCTGCAGATCGCGGCCCGCGCCGGTCAGGTAGTCCAGCTCGCCGCAGCGCTCGTCCACCTGCGCGAGGTTCAGCGTCGGCGCGAACCAGCCGCGGTTCATCATCTCGATCGTCATCCAGGCCTCCAGCGCGCCGCAGGCACCGAGCGTGTGGCCCATGTAGCTCTTCAGCGAGGAGATCGCGACCTGCGGGCCGAAAACGCAGTTCGTCGCCTGCGACTCAGCCACGTCGCCCTGCTCGGTGGCCGTGCCGTGCGCGTTGACGTAGGGGATGTCCGCCGGCTGCAGCCCGGCATCGGCCATGGACAGGCGGATCGCCTGCGCCATCGTCTCGGCCTGCGGATGGGTGACGTGCGCGCCGTCGCTATTGGTGCCGTAGCCGACGATCTCGGCGTAGATGCGGGCGCCGCGCGCCTTGGCGTGCTCATACTCCTCCAGCACCAGCGTGCAGGCGCCCTCGCCCAGCACCAGGCCGTCGCGGGCGGTATCGAAGGGCCGCGGCGTCAGCTCGGGCGTGGCGTTGTACTTCACGCTGGTGGCGAACAGGGTGTCGAAGACCGCTGCCTGCGTGGCGTCCAGTTCCTCGGCGCCGCCGGCCAGCATCGCGAGTTGCCGGCCCGACTGGATCGCCTCGAAGGCGTAGCCGATGCCCTGGCTGCCGGACGTGCAGGCGCTGGTCGTCGTGATGATGCGGCCGGTGAGGCCCAGGAACACGCCGATGTTGACGGCTGCCGTGTGGGCCATCATCTTGATGTAGGTGGTGGCGTTGATGCCCTCGGTGCTCTTGTCGGCCATCATGCGGCCGAAGTCGCCGATGGCGCTGGGCGTGCCGGAGGACGAGCCGTAGCTGATGCCCATCTGGCCGCTCTTCACCAGCGGATCGCCCAGCAGGCCGGCATCTTCCAGCGCCAGCTCGCTGACGCGCGTGGCCATCAGCGCGACCCGGCCCATGCTGCGTGTGCTCTTGCGGTTGTAGCGGGCGGCGGGCAGCTCGAAAGGCAGGGCCGGGGCACCGACCTGGGTGTTCAGGCCGTCGTAGCCGGCCCAGGGCTCGATGCGCTGCACGGCATTGCGACCGCTCCTCAGGTTCGTCTCGACCGTGGCCCAGTCGTGGCCCAAGGGGCTGATGGCGCCCACGCCCGTGACGACAACTCGCCTGCTCATCCGACCATTCCTCCATTCACCGAAATCACCTGCCGCGTGATGTAGGCAGCGTCTTCACTCATCAGGAAGGCGACCAGTGCGGCCACTTCTTCCACCGTACCCACGCGCTTGGCCGGGATCATCTTCAAGGCTTCCTCGAGCACCTGGCCGTCCACCATCTCCGTGTCGATCAAGCCCGGCGCAACGCAGTTCACCGTGATGCCGCGGCTGGCAAGCTCGACGGCCAGCGCCTTGCTTGCGCCGATGATGCCGGCCTTGGCGGCACTGTAGTTGACCTGACCCCGGTTGCCCATCAGGCCCGACACGGAGGACAGGGTCACGATCCGCCCCGGCTTGCGCCGCCGCACCAGCGGCATGGTGAGCGGATTCAGGACGTTGTAGAAGGCGTCGAGATTGGTGTGGATCACGGCGTCCCAGTCCTCGCCGGACAGCGCCGGAAAGGCGCCGTCGCGCGCGATGCCGGCGTTGCAGACGACGCCGTAGTAGCAGCCATGCGTCTCCACATCGGCCAGCAACGCGGCCGAGGCTGCCTCGCGGTCGGCCACGTCGAACTGCAGCACACGCGATTCGCGCCCCATCGCGCGGATCTCGACGGCCACGGCCTCGGCCTGCTCGCGCTGGCCGCGGCAGTGCACCACCACGTCGTAGCCCTGGCGCGCCAGCCGCAGCGCCACGCCGCGGCCGATGCCGCGGCTGGAGCCGGTCACCAGCACGGTCTTGTCATTCATCTTGTCGTCCACTCTCGTTGTTCAGGAAGGCGGCCGGATCCTCGGGGCCGAACACTGTCAGCTGCGCGGTCGCCACCGTCTCGCCGGCAATCTCGATCGCGCAGTCGAACTGGCCCAGGCCGTTGTCGGCCTGAAACTCGCGCCGCACGCGGATCCGCAGCCGCTCGCCGGCGCGGAAGGCGCTGCGGCTGCACTGGTAGCGACGGCTGCCCAGCAGAAAGCCGATCTTCGGGCCACCGCCCGCGGCCCGCGCCTGGGCGCCGGCCCAGGCGGCCACGGCCTGCGCCATGTATTCGATGCCGACCCAGCCGCCCACGCCACTGCCCGGCCCCAGCGCATCGAAGAACAGGTCGTCGGGCGCAATCGTCAGCTCGGCTTCCAGCGCGTCGCCTTCGGTACCGACAAGCCCGCCCAGCAGGCTCATGCGTCCCGCGTGCGGCACCAGTTCCTCGATCGTCCAGCGCGGGCTCATGGCGCGGCACTCAGCACGAGGGCGGCATTGCTGCCGCCGAAGGCGAAGGAATTGCTGAGCACGGCGCGCAGCGGGCGGCCCAGCCGCTGGCCCGGTGAAGCCAGGGCGATCGGCGGAAGCGCCGCATCGCGCCGGCCATCGAACCAGTGCGCGGGCAGCCGGCCCTCGGGGTTGTCGACCAGGCTCAGCCAGGCAATCGCGGCCTCCAGTGCACCGGCCGCGCCGAGCGTGTGGCCGGTCAGCGGCTTCGTCGAGCTGCAGGGCAGCGCGGTGCCGAACAGCTCGGCCACCGCACGGCTTTCCATCGCGTCGTTCTGTGGCGTGGCGGTGCCGTGCAGGTTCAGGTAGTCGATATCGGCAGGTTCGAGGCCAGCGCGCTGCAGCGCCTCGCGCATCGCGGCCAGCGCGCCGGCACCCGTGGGGTTGGGCGCGGAGATGTGGTGCGCGTCCGAACTCTCGCCCCAGCCCGCCAGGCGCGCGGGGCCGCCGTCGCGGGTCATCAGGAACAGCGCGGCGGCCTCGCCGATATTGATGCCGCAGCGCGCCTCGCTCATCGGGTTGCAGCGCTGCTCGGCCACCGATTCCAGCGCCGCGAAGCCGGCGACGGTGAAGGCGCACAGCGAATCGGCACCGCCGCACAGCACCGCATCGCAGGTGTCCGTGGCCAGCAGGCGCGCGGCGCTGGCCATCGCCTTGGCGCTGGACGAACAGGCGGTCGAGATCACATAGGCCGGGCCGCCGAGTTCCAGCAGCTCGGCCAGCATCAGTGCCGGCGAGCCGATCTCCTGCTGGCGCGGATCGAAGCCGGCGGGTAGCGCGCCCTCACGTGCCAGCGCGGCAAGCGCCAGTTCGCTTTCGCCGATGCCGGAGGTGCTGGTGCCCAGCACGACGCCGATGCGGGCACGACCGTGCCGTTCGATCGCCGCATCGACCTGCGGGCGGATCTGCGCCAGCGCGGCCAGCAGCAGCGCGTTGTTGCGGCTGCGCCGGTGCAGCGGCAGCGTGGCGGTGTCGGGCAGCGGCGTGCGCACGGCGCCCAGATGCAGCGTGCGGCCCGGTAGCAGCTCCGCCACCGGCGCGACGCCACGCGGCGCGTCTTCGGCGAACAGGCCGGCGCGCACTTCGTCCTGGCCCTGCCCCAAGGCGCAGACCAGACCCAGTGCGTTCAGGTGGGCGGGAAGACTCATTCGGTCGTCGTCGATTCGATGCTCAGGCGGTAGCCTTCGGCGCGATTGTCCAACTCGGCGCGCCCCTGCCAATGTGGATCGGCACCATAGTCGATGACGACCTGAGGACTGCCTTCATGGCTCAGCACGCGGCGCGAGCGCTCGTCATCCAGCGTCCAGCCCTCGGGCAGCGCCCCGCGCACGGCATCAAGCGGCCAGTAGCAGAGCTGGATGTCGCGCAGCACGCGCGCGGCATCGACCTCGGCCGGCAGCATCGGATGGCGCTGCACCTGCAGCTCGCGGCCGTCCCAGACGATCGTCATCACCCGCTGGTTCAGCGCGAAGGCGGCGAGGCGCAGGGCCTGCGCATCGATCTGCAGTTGCACATCGATGGAATGCTCGGCGGCGGTTTCACCAGCGCCGCTTGGCAGCTCGCGCACCGTCAGGCGCTGCGCCAGGCTCAGGCTGGCGCCCAGGCTGGCCGGCGCGAGCTTCAGCGCCGGCAACTGCAGCGCCGGCGGGCGCACCGTGTGCGCGCAGGCGGCCAGGCCCAGGGCCGGCACCAGGGCGATCAGCTCGCGACGGCGCACAGCTGCTCCAGCGTCGACAGCCGCGCCGGCTGGGCCACATAGGGATTCTTCAAGTCCCAGGCATAGCCGGCGAGGATGGCCGAGATCATCCGGCGCACGTCGTCGGACGGCTGCGGATGAAAGATCACGTCCTGGAAGCCGCCGCGGTACCAGCTCTCGACGAAAGCGCGGAAGGCATCGACACCGGCCTTCAGCGGCGTGGCGTAGTCGGCCTGCCAGTCCACCGACTCGCCGGCGGCTTCGCGCCCGATGCAGGCAGCGGCCAGGCTCGCGGACTTGACGGCGATCGTCACCCCGCTGGAGAAGACCGGGTCGAGAAACTCGCCGGCATTGCCCAAGAGCGCGAAGTTGCGGCCCCACAGCGACTTGACGTTGGCCGCGTAGCCGGTGAGCGTGCGGGCCGGCGTGTCCCAGACGGCGTCCTTCAGCAGGTGGCTCAGCGTCGGCGTCTCGCCGATGATCGCGCGCAGCTTGGCCGTCTCGTCGCCCGGGAAGCGCTCGAAGAACTCGGCGCGCGCGACGACGCCCTGCGAGCAACGGCCATTCGAGAACGGGATCGTCCAGAACCAGACATCCACATGCTCCGGATGCACGCTGACGAGGATCTTGTTGCGGTCGAAGTCCGGGTCGGTGATGCGGTCCTCCACATGCGTGAAGAAGGCGCTGCGCAGCGGAAAGCCGGACGGCGTCTCCAGGTCCAGCAGCCGTGGCAGCACGCGGCCGAAACCGCTGGCGTCCAGCAGGAAACCAGCCTCGATCTCGTAGATTTCACCATCCGGTGACTTGACGGTGAGGCGCGGGCGCTCGCCGGCCACGTCGACCGCCTCGACCTTGTGCGTGAAGCGCACTTCGGCGCCGGCCTTCTCGGCGGCCTTGATCAGCACATGATCGAAGCTGGCACGCTGGACCTGGTAGGTCGTGCCCCAGCCGGCCGAGAACTTGTCGCGGAAGTCGAAGGCCGTGCGCTTGTCGCCGCGGCGGAAGGCCGCGCCGTTCTTGTACTGGAAGCCGGCCTCGACCACGTCCTGCAGGAAGCCCGCCTCCTCGATGTAGGCCATCGACTGCGGCAGCAGGCTCTCGCCGATCGAGAAGCGCGGGAACTGCTGCTGCTCGATCACCAGCACCTGCCGACCCTGCTTGCGCAGCAGCCCTGCGGCAACGGCGCCCGCGGGGCCGGCGCCGATGATGACGATGTCAGTCTTTTCGGTTCGCATGTGCATCTCTTTCTTTCACGAAAATGGGGGTCAGCGCCCAGGCCAGGCCGATGCCCAGCAGCATCGTCAGACCGAAGGCACGCAGCGCCGGCGTGGCCGACAGCGCCAGCAGGCCGAAGGCCAGCAAGGTCGAGGCCGCGGCAAGGCTGACCGACAGGAAGGGGCGAATGGCGTCGCGCGCGTGCTGCTCCAGCATGAAGATGCCGTAGTCCACGCCCATGCCGAGGATCAGCAGCAGCGCCAGCACGTTGAACAGCTGCAGCGGCTGGCCGGCCAGCGCAGGCAGCGCGAGCGCCAGCGCGCTGGCGATCAAGGTCGGCGCCAGGGCGCGCCAGGCCCGACGGCCGAAACGCCAGCACAGCGCGGCAAACACCAGCGCATAGCTGACGGCGATCACCCAGGCCATCAGCGTGCGCGTGCGCGCCATCACCGCGGAGACCTCGCCGACCTTGTCCACCCACTGCACGCCCGGCAGCGCCACGGCGGCAAACCGCGGCAGCGCCGCAAGATCGGTGACACCGCGCAGCATCACGACGCTGGCATAGCCCGCATCGCCGAAGCGCCCCAGCCACTGGTGGCGCAGCGGCTCCGAGGCCGGTGCGGCCAGCCAGTCGGCCGGCAGCAGCGGCTTGAACTCGCGCGGCGCCGGCACCGCCAGCGGTTCGTCGAGCAGGGTGCGGGCCGCCACCAGCACAGCAGCATCGGCACGGCCGATGAGCGCCGCGTCGCGCTGCTGTTGCGCCTGCGAGGGCAGCCAATCGGACACCGCCTGCGCCTGGCCTCCCGCCAGGGCGACGGCCGCCTTCAGCGCTTCCTCGCGCTGCAGCACCTGCTCCTCGGTGTCGCCGCGCACGAGGTAGAACTGCGCCGGGCTGGCCATGTCCATCAGCGCGCCGACCGCGCGCTGCTGCGCGATCAGTTCCGGCGGCGAGTTCTGCAGCGATCGGATGTCGTCGTCGGCGTGGAGCCGCACGGCACCTGCCGCGAGCACCGCGATGAGCAGTAACGCGGCAACGAGCGTGAAGTGGTTGCGGCCGAGCGCCGGCCACAGCGCACGACGCGAGCCGAGCCAGCGCGAGAAGCGGGTGAAGGGCATCTCGCCGGCATCCAGTACCGGGAACCACCACAGGGTCGTGATGAAGGCCGCCAGCAGGCCGACGACCGAGAACACCGCGATCTGCCGCAGGCCGGGGAACGGCGTCAGCGCCAGCAGCGCATAGCCGATCGCGGTGGTCAGCATCGCCAGCCACATCACCGGCGCCTGCTCGGCCAGCATCGCGAAGCGCTCGCCGAAGGGCCGGCCCGCGCGGCTGGAAAAGTAGTTGCTGCCGTAGTTCTCGGCCACGCCGACGAGACTGGCGCCGAACACCAGCGTGATCATGTGCAGCTTGCCGAACAGCAGGCTACTGACCGAGACCGCGGCCAGCAGGCCGATGCCGATCGACAGTGTCACCAGCAGCCGCGGACGGATCGCGTTGAATGCGAACAGGGTCAGCACGACGATGCCGGCCAGCGAGCCGAGGCCGATCGTGTGGATCTCGCGCTCGGCCTGCGAGGCCGCCGCCGCCGCATGCAGCGGGATGCCGGCATTCAAGACGACAAGACCCGGCACCGCAGCGAGTGCCGATGCACGCGCGCGCTCCAACACCGGCACCAGCGCCTGCTGCGCGGCCATCGAGAAGGCGGAGTCCTGCAGCTCGAGCAGCAACACGGCGTAGGCCTTGCCGCCGGCGTCGGTGACGGACAGGCGGCCCTCGGTGACGCGAACCTTGCTGTCGGCCGCGCGCTCGCCGAGCCAGCCGCCGAACAGGTTCAGCGGGTCTTCGGCAAAGCTGCCGATGCGCGGCATGCCGACCGGTCGGTACAGCTGCTCGACCGCCTGCTGCGCCAGCGCGGCGGCGGGCTGCGTCTCCAGCTGTTGGCGCTGGACCGACGTCAGCAGCTGCGCCCGATAGGGTCCGTAGAAATCAAGGAACTGGCCGGCGGCCTCGTCGCCGACCTCGTAGCGGAGCGTCACCGGCGCAGCGCTCTTCTTCAACTCGGCCGCATAGGCGTCCGCGCCGCGACGTGCGGCGGCCCAGTCGGCGCCGCCGACCAGCACGACGACGCGGCGTGCCGCCGCGTCGGCCAGCGCGCGGGTGGCCTGCTGGACGGCCGGCTGGCGCTCGTCCTGCGGCAGCATCGCGAGCACATCGGTGTCCAGCTGCAGGCGGTTGCCCAGCAGCAGCCACCCGACGTGGATGGCAAGCGCCAGGACGACGACCAGCCAGCCCCAGGCTCGCACGCGAAACAGGCGACTACTGGTCAAACCGACCCGCCTCTTCAGCACTGAGCTTAGCCGGCTCGCTGGTCTGGCCGCTGAAGCGGATCACGGTCCGGTCGCCATTGGCCTCGTCGATGCGGATGCTGCGCACATAGCTGTCGCCGCTGAGTTCGATCGAGGTCATCAGCTTGGCCAGGGCGCTCTGCCGGGGCGTCAGAGCCAGTTGCCAGCCTTTGTTGCCGGCATCGGCCGTGCCTTCGAGCTTGAACAGCTCGCTGAGGCCACCCAGGTCACCGTTCAGCAGCGAGAACATCAGGCCGTTGATCACGCGCACCGAGGGTTCCTTGCCGGCGTCCAGGCGGAAGGCGACCGCGCCGTTCTGCGTGGCGACGATCTCGTCGCGCGTCAGCCGCAACTGCGAGGCGAACGGCGTCTTCGTCAGCCACAGCACGCCGCGCTGGCGCGCGACGACGAAGCTGCCGCGCGAGACCAACGGCTTGGCGAAGCCCTGCACCTGCTTGCTCTGCTCGAACTCGCCGCGCAGCACCGGCGCCTGGACCAGGCGCTGCTTGATCGCTGCGGCCAGGTCCGTCGCGGCATGCGCGGAACCGGCGAGGCCCAGCGCCGCCGTCAGCAGAAGGATCGCGCGTCGCTTCATGCCGGCTCCACCCCGAGCCGCTCCCACAGCACCGGCGGGCAGACGTAGAGCATCTCGCCCTTGGCCATGTCGACGGCCACCTGGATCGTGTAGGCCTTGGTCAGCACCGTGCCGCTGGCCGCATCGCTGATCACGAAGTCGATCTTCAGCCGGTTCTCCCATTCGACGATCTCGGCGCGCACGAGCAGCTTCTGGTTGAACTCGGCGCTGCGCACGTACTTGAGCCGCATGTCGACGATGGGCCAGGCATAGCCCGAGTCGCGCATCGCCGGGTAGTCGTAGTTGAACTTCGCCAGCAGCGCGCAGCGGGCGATCTCGAGGTACTTCGGGTAGTTGCCGTGCCAGACGACATTCATCGGATCGAGGTCGTGGAAGGCCGGCGACAGCTCGATCGAATGGCTCAGATCAGGCTTGCTCATACAGGCTCCAGCTCCGCTCGCGGATCGCCGCGATGAGCGCCTGCAGCTCCTTGTCCAGCGCGCGGTCCTCGACCAGCAGCGGGATGCGGTCCTCCAGCTCGGCCTGCATCGCGGCCAGCGGCGCGCCGAGCACCAAGTCCGGCTGGATCCGCCGCCGCAGCGCAACGCCCTGGCGGGCGGCAATGAGCATCGCGGCACCGACCTGCTCGACCAACTCCAGCACGCGCAGGCAGTCGCGCG
The DNA here is from genome assembly GCF_034043675.1 of Roseateles agri. Classification (NCBI taxonomy): domain Bacteria; kingdom Pseudomonadati; phylum Pseudomonadota; class Betaproteobacteria; order Burkholderiales; family Sphaerotilaceae; genus Roseateles; species Roseateles agri. The sequence continues at coordinate 601,138 of NZ_JAXCLA010000003.1, read as the reverse complement.
CGGCGATCGTGCCCATGCTGACCTTGTCCTGGTTGTGACACTCGGTGCTGCGGCTGAACACGCTGGCCGGCATCGTCTGCTTCAAGGCCTCGGCGGTCCAGGCGGAGACGCTGATCTGCAGCGCCTTCAGGCCGTGGTTGATCGCCGCGCGCGGGCCGGTGGCGCCGCTGAGGTTGCTGGGCAGGCCGTGGTTGAAGCGGGTGTCCACCAGCAGCGCCAGTTGGCGGTCCAGCAGGTCGGCGATGTTGGCGACGGCGGTCTTCAGCGTGTCCATCGCCATTGCGATGTGGCCGCCGTAGAAATGGCCGCCATGCAGCACGCGCTCGCCGTCGGGATCGATCAACGGGTTGTCGTTGGCGCTGTTCAGCTCGTTCTCGATCAGCTGGCGCAGGAAGGGCAGGCTGTCTTCCAGCACGCCGATCACGTGCGGCGCGCAGCGCAGCGAGTAGCGGTCCTGCAGGCGTTCCGAATTGCGGCTGGGCTGCTCGCTGGCCAGGTCGGCGCGCAGGCGCGCGGCGGCCTGCTGCTGACCCGGATGCGGCTTGGCGGCGAACAGCACGGCGTCGAAGTGATGCGCGTTGCCGGCACTGGCCACGACGTTCATCGCGGTCAGCCGCGTCGCCAGCCGGGACAGGTACTCCGCGCGCTCGAAGGCCAGGCAGGCCAGCGCGGTCATCACGGCGGTGCCGTTCATGATCGCCAGGCCTTCCTTGGGCCGCAGCCGCAGCGGCGTCATGCCGGCCTGGCGCAGCGCCTCGGCGGCCGGCATCTGCACGCCGGCCATCAGCACCTCGCGCTCGCCGCACAGCACCGCGGCGACGTAGGACAGCGGGGTCAGGTCGCCACTCGCGCCGACCGAGCCTTCGGAAGGGATCAGCGGCAGGATGTCGTGCTTCAGCAGGCCTTCGAGCTGGGCGAGCAGCTCGACGCTGACGCCGGACATGCCCTGCGACAGCGAGGCCAGCCGGGCGGCCAGCACGGCGCGAGTCTGCTCCGGCGACAGCATGGCGCCGGCGCCACAGCCGTGATAGGCATAGAGGTGGTGCGGCAGCTCGGGCACCAGTTCGGGCGGGATCACGACGGTGCAGGAGTCGCCGTAGCCGGTGGTGACGCCGTAGATCACGCCGTCCTCGGCCAGCAGCCGGGCGACGAAGTCACTGCCGGCCTGGATGCGGCGGCGGAACGCGGGATCGGCACTCAGTTCGGCGCTGCGCTCGCGGCGCGATAGCGCGCCGATGTCTTCGATGCGCAGGCGCGCGCCATCGAAGCGCACGGTGTCAGTGTTGGTGGACTTCATCGGTGGGGACCTGATCCCAGAAGGGGAAGAAATTGAACCAGTCGTAGGGCGAGCGGCGCAGCTGCGCCGTCAGCGCATCGGCAAAGACCTGTGCATGGGCGCGCAGCGCGGCCATGCGGTCGGCACGCGGCAGCACGACGCGCTCGGCCAGCATGTCGAACTGCACGGCATAGCCGCCGGCTTCGTGCACGCAGCCGAGCATGTAGAGCGGGCATTTCAGCAGGCTGGCCAGCACGTAGGCGCCGACCGGGAACGGCGCAGCGTGGCCGAGAAAATCGACGCTGACCGTCTTGCTCTGCTGCACCGGCACGCGGTCGCCGGCGATCGCGACGAACTCGCCGGCGGCGATCTTCTCGCCCAGCAGCAGCGCCGTCGGCACGCCGACCTCGGTGACTTCGATCAGGGTCACGGCGTCGTTCGGGTGCAGCCGGCGCAGCATCGCGTTGAAGGCCTCGGCATGGCGCGTGTGGACCAGCACGTTCAGCCTGAAGCCGGGTGTCAGCTCGGCCATCGCCCGGCACAGCTCCAGGCAACCGACGTGGGCGGTGACGAGCAGGCCACCCTGCTTCTCGCTGATGGCGCGCAGCATCATCTCGCGGCCCTGGAACCGGACGCGCTCGCGCGGGTAGCGGCCGGCCATCGCCAGCAGTTTGTCGAGCATGGTCTCGGCGAACAGCGCCACGTGCTTCAGACCCTCGCGCCATCCGGGCTCGTGGCCGAACACCTGTTCCGAGGCCTGCAGCCGGCGCAGGTATTGCAGCGAGGCCGCACGCAGCGCGGGCCGGCAGAGCCAGTGGCCGAGCACGACCGGCGCCAGGCAGATGCGGAACAGCCAGCGCCCGCTCAGGCGATGAATCCAGAACAGCAGCCAGATGCCGGCGACGAAGGTGCTCTCGCCCATCGAGGCCCAGTGGGTGCGCGCGGCCGAGGTCTTCATGCCAGCTTGCGCCACAGCAGCAGCGGCAGACGCGGCAGCATGCCGAAGAACAGGCGCGTGTGCATCCACGAGATCAGCAGGTTGTCCTGCAGCGCGCGGAAGTGCGAGACGCCGCCGGCCGGATAGCGCACCCGAGTGGCTACGTTGCGCACCGGCACGCCGCGCCACACCAGGCGCACGGCGACCTCGACGTCGAAGTCCATGCGCCGGCCGATGTGGACCGAGTCGATCAGCGGCACGACGCGGTCCAGCGGATAGACGCGGAAGCCGCACATCGAGTCACGCACCGCCATCGACAGCGTGTTGATCCAGACCCAGACGTGCGTGGCGTAGCGGCCGTAGAGCCGCGCCTTGGGCACGGAGGCGTCGTAGATCGGGCAGCCGCAGATGAAATAGCCCGGCTCGGCCGCCGCGGCGGCGGCGAACTTCGGGACGTCCGCCGTGTCGTGCTGGCCGTCGGCATCGATCTGCAAGGCGTGGGTCCAGCCCTGCGCGGCGGCAGCGCGCAGGCCAGCCATCACGGCGCCGCCCTTGCCCTGGTTGACGGCCAGACGGCACAGCTGCACGCCCTCGTCTGCCTGTGCCAGCGCGTCGAGCACGGCAGCACAGCCGGGCTCGCTGCCGTCGTCGACCAGCAGCACCGGCAGGCCATGGCCGCGGATCGCGCGCACGACGGCACCGACGGCCTCGCCATGGTTGTAGACGGGGATAACGGCGATCAGCTTCATGATGCCGGGCCGAACAGCACGCGGCCGCTGGCATGGGGGCCTCGCGCGGAGCTGTACTTGAAGGCGAGGCGGCCGGCCTCGGGCTTGAACTCGAGGTTCAGCGTCACCGTCATGCCGGGCGTGATCACCTGCTGGAACTTCAGCCCTTCCAGTGCGAGGAAGGTCGGCGGCAGCGTGGGGAACAGCTCGCGGCCGAGCAGGATCGCCCATTCGAGCTGGGCGACGCCGGGCAGCACCGGATGCTGCGGGAAATGACCATCGAACTGCGGCAGCGCGGCATCGGCGACGATGCGCAGCGATGCCTGCGTGGGCGTCGCTTCGAGCAGACGAGGCTGCGGGCGGCGCGGGTCGAACAGTGCCTGCAGCGCGGTCTGCTGCGCCTTGCCCTGGCTGTTGCTGGGCAAGGCGGACACGAAGCGCCAATGGCGCGGCGCCGAACTCGCATCCAGTTGCTGCAGCAGGCGGGCGCGCAGGTCCAGGGCGAAGACCTTCTTGCCGGCCTCGTCGTGCGCGGCCCAGCCAGCCTCGTTGAGCACGGCGACGATGCCCAACTGCTCACGCGGACCGGCGAGTGCGACGACCCGCAGCTCGTCGATGAAACCACTAACTAGCAACGCCTGCTCGATCGCCGCCAGCGACACGCGCTTCTCCTCGATCTTGACCACGCGGTCGGCGCGGCCCAGCAGGGTGAAGCCGGTGGGGCTGGGCGCGGCGCGATCCTGGGTCGCCGTCCAGTCGGAGGTGTCGAGATGGGAAGAGCTGATCTCCAGCGTCTCGCCCCGCAGGCGCCATTGCACGTCGGGCAGCGGCGTCCAGCCCGCGGAGTCCGGCCCGCTGCGCTGGCGCCAGGCCACGCCGCCCGTTTCGCTGCTGCCGTAGACCTCGACCGGCGCCATGCCGAGATGGGCGATGCATGCGGCCGGCGCGTCGTCGGGCAGCGGACCGCCGGACGAGAACACCGCGCGCAGCCGCGCATCGGGTCGCAACTCGGGCGGCACCCGCTTCAGGTGCGCAGGGCTGGCGACCAGCAGCGCGGCGCCACCGGCTTGCAGGGCCGGGGCCAGGTCTTCCAGGTAGTGGAGCCGCTCGGCGTGCAGCACGCGTCCGGCGGCCAGCGGCCACAGCACGCGGAACAGCAGGCCGTAGATGTGTTGGTGCGAGACGGTGGCGAGGATTTCGGCGTCCGGGCCGACTCGGTCGCCGAAGGCCTGCTCCAGCGCGCGAACCTCGCTGAACAACTGCTCCAGACGCTTGGCGATGGCCAACGGCTCGCCACTGGAGCCCGAGGTGTAGACGACCAGCTGTGCGGCCTGCGGATCGAGCGGCGCGAAGGTGTCGCGGCTCTGCATCAACGGCGCGAGCGGCTTGCAGCTCGCCGGCAGATCGCCGGCGAAGCCGTCGACATAGCGCACAAGCCGATCGACGGTCGCCGGCAGCGCATCACCCGGCAGCACCGCACATTTGCCCGCATGCCAGGCGCCGAACAAGGCGGCGGCGAACTCGACGGTGTCCTCGAAATACAAGGCGAAGCGTTCGCCCGGCGCCGCAGCGAATGCGGCCCGCCAGCCGGCGACCATACGGCGGAACTGGCCGAAGTCGATGGCCGCGCCACCGCACCTCGCTACAGCCTGCGCGGCAGGCCGCGAACCTGCCAGCAGCAGGTGCAGATCCTCAAAGCCGCTCATGGTGCCGCCGTTTCGTGGCGCGCACGCACGCGGCGCCGGACCAGCCATTCTCCGCCCATCAGCGCGCCGATCAGCACATAGGCGATCAGGCCGTTGTAAAGCGCCCAGGTCTTGTCGCTCGCCCACAGCGCGGTGCCCAGGGCGATGGCGCCGTTGGCGATGAAGAACGCGCACCAGACCTGCGTGACGCGGCGCGTGTAGGCGACGCCATGCGCATCGAGCGCCGGTTCGCGCAGCCGCGCCAGGCGCTCGATCATGCTGGGCGGGTGGCGCAGGCTGGCGCCGAAGACGGTCAACAGCACGGTATTGACGAGCACGGGGTAAAGCTTCAGCGGCAGCGCCTCGTTGGCGAGCGCCGACACGGCGGCCAGCAGCAGGCCAGCGCCGGCGGCCCACCACCAGAAACGGTCACGGCTGCCCAGTGCGCGCACGACGGCCAGGGCGGCCAGCATCAGGGCCAGCCAACGCGGCTCGAAATGCCCGAGGCCGAAGAACACCAGCAGGGGGTAGGCCGCCGTGATCGCGAAGACGATGACGGCGCGGAACATCGTTGGCTCGGATCAGGCCTGCGTCTGTGCAGGCTCCGGGGCAAGCAGTGCTGCGGCGGGCTCGGGCTCCGTCATCAGGCCTTGGACGGCATTGATCACGTCCTGCAGCGTGCGCACGGTCTTGAAGGCCTCCGGCTGGAGCTTCTTGCCGACCAGCGGCTTGAGCTTCACGATCAGATCGACGGCGTCGATGCTGTCGATGTCCAGGTCTTCGTAAAGCCTGGCTTCGGGCCGGATGCGCCCGGCCTCGATGTCGAAGGTCTCGACCAGGATCTGGCTGAGACGGTCAAAGATTTCTTGGTTGCTGATCTTCATCATGACTTCCTGCTCCCCTGCCGCATCCTCAGCGGACGCGCGCCGCACCGACGAACTGCGCCAGCGCCTTGATGCTGCCGAAATGTCGACGCGTTTCCTGCGAATCGGCCGACATGCTCACGCCGTAGCGCTTCTGCAGCGCCAGGCCCAGCTCCAGCGCGTCGATCGAATCCAGGCCCAAGCCCTTGAAGAAGAGCGCTTCCTCGGCATCGATCTGCTCAGGTGTCAGGTCCTCGAGATTCAAGGCATCGATCAGCAGCTTCTTGATTTCAAGTTCCAGAGCTTCCTGCATGTGTCGCTGTCGAAAAGTAAGTTTGCAAGTATGCGGTCAGATGGCGCGCCGCCAACCCCGGTTCATGGGGAGCGGCGTCCAAAAACGGGCGCACCGTGATGTCCTCGCCAACGCTGATCACGAAGTGCGGTGGTCGCACCGGAACGTCCCACCAGGGCCGGCCCTTGTCGAGTGCCAAAGGCTCGCAGCGAATCGTGACCGGCGTGACGTCGCAGCCGGCCCGCATCGCAATTTGCGCGGCGCCGCGCTGCATCCTCAGCGGCTCGCCAGGACGGCTTCGAGTGCCTTCCGGAAAGATGATCAGATTGCCAGAACTTCGCAGGCTGGCAATACAGGCCTGCAGCAGTTCCGGACCGCCATCGTTTCGGATATAGCCGCTGGCGCGGATCGGCCCACGGGTGAACAGCGTGTCGGCCAGCCCGCCGCGCACGACGCAATCCGCGTTGCGCACCAGCGAGATGAGGAAGACGACATCGATCAGCGTCGGGTGGTTGGCCAGGATCAACAGCCCGCCACGCTGCAGCCGCTCCAGCCCGTGCAGCTCGTAGCTGAGCAGGCCGAGGCCACGCATCAGCCGGATGAAGCCGGCGAAGGTGAATCTGACCATGTCGCGCGAACGCATCTGCCGACGCCGCGAATCGCGGATGAGGACGAACAACGCGGGGAACACGGTCAGGCCCATCAGCACGCCGCCCAGGCCGAAGGCGGCGAAGGCGATGCCGGTGCCGATGCGGCGCCAGGCACGAAAGAGGTTCGAATCAGCCCTGATCATCGTCGCGTTGCCAACGCCAGCGGCCAGCGTCCAGGCTGCGTTGCCGCGGGTCCGCGGCGACCAGGAAGCGCAGCGCACGCAGGTCGGACGGCAGCCCGGCCACCGAGGACGCGTCGCCCACCTGGCTGGCAAGGCGGAGGCCACGGTCCGAGGCCGCGCGTGACAGCATGAGCGCGAAGGCGCGGGGCATGGTGAGGCCGTTGTCGGCGTCACCATGTGCTTGATACAGCGACGGCAGCGGTGCTTCGAAGCAGACCAGCAGCACGCGCGCGGCGCCGTCGGCGATCAGTCCCGAAGCCTCGGCAAAGCCGGCCTCCACACTATGTGCGCCGGCGCTGACGGCCTGGTAGTTGTTGCGGTCCCCGCGCGCGATCGAGAACAGCGCGCCGATCGCGTTGTGCACGGACAGGCTGAATGCCGTGGGCGACAGCGGCTCGCCGGCGGCGAGCTGCTGCAGCATCTCGATCGAACGCGCGATCTCGCCCCAGCGCGAGGCAAAGACGACCGGACCGGTCGGCCCTTCCTCACCTTGGGCCCAGTAGGCCGCCTGCAGAGCGATGCGGCCCAGCGGCTCAATCCGTCGGCGCATCATCGCGGGCATCTCCGCCAGCGGGGGCATGGCCGCGGCCGGCTCCGGAGGCACCGCGTTGCCATCGGCCAGCCAGGTCTTCCAGGCTTCCTGCGATTCCAGGCCAGGTGCCCAGGCGGCCCAGCGGTCGATCTGAAGTCGGAGCGGCGTCATGGCAGGAATGATGAAGGTCTGGAATTGAAAAAGCCCGTTCGGCCTTGCAGCTGACGGGCTTTGTGGGTCGGGCGCCGGTGCGCCTCGCGCTTACTTCCTGCGGAACTTCCGCAGCGCCGCGATCTGGGCGGCCATGGCGGCGAATTCGCCCTGGGCGGCCGCGAAGTCGATGTCGCTCTTGGCGTTCTTCATCGCTTCCTCGGCCTGCTTCTTGGCGGCTTCGGCCTTGGCTTCGTCCAGGTCCTTGCCGCGGATCGCGGTGTCGGCCAGCACGGTCACCGTGCCGGGCTGCACCTCGAGGATGCCGCCGGCGACGAAGACGAACTCCTCGCCGCCGTCGACCTTCTCGATGCGCACCGCGCCGGGCTTGATGCGGGTGATGAAGGGCGTGTGCTTGGGCAGGATGCCCAGCTCGCCCTGCTCACCCGGCAGCGCCACGAACTTGGCCTCGCCGGAGAAGATCTGCTCCTCGGCGGATACCACGTCGACGTGAAGGGTTGCCATGTCGATGGCTCCTTAAGCAGCCAGCTTCTTGGCCTTCTCGAAGGCCTCGTCGATGGTGCCGACCATGTAGAAGGCCTGCTCGGGCAGCGCATCGCACTCGCCGGCGACGATCATCTTGAAGCCGCGGATGGTTTCCTTCAGCGGCACGTACTTGCCCGGCGAGCCGGTGAAGACTTCGGCCACGTGGAAGGGCTGCGACAGGAAGCGCTGGATCTTCCGTGCGCGAGCCACGGCCTGCTTGTCTTCCGGTGCCAGTTCGTCCATGCCCAGAATGGCGATGATGTCGCGCAGTTCCTTGTAGCGCTGCAGCACGGCCTGCACGGCGCGGGTCGTGTTGTAGTGCTCTTCGCCGACCACGTTCGGATCGATCTGGCGCGAGGTCGAGTCCAGCGGGTCGACGGCGGGGTAGATACCCAGCGAGGCGATGTCGCGGGACAGCACGACGGTGGCGTCCAAGTGGGCGAAGGTCGTGGCAGGCGACGGGTCGGTCAAGTCGTCCGCAGGGACGTAGACGGCCTGGATCGAGGTGATCGAGCCGACCTTGGTCGAGGTGATGCGCTCTTGCAGGCGGCCCATTTCCTCGGCCAGCGTCGGCTGGTAGCCCACGGCGGAAGGCATGCGGCCCAGCAGTGCGGACACTTCGGTACCGGCCAGCGTGTAGCGGTAGATGTTGTCCACGAAGAACAGCACGTCACGGCCTTCGTCACGGAAGGCTTCGGCCATCGTCAGGCCGGTCAGCGCGACGCGCAGACGGTTGCCCGGGGGCTCGTTCATCTGACCGTAGACCATCGCGACCTTGGAGTCTTCGAGCTTCTCTTGCACGACGACGCCGGAGTCCGACATCTCGTGATAGAAGTCGTTGCCCTCACGGGTGCGCTCGCCCACACCAGCGAACACCGACAGACCCGAGTGGGCCTTGGCGATGTTGTTGATGAGTTCCATCATGTTCACGGTTTTGCCGACGCCGGCGCCGCCGAACAGGCCCACCTTGCCGCCCTTGGCGAACGGGCAGATCAGGTCGATCACCTTGATGCCGGTTTCCAGCAGGTCTTGCGACGGGCTCAGCTCGTCGTAGGCCGGAGCGGTACGGTGGATCGAAGCGGTCAGCTCGCTCGACACGGGGCCGCGCTCGTCGATCGGGTTGCCCAGCACGTCCATGATGCGGCCGAGCGTTGCCTTGCCGACCGGAACCTTGATGTTTTCGCCGGTGTTGTAGACCTCGGTGCCGCGGCGCAGGCCGTCGGACGAACCCAGGGCAATGGTGCGGACCACGCCGTCGCCCAGCTGCTGCTGGACTTCCAGCGTCAGGGCCGAGCCTTCCATCTTCAGCGCGTCGTACACCTTGGGCATGCGGTTGCGCGGGAATTCCACGTCAACCACGGCGCCGATGCACTGAACGATCTTGCCAACCGCGTTGGTTTGAGTGTTCGACATATCGTTTCCTTAATCTGTATTCGTAGCAATCGGTGATGCGGGGCTGATCTTTCGAATCAACCCACTGCGGCGGCGCCGCTGACGATCTCGCTCAGCTCCTTGGTGATCGCGGCCTGGCGGGTCTTGTTGTAGACCAGCTTCAGCTCACCGATCAGGGTGCCTGCGTTGTCGGTAGCAGCCTTCATCGCCACCATGCGTGCCGATTGCTCGGACGCCATGTTCTCGGCCACGGCCTGGTAGACCAGCGCTTCGGTGTAACGAACCAGCAGCTCGTTGATCACCGATGCCGCGTCCGGCTCGTAGATGTAGTCCCAGCTGTGCTCGCCACCGTTGGTCTTCATGCCCTCTGTCGACAGCGGCAACAGCTGCATGACGACCGGCTCCTGCTTCATCGTGTTCACGAACTTCGTGTAGCAGAGGTAGACGGCGGACAGCTTGCCTTCGGCGTACTGGTCCAGCAGCACTTTCACCGGGCCGATGATCTTGTCCAGATGCGGCTGGTCGCCCAGCTGCGTGGCATGAGCCACCACCTTGGCGCCGATGCGGTTCATGAAGCCGAAACCCTTGTTGCCGATGGCAACGATCTCGGACTTCTGGCCAGCCGTCTCGATCTCCTTCAGCTTGGCCGTGGCCGCGCGAAGCAGATTGGTGTTGAGGCCGCCGCACAGGCCCTTGTCCGTGGTGACGACGACGAAGCCGGCCGTCTTGGCCTGCTCGTTGGTCACCATGAACGGGTGGCTGTACTCGGGGTTCGCCTGCGACAGGTTGGCCGCGATGTTGCCGATCTTGTCCGCGTAGGGGCGAGCCGAGCGCATGCGCTCCTGGGCCTTGCGCATCTTCGAAGCCGCGACCATTTCCATGGCCTTGGTGATCTTCTTGGTGTTCTCGACCGACTTGATCTTGCCGCGGATTTCCTTGCTTGATGCCATGAGTTCTCCTGTTAGGGCCGGGCTTGCTGAAAGGCTTCTTCAATAAGCCCGGTCATGGTCATTAAGCGAAGGTCTTCTTGAACGCGGTGATGGCAGCGTTCAGCTCGGCTTCGGACTTGCCTTCCTTGTCGAAAGCCTGGTCGGCTTCCAGCTTGGCGAGCAGCGCGGCGTGGCTGGTCTTCAGGTACTGGTGCAGACCGTGCTCGAAGGCCAGGACCTTCTTCGTGTCGACGCTGTCCATGAAGCCCTTGTTCACCGCGTACAGCGTGGCAGCCATCGTGCTGATCGACAGCGGCGAGTACTGCGCCTGCTTCAGCAGTTCGGTCACGCGGGCACCGCGGTCCAACTGCTTGCGGGTGGACTCGTCCAGGTCGGAAGCGAACTGCGCGAACGCAGCCAGTTCACGGTACTGCGCCAGGTCAGTACGGATACCGCCGGACAGGCCCTTGATCAGCTTGGTCTGCGCAGCACCACCGACGCGCGACACCGAAATACCGGCGTTGATGGCGGGGCGGATACCGGCGTTGAACAGGCTCGTTTCCAGGAAGATCTGGCCGTCGGTGATCGAGATCACGTTGGTCGGCACGAAGGCGGACACGTCGCCGGCCTGCGTTTCGATGATCGGCAAAGCCGTCAGCGAACCGGTCTTGCCCTTGACTTCACCCTTGGTGAACGCTTCGACGTAGTCGGCGTTCACGCGGGCTGCGCGCTCCAGCAGACGGCTGTGGAGATAGAACACGTCGCCGGGGTAGGCTTCGCGGCCCGGCGGGCGGCGCAGCAGCAGCGAGACCTGACGGTAGGCCACGGCCTGCTTGGACAGGTCGTCGTAAACGATCAGAGCGTCTTGGCCGCGGTCGCGGAAGTACTCGCCCATCGTGCAGCCCGAGTAGGCCGACACGTACTGCATGGCAGCCGATTCCGACGCCGAGGCGGCGACGACGATGGTGTATTCCATCGCGCCGGCGGCTTCCAGCGAGCGCACCACGTTCTTGATCGACGAAGCCTTCTGGCCGATCGCAACGTAGACGCAGGTCATGTTCTGACCCTTCTGGTTGATGATCGCGTCGATGGCCACGGCGGTCTTGCCGGTCTGGCGGTCGCCGATGATCAGCTCGCGCTGGCCACGACCGACCGGCACCATCGAGTCGATGGACTTCAGGCCGGTCTGCACCGGCTGGTCCACGGACTTACGTGCGATCACGCCCGGAGCGACCTTTTCGATCACGTCGGTCATCTTGGCGTTGATCGGGCCCTTGCCGTCGATCGGCTCGCCCAGCGCGTTGACGACGCGGCCGATCAGCTCGGGGCCGACCGGCACTTCCAGGATGCGACCCGTGCACTTCACGGTGTCGCCTTCGGAGATGTGCTCGTAGGCACCCAGAATCACGGCGCCGACGGAGTCGCGCTCGAGGTTCAGGGCCAGGCCGAAGGACGGCTTGCCGTCGGCACCGGCCGGGAACTCCAGCATTTCGCCCTGCATCACGTCGGACAGACCGTGGATGCGGCAGATGCCGTCGGACACGGAAACGACCGTGCCCTGGTTGCGGACGTCCGACGAGGCGCCGAGGCCTTCGATGCGGCTCTTGATCAGTTCAGAAATTTCTGCAGGATTCAGTTGCATTGCTTGCTCCCGTCTGGTCTGGCAGACACAGGGGTGATTCGGTCTGGTGTCAGCGGAGGGCCCATTCAGGCCGTCAGCGCCACCTTCATGCGTTCCAAGCGGGCCTTGACGGAGGTGTCCAGCACCTCGTCGCCAACCACCACGCGAATGCCGCCGATCAGCGAGGGCTCCAGCGACACATGGGCTTCGAGCTTGCGACCGAAGCGCTTCTCCAGCGAACCGAGCACGTCGGCCAGCTGGGCGTCGTCGATCGGGAAGGCGCTGAAGATCTGTGCATCGGCCACGCCGTCTGCCGCGTTGGCCAGAGCATGGAATTGCCCGACCATTGCCGGCAGCGCCGCGAGCTTGCCGTTGGCGACCACTTCGCGAACGAAGTTCTGCACGCCAGCGGCGAGAGGCAGCTTGGCAGCGGCAGCGATGACCTCGAAGACCTGCTCGGCCGACACCTTGGGGTTGTCGGCGAACTGGCGCAACTCGGCGTCGCCGGCCACCAGGGCCAGCACGTCGAGTTGCTGAGCCCAGGCCTTGACGTCCTGCGTCTTCGCCACTTCGTAGAGCGCTTCGGCGTAGGGACGGGCAATGGTTGCGAGCTCAGCCATGCTTACAGCTCCGTCTTCAGGCGGGCCAGCAGATCTGCGTGCACGGAGGCGTTGACCTCCTTGTGCAGGATCTGCTCGGCACCCTTGACGGCCAGCGCGGCGACCTGCTCGCGCAGGACTTCGCGGGCACGGGTGACCTGCTGGTCGGCTTCGGCCTTCGCAGCGGCCACGATCTTGGCGCCTTCTTCTTCGGCACGCTTCTTCGCTTCTTCCACGATCTGCGCGGCACGCTTTTCAGCGTCGCCCAGCAGCTTGGTGGTTTCGCCGGCAGCTTGCGCGAGTTGCTCGCCCACGGCCTTGTTGGCGTTGGCCAGCTCGGCCTTCGCCTTGTCGGCAGCGGCCAGGCCGTCAGCGATCTTCTGCGCGCGCTCGTCCAGCGCCTTCGTGATCGGAGGCCAGACGAAACGCATGGTGAACCACACCAGGATCAGGAAGACGATCGCCTGGAGGATTAGTGTTGCGTTGATATTCACGGCACGAGCCCTTTCAAGTCGTGAAAGGTTCGGGGGGGATTAGTGAACAGCAGCGGCCAGCGTGGCGGCGAACGGGTTGGCGAAAGCGAACAGCAGGGCGATAGCGACGCCGATCAGGAAGGCCGCGTCGATCAGACCGGCCAGAATGAACATCTTGGTCTGCAGTTCGTTCATCAGCTCGGGCTGGCGAGCGGAAGACTCCAGGAACTTGCCGCCCATCAGTGCGATACCGATGGATGCGCCGATGGCGCCCAGACCAACGATGATGCCGCAAGCCAGAGCAACGAGACCGAGGATGTGTTCCATGATTGTTTCCTAAGAGTAGTAATGAAAAGAAAAAGGGAAAAACGAAGGGAGAGAAAAACCAGCGATCAGTGCGCGTCGTGCGCCTGGCCGATGTAGATCAGCGTCAGCATCATGAAGATGAAGGCTTGCAGCGTGATCACGAGAATGTGGAACAGGGTCCACACCGTGCCGGCGATGACGTGGCCGGCGGCCAGGCCAATGCCTGCAGCAGAGAACGAGACCGCACCACCCATCAGCGCGATCAGCATGAAGACCAGTTCACCGGCGAACATATTGCCGAACAACCGCATGCCGTGAGAGACCGTCTTGGCGACGAACTCGATCATCTGCATCAGGAAGTTGAACGGCCACAGCGCCGGGTGCGCGCCGAAGGGCGCCGAGATCAGTTCGTGGCCCCAGCCACCGAGACCCTTGATCTTGATGTTGTAGAAGAAGCACATCAGCAGGACGCTGACGGACAGGCCCAGCGTCGTGGACAGGTCGGCCGTCGGCACGACGCGCATGTAGGCGTGATGGGCCTCGCCGCCGAAGGACGGATAGACCTGACCCCAGGCTGCGGGCAACAGGTCGACCGGCAACATGTCCATCGCATTCATCAGGAAGATCCAGACGAACACGGTCAGGGCCAGCGGCGACACCAGCTTGCGGCTGCCGACGTTGTGGATCACGCCCTTGGCCTGGTTCTCGACCATTTCGGACAGGATCTCGACGGCGGCCTGGAAGCGGCCCGGCACGCCCGGCGTGGCCTTGCGCGCAGCGCGCCACAGCAGGAAGCAGCCGACGACGCCCAGGATGACCGAATAGATCACCGAGTCGAAGTTGAACAGGCTGAAGTCGACGATCGTCGACTGCTTGACGTTCTCGAACGAGAAGTTCTTCTGGAAGTGTTGCAGGTGGTGGGTGATGTACTCACCCGCGCTGGGCGCGTGTTCCTCGGCAGCCATCGTCAGTGTCCGTCTTCTCGTTTCTTCAAGCGACCCCGCCAGAGCAGGGCCAACCAATTGACCTTCAAACACCCGATCAGCGTCACCAGCAGGGCTGGCCAACTCAGCTCAGGCATCCATTTCACGACCGCGCCCAGCAGGGCGACGGCCAGCATGATCTTGATCAGCTCCCAGATCATGAAACCCAGCGCCGCGGCACTGGCCACTCCTCTGAAGAGCCGGGCGACTCCCCACGCCATCAAGGCATTCGGAATCACCACCACGGCCGCGCCACTGAGTGCCGACAGCCATGCTTTGCTGCCCGCCCCGGCGAAACACCACCAGAGCAAGGCAATCGCCACACCCATCACCGCTTGCGCGGCGACCACCCGTCCGGGCGATACCGTGGGGTGCCTGGCCCGCAAGGCCTGAGCCTCATCGGGCGTCAGGGGCTTGAAAGCCTGGGGTTCGGCCTCATCCTCATCTTCCCAGCAGGCCCAGCGCTCGTTTTTGTCAAGCTCGCCCGCCGACGGGGCAGGTGCTTGCCCGTTCGCGGCAGGATGGGTCATGTCGGGTCAAAGGGAATCGGCAAAACCCAACGATTATATGTGGAAACCCGATGTTTCCGGCCTCGACGTTTACAGGCGCGCAACGTGCGCCCGCATTCCGGGCGTTTCGACCTTGACTTTCAGCACGCATCCGGCCCAGGGCTGCGCGGCCAATTCTTCGGCCGGGCGCTTCTCGCGCGTGGTCGTGATGAACAGCGTCTTCAGGTCCGCGCCGCCAAAGGTGGGCATCGTCGGGCAACGCACGGGCAGCCTCAGTTCGCGATCGATGCGGCCATCCGGCGCTAAACGCAGCAGGCGCTGGCCCTCGAACATCGCAATCCAATAGAAGCCTTCCGCGTCGATGGCCGCGCCATCGGGCCGGCCGCCGTAGTCATCGAGTGACTGGCCGGCAGCACGCTGCGGGAAGGACGCGAACAGCTCACGCTCCCCGATGGTGCCGCTCGCCCCATCGAAGGGCAGACGGTAGATCTCGTGCGCCTTGGTGTCGGCCCAGTACATCGTGCGCTGGTCCGGGCTCCAGGCGAGACCGTTGGAGTTGGTGATGCCAGCGGCCATCGCGTCGAAACCGCCGTTGGCATACCGGTATAACCTGGCCTCAGGGGCGCGGGCATCGTCGATCGTGCCGATCCAGTAGCGGCCCTGCGCATCGGGCTTGCCGTCGTTGAAGCGCTGCTTCGTGCTGTCGAACGGTGCCGAGGCGACCTGCGTGTGCGCACCGCTCGCGGTGTCCAGCCGCCACAGACCGTTGCGCTGCGCGACGGCCAGCACGCCGTCACCGACCAGCGCGATCGAGCTCGGTTCGCTGTCCAGTTGCCAGCGCTTCAAAGCACCACTGGCCGGATCAAGACGCAGCACCTGCTTCTCGGCGATGTCCACGTAGTACAGGCACTGCTCGTCGGCGCTCCACAGCGGCGACTCGCCCAGGGTGGCCGGCTCGGGGCCGGCAAGTTCGATCGAATACATGGGCGCGGATGCTAGCAACGCGGCCTTCATGAACCGCACGCCGGGCAGGAAGTTGTCGTTGTAGCGCGGGATCTCGGTGAAGCCCAGGCTCGCGTAGAGCTTGCGCGCGGCCGTCAGGTGGCTCAGCGAGTCGAGCAGCATCGAGGCGTAGCCAGCCCTTTGCGCTCGCTCGATCAATTCGGTCACGATGCGCCGGCCCAGCCCGAAATGGCGGAAGGCCGGGCGTACATAGACGCGCTTCATCTCGCAAGCGCCCGGGTACTCCGGCAGTTCGCAGGGCCGGAAGGCACCGCAGGCAGCCACCACACCGTCGACGAGGGCCAATAGCAAGACGCCGCGGGGCGCCACATATTCGCCCGGCAGCGCCAACATCTCCTCGTCAAAGCCCTGGAAGCTCAAGTCCACGCCGAGGCTCAGCACATACTCGCGAATGATCGCGCGGGCCTCGTCCAGTTCGGACGCGGTACTAGGAATGAGGATCGAGATCTGTTCAGCCATTGCCCAGGCTCACCAATAGATAGACCGCCACCGCGCACGCCGCCAGCAGGGCGAGCGCGAACACGCGGGTGGCCCAAGAGTCGCGAGTGGCCACCACCTCGCCCGCGAAGCGCTTGTCACCGCTGAACATGGCCGTCACGAGCTTGTCACCCTTGCGCACCGCGTAGAAGACGATCGCGCCGATGTGCAGCGCGATCAGTGCGTAGAGGCCCCATTGGCCGGCGCCGGCATGCCAGCCGGTCGCCAGCGAGCTAAGCTTGCCCGAGACGAAGCGCACCAGCGGGCCGGTCGTCGCGATCTCGTCATCCGCCACCAGGCCCGTGGCCACCTGCACCAGCAGCCACAGCAGCATCAGCAGCACCGACAAGGCCCCCAGCGGGTTGTGGCCCGCATGCTCGCCGGCCTGCAGCTCGCCGCGCAGGTAGCGCTTCAGCGTGACGGGCCCGCGCACGAAGCTGGAGAAGCGCGACCAGCGCCCGCCGACGAGGCCCCACAGGATGCGGAAAGCCAGCAGCGCCAGCACCGTGTAGCCGCAACGCATGTGCCATTCCATCGCATTGCCGCCGAGCTTCGCGCTAACCACCGAAATGCACACGCAGAGCACCAAGGCCCAGTGAAACAGCCGCGTCGGCAGGTCCCAGATCCGCACGCTCTTCATCGCGCACCTCCTCCTGTCCTGTGACGATAACGCAGCACTACACTCGTCGCGCCAGTCATCCTCAGCAAAGGAAAACCAGCATGAAGCTTCCCGTGTTCGCCCTGGCCCTGACGCTCGGTCTCAGCGCCCCCTTCTTCGCCCACGCGCAGTTCCAGAAGCCCGAGGACGCGATCAAGTACCGCCAGGCGGCCTTCACGCTGATGGGCACGCACTTCGGCCGCATCGCCGGCATGGCCCAGGGCAAGATCCCGTTCGACGCCAAGATCGCGCAGGCCAATGCCGATGTGCTGGCCACGGTCGTCAACCTGCCCTACACGGCCTTCGGCGAAGGCACCGATCTGGGCGACACCAAGGCCAAGCCGGCGATCTGGAAGGAGATGCCGAAGTTCAAGGAACTGGCCGAGAAGATGCAGACGGAAGTCGGCAAGCTTCAAGCGGCGACGAAGACCGGCAACCTCGATCAAATCAAGATCGCCGTCGGTGACGTGGGCAAGAGCTGCAAGGCCTGCCACGACAACTATCGAGAGAAGTGAGCCCCTCGATCAGTCTTGCCGCGCTGAACGCGGGCAAGTCTGATCGGTCCCCCGAGGGGACGACGATGCTTGCGGCGTCGAGCCGCAAACATCGTCATGTGGGCCGGCTTGGGGCGGCCCGGCGCTCGGCCCGAATGCGTCAAGCTCCGCCGTTGAGGCCGAAGCGCACGAAGCCGGGCCGCTCGCTCAGGCGCTCGACGTAGCGGTCGATCGCCGGCAGGTCCGGCCGGTCGGGCAAGGGCGCGGCGCGCCAGCGGTGCGCCGACAGGCCCAGCAGCACGTCGGCCAGGGTGAACTGCTCGCCCGCGACGTAGGCGCCGGTGGCCTCCAGCCGCTGCGCCAGGATGCCGATGTGCTTGTGCCAGCCGGCGATGCCCGTGGCCAGCAACGTCGGATCCTGATGCGCGGGGCTTTGCCGCACCAGGCTCAGGAATGCATAGCGCCACGAGTTGTTCAGCTCGCCGGCCTGCCAGTCCATCCACTGCTCGACGCGGGCGCGCTGCTGCGGCTCGGCCGGCAGCAGATCCCAGCGCTGCTCGCGATTCACCAGGTAGCGGCAGATCGTGTTCGATTCCCACAGCGCGAACTCGCCGTCGATCAGCACCGGCACCAGCGCGTTCGGATTGATCGCGCGGAACGCCGGCGAGGCCAGGTCGGGTTGCTCCTCGCGTTCGAGGTCCAGGCCCAGTTCCACGGCGGTCCACAGCACCTTGCGGACATTGATCGACGGCGACTTGCCGATGAGCTTGATCTTCATGTTGCGAACCCCAGGACAACGCGCCGGGTCATGGCGCTTTTCTTCTCGATCTTGGTCACGACCACCTGACCGATCTCGCTCGTGTTGGACACATGCGTGCCGCCGCAGGGCTGTAAATCGACACCCTCGATCTTCAGCAGGCGCACTCGGCCCGTGCCGCGCGGCGGCTGCACGCTCATGCTGCGCACCAGGCCCGGATTCGCGTCGAGATCCGCATCGCTGATCCAGTCGTGGCCGACCGGATGAGCCTCGGCCACCAGCCGCGCAATGCCAGCCGTCAACGCTTCCTTGTCCAGCGGCTCGTTCATGTGGAAATCCAGCCGCGCGTAGCCGGCGGTGATCGAGCAGCCGTCCACCGGATGCGGCACCAGCGCGCAGAGCAGATGCGTGGCGGTGTGGAAACGCATGTGGGCGAAGCGGCGCTGCCAATCGATCCGCGCCCTCAGCGCAAGGCCTGGCACCAGGCCGTCGAGCGATTGGTCCGGCGCAGGGATGTGCAGGATCTCGCCGCCCTCGCCCTTCTTCGTGTCCGCGATCGCGATCACGCGCCCGTCGGCGAAAACCAGCTCGCCCGCATCGCCGGCCTGGCCGCCACCCTGCGGGTAGAACACCGTGCGATCCAGCAGCAGGCCGCGTTCGTCGGCGCGCAGCAGCGTCGCCGTGCACTCGCGCAGCGTCGCGTCTTCGCGGAACAGGTCTTCGGTGGCCTGGGTCGTCATGTGCCAGCTCGCTCGGATGTGGACTGCAGATACAGGCCCGGGCGGACGATCTCCATGCCGCGATCCGGCGCCGCCAGCGGCGTGAAACCGAACTTCGCATAGAGCCCGTGCGCATCCCGCGTGACCAGCGAGAAGCGGCGCAGGCCCTGCAGATCGGGATGGGCCACGACACGCTCCATCAGCCGGCGGCCGAGGCCTTCGCCACGCCGCGACTCGATCACGAAGACATCGCAGAGGTAGGCAAAGGTCGCGCGATCGCTGACGACGCGCGCATAGGCCGCCAGTTCGCCGGACTCAGCATCGTGCAGCAGGAAATTCAGCGAGCCGCGCATCGCCCGGGCCAGGGTCTCGCGCGGAATGCCTTCGCACCAATAGCTGCGCACGAGCACCGCATGCACGGCCGAAAGATCCGCCTCGTTCCAGTCCTCTGCGAAGCGGAGTGCGCTCACAGCCGCACCTGGCCGTGGACCAGCGGATGGACGTCGCCGCCGATCCAGGTGTCGTCGCCATCACGCAGCACGTGGATGCGCCCCGCGCGATTCAGCGCCGCACCCTGGGCCGCCGTGTAGCGCGCGCCAGCAAGGCCGGTCGATTGCAGCCACTGGGCGACGCTCGCGTTGAGGCTGCCGGTAACCGGGTCTTCGTAGGGCTGGCTCGTGCTGCCGGCGGTGCCGATGAGGGCGCGGATCTCGAAGTCGGTGTCCTCGCCGTCACGCTGCGGACCGACGACGCCGAGCTGCAGTTCCTCGAGCTTCGACCAATCCGGATCGATCGCACGAACCGCCGCGCCGGAGGCCAGCATCACCGCGCACCAGCCGGGGCCGTTGTCCGCCCACTGATGCGCAACGATCTCGTCCTCGCGCACCCGCAGGATCGCGGCGATCCGCGCCAGCAGCGCCGCGTCGAGCGGACCGGTCCGCTTCAGCGGTGGCGCCGCGAAGGCAAGACGCGAACCGTCGCGACGGAGTCGCACGAGCCCGACGGCGCACTGCTGGACGACCTGCCCCGGCTTCTTCGCGTCGCCGCCGCTCGCCAGGAACGCATGGGCAGAGCCCAAGGTCGGGTGGCCGGCGAACGGCAGCTCGCGCTCGGGCGTGAAGATGCGGACGCGGTAGTCCGCGCCAGGGTCGGTCGGCGGCAGCAGGAAGCTGGTCTCGGACAGGTTGGTCCAGCACGCGAACGCGGCCATCTGCTCGTCGCTCAAGCCCGCACCGTCGATGACGACCGCGAGCGGGTTGCCCATCAGCGGCTCTCCGCCGAACACGTCGACCTGGACGAAACGACGCAGCTCACTCACGGCGCATGCTCCGGTGCCATTTCCAGCGCCTGCTTCAGCACCTTGCCGAGAATGGCCACGCCATCGGCGATCAGTTCCGGCGTCAGCGTGACGAACGAGAGCCGCAGGGTGCGCAGATCCGGCGCATGCGCGTAGAAGGCCGCGCCGGGCACGTAGGCGATGCCGGCCTCCACTGCTGTCTCCAGCATCGCCATCGCGTCGAAGCCCTCAGGCAGACGGATCCAGAAGAACATGCCGCCCTTGGGCTTCTGCCACACGCAGCCGGGCGGCAGGTGCTGCTCCAGCGCCGTGGCCATCGCGTCGCGGTTGGCCTTGTACTTCGCGCGGATCTTGGGCACGTGCTGCTCGAGGAAGCCGTTGCGGATCACCTCGTAGACGACGCGCTGATTGAAGCCCGGCGTGTGCAGGTCTGCCGCCTGCTTGGCTTGCAGCAGCTTCGGGTACAGCTCCTTGGGCGCGATGATGAAGCCGAGGCGGAAACCCGGCGTCAGCACCTTGGAGAAGGAGCCGAGGTAGATCGAGCCTTCGGGCCAGTAGGACGACAGCGCGGCCGGCGGCGCCTCGTCGAACCACAGGTCGCCGTAGGGGTTGTCTTCGACCACCGGCAGGCCGGCCTCGCGGGCGGCGGCCATCACGGCGGCGCGGCGCTCGGCGCCCATCACGCGGCCGGTCGGGTTCTGGTAGTTGGGCAGCAGGTACGCGAAGCGCGTGCCGGGCGAGACCTGCGGCAGCTTCTTGATCGCCTCGGGCAGCACGCCCTCTTCGTCGGTGGCCAGGCTCGCGAACAGCGGCTCATAGGGCGTGAAGGCCTGCAGCGCGCCGAGGTAGGTCGGCGTCTCCACGGCCACCGGCGCGCCCTGGTCGCACAGGATCTTGCCGACCAGGTCCAGCCCCTGCTGCGAGCCGGTCGTGATCAGTACCTGGTCGGCGCTGACCTTCATGCCCAGCGACTTGACCCGCTCGGCCACCCATTCGCGCAGCGGCGCGAAGCCCTCGCTGGCCGCGTACTGCAGCGCTTCCTTGGCGTTTTCGCTGAGCACCTTGTCGCAGGCTGCTTTCAGCGCCTCGACCGGGAAGGTGTCGGCCGAGGGCAGGCCGCCGGCCATGGAGAGCACGCCCGGCTTCTCGGTGACCTTGAGGATCTCGCGGATGATCGAAGGGTTCATACGCGCGGCACGGCGCGCCTGGGTCCAGGGGGAAGTCATGGCGATGGCTTTCTTCTCGGTTCGGGGAACAACAACAGCAGTAACAACAACTACAGATCCAGCATCCAGTCGACGGCGGCGCGTGCATGCAGCGCGGTGCCGTCGAACAGCGGCAGCGGGGCATCCGCGGGCCGCGACGGGTCCAGCAGCAGGCAGATCTCGGTGCAGCCGAGAATCACCGCCTGCGCGCCTTGCGCCGCGCCCAAGTCTCGCACCGCGCCGCGGAAAAATTCGCGCGAGGCATCCACGATGCGCCCGCGGCACAGTTCTTCATAGATCACGCGGTGCACCTCGGCGCGAGCCGCTTCGACCTCCGGCACGACCACCTCGATGCCGTGGCGCTCGCGCATGCGGCCGCGGTAGAAATCCTGCTCCATCGTGTAGCGGGTGGCCAGCAACCCGGCGCGCGTCACGCCGGCGGCCTTCAGCGCGGCGGCGGTGGCGTCGACGATGTGGATCAGCGGCAGGCCGGCGACACGCTCGATCTCGTCGGCGATCTTGTGCATCGTGTTCGTCGCCAGCAGCAGGCCCTGCGCGCCGGCGCGTTTCAGGCCGGCGCCGGCCTCGCCCAGCAGCTGCGCGGCGCGGTCCCAGTCGCCCGAGCGCTGCAGGGCCTCGATGTCGGCGAAATCCACGCTGCGCAGCAGCAGGTCGGCGCTGTGCAGGCCGCCGAGCCGGGCGGCCACGTCGCGGTTCAGCAACTGGTACACATGGGATGTCGATTCCCAGCTCATGCCGCCGAGGACGCCGAGACGCTTCATCGCAATTGCTCCACCGGCATGCGCTTGCCGATCCACACCACCGCGATCACGGCCAGCGCAAAGACCAGCGTCATCGCGTCGAGTTCCTCACCCAGCAGCGGCACGGCCAGCAGCATCGACAGGAAGGGCTGGATCACCTGCACCTGGCTCACCCGCACCATCCCGCCGATCGCCAGTCCGCGGTACCAGGCAAAGAAGCCGATCCACATCGAGAACAGCGAGACGTAGGCAAAGGCGCTCCAGGCCGCGAGGCTGACCTCATGCTGCGGCCGGTTCAGCAGCGCCAGCGGTGCCGTCAGCGGCAGGTACATCACCAGCACCCAGCAGATCACCTGCTCCGCGCTCATCTGCCGTGACAGGCCCGCGCCGCTGACGTAGCCGCCGGCCGCGCTGAACACGGCCAGCATCAACAGCCCATCCGCCGCCTGGAAGCCCGCCGCGCCGCGCCACCACGCGAAGGCCAGCACCAAGGCCAGGCCCAGCAGCGCACAGGCCCAGAAGCCGATCGACGGCCGCTGGCGCAGCACAAGCGCCGCCACTGCGGCCGTGGCCAGCGGCAGCACGCCGGAGATCACCGAAGCATGGACCGCATCGACCTCACGCACCGCCAGCGCCAGGAACAGCGGGAAGCCGAACACGACGCCCAGGCCGGTGAGGAACAGTCCCTGGGCCTGCTTGCGCGTGGGCCAGGGTGCGCCGGTAAAGCGCAGGTACAGCGCGGACAGGAGGCCCGCCACCGCGGCGCGGCCGGTGGTGATGAACAAGGGATCGAGCTGCGGCGAGTCGCCATGCCCGATCGCGAGCCGCGTCATCGGAATCGTCACCGCGAAGATGAACACGCCGATCGCGCCCAGCAGCATGCCGCGGCCGGGTTGCTCGGCGAGCACCATCTCAGCCACGGCGTTGCTCCATCAAGAGCCGCAAGGCGAGGCCGCCGAGCACCGAGCCCATCAGGTAACGCTGCGCCGCCAGCCAGGCCCGGTGGCGCAGCAGCCACTGAGACATCTGCGAGGCGAACAGGCAGACCAGCAGGTTCACGCCGGCGCCAATCGCGATCTGTGTGGTGCCGAGCAGCACGCTCTGCATCAGCACCGAACCCTGCTCGGGCACGATGAACTGCGGCAGCACGGAGAGATAGAAGATCGCCACCTTGGGATTCAGCACGCTGGTCAGCAGGCCCATCACGAACAGCTTGCGCGGCGATTCCTGCGGCAGCTCGCGCGCCTCGAAGGGCGAGCGCGCGCCGGGCCGCAGCGACTGCCAGGCCAGCCACAGCAGGTACAGCGCGCCGCCGAACTTCAGCACCTCATAGGCCAGCGGCACCGCCATGAACAGCGCCGTCAGGCCCAGCGCCGCGGACAGCATGTGGACGCTGAAGCCCAACACCACGCCCAGCCACGAGGTCACCGCCGCGCGCCGACCCTGGCACAGCGAGCGCGACAGCAGGTAGATCATGTTCGGGCCCGGCGTCAGCGCCATCAAGAGCGCAGCACCGGCAAACACCAGCAGGACGTGGAAGCTCATGGCCCCAGTATGCGGCCCAAGCCCAGTACAGAGCCAGTACACTTTCCCATACAAGCAAGCGATCTGTATTGGCATGAATACCAGCACATCGAGCCCGCTGTCCCGCGCTTCATCGACGCCGCTGGCCCAGCAGCTGGCACAGCGCTTTGCCGAGCGCATCGGCCAGCGCCTGCTGCTGCCGGGCACCCGGCTGCCCTCGGTGCGCGAGTGCGCCAAGCACCATGGCGTGAGCCCGTACACCGTCGTGGCGGCCTACGACCAGTTGCTCGCCCAGGGCCTGCTGGAGGCGCGCAAGCAGCGCGGCTTCTTCGTTCGCGAACCTGCCCTTGCGCAGAGCCGATCGGCGCCGACGCACTCGCTGCCCACCCGCGCCGCGGGTCGGCCGTTCGACGCAACGACGCTGATCCGCGGCATGTTCCAGGCCGAAGCCCGCACGGCGCCGGGCCTGGGCACGCTGCCGGCCGAATGGCTGGACCTGCCGATGATCCAGGGCGCGCTGCGCAAGGTCGTCGCGCAGAGCGAAGGCCCCGACCAGTTGGCCCTGCAGTACGGCGAGCCCGGCGGCGACGCGCGGCTGCGCATGGCGCTGGCGCGGCGCTTGGCGGACGTCGGCATCGCGGTTGCGCCGGAGCAGTTGCTCACCACCGTCGGCGCCACCCACGCGCTGGACCTGGTGACGCGCGGCCTGCTGCAGCCGGGCGACGCGGTGCTGGTGGACGATCCCGGCTGGGCCATCGAGTACGCGCGGCTGACGCAGGCCGGCATGCGGCTGCTGCCGGTGCCGCGCGGCGCGGACGGGCCGGACCTGGCCGTGATGCAGCGCCTGGTCGAGCAGCACCGGCCGCGCATGTACGTCACCGTCTCGGTGCTGCACAACCCGACCGGCCACACGCTGAACCTCGCGCAGGCGCACCAGATCCTGAAGCTCGCCGAAACGGGTGATTTCATGATCGTCGAGGACGACACCTACGCCTTCCTCGCGCCGAACCACGCGCCGCGGCTCTCCGCGCTGGACGGGTTGCGCCGCACGATCTACGTCTCCGGCTTCTCGAAGATCCTGACACCGGCGTGGCGCGTCGGCTATCTGGCCGCCAGCGCCGAGCGCATCAAGAAGCTGACCGACCTGAAGCTGCTGTCCACGCTCACCACCAGCCCGCTGCTGGAACGCGCCGTCGCGCTGTGCCTGGAACAGGGCCAGCTGCGCCGCCACGCCGAGCGCGTCGCCACGCGGCTCGATGCGGCACGGCTGCGCGCCGTCAAGCTGGCGCAGGGCGCGGGCTGCCACTTCGTCACGCCGCCGCAGGGCCTGTTCGGCTGGCTGGATGTCGGCGCCGACACCGAGCGCCTGGCGCAGCGCCTGCTCGACGCCGGCTGGCTCACCGCGCCGGGGCGGCTCTTCAGCGCCACGCGGCAGGCCGGCACGCTGATGCGGATCAACTTCGCGACGGCGCAGGATCCGAAATTCTGGGCGCTGCTGGCAAGCAGCGACGCGAAGTAGGATTCAGACATGAGCAAGAAGAACCCCCGCCCCCTGCCCGGCAACTCCCGCCTGCTGGCCATCAACCTGGCGCACGCGATGAGCAATCGCCGGCACTTGAAGGCGCAGGAATGGGCACTCGACGACGAGGCGGTGGCCTATGCCGTGCAGGACGGCCTGGTCGACATGTTCGGTTGGTACGAGGACGAGTACACACCGCAGTACTGGAAGTCTGGCGGCCCTTCCCGCGAGGCGCGCCTGACCCACGCGCCGCTGCCGCCCGAGCTGGTGCGGCAACTAGCCCATGCGCCGGACGGTGTCATCGACTTCTCGGAACTCGGGCTGACTGCACCAGTGGCTGAGGCCGAGATCGCGCTGCGCATCGGCCGCCCGGTGGCCCGCTGGGAGGCCGACACGATCACGCCGGCCGCCGCCGCCGCGCTGATCCATTCCTTCACCGTGTCGATCGAAATCGTCAGCTCGCGCTGGGAAGAAGGCTCCGACGCGCCGGCCCTGCTGCGCCTGGCAGACCTGCAGTCGAACGGCGCGCTGGCTCTGGGCGAATGGCTGCCCTGGCAGCCCGGCCGCGACTGGTCCACCCAGGCCTGCTCGCTGCGGGTCAACGACGAAGCGCCGCAGCACGCCACCGGCACACATCCGCTCGGCGACCCCGCCTGGGGGCTGGCAGCGTGGCTCAAGCACGTCACGCGACGCGGCGAAACGGTGCCCGCCGGCAGTGTGGTGACGACCGGCGCCTGGATCGTTCGCAAGGACCTGAAGGCGGGCGACCGCATCACCGTCGGCTTCGACGACATCGGCGCGGTCACCACCCAGCTCTGACCCCGGCTCAGCGGGCGTCCAGCGCCTCCCAGCGCTCCATCAGCCCCAGCAGCTCCTCGTCGATCGCACCGGCACGCTCGGTCACTTCGGCGATGCGGGCGGCGCCCTGGCCGTAGAGCTCGGTGCCTTCGAGCAAGGCGTTCAGGTGCTTCTGCTCGGTCTCCAGCGCGGCGATCTTCTGCGGGAGCTCATCCAGCTCGCGCTGTTCCTTGTAGCTGAGCTTCTTCTTGGCGGCGACCACCGGCGCTGGCGCCGGAGCCGGCGCGGTTGCCGTCTTGGCCGCGGCGGGTGCCGAGCCTGCCTTCGCCGCCAGCGCCGCCGCGCGGCGCGATTGCGTCAGCCAGTCCTCGACGCCGCCCTCGTACTCGCGCCAGCGGCCATCACCTTCGCTGACGATCGTGCTGGTGACGACGTTGTCGAGGAAGCGGCGGTCGTGGCTGACGAGGAAGACGGTGCCGTCGTACTCGTCCAGCAGTTCCTCCAGCAGCTCCAGGGTCTCGATGTCGAGGTCGTTGGTCGGCTCGTCCAGCACCAGCACGTTGGCCGGGCGTGCGAAGAGGCGCGCCAGCAGCAGGCGGTTGCGCTCGCCGCCCGAGAGCGTGCGCACCGGTGAATCGGCGCGCGCGGGCGAGAACAGGAAGTCGCCGAGGTAGCTCTTGACGTGCTTGCGCTGCGAGCCGATCTCGATCCACTCGCTGCCCGGGCTGATCGTGTCGGCCAAGGTGGCGTCGAGGTCCAGCGCATCGCGCATCTGGTCGAAGTAGGCCACCGTCATCTTCGTGCCCAGGCGCACCGTGCCGCTGTCGGGCGCCAGTTCGCCGAGGATCATCTTCAGCAAGGTCGTCTTGCCCGCGCCATTGGGGCCGACCAGGCCGACCTTGTCGCCGCGCAGGATGGTGCCGGTGAACTCGCGCACGATGGTGCGCTCGCCGTAGACCTTCGACACCTTCTCCAGCTCGGCGACGATCTTGCCGCTGGAACCGCCGGTGTCGATGTCCAGCCGCACCTTGCCCTGCACGTCGCGCCGCGCCGCATGGGCCTGGCGCATCGCCTCCAGACGCTGGATGCGCGCCACGCTGCGCGTGCGCCGGGCTTCCACGCCCTTGCGGATCCACACCTCTTCCTGCGCCAGCAGCTTGTCGAAGCGGGCATTGGCCAGCGCTTCGTTCTCCAGCTCGTACTGCTTGGCAGCCTGGAAGGCGGCGAAATTGCCGGGATAGCCGCGCAGCTGGCCGCGGTCCAGCTCGACGATGCGGTTGGCCACGTTGTCGAGGAAGGAGCGATCGTGGGTGATCAGCAGCAGCGAGCCCTTGAAATCGTTCAGCAGGCCTTCGAGCCAGGTGATCGCGTCCAGGTCCAGGTGGTTGGTCGGCTCGTCCAGCAGCAGCACGTCCGGCTGCGCGACCAGCGCGCGGGCCAGCGCCACGCGCTTCTTCAGCCCGCCGGACAGCGAGCCGATCACGCGGCTGCCGTCCAGGTCCAGCCGGTGCAGGGTCTCGTCGACGCGCTGCTCCCAGTTCCAGCCCGAGATGTGCTCGATGCGCTCCAGCACCCAGTCCAGATCGTCGTTCTCGTCATGCAGCTCGTAGCGCTCGCGCAGCGCCTTGGCCTCGGCCACACCCTCGCTGACGACGTCGAAGATCGTCGCCTCGGGCCGCAGCTCGGGTTCCTGCGGCACGTAGACGCTGGTCAGGCCCTGCTGGACCTGCAGCAGCCCGTCGTCGAGCTTCTCCATGCCGGCGAGGATCTTCAGCAGCGAGGACTTGCCGGTGCCGTTGCGGCCGATCAGGCCGACGCGTTCGCCCGTTTCGAGCGCGAAATTGGCAGCGTCGAGCAGCGCGACGTGACCGTAAGCGAGATGGGCATTGGTGAGGGAGAGGACAGCCATGCCCCGATTGTCCCCGAAGCCTCGTTACCATCCGGCCATGAAGAAAACGCTGCCCACACTCCTGCTCAGTTTCGCCGCCGTCGCCGCGCAAGCCGCGGGCACCGATGCCGAGCTGCTGCGCTGCCTGACGCTGGCGGATACCACCGCGCGCCTGGCCTGCTACGACACGCTGGCCACTTCGCTGCGCAACACCTCGGCGGCGCCGGCGGCCACGCCAGCCCCGGCTCCAGCAGCGGCCGACGCCGACTTCGGCCGCGTCTCGATGCCCAAGCCCAAGGCCGAGGACAACAAGCCCAGCGCAATGCAGAGCCGCATCGTCGGCACGCTTGCCGAGTGGCGGCGCGGCCAGTCGCTGACCCTGGCCAACGGCCAGGTCTGGGTGATCAACGACGAGCCGGCGAACTTCAAGCCGCTGCAGGACCCGGCCGTGACGATCACGCCGGGCATCCTGGGCAGCTACTTCATGAAGGTCGAGGGCATCAGCTTCCAGGTCAAGGTCAAGCGGGTGCAGTAAGCAGCGCATCCCGCAGCAGCGCCACGGCAGTGCCGGGCGCATCGGCCCAGCACAGCATCAGGCGGCGCGAGGCCCAGGCGTCCGACAGCGGGTGCATCCTCGCGGGCAGCCAGCGGAGTGCGGCCGCCTCCGGCATCACCGCCACGCCGACGCCCTCCTCCACCAGGCGCGCCACCGCGTCGAAGCTGCGTACGCCGATCCGCTGATGCAGCGGCCGGCCCTGGTCCAGCGCGCGGCGTTGCAGGAAGCGCGTCAGGCCGCTGTCCGGCGGTAGGCCGACGAAGGGGCGGTCGAGCAATTCCGCGAAGGACACTGCGCGCCGGCCGCGGCCGGACAGCAACGCCACCAGCCGGTCCGCCCGCCAGGGGCTGGCTTGCAGGCCAACCAGGTCCACGTGGTCGGACACGACGGCCAGATCCGCCTGCCCCTGGCGCAGCGCCTGCAGCAGCTCGACGCTGGCACCGTCCTTCAGCTCGATGTCGATGTCCGGATGCGCGGCCAGGAAGGGTCCCAGCAGCGGCGGCAGGTGCTCGCTGATGGCCGCGGTGTTCGCCAGCAGGCGCACGGTGGCGCTGAGGCCGCGCGCATGGGCGGCCATGTCGGCATGCAGCGCGGCGAGCTGCCGCTGCATCAGGCCGGCGTGGCGCAGCAAGGTGCGGCCGGCGTCGGTCAGCGCGGCACCGCGCTTGGAGCGGCTCAGCAGTTGCGAACCGCTGGCCTGCTCCAGCTTCTGCAGCCGTGCGCTGGCGGCGGCCAGCGACAGATGCATCGCCCGCGCGCCAGCAGTGATCGAGCCAGCCTCGGCAACGGCGGCGAACAGGCGCAGGTCGTAGGGGTCGATGCGGTGCAGCGCCACGAGTGGAGATCCTTCGGTTTCGGCGGAGGATAGCAACGGCCTTCGCCGATGGACAGCCCTGACGCCGCCAAGGACCATGCCGCCATGGATCACTCGCTGCTGCTGCTCTGCGCCGCCATCTTCCTGGCCGCCGGCCTGGTCAAGGGCCTCTCGGGCATGGGGCTGCCGACCCTGTCGATGGCACTGCTGGGCCTGACGGCGCTGTCGCCGGCCAAGGCTGCGGCGCTGATGGTGTTGCCCTCGCTGCTGACGAACATCGCCCAGTGCCTGGGCAGCAACTGGCGTGCGCTGTTGCGGCAGCTCTGGCCGATGTGGTGCGGCATGGTCGCCGCCACGCTGTGGAGCCCGCTGCCGGCACTGGGTTCAGGCGCCAGCGGCGCCGCCGCGCACGAGCTGCTGGGCGGGGTGCTCGTGGTCTACGGCATCTGGGGATTGGCGAAGCCGCGGCTGCCGGAGATGCGGCGCGGGCCGCGGCTGATCGGCGCGGCGGCCGGCCTGCTGTCGGGCCTGCTGGCCGCCGGCACCGGCGTGTTCGTGATGCCGATGGTGCCCTACCTGCAGGCGTTGCGGCTGGACAAGGCCGCCATGATGCAGGCGATGGGCATCAGCTTCACGCTGGGGATGCTGGCGCTGGCAGTGCGGCTGGGCAGCGGGCTGCCCGATGTGTCGGGCATCGAGGTGCTGGTGGCCGTGGTGGCCGCCTTCGCGGGTCTCGCGCTGGGCAACCGGCTGGTCGGGCGCCTCGGCGCAGCCACCTTTCAGCGCGTCCTCTACGCGGTGTTCCTGGCCCTTGGAGCGCTGATGCTGATCAACGGCTGAGGCCGCGCGCCGCCACCGGCCAGATCGCCTCGACGACGCCGCCGCGCAGGCACACCAGTTCGTCGTGCAGATTGAAGGTCGGGTCGCAGTGGCCCGGCACCAGCAGCACGCGCTCACCCAGCTGCGGCAGCGGCGCGCCGCCGCGCAGGTTGCCGTGCTCGTCGCTGATCACCGCGTACTCGACGCCCTGGCGGCCCCACACCCGCGGCAGGCCCGATTCCGCGGACATGGACTTCAGCCCCGCATCGACGATCGCCTGTCGCTCGTCCACGCGGCTCATCACCGAGGCCAGCACGAACAGGCTGTGCTCGAAGCGCAGCGCATCGCCGTACTCGTTGGCGCCGTAGTCCGCGTCCATGAAGGCAGAGGACCCCGGCTGGACCTCGTTGTAGATGCCGCCGGCCAGTTCGAACTCCACGCTGCCGCTGCCGCCGCCGGTGACGACCGGGCAGGCGATGCCGGCCGCCTGCAGCGCCGCGACCACGGCCGCGGTGCGGGCCGAAGCAGCCAGCGCGGCGGCGCGGCGTTCCTCGCGCGAGCGGATGTGCTGGACCCGGCCCTGATAGGCCTGCAAGCCCTTGAAGGCCAGCTGCTGCGGATGCGCTGAAATAACTTGCAAGATCGACAGCACCTCGGGCGCGCCGGCAACACCGCACCGGTCCTGCCCAACGTTGATCTCCACGAACACGTCCACCCGGCTGCCCTGCGCCGCGCAGGCCGCCGCCAGCTCGGCCACCTGGCCGGCATCGTCCACGCAGACGCTGAAGCGCCCCACCCGCGCCGCCTGCGCGAGCAGCGCCAGCTTGGCCGCGCCGACGACCTCGTTGCTGATGTGGATGTCCGTCACGCCGGCTTCGAGGAAGGGCAGCGCCTCGCTGACCTTCTGGCAGCAGATGCCCACCGCGCCGCGCGCGATCTGCGCCAGCGCGACCTGTGGCGTCTTGTGCGCCTTCGCATGCGGGCGCAGCGCGACGCCGGCGGCGCGGGCCTTGGCCTGCATCAGGTCGAGGTTGCGCTCGAAGGCGTCGAGGTCGAGGACCAGGGCCGGCGTGTCGATGCGTTCGAGCGGGTCGCCGACACGGGCGGCCGGCGGAAGGGTGGGGAAGGAATCGGTGCTCATGCCCCGCATTCTTCCAGGCCCGGCCGCCCGGGGCAGCGTTTACTCGCCGGTGATCATCAGCCAGCGCCCTTCGCGGTTGCGCACGAAGCGCCCCTGGCCGAAGCCGGCCTGGTCGACCTGGAAGCCGGTCATCTTGGCGAACTGGTTGTTCATCGGGTTGTCGGTCTGGATCTCGTATTCGCAGTTGTAGCCCGGATGGGCCGGCGACTTCTCGCAGCCGATCTTGGCGAACTTGACGATGCGCGTCGGCTGCGCCGCCGCACCACCGGTCACACCGTTCTGCAGATTGATGCCCAGACACATCATCGCGTTGATCGCATTGCCGCCGCTGCCGCCACCCTGGCACTGGTCGTAAAGGCCCTTGACCCGCGCGGCTGCGTTCTCGAACTTCTGCCGCACGAGGTCGTACATCGCCTCCTCGCTGGGCTCGCCGGGGCCGGTGCTGGCGGCGACAGGCGCCGCTGCCGCGGTGGGGCGCACCGGGTTGCCGCCTGCGGCCGGTGCTGCGGGCGCGGCGGCCACCGACTGCGCGGCGCCGGCGGCGGTGGGGCGGCCCAGCGCGTCGTTGCGCTCGATCAGGCGGATGCGCTCGTCCACCGCGTTGCGCATGCCCTGGACGCTGGCCAGGCTGGCCTCGGACGGCAGCGTGTAGCGGCCCACGCTGCCCTGCGCCTCCGAGATCGTCGTCGCCTGCTGCACCGCGCGCACCAGGATCGCGCCCGAGCGCTGCAGCACGCCCTCGCGGCGCTTGCGGAAGTCCTCCTGCACCGCCGCAAGCTCCGGCGCGAGCCGGCCGCCGCTCCAGGTGGACTGGAAGCGCTGCTGCCATTGAACACCGGCCTCGAGGCCCGGCAGGCCGTCCGGGAGTCCGTCGATCTGACGGCGCTCGGCGGCAGCGGCCGCCACGGCCAGCTCCCGCTCACGGCGCTCCAGCGCCTGCAGGGCCGGGTCGTCCGCCGGCAGGGACACGCCGAGGCCGGCGCCCTGCTGCGCCAGGCTCTCGCGCAGCCGCAGCAGCTGGGGCAGCTGTTCGGGGCCATGTGCCTGGGCCACGGCCTCCTGGGCACGCTGGCGCAACAGCTCCGGCACCAGGGCCGGCGTGCTGCGCTGCCAGGCGGCCTCGAAGGCCTGCTGGGCGTCGGCACCGGCGCGCGGCAAGAGCGCACGGCTGCGCTCGCGGATGGCTTGCAGTCGGGCCAGGGTCAAGGTCTGCGCCGTGCCCTGGCCCAGTTCCGCCGCCAGCTGATCCAGCTCGGCGCGGGCGCTGGCGGCCTCCCGTTGGGCGGCCTCCTGCTGCTGGCGGCGCGCCTGCAGCGCCTGGACGATGCGGGCCTGCTGTTGCTCGTTCCACAGCGATTGCACGGTCTGCCACTCGGCCGGCGTGAACTCGCCGTTCTGCATGCAGAAGCGCGCCGTCTGCTGCTGGAAGGTGCGGAAATCCTGGAGGGTCAGCTGCTCGTAGGTCTTGCCGAAGCGCTTGGCGAATACCTCGTCCGACAGCAGGAAGCTGGTGCGCGCGTCCAGCCCTGCACCGCCGATCGGCGCCGCCGGCATGCGACGCCCGGGCGCAGGTGCAGCCGCGGCGTCCGCCGTGCCCGGCGGCTGCGGGGTACGCACCCATTCGAGCAGGCTGCGGCACTGAGCGTTGGCGGGGTTGAGCGCGTTGCGCAGCATATTGCCCAGGTTGATCTGGGCCTGCGCCGGCGCGGCGGCGATGGCAAGCGCCGCTGCGAGTGCTTGCAAGGAGGGAGCGAGGAGGGGCAGCTTCATGGTGGCGAAATGATCGCCCGGCCCTCGCCGCTGCAGGCATCGCCTGCCCGGCTCACTTAGACAAAATCGATGAAGCGACGGCGCCTGGCCCGATCCCGCTGTCAGCCGATCAGCTGCGCCGCGTGGTGCTTCAGGTGTTCGTCGACGAAGCTGGCGATGAAGTAGTAGCCGTGGTCGTAGCCCTCGTGGCGGCGCAGGGTCAGCGGCTGGCCGACGAGCGAGCAGGCTTCCTCGAAGGCGGCCGGGTGCAGCTGCTCGACCAGAAACTTGTCAGCCAGGCCCTGGTCGACCAGGATGCCGCCCGGATAGGGCACGCTGGCCTGCGCCTGCATCAGCGCGCTGGCGTCGTGGGCGGGCCAGGCATCGCGGTCCTCGCCCAGGTAGCCGGTGAAGGCCTTGACGCCCCAGGGGCACTGCATCGGCGCGCAGATCGGCGCGAAGGCGGACAGCGAGCGGAACACGCCCGGATGCCGCAGCGCCAGGGTCAGCGCACCATGGCCGCCCATCGAGTGGCCAAAGATGCCGGTGCGCTCCGCCGGCAGCGAGAACTCGCGCTGCACCAGCGGCAGCAGCTCGTACATCAGGTAGCTCTCCATGCGCCAGTGCTTGGCCCAGGGTTCTTGCGTGGCATCCAGGTAGAAGCCGGCACCGACGCCGAAGTCCCAGGCGTCCGCCTCGCCCGGCGCATTGGCGCCGCGCGGGCTGGTGTCGGGCATCAGCAGGGCCAGTCCCAGCTCGGCCGCCATCTGCTGCGCGCCGGCCTTCATCGTGAAGGTCTCCTCGGTGCAAGTCAGGCCGGCCAGATAGACCAGCAGCGCCTTGGGCTCGGGCGGCAGGAACAGCGCGAATTTCATCGGCAGGCCGATCTCGGTCGACTCGTGCCGGTAGAAGCGCTGCCAGCCGCCGAAGGCGCCGTGTTGGCTCAGTAGTTCCATGGTCTTCAACTCCTCGCAGCTGTCAGAGCTGCGCAGCATAAGCCTTGCCCGGCGCGTCGCTGGCCAGCAGGCGGTTGACCGCATTGGCGAGCATCGCCGCCTCGCGGCCGCACAGCTGCAAGCGGCGCTGCAGCCAGGGGGTCAGATCTTGCTGGCCATGCTCCGGCCAGTCGGACGACAGGGCGGAGCCGGGCGTGCGCAGCGCGGGCACGGCCTCGCCGGGCTGCAGCGCTTCGACGACGACGGGCACCGCCGCCTCCAGCGCCGCGGCGCTCACCGCCGGGTCCAGCCGGGCGACGCGGCGGTTGATCATCTGCTGCACCATGCCCAGCAGGGCCATCAGCCGGTAGCCGTGAGTCAGCAGCGCCTCGATCTCGGCCTCCGGTAGGCGCACGTGCGAGGGCTCGACGCGCGTGCGCTGCGCGGCATTCGCCACCGCCGCCAGCGCCGCGTAGGCCTGCTGGCGCGACAGGCGGGCGCCGACCTCCTGCTCGCGGGTGGACTGCCAGCGCAGCACGTTCTGCGCATGCTGGACCAGCATGCGGCGCAGCTGGTGCGTCAGCAGTTCCAGCGAGCGCCGCTCCCACCAGGGCAGCACGAAGCAGAAGGCCCAGGCCAGCATCGCGCCGACGAAGGTGTCGGCCAGCCGCTCCATCACCGCCGGGTGGCTGCCGGGCTCCAGCAGCAGCGGCTGCAGCAGCGCCATCAGCGTGGCCCCGGTGGCCGCGACCACGTAGCGCTGGTTCACGTAGGCGTGGGCAGTGCCGACGGCGCCTACGAAGATCAGGCCCAGCAGCTTGGGGTCGTCATGGAGCTGCGCCAGCGCCATCACGACGAAGCAGCCGATCACCGTACCGATGATCCGCTGGTTGCGGCGCGACAGCGTCTGCTCCAGGTTGCCGCGCAGGACCACGGCCACGCTCAGCACCAGCCAGTGCGGGTGCGCGTGCCAGGGCATCCAGTGGCCGATCACGTAAGCCACCGACAGCGCCAGCGTGAAGCGGATCGCGTGGCGCAGCACGCTGGAGTCCAGGGTCAGGTGAGCCTTCAGCGCAGCCAGTGGCCAGCCCTCGGGCGAGACGAACTGGCGCAGCTGTTCGGGCGAGAAGACGCCGGCGTCGTCGCTGCGGTCAGGCGCCGACAGGCGCGCGGTCATCGCGGCGACGTCGTCCAGCATGTAGCCGAGCCGGCCCTGCAGCGCCTGGATCAGGTGGCGGCGCGGGTCCTCGTCGTCGACGTTCGCGTCCACGGCCGCCAGCCGTTGCGCCAGCTCGCGGCGCCACAGCGCGGCCGAGAGCTGCGGCGGCTCCGCGCCGCGGTCGGTGGCGTCGGCAAGGCCGTCGAGCGCATAGGCGAGGCGGCGCTGCGTCGTGGCCAGCGTGCCGCGCCAGCCCAGGCCCGCCACGTCGTCGCCGAGGTGCTCGGTGTCGAGCCGGCTGGCCAGCAGCAGGTCGCGCAGCTCGATCAGGCCCAGCAGCAGATCGACCTGGCGGCGCGCATGAGGGGACGGGCGCGCGGCGAAGATGTGGTCGCGGGCGGCCTGCAGCGCGTCGGCGAACAGCACGTCGTCGGCGATCGAGGAGCGCGTCGTCTGCTCCTCGACCGGCACCTCGCCGGCGATGCGCGCGGCGCGCGAGCGCAGGCGCTGGGCGCAAGCCCGCATCGCGGTGGCCAGCGCCAGCTCGCGGTAGCGGCGCCGCAGCACCTGGGCGGTGAGGCGGGCCCAGAGCGCGTAGGTCAGCGCCCCGCCCAGCACCCAGCCGGCATGCTCGAAGGCATCGAGCTTCGAATCGGGCACGCCCCAGGCCATCGCGAAGATCAGCGCCAGCACCGGCGAGAAGGACAGCGGCCCGGCGCGCAGGCCCCAGGCCATCGCCATCAGGCTCAAGAAGGCGACAGCGGCGATCAGCACCGTCATCGCCGCCGGCGAGGCCCGGCACAGCCCCACCAGCAAGGTCACCAGCGCCGTGGCGACCATCGCGGGCACCAGCCGCGGCCAGCAGCGGCTGGGCGGGTTGGGCAGATCCGGCAGGCTGGTGCAGACGGCACCGCTGATCGCCGCAGCGGCCGTCAGCGGGCCGGCCAGCGCGCTGAAGCCGGTCTGGATCAGCAGCACGCCCAGCGCGACGCTGAGGCCGTTGATCTGGGTGGCCGAGAGGCCGAGGACGAAGCGCGACGGCCGCATCACGTTCAGCGCAGCGCCTCTTCCAATGCGTCGATGAACATCTTCGGGACGTCGAAGCCGGTCTGGTCGGTGATCTCCTGGAAGCAGGTCGGGCTGGTCACGTTGACCTCGGTCAGCACGTCGCCGATCACGTCCAGGCCCACCAGCAGCAGGCCGCGCGCGGCGAGGATCGGGCCCAGCGTTTCGGCGATCTCCAGGTCGCGCTCGGTGAGCGGCCGGGCCACGCCCTTGCCGCCGGCAGCGAGGTTGCCGCGGATCTCGCTGCCCTGCGGGATGCGCGCCAGGCAGAAGGGCACAGGCTTGCCGCCGATCACCAGCACGCGCTTGTCGCCGTCCTTGATCTCGGGCACGTAGCGCTGGACCATGACGGTCTCGGCGCCGCCCTTGTTGAGCGTCTCGATGATGGAGCCCAGGTTCAGGCCGTCCGGCCCAACGCGGAAGATGCCCATGCCGCCCATGCCGTCCAGCGGCTTGAGGATGATGTCGCGGTGCTCGGCGTGGAAGGCGCGGATCGCGGCGTCGCTGCGGGTCACCAGCGTCGGCGAGGTGAACTGCGGGAACTCCATGATGGCGAGCTTTTCCGGGTGGTCGCGCAGCGCCGCCGGCTTGTTGAACACCTTGGCGCCCTCGCGCTCGGCCTGGCCCAGCAGGTGGGTGGCGTAGAAGAACTCGCTGTCGAAGGGCGGATCCTTGCGCATCAGCACCGCATCCACTGTGGCCAGCACCAGGTCGGCGCTTTCCTCCACCGTGAACCAGTCGCCGCCGTGGCCGTCACCTTCGCGGCCGGTCAGCGAGACCCGGCGCGCGCCCCGGGCCGTGACCTTGCCGCCGGTCTGCCAGACCAGATCGGCCGGATGGCAGGCCCACAGCACGTGGCCCCGGCGGGCGGCCTCCCGCATCATCGAGAAGGTGGTGTCCTTGTAGGTCTTGAAGGACTCGAGCGGGTCGGCAACGAACAGCAGTTTCATGGTCATCGGAGGCATCCTCGGGTTTGGCCGCAAGTGTTGCATCAATTGCGGCCGCGGGCGACGGCCAGGGTCTAATGGCGCCATGCCTGCATTGATGATGATCGGTGTCGACATCGGCACCACCAGCACCAAGGCGGTCGTCTTCACGCTGGACGGCAAGCCGGTCTCCCACCACACGGTCGAATACCCGCTGCTGCGCCCGGAGCCGGATGCGGCGGAGCAGGATCCGGAGCTGATCTTCGCCGCCGTGCTGGACGCGCTGAAAGTCAGCGTTACTCAATGCCCGGTGACATCGCCGGAGTTCGTCTGCCTGAGCTTCAGCGCGGCGATGCACAGCCTGATCGCCGTCGATGCGCAGGGCCGCCCGCTGACGGCCAGCATCACCTGGGCCGACAACCGCGCCGCCGCGCAGGCCGCGCGCCTCAAGGCGAGCACCGCTGGCGCGGGCCTGTACCGCCGCACCGGTACACCGATCCACCCGATGTCGCCGCTGGCCAAGCTGTGCTGGCTGCGCGAGGAACGGCCGGCGGTGTTCGCTCAGGCGGCGCGCTTCGTCGGGATCAAGGAGTTCGTGTTCCACCGGCTGTTCGGCGAATGGCTCGTCGACCACTCGATCGCTTCGGCCACCGGCCTCTTCAATCTGGAAAAGCGGGACTGGGACGAGGAGGCGCTGGCCGTGGCCGGCATCCGCCGCGAACAACTGTCCCGGCTGGTGCCGACGGCGCACCGGCTGCCCTTGCCGGACCTCGGCTTCCTGCCCACCGGCACGCCGGTCGTCATCGGCGCCAACGACGGCGTGCTGTCCAACCTCGGCGTCGGCGCGATCGCGCCGGGCGAGGTGGCGGTGACGATCGGCACCAGCGGCGCGATGCGCGCGGTGGTCGACCGGCCGGTGACCGACCCGTCCGCCCGCACCTTCTGCTACGCGCTGACCGAGCGGCTGTGGGTCGTCGGCGGGCCGGTCAACAACGGCGGCATCGTGCTGCGCTGGATCCGCGACGAGCTGCTGGGCAGCGGCGAGGTCTCGTACGACGAGCTGACCCGCATCGCCGAGCGCGTGCCGGCCGGCAGCGAGGGCCTGCTGTTCCACCCCTTCCTGGCCGGCGAGCGCGCGCCGCTGTGGAATGCAGACCTGCGCGGCTCCTGGTTCGGCCTCGGGCTGCAGCACGGCCGGGCGCACATGGTCCGCTCCGCGCTGGAGGGCGTGATGCTGAACCTGCGCGGGCTGCTGCCGGCGGTGGAATCGCTGGTCGGCCCGGCGCGGCAGATCAAGGCGACCGGCGGCTTCGCCCGCTCGGGTCTGTGGCGGCAGATGATGGCCGATGTGTTCGACCGCGAAGTGGTCGTGCCCGAGAGCTTCGAAAGCTCCTGCCTCGGTGCCGCGGTGCTGGGGCTGTACGCGCTGGGCCGCATCGAGTCGCTGGACGCGGTGAACGCGATGGTCGGCGCCACGCATCGGCACGAGCCGGTGGCGGCGGATGCCGAGGTCTACCGCCAGCTGATCCCGATCTTCGACGCGCTGCCGCGCCAGCTCGGCGAACAGTACCGCCAACTGGCCGAATTTCAGCGCCGGCCCAGGCGCTGAACCAGCAGCGCCACGCTGCCCGCGACGACGCCCCAGAAGGCGGAGCCGATACCCAGCATCGACACGCCGGACAGGGTGACGAGGAAGGTCAGAATCGCCGCGTCGCGGTGCTGCTCCTCCTTCAGCGCGGCGGAGAGCCCGCCGGCGATCGTGCCCATCAGCGCCAGGCCGGCGATGGCGGCGACCAGCTCGTGCGGGAAGGCATTCAGCAGACCGACCACGGCGCCGCCGGCCAGGCCGATCGCGATGTAGAAGACCCCGGCCATCACCGAGGCCATGTAGCGCCGGGCCGGATCCTCATGCGCCTCGCGGCCCATGCAGATCGCCGCGGTGATCGCCGCCAGGTTGAACGCATAGCCGCCGAAGGGCGCCAGCAGCACCGAGGCAAGACCCGTCACCGTCAGCGATGCGGACACCGGCGTCTGGTAGCCCGAGGCGCGCTGTGCGGCCACGCCCGGCAGGTTCTGCGAAGCCATCGTGACGAGGAACAGCGGCAGCGCGACGCCGATCAAGGTGCCGACGCTGAACTCGGGCGTCGTCCACACCGGCCGCGCCCAGGACCAGTCCACCGCGCCCATCTGCAGCCGGCCCTGCAGCGCCGCCACCGCGATGCCGGCCACCAGCACGCCCGGCACCGCATAGCGCGGCCATAGCCGCTTGCCCAGCAGGTAGGCCAGCGCCATCGCCAGCACCAGCTCGGGCGCGGTCTTCACCTGCAGCACGGCATCGAGCCCGAAGCGGGTCAGCACGCCGGCCAGCAGCGCCGAGGCCACAGCCATCGGGATCTTGTCCATCACCTTCTCGAACCAGCGCGTCGCCCCGAACAGCACGATCAGCGCGCCGCAGGCGATGAAGGCGCCGACGGCCAGCGGCATCGTCACGCCATGGCTGCCGGCCAGCAGCGCCGCGCCGGGCGTGGACCATGCCGTCAGCACCGGCTGGCGCGTCCACAGCGACAGGCCCAGGCTCGTCAGGCCCATGCCGATACCCAGCGCCCACAGCCAGGAGCTGGTCTGCGCCGGCGTGGCGCCCAGCGCCTGGGCGGCCTGGAAGACGATGGCGACGGAGCTGGTGAAGCCGACCAGCACGGCGACAAAGCCGGCGACGACGGTGGACAGGGACAGGGCCTGGAGGGGCGAAGGCTTGGCAGCGGTGGTCATGCCGCCAGCATATCGGCAGCCGCCGGCTCAGCCTCCCATCAGACGTCCCCCGAGGCCTGCTGGGCGTAGGGCGCGAGGATGCGCGCCAGCGGGTCTTCGTCGGCGGCCTCCTCCGCCGGTAGCAGCGCCCGCTCCTCGATGCCGGCGAGGTGCGCGTCCATCAGCGCCACGGCCTTTTCCGCATCGCCCCGGCGCAGCGCGGCGATCAGGTCGCGATGCTCGTTGACCGCGCACTCCGACGAATGCGGCCGGCCGTGCACGGCGAGGATCAGCGAGCAGCGCGTCGCCACCTCGTCCAGGTAGCGGCGCAGCAGCGGGTTGCCGGCCATTTCGGCCAGCTTGACGTGGAACTCCCCGGCGAGCCGGATCGAGGCGGTGGGCCGGTTCGCGGCCGCGGCGGCGCGCTCCTCCTTGACGTGCGCCTCCAGCACCGAGGCGAACGCCGGCTTCCACTTGGCGATCACCAGCCGCACGGCCTCCGCCTCCAGGCAGCGGCGCATCTCGAACACGGCGCGGGCCTCCTCCAGGCTGGGGCGGGCGACGGTGGCCGTGCGCTTGTTGCCGATCTCGACCAGGCCGTCCGCGGCCAGCCGCGCCAGCGCCGCGCGCACCAGCGTGCGGCTGACGCCGAACTGCTCGGCCAGCTTGTCTTCGGGCAGGCGGGTGCCGGGCTGCAGTGCGTGCTCGACGATCGCACGGCGCAGGCCGAGGTAGGCGCCATCGGCTTTCTTGGAAAGACTCATTGCGCAGGTATACCAGATCGCTTGTGGGGCACAGCGCGCACGGCGGCGGTGCGTCGATGCGCCATCGGTGAACGCCAGGCGGGACTTTTCTGCTCAAACCGCAGGCATGCGTTTTGCATCCAAGATTGATAAGATCACGTATACAAGATTTTCCAGATCGTGCGTACTTGATCGATTCGTCCGGTCACACACCTCTGGAGCATCGCCACCATGCAACGCCGTCAGTTCATCCATCACGCCGCCGGTCTCGGCCTGGGCGCCGCCGCCCTGGGCACGGGTTCGCTCGTTCGTGCCGCCCAGGCGCCGCTGAAGATCGGCTTCATCTACTCCGGCCCGGTCGCCGACGTCGGCTGGACCTACCAGCACGACCTCGGCCGCAAGATGGTCGAGGCCGAGTTCGGTCCGAAGGTGAAGACCGTGTTCGTGGAGAACGTGCCCGAGGGGCCGGACGCCGAGCGCGTGATCCGCCAGTTGGCGGACGACGGCTGCACGATGATCTTCACGACCTCGTTCGGCTTCATGGACCCGACGATCCGCGTCGCGGCGGACTATCCTGACGTGGCCTTCGAGCACTGCTCCGGCTACAAGACCGCGGCGAACGTCGGCATCTACCAGACCCGCTTCTACGAGGGCGCCTATCTCGTCGGCATGCTGGCGGGCAAGCGCACGAAGTCCAACACCCTGGGCTATGTGGCGCCCTTCCCTATCCCCGAGGTGATCCGCAACCTGAACGCCTTCGTGCTCGGCGCGCGCGCCGTGAACCCGAAGGCGAGCGCCCGCGTCGTCTGGATCAACTCCTGGTACGACCCGCCGAAGGAGCGCGACGCCGCGCTGGCCCTGATGAACCAGGGCGCCGACGTGATGTACCAGAACACCGACTCGCCGGCCATCGTGCAGCTCGCCCAGAGCAAGGGCCTGTGGGCGATCGGCCAGGATTCGGACATGGCCCGCTTCGGCCCGAACGCGCAGCTTTCGGCCAACACGCTGAACTGGGGCGTCTACTACGTGCACAAGGTGCGCCAGCGACTGGCCGGCCAGTGGAAGCCCGAGGACACCAAGTGGGGCATGAAGGAAGGCATCGTCAAGCTCGCCGCGCTGGGGCCCTCGGTGCCGAAGGAGGTGCTGCCGCAGTTCGAGGACCGGCGCGGTGCCATCGTGGCAGGCAAGTTCCACCCCTTCGCCGGCCCGATCGCCGAGCAAGGCGGCAAGCCGCGCATCGCCTCGGGCCAGGTGCTGCCCGAGGCCGATCTGTGGCAGATGAAGTGGTACGTCGACGGCATCGTCGGCAAACAGCCCTGACCTGGGCCAACGAGGAGAGCCGATGGACA
Source organism: Roseateles agri (assembly GCF_034043675.1). NCBI lineage: Bacteria > Pseudomonadati > Pseudomonadota > Betaproteobacteria > Burkholderiales > Sphaerotilaceae > Roseateles > Roseateles agri. The sequence goes on along the minus strand of NZ_JAXCLA010000003.1, from coordinate 559,361 downwards.
TCGATTTCGGAGAACTGAGCGCCTACCAGCGCTACAAGCTGATGGCCAGCCTGATCGTGCCGCGGCCCATCGCGCTGGTGACGACGCTGGGCGAGACCGGCGTCGTCAATGCCGCGCCGTTCTCGATGTTCAACATGGTCGGCGAAGACCCGCCGCTGGTGATGATCAGCATCAACCGCGCCAACGCGCAGGGCCGGCTGAAGGACACGGCGGCCAACATCCTGCGCAGCGGCGAGTTCGTCGTGCACCTGGCAGACGAGGCGATCGCCGCGCAGATGCATGCCTGCGGCGAATCGCTGGAGCCGCATGAGAGCGAGGTGACGCACACCGGGCTCTCGTTGCGAGCCTCGCGCCACATCGCCGTGCCGTCGATCGCCGAGGCGCCGGTCGCCTTCGAATGCCTGCTGCACGAGACGCTGACGAACGAGAGCCGCTACGTGTTCTTCGGCCGCGTCGTCGGCCTGCATGCGCGCGAGGGCCTGATCGACACCGAACGCTGGCGCGTGCGGCTGCAGGACTACTTCCCGGTGGCACGCTTCGGCGCGAGCTTCTACATTCGCTCGCGCGATCGCTTCTCGATGGAGAACGGCGCCGCCGGCCACACGGCCATCGACGAGATCTGAAGGAAACCCGACCATGAACGAACAGGATCAGTTGCACATGCGCACGGCCATCGCCGCCTCCCGCCAGGCGCGCGAGCGCGGCGACATGCCCTTCGGCGCGGTGCTGGCCGCACCCGACGGCCGCGCCCTGATGACCGCCATGAACAACCAGGTCACGACCCGGGACTGCACCGGCCATGCGGAGCTGGTGCTGGTGCGCGAGGCGCAACGAACGCTGGGAGACGCCGCGCTGGCCGGCGCCACCGTCTACGCCAGCGGCGAGCCCTGCGCGATGTGCTCGGGTGCGATGTTCTGGGCCGGCATCACCCGTGTCGTCTACGCTGCGTCGACGCCGGAGATCGATGCGGCGCTGGGCGGCGCCTCGCTGGGTGCGCGCTGCGCGGACGTGCTGGCGAGGGCCGCGCCGGTCGTGAGCGTCGAAGGGCCGCTGCTGGGCGCCGAGGCTGTCGCCGTGCTCCAGGACAAGGGCTGATTGCCGGTGCACACGGCGCAGCGCAGAATCGCCGCATGTGCCGCCTGCTCGCCTACATGGGCGAACCGATCTTCCTGGATGAACTGATCTGCAAGCCGCGCCATTCGCTGGTGCGGCAATCGCTGCGCGCCGAGGAAGCCAAGGTCGTCACCAACGGCGACGGCTTCGGCATCGGCTGGTACGGCGAGCGCCCGCTGCCGGGCGTCTATCGCGAGGTGATGCCGGCCTGGTCCGACGAGAACCTGCTGGGCATCTGCGCCAGCGTCCGCTCGCCACTGTTCTTCGCCCATGTACGCGCCGCCACCGGCACCGGCATCGCGCGGCAGAACTGCCACCCGTTCCACTACGGCCCGTATCTCTTCATGCACAACGGCCAGATCGGTGGCTACAACCAGCTGCGCCGCACGATGGAGCAGCGCCTGCCCGACCACCTGTACGCGGTGCGCCGCGGCGCCACCGATTCGGAACTGCTGTTCCTGATGATCATCGACCGCATCGAGCGCGGCGAGACGGTGCCCGACGCGGTCGGCCAGGTGCTCAACGAGACGCTGGCGATGATGCAGGTGCTGCACGTCCACGAGCCGCTGCGCTTCGCCGCCGCGCTGGCCGACGGCCAGCAACTGCACGCCTTCCGCTTCTCCAGTGACAAGCTGGCGCCCACGCTGTACCTGCATCCGCGGCCGGAATCAGGCGGCCAGGTCGTGGCCTCGGAGCCGCTCGGGGACGAGCAGGAAGGCTGGGAAGCGATCGAGCCGGGGACGGTAGTGCGGGTCGATGCGCAGGGGCATCGGAGCTATCGGCTGAACTGAGCGCCGGCGTCCCGCTTCAGATCTCGACCTTCGACCCCAGCTCCACGATCCGGTTGGTCGGCAGGTGCAGGAAGTCCGCCGCGGCGGCGGCGTTGCGGTGCATGCTGGCGAAGAGCTTTTCGCGCCACAGGGCCATGCCGGTGCCGACCGTCGGGATCACGATGTCGCGCGACAGGAAATAGCTGGTCTCCATGTCGTCCAGCTGGACGCCGCGCGCTTCCAGCAGGCGTAGCGCCTCGGGCACGTCGGGCTCGTTCTTGAAGCCGAAGTGCAGGGCCACGGCCCAGCAGTCGTTGCCCAGCGCCTCGACGGACACGCGGCGCTCGAAGCCGACCCAGGGCACCTCGTGGTGCTTGACGGTGACGAACAGGTTCTGCTCGTGCAGCACCTTGTTGTGCTTGAGGTTGTGCAGCAGCGCGTTGGGCGTGACGCCGGCATCCGCCGTCAGGAAAACGGCCGTGCCGGGCACGCGCAGCGGCGGGTTGACGAACACGGCGGAGAGGAAGTCGCGCAGCTCGATCGAGTCCTCGCGCAGCTTGTCGTGCAGCTGTTTGCGGCCCTGTTTCCAGGTCAGCATGATCGTGAACATGCCGATGCCGATCAGCAGCGGGAACCAGCCGCCGGCGATCAGCTTCAGCAGGTTGGACGCGAGGAAGGTGAAGTCGATCAGGAAGAAGAAGCCGGTGATCAGGATGCAGGGCACCAGCGGGTACTTCCAGCCGAAGCGGATCACGAAGAAGGTCATCACCGTGGTGATCGTCATGTCGATCGTCACCGCGATGCCGTAGGCGCCGGCCAGCCGGCTGCTGGAGCCGAAGAAGGCGACCGCCAGCACGATGAAGGCGAACAGGCCCCAGTTGATGAAGGGCACGTAGATCTGGCCGATGTCGCGCACGCTGGTGTGCAGGATGCGCATGCGCGGCAGGATGCCCAGTTGCACCGCCTGCTTGGTGACCGAGAAGGCCGCGGTGATCAGCGCCTGCGAGGCGACGATGGCGGCGCAGGTGGCGAGCAGGAACAGCGGGACCTCGGCCCACTTGGGCGCCAGCAGGAAGAAGGGGTTCTTCACGCCCGCGGGGTTGTCCAGCAGCATCGCGCCCTGGCCGAAATAGTTCAGTACCAGCGCCGGCATCACGACGAGGTACCAGGCGATGCGGATCGGCTGCTTGCCGAAGTGGCCGAGGTCCGCGTAGAGCGCCTCGCCGCCGGTCACCACCAGCACCACCGCGCCCAGCGCGACAAAGGCAGCCATCTTGTGCGCCATCACGAAGTACAGCGCGTGGATCGGGTTGACGGCAATCAACACGTGCGGGTTCTCGGCGATGTGCGGCACGCCCAGCACCGCCAGCGCGACGAACCAGACCAGCATCACCGGCCCGAAGGCCTTGCCGATGCCGCCCGTGCCCAGGCGCTGGACGAAGAACAGGCCGAACAGCACGAGCAGCGTCAGCGGCATGATCATCTGGTCGTACTGAGGCGCGTAGACGTCGATGCCTTCGACGGCGCCGAGCACCGTCATCGCCGGCGTGATCACCGCGTCGCCGAAGAAGATGGAGGTGCCAAACAGGCCCACGCCCATCAGCACGCGGCGCAGCCGGGGCTTGTCGTTGACCGCATTGGTGGCCAGCGCCAGCATCGCGATCAGGCCGCCCTCGCCGTTGTTGTCGGCGCGCAGGATCAGCAGCACGTACTTCAGCGAGACGATGATCGTCATCGTCCAGAAGATCAGCGAGAGCACGCCCAGGATGTTGTCCTGCGAGGTCTCGATGTGGCCGCCGTGGAAGACTTCCTTCAGCGCGTACAGCGGGCTGGTGCCGATGTCGCCATAGACGACGCCCAGGGCACCGAGGGTCAAGCCCGCGAGCGCCGAAGGGCTGCGGGCCATTTTTGTTGAACTCACGTGAGCAGCGCGGCCGGATGGGGGCCGCTGAAGCCAAAACCCCGCTATTGTGCTCTTGGCATGCTGCACTGCGTCAAGAGCACGTCCCCGCGGCCCCGGGGATGACAGCTGCCGCTTACTCGTACACCTCGGCGTCCGGATCGGTCGCTTCCAGCTCGTAGCTGGCCGCAAGCATCGCCAGCCGCGCGATCACGCCGTACATGTAGAAGCGGTTCGGCGCGCTGACGCCGGGCTTCTCGCCGAAACGCGGCAGCTGCGACGATTCCGCGAAGGCCAGCGGCACGAAGCTGGAGCCGGGGGCCTTCAGGCTCTCGTCGCTGCCGCGGTCGGCATGGACGCGGTAGAAGCCGCCGACGACGTAGCGGTCCATCATGTAGACGACCGGCTCGGCCATCGCGTCGTGCACGCGCTCGTAGGTCGGCACGCCTTCCTGGACGATCACTTCCGACAGCGCCGCTTGCGCGTCCGGGCCCAGCGCGGCGATCTTCTCCGGCAGGTCCTTGGCGTCGCGAACCATCACGATGCTCTTGCCGCCGGTGCCGGCGTCGGGCTTGATGGCGACGAAGGGCTTCTCCTGGATGCCGTATTCCTTGTACTTGCGCCGCACCTTGGTGAGCATCGCGTCGGCCTGCGTCTGCAGGGCGTCCATGCTGCTGCCGTCGGCCAGGTCGAGCCCGTCCAGGTGGGTGAAGCCGGGGTTGATCAGCCAGGGGTCCATGCCCATCAGCTTGGAGAACTTCTTGGCCACTTCCTCGTAGGCGCGGAAGTGCTGGTGCTTGCGCCGCAAGGTCCAGCCGGCGTGCAGCGGCGGCAGCAGGTACTGCTCGTGCAGGTGCTCCAGCACGCGCGGAATTCCGGCCGACAGGTCGTTGTTGACCAGGATCGTGCAGGGATCGAAGTCCTTCAGGCCCAGGCGGCCGCGGTTGCGCAGCAGCGGCTCCAGGGTCAGGTGGCTGCCGTCGGGCAGGTCCAGCTGCGTCGGCTCGGTGACGGCCTGGTCCAGCGTGCCCAGGCGCACGTTCAGGCCGGCCTGGCTGAACACACGCACCAGCGTGGCGATATTGCTGAGGTAGAAGCTGTTGGTGCGGGCGCGGTTCTCGGGCACCAGCAGCAGGTTCTTGGCCTCGGGGCAGATCTTCTCGATCGCCGCCATCGCCGCCTGCACGGCCAGCGGCAGCATCGCCGGCGTCAGGTTGTTGAAACCGCCGGGGAACAGGTTGGTGTCCACCGGCGCCAGCTTGAAGCCGGCGTTGCGCAGGTCCACCGAGCTGTAGAACGGCGGCGTGTGCTCCATCCATTCGAGCCGGAACCAGCGTTCGATCGCCGGCATCGATTCGAGGATGCGCTGCTCCAGTTCGTTGATCGGGCCGGTCAGTGCGGTGATGAGGTGAGGAACCATGGACGGGGGCCGCTGCGCGAGTGGGTTATGCCGATTCTAGGTTCGCGTATCTGGGGTTGATCCGGATGATTGCAAGCACGTCTTGTGCGATTTGCGGATCGGCAAAGGAAAAGGCCGCCCCGGAGGGCGGCCCTTGGTGGTCAGCCGAAGCTGAGCGTTAGTTACTTGTGATAAGCCGTCTCGCCATGCGAGGTGATGTCCAGGCCTTCGCGCTCGGCATCTTCGCTGACGCGCAGACCCAGGGTCATGTCGACGATCTTGTAGGCGATCACCGAGACCACGCCCGACCAGACGATCGTCACCAGCACAGCCTTCAGCTGGATGATGAACTGCGAGCCGATCGAGTAGGCGTCCGGCGTGACGGCCGCGGCCGTCACCCAGTCGCCGACGGCGCTCGGGCCGCCCAGCGAGGGGCTGTTGAAGATACCGGTCAGCAGCGCGCCGACGATACCGCCGACACCGTGCACGCCGAACACGTCCAGCGAGTCGTCCGCACCGATGATCTTCTTCAGGCCGGTCACGCCCCACAGGCAGGCGAAGCCGGCGATGAAGCCGATCACCAGGCCGCCGCCGATGCCGACGTTGCCGGCAGCGGGGGTGATGGCGACCAGGCCGGCGACAGCGCCGGAGGCGGCACCCAGCATCGAGGCCTTGCCCTTCAGCAGCGATTCACCGATGCACCAGGCCAGCACGGCGGCGGCGGTGGCCATCAGCGTGTTGATGAAGGCCAGGGCGGCGAAGCCGTTGGCTTCCAGCGCGGAGCCGGCGTTGAAGCCGAACCAGCCCACCCACAGCAGCGACGCACCGACCATCGTCAGAGTCAGGCTGTGCGGCGTGAAGGCTTCCTTGCCGTAGCCGATGCGCTTGCCGATCATGAAGGCGCCCACCAGGCCAGCAACAGCAGCATTGATGTGCACCACCGTGCCGCCGGCGAAGTCCAGCGCGCCCCACTGCCAGATCATGCCGGCCGTGCTGTTGACCTTGTCGACCACGTCAGCCGAGGTGTAGGCATCCGGGCCGGCCCAGAACCAGACCATGTGGGCGATCGGCAGGTAGCTGAACGTGAACCAGATGGCCAGGAACAGCAGGCAGGCGGAGAACTTGATGCGCTCGGCGAAGGCGCCGACGATCAGGCAGGCCGTGATGCCGGCGAAGGTGGCCTGGAAGCAGGCGAACACGATCTCGGGGATGTAGACGCCCTTGCTGAAGGTCGCTGCATTCGCGAAGGTGCCGGCCACGTTGTCCCAGATGCCCTTCATCAGGATCCGGTCGGTGCCGCCGATGAACTTGTTGCCCTCGGTGAAGGCCAGGCTGTAGCCGTACAGGCACCACAGCACCAGGATCATCGAGAAGGCGACCATCACCTGCATCAGCACGGACAGCATGTTCTTGCTGCGCACCAGGCCGCCGTAGAACAGCGCCAGGCCCGGCACCGTCATCATGATGACGAGCAGGGTGGACAGCAGCATCCAGGTCGTGTCGCCCTTGTTGGGCACCGGTGCCGGCGGGGCCGAGGCCGCGTCGGCGGGCGCCGAGGCGGCACCGGAAGCGGCCGGCGCAGCAGCAGCGGCGGCATCGGAGGCCGGCGCGGAAGCGACCGCGGCAGGCGCGTCGGCCGGGGCGGAGGCCGCCGGATCCTGCGCCCAGGCGCCCGGTGCGAACACCGCGGCGGCCAGGGCCAGTGTGGCGAGAAGTTTCTTCATCATGATCGAAAAGATCTCCGTTGGCTGTCTGTTGTTATGGCTTAGAGCGCGTCCTGGCCCGTTTCGCCGGTGCGGATGCGCACCACCTGGTCCAGCGGCGAGACGAAGATCTTTCCGTCACCGATCTTGCCGGTGCGGGCGGCCGTCTCGATCGCTTCGATGACGCGCTCGACCACGTCGTCCGCCACCGCCGCCTCGATCTTCACCTTGGGCAGGAAGTCGACGACGTACTCCGCGCCGCGGTACAGCTCGGTGTGGCCCTTCTGGCGGCCGAAGCCCTTCACCTCGGTGACGGTCAAGCCCTGCACGCCGATGGCGCTCAGCGCCTCGCGCACTTCGTCAAGCTTGAAGGGCTTGATGACGGCGGTGATCAATTTCATGCTCAGCTCCTGGTGTGTCCGTGATGTCTGCTCAGAACGTCTTCTTCACCGACACGACCAGCTGGGTCTTGCCGTTGAACTTGCCGTTCGGATCCGAATAGGAGGACTTGGTCGCGTCGGTGCCGATCACGGCGGCGCCGAAGGTGAAGCCCGCGAAGTCCTTGTTCAAGGTCAGCGAGTAGTCGGTGTACGAGCCGGCAGACCAGTTCTTGACCGTCTGGTGGCCGACGTGCGGCGTCAGGGTGAAGCCGCCGCCGACGTCCAGCGCCGCGGACACGTCGAGGTAGCCGCTGTTCTTCGAGTCGACGGTGCCGAACAGGTTGGTCAGGCTGTGCGAGTACTTGGCGGTGACCGGGCCGAAGGTCAGCGCGCCGTAGATCTCGGTGGTGTTCGCGTTGGCCCAGCCGGCCACGTCACCCAGCTTGTTGTTGACGTATTCGTACTGCAGCACGCCGACGTCCAGGGTCAGGCCCTTGGCGACCTCGGTCTTGTAGCCGCCGTAGATGTCCCACTCGACGTTGCTGTCGCCGCCGGCGTCCTTGATCCACTTGATCGTCGACAGCCAGGTGCCGATGTAGAAGCCGCTGTCGAAGGCGTAGTCCGCGCCGCCCTGCAGGGCCGGCTTGCGGCGCGTCTGCGAGATGCCACGGTAGCGGTAGTCGCTGGTCACGCTGACGTTGAACGACAAGGGATCGGCCGGAGCCGCAGCCGGCTCGGCGGGCGCTTCGTCGGCGGCAAAAGCCGGCAGGGCGCTCGTGGCCAGGGTGGCGGCCAGCACGGCAAGAATCGACTTCATCGTGTTCTCCTGATTAGGGGGATTTGGGGAGAGGCAGGCAGACTTCGACCGGTCTTTGCAGCTTCCGTGCCAAGGCCGGAGTGGCGCGTGGCGGTGCATCCGTGCCTCATGCCGGGCCTTCCATGACCCATAACCAAGGGTGAACCCGGGCAACTCGCACATTCACGCACCAAATTGGCGCCAATCGGCCGAAAACGCGACCGGCGAGCGCGCACCTATTTCGTGCGCCGCCAAAACGGTCGGGCCATGCACAATCCCGCCCTCGGTTTCCGCCAGCAATCCCCCGGAGTTCCGCCGATGTCCCTCGCCATCGTTCACAGCCGCGCCCTCGACGGCCTCTGCGCCGCCGCCGTCAGCGTCGAAGTCCACCTGGCCAACGGCCTGCCCTCGTTCACGCTGGTGGGCCTCGCGGAAACGGAGGTGAAGGAATCGCGCGAGCGCGTGCGGGCGGCGATCCAGACCAGTGGGCTGAGTTTTCCCCACAACAAGAAGATCGTGGTCAACCTCGCACCGGCCGAGCTGCCCAAGGAAGGCGGCCGCTTCGACCTCCCCATTGCGCTGGGCATCCTGGCCGCCAGCGGGCAGATCGACGCGGCGCAGCTCGACCGGATCGAGTGCGCCGGCGAGTTGTCACTGACTGGTGAATTGCGGCCGGTGCGTGGCGCGCTGGCGATGGGCCTGGCGCTGCGGCGCGAAGGCGGTGGCAAGACACTGGTGCTGCCCCCGGCCAGCGCGGCCGAGGCAGCGCTGGTCGGCAACGTCGACGTGCGCCGCGCCACGCACCTGCTCGACGTCGTCGCCGCACTGGTGCCCGCCAGCGAGGCGCCGCTGCCTGTCGCCGAGCCCTTGCCGCGCGGCACGCCACCAGCGCTGCCCGAGCTGCGCGACATCAAGGGCCAGGCCGGCGCGAAGCGGGCGCTGGAGATCGCCGCGGCGGGCTCTCATTCCCTGCTGATGACGGGCCCGCCGGGCACCGGCAAGTCGATGCTGGCGCAACGCCTCGTCGGCCTGCTGCCGCCGCTGAACGACGACGAGGCGCTGGATTCGGCCGCGGTGCTGAGCCTGGCCGGCCAGTTCGATCCCTCGATGTGGGGCCGGCGCATCCTGCGCAGCCCGCATCACAGCGCGTCCAGCGCGGCGCTGGTCGGCGGTGGTTCACCGCCGCGGCCGGGCGAGATCTCGCTGGCGCTGAACTCAGTTCTCTTCTTGGATGAGTTGCCCGAGTTCAACCGGGCCGCGCTGGAAGCGCTGCGCGAACCGATGGAGACCGGCCGCATCACGATCTCGCGCGCCGCACGGCAGAGCGAGTTCCCTGCCCGCTTCCAACTTATCGCGGCAAGAAACCCCTGCCCTTGCGGGCAAGCTGGCAATCCGCTGCGCGAATGCCGCTGCACCTCCGAACAGATCGCCCGCTACCAGGCCCGCCTCAGCGGCCCCTTCCTCGACCGCATCGACCTGCGCATCGAGGTGCCCGCGATGCCGCCGGCAGCGCTGGCCGCGGCACCGGATGGCGAGTCCACCGCCATCGTGGCAGAACGCGTACGAGCCGCACGCGAGCGGGCGATGGCTCGCCAGGCCTGCGTCAATGCACTGCTGGAGCCGCAGCTGCTCGACGACCACGCGTTGCCGAGCGGTGCCGCGATGAGCTTGCTGCTGAAGGCCGCCGAGCGACTCGGCTGGTCAGGCCGCAGCTACCACCGGGTGCTGCGCGTCGCGCGGACGATCGCCGACCTGGCAGGCGCACGCGAGATCGGCAGCGCGCACATGGCCGAGGCGATCCAGTTGCGACGTTAGCCGCGACGCACCAGGCGGCCGTCCTTCTGCACGACGACGACGTCGCCCTGGCGCAGATGCGGATCGCTGCGCAACTCGCGGCGGCGGTTGGTGCCGTCGGCACGCTTCAGGTCGACGACCCAGACGCTGTACTTGTGCATGTTCTTCTCGATCTCGTTGCCGGCATAGCCGCCGGCCGCGGCGCCGCCCACCGTCATCAGCGCGCGGCCCGTGCCGCCGCCGAGGCGGTTGCCGAGCAGGCCGCCGACGACCGCGCCGCCGATGGCACCGGCACCGCTGCCGGACTCGGCCTTGCGCTGCTCGACGTGGATGTTCAGCACGCGCATGCAATCGCGGCACAGGGACTCCGGAGCCGCCTGTGCGGTGATGGCGGCCATGGACAGGGCGAGAGCGGCGAGGGTCTTCATATCAGTAACCTTGTTCTAACAGCGATAGTCAACGGAGGGCATTCAGCATGCCATCCGCTGCTGCCGCCGGTCGAATCCCGCCGCGTGCAGTTGTAAGACGCTGTTAGCCCACGTCAGCCGAGCAGAGGCGCCAGCGCGCGGCCGGCCGCCACTTCGTCCAGCGCCATCCGTTCGGCCCAGTCCTTCAGCTGGTCGTCGCCGATGCGGCCGACGTTGAAGTAGCTTGCGTCGGGATGCGCCATGTAGAAGCCGCTGACGCTGGCCGCCGGCGTCATCGCCATCGCATCGGTCAGGCCCATGCCGATCTCGGCCGGGTTCAGCACCTCGAAGATGTCGCGCTTGGACAGGTGGTCCGGGCAGGCCGGGTAGCCGGGCGCCGGGCGGATGCCGCGGTACTTCTCGGCGATCATGTCCTCGTTGCTGAGGCCCTCGTCGGGCGCGTAGGCCCAGAACTCGGTGCGCACGCGCTGGTGCAGGCGCTCGGCGAAGGCCTCGGCCAGCCGGTCGGCCAGGGCCTTCAGCATGATGGCCGAGTAGTCGTCCAGGTCCTTGATGAACTGCTGCTCCTTCTTGTCCACGCCGAGGCCGGCGGTGACGGCGAAGAGGCCGATGTAGTCGGGCACCTTGCCCTTGGGCGCGATGTAGTCGGCCAGGCAGCGATTCGGGCGCATCACGCCGTCGACGACCGGGCGTTCCGACTGCATGCGCAGTCCACGCCAGGTCATTAGCACCTTGCTGCGCGACTCGTCCTCGTAGATCTCGATGTCGTCATCGTTCACCTGCGCGGCCGGGTAGAGGCCGAACACGCCCGAGGCCTGCAGCCAGCGGCCCTCGATCAGGCGCTGCAGCATGCGCTTGCCGTCGCTGAGCACGCGCTGCGCCTCGCTGCCGACGATCTCGTCCTTCAGGATCTGCGGGAAGGGCCCGGCCAGGTCCCAGGTCTGGAAGAAGGGGCCCCAGTCGATGTGCTGGGCCAGTTCGGCCAGGTCGTAGTTCTTGAAGACGCGCCGGCCGATGAACTTCGGCATCGGCGGCAGGTAAGCCTGCCAATCGACGGGCACCTTGTTGGCCCGCGCCTGGGCCAAGGTCACCAGCGGCGTCTGCTTCTTGTTCGCGTGGAGATGGCGGACCTTCTCGTAGTCGGCCTTCAGCTCGTCGATGAAGGCCGTGGCGCGCTCGTCGCTGAGCAGTTCGGTGCAGACGCCCACCGAGCGCGAGGCGTCGGGCACGTAGACGACCGGGCCTTCGTAGTGCGGGCTGATCTTGACCGCCGTGTGCACGCGGCTGGTGGTGGCGCCGCCGATCAGCAGCGGGATCTTCTTGATGCGGAAGTAGTCGTCGCGCTGCATCTCGGCGGCGACGTGCTGCATCTCCTCCAGACTCGGCGTGATCAGGCCGGAGAGGCCGATGATGTCGGCACCCTCCACCTTGGCCTTGGCCAGGATGTCCTGGCAGGCCACCATCACGCCCATGTTCACCACCTCGTAGTTGTTGCACTGCAGGACCACGGTGACGATGTTCTTGCCGATGTCATGCACGTCGCCCTTGACGGTGGCGATGACGATCTTGCCCTTGGGCTTCACGTCGCCGCCGGCCGCTTCGAGCTGGCGCTTCTCTTCCTCGATGTAGGGCACCAGGTGCGCCACCGCGGACTTCATCACGCGGGCCGACTTGACCACCTGCGGCAGGAACATCTTGCCCGCGCCGAACAGGTCGCCGACGATGTTCATGCCGGCCATCAGCGGGCCTTCGATCACGTGCAGCGGCCGGCCGCCTGTCGCGCTGATCGCCTGCCAGGCCTCTTCGGTGTCCTCGACGATGAAGTCGGTGATGCCGTGCACCATCGCGTGGGACAGCCGCGCATTCACGTCGTTGGCCCGCCAGGCCAGGCGCGCCGAATCATCCTTGGCCGCACCCTTGGCCGTGTCGGCGATCTCGACGAGGCGTTCGCCCGCGTCGGGCCGGCGGTTCAGCACCACGTCCTCGACGCGCTCGCGCAGCGTCGGCTCCAGGTCGTCGTAGACGCCGACCATGCCGGCGTTGACGATGCCCATGTCCATGCCGGCCTGGATCGCGTGGTACAGGAAGACCGTGTGGATCGCCTCGCGCACCGGGTCGTTGCCGCGGAAGCTGAAGCTCACGTTCGACACGCCGCCGCTGACCTTGGCGCCGGGCAGGTTCTGCTTGATCCAGCGTGTGGCGTTGATGAAGTCGACCGCGTAGTTGTCGTGCTCCTCGATGCCGGTGGCGATCGCGAAGATGTTCGGGTCGAAGATGATGTCCTCGGGCGGGAAGCCGACCTCGTTCACCAGCACCTTGTAGGCCCGTTCGCAGATCTCGATCTTGCGCGCGAAGGTGTCGGCCTGGCCCTTCTCGTCGAAGGCCATGACGACGGCGGCGGCACCGTAGCGGCGCACGAGATTCGCCTGGCGGCGGAACTCGGCCTCGCCCTCCTTCATCGAGATCGAGTTGACGATGCCCTTGCCCTGGATGCACTTCAGGCCCGCCTCGATCACCTCCCACTTCGACGAATCGACCATGATCGGCACGCGCGCGATCTCGGGCTCCGACGCGATCAGGTTCAGGAAGCGGACCATCGCGGCCTTGCTGTCCAGCATGGCCTCGTCCATGTTGACGTCGATCACCTGCGCGCCGTTCTCGACCTGCTGCCGCGCCACGGCCAGCGCCTCCTCGAACTGCCCGTTCAGGATCATCCGCGCGAAGGCCTTGGAGCCGGTGACGTTGGTGCGCTCGCCGACGTTGACGAACAGCGTGCCCTGGCCGATGGCCACCGGCTCCAGGCCGGAGAGCTTCATCGGGGGAACAGGAGCGGTCAGCGGAGAATTGACGTTAGACATGGCGGCCTTCGATGGGCCGCGAACTCACCGCGGCCACTGGAAAACAGAGGATCGGTGAGCGTCGTTGAGCCGGGCATGCCCGCTGGGTCCAAGCCTGGCGGAGAACCAGACGATCTCCCTCGCAACGCTCCTTGAACCGAGCGCGCATTTTATGCGCCGTCTCGACATTCCCGGGGATCACAAAGCCTCAAGCCAGCACTCGTGTAGAGCGCAGGGTGGCGGGGTACCCCAAAGCTCCGTGTCCCCCGCCCGCTTCGCGGGCTCCTCCTTTACCTGCGCTTTGGGGCACCCCACCACCCCGCTTGTGCCGCGAACGATCGCTGGTGGCCTGCCTCGGGATGTGGGTGGGGGCGGCCACGGAAGTAGAGGAGGAGGCCGCGCAGCGGCCGGGGGACATGAAGTGGACGCCCCCACCCGCAGCCCGTGGCTCCCGCCGAGCCGACACGGAATAAACAACCGAAATACTGTTCGGCTAACGGCAGCATTTCTCTCAACACTGTTGAGAGTCTTGTGGGCGCCGTTACTGCACAGCGCTCAGACCGTCTCGACCAAGCCGCTGAGGAAATTCGAGCCGTGGGGACGGGGCTGGTAGGCCGAGACCTTCTGCGCGATCGCGGCGATGTGCGCGGGCGTGGTGCCGCAGCAGCCGCCGGCGATGTTCAGGAAGCCGCTGTGCGCGAACTCTTCCATCAGCCGGCCGGTGACGTCCGGCGTTTCGTCGAAGCCGGTGTCGCTCATCGGGTTGGGCAGGCCGGCGTTCGGGTAGCAGCTGATCGCCGTCGCTCCGGCGACCTTGGCCAGTTCCTCGATGTAGGGGCGCATCAAGGTGGCGCCGAGCGCGCAGTTCAGGCCGATGGCCAACGGCTTGGCGTGGCGCACCGAGTGCCAGAAGGCGGTCACCGTCTGGCCCGACAGGATGCGGCCGGAGGCGTCGGTGACGGTGCCGGAGACGATCACCGGCAGGCGCTCGCCAGTGTCTTCCATCAGCTCGTCCAGCGCGAAGATGGCGGCCTTGGCGTTCAGCGTGTCGAAGATGGTTTCCACCAGGAACAGGTCGACGCCGCCTTCCAGCAGGCCCTTGGCCTGCTCGTAGTACGCGGCGCGCAGCGTGTCGAAATCGACGTTGCGGGCGCCGGGGTCGTTGACGTCCGGGCTGATCGAGGCGGTGCGCGGCGTGGGGCCGAGTGCGCCGGCGGCGAAGCGAGGCTTGTCGATCGTCGAATACTTGTCGCAGGCGGCGCGGGCCAGCTTGGCGGCGGCCACGTTCATCTCGTAGGCGTACTCGCCGAGGCCGTAGTCTTCCTGCGCCACCGAGGTGGTGCCGAAGGTGTTGGTCTCGATGATGTCGGCGCCGGCGGCCAGGTACTGCTCGTGGATCTCGCTGATGACCTCGGGCTTGGTCAGCACCAGCAGGTCGTTGTTGCCCTTCAGATCCTTGCCGAATTCGGCGAAGCGCGCGCCGCGGTAGTCGGCCTCGCCGAGCTTGTAGCGCTGGATCATCGTGCCCATCGCGCCATCGAGGATGACGATGCGTTGTTGCAAAATGCCGGGCAGCGCCGCGCCGCGCGTGTAGGACGACGATGGAATGGGAGCGTTCATGCGGCCATTGTATGAAGCAGCCCCATGAAGCACCTGACGCCGACCGAATCCCACGCCTTCCTGCAAGCCCATCCCGAAGCCCTGTTCGTCGACGTACGGATGGAGCTGGAGTACCTGTACGTCGGCCACCCGCCGGGCATCGTCCACGTCGCCTGGTACGAGTATCCGGAGATGCAGCCCGACGCGGACCGCTTCGTCGCGCAGGTGAAGCGCGAGGCCGGCGGTGACCTGCACCGGCCGCTGGTGCTGATGTGCCGATCGGGCACGCGCACGCTGCCCGCCGGCGCGGCACTGGAGGCCGCCGGCTTCGACAACCTGATCAACGTGCTGCACGGCTTCGAAGGCGATGCCGACGCGAATTTCCAGCGCGGCCGCCTGAACGGCTGGCGCCACGACGGCCTGCCCTGGGAGCAGATGTAACGCCGGGCCGGCGATTCCAGGCAAACGTTCGCGGACAAATTTGGCAGGAAGCGCGGCTTCTTGACGCCGCCACGTGCGGCGTTCGCCGCGGGCCGTCTCCATAATTCACGCGCCGTTACATAACGGCGGAATTGCGCTGACAAGAAAGCGGAGACAGCCTCGATGCAATCGCTGAAGAACATGACCATCGCCGCGAAGCTGTACGCGGCTTTCGCCCTGATGCTGGCCCTGCTGGTCGGTGTCTCGCTGTTTGCCTACACGCGGCTGCGGGTCGTGCAGGCCGAGTCCGAGCGGATCAGCGGCAACTGGCTGCCCTCCGTGGCCGCCGCCAATGGCATGGCCACCGACCTGGCCGACTTCCGCGCCGCGCTGCTGACGCTGGTCGCCTCGCGCAATCCGGACCGCAGCAAGGCCGCGGAAGACGCGATGAACGCCGCGGACAAGCGCTACCAGGACCACGACAAGCGCTACGCCGCGATGCTGACCGGCGAGGACGAGAAGAAGCTGTACGACCGCGCCAATACCTCGATGGCCCGCTACCGCGGGCATGCGAAGGCCATCGTCGGCTTCATGCACGACAGCACCTACGACGAGGCGGTGCGCCTGCAGAACGGCGATGCACGCAAGGCCTACGAAGAGACACTGACCGGCGTCGGCGCGCTGGTCGACTTCAACGAGAAGGGCGCGCAGGATTCGGCCGACGATTCGGTCCACATCTACAACGGCGCGATCGGCTGGCTGGCCGGCGTGGCGCTGGTGGCGATCGCCGTCGGCGTGCTGATGTCGCTGGCGCTCGTGCGCGCGATCACGCGCCCGCTGGCCCAGGCCGTGCGGGCCGCCGATCGCGTTGCCGGCGGCGACCTCAGCGAGCCGATCCATTTCAGCGGCGCCGACGAAACGGCCCGCCTGCTCGAATCGATGCAGCGGATGCAGCAGAGCCTCGTCAACACCGTCTCCGCCGTGCGAGCCGGCGCCGATTCGGTGGCCACCGCCAGCGCCGAGATCGCGCAGGGCAATGCCGACCTCTCCGCCCGCACCGAGGACCAGGCCGCCTCGCTGGAGGAAACCTCGGCGACGATGGAGGAACTCAGCTCCACCGTGCGCCAGAACGCCGACAACGCCGGCCAGGCCAACCAGCTCGCCCAGAGCGCCACGCAGGTGGCGCGCGATGGCGGCCAGGTCGTCGGCGAAGTGGTCATGACGATGCGCGGCATCGAGGAAAGCTCGCGGCGCATCGCCGACATCATCACGGTGATCGACGGCATCGCCTTCCAGACCAACATCCTGGCGCTGAACGCGGCGGTGGAGGCCGCCCGCGCCGGCGAGCAGGGCCGCGGCTTCGCGGTCGTGGCCGGCGAGGTGCGCAGCCTCGCGCAGCGCAGTGCCGAGGCGGCCAAGGAGATCAAGAGCCTGATCGGCGTCTCGGTCGAGCGGGTGCAGAACGGCACCCAGCTGGTCGACCGCGCGGGCCAGACGATCGAGGGCGTGGTGGTCTCGGTGCAGAAGCTGGCCGATCTGGTCGGCGAGATCAGCAGCGCCAGCCGCGAGCAGAGCTCGGGCATCGGCCAGGTCGGCGAGGCGATCACTCAGCTCGACCAGGCCACCCAGCAGAACGCCGCGCTGGTCGAGCAGAGCGCTGCCGCCAGCGAGAGCCTGAAGACGCAGGCGAAGTCGCTGCTGGACGCAGTGGCGAGCTTCAAGCTGTCCGCCAACGCGCCGGCAACTGCGGCATCAGCACCGGCGCCGCGCGCCGCTCATCGGCCGGCGCCCGCTCCGGCGGCCAAGCCGGCCGCGGCGGCAGCAGCAGTAACAGCGAAGAAGCCAGCGGCGCCGAAGCCTCGCGTCAAGCCTGCCGCCGTTGCGGCTAAGCCGGCAGCTTCACCGGCGCAGGCCACCGTCGAGGCCGACGGCGACTGGACTTCGTTCTAACTCAGCGCTGTGGCTTGCCGCCACCGCCACCCGGCTTGCTGGGCCGGCGGTCGTTCGGGCGGCGGGCATCACTTCGCCCACCGCGACCTTCGCGGCCCTCACGACCTTCCCGCGGCTCGCGCTGTGGCGGCCGGCGGTCCATCGCCATCCGCGGCGGGGCCGGCGGCTGCTCGGCGCGCTCCTTGCGGGCGATGTCCAGCAGGCCCGGCAGTTCCTCCGCCGTCACGCCCTTCAGTGCGCAGAAGTTCGGCAAGGTCAGTGTCGTGCGCTCGAAGTCGCGCAGCAGGCCGGCGCGATTGTGCCGCTGCTGGTCCAGCAGTTGATGCTCGGCCTGCTCGGCGGCCATGCGCTCCTGCTTCAGGCCCTTGCGGCGGGCCAGTTCCTCGCGCGCCGCGACGAGGTGCTCCTCGGCGATCTCGCCGGCCGGTTGGCCATCGAGGTCGAAACGCTCCTTGGCCTTGGTCAGCGCGATCAGGTAGCCGGTGCCACCGGTGTAGCGGCGGAAGAAGGCGGACAGCTGCTGCTTCGTGAAGCGGCCCGGTGCGCGTTCCTGGATGTCGGCCTGGATGCGCAGCTTCAGCGGCTTGGCGCCGCCGGTGAACAGCGCGGGAAACAGCTCCTTGAGCTGGGCACCGACATCGGCGGCCGTGGCGGTTGCAGTAACCGCAGGCGCATCGGCCGGCACCGCATCGGTGACCGAGTCTTCAGCAGCCTCGGGCGCTTCGACGGCGGGGGCGGCTTCGGCGGCAGGCGTGGTGGGCTCGGTCGACTCGGGCGTGTTCTCGTTCATGGACAAAGGCACAGTGGCAGAAATGCAGCCGGCTATTGTCGTCTACCGGCCCGGCTTCAGTACATCGTGCGGCGCTGCCGCTCCTGCAGCTCGCCGTCATAGGCCGCGCCGTCGATCGCCGCGGCGCTGAGTGTCTGCAGGATCAGGCCCGGCGAGGGCAGGCGCTCGCGCGGGATCTGCACCGCCGCGTCCCACAGGCCGGCACGCTTGACGGCGCGCGCGCACTGGAAGAACACCAGCGCCACCTCGATCACCAGCGCCGAGCTCGGCAGGATGCCCTCGTGCGCGCAGCGCTCCAGCAGCGCCGGCGCCGTGCTGATGCGAGCACGGCCATTGACGCGCAAGGCCTCCGGCACGCCGGGAATCAGGAACAGCAGCGCGACGCGCGGGTCGTGCAGCACGTTGCGCAGGCTGTCCACGCGCTTGTTGCCGCGGCGATCCGGCAGCAGCAGGTGCCTGGGGTCGGCGATCTGCACGAAGCCCGGGCCGTCGCCACGCGGCGAGACGTCGAGTCCCTTGGCGCCGAAGGTCGCCAGCGCCGCGAAAGGCGCGGCCTCAATGTAGGGCGCGTACAGCGGGTGGACGTGGTCGCACTCCTTCATGATCGAGGCCTCGCCGGGCTCGCCGTAGAGCGAAACCAGCGCATCCAGCGCCTCGATATCGTGGCTGCGATCGAGCCAGGGCTTGTCGCCGCTCATAGTCCGCCGAACACCTTCTTCAGAATGGCGCTGCCGGTGCCGACCGGGTCCTTGCGGATCTTCTTCTCTTCCTCGGCCATCATCAGGAACAGGCCGTCCAGCGCCTTGTTGGTCACATACTGCTGGACGTTGGCGTCTTCCTTCTTGACGAGGCCGAAGCCCGCGGCCTTGCCGGCCAGCGCGTTGTACTTGTCGGCCACCGACAGCTTCTGCGTCGCCTGGGTCACGATCGGCAGGAACTGCTCCGCGAGCGGCGAGCGGGTCTTGCCCTCGAAGAATTGCGTGGCCGCGGTGTCGCCACCCTTCAGCAGGCGCAGGCCGTCTTCGACGCTCATCGAACGAATCGCGTTGACCAGCAGCGGCTTGGCCGCCGGCACCGCCTGCTCGGCCGCCCGGTTCATCGCGGTGACCAGCTCGTCGACCTTGCGGCCCTGGCCGGTGGCCTTGGCCAGCTTGGCCGCGCTCTGCAGCGCGCCGGGCAGCTCGATGCGCACGGCCGGGTTGCCGAGGAAGCCGTCGGAGCGGCCCAGGCCGCCGATCGCCGTGGTGGCTCCGCGCTCCAGCGCGGCGCGGATGCCGCTGGCGGCGTCGCCCTCGCTGAGGCCGGCGGCATGGGCACCGGTGCCGATGGCGGCGGTGGCGAGAATGAAATGGCGGCGTAGCTGCATCATGGCTTCTTACTCCTTCATCTGCTGGTCCGGCTCCGCCGCAGCGGACACCACGTCCTGGTCGATCGCGCCGAAAACGCTCTGGCCGTCGCGGCCCTTCATCTCGATGCGGATGCTGTCGCCGAACTTCATGAATTCGGTCTTCGGCGCGCCGTCCTCGATCGTCTCGATCGCGCGCTTCTCGGCGATGCAACTGTAGCCGCGGCTCCAGTCCTTGTTGCTGACGGTGCCGGATCCGACGATGGAGCCGGCCCGCACATTGCGCGTCTTGGCGACATGGGCGATCAGTTGGCCGAAGTGGAAAGTCATCTCCGGCCCGGCCTCGCAGTTGCCGACCTTGCGGCCGTTCCACATCGACTGCAGGTTCAGCTCGACACGGCCGCCGGCCCACGCGCCGGCCAGCTCATCCGGCGTCACCGCCACCGGGCTGAAGGCCGTGGCCGGCTTGCTCTGGAAGAAGCCGAAGCCCTTGGCCAGCTCGGCGGGAATCAGATTGCGCAGGCTCCAGTCGTTGGCGAGCATCAGCAGGCGCACGCCCTCCAGCGCCTGCTCGGGCGTGGCGCCCATCGCCACGTCGCCGGTGATCACGGCGATCTCGGCCTCGAAATCGATGCCCATCGCCTCGCTGGCGAAACGCGCCGGCTCGCAGGGGCCGAGGAAGTCGTCGCTGCCGCCCTGGTACATCAGCGGGTCGGTGTAGAAACTCGCCGGCACCTCGGCGCCGCGCGCCTTGCGCACCAGCTCCACATGGTTGATGTAAGCCGAGCCATCGGCCCACTGGTAGGCGCGTGGCAGCGGCGCCATACACAGCTTGGACTCGAACGGAAACGCGTGGCGCAGCTTGCCGTGGTTCAGCTGCGTGTAGAGATCCTCCAGCTGCGGCGACAGGAAACCCCAGTCGTCCAGCACCTGCTGCATTCGCGTGGCGATGCCGTTGGCGTAGTGGGCCTGGCTCAGGTCACGCGAGACGACGAGCAGTTGGCCGTCACGGGAGCCGTCTTTGTAGGTGGCGAGCTTCATCGAGTTGGGGAGAGGTCGTTCGGCGGGTCGATGGCAGCATTGTCCGATGCGCCGTGCGTCGATCTCGTGGCAACACCGCAGCCTACCTTGGGCAGCGGCGTTGACCCTGAGCGCGGCGGCGCATGCCTGGTACCTGGGCGGCTGGCCCGACCGGATACCGCAGGCCATGTCGACGAGGGCGATCAGCGCACGCATGATCGAGCCGCCGATCCCGGTCATGACGATACCCGTCGTCGCGATGAAGGTCGTCACGAAGAGGCGCGCGTCGCCGACCACAGCGCCGCTTGTTGAAGCAACAGCTGCACCGGATGCCGAAGGCGTCCACATCGCCCCGCCACGCGAATGGACCTACCACCTCCGCCAGGGAGATCGTCAAGGCATCGCACGCCTGAGCTGGCAACCGCAGGACGACGGCTACCACCTGTTGTTGACGCGTGAACTCGACGGCAAGCCCTTGCCCGGCTGGCGCAGCGAAGGCGGGCTCGATGCGAAGCAGGGCCTCGTGCCAAGGCGCTACGCGACACAACGCCAGGGTCGTGATTCGCAAGCCACGAACTTCCGGCGCGAGGAAGGCCTGATCAGCTTCTCCGCCAGCCGCGAGCAGTTCGCGCTCGTGTCTGGCGTGCAGGACCGGCTCAGCTGGTGGCTGCAGCTGGCCGCCCGCGTGGCCGGCGCGCCGCAGCGCTTCGGTGCTGGCGGCGAGATCCGCATCACCGTCGCCGGCCTGCGCGGCGAGCCGATTGAATGGATTTTCGACATCCTCGGCGAGGAGGCACTGGTCTTGCCACAGCAGCAGGTCCCCGCGGCGCTGCACCTGCGCCGCGCGGCACTCGGGCCTTACGACGGCGCGATTGACGTGTGGCTCGATCCGGCGCGGGATCACCTGCCGGTGAAGCTCGCCGTCAGCACGGTGGACGAAAACGGCTGGGCGATGGAGCTGCTTGACGATACGCCCCCGAACACGCCCCCGAGATAAGGGGCACGATGTGATCTTGTGGCGCTTCCCGCACATATGCGGGGCCCGCAAAGCCCCGATCAGCAGGGGGATCTGCCACTATCTGTCCATGCTTCTGCCAAAAGCGGAAGGCCCGGGATCTTGAAGCCGGCCCTTGTGGCCGTACATGAAGCCGAAAGGAGCGCTCTCATGCACATGCTTTACAACTCTTCCAGTTTCATCGTCGTGCAGTTCGACGTGCAGGTGGACGAGCCGCGCCCCGGGGAACTTCTGAAGGCCAACCCCGAGTTGCAGCTGCGTCGTGGCGGTTTCGAGATCGTCGACAAGTTCGCCCGCAAGGAAATCTTCATCGAGGGCGCTCTCGCCCAACAGTTCCAGGACGGCGTCGAGGCCCTGATCGAACGCGACCCCAGCGAGGAAGACCTGGACGATTTCATCGAGGCCTACGCGCGAATGGGCAACCAGCCTGTCGTGATGCATTAAGCCGGGGATGAGCACGAAGTCGCACTAATTCTGCTTGCAGGCTTGTCCTGCGCGGCGCGCTGCGCCAAGATCGGCCCGAATTCATCATCGTTGTTGATGGCGGGAAGTCGAGATGGTCAAGCGTTTGGCGGATGCGAAGGTGATTCCATCGCCCGGCCTCGAGGAGGCGGCGGTGCTCGACCGCATGTGCTCGCAGTTCGTGCTGACCTTGACCGTCAAGCACGCCGGCCGCTTCAACCTCCGCCGCGATTTCAACGGCCTGCTCTCGTTCACCGGCCGGCATCTGGTCTGGCCGGTGCGCGTGCTGACCCGACTGCGCGCCTACCTGAACCAGCGTTGCCAGGGCAACGAGCTCTGGGCCGGCCACGAGTCGCTCGCCGACCAGGCCTTCCTTGAGCGGCACGGCGTGTGGAGCGGCCCCTTCGCTGAGGCCACGCTGTTCTTCTACCTCGATGAATACATCAAGGACGCGCCCAAGGACATGCTCGCGCTGCTGGCCACCACCAGCGAATGGCTGGACCGCCAGCTCAAGCGCGAATCGACGCTGGTCGAGAAGAACATCGCCGCGCTGGGCCAGCTGCTGCAGCTGAACCCTGCAGAGCGCGCGATCCTGCTCTACGGCACCTTGGCCCGCTACCAGCGCGAGCTGCGCGGCGCGCTGGTGGAGTTCAAGGTCAACACCGCGCAGGAGGCCTTCGCCGCGATCGCCGCGGTGGCCGGCGTCAACGAGCAAGAGGTGGCCGAGGCACTGCGCGCCGGCTCGCGGCTCGAGCGCATCGGCATGGTGGAGAACCTGATCTCCGAGCACAACATCACCGACCTGGCCGACCTGATGAAGGTCAGCGACCAGTTGCCGCCGGTGCTGATGCGCGAGTACCAGGGCCCGCACGACCTGATGGCCGTGTTCACCCGCCCGGCGACGAAGAGCCCGCTGGCACCGGTCGATTTCCACTTCGTCGCCGACGACATGGCCCTGCTCGGCACCTTGCTGCGCCGCGCCGTCAGCAGCCATGCGGCTGGCGTCAACGTGCTGCTCTACGGCCCGCCCGGCACCGGCAAGACCGAGCTGGCCAAGGTGGCCGCGGCCGCCGTCGGGCTCGATCTGTACGAGGTCGAGTACGCCGATCGCGACGGCAACTCGCTGTCCGGCCGCGATCGCTACCGTTCGCTGCAGATCAGCCAGCAGTTCCTGAAGGCCAGCGAGAACGTGGCGCTGCTGTTCGACGAGGTCGAGGACGTGTTCCCGCCGCTGTCCACCGACACCGCGCAGCTGATCGCACGGCTCGACTCGGCGCTGGAGGCTCCCGCGTCGAACTCGGTCAGCGGCAAGGCCTGGGTCAACCAGATCCTGGAGACCAATCCGGTGCCGGTGATCTGGATCACCAACCGCATCGAGCAGATCGACCCGGCCTTCCGCCGCCGCTTCCAGTACCACCTGGAGCTGAAGTCGCCGCCACCCGGCGCGCGGCTGGGTCTGGTGACGCGCGCGCTGTCCGATGTGGAGGTCTCCGCCGAATTCGCCGCCCGCCTGGCCGAACGCCGCGGCCTGACGCCGGCGCAGATCCGCACCGCGGTTCGGTTCGCGCAACTGGCCGGCGCGCCGGAGGATGGCGAGAAGCTGATCGAGCGCCAGCTGATGAATGCCGACAAGGCGCTGGGCCACCAGGCGCACGACCGCGCCGCGCGGCCGGTCGTCACGCAGTACGCGCTGGATCTGCTGAACGTGGAGTCGCGCTTCGAGATCCCGCGCATCGTCGCCGCGCTGCAGCGCCGCTCGGCCGGCAATCTCTGCTTCTACGGCCCGCCCGGCAGCGGCAAGACCGCGCTGGCCGAGCACATCGCCGCCGCGCTGCAGCGCCCGCTGATGATCCGCCAGGCCAGCGACCTGGCCAGCAAGTACGTCGGCGAGACCGAGCAGAACATGGCGCGCATGTTCGAGAGCGCCGCTGCCGAGGGCGCCGTGCTGCTGCTCGACGAGGCCGACAGCTTCCTGCGCAGCCGCCGCATGGCCGAGCGCAACTACGAGGTCAGCGAGGTCAACGAGATGCTGGCCGGCATGGAGCGTTTCCCCGGCGTATTCATCTGCACGACCAATCTGTTCGAGGAACTGGATGAGGCCGCGCTGCGCCGCTTCGCCTTCAAGATCCGCTTCAAGCCGCTGCTGGTGCCGCAGCGCGTGCGCATGTTCGCGCGCGAAGCGGGCCTGGCCGAGCCGACGCCCGAGCAGTGCAGCCGCCTGGCAGCGCTCGATGCGCTGACGCCGGGCGACTTCGCCGCCGTGCGCCAGCAGGTGGAGATCCTCGGCGAACCACTGACGCCGGACGAATTTTTGGCCCAGCTCGAAGCCGAGCACCGCATCAAGCCCGACGTCCGCACGCATCGCTCGATCGGGTTCACGCACTGAGCCGTGGCATCCTGCGAGGATGCCTGCCCTTCCCAAATTCCTCGCCGCACTGCTGCTGACGCTGAACCTCAGCGCCTACGCCGCCGACGCCTGCCCGCCCAACACACCGACACCCACGCCCGAGCAGATCGCAGCCGCCGCGGCGAACGCGCGCGACCACGGCCTGCTCTGGCGCGTCAGCAAGGGCGGGCGCAGCGCCTACCTGTACGGCACCGTCCACGTCGGCAAGCTCGACTGGGCCTTGCCCGGCCCCGCGCTGAACAAGGCCTGGGAGGACACCGACACGCTGGCCGTCGAGCTGGACATCAGCGATGCGCAAACGATCCGCGCGCTGACCCAGGACGCCCCGAAGCTGGCCCACCCGCTCGACGCAGCCACCCAGGCGCGGCTGGACGCGCAGCTGCGCGCCGCCTGCCTGCCGCCGCAGGCTCTGGCCGCGCTGCACCCGCTGATGCAGGTCAGCACCTTGGCGATGCTGGCCGGCCGCTGGGACGAACTGGACGCCGGCTACGCGCAGGAAGCGATGCTGCTGACGCGGGCGCGCGCCGAGGAGCGCCGCGTCGTCGCGCTGGAAACGGCGCAGGAGCAGCTCGCCGCGCTGATCCCGCGCGATCCGAAGGACGTGCGCCGTGGCATCGACGACGGCCTCGACCAGCTCGAACGCGAGCAGGTGCGCGCCCCGATGCTGAAGCTCGCCCAGGCCTGGGCCGACAGCGACCTACCCCTGCTCCAGCACTACGAGGACTGGTGCGACTGCGTGCACGACGAAGCCGACCGCCGCTACCTGCACGGCCTGCTGGAGAAGCGCAATCCGAAGATGGCCGAGCGCTTCGTGGCGCTGCATGCGACCGGCAAGCGCGTGCTGGTCGCTATCGGTGCGCTGCACATGATCGGCCCCACCGGCCTGCCCGCACTGCTGAAGAAGATGGGCTTCACGGTCGAGCGCCTGGTGCCCGCGGAATCACCGTAATATCGACCGTCACCCTCACAGGAGAACCGACATGGCCGACAGTCCGAGTGACAGCAGCAATCCCTTCAGCAAGCTCGTCCCCGGCTTCGACTTTCTCCAGAGCCTGGTCAAGAACGCCGGTGCCGCCCTGCCCGGCATCGGCCAGTGGGTGGCGCCCACGCTGAACCCTGAGGAGCTGGAGAAGCGCATCGAGGAGCTGCGCACCGTGCAGTTCTGGCTGGAGCAGAACGCCCGCATGCTCGGCGCGACGATCCAGGCGCTGGAGGTGCAGCGAATGACCTTGTCCACGCTGAAGTCGATGGACGTGCCGCTCTCCGCGCTGCGCGAATCGCTGACGATCCCGGTGCCGACCGTGGCGCCCGAGCCGGCCGCCGCGCCCGCCACAGCACCCGACACGGCGCCGATGATCGACCCCACGCAATGGTGGACCGCCCTGACCCAGCAGTTCACGCAGCTGGCCACGACGGCGATGACGGACACCTCGATGCTGCCCGGCGCCGCCGGCAAGACCGCGCCGGCACCCAAGCCCAAACCCGAACCCAAGCGCGCCGCCCCGGCAAAGAAGGCCGCACCGGCCGCCCGCAAGCGCAAGCCGGCACCCTGAGTTCAGAGAGGGTTAGGTCTTGCGCAGCGACGGCAGCAGCCGCGCAAGAAGCCCCTGGTTGACGACCAGCCCTAGCAGCACGCCGCCGGTGCCCAGCCACTGCAGGGCCGAAGGCTTCTCGTCGAAGGCCAGCGCCGCGGCCCAGAGCCCGGTCACCGGCACCAGCAGCGACCAGGGCACGATCTGCCCGGCCGGATGGCGCTTCAGCAGCTTGGTCCACAGGCTGTAGGCCAGCGAAGTGGCCAGCAGGCCGAGGTAGATCACCGCACCCGCGCCGGCCGCGTCGATGCCACGCAGCTCTCGCACCACTTCGTCGGGCCCCTGCTGCCACACCGCCAGCGCGAGGAAGGGCAGGACCGGCACCAGGCTGCTCCACACGATGAAGTTGAAGGGCTCGTAATCCGCCACCTGGTTGGCCAGCCGGCCGATCAGGTTCGAGATCGCCCACATCAGCGCTGCGCCCACCGTCAGCAGGAAGCCGATCAGCGTCATCTCCCCGGGTCCGCTACCGTGCGCGCAGGCGATCAGCAGCAAGCCGCCCAGCGCCACCGCCAGCCCCGCCCACTGGCGCGGCAAGGTGCGCTCGCCCAGCACCGGCACGGCCAGCAGCAGGGTGAAGAAGGCCTGCGACTGCATCACCACCGAGGCCATGCCCGCCGTCATGCCCAGCTGCAGGCCCAGGAACAGCAGGCCGAACTGGCCCAGGCCCTGGGCGAGGCCATAGCCCAGCAG
Organism: Roseateles agri; assembly: GCF_034043675.1. Classification (NCBI taxonomy): domain Bacteria; kingdom Pseudomonadati; phylum Pseudomonadota; class Betaproteobacteria; order Burkholderiales; family Sphaerotilaceae; genus Roseateles; species Roseateles agri. Next base: position 532,948 of record NZ_JAXCLA010000003.1, on the reverse strand, counting down.
ATAGCGCGCGGGCAGGCCCGCCGGCCGCTTCACCAGCAGCAGCACCGGCAGGGCCGCGACGAGGAAGCGCAGCGCGCCCATCAGGAACGGCGACAGGCCCTTCAGGCCCAGCTTCATCACGACGAAGTTGGAGCCCCAGATCAGCACGATGGCGGCCAGCCGCGCCACATCGCCGCGGCTCAGGCGGGCCGCGCTCACAGCGCCCGTCCCTGGGCCGCGCGCGCCGCGACGAAGGCCTCGAAAGCCTCGGCGCTGGTCTTGGCCGGCCGGTAGCCCAGTTGCTCCTTCAGGCGGCGGTTGTCCAGCACCGGACGGTAGCGCAGGAAGTCGAGCTGCTCGGGGCCGTAGCGGCTGAGGCCCAGCCTGGAACCCACCCACAGCACACCCGCGAGCACGGAGGCGGGGAAGTTGCGCGTCTTCTTGCCGAGCCGGCGGGCGATCTCGTGGATCGTCAGCGCGCCGTCGCCGGCCACGTTGAACTGGCCCTCGCGGCCGGTGCGCAGCGCGTGCAGGAAGGCGCCGGTGACGTCCTGGTCCCAGATGAAGACGAAGGGGCTGTCGCTGCCCTGGATCGCGATCAGGCGCGGCTTCTCGAACAGCGCGGTGATCTGGTTGTCGACCGTCTCGCCGAGGATGGTGCCGATGCGGAACACCGTCTGCTTCAGCTGCGGCTGCACCTGGCGGTACAGCTCCAGCGCCTCCTCGACCAGGCGCTTGTGGTGCGAATAGGCGAACACCTCGTTGCCGCGCAGCGGATCGGTCTCGACCAGCCAGTCCGGGTTGTCGGCGTGATAGCCGTAGGCCGCGCCGCTGGAGCTGACGAGCAGGTGCGCCACGCCGGCGTTGACGCAGGCCTGCAGCAGGTTCTGCGTGCCCAGCACGTCGACCGAGTACTCGAACTCGCGGTTCGATCCGCGGCCGGGCGTGACGATGGAGGCCAGGTGCACGACCGTGTCGATGCCGTGGCGGCGCAGCGCATCGACGACGTTCGCATCACGCACGTCCTGCTGCTCGTAGACCACGCCTGGCAGGCGGCGATCCACCGGCACCTCGCGCACATCCTGCGCGACCAGCACCTCGCACTCGCCGCTCGCGGCCAGCGCGGCCACCAGGCTGCGACCGAGGAAGCCGTCCGCGCCGGTGATCAGGACTCTCTTCTTCATAACTGTGTTTTCTCGGCCGGCCGCCTGGCCCACCAGTGCGCCAGCGCCATGCCGGCGATGATGTCCCAGAAACCCCAGGCGCCGGCCACCACCGCCATGCCGCCCAAGCCACCGAAGAAGCTGAAGATCAGCACCAGGCCGAGCCCCGAGTTGCGGATGCCGACCTCGATCGACACCGCGCGCCGGTCGTATTCCTTGAGCCCGGCTGCGGCGGCGCTGAAGTAGCCCAGGCCATAGGCCAGCGCGTCGTGGATGACGACCGCCAGCATCACCAGGCCCACGTAGTCGAGGAAGTAGCGCCAGTTGCCCGCGACGGCACCGACGATGAACAGCACCAGCACGAGGAAGCTGAGGATGCGCGCCGGCTTCTTGATCCGCTCGGTCAGCGCCGGCCACAGCCGGGCGAAGCCGATGCCCAGCACGAAGGGCAGGCCGATGATGACGACGATGTGCAGGCCCATCTCCAACGGGTCCAGCGCAATGGTCTTCAGCAGCGGCGCGGCCGTCGGATGGATGCTGCCCCAGAAGGCCAGGTTCAGCGGCATCAGGAAGATCGACAGCGCGTTCGAGATCGCCGTCATCGAGACCGACAGCGCCACATTGCCGCCGGCACGGTGCGTGATGATGTTCGAGATATTGCCCGGCGGGCAGCAGGCCACCAGGATCATGCCCAGCGCAATGCTGGGCGTCGGCCGCAACACCAGGGTCAGCGCATAGGTGATGGCCGGCAGCAGCAGGAACTGCGCGGCGATGCCGGCGCCCATTGCCACCGGCATCTTCAGCACGCGCTTGAAGTCCGCCAGCTTGGTGTCCAGCGCGATGCCGAACATCAGGAAGGCGAGCACGGCGTTCAGCGCCTGCAGCGAGGCCGGGTTGAAGTTGAGCCTGACCTCGTCGACGTTCATGCGAGCGCCTTCGATGCCGCGCGCACCGCGTTGCGATAGGTGTCCTTGTGCACGTAGTAGCTCATCCGCTCCAACTGCAGGTACTTGTAGCCGCCCGACATGTCCGGCGGCGGCCCCAGCTTCGCCTGCTTGAAGAGCGCGGCCTTCTCACCCTGCGCCTTGAACACGCGCGCCACCAGCTCGCCCTGCTCGTAGCGGCCCTGCCAGCCGATGCCGCTGGCCTCGATCATGCCGACGACGGCGAGGTTGTCGTAGGCGGGCGCAAAGATGTTCAGGTACAGGCGCGGTGCCATGCCCTGCCAGTTCAGGAGCGCGCGCTCGATGAAGGGGTAGTGCAGCTTGTAGCCGGTGGCGGCCAGCACCATGTCGTACTCGGCCAGCGAGCCGTCCTTGAAATGCACGGTACGGCCCTCGAAGCGATCGACGTCGGGCCGCACCTTGATGTCGCCATGGCCCAGGTGGTGCAGGATCAGCGAATTCACCACCGGGTGACTTTCGTACATCTTGTACTCGGGCTTGGGGAAGCCGAAGCGCACCGGGTCGCCGGTGAACCACTTCAGCACCGTGCTGTCCACCTTCTGCTTCAGCCAGGCCGGCAGCGGGCGCTTGCCGCCGAGCGTGTCGGCCGGCTTGCCGAAGACGTACTTGGGCACGAAGTAGTAGCCGCGGCGCACCGAGATGTCGATGCTCCTGGCGTAGTGCACCGCGTCCACCGCGATGTCGCAGCCGGAGTTGCCGGCGCCGATCAGCAGCACGCGCTTGTCGGTGAACTGCTTCGCCGACTTGTAGCGGCTCGTGTGCAGCAGCTCGCCGCTGAACTCGCCCTGGAACTGCGGCATGCTGGGCTCGGCCAGGGTGCCGTTGGCGATGACGACGCCCTTGAACAGCGCCTCCTGCCATCTACTCTCACCATTGCCCTCGCCTTCGCTCCAGCGCACCCGCCACAGCGGCGCGGCGCCCTCGCCCGCCGGCTCGACCCGCAGCACGCGGGTGTTGAAGCGGAAGTGCCGGCGCAGCTCGAACTTGTCGGCGAAGGCGCTGAAGTAGCGCATCAGCTCGGCATGGCTCGGATAGTCGGCCACCGTGTCGGCCATCGGGAATTCGCTGAACTCGGTCGTGCGCTTGCTGGAGATCAGGTGGGCTGACTCGTAGACGGTGCTGCGCGGGTTGGCGATGTTCCACAGCCCGCCGACGTCCGCATAGGCCTCGAAGCCCTGGAAGGGCAGGCCTTCCTTCTGCAGGTTGCGGGCGGCGGCGAGGCCCGAGGGGCCGGCGCCGATCAGGGCGATCTGTTCTTCGGTGCGGGTCATTTTTCGGGCAGGCCGGGGACGGGGGTGGAGCCGGGCTCGCCGGGCCGCGGCTTGCGCGGCTGGCCCAGCAGGAGGTGGTCGTGCAGGCGCTCGGGCAAGAGGTTCAAAGCCTTGGCCAGCCAGCCGATGCGCCGCGGCAGCACGATCTGCTCGGCTCCGGCGGCCACACGCCGCAAGAGCGTCGCGGCCGCCTCGTCGGGCTCCATCAGGCCCGGCATCGCGAAGCGGTTGCCGGCCGTCAGCGCCGTGCGCAGGTAGCCGGGGCTGACGGTGCTCACCTGCAGCCCGGCCGGCCGCAGCTCGGCCCGCAGCGCCTGCAGGTAGGCGATCAGGCCGGCCTTGCTGGCGCAGTAGGCGCCATTGCCGGGCATGCCGCGCCAGCCGGCGATGCTGGCCACGCCGACCAGGGTGCCGCGGCCAGCGGCCAGCATCGGCTTCAGGAAGGGCTGGAAGCTCGTGGGCACGCCCAGCAGGTTGATCTCCAGTGCGCGGCGGAAGAAAGCCAGGTCGTCGGCCTCGGCCGTGGCGTAGCCCCCGGCCACGCCGGCGTTGGCGATCACCAGGTCGGGCGTGCCGTGCGCGGCCATCCAGTCGGCCGCCATCGCCTGCATGGCCGCGCTGTCGGCCACGTCCGGCGTGTAGATGCGGCTGCGCTCGGACGCAGCGTCATGAATCGCCTGGAGCACGGCCCGGTCCAGCCCGACCAGCGCCACCTTGGCGCCGCCGTCCAGCAGCCGCTGCGCCAGCGCGCGGCCGAAGCCGCCACAGGCGCCGGTGAGCACCGCATTGCTGAAAGACGAGCGCGAATCCATTGCGGCCAGCTTAAGCGGCGTTCACAATGATCTCGTTTTCTCAATACGATCCGTCTCGTTTTTCGAGATATTGCATGTCAGACACGACACCCAGCCTGCGCCTGATCGAGCTGCTCGAGCTGCTCGCCGCCCAGCAGCGGCCGCTGAGCCTGGCCGAGCTGCAGGCGCTGGGCGACTGGCCCAAGCCGACCCTGCACCGGATGCTGCAGCAGCTCGAGGCCGGCGGCTTGCTGCAGCGCGAGCCGGACGGGCGGCGCTATGCGCTGGGCCCGCGCCTCGTGCGCCTGGCCGAGGCCACGCTGGTGGCCAGCGCGCAGCAGGGCGTGCGCCATGCGGTGCTGCGCCAGCTGGTGGCCGATATCGGCGAGAGCTGCAACCTGACCGTGATGTCCGGTGCCGAGGTGATCTACCTGGACCGCGTGGAGGCGGCCTTCCCGCTGCGCATGGAACTGCGCCCGGGCACCCGCGTGCCGCTGCATGCCTCGGCCAGCGGCAAGCTGTTCCTGGCCTTCATGCCGGCGCGCCAGCGTAAGCCGCTGCTGGACCAGCTCGCGCTGACCCGCCACACGGCGACGACGTTGGACTCGCGCACCGCGCTGGAGACCGAGCTGGAGCGCGTGCGGCGCGACGGCCATGCGGTCGATGCCGAGGAGTTCGTCGATGGCCTCGTCTGCGTGGCCGTGCCGGTGCGCGATGGCGCGACCCAGGCCGTGCGTTGCGCCGTGGCGCTGCAGGCGCCCGCCGCACGCATGCCGCTGGCGCAGGCCCTGAAGCTCGTGCCGCGCCTGCGCAAGGCGGCCGAAGCGCTGGAGCGGAGCTTCACGGACTAGCCTGCTACGCTCCCGCCAACACATCTACCGAACGCCACCCGTGGACCTCTCCCACCCCAGCACCCTGCTCGTTCCCGCCGGCTTCGCGGCGCTCATCGTCTGGCGCATGGTGAAGCGCGTGCGCCGGCTGGTCGGACGGCAGCGGCTCGCGCCGGTGCGGCCCTGGATGACCGTGGTGTTCTTCCCGCTGCTCGTCGCGCTGCTGCTGCTCGGCGCGCGCCAGCATTCGGACACCGCCGCCGGCCTGCTCGGCGGCGCGGTGCTGGGTGGCGTGCTCGGCTGGGTCGGGCACCGGTTGACGAAGTTCGAGGCGACGCCCCAGGGCCTGTTCTACACGCCCAACGCGCACTTGGGCATCGCGCTCTCGCTGCTGTTCATCGGGCGGCTGGTCTACCGGATGGTCCAGCTCTACATGGCCACCGGCAGCTTCCAGCCCGACGCACACACCTTCGCCGCCAGCGGCCCGCTGACGCTGGCGCTGTTCGGCACGCTGGCCGGCTACTACGTGGTCTACGCGATCGGCTTGCTACGCTGGCGGCATTCGATCGCCGCCAGCGCCAGCCGCTGATCGCCCTGCTTCTTCAGCGAACCGTCTTGCCGCGGCGCGCGGCACCGAGGCCCACGGCCGCCAGGCCGAAGGCAAACAGCAGGTAGCTCGCCGGCTCCGGCACGGCCGAGACGCTGATGGACGCCTGGTACGGGCCGCCGTCGCTGTTCATCAGCACGCCGAATTCCTGGCTGTACGAGGCCTGGCCGGCCACGCCCAGCGCGGTCTGGTCGGTGGACCAGGACCACTCGACGGCCACCGGCGATGCGGCGGAGATCTCGATCCAGTAGGTCGTGTTGGCCGCGAGCTTCACCGGCGCGAGCGTGCCGAAGCTGTAGGAGGCGAAGTCAGCCGTCGAGATGGCGGCGCTGGACAGCGTGCCGAGCGACGCGATGGCCGTGCCCGGCTGCATGCCCTGGTCGGCCATCAGCGTCAGCGACAGATTGCCGACGATGTCGGCGCTGTCGCTCTTCAGCAGGGCCGCCACGCTGGTCAGCAGGCCGCCGGTGGCGCCGCTGTTGAAGGAGATCGCGAGCGGGCCGAAGCTCATGACCGGGTCCGCGCCGGCCTGCGCCGAACCGAGGTTGTCGAAGACCGTGGCGGCCTGGGCCGCGGGTGCGGCGAAGGCAGCGACCAGGGCCGCGGTGGCGAGATGGATGAGGGTGTTCTTCATGTGTTTGTCCTGAATGGGTTGAAGGCGCTCACAGCAGCGGATCGCTGGTGCTGGCGCGGCCGGTCTCGACGTGGCCGGCGTACTGGGCGACGAAGCGGGCGTCCTCGGCGGCGGTGACCAGCAGGTCGTACCAGCTGTAGCTGGTCGACAGGGTCCAGTCGGAGCGGAAGCTCGCGCCCGGTGCCAGCAGCTGATGCGAGGCGGCGTTGGTGTACTTGTCGGTGATGGTCACGGTGGCCGCGGCGGTGCCGGCATTGGTGACGGTCAGCGAGATGCCGCCGCCGATGGCGTCGTAGCTCGCCTTCACCAGCAGGTTGGACGCAGCGGCGTCGGTGCCGCCGGCGAAGTGGCGGAAGAAGCCGTTGGAGCCGTGCACGGCGATGTCGTAGCTGCCGCCGGCCGCTGCGGTGAAGCTGTCGGCCAGGGTCTTGCCGGCCTCGACCGTGTAGCCCCAGGGGCCGGTGCTGCCGCCCGCGAGCGTGCTGTTGCCCGTGCGCACATGGAAGTGGGCGCCGGCCGTACCGGTGTTGGCGAAGGCGATGTCGAAGCCGCCGGCCTGGCCGTTGGCGACGCGATCGGCCTGCAGCACGTAGGGCAGCGCACGCGCCAGGCGCAGGCCCGGCTCCTGCGTCGGGATCGCCTGCGTGGTCGGCAGGGTCAGGGTGGCGGTGGAGTACTTCTTGCCGCTGCTGACGTCAGATGCCGGCGGCATGTAGGCGGTGGTGCTGGGCAGGCGCGCCAGGCTGGTGTTCTCGGTCGAGAAGTCCAGCGCGGCCGTCAGGTCGCCGCAGACAGTGCGGCGCCACGGCGTGATGTTGGGCTCCATGACGCCGAAGCGCTGCTCGATGAAGCGGATCACCGAGGTGTGGTCGAAGGTCTGCGAGCAGACGAAGCCGCCCTTGCTCCACGGCGAGACGACCAGCATCGGCACGCGAGCGCCCAGGCCATAGGGGCCGGCCGGGAAGCTGGTGCTGCTGGTGCCCGGGTAGATCTCGTTGACCGTGCTGACGGTGGACTTGCCTTGCGCGGCGCTCATCGGCGGCGTCGGCGGGACGATGTGGTCGAAGTAACCGTCGTTCTCGTCGTAGCAGATGATCAGGACGGTGCTGGCCCAGACGGCGGGGTTGGACGTCAGCGCGGCCAGCACGTTGTTCACGTAGTAGGCGCCGTAGTTGGCCGGCCAGTTCGGGTGCTCGGAGTAAGCCTCGGGCGAGACGATCCACGACACCTGCGGCAGGGTGCCGGCGGCGACGTCGGCGCGCAGCTGGTCGAACAGGCCGCCGTTGTTGAACGCGCCGCCGTTGGAGATGTTGGTGCCGATGCGGGCGCCCTGGTACAGCGGCGAGCCCGGCTGCGCGTTGCGGTACTGCAGGAAGTCCAGCAGCGGGTTGTCGCCGAAGTTGCCGATGTAGGCATTGCTGCCGCTGTAGCCCCAGGAGCCGGCGGCGTTGAGGCCGAGGCCGACGTCCTGGTAAATCTTCCACGTTACGCCGGCGTCCTGCAGGCGCTCGGGATAGGTGTGCCAGTTGTAGCCGGAGTCGGCGTTGGTGATCTGCGGGCCGACGGGGGCCACGCCGTTGCCGCTGCTGGCCAGGCTCACCACGCCCGGCGTGCTGCCGGTGGTGGCGGTGTCGGGGTTGGCGCTGCCGTTCTGGCCGACCCAGCCCGTCCACAGGTAGTAGCGGTTGGGGTCGGTCGACGTCATGATCGAGCAGTGGTATGCGTCGCAAATCGTGAAGGCGTCGGCCAGCGCGTAGTAGAACGGGATGTCCTCGCGCTCCATGTAGGCCATCGTGTTCTTGGTCTTGAAGCGCGTCCACTGGTCGTACAGGCCCTGGTTCCAGGCGCCTTGCGCGTCCTTCCAGGCGTGCGACAGGTCGGGCAGGAAGGCCGAGCCGACGTTGGGCAGCGAGGGGCGGAAGGGCAGCACCGTGGCCGGCGTCTGCGTGACGCCGCTGGAGTTCTGGTTGGGCTGCACGAACACGGAGTCGCCCGAGCCGTAGAGCTTCACCGCACGCGGGTCGCTGAAGCCGCGCACACCGCGCAGCATGCCGAAGTAGTGGTCGAACGAGCGGTTTTCCTGCATCAGCACGACGATGTGCTGCACGTCCTGGATGGTGCCGGTGACGCTCTTGGCCGGAACGGCCAGCGCCTGCTTGATGCTGTCCGGAATCACGGCGGTCAGGCCTGCGCTGGCCGCGCCGCGCAGCAGGGAACGACGATCTATTTGTGTCATGGCGGTTTGCCTTCTGGGTAGGGTCGCACGGGTTGCCCGGATCGGTCGGCATGCCTCCATGCGCGGGGTTCCGGGAGGGGATGCAGGCCCGCGGCTCATGCCGCCCAGGCCCTGCAAGCGCGCGATGCTAGGAACGGCAAATGTCGGATCCGAGACGCGGCGGCATGGCCCTTTCGGACCTACCCGCGCCGGCACGCCCGCTGGCTGCGGGCTTGGCGTGTGACACACCCCGCGCAGGCGGAACGTTTCAGTTTGCGAAGTTCCTGAAGCCGACGAACGTGACACAGCGGCTACAGTCCAGACACCTGCAGGAGACCCCGCCTTGACCCTCGCCAGCCCCGCCACGAAGACCGACCCCGCACAGCGCGCCCATGCCCAGGCGCGCGTCGTGCAGGCGCTGTCGGCGCATCTGCCGGCGCATGCGCTGCTGTGGCACCACGAAGACACGATCCCTTACGAATGCGACGGGCTGACGGCCTACCGCGAGCGGCCGCTGGTCGTCGCGCTGCCGGAGACCGAGGAGCAGGTGGCCGCCGTGCTGCGCGTCTGCCATGCGATGCAGGTGCCGGTGGTGGCGCGCGGCGCGGGCACGGGCCTGTCGGGCGGCGCGATGCCCAACGCGATGGGCGTGACCCTGGCGCTGGCCAAGTTCAAGAAGATCCTGAAGATCGACCCGGTGGCCCGCACGGCCACCGTGCAGTGCGGCGTGCGCAACCTGGCGATCTCCGAAGCGGCCGCGCCACTGGGCCTGTACTACGCACCGGACCCGAGCAGCCAGATCGCCTGCACGATCGGCGGCAACGTGGCCGAGAACTCAGGCGGCGTGCACTGCCTGAAGTACGGCCTCACCCTGCATAACGTGCTGCGCGTACGAGGCTTCACGATCGAGGGCGAGCCGATCGAGTTCGGCTCCGAGGCGCTGGACGCGGCCGGGCTGGACCTGCTGTCCATCGTCGTCGGCAGCGAAGGCATGCTGGCCGTCACGACCGAGGTCACCGTCAAGCTGGTGCCCAAGCCCACGCTGGCGCGCTGCATCATGGCCAGCTTCGACGACGTGCGCAAGGCCGGCGACGCGGTGGCCAACATCATCGCCGCCGGCATCATCCCGGCCGGCCTGGAGATGATGGACAAGCCGATGACGGCGGCGGTGGAGGACTTCGTCAAGGCCGGCTACGACCTCGATGCCGAGGCCATCCTGCTGTGCGAGAGCGACGGCACGCCCGACGAGGTGGCCGAGGAGGTCGTGCGGATGGAAGCCGTGCTGCAGGCCAGCGGCGCGACGCGCTGCGAGGTCAGCGCCGACGAGGCGCAGCGCCTGCGCTTCTGGAGCGGCCGCAAGAACGCCTTCCCCGCCTCCGGCCGCATCAGCCCCGACTACATGTGCATGGATTCGACGATCCCGCGCAAGAACCTGGCGGCCATCCTGCTGGCGATCCAGGAGATGGAGAAGAAGTACCAGCTGCGCTGCGCCAACGTCTTCCATGCCGGCGACGGCAACCTGCACCCGCTGATCCTGTTCGATGCCTCGGACCCGGACCAGTTGCACCGCTGCGAGCTGTTCGGCGCCGAGATCCTGGAGACCAGCGTCGCGCTGGGCGGCACGGTGACCGGCGAGCACGGCGTGGGCGTGGAGAAGCTGAACTCGATGTGCGTGCAGTTCTCCGACGCCGAGCGCGAGCAGATGCTGGCCGTGAAGCGCGCTTTCGATCCGCTCTCGCTGCTGAACCCGGGCAAGGTGATCCCGACGCTGCACCGCTGCGCCGAATACGGCCGCATGCACGTCAGCAAGGGCCTGCTCGCCCATCCCGAGCTGCCGAGGTTCTGAGCGCATGCAGGTCATCCAGGAACAGATCAAGGACGCCGCCGCCCGCGGCGCGAAGCTGAACATCCAGGGCCACGGCAGCAAGGCCTTCTACGGCCATGCACCGACTGGTGAATTGCTGGACATGCAGCGCATCGCCGGCATCACCAGCTACGAGCCGAGCGAGCTGGTCGTCACCGTGAAGGCGGGCACGCCCATCCTCGAGCTGGAGACGGCACTGGCCGAGCAGGGCCAGCACCTGGCCTTCGAGCCGCCGCGCTTCCAGGGCGGCGCGGGCACCGTCGGCGGCATGGTGGCCGCGGGCCTCAGCGGCCCGGCGCGCGCCGCCGTCGGCTCGGTGCGCGACCACGTGCTGGGCGTGACGATGCTCAACGGTCGCGGCGAGGCGATGAGCTTCGGCGGCACGGTGATGAAGAACGTGGCCGGCTACGACCTCTCGCGCCTGATGGCCGGGTCGATGGGCGTGCTGGGCGTGATCGCCGAGGTCTCGCTGAAGGTGCTGCCCTTCCCGATGGCGCACACCACCCTGCGCTTCGACCTGGACCAGCCCCAGGCGCTGACCCAGCTCAACCGCTGGGGCGGCCTGCCGCTGCCGATCAATGCCAGCGCCTGGTGGGACGGCGCGCTGGTGCTTCGCCTGGCGGGCGCGAGCGCGGCCGTGGAGGCAGCCACCAAGGCGCTCGGCGGCGACCAGATCCCCGAGGACCTGGCCCAGCCCTTCTGGGCCGGGCTGCGCGACCATGGCGACGAGTTCTTCATCGGCGCGGAGCGCGCGGTGCAGGGCGGCGCCAGCCTGTGGCGCCTGTCGCTGCCGCAGACCGCGCCGGCGCTGAACCTGCACGGCGAGCAGCTGATCGAATGGGGTGGCGCGCAACGCTGGGTCGCCACGCCGGCGCCGGCCGCGCAGGTGCGCGAGACAGCGGCCAAGGTCGGCGGCCATGCCACGCTGTTCCGCGCGCTGGACAAGAGCCCCGGCGTGTTCGCACCGCTGTCGCCGCCGCTGGCCCGCATCCACCGCGAGCTGAAGGCTTCGTTCGACCCGCAGGGCGTGTTCAATCCCGGCCGGCTCTACCCCGATTTCTGACCGAGCATGCAGACCACCCTCTCCCCGGAATTCAAGGGCACCCTGGAAGGCGAGCGCGCCGAGGCCGTGCTGCGCAAGTGCGTGCACTGCGGCTTCTGCACCGCCACCTGCCCGACCTACCAGCTGCTCGGCGACGAGCTGGACGGCCCGCGCGGCCGCATCTACCTGATGAAGCAGGTGCTCGAAGGCGCCGAGCCGACGCGCGCCACGCAGCAGCACCTGGACCGCTGCCTGACCTGCCGCAACTGCGAGAGCACCTGCCCCTCGGGCGTCGAGTACGGGCAGCTGGTGGAGATCGGCCGCAACATCGTCGAGGCCAAGGTGAAGCGGCCGCTGGGCGAGCGCGCCGTGCGCTGGTTGCTGAAGGAAGGCCTGCCCTCGCCCGCCTTCAAGCCGGCGATGAAGCTGGGCCAGATGGTGCGCCCGCTGCTGCCCGCCTCGCTGAAGGACAAGGTGCCCGGCCCGGCGCCGGCGCGCGCGCACGACTGGCCCACGCGCACGCACCCGCGCAAGGTGGCGATGCTGCTGGGCTGCGTGCAGCCGGCGATGATGCCCAACATCAACAGCGCCACCGCCCGCGTGCTCGACGCGGCCGGCATCCAGACCGTGGTGGCCGACGAGGCCGGCTGCTGCGGCGCGATCCGCACGCACATGAACGACCACGCCGGCGGCCTGGACGACATGCGCCGCAACATCGACGCCTGGTGGCCGCTGGTCGAGGGGCTGGGCGGCGACGGCAAGGTCGAGGCGCTGGTGATGAACGCCTCGGGCTGCGGCGTGATGGTGAAGGAGTACGGCAAGGCGCTGGCGCACGACGCCGCCTATGCCGAGAAGGCCGCGCGCATCAGTGCCGCCACGCGCGACCTGAGCGAGCTGCTGCCGGCGCTGGTGCCCCTTCTCAAGAGCAAGCTCTCGAACAAGCCCGCGCCCAAGCTCGCCTACCACCCGCCCTGTACCTTGCAGCACGGCCAGCAGCTGCGCGGCGGCGTCGAGACGGGCCTGCGCGCGCTGGGCTTCGACATCCAGGCCGCGCCGACCGACAGCCACCTGTGCTGTGGCTCCGCCGGCACCTATTCGGTGCTGCAACCCGAGCTGTCCAAGCAGCTGCGCGACAACAAGCTGAAGGCGCTGGCGCCGGTCCACGGCGAGGCGATCGTCTCTTCCAACATCGGCTGCATCCAGCACCTGCAGAGCGGCACCGGTACACCGGTGAAGCACTGGATCGAGGTGCTCGACGAGGCCCTCCAGGCCTGAAGAGGTCGACCTCTCCGCCAAGTATTTCCGCACGATCGTTCGCATATCGCCCGACCCCGGGCAAACCTGTAGCGAAAACTAGCGGAACCGTTTCCAGAATAGCGGGCAAACAACGACGGAGGGGGAGCTGGAGGGCTCCAACGGCTGGTTTCACCGGCTGATCGGGTCGGGCGCGCGAGTGCCCGACCCTTTTCTTTTTCCGGCCCCGCGGGCGCAATCACGGACACTTGGCACCCATGATGAACACCCGCTTCCTCGCTCCCGCCCTGGCCGGCCTGCTGGCCCTGGCCGCCTGCTCCACGACCCCGCCCGGCGCGCCAGCAACGCCACCCGCGCCGCCGAAGCTGGTCGTCTTCATCGTCATCGACGGCCTGCCGATGCGCCAGGTGCTGGCCTACCGCGACCAGTTGCAGCCGGACGGTTTCCGCCGCTTCCTGGACCACGGCACCTGGTTCGCGAACATGCACTACGGCCACGGCCACACGGTCACCGCCGCCGGACACTCGATCATGCTGACCGGCGCCTACCCGCAGCGCAGCGGCATCATCAGCAACGAATGGCGCGACCCGCTGACCGGCGCGGAGGTCTACAACACGCAGGACGAGGCCTACCACTACCTGGGCGGCAACAAGACCACGACGCTGTCCGGCACCAGCCCGCGGATGATGCTGGTGGAGACCGTCGGCGACGTGCTGCGGCTGGAGGATCCGGCCTCCAAGGTGATCGGCATCTCCGGCAAGGACCGCGGTGCGATCCTGCCGGCGGGCCACCTGGGCACCGCCTACATGTACATGAGCGGGACCGGCCAGTTCGCGTCGACCAGCTACTACATGCCGCAGCATCCGGCCTGGGTGGACGCGTTCAATTCGGCCAAGCCGGCCGACGTCTACTTCCACCAGTCCTGGACGCCGCTGCTGACGGACCCCGCCGCCTACGCCCGCTCGGTGCCGGACGGCCAGCCCTGGCAGTCGACGGCCGGCAACGGCAACCGCCTGCCGACCGAGCTCGGCGCCAATCAGGACGCGCCGGGCCCGGCGTTCTACGCCAGCCTGCTGCCCTCGCCCTTCGCCGACGAGCTGACCTTGAAATTCGCCCGCGCCGCCATCGATGGCGAGCAGCTCGGCGCCGACGCGACGCCGGACATCCTGACGGTGAGCCTGTCCAGCCACGACTACGTGAACCATGCCTTTGGCCCCGAGTCGCGGCTGTCGCAGGACCACTTCCTGCATCTCGACGTGGCGCTGCAGGCCTTCTTCCGCGACCTGGACGCGAAGGTCGGCCGCGGCAACTACCTGCTGATGCTGACCGCCGACCACGGCTTCGCCGACACGCCCGAGTGGGCGAAGACGCAGGGCCGCGACGCCGCGCGCCTGGCCTCGGCCGACATGCTGGCCACGCTGAACGCGGGACTGGTGCAGCAGTACGGCGCCGGCAAGTGGGCCACGGCGATGTCCGCCTCCGGCATCCTGTTCGACGAGAAGCTGATCGCCGCGCGCGGGCTCAAGTCCGACGAGGTCTACGAATCGGCCAAGGCGCTGCTGGTCAAGATCCCCGGCGTCGCCGCCGTGTTCACGAAAGCGCAACTGGAGAGCGGCGACACTGCGACGCCCTATCTGGAGCAGATGCGCAAGTCCTGGCATCCGGGCCGCGCGGCGCCGGTGCAGGTCGTGATCCAGCGCAACTGGCTGTGGGGCTCGCGCCCGGTCGGCAGCTCGCACGGCACGCCCTACGACTACGACACGCACGTGCCGCTGCTCGCCTGGGGCGCGACCTGGGTCGGCCAGGGCGAGGTCGACCAGCGTGTGGACATGTCCGACGTGGCGCCGACGCTGGCGAAGATCCTGCACGTGCGCGCCCCCGCTCAGGCGCAAGGGCAACCCTTGCCCCTGCCGCTCAAGTAAGAAGTTATCCCCACACGATGTATTCCTGGTTCGAACGACAGCTCCCGCCCTTCCCCGACACCCCGCCACCGCAGCCGCCGAAGGGCTTCTTCCCCTTCGTCTGGGCCGCCACCGCCGGCTCGCGCGGGCTCGTGGCCGGCATGACCCTGTTCACCGCCGGCACCGGCGCCTTCGAGGCGCTGCTGTTCAGCATGCTGGGCTCGGTGGTGGACTGGCTCAGCGCCGTGCCGACCTCCCAGCTGTGGGCCACGCAGAAGGGCAACCTGGCGCTGCTGGCGGTGATCCTGCTGGCCAGCCCGCTGCTGGTGGCGCTGCAGACGATCGCCAAGCACCAGGGCCTGGCCAGCAACTTCCCGATGCGGCTGCGCTGGAACTTCCACCGCCACCTGCTCGGCCAGAGCATGAGCTTCTATGCCGACGAGTTCGCCGGCCGCGTCGCCGCCAAGCTGATGCAGACGGCGCTGGCGGTGCGCGACGTGGTGCTCGTGCTGACCGACATCATGGTCTTCATCACGATCTACTTCGTGACGATCCTGGGCGTCGTCGGCCATTTCGATGCGCGGCTGCTGCTGCCCTTCCTCGGCTGGCTGGCCTGCTACGTGGCCGCGCTGTGCTTCTTCGTACCGCGGCTGGGCAAGGCCGGCGCCGAGCAGGCCGACGCGCGCAGCGTGATGACCGGCCGCGTGACCGACGCCTACACGAACATCGGCACGGTCAAGCTGTTCAGCCACAGCCACCGCGAGGCCGGCTTCGCCCGCTCGGCGATGCAGGAGTTCCTGGGCACGGCCTACCGGCAGATGCGTCTGGTCAGCAGCTTCGAGGTGGTCAACCATGCGCTGAGCATGCTGCTGATCGCCAGCACCGCGGGCGCCACGATGTGGCTGTGGATGCAGGGCGAGCTGGGCGTGGGCGCGGTGGCCGCGGCGACGGCGATGGCGCTGCGGCTCAACGGCATCTCGCACTGGATCATGTGGGAGATGACCGGCCTGTTCGAGAACATCGGCACGGTGCAGGACGGCATGAACACGCTGGCCCGCGGCATCACGGTGAAGGACCGGCCCGACGCGACGGCACTGGCGGTCACGCGCGGCGAGATCCGCTTCGATCACGTGGGCTTCGCCTACGGCGGCAAGAAGACCGTGCTGAAGGACCTGGACCTGACGATCCACGCCGGCGAGAAGATCGGCCTGGTGGGTCGCTCGGGCGCCGGCAAGTCCACTTTGGTGAACCTGCTGCTGCGCTTCCACGATCTTGAATCGGGTCGCATCCTGATCGATGGGCAGGACATCGCCGGCGTGACGCAGGACAGCCTGCGCGAGCAGATCGGCATGGTCACGCAGGACACCTCGCTGCTGCACCGCTCGGTGCGCGACAACCTGCTCTACGGCCGCCCCGACGCCAGCGACGCGCAGATGGCCGCCGCTGCCGAGCGCGCCGAAGCGCAGGCCTTCATCGCCGGCCTGACCGACCCGAAGGGCCGCAGCGGCTACGACGCCCACGTGGGCGAGCGCGGCGTCAAGCTCAGCGGCGGCCAGCGCCAGCGCGTGGCCATCGCCCGCGTGATGCTGAAGGACGCGCCGATCCTGCTGCTGGACGAGGCCACCAGCGCGCTGGACTCCGAGGTCGAGGCCGCGATCCAGACCAGCCTGTACCGGCTGATGGAGGGCAAGACCGTCGTCGCCATCGCGCACCGGCTCTCCACCATCGCGGCAATGGACCGGCTCGTCGTGATGGACGAGGGCGAGATCGTCGAGCAGGGCACGCATGCCGAGCTGCTCGCTTCCGGTGGTCTCTACGCGCGCCTGTGGTCGCACCAGAGCGGCGGCTTCCTCGGCGAAGAAGCCTGAGGTCGGCAGTGCTCAGCGGCGGTTCACGTCACCGCTGCCGTTCACCCGCGAGTGGAGCTGCGGCCGGCCGGCGTAGCTGAGGTCGCCGGAGCCGTCGATCTCCACGTCCAGGGTGTCCGACTGGCCAACGTCGATGTCGCCCGAGCCGCGCAGCCGCGCGCTGACCGTGCGGCCGTCGAGCCGGCGGGCATCCACGTCGCCCGAGCCCGCCATCGTCCAGCTCTGCTTCTGTGCGTTGCCGGACACGCGCAGGTCGCCGGAGCCGCGCATGTCGACGGCCAGGTCGAGCACGTCGATCTGGCCAATGTGGACGTCACCCGAACCGGACATCGCCAGGTTCAGCGCCTCGCCCTTGAAGCGATCCAGGCTCAAGTCACCCGAACCGTTGAGTGCGATGGCGCGCAGGGTGCGTGCATCGACGGCCACCGTCGGCGCATGCTTGGTGCGGAAGCCGGCGCCGGGCTGCAGGCGGATGATGAGCGTGTCGCCCTCGACGCGGCTTTCGATCAGCGGCTCGACGTTGTCGTCCGCGTTGATCCGCACCGCATCGGCGGCGGCCTGGCTGACGCGCACGTCCAGCGAGCCTTCCAGCCGCAGCTTGGTGAACGGGGCGACGCTGCGGCTGCGCTCCACCCGGTTGCCCGAGCCCTGGATGCGGTTGCCGGCGGTGCCGTACTCCATCGGGCCGTCGATGTTGAAGGACCAGCTGCTGTCGCCGTCCTGCTTGATGCGGATGTTCCATTCCTTGCCGCCGTCGGCCTGTGCGCAGGCCGAGGCCAGCAGGGCGGCGCCGAGGACGACGCTGAAGCGCTGGAGTTTCATGGTCTTGTATCCGGTGCGTGGGGATGAAGGCGGCAGTATGAAAAGCCCCGACCGCGCCGCCCACCGATTGCCGACAGGCTGCAGATTCCGGGGGACAGGCTGCGCCCCGCCGCCTATTCCAGTCCGATGCTGGGATATTTCGCGGCGATCGCCGCCACCGTGCCGTCGCGCCGCATCGTCTCCCAGGCCTTCATCAGCCGCTGCCGCAGCGGCTCAGGCGTCTGCAGGCTCACGGCCATGTGGGGCTTGGAGTCGGAGAACTTCAGCACCGGTTCGATCAGCTGCGGGTCGTAGCCATGGCGGCGCAGGATCGCCGGTGCGATCTGGTTGCTGAGGGCCAGCAAGTCGTCGCGGCCGGCGAAGAAGCGGCGCAGCAGCGCGGGGTAGTCGGAGGCGCGGTCCAGCGTCTCCCCCAGCACCAGGCCCAGCGAGCTCAGCTCGCGCTCGGCCACATCGTCCTTCAGCACGCCGATGCGCCAGGCGCGCGCCTCGGACAAGCTTTTCGGCTGCACCTCGGGGCGGCTCTTCAGGCGGAACAGCATGCCGCGTCGGACGCCGATCTGGCCAAGCCAGTGGAACATCGCCTCGCGCTCGGTCAGGCGGACGATGGCGGGCACCAGCACATTGGGCTCGTTGCGCGCACGCAGCATCACGCGCGGCCAGGAGCTGAACTCGAAGCTCGCCGTCACGTGCGCCCGCGCGAGCATCTCGCGCGCCAGCTCCACCGCGTAGCCGGTCGGCTGGCCCTGCTCGTCGGTGAACGAGTAGGGTGCGAACTCCTCCAGCATCACGGTGATGTGCGCCGCGTCGTCATCGGCCCGCGCCGAGATCAGCGGCACCAGGCCGGCAAGCAGCAGGAGGCAGCGGCGGCGGGGCGTCGTCATGTGAGGGATTCTGAAGCATCCATCGCAGTGGCGGCCTCTCGATTGCCGCAGAATCTCGGCACCCGGAATCAAGGAGTTGGTGATGAAGTGGGAAGGTCAGCGCGAGAGCGACAACGTCGAGGATGGACGCAGCAGCAGTGGCGGCGGGGGCGGCATCGGATTCGGGGGTGGCCGCATCGGCATCGGCGGCATCGTGGTGGCGCTGCTCGCGTCCTGGGCCTTCGGCGTCAATCCGCTGACGGTGCTGGGGCTGATGCAGGGCGGGCACGTATCGGCGCCGCAGCAGCAACAGGCGCCGACGCCGGCCACCCATCCCACCGACCCGTCGGCCCGTTTCGTCTCGGTGGTGCTGGCCAGCACCGAGGACGTCTGGACCGCCTACTTCGCCCGCAGCAACCAGAAGTACACGCCGCCGCGGCTGCACCTGTTCCGCGGCCAGACGGCGACCGCCTGCGGCAACGGCGAGGCGGCCACCGGCCCCTTCTACTGCCCGGCCGACCAGAAGGTCTACATCGACCTGAGCTTCTACGACACGATGCGCACCCAGCTCGGCGCGCCCGGCGAGTTCGCCCAGGCCTATGTGATTGCTCACGAGGTCGGCCACCACGTGCAATACCTGCTGGGTACCAGCGAGAAGGTGGACCGCTACCGCCAGCAGCACTCGCAGCGCGAGGGCAATGCGATCAGCGTGAAGCTGGAGCTGCAGGCTGACTGCTACGCCGGCATCTGGGCCAAGCTCTCGCAGCAGAGCAAGAACTGGCTGGAAGCGGGCGATGTGGAATCGGCGCTGAACGCGGCCAGCCAGATCGGCGATGACACGCTGCAGCGCAAGGCGCGAGGCACGGTGATGCCGGAGAGCTTCACCCACGGCAGCAGCGCGCAGCGCGTGCGCTGGTTCAAGCGCGGCATGGAGGGCGGCCAGCTGAAAGACTGCAACACCTTCGAGGCCGGCGTGCAGCTCTGAAATTCAGTCCAGCAGCGAGACGTTCGGGTAGCGCGCCGCGATCGCGGCGACGGTGCCGTCGCGCCGCATCGCATCCCAGGCGCTCAGCAGCTTCGCGTACAGCGCCGGGCCGCTACTGCGGCTCACCGCCATGTAGAGCTTGATGTCCGAGAGCTTCAGCACCGGCTCCACCTTGTTGAAGTCGTAGCCGAAGCTCTCGAAGGTGGCGGCGGCGACGGCGCTGTTCAGCGCGACCAGTTCATCGCGGCCAGCGAACAGCTTGCGCAGCAGCGCGGCGTGGTCCGGGCTGCGGTCCAGCTGCTTGCCGAGCTCGAAACCCTTGGAGAGCAGGTCGCGCTCGGTGGCGTCGTCGCGGATCACGCCGATGCGATAGGCGCGGGCGCTGTCGAGCGAGCTGACGTGGACGTCCGCCCGGGCCTTCAGGCGGTACAGGTAGGCGCGGCGCGCGGCAGTGGGGCCGATCCAGTAGAAGTTCGGTTCCCGCTCGCCGAGCCGGACGATGCTGACGACGAGCACCCGCGGATCGGCCAGCGCGCGCTGGTAGATGCCCGCCCAGGAATTGAATTCGAGCTGGCCGTTCAGATGGCAGCGGCGCAGCATCTCCTGCATCAGGTCCACCGCATAGCCGGTCGGCTTGCCGTCGGCGTCGGGGAATGAGTAGGGGCGTACCGGCTCCAGCAGCACGGTCAGCGGCGCACTGGCGGGGTCGCCCGGTTCCGCCGCACGCACGCCGAAGGCCGGCAATAGCGCCAGCCCCAGGAGCGCGGGGAAGCTGTCTCGTCGGTTGGGCATCCGGGAATTATGGTGCCGATGCGGAACCTGTTTCCGGGAGCCGCGCGTCCAGCTCAAGCGCTGGTTCGGTAATCCGGCCACATAACGAGTTATCTGAGCGCACCCCGCGCGCTGCATACTGCGCGCACAACACGGGGGAGAAGGATGAGCACCGCCGACGCGCACCTGCGCCCGAGTCCGGATGCCACGGCAGCAGCGAATGCCGACGGCCGGCGCCTGCACAAGGCGCTGGTGATGTCGCCGCTGCTGATCGGCAACGCGGTGATGCTGATCCTGTGCCTGCTGGCCTTCCAGGTGCTGTCGGCGACGCGCGCCTACGTCGGCGGCCAGGCGCTGTGGTCCAAGGGGCGCGAGCAGGCGATCCAGCACCTGCGCGAATACGCTCGCAGCGGCGATGCCACCCAGCTGCGCGCCTACGAACAGGCGCTCGACGGCCCGCTGGGCGACCACGAAGCCCGGCTGGAGATGGACAAGCGCGAGCCCGATCGAGAAGCAATCGTTCGCGGCCTGCTGCGCGGCGGCAATTCGCCGGACGACATCCCCGGCATGATCCGGCTCTACCGCAATTTCTCCACCAGCGAGCTGATGGCCGACGCGGTGCGGGCCTGGCAGGTGGCCGATGACCGCCTGCTGGTCCTGCAGGACATGAGCCGGCAGCTGCAGCAGCTGTACGGGCCGCAACAACAGATCGACGCGGCCGCGCGCACAGCGCAGATCGACGCGGCGCTGCGCTCGCTGGACACCCTGGAGCCCGAGCTGCGCAAGCTGGAGCAGCAGTTCAGCGCCGCGCTGGGCGAGGCCTCGCGCTCGACCTTCCGGGTGCTGTCGGTGCTGCTCGTGCTCGCGGGGGTGGCGCTGACCTTGGCGGTCCTGCTGATCATGCGCCAGGGTCTGGTGCGGCAGCGCCGCTACGAACTCGCGCTGGAGGATGCGAACCGGCGCTGGAACCTGGCCGCCGAGGGCGATGGCCTCGGCCTGTTCGAGTGGCGCCTGCGCGAAGACCTGGTGGCCATGGATGCCAACGCCCGCGCGGCCTACGGCCTCGACGCGGACCCCAACGCCCCACCCGTTCCGCGCGAGCGCCTGCGGGCGCTGACCGACCCGGCCGACGTCGCGTCACTGCGCGCCGAACTGGAGCGCGTCATCCACCGGGGCCACGGCTTCCACCTCCGCTACCGCATCCGGCCGCATGGCGCCGAAAGCGAGGCGCGCCACGTCGAGGTCACCTCGGTGATGCGCGGCGCGATCGCGGCCGGCGACCGGCGGATGATCGGCATCGTCCGCGACGTCAGCGCGCGCGTGCGCCAGGAGCGCGCCGAGCTGGACCGCGCGACCGCCGAACGCACGGCCGGCGCGCGGATGGAGTTCCTCTCCCGCCTCAGCCACGAGCTGCGCACGCCGCTGAATGCCGTGCTCGGCTTCGCCGACCTGCTGGTGCTGGACAACAGCGAACCGCTGACGCCGCGCCAGCTGCAGCGGGTGCAGTTGGTCACCGATGCCGGCCGGCACTTGCTGCACCTGGTGGACGACGTGCTGGACATCAGCGGCATCGATTCCGGCCGCCTCAGTGTCGAGCGCAGCGCCACCCCGCTGGCGCCGGTGCTGGCCGCGGCGGCGGCGCTGACCTCGCCCGAGCAGCAGGAATTCGGCGTCCGACTCGAACTGCCCGATCTGCCGCCGGACCTGGCCGTCTGGAGCGACGCCCGCCGGCTGGGCCAGGTCCTGGCCAACCTGCTCAGCAACGGCTTCAAGTACAACCGGCCCGGCGGCAGCGTGCGTGTCGAGGTTCGGCGCACGAGCGACGAAGGCGGCCGCCACCATGTACGCATCGAGGTCCACGACCAGGGCCCGGGGCTCGACGACGCGCAGCAGCAGCAGCTGTTCCAGGCCTTCAAGCGCCTGCCCGGCGCCTCCCACCGCCGCGGCACGGGCCTGGGGCTCACGATCGTCAAACTGCTGGTGGAGCAGATGGGCGGGCGGATCGAGGTGCGCAGTGTCGTCGGCGAGGGCTCCGTGTTCAGCATCACGCTGGAAACAGCGTCGGCGTAAGCTCGGGCGCATGCGAAGTCGTATCTTGCTGTTGTCCCTGCTCGCCGCCGTCCTCGTCGGCGGCTGCGCCTACCCCGGCCACGATGCCCGGCTCGTCCCCGGCACCAGCACTGCCGCTGACATAACGAGTTACTACGGCGCACCCCACCGCATCTGGGAGGATGCCGGCGGCGGCCACACCTACGAGTATTCGAGCCAGCCGCTGGGCACGCATTGCTACATGGTGAAGCTCGACGCGCAGGGCCGTTTGATCGGCGTCGAGGACACGCTGAGCTACGACAGCCGCTTCTCGATCACGCCCGGCATGACGCCGGAGCAGGTCAACCGGCGGCTCGGCCAGGAGCGTACCCGCGTGACCTACCGCTTCAGCGGCGAGGAGGTCTGGGACTGGAACATCGAGCCCGATCCCGGCAGCAGCTACCGGATGCGCTTCAACGTCCACTTCAAGGACGGCGTGGTGCTGCGGCTGAGCCAGAGCATGGTGTTCCCGACGCGCTTCGGCTGGGACGACTGACACTCATTTGCCGTCGGTCGGCGGGTACAGTTCGGGCTCCCCGAGGAGCCCGACCCGATGAGCATCACCTTCCCCGATTTCCGCTCGCCCGCCACGCTGGACGCCCATGTCCAGCACACGATGGATTTCTATCGCCCGCGCTGCGTCGACGCCTCCGGCGGCTTCTTCCACTTCTACCGCGACGACGGCTCGATCTACGACGCGACGAGCCGCCACCTCGTCAGCAGCACCCGCTTCGTCTTCAACTTCGCGATGGCCGCGCGACGCTGGGGCCGCGACGATGACCGCCAAAAGATGCTGCACGGCCTGGACTTCCTGCGCCGCGCGCACCGCAATCCCGCCACCGGCGGCTATGCCTGGCTGCTGAAGTGGGAAGGCGGCTCGGCCCAGGTGCTGGACGGCACCAACCACTGCTACGGCCTGGCCTTCGTGCTGCTCGCCTACTCGCATGCGCTGATGGCCGGCGTCGAAGAAGCCCGCGCCTGGATCGCCGAGACCTGGGAGCTGATGGAGCAGCGCTTCTGGGAGCCGGCCCACGGCCTCTACGCCGACGAAGCCAGCGCCGACTGGGCAAGACTTGACCCCTATCGCGGCCAGAACGCCAACATGCATTCCTGCGAGGCCCTGCTCGCCGCCTTCGAGGCCACCGGCGAAGCGCGCTACCTGCACCGCGCCGAGACCTTGGCTCGCAACATCACCGTGCGCCAGGCCGCGCTGGCCGGCGACCTGATCTGGGAGCACTACAAGAGCGACTGGTCGGTCGACTGGGACTACAACAAGGACGACAAGACCAACATCTTCCGCCCCTGGGGTTACCAGCCCGGCCACCTGACCGAATGGGCCAAGCTGCTGCTGATCATGGAGCGCCACGCCGCCCAGCTGCAGCACGGCTCAGACTGGCTGCTGCCTCGCGCCCGCGCACTGTTCGATGTGGCGATGGAAGCCGCCTGGGACGCCGAGCACGGCGGTCTGTACTACGGCTTCGCCCCCGACCGCTCGATCTGCGACGCCGACAAGTACTTCTGGGTCCAGGCCGAAAGCCTCGCCACCGCCGGCGTGCTGGCCGTGCGCACCGGCGAGCCGAAGTACTGGGAGGACTACGACCGCCTGTGGCGCTACAGCTGGGCCCACATGATCGACCACCAGTACGGCGCCTGGTACCGCATCCTGCGGGCCGACAACTCGAAGTACAGCGACGAGAAGAGCCCGGCCGGGAAGACGGACTACCACACGATGGGGGCGTGCTACGAGGTGCTGGGCGTGCTGGAGAAGTAGGCGGTGGTCGTCAGCCGCGGCGTCGCTTCGCGGCGCCGCCGATAGCAACGAGGCCAAGAATCATCAGCGCATACGTGGCTGGCTCTGGCACGGGCGCCGCGACGTCGGTCCCGTAAAGGAGGAGGCTGACGTCCAGCGTGTACTCCCGAGTCGTCGTGCCTTTGTTGCTGAAAGTCACCTGCAATCTCTGACCATCAAGGATGACTTCGTATGGATTCGCGGCGTCAGTCCACCAGCTACTTGCGTCGCCGATGAAGTTGACCCCAGCACCGTCCACACCAAGTCGCGCGGTGTAGTTCAGAGAAGACTGCTGCTCATACGTCGAGGCGCCGTATAGAGATGGCATCCAGCCGCTCGTATTGCCACTGCCTACTAGCGCACCGCTCACGTCGAAACCGAGTGTCACCTGGGTATTGGCGGTCAGCGTGAATACATGCGTGGAATTGATAACTGCAGAGCCGGTGGTCCCGGCCATCAAATCCGTGCCGATGGACAGTACGCTTGGCGCATGACCATCTACCGAAGCCGAGCCCCCAGCAAATCCCAGCGGCGACGACACATTCACGGATGCTGACTGGCTGTACTGAACGTTTTCTCCGCTGTACTGCCAGTCACTGCTCAACTCCGAACCAGACAACGTCCAGCCGGACTGCCGCGAATCGCTAGCGCTTGCGTACAGATACGATTCTGTCCAATTCAGCGTCGGCGCCAGACCGTCTGCCGCATTGAGGTCCTTTAATGTGTAAGAGAAGCCGGACAGCGTCAGGCTTCCTTGTGTAACGGCGAGCGCTGGAACTGCTAGGCTCGACAAGAGCGTCACCGCGATAGCGGCGCGCACGACGATGTGTGCTTGTTTCATAGTGATAGATCTCCCGGAAGTGACGAACAAGCGACCCAGATGCGCCAGGAACTCATGACTCACCTGTTGCCTTTCGTAAAGCCGGCGCCGAATGTAGCGGCTGCTACTGCAGGTCGAACTAGCGTTTTCGAGCCCGCCCGTTCGTGGGGGATCCGGGTAAATCAGCTTGTTTTCATCGTCGCGTTTGCAACTCCCACCGACGGCTGGAGTCCAGACCTATGCCTGCTCTCACCCCCGAAGCACTGATGGCTCAAGCCATATCCTTGGTCAACGCCGGTCAACGCGGCCAGGCGCGGCGTCTTTGCGAACAAGCTCAGACTTCATTTCCGTCACATCCGGCCGTGCTGCAGTTGCTAGCACTGCTGGATCTGCAGGAAGGCCGGATTGCCGAGGCTGCGAGCAATGCCGAGGCCAGCCTCGCGCTGCGGCCCGTCCATTCGCCCACGCAGCAACTCGCTGGCGAAGCCTTCTTCCAGCTCTCGCTGCAGCGCCATGAAGCACGCGACCGCGATGGCGAGATCGCGGCGCTGCAGCAGGTGGTGAAGTGGGCGCCCCAGCGCGCCGAGGCCCAGGTCAACCTCGGCATCGCGATGCAGGAGCAGGGGCGCATCGACGAAGCGATGACGGCCTACGGCCGCGCCTGGCGGTTGCGCCCCGAAGAGACCTTCGGCCGCATCGCCCATGCATTGGCCACGCCCGGCAGTGGGCGCATGTGGTTGAAGCTCGATGATCTGCGCGCGGCGCTGGCGGCCGCTTCAGCCTGACTTGCGTCGGAAGCCTTTGCGGTAGACGCCCGGCCCCGCCATGATCTTCGCGGCGAGCGTCTCGTAGCCCTGCTGCCGCTCATCAGACATCGGTTCGCAGATCAGTTCATCCGCCCCGCCACGCGGCACCGGATAGCACTGCGCGATCGGCGTACCGCGCGGCAGCACGCCTTCGAAGCCTTCATCGGTCCACAGCGCCGGGAAGTTGATGCCCACCTCGTGGAAGCGGTCGGCATCGACCAGGCCGCTGAGCAGGCGGAACGGCAGGTCCAGCCGGTTGACCGGATGCACGGCCATCAGCGACCAGCCGGGCTCCAGCTCGATGGTCCAGAAGCTGTTGAACTTGACCGCCGACTGCCCGCCCTGCGCCAGCGGCGAGCCGGCGATCTGTTCGGGCACGTGGAAGCTCAGCGGCGCGCGGGGATGGTTGTCGAGCGCCAGCGGCGGCAGCGGCCAGTCCCATTCGAAGCGACCCTGAGCCACGCGCACGTCGCAGGGCAGCAGGATCATGAAGCCGTGCGTCATCGCGTCGACGAAGGGCGGGCACTGCTTGACGGTGCGGATCGCCCGGCCGTGCACCGGCGAGGGCATGCGCGGCGCCATCTCGCGCAGCCAGGCGGGGAGCGCCGCCTTGGCCGGAACCGGCCTCGGCAGCAGCTCGATCAACGATGGGTCGCAGCGGAAGGTGATCTTCATGCCTCATCGTAGGTCGCATTCCGGGCCGAGCGCCGGGCCGCTCCCAAGCCGGCCCACTGGCGGCATGCTCGCGGCTCGATGCCGCGAGTGCCGCCGTTCCCTTGGGGGACCGACCAGACGCGCCCGCGTCCAGCGAGGCGCGCCTGGGCGAGGGGCACCGTTACCTCACTCGGCCTTCCTTCCACGCGCCTACGAGCTTGTCGTAGTTGATCGTCTCGCCCTTCGGCTTCTCGTTGTCCAGCTTCTTCCACGGCGCGCCCTTGTCGGAGAGCCACTTGCTCGGGTCGCTCTTCGGGTTGAGCTTGGGCGCGCAGTGGGCCATGCCGGCGCGCTGCAGACGGGACATCACGTCGTCCATCTCGTTGGCCAGGTTGTCCATCGCCTGCTGCGGCGTCTTCTCGCCGGTCACGGCCACGGCCACGTTCTTCCACCAGAGCTGCGCGAGCTTCGGATAGTCGGGCACGTTGTTGCCGGTCGGCGTCCAGGCCACGCGCGCGGGGCTGCGGTAGAACTCGATCAGGCCGCCGTACTTGGACGCGTTCTTGGTGAAGTAGTCGCTGCGGATGTCGCTGTCGCGGATGAAGGTCAGGCCGGTGATGGACTTCTTCAGCGAGGTGGTCTTGGCCGTCACGAACTGCGCGTAGAGCCAGGCGGCGGCCGTGCGATTGGCCTCGTTGGACTTCAGGAAGGTCCAGGAACCCACGTCCTGGTAGCCGTTCTGCATGCCGTTCTTCCAGTACGGGCCGTTGGGGCCCGGGGCCATGCGCCACTTGGGCGTGCCGTCGGCATTCACGACCGGCAAGCCGGCCTTGATCATGTCGGCGGTGAAGGCGGTGTACCAGAAGATCTGCTGCGCGATCTGACCCTGTGCCGGCACCGGGCCGCTTTCGCCGAAGGTCATGCCCATCGCTTCCTTGGGCGCGTACTTCTTCATCCAGTCGATGTACTTGGTCAGCGCGAACACGGCGGCCGGCGAATTGGTGGCGCCGCCGCGGGCCACCGAGGCACCGACCGGCGTGCACTTGTCGTCCGCCACGCGGATGCCCCACTCGTCGACCGGCAGGCCGTTGGGGATGCCGATGTCGGCCTCGCCGGCCATCGACAGCCACGCATCGGTGAAGCGCCAACCCAGCGACGGGTCCTTTTTGCCGTAGTCCATGTGGCCGTAGATGGGCTTGCCGTCGAGCGTCTTCACGTCTTCGGAGAAGAAGGCGGCGATGTCCTCGTAGGCGCTCCAGTTCAGAGGCACGCCCAGCTCGTAGCCATACTTGGCCTTGAACTTGTCCTGCAGGTCCTTGCGCGCGAACAGGTCGGCGCGGAACCAGTAGAGGTTGGCGAACTGCTGGTCGGGCAGCTGGTACATCTTGCCGTCCGGCGCCGTCGTGAAGCTGGTGCCGATGAAGTCCTTCAGGTCCAGGCCCGGGTTGGTGTACTCCTTCCAGGGGCCGGCCATCTGGTCGGTCAGCGCTAGCGCCGTGCCGTAGCGGTAGTGGGTGCCGATGTGGTCGGAGTCGTTGATCCAGCCGTCGTAGATGGACTTGCCGGACTGCATCGAGGTCTGCAGCTTCTCGACCACGTCGCCTTCCTGCAGCAGGTCGTGCTTGACCTTGATGCCGGTGATCTCGGTGAAGGCCTTGGCCAGCGTCTTGCTCTCGTACTCGTGCGTGGTCAGCGTCTCGGAGACGACGGTGATCTCCTTCACGCCCTTGGCCTGCAGCTTCTGGGCCGCCTCGATGAACCATTTCATCTCGGCCATCTGCTGGTCTTTATTGAGCGTGGACGGCTGGAACTCGCTGTCGATCCACTTCTTGGCCTCGGCCTCGCCGGCCTGGGCATGGCCGGCCATCGCGCAGGCGGCGGCGGCCAGTGCGATTGCATGCATCTTCTTCATCTGCGTGTCTCCTGATGGGTTGATCTTGAACAGACTGCGTGACTGCTTTGCTTGCTTCCCCGCTTCTCATTCACTGAGGGTTCACCACGGCCGCGGGGAAGCGCTGGCCGGATTCCCGAAAAACTCGACTCAGCCTCGGCGCATCACCAGCAGCAGCACGAGGGCCGAGAGCCCCGTGCCCCACCAGATGCTGGGCTCCTCCTCCAGGTGCAGCCATTCCTGCAGTTGCCCGGCGAGGCCGATGAAGGCGAGGTTGATGTAGGCGGCGCTCAAGAGGCCGACGAAGAGCCGGTCGCCGCGCGTCGTCTGCATCGGCAGCCAGCCCTTTCGCAGCGTGGTGGGCGACTTCATCTCCCACACGGTCATCACGGCCAGCATCAGCACGATGCAGCTGAAGAACACGGCCACCGGGGTGGTCCAGACCATCCAATCGAACATCAGACTCTCCCCATCGCAAATCCTTTTGCGATGTAGTGGCGCACGAACCAGATTACGATGGCACCCGGCACGATCGTCAGCACGCCGGCGGCGGCGAGCGTCGCCCAGTCCATGCCGGCGGCGCTGACGGTGCGCGTCATCGTCGCGACGATGGGCTTGGCATTGACGCTGGTCAGCGTGCGCGCCAGCAGCAGCTCCACCCAGCTGAACATGAAGCAGAAGAAAGCCGTCACGCCGACGCCGGCCTTGATCAGCGGCAGGAAGATGGTCAGGAAGAAGCGCGGGAAGGAGTAGCCGTCGATGTAGGCCGTCTCGTCGATCTCGCGCGGGATGCCGCTCATGAAGCCTTCCAGGATCCACACCGCCAGCGGCACGTTGAACACCAGGTGGGCCAGGGCCACGCCGAGGTAGGTGTCCATCAGGCCGACGGTCGAGTAGAGCTGGAAGAAGGGCAGCAGGAAGACCGCCGGCGGCGTCATGCGGTTGGTCAGCAGCCAGAAGAACACATGCTTGTCGCCCAGGAAGCTCCAGCGGCTGAAGGCATAGGCCGCCGGCAGCGCCACGGTGACCGAGATCACCACGTTGATCGCCACGTAGCTCAGGCTGTTGATGTAGCCCGAGTACCAGGACTCGTCGGTGAAGATCGTGCGGTAGTTGGCCCAGGTGAAGTGCTGCGGCAGCAGGCTGAAGTGAGCGACGATCTCCTCGTTCGTCTTGAAGCTCATGTTGACCATCCAGTAGATGGGCAGCAGGGCGAAGACGAGGTAGAGGATCAGGAAGATCGAGCGCTTGTGGAAGCGGTTCTCAGCCATGGCCCGGCTCCTTGTCGGCGGTACCGAGCGCTTGCATCCCGTTATAGAGGATGAAGCACAGCAGCAGGATGATGAGGAAGTAGATCAGCGAGAAGGCCGCGGCCGGGCCGAGGTCGAACTGGCCCACTGCCTTCTGCGTCAGGAACTGGCTGAGGAAGGTCGTCGCGTTGCCGGGCCCGCCGCCGGTCAGCACGAAGGGCTCGGTGTAGATCATGAAGCTGTCCATGAAGCGCAGCAGCACGGCGATCATCAGCACGCCGCGCATCTTGGGCAGCTGGATGTAGCGGAACACGGCGAACTTGCTGGCGCCGTCGATCTGCGCCGCCTGGTAGTAGGCATCGGGGATCGAGAGCAGGCCGGCATAGCCCAGCAGCGCCACCAGCGGCGTCCAGTGCCAGACGTCCATCACCAGCACGGTGAGCCAGGCGTCGGTGGCGTCGCCGGTGTAGTTGTAGCTGACGCCCATGCCCTGCAGCGCGGCGCCGAGCAGGCCAATGTCGGCCCGGCCGAAGATCTGCCAGATCGTGCCGACCACGTTCCACGGGATCAGCAACGACAGCGCCACGATCACCAGCACGGCCGAGGCCTTCCAGCCCTGCGCCGGCATCGCCAGCGCCAGCGCCACGCCCAGCGGCAGCTCGACGAGCAGCACCGCCAGCGAGAAGCCGAGCTGCCGCAGCAGCGCCTCGTGCAGCTCCGGGTCGCGCATCACCGACGCGAACCATTCGGTGCCGACGAAGACGCGGCGGTCCGGCGAGATGATGTCCTGCACCGAGTAGTTCACCACCGTCATCAGCGGCAGGATGGCCGAGAAGGCCACGCAGATGAGCACCGGCAGGATCATCAGCCAGGCTTTCTGGTTCACGGGCTTGGCGACGTTCATGCGCGAGCCTCCTCGATCAGGCGCTCGTCCGCGCCATAGAAACAGGTGTGGGTGCCGAGCAGCTGCAGGCCGATCTCGCTGCCCTCTGCCGGCGGCACGGCCTCGGCAGGCAGCCGCAGGCGCACCCTCTGATCGCCCAGCGCAGCCGTGACAAGCCAATAGGTGCCGACGTCCTGCAAGCGGGCCACACGGGCACGCAGTGCATTCGCGGCGCCGGGCGCGGCGAGCGTGACGTACTCGGGGCGCACGCCCAGTGTCAGCGTCGGATGGGCGGCCAGTCCCGGCGCGTCGAGCGCCAGGTCCTGCCCCGCCACCGTCAGCACGCCGGCCCGCCAGCGCGCCGGCAGGAAGTTCATGCCCGGCGAGCCGATGAAGTGGCCGACGAACTGGTGCTGCGGCCGCTCGAACAGCTGGTCCGCCGAGCCCACCTGCACCGCGCGGCCCTGGCTCATCACGACGATCTGTTCGGCGAAGGTCAGCGCCTCCACCTGGTCGTGCGTCACGTAGATCAGCGTGAGCTTCAGCTCGTGGTGGATCTGCTTGAGCTTGCGGCGCAGCTGCCACTTCAGGTGCGGGTCGATCACCGTCAGCGGCTCGTCGAACAGCACGGCCGACACGTCCTCCCGCACCAGGCCACGGCCCAGCGAGATTTTCTGCTTGGCATCGGCCGCCAATCCTGCGGCGCGCTGGTTCAGTTGGCCGCTCAGTTCCAGCATCTCGGCGATGCGGCCGACGCGGGCCTTGATGCGATCGGCCGGCACGCCGCGGTTCTTCAGCGGGAAGGCGAGGTTCTCGGCCACCGTCATCGTGTCGTAGATGACCGGGAACTGGAACACCTGCGCGATATTGCGCTGCTGGGGCGAGAGCGCCGTCACATCGCGCCCGTCGAAGCTGACCGTCCCCTGCGAGGGCTGCACCAGCCCCGAGATGATGTTCAGCATCGTCGTCTTGCCGCAGCCCGAGGGGCCCAGCAGCGCATAGGCGCCGCCGTCCTCGAAGGTCATCTTCAGCGGCAGCAGCGCGTAGTCGCTGTCCTGCTGCGGGTTCGGCCGGTAGCTGTGGGCCAGGTCGAGGTCGATGCGGGCCATCAGCGTGCTCCCCGATCGGGGGCCAGCAGGAGCAGGCCTTGGGCGTCGAACACGTGGGTCTGTGCGCCGTCCAGGTAGAGCGTCAGCGGCGTGCCCAGCTCGAAGTAGTGAACGCCGCCCAGCTGGGCCACCAGCGGGCCGACCGCGCTCTTCACGTGCACGAAGGTGTCCGAGCCCGAGATCTCGGCCAGCTCCACCTGTCCGGCCAGCGCGACGTCGCCGGGCCGCTGCTGCAGGCGCAGCGCGTTCGCTCGCACGCCCACGGTGACCGAGCCGGCCGGCGCACGCAGCGCCAGCGCAAGACCCGACCCCAGATCGATCCGCTCGCCGCTCGATTGGCCGGTCAGCAGGTTCATCGGCGGATCGCTGAAGGCCCGCGCCACACGCAGCGAGGCGGGGCGGTGGAAGACCTCGGCCGTGGGGCCGTACTGCAGCAGCTCGCCAGCATCGAGCACGGCGGTATGGCCGCCCAGCAGTAGCGCCTCGGCAGGCTCGGTGGTGGCGTAGACCACGGTTGACTCGCCCGCGGCGAAGAGCTGGGTCAGCTCCTCGCGCAGTTCCTCGCGCAGCTTGTAGTCCAGGTTCACCAGCGGCTCGTCCAGCAGCATCAGCGGCGCCGCTTTGGCGAGCGCGCGGGCCAGCGCCACGCGCTGCTGTTGGCCGCCGCTGAGCTGGGCGGGCAGCTTGGTGAGGTGCATCTCGATGTGCAGCCGCTCGGCCAGCGCCTGCACCTGCGCGCGGATGGCCGCCGCATCCAAACCGCCGCGCAGCTTCAGCGGCGAGGCGATGTTGTCGAACACGCTCATCGATGGATAGTTGATGAACTGCTGGTAGACCATCGAGACCTTGCGCTGGCGCACCGGCACACCGGTGACGTCGATGCCGTCCACGCTCACGCGGCCGCCGCTGGGCTTGTCCAGGCCGGCCATCAGGCGCATCAGGCTGGTCTTGCCGGCCTGCGTGGCGCCCAGCAGCACCGTCACCGCGCCCGGCACCAGCCGCAGGTCCAGCGGGTACAGGTAATCGGCAGCGCCGACCCGGTAGCTGAGGCCTTCCATCGTCAACTGCATTGCGTCGTCTCTTCCTGCTTGGTGAACCAGTCATGCACCGCCTGCCGCTGGGCCTCGCTGTAGTGCAGGCCCAGCTTCGATCGGCGCCAGAGCGCGTCCTCCGCGGCGCAGGCCCATTCCTCGCGCACGAGGTAGCGCAGCTCGGCCTCGTGCAGGCCGGGCGCCACTTCCTGCCCCAGCCCGGCCAGTGAATCCGCGCCGCCGATCACCCGGCCGACCCGACTGCCGTAGGCGCGCGCCAGGCGCCGTGCCAACGCGGCGGGCAGCCAGGCGTGGCGCTGGCCGATCGCCTGCACCAGGCGCTCGAAATCCGCATCGGGCCGGCGCGGCGCGCCGATCCATTCGCGCAGGTCGCCGCCGGGCATGGCGGCCTTCTCCGTCCAGGCCGGGCGCTGCTCGCCGAGCATCTGGCCGATCAGGTCGGCCGCGTCCTCAGACAGCTTGCGGAAGGTGGTGATCTTGCCGCCCCATACCGAGAGCAGCGGCGCGCCACCGTCGGCGTGGGTTTCCAGCAGGTAGTCGCGGGTGACGGCGGAGGGGTCGCCCGCCGCATCGTCCAGCAGCGGCCGCACGCCGGCATAGCTCCACACCACGTCGGAGCGGGTCACCGGCTTCTCGAAATAGCGGCTGGCCTGCTCGCAGAGGTAGTCGACCTCCGCCTCGTCGATGTGCCGCGCATGCTCCATGGCCGCGGCGGCGGGCAGCTCCATGTCGGTCGTGCCGATCAGGGTGAACTCGCCCTCGAAGGGGATGGCGAAGATGATGCGCTTGTCGGGGTTCTGGAAGATGTAGGCGTGGTCGTGGGTGAAGCACTGCCGCACGACAATGTGGCTGCCCTTGACCAGGCGCAGGCTCTTGGTCGCCAACGTCTCGTGCCCGGCCGGGCGAGCCACGCCGCGCAGGAAGGCCTCGGCCCAGGGGCCTGCGGCGTTGACCAGCGCCCGGGCGCGCACCCGGCGCGGGCCACGCGGCGTATCCACCGTGGCGGTCCAGCCGTCCGGCCCGCGCTGCGCGGCGGTGACGGTGCTGCGGGTCAGCACCTCGGCGCCCTTGTCACGCGCGTCCAGCGCATTCAGCACGACCAGGCGAGCATCGTCCACCCAGCCGTCCGAGTAGACGAAGCCGCGCGTGTAGCGGCTCTTCAGCGGCGCACCGAAGGGCGAGCGGCGCAGATCCAGGCCGGCCGAGCCGGGCAGCACCTCGCGGCGCGCGAGATGGTCGTAGAGGAACAGGCCCATGCGCACCATCCAGGCCGGGCGCATCGCCGCGTCATGCGGCATCACAAAGCGCAGTGGGCGGATGATGTGCGGCGCGCTGCGCAGCAGCACCTCGCGTTCCTGCAGCGCCTTGCGCACCAGCGAGAACTCGTAGTACTCCAGGTAGCGCAGCCCGCCGTGGATCAGCTTGGTGGACGAGGAGGAGGTGTGCGCGGCCAGGTCATCCCGCTCGGCCAGCATCACGCGCCAGCCGCGGCCGGCCAGGTCGCGCGCAATGCCGGCGCCATTGATGCCGCCGCCGACGACGAGCACGTCGAAGGCTTCCTCGTCAGCATTCATGGACATCATCTCCACCTCAGCAGCATTCACCGGCTGTTGTCTCCTGCGGGAACGAAGGGCGCGCTTGCTTTTGTGCGCGTTTGTTTTCTTCTCTTTTCTTTTGTATCTCCAATCGGCGCGATTTCATCCAGGGTTATCCCGTTGTTGTTTCGTTTTCGTTCGTTTTAAATTCCAACCCACATGAATCCACGCCAGAACGACCTGCTGAACGAAGTGCGCGCCCGCGGCTCCATCAGCGTGGAGGCGCTGGCCGAGCGCTTCGGCGTCACCCTGCAGACGGTGCGGCGCGACGTGCAGCGCCTCGCCGAGGCCGGGCTGATCACGCGCTTCCACGGCGGCGTGCGGGTGCCGGCCTCCACCACCGAGAACATCGCCTACCGCCAGCGCCAGGCCATCGGCGCAGAAGGCAAGGCGCGCATCGCCCGCGCGGTGGCGGCCCGCATTCCGCACGGCTGCTCGCTGATCCTCAACATCGGCACCACCACCGAGGCCGTGGCCCGCGAGCTGCTGCACCACCGCGGCCTGCGCGTGATCACCAACAACCTGAACGTGGCGATGATCCTGTCCGACAACGCCGACTGCGAGCTGGTGATGGTGGGCGGCATGGTGCGCCCGCGCGATCGCGGCGTGATCGGCGAGGCCGCGGTCGATTTCATCCGCCAGTTCAAGGTGGACATCGGCCTGATCGGCATCTCCGGCATCGAGGAAGACGGCTCGCTGCGCGACTTCGACTACCGCGAGGTGATGGTGGCCCGCACGATCATCGAGCACTCGCGCGAGGTGTGGCTCGCCACCGACCACAGCAAGTTCAAGCGCCCGGCGATGGCCGAGGTGGGTCGCCTGCAGCATCTGGATCTGTTGTTCACCGACGCAACGCCGCCGGAACCCTTCCCTGCATTGCTCACAGAGGCCGGCGTCGAACTGGTCGTGGCAGGGACATAACAAGGAGACTCCACTGACATGTCCGATTTCCTGCTCGCCCTCGACCAGGGCACTTCCAGCTCGCGCTCGATCGTGTTCGATGCGCGCGGCCGCATCGTCGCGATGGCGCAGCGCGAGTTCCGGCAGATCTACCCGCAGCCGGGCTGGGTCGAGCACGATGCCGACGAGATCTGGAGCTCGCAGCTCGCCACCGCCCGCGAGGCGCTGGACACGGCGGGCCTGAAGGCCGCGGACATCAGGGCGCTGGGCATCACCAATCAGCGCGAGACGACCCTGGTGTGGAACCGCAAGACCGGGCGCCCGATCCACAACGCCATCGTCTGGCAGGACCGCCGCGCCGAGCCCACCTGCGCGGCGATGCGCGAGCAGGGCCTGAGCGAGCTGGTGCAGCGCAAGACCGGCCTCGTCATCGACGCCTACTTCTCCGGCACCAAGCTCAAGTGGCTGCTCGACCACGTGCCCGACGCACGCGAGCAGGCCGCGCGCGGCGAGCTGGCCTTCGGCACGATCGATTCATGGCTGGTCTGGCAGCTCACCAACGGTGAGGTCCACGCCACCGACGTCAGCAACGCCTCGCGCACGATGCTGTTCGACATCCATGCCAACGACTGGGACGACGAGCTGCTGCACCTGCTGGACATCCCGCGCGAACTGCTGCCGGCCGTCCACCCCAGTGCGCACGATTTCGGCCGCGCCGCGCCCGAACACCTCGGCGCCGCGCTGATGATCGGCGGCATCGCCGGCGACCAGCAGGCCGCGCTCTTCGGCCAGGCCTGCTTCAGCGCCGGCATGGCCAAGAACACCTACGGCACCGGCTGCTTCATGCTGATGCACACCGGCGCGCGGGCGCAGGTCTCGAGCAACGGCCTGTTGACCACCAGCGCCGCGCAGGAATCGGCGAAGCCCGCGTACGCCTTCGAGGGCGGCGTGTTCATCGGCGGCGCCGTCGTGCAGTGGCTGCGCGACGGGCTGCGCGCATTCCCCGCCAGCAGCGACGTGCAGGGCCTCGCCGAGAGCGTGCCCGATGCCGGCGGCGTCGTCTTCGTGCCAGCCTTCACCGGCCTCGGCGCGCCCTACTGGAATGCCGACGCCCGCGGCACCATCACCGGCCTCACCCGCGGCACGACGATGGCCCACATCGCCCGCGCCGCGCTCGAATCGATCGCCTTCCAGAGCGCCGCGCTGCTGCAGGCGATGAGCCGTGACGCGGTCGCCGCCGGCGGCT
Organism: Roseateles agri; assembly: GCF_034043675.1. Classification (NCBI taxonomy): domain Bacteria; kingdom Pseudomonadati; phylum Pseudomonadota; class Betaproteobacteria; order Burkholderiales; family Sphaerotilaceae; genus Roseateles; species Roseateles agri. The sequence goes on along the minus strand of NZ_JAXCLA010000003.1, from coordinate 497,040 downwards.
CGCCGGTGCATGAGCTGCGCGTGGACGGCGGCGCCTGCGTCAACAACCTGCTGATGCAGTTCCAGGCCGACCTGCTGGGCATCCCGGTCGTGCGCCCCAAGGTCATCGAGACCACCGCGCTGGGCGCCGCCTACCTGGCCGGCATCGGCAGCGGCCTCTACGCCGGCACCGGCGACGTGGCCCACAACTGGCAGGCCGAGCGCACCTTCCACCCGACCTTGCCGCGCGAGCGCGCCGAGGAGCTGATGGCCAGCTGGGAGCGCGCGGTGCGGCAGGCCACGACGACCTGACACTTTGGCGCGCGTTTGGCGCAATGCATCGATGCCTGGCAGAAGGGCTGAGTTGCGGCTCCCACGGGGCGAACCGCAGCGGCAAGCGATGAGCCCCGGTGTATGGTCCCGGGCGTGACCACAACCCCATCCCCGCCACGCTCCCGGTTCCCGACCTGGGCCCTGATCGCCCTGATGCTCGCCAACGGCACGCTGCTGGGCCTGGCGGAATACCAGCACTACACGGGGCAGCATCCCTGGGAGCCCTTCCTGTGGGAGTTCAGCTCGGCCGCGGTCGTCGGCGTGCTGATCCCACTCGTGTACCGCTGGCACAAGAGAACGCGCACGCGGCCGTGGCCCATCTTCATCGGTCGGCACCTGGCGGGTTGGCTGCTGTTCTCGCTTGCCCACGTGGCCGGCATGTTCGGCCTGCGCTTCGCCGTCTACGCCCTGGCGGGCGTGCGCTACGAGCCGGGCGGCTGGCTGGACGTGCTGGGCTACGAGATCGGCAAGGACCTGGTCAGCTATGCGCTGATCGTTGCCATCTGCCATGGCCTGCAGCTGTGGCTGGAGGGCCAGCAGCGCGAGCGCGAGTTGCAGGCGCTGCGCGGCGAGCTGGCCGAGGCCAAGCTGGCCCGCCTGGCCGAGCAGGTCCAGCCGCACTTCCTGTTCAACACGCTCAACCTGATCTCCGCCACGATGTACGAGGACGTGGCGCGTGCCGACCGGCAGCTGTGCGACCTGGCCGAGCTGCTGCGCCAGCAGCTCGCCGCGCAAGGCACGCAGCAGCACAGCCTGGGCGAGGAGCTGCGGCTGGTGGAGCCGTATTTGGCGCTGATGCAGGCACGCTTCGGCGAGCGGCTGGCCGTGCGCATCGAGGTGAGCGAGGAAGCGAAGCGCTGCCAGGTGCCGACGCTGCTGTTGATCTCGCCGGTGGAAAACGCGATCAAGCATGACGTGGCGCTGAGCAGCGCGGCGGTGGAGGTGCGCGTGCGCGGCAAGGTCAGTGGGGGTGAACTGCAGCTGGCGGTGGAGAACAGCGGCATGGCGCCCGAGCGCGATGCGCGCGAGGGCGCCATCGGTCTGGCCAATCTGCGCCAGCGCGTGGCCACGCTGCACGGCGACCGGGCCGCCGTCACGCTGGAGGCGTTGGCCCAGGGCGGCAGCCGTCTCGCCATCCATCTGCCGGCCGCCGCATGAGAATCTTCATCGTCGACGACGAACCGCCGGCACGCGCCAAGCTGCGCCGCCTGCTGGGCGGCCTGCCCGGCGTTGAACTGGCCGGCGAGGCGGGCGACGCCATCGAAGCACTGGCCAAGCTGCCCACGGCCGCGGCGGATGCGGTGCTGCTGGACATCCAGATGCCCGGCATCAGCGGCCTGGAGCTGGCGCTGCAGCTGCCGCCCGGCCTGCTCTGCGCCTTCTGCACGGCCTATGACGAACATGCCGTGCGCGCCTTCGATCTCAACGCGGTCGACTACCTGCTGAAGCCCTACACGCCCGAGCGACTGGCGCAGACGATCGACCGCCTGCGCGAGCGGCTGGCGGGCAAGGAGCAGGCACGCACCCGCCTGCTCGGCGCGCTGCAGTCGGCCCAGCCGCTCGGCGGCCACTGGCTGGTGGAGCGGCGCGGCGCCCTGCACAAGCTGGCGCTGGACGCCGTGCAATGCGTCAGCGCCGCAGGCAACTACATCGAGCTGCATGCGCCGCCCGACACCTTCCTGGAGCGCCGCACGCTGAACGCCTTCCTCGCGCACCCGACCGTGGCGGGCCGCTTCCTGCGCGTGCATCGCAGCCATGCGGTGAATCCGGCGCACATCCAGTCGATCGCCAGCCTGCCCACTGGCGAGGCACTGCTGACCCTCACCGGCGGCCACCAGGTGCGCGTGTCGCGCAGCCAGCGCCAGCAACTCGCCCCGTGAGCTGAGCGCCTCGCCCCAATCCGCTGGCCTCGTGCGCCGGCCCGCGCGAAGCTGGCGGCATGGACACCACGACACCGTCTCGACACCATTTCCTCGACTGGCTACGCATCATCGCCTTCGGCCTGCTCGTGCCCTATCACGTCGGCATGTACTACGTGACCTGGGACTGGCATGTGAAGAGCGCCGCGGCCTCGTCGACGATCGAACCGCTGATGCTGATCACCGCGCCCTGGCGCATGGGTCTGCTGTTCCTGATCTCGGGCGCAGCCACGCAGTTCATGCTGGGCCGCGCCGGCCGCTTCGTGCGCCCGCGTTCGCGCCGGCTGCTGTGGCCGCTGCTGTTCGGCATGCTGGTGGTCGTGCCGCCGCAGTCCTACTACGAGGTCGTCACCAAGCTCGCTTACGGCGGCAGCTACGCCGACTTCCTGCCGCTCTACCTCCGCGGCTATCACGGCTTCTGCCGCGGCACCGATTGCCTCTCGCTGCCGACCTGGAACCACCTCTGGTTCCTGCCCTATCTGTGGGCGTACACGATGCTCGGCTGGGCGCTGTGGAAGCTGTGGCCGGATGGCCGTGAGAAGTTCGAGCGATTGATCGGTGATGGCCGGACGCTACTGCTGCTGGCCGTGCCGCTGATGGCCGCGCGGCTCACGCTCACGCTGTTCCCCTCCACGCACAACCTCACTGCCGATTGGTACAACCACCTGCAGTACTTCTACCTGTTCCTGCTGGGCCTGCTCGGCGCGCGCAGCGGGCTGTGGGTGCTGATGCAGCGCTGGCGCTGGCAGGCGCTTGGCTTCGCCGTGCTGGCCTGGGCACTGCTGCTGGCCTACTTCAAGCACTACGCCTCGCAGGACCCGTCGACAGCCATGCTCTACGGCCAGCGCCTGCTGTGGGGCGCCTTCGAATGGTCGGCCATCGTCGCCGCCTGCGGCCACGCCCGGCAGTGCCTGGACTTCGACAACGCCGCGCGCCGCTGGCTCACGCCGGCCATCTTCTGCCTCTACGTCTTCCACCAAACCGTGATCGTGCTGCTGACCCGCGCCCTGCTGCCGCTGGGCCTGCCGCCGGTGGCTGAAGGGCCGCTGCTGATCGCGCTGACCTTCGCGATCTGCCTGGCGCTCTATGCGCTGCTGCGCCGCGTGCCGGTCCTGCGCGAGTTCGTGGGCATCGCCCCGCCCCGGCAGGCCGCCGGCCCTTCCCCCATCAGCGCGGCCACGCTAACGGTGGCCGGCCTTCCGCAAGCTCGCGCTGCCCAGGTCCAGGTCGGCGGCTCGGATCGTCCATGCACCCGGGAACTGCGCGGGTAGCTCGGCGCCGGCCGCTTTCAGGTCGGCCACGATTACCGTGCGCAGCGCGTCGGCCTGCCAGAACTCGCCGGCGAAGGCGCGCAGGCGCGTGGCGTCGACGGCCAGCAGTTCCTCCGGCACGCGCTGCAGGTCGGCCAGCGCGCGGCGGCGCAGCAGCTGCTCGGAGACCGCGCCCGCCAGGCCGGCCGTGGTCTCCAGGCCGCGGCCGAAGTCGCCGACGAGCACGGCCTCGCGCGCCGCCAGTTCGGGCGCGGGCACGTCCTCGCGCGCGAGCTTCAGGATCTCGCCGCGCAGCAAGGTGGCGACCTCGCCGACGCTGCCGTTCTTGGTCTGCGCGAAGGCGGTCAGCATGCCGCCGCCGGCCAGTGATTCGATGCCGCTGTTGGCGCCGTAGCTGAGGCCGCGCTTGATGCGCACCTCCTGGTTGATGCGCGACGAGTAGCCGCCGCCCAGCACCGCGTTGGCCACCGCGCCGGCACGCAGCGCGGCCCGCTGAGCCGGCGCATTGCCGAAGCCCGCGTAGGGCGCGACGACGACGACCGCGCCCTGCCCTGCACCGGGCAGGTCCAGCAGCAGGGCCGGCGGCGCCAGGGGCCGCGGCACCACGCTGGGCGTGGGCGGCGCGGCCATGCGGTTCTGCTTCCAGTCGCCGAAGTGCTTGCGCGCCAGTGCCTGGGTGCCCGCCAGGTCCACGTCGCCAGCCAGCACCAGCGTCGTGCGCTCGGGGCGCAAGACCTGGACCCGGTGGAAGGCGACAAGGTCTTCCCGCCGGATGCGCTGCAGGCTGGCCGGCGTGGTGACGACGCCGTTGGGCGTGTCGCCCCAGTAGAGGCGCCGCGCCAGCAGGCCGGCCAGCGCGCCGGGGTCGGACAGGTTCAGCTTGATCGCGTCCAGGCTCTGCGCGCGGCTGCGCTCCAGCTCCTCGGCCGGGAAGGTCGGCGCGCGCAGCACCTCGGCCATCAACGCCAGCGCCTCGTCGAGCCGGTTGACGGGCACCGTCATCGCGATGCGGCTCGCGCGTGCACCGGTGTCGATCTCCAGGCTGCCGCCCAGGCTCTCGGCGGCGATGGCCAGGGTCGCGGCATCGCGCGCCGGGCGGCCGGGCAACTGGCTGCCCTTGCCCATCAAGGTGAAGGCCAGCGAGGCCAGGCCCGCCTTGCCCGGCGGATCGAGCAGGCTGCCCGCCTCGACGAGCAGCATCGCCGTCACCAGCGGCAGCGCGCGACGCTCGGCAGCGGCGAAGCGCAGGCCGTTGGGCAGCGCCGCGTCGGCCATCGTCGGCACCGCGAGCGCCTGGGCCGGCGCGGGCAGCGGCGGGCGGTCGAAGCCGCGCGGGGGAGTGGTGTCGGTCGGCGCGTTCATGCGGTCGCTCCTGAAGCCTTGCCCTCGGACGGCGGCGGCGTGCCCTTGTCACCGTCGCTGCTCTCGTACAGCACGGTCACCCGCTTGCCCTGCAGCACCTCGCGGCGCATCACGCGCTGCACGTCGGCCACCGTCACCGCCTGCAGCTGCGCCAGCTCGCGGTTCACGGCCGTGGCATCGCCGCGCAGCAGCGCCGCCTGGCCCACGGCCTCGGCGATGCCCAGCGGCGTCTGCCGACGCACCAGCGCCGTGGTGAGCAACTGCGCCTTCACCTTGTCCAGCTCGGCCGGCGCGATCGGCTCCTCGGCCAGGCGCTGCACCTCGTGGGCCAGCGGCTCGACCAGGTCCTGCGCGCTCTGCGAGCCGGCGGCGATCGCGTTGGCGACGAGCAGGCCGGCATCGGCATTGAGCATCGCGTCGAAGCCGGCGCTCTGCGCGATCTGCATCCGGTAGACCAGGCTTTCGTTGAGCCGCGACGAATCGCCCAGCGAAAGCAGGCCCTGTGCCACCTGCAGCGCCGGTGCATCGGCGCTACCAGCACGCGGCGCCTGCCAGATCAGCAGCGCGGCGGGCAGCGGCACGTTGGCGCCGCTGAGCTTGAACTGGGCATCGGCCGCGCGGCGCGGTTCCACCGTGTCCACGCGCGGCACCGGCTCGCGCGGCTGGCGGATGCTGCCGAAGTAGTGGTCCACCCAGCGGTCCAGCTGCAGCGGATCGAAGGCGCCGGCGACGATCAGCACCGCGTTGTCGGGCCGGTAGTAGGTGTCGTGGAAGCGCTGCACGTCCTGCAAGGTCGCGGCGTCCAGGTCGGCCATGCTGCCGATCACCGGGCGGCGGTACGGGTGCTTCTGGTAGCCGTAGCTGGAGATGGCGTTGAACAGCTGGCCGTAGGGCTCGGCCAGCACGCGCTGGCGGTACTCCTCCTTGACGACCTCGCGCTCGCTGTCGAAGTTCGCCTGGTCGACCTGCAGATTGCTCATCCGCTCGGCCTCGGCCCACAGCAGCGGCTCCAGGTGGTTGGCCGGCACGACGCTGTGGAAGGCGGTCACGTCGTCCGCGGTGAAGGCGTTGTTGCTGCCGCCGACGTCCTCGGTCATGCGGTCGAACTGCTCGTCCGCCATGTAGCGCGTGCGCTTGAACATCATGTGCTCGAACAGGTGCGCGAAGCCCGAGCGGCCGGCCGGGTCGTCCTTGCCGCCGACGCGGTACCAGACCTGGACACTGACCGAGTAGCCGGCCTGCGGCACGGCGATCAGCTCCAAACCGTTGGGCAGGATGCGGCGGGCCAGCGGCAGCGGGGCGATGGCCAGCGGTGCGGTGGCCTGTGGCGGCTGCTGCGCCCACAGCGGCGACAGGCCCAGCACGGCGCCCAGGCCTGCGCCGTACTGCAACACGCGCCGCCGCGGCAGGCGCGCGAATTGTGGATAGGTCATGACTTCATCCCTCCTTGCGCTCAAGCATAAGTGCAGGCACGGCCGCTCACCGGTAGGCACGCCCCAGCTCCCGCGCCGCGTCGATCGCGAAGCGCGCCGCCGGCGACAGGGTGCGGCCCTGCAGCCACAGCGCATGCAGATTGGCGAAGCGCGGTCGCGGCTCCGGACCGCGCAGCTGGTGCAGGCCCGGCGGTAGCGCGGTGCCGGCCGGCTCCGGCGCGATGACGATCAGGTCCGTCTCCCGCGCCAGCTGCTGCAGCATCGCGATGTCATCGCACTGCACCCGCACCGGAAAGTCGGCCGGCGCCGCGAAGCCCAGCGCGCGGGCCAGCGGCGCCAGCAACTCGGGCGTGATCGAGATCGTGCCGAGACCGTACTGCGTCAGCAGCGCCGGCCCCGGTTCGCCGCGCCGCCGCGCTGCCGGATGGCCGGCGCGGCAGTGCAACGCGGCGCGGGTGCGCGCCACCTCTGCGGTGGCCAGACGCTCGCTCGCCGCCACCAGCCGCGGGTCGCCCAGGCAGAAGTCCAGCTGCTGCGCCTCCAGCTGCTGCAGCAGCTGCGGCAGGTTGCCGAAGTGCAGCCGCACCGCCACCTGCGGCCGCTCGCGCTGCAGCCGCGCCAGCAGCGCGGGCACGACGGTGGCCGCCGGGATCGGCGCCACGCCGATGACCAGCTCGCCCGCCTCACCGCTGCGCATCAGCGCCACGTCGCGCTCCAGGCAGCCGCTGTCGAACACCAGTGCCCGCGCGCGCTCCAGCACCACGGCGCCGGCCGCCGTCAGCCGCGCGCCGTCGCTGGCGCGGTCCACGAGCTGCAGGCCCAGCCGCTGCTCCAGCGTCTGGATGCTGCGGCTGAACGCCGCCTGGCTCAAGTGCACGCGCTGCGCCGCAGCGGCGAAGCGGCCCTCCTCGGCCAGCGCGATGAAGTGGCTCAGGCGGCGGATGTCCATGCGGTGTCTCCTGCATCGATTGCGCCGAACGCAATGCGAGCGTGCATTCTTTGCGATGGACACAATTCTGGCCGATGCGGATGATCGCCCGCATGAAGCTCGCCCCCGCTCTTCTCGCCCTCCCCGCGCTGCTGCTGGCCCTCGGCGCCGGCGCTGCCGATGAAGCCGCCGCCCCGCGCCGGCCCAACATCGTCTTCGTGCTGCTGGACGATGCCGGCTTCAGCGACTTCGGCGCCTACGGCAGCGAGATCGCCACGCCCAATATCGACGCGATCGCCCAGCAGGGCGTGCGCTTCACGAACTTCCACACGGCCTCCACCTGCGAGTCGAGCCGCACGATGCTGCAGTCCGGCGTGGACCACCACCGCGGCGGCGCCGGCACCTTGCAGGTCGTCATCGCCGACAACCAGCGCGGCCAGCCCGGCTACGAGGGCTACCTGTCCGACCGCGTGCACAGCCTCGGCCAGCTGCTGCACGACGCCGGCTACGCCACCTACTACTCCGGCAAGTGGAACCTCGGCCAGGGGGCCGAGCGCGCACCGGGCGCGCGCGGCTGGGAGCGCTACTTCGCGCTGGAGAACACCGGTGCCGACAACTACGAGGCGCGCGTCTACGCGCCCTTCAACCGCGAGGCCGTCTGGTGGGAAGACGGCAAGAAGGCGGCGCTGCCGCCCGACTTCTATTCCAGCCACGACTACGTGAGCAAGCTCGTGCAGTACGTGGACGAGGGCCGCAAGAAGGCCGACAAGCGCCCCTTCATGGCGATGCTGGCCTTCCAGGCCGTGCACTCGCCGCTGCAGGTGCCGGCGCGCTACACCGACAAATACCTGAAGCGCTACGACGAGGGCTGGGCCGCCGTGCGCGAGGAGCGCTACCAGCGCCAGGTGAAGATGGGCCTGGTGCCGGCCGGCCTGACGATGCCGGCCAACGACGGCGCGCGCGACTGGAACAAGCTGAGCCCCGACGAGCGCCGCACGCAAGCCAAGAAGATGGCCGTGTTCGCCGGCATGCTGGAGGCGGCCGACGAGGAGCTGGGCCGGCTGCGCCAGCACCTGAAGGACATCGGCGAGCTGGACAACACGGTCTTCATCGTCATGTCCGACAACGGCGCCGATGCCTACGACCTGTCGCAGCTCAATCTGCCGTTCCGCATCTGGTACCGCGCCAACAACGCGCTGGGCTACGAGCAGATGGGCCTGAAGGGCAGCTACGTGCACTACGGCCAGGACTGGGCCGAGGTCTCGAACACGCCGCTACGCCTGTTCAAGGGCACCTCGGCCGAGGGCGGCATGCGCGTGCCCTTCATCGTGCAAATGCCTGCGAACTCGCCTGGAAGCGCACAGCCGGGCCGTATCACCGACCAGTTCGCCTACGCCACCGATTTCCTGCCCACGGTGCTGGACATCGCGGGCGTGCCACGGCCTCCGGCCAGCGACAAGCTGTTCCCGCTCACCGGAAAAAGCCTGCTGCCGCTGATCGAAGGCGCGGCCTCCGCACCGGTCCATGACGCGACGGAGGCAATCGGCTTCGAGGGCACCGGCGGCCAGGCGCTGTTCCAGGGCGGCTACAAGCTGATGCGCAACGGCACCGTCGACGGCAACCGCTGGCAGCTCTACGACACGGCGAAGGACTGGACCGAGACGAACGACCTCGCTGCCCAGCAACCCGAACGGGTGCAGAAGATGCTGGCCGAGGTGCTCCGCTACAACAAGACCAACGGCGTGATCCTGCCCGGCCCCGGCTACAACCCGCTGGTGCAGCTGCTGAAGAACAACGCCGGTGTGCTGGTCTCGCAGCTCGGCGGCATCGTCGCCGCGCTGCTGCTGATCGTGCTGGGCGTGCCGGCGCTGCTGCTGACCTGGTGGCTGCGGCGCCGACGCTGACCTTGATGCGCTGGCTCTGGGTACTTGCACTGCTGACGGCCGGCGCGCTCGCGCAGGCCGAACCCGCGCTGCGCTTCGTCGGCTCCGCCACCTGCGCGAGCTGCCATGCCAAGGAAGCCGCGGCCTGGCAGGCCTCGCAGCACCAGCGCGCGATGCAGCCGGCCGCGCGGCCGGGCATCCTCGCGCCCTTCAAGGGCGAGCGCTTCTCCGGCGCCACCTTCAGCGAGCGCCAGGGCCGCTTCTTCGTCAACACCGACGGCCCCGACGGCAAGCTGCGCGACTACGAGATCGCCGCCGTGCTGGGCATCGCGCCGCTGCAGCAGTACCTGGCGAAGCTGCCCGACGGCTCGCTGCACGCGCTGCCGCAGGCCTGGGACACGCGGCCCAGGGCCGAGGGCGGCCAGCGCTGGTTCCGCCTGACCCCCGCCGTGCCGCCGACGGACGAATTGCACTGGACCGGCCGACAGGCGAACGCGAACTTCATGTGCATCGAATGCCACACCACCGGCTTCGCGAAGAACTACGACCCGCCCGTGCGCCGCTACGCCAGCCGCTGGGCCGAGGGCAATGTGGCCTGCGAGGCCTGCCACGGCGCGGGCTCCGCCCACGTCGACTGGGCCCGCCGCGGCGCACCGGCGGGTGAGCTGCGCAAGGGCCTACAGATCCTGTTCGACCAGCGCCGCGGCGCGCAGTGGCGCATCGACCCGGCCAGCGGCAATGCGCGCCGCACGCCCGATGCGCCGGCCCGCAGCACGAAGGAGGCGGACGTCTGCGCGCGCTGCCACGCGCACCGCAGCCGCATCGGCGAGGACGCGGGCCCCGGCACGCCGCCCGGCGACGCCTTCCACCTCTCGCTGGTCGAGCCGGGGCTCTACTGGAACGATGGCCAGATGCGCGCCGAGGTCTACAACCACGCCGGCTTCCTGCAGAACCGCATGCATGCCAAGGGCGTCACCTGCAGCGACTGCCACGAGCCGCACACGCAGCAGCTCCGCGCGCCGGGCAACGGCGTCTGCCTGCAGTGCCACGCCGCGCCCAAGTACGAGGCGCCCACCCACCACTTCCACAAGCTCGGCTCGACCGGCACGCAGTGCATCAACTGCCACATGCCCGCCAGCACCTTCATGGCCATCGATCGGCGTCACGACCATTTCATCCGCGTGCCGCAGCCGGCCCAATCGCAGCGCAGCGGTAGCCCCGATGCCTGCACCCAGTGCCACCGCGACAAGCCGCAGTCCTGGGCCGTGCAATGGACGCAGCGCTGGTACCCGCACCTGGAAGAGCGCGCCTCGAAGATGGCCGCGGCCCTGAACGCGCTGGACCATGAGGACCTGGACGTGGTCGCCCGGCTCTCCGCCGTGATCGGCGACGCGAAGGAATCGCCGGTCGCCCGCGCCAGCGTGCTCGCGAGGCTGCCGGCAGGCCTCGCCGGCGCGGCCCTCCCTTCGCTGGCCGATCCCGACCCGCTGGTGCGCCGCGCCGCCGCCACGGCCCTGCGCGATGCCGACGCACCGACCCGCGCGCGCCTGCTGCTGCCGCTGCTGGACGACCCTGTGCGCGACGTGCGCCTCGAAGCCGCCCGCTGGCTGGCCGACCAGCGCCCGCCCGGCCTACGCCTCACCCGCGTGCTGGACGAGTACGTCACCGCCCAGCAACTCAATGCCGATCGCCCCGAGGCCTGGGACAACCTCGGCACCCTGTGGGCCGACCGCGGCCAGCCGGCGCGCGCCGAGGCCGCGTTCCGCGAGGCGCTGTCGCTGGCGCCGGGCTTCGCCCCGTCCACCTTGAACCTGGCCGACCTGATCCGCCTGCAGCCCGCCCGCGAGCCGGAGGCGCAGGCGCTGCTCGAGGCCCTGGTGCGCCGCGAGCCCCGGCTGGCCGCGGCCCGCTTCGCGCTGGGCCTGTCGCTGCTGCGGCAGCACCGGCTCACCGAGGCGCTGGTGCCGCTGAAGGTCGCGCGCGAACTGGCGCCGGAGGACGCGCGCATCAAGACGGCCTACGAAGCCGCTCTGCTGACAGTTTCACGCACACCCCGCCGATAGCATCGCCGGCATCCCATCCATCGGAGCCGCGCCATGCAGTTCGCCTACACCATCGTCTACGTCGCCGACGTCGCCGCCTCGCTCGCCTTCTTCGAGCAAGCCTTCGGCCTGCAGCGCCGCTTCCTGCACGAGTCCGGCGCCTACGGCGAGCTGGACACCGGCGGCACGGCGCTGGCTTTCGTCGACCACACCACGGCGCGCGACAGCGTCGGCCACGACTACGTGGTGGCGGCGCTCAGCGAGGCGCCCTTGGGCATGGAGATCGGCCTGGCCACGGCGGATGTGCCGGCGGCGTACGAGCGTGCCGTGCAGGCTGGCGCGACAGCGCTCAAGGCGCCCGTCACCAAGCCCTGGGGCCAGACCGTCGCCTACGTGCGCTGCCCGGACGGCACCTTGGTCGAACTCTGCACCCCGATGTCCTGACCCTGCCGCGCCTGCTCCGCGATCACCCGCGCATGGCGCTGGAAGCTGAAGTAGGACGTGGCCCAGTCCATCATCACGACGAAGCGGTTGCGGAAGCCGATCAGGAAGTAGATGTGGACGAAGAGCCAGAACAGCCAGGCGGGCAGCCCTGAGAAGCGCACGGCGCCCAGGTCCGCCACCGCGGCGCTGCGGCCGATCGTGGCGAGCGCGCCGTAGTCGGTGTAGCGGAAGGCTTCGGGCGGCTTGCCGTGCAGCCGGGCGACGATATTGGCCGCGGCCAGTCGCCCCATCTGCTTGGCGCCGGGGCTGACGCCGGGCACCGGCTTCGTCGTGCCGTCGCGCTCGTGGCTCTGCGCCGCGGCCAGGTCGCCGACGACGCAGACCTCCGGATGCCCGGGGATGCTCAGGTCCGGCCCGACGATCACGCGGCCGGCGCGGTCCACCGGCACGCCGAGGCAACGGCCCAGCGGCGAGGCGGCCACGCCGGCGGCCCACACCACCGTGCGCGAAGGGATGCACAGGCGTTGCCCGGCCTCCTCCACCTCGACGCCCTCGGCGTCGATCGCCACCACCTTGGCGCCGCAGCGCACCTGCACGCCCAGCGCGGCCAGCTGCTGCGCGGCCTTTTGCGACAGGTCGGGCTTGAAGGCCTGCAGCACGCGATCCGAGCCCTCCAGCAGCAGCACCTGCGCGCGGGCCGGATCGATGCGGCGGAATTCGTTCTTCAAGGTGTGGCGGGCGATCTCGGCCATCGTGCCGGCCATCTCCACGCCGGTGGGGCCGGCGCCGATGACGACGAAGGTGAGCCAGGGTTCGCGTGCCGCCGCATCGGCCGCGAGTTCCGCCTGCTCGAAGGCCAGCAACACCTTGGCGCGCAGCTTGAACGCGTCGTCCAGGGTCTTCAGCCCCGGCGCGTGCTCGGCCCACTGGTCATTGCCGAAGTAGCTGTGCGTGGCGCCGCTGGCGACGATCAGCGAGTCGTAGTCGATGCGCTGGCCGTCGGCCAGCAGCACGCAGCGCGCGTCCTTGTCGATGCTGACGACCTCGGCCATCAGCACCGTCGCGTTGCGCTGCTTGCGCAGCATGTGGCGGATCGGCGCGGCGATCGACGGCGCGGAAAGCCCGCCGGTCGCCACCTGGTACAGCAGCGGCTGGAACAGGTGATGGTTGCTGCGGTCCACCAGCGTGATGCGCACGCCGTCCTCGTCGGCCAGCGCGCGCGCCGCCTCGAGGCCGCCGAAGCCGCAGCCGATGATCAGGACGTGATGTTCTTCGGTCGCTTGCATGGGCCCATTGTGAACGTCCCGGCACAGTCATCGTCGCTCACGCAAAATGCCGCACCATGCGCCGCGCCGACCGCCTCTTCCAGATCGTCCAGCTGATTCGTGGACGCCGACTGTCCACTGCCGAATTCCTGGCCCAGCGCCTGGAGGTGTCGCCGCGCACGGTCTACCGCGACGTGGCGGCGCTGCAGCAGCAGGGCGTGCCGATCGACGGCGAGGCCGGCGTGGGCTACCGCATGCGCGCCGGCTTCGACCTGCCGCCGCTGATGTTCACGCGCCAGGAGGCGCAGGCCCTGGTGGCGGCGGTGCGGCTGGCCAAGCCGCAGCTCGACGCCGCGCTGGGTGGCGACGCGGAGAACGCGCTGTCGAAGATCCTCGCCGTGCTGCCGCCCAGCGCGCGCGCCGCGGCCGAGGGCCTGGCGATCTTCGCGCCGGGCAGCCGCATGACGGCACGGACCAGCGAGCACCTGGCGCGGCTGCGGGAGGCGACCGAGAGCCGCAGCAAGCTGAAGCTGGACTACCTGGACCTGGGCGACACGCGCAGCGAGCGGACGATCCGCCCGCTGGCCTGCATGTTCTGGGGACCGGTGTGGACGGTGGCGGCCTGGTGCGAGCTGCGCGAGGACTTTCGCAGCTTCCGCATCGACCGCATCCAGGCGCTGACGACCCTGGACGAGCGCTTCCGCGACGAGCCTGGCCGCACGCTGGCGGACATGAACCGCCGCGACGGCATGATGGGCCTGGACTGAACTGATACGGCTTTGGAACCGAAACCGGGAAGCACACGCGGGGTGCGTCCGGGGTTCGATTCGTCAGCGGTCCTGGCAAGAAAAAGGAACAGCCATCATCGATGCGCTGCCCCGATCAGCCACGGCGGGCCGGCTTGGCGGCGGCCTGGGCGAGCATCTGGCGGCGCAGCTGGCCTTCGATGCTGTAGCCGGTGACGACGACGGTGGGCAGTTGCTTGACGGCCTTGCCGGTCACGACGACGGTGGGCAGCGTGACGACGCCTTGCTTGGCCGACGGGGCGGCGTGGGTGCCGACAGCGACCAGCGACAGGGCAACAGCAACAATAGCGGAGAGGGTGGAAAACTTGCTCATGATCGGCTCCTTGGGTGTCTGAATCAGCGGAATTGCTGTTTCGATGGATTCAGTATCGGAGTCGGTCCGGGGCTTTCCCAGGCGCTTACGACGAAGCGCAGGCGCTGCGGCGCCAAGCGCAGAAACGGGCGATAAACCGTCGAAGTTCGGCGTTAGAACGGGCGCCGGCCGCTCAGTCGCCGGCCGTGTCGCGCACCACGGCGACCCAGCCCTCGGGCCGCAGCAGCCGGCGCAGCGCGGCGTCGACCCGCTCGGCCGTCAGCGCGGCCATGCCCTGGTCCTGCTTCTGCCGGTCAGCGGAGAAGCTGCTGCCGCGCTCGAGCTGGCCCATCAGCGAGGCGGCCAGGCCGGCGTCGCTGAGCAGGGGCTGGCGCAGCTCGGTGGCGAGCCGGCCGCGGGCGGCTTCCAACTCCTCGCTGCCGACGCCATCGGCGAGCAGCCGGGCGATCTCCTCGCGCATCCCCGCCTCCAGCCGCCCCGCGTCGCGCGGCGCGCTACCGGCCTGCAAGCGCAGGAAGGCGCGGTCGCCCTCGGCCGGTACCTGCAAGGTCTGCTGGATCGCGTAGCTGATCGCCTCGCGGCTGCGCAGCCGGTCGGCCAGGCGGCTGCCGCCGGGCTCACCCGCACCGCCGGCCAGCACGCGCACGCCGGCGAGCAGCGGGTAGAAGTCCGGGTCGTCGCGGTTCAGCGCGAATTCCTGGTGCAGCACCACCGTGGCCACGCTGCCAGCCGGCGCATCGGCCGGCGCCTGGCTGACGAAGCGCTCGGCGTGCTCGTCGAAATGGTGCTGCACGTAATGCTCGAAGGCCGGCGCGCCGGGCTTCTTCCAGCGGCCGATCAGTTCCTCCAGCACGCCGGGCAGCTTGTCGGGAAGCGCGCCGACGACGGCAGCGATTGCATCGTTGGCCGAGCAGAAGCGGCGGTGGAACTCGCGCACGTCCTCCACGCGCAGCTCGCGCCAGATCGCCGCCAGCTCGGCCGCCGAGGGCTGGTAGCCCGGCTCGCCGCGGTTGAGCCCCACATGGATCATGTGGAAGCGACGCTCGCGCTCGTCGGGGCCGGTGTCGACGCGGGCGTTGGCAGCGGGCAAGCGCGAAAGCTGCGCGGCCTGCAGGCGGCGGAAGGCCGGCTCCGGCAGCAGCGGCTCGGCCAGCATCTCGCGCAGCAGCACCAGGGTCGGCACCAAGGTGGCACGGCTCGCGGCCACGCGGATGCTCAAGCCCTGCGGGCCGGCCTGCATGTGGATCTCGGCACCGAGCTTCATCCGGATCTCGCGGACCTGGTCGGCCGTATGCTGGGCCGTGCCCTCGTCCAGCAGCGGGGCCAGCGCGCGCCAGCCCTGCCACTTCGCCATCTCGCGCGGCGCGCCCCAGCGCAGCTGCAGCAGCAGGGCGACGCGCTCACCGGCTGTCTCGCGCGGCAGCAGCGCGATGCGCATGCCGCTGGGCAGCTGGTAGCGCTGGGTCGCGCGGTCCAGCGCCGCGGCGTCGGTCTCAAAGGCCTGGCCGCCGGCCAGCGGCGCCGGGGCGGGCTCGTTCAACTGGCCCGCCGCCTGCGAGGGGTCGTCCACGCGCTGCACCTGCACCGGCTTCGAGAACAGACCCGACAGGAAGCCCAGCGGCTGTTCCTCGAACTGCGTCGCGGTAACGGCCGGATCGGTGACGCCGCGGGCCACGCTGCGGTTCTCGCTGCGCAGGTAGAGGCGCGCGACCTCGGCGATGTCGTCCGGCTGCAGCCGCTGCAGGCCTTCGAGCTGCTTGAAGACGAGCCGCCAGTCGCCGGCGCCGATCGCATCGCTGATGAGCGACGAGGCCCGCTCGGGGTCGCGCAACGCGGCCTGCCACTGGCGCGCGTACTCAGCCGTGGCGCTGCGCAGCCAGCCCGCGTTGCTGCGGTCGATGCGCAGGTCCTGCAGGCCGTCGATCCAGCGCTGCTCGCGCATTTCCAACGCAGCGCGATCGCTGGCCGTGCCGCTGGGCACCGCGGGGAGCGGCAAGGTGCGACCGATCAGGTAGGGATCACGCGTGGCCGCGACGCCGGCCAGCGCCTGCGACTCCGGCCCACCGGCGCTCGCGAGCACCTGGCTAAGCATCGCCAGCGCCGGTGCATGGCGGTGCGCCATGCCGGGCACGCGCCAGCCGACGGCCAGTGCCGTGCTGCGGGTGCGCAGCGTGGTCACGCGCGGCACGGTCTGGTCGGGCTCGGGCGAAGGCTCGCCGGCCTCCTCAGGCGGCTGCGCTGCCGGCCGGGGCAGCGCGCCGAAGACTTCGGTGACGGCGGCCAGCGCCTGGGTCGTGTCGAAGCCGCCGGCGATCATCAGCACCGCGCGGTCCGGCCGGTAGTGCCTGGCGTAGAACGCGCGCAGCGCCGGCAGCGAGAGCTGCTCCAGCCCGGTGGCATAGCCGATCACCGGCCGGCCGTAGGGATGCTGGCGGAAGGCTGCGGCCGACAGCGCCTGCTGCATCTGCGGCGCCAGCGCCTGGCCACGCAGGCCCAGCTCGTTCAGCACGATGGGCGTCTCCCGGGCCAGCGCCTGCTCGCTGAGGTGCGCGCCGCTCATCCGTGCGGCTTCGAGCTGCAGCACGCGGCGCAGGGCCAGGGCGCCGGCGTCGGCCGGGAGGCTGGCGAGGTAGTTCGTGCGGTCGAAGCTGGTGGTGCCGTTGTAGCGGGCGCCGAGCGCCTGTAGCGCGGCGCTGATGTCGCCGTCCACGCCCTCGGCATCGTGGAAGCTCAGGTGTTCCAGCAGGTGCGCCATGCCCGCCTCGGCCGCCGTCTCCTGGCGGCTGCCGACGCGGTAGGTCACCGTCACGGTGAGGCGGGGCGCACCGGACACCGGCATCAGCAGCACTTGCAGGCCGTTGGCGTCGAGCGCGTACTCGGTGATGCCACCGAGCGAGCGGACCTCGCGCAGGCCCTGCGGCTGTGCGGGCGTAACGCCGAAGATCAGCGTCAGCAGGCAGGCCAGAAGGAGGGCGCGCAGCGATTTCATCGTCACGGAATGTAGGCGATGCCGACCTATGATTCCGGCCCATGACTACGACACTTTCAAACATTGTTGCGGGCTGCTGGCGCATGAGCGAATGGGGCTGGACGCCCCAGCAGCGCCTGGCCTGGATCGAGGCCAATATCGAGCGCGGCGCCACCAGCTTCGACCACGCCGACATCTACGGCGGTTACACCGTCGAGGTACTGTTCGGCGAGGCGCTGGCTCTGAAGCCCGCACTGCGCGAGAAGATGCAGCTCGTCAGCAAATGCGGCATCAAGCTGATCAGCCCGGCACGGCCCGGCCACCGGATCAAGAGCTACGACAGCTCGCGCGAGCACATCATCGCCAGCGTCGAGAACTCGCTGAAGCAGCTGAACACCGACCGCCTGGACCTGCTGCTGCTGCACCGCCCCGATGCGCTGCTGGACGCCGACGAGGTGGCCGAGGCCTTCGACATGCTCAAGCGCGCGGGCAAGGTGCTGAGCTTCGGCGTCAGCAACTACACGCCGGCACAGTTCGAGCTGCTGAACGCGCGCACGCCGCTCGCGACCAACCAGATCGAGCTGCACCCGCTGCAGCGCGAGCCGCTGCACGACGGCACGCTGGATCAAGCGCAGCATCTGAAGCTGAGGCCGATGATCTGGTCGCCGCTGGCCGGCGGACGCCTGTTCACCGGCAACGAGGACGACGCGAAGCGCGTGCGTGCGGCGCTGGAAGCGGCCGGTGCATCACGCGGCGCCAGCATCGCCACCGCGGCCTATGCCTGGCTGCTGCGCCACCCGAGCCGCCCGATCCCGATCGTCGGCTCGCAGCGCCTGCAGGCGCTGGACGAAGCACTGGCTGCACTGGACTGGCGGATGGACGCCGAGACCTGGTGGTCGATCTGGGAAGCCGGCTCAGGCCACGAGGTCGCGTAGCGAGCGCGGCAGCAGCCCGCTGAGGCGAATGCGCCCTGCGGGCTGCTCGACATAGCGGTGGAAGGGCACCGAGGCCACGTTGCTGAGGCCCAAGGCCGTAGCCATCAGCGCGATGCCGATGGCAGCGCCGTGCAGGCCCAGCGCAGCGAACAGGCCGTTCACCAGCAGGCACACCGGGAAGTGCACCAGGAAAAGCGAGTAGGAGCGCGTGCCGAGCCGCCCGGCCAGCTCAGTGCTGCGGCGGCGCGTGGCCAGGAAGACGCGGCCGGCCAGGTGCCGCTGCTGCAGCACGGCCAGCACTAGCGCCGTGACGCCGGCCACGACGATGCGCTCGCGGAACTCTAGCGCCAGCGCCAGCAGCACCGTCAGCGCCAGCAGCATCAGGCCCATGCGGCGCAGCCAGCCCGAGCGCAGGCGGCTCAGCCACTGCACCAGCACGCCCAGGCTGTAGCTGCCGAAGAAGTACGGCGCCCAGGCATCCAGCTCGGGCATGCGGTTGAAGACGAACAGCGAGCCGACACCGGCGGCGAGCACCAGCAGCACGGCGCTGGCGCGGCGGAAGCTGCGCGCCAGCCACAGCAGGCCCACCAGCATCGCGAACAGCTGGAAGTCCACGGCCACGTACCAGGCACCGACCGTCAACGCCTCATGGCCCAGCACGTCGTGCAGCAGCAGGCCGTGCGACAGCAGTTGCCCGAAGCTCACCGATTCCGGCGCCAGCTCGGGCAGCCAGGGCGCCACCAGCGAGGAGCACAGCAAGGTCAGCAGCACGGCTGCCATGAAGGCCGGCGCCAGCCGCAGGTAGCGGCGCCACAGCAGCTCCGGCACCGCACCGCGCAAGACCTGGCCCCGCTCGCAGAGCGCCCGCGCGCTGAGGAAGCCGCCGACGACCAGGAACACCTGCACCGCCATGCGCGCATAGCGATAGAGCCAGCTGATCATCTCGGGCAGCAGCGATTGCACCGCGTCGGCGATGGGGCCGTAGGCAGCGAGGTGGTGCAGCACGATCATCTGCGCGGCGCAGGCCTTCAGCGCATCGACATGCGGCAGGCGGCGGGACGGCAGGACGGCGGAACGGGCAAGGATTTCGGCAGAACTCATGGACCCCGCGCCCGGCCTCCTTGCGGCTGGGCGCATTGCTGTTGTTCGGGGGGTGTGCGCCACGGGGCCTGCAGGCCCGCCGACGCGGCGAAACGGTGCGGATTGTAGGCGGCGCTGCGCGGATCCGGCTGTTGCAAGACGCAACGCGGGCGCGCTCCGCCCCGGGGCTGACAGGGCTGTCAGTCGCCGGTCAGTCTCTCCACCAGAAAGTCCAGAAAGCAGGCGATGCGCGCGGCCAGCTGCGTGTTGCGATAGTAGACCGCATGCACCGGCTGGCGCTGTTCGACGGTCGCGCGAGGCAAGACCTGGACCAGTGCACCGGCGCTGCGGTCCGCCGCGGTCATGAAGTCCGACAGGCAGACGATGCCCGCCCCTTCCAGCGCCAGGCGGCGCAGGGTCTCGCCGCTGGAGGCCGTCAGCGCCGGGCGGATCGGCAAGGCGTCGCCATGGGCGCCTCGCAGCGGCCAGTGGTTCAGCGATTCGGGCTGGGTGAAGCCCAGCAGCAGGTGGCCGCCACCGGCCAGCGCCTCGACGCTACGCGGCGTGCCGCGCTCGGCCAGGTAGACGGGGCTGGCCAGCACGCGCAGGCGGTGGCTGCCCAGCGGCCGCGCATGCAGCGTGGAATCGCTCAAGGGCCCGATGCGGATCGCCACGTCGGTGCGGCGGGCCAGCAGGTCGATGTTCAGGTCGTCAGTGTCCAGCAGCAGCTCGATCTGCGGATAGCGGCGCATGAATTCGGGTGCCAGCGGCGCGATCGCATGCAGCATGTAGGGCGAGGCCGCGTTGACGCGCAGCCGCCCGGCCGGCAGCTGGCGACGGCGCAGCGCCATCTGTTCCTCGGCCGCATCGACCGAGGCGAGGATCGCGCGGGCATGGGCGAGAAAGACCTGACCCTCCTCGGTCAGCTCCAGCCGCCGCGTCGTGCGGCGCAGCAACGTCGTGTCCAGCTTCTTCTCCAGCCGGCCGAGCGTGCGGCTGATTGCCGAGACCGTCTGCACGAGCTGCGCCGCGGCGGCGGTGATCGAGCCGGTGTCGACCACGGCAGCGAACACCAGCATTTCGTCGAGCGTCGTCTTCATCGTGCCGATTTTATTGTTGACTTCAAGTCAAGAAATTTCTGCCAATTGACGGCTTTTTCTGCAAGCCACATCGGCGCACAGTGCGAGCCTCTCTATCCAGGAGTCCTCACACCATGCCACTCGCCTTGCTGGCGCTGACGATCAGCGCCTTCGCCATCGGGACGACCGAGTTCGTCATCGTCGGCCTGCTGCCCACGCTGGCGGCGGACCTCCAGGTCAGCCTGCCCTCGGCGGGCCTGCTGGTCAGCCTCTACGCGCTTGGCGTGGCCATCGGCGCGCCGCTGCTGACCGCCCTCACCGCGCGCCTGCCGCGCAAAACCCTGCTGCTGGCGCTGATGGCGCTGTTCAGCGCCGGCAACCTGATCGCCTGGGCCGCGCCCGGCTACGGCACCCTGGTAGCGGCGCGCGTGCTGACGGGCCTCGCCCACGGCGTGTTCTTCTCGATCGGCTCGACGATCGCCACCGGCCTCGTGCCCAAGGACAAGGCCGCCAGCGCCATCGCCACCATGTTCAGCGGCCTCACCGTGGCCCTGGTCACCGGCGTGCCGCTGGGCACCTTCATCGGCCAGCACTTCGGCTGGCGCGAGACCTTCCTGGCCGTCGCCGCGCTGGGCATCGTCGCCTTCGTCGCCAGTGCCGTGTTCGTGCCGCGCGGGCTGCGCTCCGACGCGCCGCCGGCCTCGCTGCGCCAGCAGCTGCAGGTGCTGACCGAGCCGCGGCTGCTGCTGGTCTACGCGACCACAGCCGTCGGCTACGGCGGCTCCTTCATCCCCTTCACCTTCCTGGCGGCGATCCTGACCGAGGTCAGCGGCTTCAGCGCCGGTGCGGTGGGCGGCGTGATGCTGGTCTACGGCGTGTCGGTCGCGGTCGGCAATGTGTGGGGCGGCCGACTGGCCGACCGGGTCGGCGCCGTGCCGGCACTGAAGCTGATCTTCGCCGGGCTGGCCGCCGTGCTGCTGGTGCTGAACTTCACCGCGCCGCATCCGTGGCTGGCGCTGGGCACCGTGCTGCTGTGGGGCGCCGTCGCCTTCGGCAACGTGCCGGGCCTGCAGGTCTACGTCGTCAAGCAGGCAGAGCGGCATGCACCCGGTGCGGTGGATGTGGCCTCGGGCCTGAACATCGCCGCCTTCAACGTCGGTATCGCCGGCGCCGCCTGGGCCGGCGGCCTGATCGTCAGCCGGCTCGGGCTGATGCACACGCCGTGGATCGGCGCGGCGGTGGTCCTCGTCGCACTGGCGCTGATCGCCTGGAGCGGGCGGCTCGACCGCCGCACCGCGTCCTCCCTTTCGTTCTCCCAATAACCTTGATCGCCATGCAAAACCCTATCCTCCCCCGCTTCGGCCTCGGCACCTTCCGCCTGACCGGCCAAGCCGTCATCGACTCCACCACCAAGGCGCTGGATCTCGGCTACCGCGCCATCGACACCGCGCAGATCTACGGCAATGAAGCCGAGATCGGCCAGGCCATCGCCGCCAGCAGCGTGCCGCGACGCGAGCTCTTCCTGACCACCAAGATCTGGACCGAGAACCTCGGCGGCGAACGCCTGATCGCCAGCCTGAAGGAGAGCCTGCAGAAGCTGCGCAGCGAGCAGGTAGAACTGACCCTGATCCACTGGCCCTCGCCCGGCGGCGCCGTGCCGCTGGCCGAATCACTCGAAGCACTGATGGAAGCCCGCCGGCTCGGGCTCACGCAACAGATCGGCGTCTCGAACTTCACGACCGCCCTGCTGCGCGAGGCGATCGCCGCGGTGGGCGCTGAGAACATCGCGACGAACCAGATCGAACTGCACCCCTACTTGCAGAACCGCGCGGTAGCCGAATTCGCACAAGGCCAGGGCATCGCCGTGACCTCGTACATGACCCTGGGCTACGGCAAGGTGCTGTCGGACCCGGTGCTGGTGCGCATCGCGGTGACGCACGGCGCAACGCCAGCACAGGTGGCGCTGGCCTGGGCGATGCAGCTGGGCTATGCGGTGATCCCGTCGTCGACGAAGCGCGAGAACCTGGCGTCGAACCTGCGGGCGCAAGAGCTGACCCTGACGGCCGAAGAGATGGCACAGATCGCCACGCTGGATCGCGCGGAACGGCTGGTAGATCCGCAGGGCTTGGCGCCGGCTTGGGATTGAGTAATAGGGCCTGGGGAATACGCACGGCATGAACAGAAGGCAGACGCGGCAAACTAGCCGTCATGCCCGCCACCCTCACCGTTGCCTGGAACCTGAAGTGGATCGCCTTTTGGCTCCTGGTTCTCGTTCTCGGCGTCGTCGATGGCATCTCTGACTGGTGGATGGCCGTCGCTCTGTGCGGGCTGGGCGGGCTCGTTGCCGGGGGCTTGCAAGCCCGAGCGCTGAACCGCCTGCCCATCGAATCCCTGGCCGCGATGTCCAACCCAGAGGCTCATCGCGCTCTGGAACAGTCGCTTTCCGGTCGGGCCTCGATCGCTCTCACTTTGCTCACGGGAATTGGGCTCCCGTCGGCCGCCGCATTCGCGCATATGCAGATGCCCTTGCAAACGATGTTCACAGCTTGGGCGATGTTCTACGTCGCCCGAGAGGCATGCTCTCTACCCGCCCGCTATTCGCTGTCCAAACGGCTGCCTGAATGAGCACCAAGCTTGTCTGAGGATGAAGCCGCATCTTTTCCCCGCAGTTGCGGCAACGGTGCTTGGTTTGTCTTGTCCTGCCTCATGGTCGATGGGCGACGCATCATGCAAGGACGTTTCGGACATGCAGGCCATCGAGGCTCTTCGCGTCAAGGTCCGGTCCGAACGTCTGTACTCCTCCTGGGCGAAAGAGCAATGCCTGTCGTTCTATCCAGAGCACTGCGACAACGCGGTCGTAGAGCTTGCAATCCGCGAGCTGCACTCTGACCAGTGCGGAGGCGATCCCAACACCGGCCCAGTCGTTGATCGATTCAGAGTCTTCAAGCAGTCCTCAAGGATCGATTGGTTCGATCCTGTAGCGGCTGAATACGTTGAGTTCGACAAGGTTCACACGAATGGCAAGCGCTGAAATGCAAGCACATCCATTCGTGGCAGCTTGGCGTTCCTCCTTCGGAAAGGCTCTACCGGCTGGCTTCCTCTGTCGTAGAACGCTGGCCGATCTCCCTTGCTGAGCTGCTTCGCCGCCAGGTAACGTCATTAGATCGCGCCGCCGATGCCCTTCTCGACCAATCCGACTCTGAACTTGGAGTTCTTCACCAGCTCTGCCCAAGCCTACCTCTCGTGGATTTTTATCTTGAGCCTTTTGGCCAAGATTGTTTCGACGGTCATCGGTTTGCGTCAGCGAGCAAAGGGCATACCCTCTGCGCCCGTCTGGTGGACTTCAAAGGTTTCGGCGTTGGCGCTCGGCACCGCGGCAATGCTCCTGGCCATCCAGACCGGAAATACATCAACGGCGGCCGCATTCGGTGTGCTGCTGGTTGCTGCGCTGGCTGGCGTAGTCATCAAGGCTCGCAGCCGCAGGAGAGAGCTCGCGCGACGAACATCGAGGCCCTAGAGCTGGCCAGGTTTGATGGACAGGAGCTGCGGCGTTTGCACCTGCACTCGCCATAGACTTCCGCCTTTGACGGAGGCCTCATGGCGGCTTTGGATGCAGGACCGTTCTTTCATGGCACGAAGGCCGATTTGCAAGTGGGCGATCTGCTCACGGCCGGATTCAGGTCCAACTACGACGCCAGCGTAGTGATGAACCACATCTATTTCACGAGCCTGCCCAAAGGCGCCGGGCTGGCAGCGGAGATGGCCAAGGGCAGCGGCAGGCCGAGGGTCTATGTGGTCGAACCTGTAGGCGACTTTGAGGACGACCCGAACGTCACGGACAAGAAGTTTCCCGGCAACCCCACGCGCTCGTATCGCAGTTCGCAACCACTCAGGGTCGTCGGCGAACTCGACACCTGGGAACCGTATGAGTCGGAGTTCATTGAGAACCTGCGCAGTCGGGTGGCGGCGGGTATGGGCGCGATCATCAACTGACAGCCATCTTGTCCAGATCTCAAATGTCCTTCGAAACAGAGTCCGAACGCATCGATCGACTGATCGCTGTTGTTCGTCAATCAAAGTGGATCATGGACGCTCTTGTCGCCGTCCGCAGCTTGGGTCTTTCCTCGTGGTGCATAGGCGCGGGGGCCATCCGCAATCTGGTGTGGGACGAGCTGCACGACAAGTCGGAACCCTCAGAGCTGGCGGATGTCGACGTCACGTACTTTGATGCTGAATGCCTCGATCCGCAGCAGGACCGAGAGCTGCAGGCCAAGTTGACGGCCGCTTTACCCGACGTCCCTTGGGAAGTCACCAACCAGGCCGCCGTCCATCAGTGGTTCGAGCAGCACTTCGGCCACGCCGTTCCGCCGCTCGGATCGCTTGAGGAAGCCGTGGGCTCCTGGCCCGAGTACGCCACCTCCGTCGGGATCCGACTAGAAGCCGATGACTCCATCACTGTCATTGCGCCGCACGGGCTCGAAGACTTGTTTGCTTGCGTCGTGCGGCGCAATCCGATCCGAGTCAGCGTCGATACCTACCGCCAGCGCGTTGAGCAGAAGCGCTACGCTGCGCGTTGGTCAAAAGTTCAGGTCATGCTTTGCTGAATCCCGCGCAAGAAAAATCCCCGCTCAAGGTGCTGTTCGTCTGCAGCAGGAACCAATGGCGCAGCCCGACGGCCGAGCAAATCTGGCGTAGGCATCCGGCACTGTCGGTCAGGTCGGGCGGAACCAGTCCGAACGCGCGTCGTCGCGTCTCGGAACAAGACCTTCACTGGGCCGATGCAATCTTCGTGATGGAAGAGAAACACAAGTCCCGCTTGCTGGCGGAGTACGGACCTGTGCTTGAGCAAAAGGCGATCCATGTTCTCGACATTCCGGACGAGTACAAGTACATGGACCCCGAGTTGGTCGAGGAACTGGAACGCAGCGTGAGCGCGATCCTCGGACTCGGTTGAGATTGGCGGAAATACGGCCCCGCATCAGCCCCGCCGCCTCTTCCACCACAACCACAGGCCCGTCACGCCGAGCCCCGCCAGCATCAGCCCTGCCAGCGTGTTGAGCGTCTCATGCAGCGGCCCGCCCAACTCGCCGGTGTGCAGCGGATAGACGTAGGCCACCGCCGCCGCGCCGGGGTCGAGTTCGCTCCAGCGCTTCACGCCGAGGACGTGGCCGTCGCGCGGGTCGAGCCAGACGGAGCTGATGCCGTTCGGGTGCGGGTCGTCGGGCAGCAGCAGGCGCACACGGACGGGTCGGTCCGGCAAGGCCGACAGGTGGATGTAACCGATCGGTGCGTTGTCGAAGCGTGCGCGGGCGGTGGCGGCCAGCGCGTCCAGCGTCGGGCGGGGTGCATCGGCATCGGCAGCCACCTTCGGCAGCGCCGGCGGCTTGACGGCCTGCCGCCCGGCCAGGGCGCTGACGAATTCGCCCAGTGGCCGCCAGGCCATGTAGGCGCCGCTGGCCACCGAGACGGCGATGACCAGGCCCAGCAGCGCGCCGCCGGTGCGGTGCAGGTCGAACATGCCACGCAACAGGCCGCGCTTCAGCTCGATCCTGAGGCTCGGCGGCCAGCGCCGCGGCCACCAAAGCACGAGGCCGGTCGCCAGCATCAACAGGTAGGCCAGCGCCGCCCAGGCCAGCACGATCTTGCCGGTGTCCTTCAGCAGCAAGGTGCTGTGCAGCTTGAACAGCGTGCCGAGGAAACCTTCGGTCTCGCCGCGGCGGGCCTGCTCGCGGCCGTCGGCCGGGTCGATGTAGAGCGTGCCGCTCCAGGTGCCGCGGACATTGATCTGCAGCGTCTCGCCGGGCTCGCGCGGCGGCCGCATGACGAACTGGGTCTTCGGTCCGAACTCGGCGGTCACGCGCTGGCGCAGGGCTTCCAGCGGCACCGCTGGCGCACCCGCGGTGCTGCGCGCCACGAACAGCTCGGGATGGAGCACACGGTCCAGTGGCCGGGTGACGATCAGCATCGCACCGGTGATGCCGGCGAGGATCAGCAGCCAGCCCAGGCCCAGCGCGACCCAGCGGTGCAGGCGCAGCCAGAGGCGGCGCAGCGACACGGTCGCCATCAGAAGTTCAGGCGGCCCTGCACGTAGACCGTGCGCGGCGCGCCGACCATGCGGCCCGCGTTGCCGTCCACGTTGCGCGTGTAGTAGCGCTTGTCGGCGAGGTTGTTGACGCCGACGTCCACGTCGAAACGCTTGCCCGGCTTCCAGCTGGCCTGCACGTTCCACAGCCGGTAGCCGGGGATGCGGCCGACGCTGGCATTGGCCGCCTCGGCGATGGTGTTGGCGTTGTCCGAATACTGGGCGCTCTGGTGCGTGCTGGAGAGGTTCAGCGTCCAGTCGCCGAGCGCATAGCGAGTACCGACGGTGTCGGTGTTGCGCGAGTAGAAGGGCACGTCGCGGCCGGCCGTGGCGCCGGACTCCTGCAGCGCGCGGGTGAAGGTGTAGTTCGCGTAGGCCTCCAGGCCCGCGAGCGGGCCGGCGCGGTCGAAGGCGTAGCTCAACGCGGATTCGATGCCCTCGTGCTTGGTCTCGCCGATGTTCTGGAACAGCGTCGGCGTGACGCCGGGCACCTGCTGGATCTGGTTATCGAACTTCAGCCGGAAGGCGGTCAGCTCGGCGCTGAGGCCGCGGCCCTGCCAGCGGCCGCCCAGCTCGAAGGTGCGGGCCAGTTCGGGCTTCAGCGGATTGGCGGGCGTCTGCGAGTTCAGCTGCAGGTTCTGCACCGGGCCGAACGAGGTGCTGAAGTTGCCGAACACCGTCAGCTCGCGGCTCAGCAGGTAGGCGACGTTCAGCGAGGGCAGCGGCTTGTTGTTGCGGACATCGAAAGTCTGGCCGGCGGCGAGGTCGTCGCGACTGGAAACGATGTGCTCGTAGCGCAGGCCCGGCGTGATGCGCCAGGCGCCCACGGCGATCTTGTCGTCCAGGTAGACGGCCTGCGCGTCAGTGGAGTTGCGGAAGCGGGTGACGGCCGAATTTGCGCCCGTGGCGATCGTCTGGTTGTAGCTGTTGTCGCTGCCGCGTTCGCGCACGAAGCGGTAGCCCAGGGTCAGATCATGCGTCGTGGCGCCGAAGGTGAGGCGCTGCGTGTAGCGCGGCTCGATGCCCAGCACTTCATAGTCGCGCGGCTGGATGGCGTTCTGCGTGCGCGCCGCGTTGATCAGCGAGCTCTGGCGCGTGCTCTCGTTGTAGTAGGTGCGGATCTCGAATTCCTGCGTGGCCGACAGGGTGTTCAGGTAGCCCAGGTCCAGGCCCTGGCGGCGGCCGTTCCAGAAGTCGGTGGGCCGCGTGTTCTGGAAGGGGTCGGCGTTGTACTGGGCGACGGTGAGGCCGCCCGGCGTCATCGACTTGACCTCGAAGTAGGACAGCTTGCCGTAGACCTCGGCGCCGGCGCCGATCTCGTAGCGGAACTTCAGCGCCAGATCGTCCAGATGCTCGTCGCTGCCGGCGCGCCAGTCGCTGCCGCGCAGTCCCGAGTAGAGCAGCGCCACGCCGAGGCCCGAATCGAGCTGCTGGCCCAGGAACAGGCTGGCCTGCGTGTTGCCGCTGCCGCCCTCGCTGTACTCGTTGCGGCGCAAGGTGACGCTGCCGACGAAGCCCGGATCGTTGGGGATCGCGCGGGTGTTGAAGTTGATGATGCCGCCGACGTTCTGCGGGCCGTAGCGCACGGCGCCACCGCCGCGCACGACGTCCACCGATTCGATATTCGCCAGGCTCACCGGCGCGAACGAGAGTTGCGGCTGGCCGTAGGGCGCCACCGCCATCGGGATGCCGTCCAGCAGCACGGTCGAGCGGGGCGAGTAGCGACCGGTCAGGCCGCGCACGCCGATGTTCATCGAGATGGCGCTGCCGGCGGTGCCGGAGTTCTCGCTGGCCTGCACGCCCGGGATGCGGCGCATCAGGTCGCCGATGCTGACGGCACCACTGGCCTCCACCTCGTCACGGTCCACCACGGTGCGCGCGCCGGCGAAGTTCTTGACGCTGCCCTGCAAGCCCGTGCCGAGCCAGTTGCCGCTGACCTGGACGGTCTCGAGCTGGGTGCTCGCGGCGTCGGCCTCCTGCTGCTGGGCGTGGACGGCAGGGGCCGAGGCCAGCAGGGTCAGGACGGAAGAGGCAAGAGCGGACAGGCGCCAGGTGGCGCCGCGCGGGCAGGAACGGTACATCTCGGGGTCTCGATCGGTCGGAACGGGGTCGGCAGGGCGTGTTCGCTGGCTGGACTGCCACTGCGCGACGCCGGTCGAGACAGGGAGCTTGGCTGGCTGACGGGAGAAGGCGGGAGCGCCCTCATCCGAGGCCGGCAATGATATTCGTTCGCAACAAACCTTGCTGCGACGTTTCCGGATGGCGCGCCGCTAGAAACAACTGTCCGTGATCATCTGCATCCGGCAGCTCCACGTGAACAGCGGCACGCCCTTCTTGTAGGTCTTGCGGTAGGTGGCCGTCACCTCATGCGAGATCTCGTCGGGCAGCGGCACGGCCACCTCGGCGTTCTTCGAGTTCGTGTAGAAGTTCAGGAAGCAGTTGATCTCGTCCTTGCAGATCAGCTTGATCTCGCGCTCGTAGGCGGCTTCGTCGCGAGCCTCGGCCATGGGCACCAGCACCATCAGCACGATGCCCTGGCGGCCCATGACGGTCCAGCCGGGCTGGGTGTCGGCGCCATCGGCGGCGGCGTGAACGTTCGGTGCAGCGGCGGCGGCCAGCAGCGCCAGGGCGGACAGGGCTTTCTTCATCATGGTCGTGTGTCTCCTGATGTTTTTGCCGGCGACGACAGCAGCGCCGCCAGTTGTTCGAGGCTCGCCAGGTTGTGCGCCGGCAGGTGCAACGTCACCTGCGGCAGCAGCGCACGGATGCCAGCAGCCTTGGGCTCGAAGCCTTCGAACCTCAGAAGCGGATTCAACCAGATCACGCGCCGGCAGGCCAGCCGCAGGCGCTGCGCCTCGAAGGCCAGCGCCTCGGCGTCGCCGTGCTCCAGCCCGTCGGTCACCAGCAGCACGGTGGCGTCGCTCGTCAGCACGCGGCGTGCCCACAAGCGGTTGAACTCGTGCAGGCAGGCGGCCAGGCGCGTGCCGCCGGACCAGTCGGCCACGCGGCGCGAGACCGAGGCCACGGCGAGGTCCGGGTCGCGCTGCTTCAGCAGGCGTGTGATCGGCGTCAGCCGCGTGCCGAAGACGAAGCTCCAGACCTTGGGCGCATGGCGCTTCTCGGCCGGGTTGGACAGACCGTGCGCCAGGTGCAGCAGCATGCGCGAGTAGCGGCTCATCGAGCCGGAGATGTCGGCCAGCACGACCAGCGGTGCGACGCGCTCGCGCGGCTGCTGGAAGCGCATCGACGCAATGTCGTCACCGCGCCCCTGCGCGCGCAGCGTAGCCCGCCAGTCGACACGGCCGCGCGCGGCGCGTGAATGGCGGCGGGTCGGGCGCGTCTCGAACAGCGGCCGCATCCGCGCCAGCACGCGGCGGGCCTCGGCCCATTCCTCGGCCGTCATCGTCTCGAAGTCGCGCTGGGCGAGCTTCTCCTGCTCGCTCCACGAGAGCCGCGCGTCGATCTCGATCTGCTGCTCCTGCGGTGGCTGCGTCGCCGCAGGCGCATGCGGGAACAGCGCGCCGGCCAGGCGACGGTTCTCGGGCGGCGGTGGCGCGTTCATGCGGGCCTTGGCCTGCGGCAGCAGCATCGCCATCACGCGGGCGAGCAGTTCGGGGTCGCGCCAGAAGATGTGGAAGGCCTGCTCGAAAAGCAGCCGGTGCTCGGCGCGATCGATCATGCAGGCGGCCAGGGTCGCCTTGAAATCGGCGCGCGATTCGAGGCCGGCCACCTGCAGCGCCTGCAGGCTCAGGCGCACGCGGTCGGTGCCGACCGGCATGCCCGCCTCGCGCAGCACCCGCGCAAAGTGCATGACGTTGCTTGCCAAATGGTCAGCCAAGCTCCGACCTCAGTTGCGCCAGCAATCGCGCCGCCTCCGAGCCTTGCACCTTGGCGATGTCGTCCTGGTACTTCAGCAGCACGCCCAGCGTCGACTGCACCGTCAGCGGGTCCAGCTCCAGCGCATTTAATTCGAGCAGCGCGCGGCTCCACTCGATCGTCTCGGCCACGCCGGGCAGCTTGTAGAGGTCCAGCTTCCTCAGGCCCTGGATGAACAGCACGATCTGTTTCGCCAGCGCCTCCGGCGCGCCGGGCACGCGCAGGCGCAGGATCTCCAGCTCGCGCTTGGCGTCGGGGAAATCGACCCAGTGGTAGAGGCAACGGCGCTTGACCGCGTCGTGGATCTCGCGCGTGCGGTTGGACGTGATGACGACGACCGGCGGCTCGGCCGCCCGGATCACGCCCAACTCGGGAATGGTGATCTGGTACTCACTCAGCACTTCGAGCAGGAAGGCCTCGAAGGGTTCGTCGGCCCGGTCCAGCTCGTCGATCAGCAGCACGCTGGGCGACTGCAGCGCACGGAGCAGTGCGCGGGGGATCAGGAAGCGTGGCGCGAACAGGTCCTCTGCCTTGAGACCCGCATCCGCCTTGATCTCCAGCATCTGCCGCGCGTAGTTCCACTCGTAGGCGGCGCCGGCCAGATCCAGGCCTTCGTAGCACTGCAGGCGCACCAGCGGCTTGCCCAGCAGCGCGGACAGGCTCTTGGCGATCTCGGTCTTGCCGGTGCCGGGCTCGCCTTCCAGGAACAGCGGCCGCTGCAGGCGCAGCGCGAGGAAGGCCGCCGTCGCCAGCTCGCGCTGGGCCACGTAGCCCTGCGCGAGCAGGCCGGCGGCCGTCTCGTCGATGGAACCGGGCATCAAGACCCGGCCACCGCGCGCCCCGCGAGCACCGGGATCAGCGCGGCGCGGTACTCGGCGGAGCCGTGCAGGTCGGTGTTCAGTCCATCGGCATCGACCGTGACGCCGCTGGTCGCGGCCTGGCTCCAGTTCGCCGCCAGTGCCTGCTCCACCACCGTCGCGCGGAACACGCCGCCGGCGCCGGCACCGGTCACCGCCACGCGCACCTCACCAGACGGTGACTTGCTGACGAACACGCCCACCAGCGAGAAGCGCGAGGCCGGCTGCTTGAACTTCTGCCAGCCGGCCTTGGCCGGCACCGGGAAGCTCACCGAGGTGATGATCTCGCCCTCTTCCAGCGCGGTCGTGTAGATGCCGACGAAGAAGTCGTCCGCGGCGATGCTGCGGCGGTCGGTATGGATCGTGGCGCCCAGGCCCAGCGCGCCGGCCGGGTAGCAGGCGGCCGGATCGTTGTTGGCCAGGCTGCCGCCGATGGTGCCGCGGTTGCGCACCTGGCGGTCGCCGATGTGGCCGGCCAGCTCGGCCAGCGCGGGGATGGCCTTCTGCACCTCGGCCGAGGCGGCGACTTCGGCGTGCGTCGTCATCGCGCCGATCGTGATCTTGCCGGGCTCGACCTTGATGCCCTTCAGGTCGGCGATGGCGCCCAGATCGATCAGCGCTTCCGGCATCGCCAGGCCCAGCTTGATCGTGCCCAGCAGCGACTGGCCGCCGGCGATCAGCTTGGCATCCGGCGCCAGCGAGGCCTTGGACGCCTCGGCGACCGAGGCGGCGGTTTGGTATGCGAATGTCATGGTGCTTGTTCCTTTCCTCAGCGGGCGGCCTGCATGGCTTGCCAAACGGTGTGCGGGGTCGCGGGCATCGGCACGTCCTTCACGCCGATCGCATCGCAGATCGCATTGATCACCGCCGGTGGCGAACCGATCGCGCCGGCCTCGCCGCAGCCCTTCACGCCCAGCGGGTTGTGCGTGCAGGGCGTGCCCTTGGCCGTCTTCACGTTGAAGCTGGGCAGGTCGTCGGCGCGCGGCATCGCGTAGTCCATGTAGCTGCCGCTGAGCAGCTGACCGCTGTCGACGTCGTACACGCCGTGCTCCAGCAGCGCTTGCCCGATGCCCTGGGCCAAGCCGCCCTGCACCTGGCCCTCGACGATCATCGGGTTGACGACGTTGCCGAAGTCGTCCACCGCGCTGAAGCGGTCCACCCGCACGCGGCCGGTGAGCGGGTCCACCTCAACCTCGCAGACATAGCTGCCGGCCGGATAGGTGAAGTTGGTCGGGTCGTAGAAGGCGTTCTCGTTGAGGCCTGGTTCCAGCTTGTCCAGCGGGTAGTTGTGCGGCACGTAGGCCGTCAGCGCCACCGAGGCGAAGGGCACGTTCCTGTCCGTGCCGGCCACCTTGAAGACACCGTTCTCGAATTCGATGTCGGTGTCCGCGGCCTCCAGCAGATGGGCGGCGATCTTCTTGCCCTTGGCGATGACCTTGTCCACCGCCTTCACGATGGCCGTGCCGCCGACCGAGAGCGAGCGGCTGCCGTAGGTGCCCATGCCGAACAGTACCTTGCCGGTGTCGCCGTGCTCGATGCTCACATCGTCCAGCGCGATGCCCAGCCGGTCGGCCACCACCTGCGCGAAGGTCGTCTCGTGGCCCTGGCCGTGCGAGTGCGAGCCGGTGAAGATGGTCACCTTGCCGGTCGGGTGCACGCGCACCTCGCCGGCCTCGAACAGGCCCGCGCGGGCGCCGAGCGCGCCGGCGATGTTGGACGGCGCCAGGCCGCAGGCCTCGATGTAGGTCGAGTAGCCGATGCCGCGCTTCAGGCCCTTGGCCTCGGAGGCCGCCTTGCGCGCCGCGTAGCCGGCCACGTCGGCCAGCTCGATCACGCCAGAGAGCGTGGCCTCGTAGTCGCCGGTGTCGTAGGTCAGGCCCACCGGCGTGGCGTAGGGGAAGGTCTTGATGAAGTTGCGGCGGCGCAGCTCGGCCGGGTCGATCTTCAGCTCGTGCGCGGCCGTGTCCACCAGGCGCTCGATCACGTAGGTGGCCTCGGGCCGGCCAGCGCCGCGGTAGGCGTCGACCGGCGTGGTGTTGGTGAACACGCCGGTTACCTCCGCGTAGATCGCCGGCGTCGTGTACTGGCCAGCCAGCAGCGTCGCGTAGAGGATGGTCGGCACGCTGGAGGCGAAAGTCGACAGGTAGGCGCCGAGGTTGGCCGTCGTGTGCACGCGCAGGCCGACGAACTTGCCGTTGGCGTCCATGCCCAGCTCGGCGGTCGTCACATGGTCGCGGCCATGCGCATCGGTCAGGAAAGCCTCGCTGCGGTCGGCCGTCCACTTGATCGGCCGGCCGATCTGCTTGCTGGCCCAGGTGAGCGCCGTCTCCTCGTTGTAGAGAAAGATTTTCGAGCCGAAGCCGCCGCCGACGTCGGGCGCCACGACGCGCATCTTGTGCTCGGGGATGCCCAGCACGAAGGCGCACATCAAGAGCCGCGCGACGTGCGGGTTCTGGCTGGTCGTGTAGAGCGTGTAGCTCTCGTCGCTGGGGTTGTAGCTGGCGTTCGCGGCGCGCGGCTCGATCGCGTTGGGCACCAGGCGGTTGTTGCGGAACTCGAGCTTGGTGATGTGGGCGGCGCCGGCCATGGCCGTGTCGGTGGCGGCCTTGTCGCCGCAGCCCCAGGTGTAGCAGACGTTGTCGGGCGCCTCGTCGTGGACGGCGGCCGCATGGCCCTTGGCGGAGCCGGTGTCGACGACCGGGGCCAGGTCTTCGTAGTCGACGTCGATCAGCATCGCTGCGGCCTTGGCCTGGGCATAGGTCTCGGCGACGACCAGGGCCACCGGGTCACCCACGTAGCGCGCCTTGCCGTCGGCCAGCACCGGGTGCTTGGGCTCCTTCATCGGCGTGCCGTCGATGCTGGTGATCAGCCAGCCGCAGGGCAGGCCGCCGACGGCGCGGAAGTGCTCGCCGGTGTAGATGCCGAGCACGCCTTCGGCGGCTTCGGCCGCGGCGATGTCGAGGCCCTTGATCTTCGCGTTCGCGTAGGGCGAGCGCAGGAAGAAGGCGTAGGTCTGGCGCGGCAGGACGATGTCGTCGGTGTACTGGCCGCGGCCGGTGAGGAAGCGAGCGTCCTCGCGGCGCTTGACGGATTGACCGATGAAGCCCGGTTGGGGTGCGTTCATGCTCACGCTCCCTTCATGCCGGCGGCGCCCGCCTGCACGGCGCGCACGATGTTGTGATAACCGGTGCAGCGGCAGAGATTGCCTTCGAGCCCCTCGCGGATCTCGGTCTCCGAGCTACAGCGGTGGTGCTGAACCAGATCGACGGCGCTCATCACCATGCCCGGCGTGCAGAAGCCGCATTGCAGGCCGTGGCATTCCTTGAAGGCTGCCTGCATCGGGTGCAGGTCGCCGTTCTTCGCCGCCAGGCCTTCGATCGTCGTGACCTCGCTGCCCGCGGCCTGCACGGCCAGCATCGAGCAGCTCTTCACCGCGTGGCCGTTCAGGTGCACGGTGCAGGCGCCGCACTGGCTGGTGTCACAGCCCACATGGGTGCCGGTGAGGCCCAGTTCTTCGCGCAGGAACTGGACCAGCAGGCGGTCCGGTTCGACCTCGCGGCTCACGGACTTGCCGTTCACCTTGAGCGTTAGCTTGCTGCTCATCGCTTGTCTCCTTTTTGTTCGAACCTCACGATCCTGACCCCCTGACCCGTTCCCGCAATCTGCGCTAACCCTCATGGATGCCCATACATGAGCGGGCGTTCGAATCGAGTTGGCACAGTCTGCAAGGCTTTGCGAAACAAGGTATGTTCGCGCCGATGGACAACGTCGATCTCAACGTCTTGCGCCAGGTGTCAAGCTGGCTCGAAGAGAAACGCCGCGTCGTGCTGGGCACGATCACGCGCACCTGGGGCTCCGCGCCGCGGCCGGTGGGCTCGGTGGTGGCCGTGCGAGACGACGGGCAGATCGCCGGCTCGGTTTCCGGCGGCTGCATCGAGGACGACCTGATCGCCAAGGTGCGCGAGGGCGCGCTGAACCTGCAGTCGCCCGAATTGCTGCGCTACGGCGTCGGCGCCGAGGAGGCGACCCGCTTCGGCCTGCCCTGCGGCGGCACCCTGGAGCTGATGCTGGAGCCGCTCTCCGCCGCCTCGCAGATCGACGCACTGCTGGCGAAGCTCGACAACGGTGAACGCGTGCAGCGCACGCTGGACCTGCGCAGCGGCGCCGTGCGGCTGGACCCGCCGCAGGCGAATGCTGACGTCGTCAAGCTCACCGAGACGACGCTGACGACGCACCACGGCCCGCAGTGGCGGCTGCTGATCATCGGCGCCGGGCAGATGACGCAGTACCTCGCAACGATGGCGCTGGGCCTCGACTACCAGGTGCTGATCTGCGACCCGCGCGAGGAATACGCCGACACCTTCACCGTGCCCGGCGCCACCTTGACGCGCGAGATGCCCGACGACGTCGTGCTCTCCTTCGCGCCGGACGGTCACTGTGCGGTGATCGCCCTGACGCACGACCCCAAGCTCGACGACCTGGCGCTGATGGAGGCGCTGAAGAGCCCGGCCTTCTACGTCGGCGCGATCGGCTCGCGCGTCAACCAGGCCAAGCGCAAGGCGCGCCTGGCCGAACACTTCGGCATGACGGCCGAACAGCTCGCGCGCCTGCACGGCCCGGTGGGCCTGAACATCGGCGCGCGCACGCCGCCGGAGATCGCGCTGGCGATCCTCGCCCACATGACGGCCGAGCGCTACGGCGTCAGCCCCGGGGCCGAATTGGAATCCGGCTGTGCGGTTTAGCACCGACTGATCCCGGCGCGCTTCCACCGTTCAGCCGATACCCAGCGCAGCGGCGCTGCCCAACACTGCGGTCTTCCACAAATCAGATGAGTCGTCTGGGGAGATTGCGATGCTCGATGCGGTCGCCGATGAAGTATTGCCGGCGCGCGGCGAGCCCGGGGTGCTGCGCGCGCTGGATGCCGCGCTGGGGGCAGC
Organism: Roseateles agri; assembly: GCF_034043675.1. NCBI lineage: Bacteria > Pseudomonadati > Pseudomonadota > Betaproteobacteria > Burkholderiales > Sphaerotilaceae > Roseateles > Roseateles agri. The sequence continues at coordinate 461,249 of NZ_JAXCLA010000003.1, read as the reverse complement.
GGTCCTCAACGAGATCGACTACCCGCTGATCCTGCTGTCGCGGAGCCTCGTGCCGGTGTACGCGAACAAGGCCGCGCAGGCCCGGCTGGGCAGCGCCCTGCCCGGCCAGTCGCAGCCGGAGGATCGGGCCCGCCTGGCCGAAGCGATCGACGGCGCGCTGCAGCGCAATCGCCGCAGCCTGATCACCGTGCACCTTGCCGCCGGCGACACCGTGCCCACGCCGCTGGCCGTGATCCCGCAACGCGATGCGCTGGACCACCCCGCCGTGTTGCTGATCGCCGCCAAGCCGCAGCTGTGCCCGGAGCTGACCCTGCAGAGCTACGCCCGCGCGATGAACCTGACCGACCGCGAGACCCTGGTGCTGCAAGGCCTCTGGGCCGGCCAGTCGCCGGAGGAAATCGCCCGCCAGCGCGGCGTGGCCCTGTCCACCGTGCGCTCGCAGCTGTCGGCGCTGCGCGCCAAGACCGGCGCGAAAGACCTGAAGGGCCTCACGCACCGGATCGGCATGCTGCCGCCGCTGATCCACGCGCTGGCAGGAAAGGTCTGAGCCAGCTCACTTCATCGTGTAGCCGCGGCCATCCATGCAGGCTTCGACGGCACGGCTGAACACGGAAGCCGAGTTCATGGCCGAAGGTTGCGTCGTCGCCCAGCGATTGCACTCCTGGCGATCAGCCTCGGTCTGCGCGGCGCTCTGGCCATTGCGCGGGTAGATGATCGGGTCGGGCTTGGCGGCCGGCGGCGGCGGGGCGACCGGCGCGACGACGGGCGCGGCCACGGCCACCTGGGCGCCGTCGATGCCGGCCGGCGGCTGCACCACCACGTAGCCGGGGCCGTTGCTGTAGACCGAGTAGTACACGCCGTTGGCGTAGTAGTAGGGCACGCCGCCCATCGTCAAGGTCACGTAGTCCGACGGTAGCACCGGGATCACCGCGCCGAACGGCGGCACGACGACACGATAGCCGCCGCCATAGGGCCGGTACCAGATGCCGCCGTGGTACCAGTAGTGTTCGGCGCCGAAGGCGATCGTCAGCGCCGCGACCGGCAGCACACCGGCGTAGAAGCCGACCGGCGGGTAGTAGTGGTCGTGGTGGTAGCGGTGGTCGATCACCCAGCCGCGGGGCGGCGGGCCGCCGCGTTCATGGTCGCGGTCGTGGCGCTGCGCATCGGCGAAGTTGGCGCCCATGGCCAGCACGGTGGCGATGAGGACGGCGCGGACGGCGGGGGTCTTGATCTTCATGGTGCGATCCGGAGGGGGAGGAACATGCTGGGTCAACGCCGCGATTGTGCGCAGCGCTGACCGACCTGCATTTCGGCTCCGTAAAGTTTATTGAGCAGGCGCGCTGCGGATAATCGTTCGATGATCACCCTCCACTACTTCCCCAGCAATGCCAGCTTCGCCCCGCACATCGTGCTGGAGGAACTGCAGGTCCCGTTCCGGCTCAGCCTCGTCGAGCGCGATGTCGGCGCGCACAAGTCGCCCGAATACCTGAAGCTGAACCCGAACGGCCTGATCCCGGTGATGGTGGACGGCGACGGCATGGTGATGTACGAAACCGCCGCGATCCTGATGCACCTGGCCGACGCGCACCCGGACGCCAAGCTCGCGCCGGCCCCCGGCACCGCCGCGCGGGCGCAGTTCTACAAATGGCTGATCTGGCTGACCAACACGCTGCAGCCGACGACCATTGCCTACTACTACCCGGAGCGCTGGGTGGACGAAGGCAACGCCGACGGCGTCGCCCAGGTGAAGAAGCATGCCGAGCTGCGTGTCGGTCCGCTGCTGGACCAGCTGGAGGCGCAGCTCGCCTCGCACGGCGCCCCGGGAACCAGCTGGCTGCTCGGCGCCGACTACACGGTAACCGACGCGATGGCCTTCATGCTGTGCCGCTGGACGCGCAACTTCGCCCGCCCAGCGCGCAGCCTGCCGCACATCAACGGCTTCCTGCAGCGGATGCAGGCGCGGCCGGCGGTGCAGCGCGCGATTGCGACGGAGAAGCTGCCGCAGCCGGTGGTGTGACGCCGACCTGCTCCAGGTAGCCGCCGACCATCTCGCCGGCCAGCGCCGGGAAGTTGAGCCGCTCCAAGGTGCGGCGGTTGAAATCGAATTGACTCTGCGCCGTGTACAGCGGCGCGCCGATGCGCGGCGGCTCCTCGCCCGTGGCCGTCGGCCCGATCCCGCCCAGCAGCGGGTGCACGCGCAGCCGCACGATCAGCGCGCCGTCCGTATCGGCGAACACCGCCGTGTCGACGACGCGCGAACAGCCCGCCGCCGCGGCCCGCTCGGTCAGCAGCCCGACGGCCGCCGCCAGGTCGGTCTCGCCGAGCTTCAGCATCAGCGGCTGCGCGTCCAGCCCGGCCCCCCGCAGACGTTCGGTGACGGCGCCGTTGAAGCGCGCGTTGATGCGGTCCCAGGCCTCGTTCTGCGGCGCCTCGCCGAGGTTGCGGCCCTGGCCGTAGACGATCAGGCAGGACTCGGCGGCGCCGGCGTGCATCGTCATCATCGCGGCCAGCAGCAACGCCCACTTCATGGTGTGAACACCAGCGTGCTGCGCGTGTGCGCGGCCACGTCGTCCTCGGCCAAGTGCTCCTGGCGGTACTGGCCGCGCACGTGCATCTGTGCCTGGTCGGCGTAATGCGGGTCGCCCCAGACGCCGCTCTGGCCCACCGGGTTGATGCCCAGCGCCTGACCCGGTGCGGCGAAGTCGATCACCCGCCGCGTCGAGGGGCCGAAGACCACCGGCCACGGCGCCGGGCCGATGCGCGCAGCCAGGTTGTTGGGCATCTCCAGCGCGCCGGGCGCCTCGAAGGGGCCGACGTTGAAGACCTTGGCAAGCAGCGGCTGCTGGCCCAGCGGGTGCGGGTGCGTCAGCGTGTGGGCGCGGCCCCAGGTCCAGCCGCTGGCATCGGCGCCGAGCGTGGCGCGCAGGTGCGCGAGGGCGTCGCGCCAGGCCTGGCGGACGACCTGTGCCTCCGTCGCGTGCGCGGGCGTGGCACCGCGGCGTTCCCACCAGGGCGAAGCCGGGTCGGCCACCAACCGCGGCAGCGCGAAATCCAGCAGGCGGGTGCGCCGCATCTGCTCGAAGCCGGCCTCGCCCAGTTCGTCGGCCAGCGCACCGTGGGCGATCTCGTAGAGCAGCTGCTGGAACAGCACCGGCGCGCGCTGGCCGGTGGTGTAGCGGCCATCCCAGGCGTCCAACTCCTGCAGCAGCGCGCGGTCTTCGGCCGGGTCCTGGGCCGGATCCTGAACGGTAGCGGCCAGCAGCAGTGGCAGCACCGGGCGCAGCAGGCGGGCGGCGTAGCCGGTCTGCACGTCGAGCTGCAGCGCGCGGCTGTTCGCGCTGTCCCAGCGGATGCCGGGGTCGCGCAGCAGCTCGTCCAGCCGCTCGGCGCGGTCCCACAGGTTGTAGTAACCGGGCACCGGCACCCGCGCCATCGGCTGATGGTTGGCCGACATCACGTAGCCGCGCGCCGGGTTCTCTTCCTGCGGGTTGTCCTCGAACGGATGGAAGCCGGGCTTGTCGGCCTCGTCGCCGGCGCCGTCGAGCACGAAGGCCGGGTTGACGCCGGGCGGGCGGACCGGCAGCTTCGCCGCCGCCCACCAGCCGATGTCGCCCGCGGCATTGGCCCAGACGACGTTGAGCCCCGGCGCATGGATGCCGCTCGCGGCGGCGCGGGCTTTGTCCAGCGTGTCGGCACGGTTCAGCGCATAGAAGGCATCGACGATCGGGTTTTCGGTTTCGAGCCAGGCCCACCACATCGCGATCGGCGTGCTGCCGGCGCGGATCTCGGCCGGCAGCGCGTCGTTGACGATCGGGCCGTGCGGCGACTGGCGCAGGATCAGCATCACCGGTTCCTGGCCCTTGACCGCGATCGTCTCCGCGCGCCTGCGCAGCGGCAGCCATTCGCCATGGACCTTGACCTGGTCCGGATGCGCGGCATCGGTCGTCTCGGCGATGAGGTCCAGGTCGTCGTTCTGGAACATCGTCAGGCTCCAGCCGAACTGGGCGTTATGGCCCAGCAGGGCCATCGGGCTCAGCGCCAGGAAGTGGCCGTAAAGCTCGAAGCCCGGCGATTCCAGGTGCGCTTCGTACCAGACCGCCGGCACGGCGAACTGGATGTGCGGATCGCCGGCCAGCAGCGGCCGGCCCGAGGCCGTTCGCCTGCCGGCCACGGCCCAGGCATTGCTGCCTTCCAGCAGCGGCAGGCCGGCCACGCCTTCGCTCAGCGCGGCGAGTCGGCCGAGGTCCTGGCGGTCGCCGGGCCGCAGGCCGGGGTGCAGCACGCCGTCCGGGTGCCAGTCGATGTCGAAGATCTTCAGGTAGGCCGGGCCGAGCCGGTCGCGTACCTCGCTCAGCAGCGGATCGGTGCGCAGGCCGGCGGCGAAGCTGTAGGCCAGGTAGCCGACCACCGACAAAGTGTCCGCCGGCGTGAACGGCCGCTTCGGGATGCCCAGCAGCTCGAACTCCAGCGGCGCCGGCCGCGTAGCCTGGTATTGGTTGATGCCGTCGAGGTAGGCCAGCAGCGCGCGTTTGGCCGGCGTGTCGGCGAGCCGCACCGCGGCCTCGTCAGCATGGGCGCGGATGCCCAGCGTGCGGAACAGGCGGTCGGTCTCCAGCAGCTTCGGGCCCAGCACCTCGGCCAGTTCGCCGCGCGCGACGCGGCGCAGCATCTCCATCTGGAACAGCCGGTCCTGCGCATGGACATAGCCCAGCGCGCGGTACATGTCGACCTCGTTCTGCGCGCTGATGTGCGGCACGCCGAACTCGTCGTAGCGGACCTGCACCGGCGCGGCGAGGCGGTCCAGGCGGATCTCGCCATCGCGCTGAGGGCGTTTGCTGTGAACATGCCAAACCAGGCCCAGCGCGGCGATGACCACCAGCGCCACGAGGCCCGGCAGCGCCCTCTTCAGAAGCGCCATCGCGGGCGCGTCAGGCTTTCCGGAGGGTGGCCAGCGTTTCGACGCGCTTCAGCAGCTCGCGGTCGTTCCAGGGCTTCTTGAAGATGCCGTAGAGGCCCTGCACCTGATGGACGCGGGCGGACATCTCGTCGTGGCCGGTGATGGCGATAACCGGCATGTCTTCGGTCTCGATGCTGCCCTGCACGGCGGCGATCAGCTCGAAGCCGTCCTTGTTGGGCATCTCGAGGTCGGTGATCAGCACCTGGAAGCGTTCGCGGGACAGCACCTCCAGCGCGTCGTCGCCGTCCTTGGCCAGGGTGACGCGGTAGCCCGCGCCTTCGAACAGCTTGCCCAGCTTGGCGCGGGCGACGGCCGAATCGTCCACCAGCAGCAGCGAAGCTGGCGCCGCCGCCACATTCGGTGGCGCGACGGGCGGTGCGACCGAAGGCGCAACGGGACGGGGCGCCGCCACGACGGGCGCGGGCGCGGGCGCCACCGGAGCCGGCGGCGACGCGGGCGGGCGCTCGCGGCGCTCTCCATCATCGGGTCGGCGGCCGGTAATGAAGTAGACCACCAGCGCCAGCGGCACCGCGATCAGAAACGGCAACAGATAGCTGCTCAGCCCGTCCGACAGCTCGTTCAACATGTCACTCTCTCCTCGCCTCGTTCCTGCCCGGCACTGCCTGCCCTGCGCAAACGACGAAGCCGACAGTATCAGTCAGGTCATGCGGCGCGCGCCGGCCAGTGATGCTCAAACAACGCCGCCAGCGGCGGATGCGTGTCGACGCGGCACAGCAATGCATGGAAATCGGGCCGGGCCGCCTTCAGATGCTGGCGTGCACCGGACCAACGCGAGACCACGGCCGCCAGCAGGTCCAGCGCACCGGGCGCTGCCCCGTTGAGGAAGGGCTCGGGCGATACCAGGAACTGGTCGGCGAACATCTCCCAGTGCAGGTGCAGCCGGTGCCGCGCGCCGCGCTTGATGCAGCGCTCCACGTCGGGAGGGCTGTCGGCATCGAGCGACCAACGCTCGGGAAAGTCCAGCACGCTGATCGCCGCGTAGCAGTTCGCCGCGATGAACACGAGGCCACGGATCGCCTGCGCGCGGGCGCTGGGCGACTGCGGCAGCAGCGTTCCGTCCGGCAAGCTGAGCCCCAAATGGATCAGGATCGCGGCGCTCTCCGTCATCACGCTGCCATCGGCCAGCACCAGCGTCGGAATCTGGCGCAGCGGATTGATCTTCGCCAGTGCGTCCAGCCCCGCGCCAGGCACCCAGGACGCCGCATCCACCTGGGTGAAAGGCTGCCCGGCCAGCACCAGCGCCGCCTCGATCGCCGCCGACCCGCTGCCGCGGGTTCCGTAGAGGGTCATCTCCATTGTGTCGGGCCTCTCGTGGGGTGGACTGCAGGCGATTCTCGCCAGCGGCGACGAGGGGTGCAATCGGGAAGATTCGGCGTCAGCGCCGGGAAACCCACTCGGCTCGGCGGGAGCCTCGGGCTGCCACCAGCGGTCGTTCGCGGCGCAAGCGGGGTGGTGGGGTGCCCCAAAGCGCAGGTAAAGGAGGAGCCCGCGAAGCGGGCGGGGGACACGGAGCTTTGGGGTGCCCCGCCGCCCTGCGCTCGTCACATCAGCAAAAAGACCCTGATAGATCGAAGAGGTCTCAGCCCGGCCACGCCCGCTGCGCCGGCCGCATCTGCTCGAAGGCCGCGCAGACCTGCAGCACGCCGAGGTCGTCGAAGCGATGGCCGATGACCTGCAGGCCGATCGGCAGGCCCGCGGCGGTGTAGCCGCAGTTGATCGTGGCCGCGGGCTGCTCGCTCATGTTGTAGGGCAAGGTGAAAGCGATGTGCTCGAAGGGGCGTTCGGGGTCGTTCAGCGGGCTGGCCAGCTCGGCGGCGAAGGCGGGTACCGGGCTGACCGGCGAGAGCACGAAGTCGAAAGGCTGGCAGGCGGCCACCGCTGCGTCGCGCAGCGCGGCCATCTGCGCGTGACCGTGGAACAGCTCGGCGGCGCCGATGGTGGCGCCGCCGGCCGTCCAGGCGCGGATGTAGGGCAGCACCTTGGTGCGGCGCTCGGCCGGCAGGGCCTCGATGTCCAGCCAGGAGCGCACGCGCCAGAAGCGGTCCAGGCCGTCGATCATCGCGCGGGTGCTGAAGGCTTGCATCGGCTCGACGCGGGCGCCGGCCTGCTCGAACAGGCGCGCCGCGGCCTGGACGGCGGCGGCCGTCTCGGGCTCGACGGGCAGGCCCCAGCCGGCATCCATCAACAGACCCACACGGAGACCGCGAACGTCGCGTTGCAGATCCAGCCAGTCGATCGCCTGCGGCGGCAGGCTCATCGTGTCGCGCCAATCGGGGCGGGACAAGGTGCGCATCATCAGCGCGGCGTCCTGCACCGTGCGCGTCATCGGGCCGGCGACGCGGCCGGCATAGGGCGGCTTGATGGGGATGCGGCCGAGGCTGGGCTTCAGGCCGAACACGCCGCACCAGCCCGCCGGCAGGCGCACCGAGCCGCCGATGTCGGTGCCCAGATGCATCGGCCCGTAGCCCGCCGCGGCTGCGGCACCGGCGCCGGCGCTGGAGCCGCCGGGCGTCTTGCTCGTGTCCCAGGGGTTGCGTGTGAGCGGGTGGAAGCTCGACAGGCTGGAGCTGAGCATGCCGTAGTCCGGCATCGTCGTCTTGCCGAGCAGCACGGCGCCGTCCTCGCGCATCCGGGCGGCCGGCGGCGCGTCTTCAGTCGCGGGCTGCAGCAGAGTGGCAGCCGTGCCCAGCGGCACCGGTGTGCCGGCGCTGGCGATGTTTTCCTTCAAGGTCAGCGGCACGCCGTCCAGCGGCAAAGCCTCACCGCGGCGCCAGCGGGCCTCGGAGGCACGGGCCTGGGCCAGCGCCTTGTCCGGGTCGAAGGCGTAGAGCGCGTGCAGGGTCGGCTCACGGGCTTCGATGTGCTGGATCACCGCCTGCGTGACTTCGACCGGCGACAGGCTGCCGTCGGCATAACGCGTTAGCAGCTCGGCGGCGCTCAGCTCGTGCATGTTCATTCCCAGTGGAGGGCGGCCAGGTCGTTGACGAAGATCGGCATGTCCACCCACAGGCCCTTCAGCGACTTGTTGGCCACGGTGATCCACAGCGGCTGGTAGAGGTAGGCCGCCACCGCATCGCGGGCCAGCATCTTCTGCGCGTCACCGAGCAGCTTCAGCCGGTCCGCCTCGACGGGCGTGTTCTGCAGCTGCGTGTAGAGCTTGTTGAACTCGGGGCTGTCGTAGCCCCAGTAGTAGCCGGGCTTGGCGTAGTTGCCGAGGTCCAGCGGCTCGACGTGCGAGATCAGCGTGAGGTCGTAGTTGTGCGCGGTGTAGACGCCCGACATCCACTGCGCCCACTCGATGTTCTCGATCTTGATCTCGAAGCCGGCCTTGCCCAGCTCGGCGGCGATCAGCTCGCCGCTCTGGCGGGCATAGGGCGTCGGCGGCAGCTTCAGGGTCAGGGTCAGCGGGCGCGGAAAGTTCAGCGCGTAGCTGGCGTCCTTCAGCAGCGCCTTGGCCTTCACCGGATCGAAGGCGTTGACGCCGGTCAGGTCCACGTAGCCGGGCGCGCCGGGCACGTAGTGACTGCCGATGGGCACGCCGTAGCCGTCGGCCGCGGCCTCGATGACGGCCTTGCGGTCGATCGCCGCAGCGATGGCCTGGCGCACGCGCACATCGTCCAGCGGCTTGCGCTTGTTGTTGATCGCGAGGATAGTCTTCGCCCGCGAGGGGTTGGTCAGCACCTGGAAGCGGCGGTCGGCCTTGAACTGCGCGAGGCTGCGGGCGACGGCGACGCGCGGGAAGGCATCGACGTCGCCCGACAGCAGGGCCGCCACCTGCGCCGCCGGGTCGCCGATGAAGCGGAAGCTGACCCTGGGGATCAGCCTCGCCGTCGCGGCGCCGCGCCAGCCGGCCCATGCCTTCAGGCTCAGGCTCGATCCCTTGGCCCAGGTGTCGAGCTGGTAGGGGCCGGTGCCGAACGGCTGTGCCGCGTTCGTCGCGGCGCTCTTGGGCTCGACGATGATGGCCGTGGCCTGGCCCAGCATGAACAGCAGGTCCGGCTCGATGGTCTTGACATTCAGCACCACGGTGTAGGGGTCGGGTGTCGTCACCGCGAGCAGGCTGAACAGGCGGCGGTCCTTGTTGCTGCTCTTGTCCGACGCGGCGCGCTCGAACGAGAACTTCACCGCCGCCGCATTGAAGGGCTCGCCGTTCTGGAACTTCACGTCCTGGCGCAGATGGAAGGTCCAGGTCTTCAGGTCCGGCGACGATTCCCAGCTGCTCGCCAGCAACGGCGTGACCTTGCCGTCGGCGTTGATCTTGGTCAGCGTCTCGAACACGTTGTACTGGACGATCTCGGCGATTGCCGAGGAGGCGTTGGCTGTGGGGTCCAGGCCCGAGGGCTCCAGGGTCATGCCCATCACCAGGTTGGGCCGGGCGGCCTGGGCCGCGGTCATCGTCATGGCGATCAGCGCCAGTGCGAGAAGTGCTCTCATCGCAATCATCATTCCTCAGGCCTCGTAGAGTTCCAGCGGCAGGCCGTCCGGGTCGGCGAAGAAGGTGAAGCGCCGGCCGGTGAATTCGTCCACGCGAATCGGTTCCACGGCGACGCCCTCGCCTTCCAGCCGCGCCTTGCAAGCGGCCACATCGTCGACGGAGAACGCGAGATGGCGCAGGCCCTGCGCCTCCGGCCGCGAGGGCCGCGCCGGCGGATTCGGGAAGGAGAACAGCTCGATCTGAGAACCGTCGGGCAGCGCCAGGTCGAGCTTCCAGGAGTCTCGCGCGGTGCGGTGGTTCTCGGCGATGACGGCGAGACCGAGCGTGTCCACGTAGAACGACCGTGAGCGCGCGTAGTCCGAGCAGATGATGGCGGCGTGGTGGATTCTCTTCAGCATGGGCGCAACGATAACGGAGCAGGCGGCATGCCGCTCGCCTTCGCTCAATCGCAGGCGCGCAGCTCGACGACGCCGTCCGGCAGGCCGGGCAGCAGCTCGCCCAGCGGGCGGCACCGCCCATCGTTGCACAGCTCGTAGCCGGCGGTGTACGGCGACTGCGTGATCCGCAGCACCGCCAGCGGCGCGAGCTTGGGCGTGTAGTGCCAGACGCCGTGCGCGTCCAGCACAGCGCCGTCCGGCGGCTCCATGCCAGCGCCGCTGCCGCGGATGCGTGCCTCGGTCAGGCGCAAGGCCTGGCCCTCGACAAGGTAGTCCTCTTCCCAGCGGATCTTCTCGATCGAATGGGTCCAGGCCAAGGTGAAGTGATCGGCAGCCAGCACCGCGGCGAGCGTGCTGGCTGCCAGGCACAGCGGCATCAGCGGCGCGCCTTCCAATAGTTCCAGGCGATCACGCCGAAGCCCAGCACGTAGCCGGCACCATCGGTCAGCGGCACGGCCGCAACCAGCAGCGCGGCGGCGACGAAGGCGAGCACGCGCTCGACCCCGGATGCCGGCCCGCGCAGGTGGCCGACCACGGCTACCGCCCACAGCGTGATCGCCACGACGGCCTTGAAGGTGACCAGCGCCACGTCCAGCAGGCTCGCGTCGCCCTGCTGCATCAGCGCCGGGTCGTAGACCGCCATGAAGGGCACGACGTAGCCGGCGATGGCGATCTGCGTGGCCTTCCAGCCGGTCGCCGTGGGCGAGCCTTTGGAGATGGACGAGGCCGCGAAGGCCGCCAGCGCCACCGGCGGGGTCAGGTCAGCCATGATGCCGAAGTAGAAGACGAACATGTGGCTGACGATCAGCGGCACGCCCAGCTTCAAGAGCGCCGGTGCGGCGATCGAGGCGGTGATGATGTAGTTCGGGATCGTCGGGATGCCGGTGCCCAGGATCAGGCAGACGATCATCGTCAGCAGCAGCGACAGGAACAGGCTCTTCTCGCCCACCTGCAGGATGAAGCCGGCGAAGGTGGTGGCCGCACCGGTCAGCGACAGCACGCCGATGATGACGCCCACCACCGCGCAGGCGATGCCCACACCCAGCGCCTGCTTGGCGCCCTCGACCAGGCTGCTCTTCAGCGTGGCCAGGGTCTTCTTGCCGTCGGGCATGAAGAAGCAGACGGCCACCATCACCGCGATCATCAGCAGCACCGGCTGGATGCCCCATTTGGCGAAGGTGGAGGCACCCAGGCCCACGGCGATCCAGAACACGTAGCGGAAGGCCGTGACCGAGGTGCGCGCGGCGATGGCGACACCCAGGATCATGATCGCCGTCAGCGCCAGGCCCACCATGCCGGCGAACATCGGCGTGAAGCCATCGAACAGCATGTAGACCAGGGCGGCCAGCGGCAGCGCCAGGTACCAGTTGTCGCGCAGCGCGTGCCAGGGGTTGGGCACCTGGTCGCGCCGCAGGCCGACGAGGCCGGCGCGGCCCGCCTCCAGGTGCACCATCACGAAGGCGGTGAAGTAGTACAGCAGCGCCGGGATCACCGCGGCCTTGACGATGGTGGCGTAGGGCACGTTCAGCGTCTCGGCCATGATGAAGGCCACCGCCCCCATCACCGGCGGCATGATCTGCCCGCCCATGCTGGCCGTGGCCTCGACGGCACCGGCGAACACCGAGGAATAGCCGAAGCGCTTCATCAGCGGGATCGTGAACTGGCCGACGGTCAGCACATTGGCCACGCCGGAGCCGGAGATCATGCCCATCAGGCCCGAGGAGATCACCGCCACCTTGGCCGGCCCGCCCTGCGCGGTGCCGACGAGCCCCAGCGCCAGCGAGTTGAACAGGCGGATCATCCCCGCGTGTTCGAGGAAGGCGCCGAACAGGATGAACAGGAAGATGTAGGTGGCCGAGACCAGCGTCGGGATGCCGTAGATGCCCTCGGTGCCGAAGCCCACCTGGTCGATGACCTGCGACCAGGCATAGGGCCGGTGCGCGATCGCGTCGGGCAGGTATTCGCCGAACAGGCCGTAGAGCAGGAAGGCGCCGCACAGCGCCGGCAGCTCCCAGCCCAGCACACGACGCGCGCCCTCGAAGACCAGCACGATCGTCAGCGCGCCGACGACGAGATCGGTCGTCGTCGGGTCGCCCGAGCGCTGGATCAGCGCCGCCTCGAACACCCACTGGTAGCAGCCCAGCGCGAAGCTGCCGACGGCCAGCAGCGCGTCGTACCATGGGATCTTCGTCATCGCCGCGCCGCGCTTGACCAGCGGGTACAGCAAGAAGATCAAGAGCAGCAGGAAGCCGACGTGCAAGGAACGCGTCACCAGGCTGGACAGCGGCGCGAAGGCGGCGACCAGCAGCTGGTAGGCTGAGAAAGTGAGCGCCGAGCCGGCCAGCAGCGTCGCGGCCCAACCGCTCAGGCTGCGCTGCGCGCCGTGCTCCTGGAACTCATCGGGAATGTCGGCCGGGCCTTCCGGGGCCAGGCCCGGTACCAGATCGTGATCCGAGCTCACTTGAGCAGGCCGATTTCGCGGTAGTACTTTTCTGCGCCCGGGTGCAGCGGCAAGGGCATGCCCTTCAGCGCGTTCTCGCGCTTGACCTGCTTGCCCGAGGCGTGCGCGGCCACCAGCGCGTCTAGGTTCTCCCACATCGACTTGGTCATCTTGTAGACCGTGTCATCGCTGACGCCGCTGTGGGTGACGAGGAAGTTGGTGATCGCGATGGCGGGCACGTCCTTGACCTGACCCTCGTAGGTGTTGGCCGGGATGGTCGCGCTCTGGTAGGCCGGGTCGCCAATCTTGGCCACCACGTCGGCCGGGATCTCGACGACGACGACCTTGGTGGACACCGCGAGGTCGCGCAGCGAGGACACGCCCAGGCCGGCGGACTGCAGGGTCACGTCGAGCTGGCGGTTCTTCATCAGCTCCACCGATTCGCCAAAGGGCAGGTACTCGACCTTGGCGAAATCCTTGTACGAGAGGCCCGCGGCCTTCAGCACCGCACGCGCGTTCAGCTCGGTGCCGGACTTGGGCGCGCCGACCGAGATGCGCTTGCCCTTCAGGTCGGCGAGCGTGCGGATGCCGGATTCGGCGCTGGCCACGATCTGGATGTAGTTCGGATAGATGCCCGCCAGGCCCCGCAGCTTCTTCAACGGCGTGGCGAAGCCGGCCTCGGCATCGCCCTTCCAGGCGTCGGACAGCGCATCGCCCAAGGTGAAGCCGACTTCGCCGCGGCCGGACTGCAGCAGGTTCAGGTTCTCGGCCGAGGCCTTGGTGGCCTGCACCGAGACCTTGGCATCGGGCATCGCCTTCGAATAGACCTGGCTCAGCGCCACGCCCATCGGGTAGTAGACGCCGCTGGTGCCGCCGGTCAGCACGCCGATGTAGTCGGCGGCCTGCGCGCCGGCCATGGCAAGGGCCACGGCGAACGCGGCGGCGAGGTTTCTGACGACCGTATTTGTCCGCATGCTGCTTGTCTCCTGTTGTGGCGTCAGTGTCCACTCAGGTTGGCATGGGGACACGCGAGGAATCACCTAGGGAGCGCGGCGACCAGCTCCTGCGTGTAGGCGTGCTGCGGGCGGCCGAACACCGCGTCCGGCGTGCCGCGCTCGACGACCTGACCCTCGCGCAGCACCAGCACCTCGCCGCACAGGTGGTCCACCACGGCCAGGTCGTGGCTGATGATCAGGTAGGACAGGCCCTGCCACTTGGCCAGTTCCTGCAGCAGGTTCAACACCTGGGCCTGGACCGAAACATCGAGCGCGCTGACCGGTTCATCCATCACGATCAGCCGCGGCCGCGTGACCAGCGCGCGGGCGATGGCGATGCGCTGGCGCTGGCCGCCGGAGAACTCGTGCGGGCGGCGCTTCATGTCGGCCACGCGCAGGCTCACCGCCTCCAGCGCCTCGCGCACGCGCTGGTGCAGTTCGGCCTTGGTGAAGCCGCTGCGCGTGAGGATGGGCTCGGCGACGATCTCGGCGATGCTCATGCGCGGATCGAGCGAGCCATACGGGTCCTGGAACACCATCTGCATGTCAGAGCGCGCCTTGCGCAGCGCGGCCGCGTCGAGCTGGTGCAGGTCGCGGCCCTTCAGCAGCACGCGGCCGGCGTCGGGCGCCTGCAGCGCCATCACCGTGCGCGCCAAGGTGCTCTTGCCCGAGCCCGATTCGCCGACGATGCCCAGCGAGGCGCCCGAGGCGATCTCGAAGCTCATGTCGCGCAGCGCCTGCACGCGGCCCGCGGGCCGCCAGGGCAGGCGGCGCGGCAGGGCGTAGCTGCAGGACAGCGCCTCGACGCGCAGCAGGGTCGACGGGTCAGTGCTCACGCAGCGCCTCCTCGACGCGCAGGCAGCGCGACCAATGGGCCGGATCGAGGGCGAAGACCGGCGGGCTCTTGCGGCAGGCCTCCTGCGCCAGCCGGCAGCGCTCGCGGAAGGCGCAGCCGCCGCGCAGTTCGGCCAGCTCCGGCGCCGCGCCGGGCAGGGCCGGCAGGCGCTCGCCCCGGCCGACGCCGATGCGCGGTCGCGCGGCCAGCAGGCCCTGCGTGTACGGATGGGCGGCGCCGCCGCCCAGCAGCGCCGCGGCCGGCCCCTGCTCTACGCCCTGGCCGGCATACATCACCAGCAGGCGCTGCGCCTGCCGCGCGACCAGGGCCAGGTCGTGCGAGATCAGCAGCAGCGCCATGCCGCGCTCGGCCGCCATCGCGGCCAGCGTGGCGAGCACGTGGGCCTGCTGGCTGGCATCCAGCGCGGTGCTGGGCTCGTCGGCGATCAGCAGCTCCGGCCCGCAGGCCAGCGCCATCGCGATGCCGACCCGCTGCCGCTGGCCACCGGAGAGCTGGTGCGGGTACGAGTCGGCGATCCGCCCGGGATCGCCCAGGCCCACATAACGCAGCAGCTCGACGGCTTCCTGCCGCGCCTCGCCCGCGCGGCGTGCGAGGTGCAGCCGGCGCGGCTCCGCCACCTGGTCGCCGACGCGGTGCAACGGGTTCAGCGCCGTCATCGGCTCCTGGAACACCATCGCGATGTGCCGGCCGCGCAGCGCGCCCCAGGCCTTGTCCTTGAGTCCCGTCAAGTCCTGACCCTTGAAGCGGATGCTGCCGCTCAGCTCCGCGCCCTCGGGCAGCAGGCCCATCAGCGCCAGCGCGGTGAGCGTCTTGCCGCTGCCCGATTCCCCGATCAGGCCCAGCGTCTCGCCGGCGGCCAGCGTGAACGAGAGGCCACGGACCAGCTCGGTGCCATGCAGCCGGATGCGCAGGTCGTCCACCTCCAGCATCAGCGCACCCTCGCCAGCCGTGGATCGACCAGGTCGCGCAGACCGTCGCCCAGCAGGTTCAGGCCCAGCACGGCCAGCATCACCGCCAGACCGGGGAACACCGCCAGCAGCGGCGCGCTGAACAGAAAGGTCTGCGCCTCGGCCAGCATGCGGCCCCAGGAGGGCTGCGGCGCCTGGGTGCCGAGACCCAGGTAGGACAGCGCGGCCTCCGCCAGGATCGCCAGCGCGAACTGGATCGTGCCCTGCACGATCAGCACCGGCAGCACATTGGGCAGCACGTGGCGCCGGGTGATGTCCCAGGCGCCGCGGCCGCAGGCGCGCGCCGCCAGGCAGTAGTCGCGCGACCAGACCTCGCGGGCCGAGGCGCGCGTGACGCGGGCAAAGGTGGGCACCGCATGCAGGCCGATCGCCGCGATGGCGATCTCGATCCCGGGGCCGAACACCGCCGTGAACAGCAGCGCGGTCAGGATGGCCGGGAAGGCAAAGCCGAGGTCGGCGCCGCGCATCAGCAGCTCGTCGATCCAGCCGCCGCGCGCCGCCGCCAGCAGGCCCAGCGCCGTGCCCAGGCCCAGGCCGATCGCCACGGCGATCACGCCGACCTCGATCGACACGCGCGCGCCGGCCATCAGCAGGCTGGCGACGTCGCGGCCCAGGCTGTCGGTGCCCAGCCAATGCGCCTCGCCGGGGGGCTGCAGCTTGTCGAGCACGTCGAGTTCGCCGGTCGGCCAGGGCGTCCAGACGGTGGACAGCAGCGCGGTCAGCAAGAGCACGGCCGTCAGCACGAAGCCGAGGCTCAGCTTGGTGTTGGTGCGGATACGCCTCATGCGCCGGCCCCCTGCTGCTGCAGCCGCGGATCGATCCAGGCGGCCAGCAGGTCGACGACGAAGTTGACGGCCACAACCATGGCCGCCAGCAGCATCACGCAGTCGCGCACGACCGTCAGGTCGCGGTTGGCGATGGCCTGGAAGATCAGCCGACCCAGGCCCGGCAGGTAGAACACGTTCTCGATCACGATCGTGCCGGCCAGCAGGTTGGCGAACTGCAGGCCCATCACCGTCGTCACCGGCACCATCGCATTGCGCAAGACGTGGCCCCACAGCGCGCCGCGGCGCGACAGGCCCTTGGCGCGCGCGGTGCGCACATAGTCCTCATGCAGCTGCTCCAGCACGGCACCGCGCGTCACGCGGGCCAGGATCGCCGCCTGCACGACGGCCAGCGACACGGCCGGCAGCGCCAGCGCCTGCAGCGCCGGGACCATGCCTTCGCTCCAGCCGGGAAAGCCACCGGCCGGCACCCATTGCAGGCCCACCGAGAAGACGAGGATCAGCAGGATCGCGAACCAGAAGTTCGGCAGCGCGATGCCCAGCTGGCTCAGCGCGGACACGAGCCAGTCGCCCAGGCGGTTGTGGCGCGAGGCGGCGAACACGCCAGCCACCAGCGCCAGCAGCGCGGCCAAGGCCATCGACAGCAGCGCCAGCGGCACCGTCAGCGCCAGCCGCTCTGCGATCAAGGTCGCCACCGGCGAGCCATAGGCGTAGCTCTCGCCCAGGTCGCCGCGCAGCATGCCGGAGAGCCAATGAAAGTAACGCGTGATAGCGGCGTCGTTGAGCCCCAGCTTCTCGGTCAGCGCCGCCACGGCCTCGGGCGCCGCGTCGGGGCCCATCAGCACTTGCGCGGCGTTGCCGGGCAGCAGCTCCAGCACACCGAAGATCAGCAGCGAGGCGACGAACAGGGTCAGCAGCAGGGTCAGCAGACGCCGCGCCAGGAAGATGGGATTCATCGCTCCCGGTGGTCCGCCTTCAGGCACTCGATGGTCGCGCGGATGTGGGCGCGGCTGACCCGCTCGGCAGCGTCGCCGTCGCCGCTGGCGATGGCCTCGAGGACCAGCCGGTGCTCGTCGACGGCCGGGCGGGCGCGTTCGCTGCAGACCAGCACGGATGGCGCGAACACCGTGGCCGTGAGCCGCACGACAGCGGCCTGGGCGGCGAGGAATTCGTTCTCCGCCAGCTCGATGACGGCCATGTGGAAGTCGACGTTGAAGCGCACGTAGTCCGCAGGCGACCAGGGCGAGAGCGTGGCGAACTGCTGCTCGAGCAGCGGCTCCAGGCGCTCGCGGGCGCGGCCGGGGTTCTTCTCGGCCGCCTGGCGGGCGGCCAGGCCATCGAGCATCTCGCGCAGCGAATAGGCGTTGATCAGCCGGCCGCGATCGGCGCGGGCGACGCTGACGCCACGGGCGCCCTCGGCCGCCACCAGGCCTTCGCTCTGCAGCAGGCGCAGGGCCTCGCGCAGCGGTGTGCGGCTGACGTTCAGGTCCTGCGAGAGCTGCACCTGGCGCAGCAGTTCGCCGGGTGGATAGACGCCGCCGTAGATGCGCTGGCGCAGCACGCGCGCCACCTCGTCCACGAGCTTCGTCCGTGCCGGCAGCGCGGATTCCTGTTCGACCATCATCGTTGAAGCCACTCCCACCTTGTGTCGGTGGCATTTTGGCGCGGATCAGGTCGGCCGGCGTGGCGGCAAAGCCGCGCCGGCTAAGGTTTCGTAGCCTTTTTGATCAGCGCTTCTTGGTGTCGCGCAGTTGCTCGACGGCCTTCAGCATCGTCTCGACGTGACCGTCCGGGCTGAGGCTGGAGAAAACAGCGGCGACCTTGCCGTCCTGGCCTATCAGGTAGGACACGCGGTCGGCATGGCCCGGCATGATCTTCAGCGCCGAGTCGTATTCCTTGACGACCTTGCCGTCCGCATCGGCGGCCACGGCGAACTTGTCGCGGCATTCCTCGGTCGAGAACTTCTTCTGCGTCTCGATGTTGTCGGTGGAGATGCCGATGACGGTAGCGCCCAGCGACTTGAACTTGTCGGTGGCCTCGGCGAAGTTGTGCGCCTCCACCGTGCAGCCCTGGGTGAAGGACTTCGGATAGAAGTACAGCACGACCGGGCCTTGCTTCAAGGTGTCGGTCAGGCTGAACTTGAAGGCCTTGCCGCCAACGGCCGCCTCGGTCGTGAAGGTCGGTGCCGTCGCGCCGACGGCCAGTGCGGCCGAGGCGTGCTGTGCAGCCAGCGCCAGGCCGATGAGGGTGAAGAAGCTTGCGAAACGAGTCATGTCGGGCTTTCTGGGTACGGTCCGGCCCGCATCATGCCTCGGCTAGAAAAGTTCTGCAGAATCGCGCCGCGGAAGAAAAACTTAACAAATAGCGACTGACCAATGAAGGGGAGCGAAATGTTTAGAAGATGGGTCTTGGTGACGACGGCCATGCTGATGACGGGATGTGGGGGCGGCGGGGACATAGGCGAGCCCCTCCTTGATGGCTATACCTGTGCATTGAACAACTGCAAGGAGTCAAACACGGTCTCAACGGACAACGTCAGCCCGCGTTTCACGATCACGCAGGTGAGCGGCAAGGTTCACGTGGACGCCTGGCTGGGCCAGAGCGCCAATCTGCTGACCACGCTAATGCCAAGTCCCGGCGACAGCCTGACGGCCAGCGATGGCGACGTGCCGCCAGTGGCGTTGCGCGATGCGTCCGGCAACCGGTTGAGCTGGGTCACCGATTTCAGCGATGCCAGTGCGCAGCCGCGCATCACCGTCAATTTCGTGCGTAATGGGCAGACGTACCCGAATGTGGTGACCATGCCCAAGCCCTTCTCCATCGTGTCGCCGACCGGTGTGCCGCAGATCCGCCGATCGACTGGCCAGTTCGACGTGAAGCTGGCCTCCGAGAACCTGCAGAGCGTCGGGCTGGCCGTCGATGCCAATTGCACGCGCTCGGATCGCAGCAACTTCACCAGCAAGGGCGTGGGGCTGAACCGTCAGCAGGACACCACTGACGCCAGCACCTTCCACATCTCAACATTGGCGCTGGACAAGGCTCTGAACGACGCGAGTGTGGCCGCCAACAAGAACGACCCGCTGACGTCGCCAGTGGCCAGTTGCTCGCTGACGCTGAACTGGGTGATCACCGTGGAGGGCACAGTGGCTCCGACCTTGAATCAGCACGGTTGGATCGTGGCGACCCGCAGCGTCGGCTTGGCCGCGAGCTACGACGCCGGGTCCTGAACGAGCACCGCCGTCAGCAGGCCATCGGCTAGCCAGCGCTGGAGCAGACCGACGACGACGGCCGCTGGATCGTCCTCGGCCGCTGACTTGGCAGCGAGCGCGCAGATAGCTTCGAAATTGCTGCCGGCGGCCACTGCACCCAGCAGTTCGGCCTCGTGCGGCGCCAGCGTGCGCCAGTGCGTTTCCAGACTCTGGCGCCATACGAGCAGTGCGTGGGCCGCAGCCTCGGGCGCTGGCAGTTCGGGCGCAGCGTCGCCCGACTCGGGATCATGTGCGCGCAGCGCCCGCCAGGCGGGCTCGACCGCCCAGGCCAGCGGCAGCAGTTGCACGCAGCCGTGCAGGCGGAAGACCAGCGACGGCCATTGCTCGGGCCGCAGCGCGTGCAATGCGGCGGCGTCGATGGGTACGTCGTCGGGACCATCGAAGGCGGCGCGCAGCGCCCAGTCCATGCGGGCCAGGTCGACGAGGGCCTCATGCGGCAGCGGCTGCGTGGCCATGAACTTGGCGAGCCGGTCGCCGAACCAGCGGATCGAGCGGTGGGGTGACGGATGCGCGGCGATGTAGGCCCGGGCCAGAGAGTCGAAGGGCTCGTCGCCCATCGCGCGGTGCAGCACCAGGTAGTTGTCGCGCAGCGCGGCGATCAACCGGGCGGTGTAGGCCTCGCGGTAGACGGCGAGGCCCACCGTGTCCGGCATGCCAGGCGCACCGCAGATCGCCGCCTGCAACTCGCGCTGTTGTTCGAAAAGCATCTCGCTCATGCGGCCAACCGGGCAGTGACACGCCACAGCTCGCGCGCCTGGGCCAGTTCGGCCAGCAGCTCGGGCAGCGGCGGGATGCGGTCGTCGCGCTCGATCATCGTCGGCCGCTCGCCGATGCGCCTCAAGGTGTAGGCGTAGAGCTGCCAGACGGCATCGCAGATCGGGTGGTCGTGAGTGTCGATGACGATGTCGCCGCGGTCCTCGTGCCCGGCCAGGTGGATCTGCACGATGCGCTCGGCGGGCAGGCGATCGATGTAGGCGCGCGGGTCGAAGCCGTGGTTGCGGCTGGACACGTAGACGTTGTTGACGTCCAGCAGGAGCTGGCAGCCCGAGCGGCGGGCCAGCTCGGCGATGAAGCCGGCCTCGTCCATCTCGTCGGCCGTGAAGCGCACATAGCTGGACACGTTCTCCAGCACCAGCGGGCGCTGCAGGATGTCCTGCACCTGGGCGACGCGCGGCAGCAGGTGGCGCAGCGCGGCCTCGGTCAGCGGCAGCGGCAGCAGGTCGTGCAGGTTGCGGTGGTCGACGCCGGTCCAGCACAGGTGGTCGGACACCCAGGCAGGCTGCACACGATCGGCCAGCGCCTTCAGCTCGCGCAGGTAGCGCAGGTCCAGCGGATCGCTGCTGCCGATCGACAGCGAGACGCCGTGCATCACCATCGGGTACTCGGCACGCAGCCGGTCCAGGTGATGCAGCGGCCGGCCGCCGGCGACCATGTAGTTCTCGCTGAGGATCTCCAGCCAGTCGGGCCGCAGCGCGGGCGCAATCGGCTCGGACAGCGCCGTGTAGTGCTCGGGCCGCAGGCCCAGGCCGAAGCCGGAGATCGTCTGCATGCCTCTTACTTCGTGACGGTGCCGCCGGCCTTGGTGCATTCGGCGGCGGAAGCCTTGCTGACCCAGCCCTGGCCCTTGCAGGAGTTCTGGCCCTTGCAGTCGTTCTTGGCGGTCTTGCAATCGGAGGTGCCCTTGCAGCTGTTGATGCCGGCACAGTGGACGGCGCCGTCGTCGGCGGCTGCAGCAGGGGTGGCGATGCCAGCGGTCGCGAACAGGGCGGCAGCGGTGGCAGCGATGGTCAGGGCGGACTTGACTTGCATGGTGGATGACTCCAGTAGGTTGAAGGTGTACTTGCAGACCGCAGGGGGCTTGCACCGCTGTGTCGTCGGCCGGCCAGCGGACCTTACAAGCCGCCCGCAATATTTTGATTACCTCCGGTTATGGGGACAATGGACGACGGCATTGGCGACACCCCGATGCCCCCACTAGAGTCCCTGCCCACCATGCTCAAGACCGAAACCCCCAGCACCCGCCACCCCGACCTCGATCTCTACGACACGCCGGACCTCGTCAACGCCTTCGTCGACGACCAGTTCGAGGCGGTGAAGGCCGTGCAGGCGGCAGCACCCCGGCTGGCCGAGGCGGTCGAGCGCGCACTGCCGCGGATCAAGGCGGGCGGGCGCCTGCTGTACGCGGGCGCCGGCACCTCGGGCCGCCTGGGCGTGCTCGACAGCGTGGAGCTCTACCCCACCTTCTCCTGGCCGCGCGAGCGGGCCGTGGCGATCCTGGCCGGCGGGCAGTCGGCGATGTTCGTCGCCGTCGAAGGTGCGGAGGACGACACCGCCCAGGGTAGTGCCGACTTGGCGGCGCTGCAGCCCACGGCGAACGACGTCGTGCTGGCGCTGGCCGCATCGGGCGGCACGCCCTATGTGCTGGGTGCCATCGCCGCCGCGCGCGCGGCCGGCGCGCTGACGATCGGTTTCGCCAACAACCCGGATGCGCCGGTGACCGCCCAGGCCGAGATCGGCATCACGCTGGACACCGGGCCCGAGGTGATCTCCGGCAGCACGCGGCTGAAGGCCGGCAGCGCACAGAAGATGGCGCTGAACACCTTCTCCAGCGCGCTGATGGTCCGGCTGAACAAGGTCTACGGCAACCTGATGGTCGACCTCAAGCCGACCAACGCGAAGCTGGTGCGCCGCGCGCTGGCCCTGACCGTGCGCGCCAGCGGCGCGAGCGAAGAAGCCGCGAAGGCGGTGCTGGCGCAGTGCGACCACCATGTGAAGGTGGCCGTGGTGGCACTGAAGAACGGCGTCGGCGTCGACGAGGCGCGGGCCCAGCTCGAAGCCGCCGACGGCAGCATCCGCCGCGCGCTGAAGGCGGCATGACCGTCCGGTCACCGTGGGCCTGGGTCCCGACGCTCTATTTCGCCCAGGGGATCCCATATGTCGTCGTGATGACCCTGTCGGTCATCATGTACAAGAACTTCGGCATCTCGAACGCCGACATTGCGCTCTACACCAGCTGGCTCTACCTGCCCTGGGTGATCAAGCCGCTGTGGTCGCCGCTGGTGGAGATGGTGGGCACCAAGCGCGGCTGGACGGTGGTGTTGCAGTTCGTCGTCGGCGCAGCGCTGGCGCTGGTGGCGCTGACGATTCCCGGGCCAATGGTTTTCCGCATGACGCTGGCGGTGCTGTGGCTGATGGCCTTCGCCTCGGCCTCGCACGACATCGCGGCCGACGGCTTCTACATGCTGGCGCTGGAGACGCATCAGCAGGCCGCCTTCGTCGGTGTGCGATCCACCTTCTACCGCTTCGCCAACATCGCCGGCCAGGGCGTGCTGGTCTACCTCGCCGGCCTGCTGCAGGAGCGGCTGGGCGACATGAAGACGGCCTGGGTGATCGTGTTCTTCGTGCTCTGCGGCCTGTTCCTGGCCGCGGCCGTCTGGCACCAGTTCATGCTGCCGCGCCCGGCCGGTGATCGCCGCGCCGAGCAGGGCCGCATGACGCCGGCCGAATTCCTGCGCATCTTCAAGCTCTTCTTCGCCAAGCCGCGCATCCTCGTCGTCCTCGGCTTCCTGCTGCTGTACCGCTTCCCCGAGGCGCAGTTGCTGAAGCTGGCCACGCCCTTCCTGCTGGACGACGCGAACGCCGGGGGCCTGGCGCTGCACACCAAGGACGTGGGCATCGCCTACGGCACCGTGGGCCTGATCGCGTTGACCTTGGGCGGCCTGCTGGGCGGTTGGATCGTCTCGCGCATGGGCCTCAAGCGGGTGCTGTGGCCGCTGATCTTCGCGATGCACGTGCCCAATGCGGTGTTCCTGGCGATGGCCTGGTTCAAGCCGGCGAGCCTGGTGCTGATCAGCGCGGCGCTGGCCGTCGAGCAGTTCGGTTATGGCCTGGGCTTCACGGCCTACATGATGTACATGATCCTGGTGTCGCAGGGTGAGCACAAGACGGCGCACTACGCGATCTGCACCGGCTTCATGGCCCTGGGCATGATGCTGCCGGGCATGTGGAGCGGCTGGCTGCAGCAGCAACTGGGCTACACGGCCTTCTTCGGCTGGGTGCTGGTGGCGACGATCCCTTCGTTCGCGATGGCCGCGCTGATCCGGATCCCCGAGGGCTTCGGCAGGAAAGAATGACAAAAACGACGACGCGCCTGCTCTCGCTCGACGCCTTCCGCGGCTTCACCGTGGCGGCGATGCTGCTGGTCAACAACCCCGGCGACTGGGAACACCTCTACGCCCCGCTGGACCACGCGGCCTGGAACGGCTGGACCTTCACCGACTGGATCTTCCCCTTCTTCGTCTTCATCAGCGGGATCTCGATGACGATGAGCCTGGGCCGCCGTGCGGCACTGGGTGACAACAAGCAGGCGCTGCTGATGCAGACGATCCGCCGCGGGCTGACGATCGTCGTCATCGGCCTCCTGCTGAACCTGTTCCCGCATTTCAACTTCAGCACCGTGCGCATCCCCGGCGTGCTGCAGCGCCTGGGCCTGTGCACGATCCTGACCGCGCCGCTGGTGCTGTATTTCAGCTGGCGCCAGCAGATCGGCTGGATCGTCGGCCTGCTGGCCGTCTACGCCGTGGCGATGCTGAACGCGTCCGTGCCCGACGCCGCCGGCGTGCTGCACACCGGATCGCTCGCCAAGGGCGAGGACCTGGGCGCCTTCATCGACCGCTCGCTGCTGGGCGGCCACCTGTGGGTGCAGGCGAAGACCTGGGACCCGGAAGGCCTGATGTCCACGCTGCCGGCGGTGGCCAGCCAGCTCTTCGGCGTTCTGGTGGGCCACTGGCTCGCGGCGAAGAACCGGCAGCCCAACGAGAAGGCCACCTGGCTGCTGGTCGCGGGCCTCGCGCTGCTGTGGCTGGGCCAGATCGGCGACGCCTGGCTGATGCCGATCAACAAGAACCTGTGGACCCCGTCGTACGCGGTCTTCATGGCCGGCTGGGGCTGCATCGTCTTCGGCGTCTTCTACTGGCTGCTGGACGCGATGCCGCTGCCACTGGCGCGCGAACGGGTGGCGCGCTGGATGAAGCCCTTCGTCGTGTTCGGCATGAATGCGCTGTTCATCTTTGCGCTGTCGGGGCTGATCGGCCGGATCCTGATCCTGGTGAAGTTCGATTCGGGACTGACGCTGAAGGGCATGCTGTTCGAGCCGATCCATGCTTCGAGTCTGGCGCCGGTCAATGCCTCGCTGGTCTTCGCGATCGGCTTCGTGGGGGTGATGTACGCGATCGCCTGGGTCATGTGGAAGAAACGCTGGTTCGTGAAAGTCTGATCCGATGAGCTTGTTGTCCCGCCGCACCCTGCTGTCTTCCGCGCTGGCCCTGAGCGCCTGCTCCAACCTGCCGGGTCGCGCGTCCGGCCCGCGCCTGCAGGCCGCGCCCGAGCTGGCCACGCTGCCACCGGCCGCGCCACGCGAGTTCCGCGCCGCCTGGGTGGCGACGGTCGCCAACATCGACTGGCCGAGCCGCAAGGGCCTCTCCACCGCCGAGCAGCAGGCGGAGATGCGCGCGATCCTGGATCAGGCCGTGGCGCTGAAGCTGAACGCGATCATCTTCCAGGTGCGCACCGCCGCCGACGCGCTGTACGACAGCCCGCTGGAACCCTGGAGCGAGTACCTCAGCGGCACGCAGGGCCAGGCGCCCTCGCCCTACTACGACCCGCTGGCCCTGTGGATCAGCGAGGCGCACAAGCGCGGCCTGGAGCTGCACGCCTGGTTCAACCCCTTCCGCGCGCGGCAGAGCAGCGCCGCCTCGCCCGCGGCCGAGGGCCACGTCAGCCGCACGCATCCCGCCTGGGTGAAGAGCTACGGCGACCAGCTCTGGCTGGACCCCGGCGAGGCCGAGGCCGGCGACCACACGATCGCCGTGTTCCAGGACGTGCTGCGGCGCTACGACGTCGACGGCATCCACATCGACGACTACTTCTATCCCTACCCGGTCACCGAGAGCAAGGACTCGAAGACGGAGATCGATTTCCCGGACGAGCCCTCGTGGCAGCGCTACTTAAATGGAGCCCCCAGCCCTGCGGGTACGCAGGGCGCCCCCCGAGGGGGAGTCGCCGCCCTTGGGGGCGGCCCGGCGGGCGGCGGCTCCGGCGGCAAGCTGGCCCGCGCCGACTGGCGGCGCCAGAACGTCAGCCAGCTGGTGCAGCGCATCCACGAGACGGTCAAGGCGGCCAAGCCCTGGGTGCGCTTCGGCGTCAGCCCCTTCGGCATCGGCAAGCCGGCGCTGCGGCCGGCGGGCATCAGCGGCTACAGCCAGTACGACAAGCTCTACGCCGACGTCGAGCTGTGGCTGGCCCAGGGCTGGATGGACTACCTGGTGCCGCAGCTCTACTGGTCGCGCACGATGGCGGGCCAGGCCTTCGGCCCGCTGCTGCAGTACTGGCGCGCACAGAACCCGCAGGGCCGCCACATCTGGGCGGGCCTCTACACGAGCCGGATCACCAAGGACAGCGACCCGAAGAGCTGGCCGGTGGACGAGATCGTCGGCCAGATCCAGCTGCAGCGCGAGATCGCGCCGCAGACGGGGCACGTGCACTTCAGCATGGTGGCGCTGTCGCAGAACCGCCGCGGCCTGAGCGATGCGCTGAAGGCCGGCGTCTATGCCGAACCGGCGCTGGTACCGGCCACGCCCTGGCTGGCGGGGTCGGACGATGCGCTGCCGGCGGCCAACATCTATCTGGGCAGCGCGGACACCGAGGGTCGGCTCGCGCTGCACGTCGGCGGCAGCCCGGCACTGCAGCATGCGGTGTGGCTGCGCTATGGCGAGCGCTGGGAATTCCGCACTGGCACGGAGCTGAGCATCGCGGCCGCGGGGCTGGACGCGATCGTCGCGTCCGCACTGGATCGCGTCGGACGCGAAGGGCCGCGTTCGGCCTGGAAGATTGCCTAACCCATCAAGGTGTTGAGTTCGCCGTAGGCGAGCGCATCGGCGGACAGCGCCGCACCGTCGCCTTCAGCGAGGAAGCCGCGCGTCAGCGTCGTGATGCGGGCGTAGACCGATTCGGCGATGCCGGAGCCCGAGGTCAGGCGGCGCACGCCCAGGCGCGTCAGTTCGTCCGCCTTCGGCACGCCGGGCAGGGCCAGGATGTTCAGCGGCAGCGGCGTGCCGGCCACCAGCGCGGCGATGTCCGCGGCCTCGCGGGCACCGGCGGCGAACAGGCCGTCCGCGCCAGCTGAGCGGTACAGCTCGGCGCGGGCGAGCGTTTCGGCGACACGCTGCTCGGGCGCGACCAAGCCCTTCAGGAACACGTCGCAGCGGGCGTTGATGAACAGCGGCACGCCGGCTCGTTCGGCCGCGGTACGGGCCGCCTCGATCTTGCGGGCCAGCAGGGCCGGCGGGGAGCGGCCGTCTTCGAGGTTGATGCCGACGACGCCGGTGTCGATGACGGCCGCGACCGTCGCGCCGACGGCGGCCGGGTCGTCCGAATAGCCGCCCTCGATGTCGGCCGTCAGCGGCACTTCGAGTCGACGAGTGATCAGGGCGAGGCAGGCCGTCAGTTGCGCCACGGGCAGCTGATCACCATCGCCATAGCCAAGCGCCCAGGCGACGGCCGCGCTGCTGGTGGCCAGCGCCGGGGCGCCCTGGGCCGCCATGAGGCGGGCGCTGCCGGCGTCCCAGCAGTTCGGCAGCAGAAGAAGGCCGCTCTGGTGCAGCGAGCGGAAGGTGGTGGCGAGGGTGGATTGGGTCGGCATCGGCGGGTCCTGGCGGTGGGGATCGAGCGCTGATCTTCCCATCGGGCGCTGCGCCTCGCCGGCCGTTTTCGGACATCTACCCCCCAACGCAAACGGGCGACGCTTGCGCGTCGCCCGTTCGCTTCGGTCTTCTTGCGGACTGCTTATTCGGCCATCGCGGTGGCAGCAGCCTTCTGGGCTTGCATCACGGCCAGGCGCATATGGTCACCGGCGAATTCGCTGTGCATCAGGGCCAGCGTGCCGTCTTGTTGCGAAGCGCGCAGCTCGGCGATCACCTGGGCGCGGGTCTTCGGCAGGTTGGCGTTCGCGGCAACGGTAGCGGCCGGGGCGGCAGCCTTGGCCGTCGTGGCGGCGACCGGCGCCTTCAGGAAGTGTTCGCTGTCGTCGCTGTTCAGCGAGGCGATCGAACCGTCGGCACGGGCTTGGGCCAGTTGGGCGACGACTTCAGCGCGGCTGGTGTCGGCGAAGGCGGCGTTGCTGCTCAGCAGCACGGTGGCGGTGGCGGCAGCGGCGAGGAACTTGTTCAGCGTGTTCATGGTGAATCCTTTCAGTGGTTTGTTGGATCCGGCTTGTCTCGCTTCGTCCATGGAATGAACTTTAGGTTTTGCTGCGCCGCGGAAAAACGGGCAAAAGCTCAAAGGGTCATTCGCGAAACATAAATAAACATGCATTCGCAACCCGCATTTATTGCATTCCACGAGCGAATGCAAAACGGGGTAACGCATGGCGTCACCCCGTCGGGACCTGCCGGTCTTGCCGGCTAAGTCAGCCCTTGCTCACTCGGCCATCGCCGTGGCAGCAGCCTTTTGAGCCTGGATTTGTGCGAGACGGGCCTGGTCGCTGGGGAACTCGCTGTGCATCAGGGCCAAGGTTCCGTCTTGTTGCGAAGCGCGCAGCTCGGCGATCACCTGGGCGCGGGTCTTGGGCAAGGTCGCGGCTTGCACGGCGCTGGCCTTGGCGGTGGACGCCTTTTGCAGGAAGTGCTCGCTGTCGTCGCTGTTGAAGGCGGCGATCGAGCCGTCGGCGCGGGCCTGGGCCAGTTCGGCAACCACTTGGGCGCGGGTCGGGGCGGTGTCGGCGGCGAAGGCGGCGTTGCCGCTCAGCAGGACGGTGGCGGTAGCAGCAGCGGCGAGGAACTTGTTGAGCGTGTTCATGATGAATCCTTTCAGTGGTGGTTGGATTCGGCGTTTGCTTGTCTCCGCTTCGTCCATGGAATGAACTTTAGGTTTTGCTGCAACGCAGAAAAACCGGCAGAACTTCAATGGGTTGTTAACGAAACGCAAACGAACACGGTTTCTTTGGCGATCCAGGCACCGATTCATGCATAAATCGTCAACGAGCGGGGCGCTCAAGCCACCTCGTTCAGCAGCAGTCCGACCTGCCCGGGCGCGCCGCGCTCGGCGTGGATCCACAGCAGCGGGCCCAGGTCCACGCTGAGGCTGAGCCCGGGCTCCGTCAGCATCTGGTGCGTGCCGCGCGACCAGGGCGGCGTGTGCACGGCCGAGACCGACTCCACCTGGGGCACCAGCGGTTTCGGGTCGTAGATCAGTTCGTTGCGGATTTGCGCGCGGAGGTCCTGCAGCGGCGACGAGCTGAACATCGTCGTGTCCAGCGGGGCCGGCTGGGATGCCGGGTCCACACCGTGCTGTCGCACCTGTTGCTCGTATTGCCGAAGCGGCGAGGCCTGTTCCTGCTGTTGCTGAATCTGTCGTTGAATCGCGCCTAACTCTGCTGCCCTCAAGCCAGCATCCCCCTATCCGCCCTTGTTCTTCTTCTTGGAGGCAAGGCGACCAGTTCGCCCGCAAACTCAAGTCATACTCAAAGGTTATGCCCCGCGCCCGCATCGGCATTTGCCGCTCCCTGCCCTGCCGCCTACGCTGCCGCAACGCGAAATTCGCCCCGACCGTCCCATGAAAAAAGCCATTCTCGGTACCGCCATCGCCCTGCTGCTGAGTGCCTGCGCCACCGGGCCTGCGTACCTGCAGAAACCGGTGATCGATCACAGCTACGCGTCGCAAAACGAAGACAGCCGCACGCAGTTCATCGTCCTGCACTACACGGTGCTGGACTGGGAGAAGTCGCTCAAGGTGCTGACGACCGGTGGCCAGGTCAGCGCCCACTACCTGGTGCGCGATGAGCCGGCAGGGATCTACCAGCTCGTCGACGAGAACCGGCGCGCCTGGCATGCGGGCGCCAGCTACTGGGCGGGCAACCAGAACCTGAACTCGGCCTCGATCGGCATCGAGATCGTCAACGCGGGCTGGAAGGACACACCGATGGGCCGCGTCTACGCCCCCTTCCCACAGGCGCAGATCGACGAAGTGCTGAAGCTGGTGCGCGACATCGCCCAGCGCCAGAAGGTCAAGCCCGAACACATCATCGGCCACAACGACATCGCGCCCGGCCGCAAGCAGGATCCGGGTCCGGCCTTCCCGTGGAAGCAGTTCGCCGACGCGGGCCTGATCCCCTGGCCCGACGCCACGCAGGTCGCGATCAAGAAGGTGACCTACGAGAACGCCCTGCCCGACGTGGCCTGGCTGCAAGACCGGCTGGGCCGCTTCGGCTACAACATCGCGCGCACCGGCGAGATGGACCGGCTGACGACCGACGTCATCTCGACCTTCCAGATGAAGTACCGCCCGGCCGACTACAGCGGCGTGCTCGACGCCGAGACGGCCGCGCTGATCGACGTGGCGACGACGAAGGGCGGCATGCTGCTGGCCACGCCGCCTGCGACCAAGCCCTGAGCCACGGAACCGCGATTCCGTGCTGACCTTCCTGCTCAAGAAGCTCGCCACGCTGATACCGACGATCCTCGGCATCACGCTGGTCGCCTTCGGCCTGATCCGGCTGGTGCCCGGCGACCCGATCGAGGTGATGATGGGCGAGCGCCGGCTCGACCCCGAAGCCCACGCCGCGCTGGTCCACCGCATGGGCCTGGACCAGCCGCTGCACGTGCAGTACTTCGACTACCTGGCCAAGCTGGCGCACGGCGACCTCGGCCAATCGCTGGTGAGCCGCGAGCCGGTGTCGCGCGAGTTCGCCGTGCTGTTCCCGGCCACCGTGGAGCTGGCCTTCGCCGCGCTGCTGCTGGCGGTCACGCTGGGGCTGACGCTGGGCGTCGTCGCCGGCCTCAAGCGCGGTTCGCTGTTGGACCAGGGCGTGATGGGCGTGGCCACCGTCGGCTACTCGATGCCGGTGTTCTGGTGGGGCCTGATCCTGATCATGGCCTTCTCGGTCAATCTCGGCTGGACGCCGGTCTCGGGCCGCATCGCGATCGAGTACGACATCCCGCAGGCCACCGGCTTCATGCTGATCGACTCGCTGCTCAGCGGCGAGGAAGGCGCCTTCGCCTCCACCTGCCTGCACCTGCTGCTGCCGGGCCTGGTGCTGGGCACCAGCACGATGGCCGTGGTGGCGCGGATGACGCGCTCCTCGATGCTGGAAGTGCTGCGCGAGGACTACATCCGCACCGCCCGCGCCAAGGGCCTGGACCCGCGCCGCGTCGTCGTCGTCCATGCGCTGCGCAACGCGCTGATCCCGGTCATCACCGTGATCGGCATGCAGACCGGCAGCCTGCTGGCCGGCGCGGTGCTGACCGAGACGATCTTCTCCTGGCCCGGCATCGGCAAGTGGCTGATCGACTCGATCGCCCGGCGCGACTATCCGGTCGTGCAGGCCGGCATCCTGATCTCGGCGCTGACCTTCATCGGCGTCAACCTCGTCGTGGACCTGCTCTACGGCGTCGTGAATCCCCGAATCCGTTCCCAGCACTGATGGCGGCCCCTGACTACCCCACGCCCGCCCGCGAGTTCTGGCAGGGCTTCTCCGCCAACCGTGGCGCGCTGGCTGCGTTGGTCGTGTTCGGCCTGATCGCGCTGGCCGCTATCCTCTCGCCGCTGATCGCGCCCTACGACCCGGTCGAGCAATACCGCGCCCACATGCTGATGCCGCCGGTCTGGCACGCCCAGGGCAGCTGGCAGTTCATGCTCGGCACCGACGAGCTGGGCCGCGACATGCTCTCGCGCCTGCTGCACGGCGGCCGCATCTCGCTGGGCATCGGCCTGGCCTCGGTGTTCCTCTCGCTGCTGCCCGGCGTGCTGCTGGGGCTGCTCGCGGCCTTCTACCAGCACACGCTGTCGCCGGTGATCATGCGGGTGATGGACATCATGCTGGCGCTGCCGGGCCTGCTGCTGGCGATCTGCGTGATCACCGTGCTGGGGCCAGGTCTTGTCAACACGGTGATCGCCATCGCCATCGGCGCCCTGCCCGGCTACACGCGGCTGACGCGCGCGGCCGCGCTGGCCGAGATCCACCGCGACTACGTCACTGCCAGCCGCGTCGCCGGCGCCGGCATCTTCCGGCTGATGTTCGTCTGCGTGCTGCCCAATTGCATGGCACCGCTGATCGTCAACGCCACACTGAGCTTCTCGTCCGCCATCCTCGAGACCGCCGGCCTGGGCTTCCTGGGCCTGGGCGTGCAGGCGCCGACGCCCGAGTGGGGCACGATGCTCTCGGCAGCGCGCGACTACATCGTCCGCGCGCCCTGGGTCGTGACCCTGCCGGGCCTGACGATCCTCGTCAGCGTGCTGTCCATCAACCTGATGGGCGACGGCCTGCGCGATGCGCTGGACCCCAAACTCAAGCGGGTGTCCTGATGTCGCTGCTCAAGATCAAGAACCTGCGCGTGCAGTTCGGCCGCTTCCCGGCAGTCGACGGCGTGGACCTGCACGTCGAGCCCGGCGAGCTGCTGGGCATCGTTGGCGAATCGGGCTCCGGCAAGTCGGTGACGATGATGGCGCTGATGGGCCTGATCGATGCGCCCGGCAAGGTCACCGCCGACGCGCTGGAGTTCCAGGGCCAGGACCTGCTGAAGCTGAGCCCGAAGCAGCGCCGCACCTTGATCGGCCGCGACATGGCGATGGTGTTCCAGGACGCGCTGACGAGTCTGAACCCGAGCTACACCGTCGGCTACCAGATCGCCGAGGTACTGAAGGCGCACCTGGGCCTGAAGGGCGCGGCGGCCGAGAAGCGCGTAGTCGAGTTGCTGGAGCTGGTCGAGATTCCCGACGCGAAGAACCGCCTCCACGCCTACCCGCACCAGCTCTCCGGCGGCATGAACCAGCGCGTGATGATCGCGATGGGCATCGCCTGCAACCCCAAGCTGCTGATTGCCGACGAACCGACGACGGCGCTCGACGTAACCATCCAGGCGCAGATCATGGACCTGCTGCTGCGCCTGCAGCGCGAGCAGGGCATGGGCCTGGTGATGATCACGCACGACCTGGCCGTGGTCGCCGAGATGGCGCAGCGCGTGGCCGTGATGTATGCGGGCCAGGTCGTCGAGATCGGCAGCGTGCCGGGCCTCTTCGAGAACCCGCGCCATCCGTACACCGAGGCGCTGCTCGCCGCGATCCCCGAGCACAACAAGGGCGCGGCCCGCCTGTCGGCCCTGCCCGGCATCGTGCCCGGCGCGCACGACCGGCCGAGCGGCTGCCTGCTGTCGCCGCGCTGCCCCTATGTGCAGCCGGTCTGCCGCGACAAGCGGCCGGCGCTGGAGCAGGGCGTGCGCTGCTATTTCCCGCGGGGTGAGGCATGAGCGAGAAGCACCTGCTCGAAGCGGTCGACCTGACGCGGCACTACAGCGTCAGCCGTGGCTTCATGAAGCCCAAGGCCACCGTCAAGGCGCTGAACGGCGTGTCCTTCACCTTGGACGCGAAGAAGACGCTGGCCGTCGTCGGCGAATCGGGCTGCGGCAAGTCGACGCTGGCGCGCCAGCTGACCTTGATCGAGGCCCCGACCTCCGGCGCGCTGCGGCTTTCCGGCGACGATGCGGCCGGTGCCGACAAGGCCCGGCTGAAACTGCTGCGCCGCCAGGTGCAGATGGTGTTCCAGAACCCTTTTGCCTCGCTGAACCCACGCAAGAGCATCGAGGCGACGCTGGACGAGCCGCTGCTGATCAACGACACGCAGCTCAGCAAGGCCGAGCGCCGCGAGCGCATCGCAGCGCTGGTCGCCAAGGTGGGCCTGCGGCCCGAGCACCTGCGCCGCTACCCGCACATGTTCTCGGGTGGCCAGCGCCAGCGCATCGCGATCGCGCGGGCGATGATCCTGAACCCGAAGATCGTCGTCGCCGACGAGCCGGTGTCGGCGCTGGACGTCTCCATCCAGGCGCAGATCCTGAACCTGTTCATGGACCTGCAGCAGGAGTTCGGCACCGGCTATGTGTTCATCTCGCACAACCTCAGCGTCGTCGAGCACGTGGCCGACGAGCTGATGGTGATGTACCTCGGCGCGGCCGTGGAATACGGCGACAAGAAGACCATCTTCGCCCGCCCGCTGCACCCCTACACCCGCGCGCTGATGAGCGCGACGCCGGCGCTCAAGGCCGAGGACCGGCGCGAGCGCATCAAGATCCACGGCGAACTGCCCAGCCCGCTGAACCCGCCGAGCGGCTGCTCGTTCCACAAGCGTTGCCCGCTGGCGGTGGCGCGCTGCAGCGCGGAGGTGCCGGTGCTGCGCGAGGTGGATGGGCGCAAGGTGGCCTGCCACGAGGTCTGAGCCTGCGGCGACAATGCGGCCCCGCGCGCGAAGCGCCGGCCTGCAAGGCGACCGACAGATGACCGGACAAGACCCCTCCCTGAAGCTCGGTGACCACCAGTTCGGCGCCAGCGGCGAGATCCGCCGCGCTGTGCTGCGCACGCTGTTCCAGCAGATGGAGTCGATGGGCGAAGGCGCGATCGCCGTCGATGCCCAGGCTCGCGTCGCCTGGATCAACGAGAAGTACGCGCGCAAGCTGGGCCTGGCGACGACGGCCGAGGCGATCGGGCGCGAGATCGAGCAGATCATCCCGAACAGCCTGATGCGCCAGGTCGTGCAGACCGGCGAGCCCGTGTTGCTGGACATCATGGAATTCGGCGCCGAGCAGCTGGTCGTCACGCGCATGCCGCTGACCGATACGGCCGGCGCGGTCGTCGGC
The DNA here is from genome assembly GCF_034043675.1 of Roseateles agri. NCBI lineage: Bacteria > Pseudomonadati > Pseudomonadota > Betaproteobacteria > Burkholderiales > Sphaerotilaceae > Roseateles > Roseateles agri. Next base: position 427,408 of record NZ_JAXCLA010000003.1, on the reverse strand, counting down.
GCGGTCGGCTTCGTCGTCTACGACCGGGTGCACTACCTGAAGCCGCTGGTGGCCAAGTTCGAGCACTTGCACCAGGAGCTGGAGAGCGCGCGCCGCCACGTCGCCGAGGGCCGGCATGCACGCTACACCTTCGCCAGCGTCGTCGGCGCGAGCCCGGCCTGCGTGGAGCTGAAGCGCCAGGCGCGGCGCGCGGCCCAGCTCGACGCGACGGTCCTGCTGCTGGGCGAGACCGGCACCGGCAAGGAGCTGCTGGCCCATGCGATCCACGCGGCCTCGCCGCGCAACCTGAAGCCCTTCGTGGCGCTGAACATCGCCGCCGTGCCCGAATCGCTGTTGGAGGCGGAGTTCTTCGGCGCCGCGCCGGGCGCCTACACCGGCGCCGACCGCCGCGGGCGCGACGGCAAGTTCAAGCTGGCCGACGGCGGCACGCTGTTCCTCGACGAGGTCGGCGACATGCCGCTGAACGTGCAGGCCAAGCTGCTGCGCGTGCTGCAGGAGCAGGAGATCGAGCCGCTGGGTTCGAACCGACTGCTGCGGGTGGACGTGCGCGTGATCGCCGCCACCAGCGTGGATCTCGAGGCCCAGGTGCGCCAGGGCCGCTTCCGCGCCGACCTGTACTACCGGCTCAACGTGCTGTCGATCGCGCTGCCGCCGCTGCGCGACCGGCTGCAGGATCTGGCGGCGCTGGTGGAACTGTTCCTCGCGCAGATCAGCGAGCGCAGCGGCCTGCCGCAGCGCGAGATCACCGAGCAGGGCCTGGCGGCGCTGGCCGGCCACGGATGGCCCGGCAATATCCGCGAACTGCGCAACGTGCTGGAGAAGGCGGTGATGCTCAGCGAGGAGCGCCGGCTCGACGCCGCCGACTTCCGCCCGCTGCTGCCCACGGCGGCGACGGCCGCTCCCGCCGCCGGCCATCTGCTGGCCGATGCGGTGGTGGAGGCCGAGCGCGACGCGATCCAGGCGGCGCTGGCCGCCGCCGGGGGCAATCGCTCGAAGGCCGCGCAACTGCTCGGCATCTCGCGCGCCACGCTGTACGAAAAGCTGGCGAGGAGTCCGGGCGGCCAGACAGGCTGACTGCCTGTCCAGACACTTTTCTCCTCCACACGCTTGCATCGGCAGGTCACGCCCCCGGCGGACGCTGGCACGTTCCCTGCACCGCTGCGGCCCATTCCTCCAACAACCATCCCTCCTGCGGAGACAAGAAGCCCATGAGCTTTCTCATCGCCCTCGCGGCGCTCGCCCTCCTGATGCTGGTCGCTTACCGCGGCTACAGCGTCATCCTGTTCGCGCCGGTCTGCGCGCTGCTGGCGGTGCTCGTCACCGACCCGGCCGCCGTGCCGGCCCTGTTCACCGGCCTCTTCATGGACAAGATGGTCGGCTTCGTGAAGCTGTACTTCCCGGTCTTCCTGCTCGGCGCGGTGTTCGGCAAGGTGATCGAGCTGTCGGGCTTCTCCAAGTCCATCGTGGCCGCGGTGATCCGCCTCGTCGGCCGCGAGCGGGCGATGCTGTCCATCGTGCTCGTCTGCGCGCTGCTGACCTACGGCGGCGTGTCGCTGTTCGTCGTCGTGTTCGCCGTCTACCCCTTCGCTGCCGAGATGTTCCGCCAGGGCAACATCCCCAAGCGCCTGATCCCCGGCACGATCGCGCTGGGCGCCTTCACGTTCACGATGGACTCGCTGCCCGGCACGCCGCAGATCCAGAACATCATCCCGACGACCTTCTTCAAGACCACCACCTGGGCCGCGCCCTGGATGGGCCTGATCGGCTCGATCTTCATCCTGCTGCTGGGCATGGCCTACCTCGAATGGCGCCGCCGCTCGGCCGCTGCCGCCGGCGAGGGCTACGGCACCGGCCATACCCAGGAACCGGAGCCGATGGCGGACGAGCAGCTGGCGCACCCGCTGATCGCCCTGCTGCCGCTGGTGCTGGTCGGCGTGATGAACAAGCTGCTGCTGACGCTGGTCCCGGCCTACTACGGCACCAGCTACGAGGTGCAGCTGGCGATGGCCAAGCCGCTGGTCACGCCGGTGGCGTCGATCCAGGCGATCTGGGCCGTGGAGGGCGCGCTGCTGCTGGGCATCCTGGCAGTGCTGGTGTTCGCCTTCCGGCCGGTGGCACGCAGGTTCGCCGAGGGTTCCAAGGCCGCCGTCGCCGGCTCGCTGCTGGCCGCGATGAACACCGCCTCCGAGTACGGCTTCGGCGCGGTGATCGCCGCGCTGCCGGGCTTCCTGGTGATCCAGAAGGGCCTGCAGGCGATCCCCAACCCGCTGGTCAACGAGGCCGTCAGCGTCACCGCGCTGGCCGGCATCACCGGATCGGCCTCAGGCGGCATGAGCATCGCGCTGGCCGCGATGTCCGAGCAGTTCATCACCGCGGCCAATGCCGCCGGCATCCCGATGGATGTGCTGCACCGCGTCGCCGCGATGGCCAGCGGCGGCATGGACACGCTGCCGCACAACGGCGCCGTGATCACGCTGCTGACAGTCACCGGCCTGACGCACCGCACGTCCTACCGCGACATCTTCACCGTCACCTGCATCAAGACGCTGGCCGTCTTCTTCGTGATCGCGGTGTACTACCTGACCGGGATCTACTGAGTCACCGGGGCGGCGCGGCGCCGGTCAGAGCGCCAGCTCGGTGTCGCCCTCGGCGGCGACGCAGCCCTCGGCGATCGGCGTCCAGCCGCGGTGAATGACGATGCGCGCGCCGCTGCGGCACAGCTCGACCCGCGTCGCCCCCGGCACCCGTTCGCGCGCGAAGGCCTCCAGCGAGGCCGGCATGCTGACGCGGTAGCGGCCGGCGCCGGTATCGGCCGGCGGATGGTCGCCGCTGTGCACCCAGGGAACGAACAGGCCCAGCAGCATCAGCGGGCCGAGCTGGATGTTCGTCGGCTCGTAGTGCTGGGCCTGCAGCCACTGTTGTGCATCGGCACGGTCGCCCGCGGCGCCCCAGGCCATGGCCAGCATCTCCGCGACCCACTGGTTGCAGTTCTGGAACGCGAGGCTGAACGGATAGGCATTGGCGCTGTAGTTCGCGCCGAGCAGGGCCAGCGCGCGGCGGTCATCAAGGGCGGCGGCTTCCAGCTCAGCGCCCGCCTCGGCCGGCAGGAACACCAGCGAGACGTAGGCCTGCGCCACGTCGCTGGTGCCCAGCACGAAGCCGGCCATGCCCTGGTCGAAGATGCGCGGCTTCTTCTCGTCGCAGGCGTAGTACAGCTGGCGCACCGACCAGGGGCCGTTGGCGCTCGCCTTCAGGCTGATGCCGGCGTGCGAATAGCGCTGGCCGATGCGCTGCAGGTTCAAGCCGGAGCGCGACACCAGGGCCAGGTCTTGCCCCGAGGCCGCCAGTTCGTCCTTGACGAGGGCGCTGAAGCGCAGCAGCGCGTCCTGCTCGGTGGCGTTCGGCTCCTTCTGCACATCGCAGAAACGCAGGGAATCGGCCCGCGCGCCGCCGGCAGCCAGCAGCAGGGCCAGCACCGCCGCAGTCAATGCGGCAGTGCGCGCCGGTGTCACAGCGTCACGGGCCGGCTCTGCAGTTCCTTGTGCCAGTCGTCGTCGACGACCAGGAAGAAGGCCTTGTTGTCAGCCGCCGCCGCGAACTCCAGCCCATACGGACGCTCGTTCGCGCGCACGATGTCGCCGGTGGCCACGTGGCCGTTCAGCGCCGCCTGGCGCGGCAAGGTCAGGAAGAACTCGTTGGTCTCGTCCGCGGCGGCCTGCAGCCGGAGCCTCAGCATGCCCGGCTGGCCCTCGGCCTCGGCCATCTCGATGACCTTGTAGTCGCCCGCCGCCGTCTTGCGGTCGCCGGAGGAACTGTTGCTCGACTGCGTGATCGACTTGGAGCTGGCGCCGACCGAGTCCGAAGCGCTGTCGGAGGCCGACGAGGCGGCGGAACTGGCCGCGAGCGCCGGCAGGCTGCCTGTCGCGAGCGCCGCAGCACCGGCCAGGACGAGACCCAGATGGAACGAACGGTTCATGGCAATAACGCTCCAAGCGAGCGGAGTCAAAAGGTGGCGCAAGGATACCCGGCGGCAAGCCCGGCCTTTCGGTAAAGAGGCCGCAAGAGGCTTCCCGACGGACATAATCAAAAGTTATAGGCCGTGCCGGTGTTCTCAGTTGCCGCAGCGGGGCGGCCCTTGAAAATCCGGGCTTCCTGCCCAGTCGTTGCCGTCCGATGAAATTGCCCTTGTCGACCTCGCTCTCCCTGCTCGTGCTGGCCGCGGCCTCGCTGCTGGGGTTCACGGGAGAAGCCCAGGCCGCCAAGCCCAAGGCCCTCGTCTACTGCGCCGACGCCAGCCCGGAGGGCTTCGACCCCGGCATGTGGGACAGCGCCAGCACCAACACCGTCTCGCACCAGATGTTCCAGGGCCTGCTGGACTTCAAGCGCGGCTCGACCGAGCTGGTGCCCAAGCTGGCCACGTCGTGGACCGTCTCGCCCGATGCGAAGACGATCACCTTCACGCTGCGCAATGGGGTGAAGTTCCACACGACGCCCTACTTCACACCGACGCGCGAGTTCAACGCCGACGACGTGTTGTTCACGTTCCAGCGCTTCATCGATCCGAACACGGCGTTCAACAAGGCCTTCCCGGCCACCTTCGTGTTCCCGCAGAACATCGGCCTGGCCAAGCTGCTCGCCGGCATCGACCGGGTGGATGACTACACGGTGCGCTTCCGGTTGAAGGAGGCCAACGTGCCCTTCATCGCCAACTTCGCGATGGCCTGGACCGGCATCCAGTCGGCCGAGTACGCCGCCCAGCTGCTGCGCGACGGCAAGGCCAGCGAGATCAACAACAAGCCGGTCGGCACCGGGCCCTACCGCTTCAAGTCCTACGCCAAGGACGACGTGATCCGCATGACGGCCAACCCCGACTACTGGGGCGAGCCGCAGCGCACACAGAACCTGATCTTCAGCATCAGCCGCGAGCCCAATGTGCGCGTGCAGAAGCTGATGGCCGGCGAATGCCAGGTCACGTCCGCGCTGCGCGACGTCGACGTCGCCTCGCTGGACGGCCGCAAGGGCATCCGGATCGAGAAGATCCAGGCGCTGAACATCTCCTACCTGTCCTTCAACATGCGCAAGCCGCCGACGGACAACCGGGACGTGCGCGTGGCGCTGGACATCGCGATCGACCGCAACGCGATCTTCAAGGCGTTGTTCCCGCGCGGCGACGCGACCCAGGCCGTCAGCGCCTTCCCGCCTGCCATCCCCGGCTACGACACGGCGCTGAAGAACGAGTACAACCCGGCCCGCGCCAGGGAACTGCTGGCCAAGGCCGGCTTCCCGAACGGCATGGAGATCGACCTCTGGGCGCTGCCGGTGGCACGGCCCACCAACCCGAACGGCCAGCTGATGGCGCAGCTGATCCAGCAGGACTGGGCCAAGATCGGCGTCAAGGCCAACATCAAGACCTACGAGTGGGGCGAGTACCTGAAGCGGGCCAACCGCGGCGAGCACAGCGTCTACATGAGCGGCTGGTCGGGCGAGACCGGCGATGCGGACGAATTCCTCACGCCCAACCTGAGCTGCGCCGCCAACGTCACGGGCGTGAAGTTCTGCAACAAGGACTTCGAGAAGCTGATCGACGAGGCCCGCGCCACCACCGACGTGCCCCGCCGCCTGGCGCTCTACGTGCAGGCGCAGGAGATCTTCAAGCGCGAACGCCCCTGGATCACGATGGCCCACTCGACCGTCTACATTCCGCTGAGGGACGACGTTATGGGCTTCATCATGGCCCCGAACGGTTCCGTCGATTTTGAAAACGTCTATAGAAGGTAGCTAAGGCCGTCATGCGCTTACGCCACATCGAAGTCTTCCACGCCATCATGCAGGCCGGCACCATCAGCGGTGCCGCGCAGCTGCTGCACATCTCGCAGCCGGCCGTGACCAAGGTGCTGCAGCACTGCGAGCTGCAGCTGGGCATGCCGCTGTTCGACCGCGTGCGCGGCAAGCTCTATCCGACGCCGGAGGCGCAGCGCCTGTTCGTCGAGATCGACAAGCTGAACCGCGACCTGGTCGGCATCCGGCGCCTGGCCGCCAGCCTGCGCAGCGGCGAATCGGAAGAGGTGCGGCTCGTCGCCACGCCGACGCTGGCCGCTGGCGTCGTGCCGGCCGCGATGACGCAGTGGTGCCGCGCCTTCCCCTTGAGCCGCTGCTCGCTGGCGACCAATCACACGCGCGAGATCGTCGCCGCGCTGCTGCTCGGCGAGGCGGACATGGCACTCTCGCTGCAGGATCCGCGCCACCCCGGCATCAAGGCGGAGACGCTGGCCACCGGCCAGATGATGGCCGTCTGCCCGATCGGCGGCCCCGAGGCGCAGGGCAGCGGCCCGCTGACGATCAGCGAGATCTCGACCGAGCTCGTGGGCCTGGCCGGCGACGATCCGCTGGCCAACGTCGTGCACAACGCCAGCGAGGCCCAGGGCACGCCGCTGCAATGCCGCATCACCGTGCAGACCTACCAGCTCGCCCGCGCGCTGGTCGAGGCCGGCGTGGGCATGACGGTCGTCGACCCGTTCACCGCCGCCTCGGCCGACCGCACGCGCGTGAAGCTGCGTCCGCTGGCGCCGCAGGTTCCGGTGCAGCTCTACCTGCTGACCGCCGCCAGCGCGCCGCTGGCGCAGACCGCGCGGCGCCTCGTGAAGTACCTGGGCGAGGCGGCACGCGACAAGCTCGTCAGCCTCGAAGAACAAGAAGCCGCCTGACGAAGCAATGACGACCCCGATGATCAGTTGCGAGGACGTGCCGCGGCATGCCGATTTCCGCTCCCTGCTGAGCATTCCCGGCGTCAGCGTGGACCTGCGCTACGCCACGCCCGACAACTTCGTCGGCCGCGACGTCTACGGCGGCCTGGACTGCGCCTGGCTGCGCCGCGAGGCCGCTGATGCGCTGGAAAACGCCGCCGCCTGGCTGGCCGCGCACCGGCCCGGCTTCACGCTGCGCGTGCTCGACGCGCTGCGCCCGCAGCGCGTCCAGGAGATGCTGTGGAACGAACTGGCCGGCACGCCATTGACGATGTACCTCGCCAACCCCGAGCGCGGCTCGATCCACTCGTTCGGCATGGCCGTGGACCTCACCGTGATCGACCCCGAGGGCCGCGAGGTCGACATGGGCACCGGCTTCGACGAGATGGCCCTGGGCTCGCACCCGGAGTACGAGGTCGAGCTGCTGGCCCAGGGCCAGCTGCAGGCCTCACACCTCGCCGAGCGCGGCTGGCTGCGCGCCGCGATGCGGCAGGCCGGCTTCCACGGCATCAGCACCGAGTGGTGGCATTTCGATTTCGGCGACCGCGTAGCGGTTCGTCGAGACCTGCCGCGCGTCCTCTAACTTTCCGCTTCAGCGCATGACCCTGCCCCGTCGCCAATTCGCCCAATCGCTCGCCCAATCGCTCGCATTCAGTGGCCTGGCCGCCGCAAGCTCGGTCGCCTCCGCCGCCAACGCTAACGCCCAAACCCAGCGCATGCCCACGTTGCTGCCCCGCGCGCTGAAGCCCGGCGATACCGTGGGCCTGGTCAGCCCGGCCAATGCCAGCTGGATGAGCGACGACTTCGACTACGCGATCGACACCTTGAAGGCGCTGGGCTTCCAGGTGCGCGAGGGCCGTCACCTGCGCTCGCGCTGGGGCAAGTTCGGCGGCGCCGATGCCGAGCGCGCCGGCGACCTGAACGCGATGTTCGCCGACCCCGCCATCGCCGGCATCTTCGCGATGACCGGCGGCTCCGGCTGCAACCGCATCGTCGACAAGCTCGACTACGCGACGATCCGCCGCAACCCGAAATACTTCGGCGGCTTCTCCGACATCACCTGCCTGCTCAACGCGATCCAGCGCCAGACCGGCCTCGTCACCTTCCACGCCCCGGTGGGCGAGAGCGAGTGGAACGGCTACTCGGTCGAGAACTTCCAGGCCGTCGTGATGCGCGGCGAGGCCGCCACCTTGCGCAACCCCGAGCCCTCGCGAGGCGACAACCTGGTAGCCCGCGGCGAGCGCACGGTCACGCTGCGCGGCGGCAAGGCCCGCGGCGTGCTGGTCGGCGGCAACCTCAGCGTGCTGAGCTCGCTGGCCGGCAGCGACTATTTCCCCGACTGCCGCGGCGCGATCCTCTTCATCGAGGAAATCAACGAGTACCTCTACCGCGTGGAGCGCATGCTCTCCACCTTGCGTCTGGCCGGCGCCTTCGACCAGCTCGCCGGCGTCGTCATCGGCCAGTTCACCAAGTGCGAGCCGGGCGACGGCTACGGCAACCTGACGCTCGAAGAAATCCTGAACGACTATTTCCTGCCGCTGAACGTGCCGGTCTACCGCGGCGCGATGTTCGGCCACGTCAAGCTGAAGCTGACCGTGCCCGTCGGCGCGCCGGCGGAAGTGGACGCCGACGCCCGCACGATCCGCCTGCTGCAGCCTGCCACGCTGGCATGAAGAAGCTTGCTGCGGCCCTGCTTTTCGGCCTGGCCGCGATGGCGAGCCATGCCACCGACTCCTTCGTCGATGCCAGCGGCACCGACATCTCGATGTGGCCCGGCCTCACCTACCAGCGCGCCAGCGGGCAGGAGCTGAAGCTCGACCTCTACCTGCCCTTCGACCGCGTGAAGCACCCGGTGCCGCTGGTCGTCTACCTCCACGGCGGCGGCTGGGTCAGCGGCGCGCGCGAAGTGGCGAACCTGCGCCTGATGCCCTTCCTGCAGATGGGCTGGGCGGCCGCCAACGTCGAGTACCGCATGGGCCCGACGGCGCCCGCACCGGCCGCGGTGGAAGACGTGCGCTGCGCGCTGGCCTATCTCGGCCGCCGCGCCGAGGAACTGCACATCGACCCGCGCCGCATCGTGCTGGCCGGCGGTTCCGCCGGCGGCCACCTGGCCCTGATCGCCGGCATGCTGCCCGCCGGCAACCGCTTCGACCGCGGCTGCCCAGCCGACGAATCACAGCGCTGGACCCGCGGCGCCGTGGCCGTGCCCAAGGTGGCCGCCATCGTCAACTGGTTCGGTATCAGCGACGTGGCGGACCTGCTGCACGGGTCGCACGAGAAGCCTTATGCCGTCGAATGGTTCGGTTCAATGCCGGATGCTGAACGCGAGGCGCTGGCGCACGAGATCTCGCCGATCGACAACGTGCGAGCGGACACGCCGCCGGTGATCAGCTTTCATGGCGAGGCGGATGCGACGGTGCCGGTCGAGCAGTCGATTCGTCTGCATGAGGCCCTGACCCGTGCTGGTGTGCCGAATGAGTTGCTGCTGATTCCCGGGGCGGGGCACGGGTTCAATCGTGAGCAGATGATCCGGTCGATCGAGGCGATGCGGGCGTTTCTTGAGAAGCAGGGGCTGAAGGGCTCGCTGGAGCGCTGAGGTTTTGCCGTTGTGGCTAGGGTTGTCTTGCGCCACGATGCCGGGACTCGCCCCGGCGGGCGAGTCCCTTTCTTGGGCGCCCAAGAAAGGAACCAAAGAAACCGCCCCTACTGCGCCGCCCTCTCTTCGGTCGGGTTCCCTGCGATGCTCGAAACCCGGGGCCGCGCCAAACTCGCTGCGCTACGCTCCGCTCAAACAGACGGCGCGAAGCATGTCTATGAAGCGCGCTGCGCGCGCGCCCCGGACTTCTGCGCTTCTCGGCGGCGCAGAAGGGGAACTCGATACGGCTCGCTACGCATCGCCTTGATGAGCGCCGCTTGCGGCGCCCTTGGAGGCGATGCGCAGCGAGCCGATCAGGCTGGCCCCTTGTGGCTTCGCCGAGGAGCACAGCGGCTTGGGACCGTGAGCGAAGCGAACATCGTGAACTGACTCGCGCCGCATGTCTGAACGGAGCGTAGCGAAGTGAGTTCGGCGCGGGGCCCAAGTCGCGAGCACCGCAGGGCACCCGCAGCGCAGCGGAGGGCGAAGACAGTAGGGGCGGTTTCTTTGCTTACTTTCTTGGGCGCCCAAGAAAGTGAGTCGCCCGCCGGGGCGAGTCCCGGCACCGTGGCAAAAGACATCAACAGCCGCAGCGGCAACGACCATGTCTTGGCAGTCACACCCACATCGCTTACACCTGCAAGCATGCAGCTCAAGACACGCGTCATCGACTGGGCCCGCAAGCTCAAACGCGAAGGCATCGCCCTGTGGTTCGCCGCCCGCGACCCCCGCACGCCATGGCTCCCACGCCTGCTCTGCGCCACAGTCGTCGCCTACGCGCTGAGCCCGATCGACCTGATCCCCGACTTCATCCCAATACTCGGCTTCGTCGACGACGCGCTGCTGCTGCCCGCGCTGATCTGGCTGGCGATCCGCCTGATACCGCCGGCCTTGATGCAGGAATGCCGCGCCAAGGCTGACGCCTGGCTGCAGGCCGGCCACGGCAAGCCGCGCAGCCGCACCGGCGCGGCCGCCATCATCGCGCTGTGGCTGGCCGCGCTGGCAGGCCTGACTTGGGCACTGCTCCCGCTGGAGTAACCCAGCAGTTACTAGCTACTTACTGGCGCGCCACCCAGGCTGCCAGAGCATCCAGTGCCGGCTTGCCCTTGTCGCCGTTCTCGTCGTTGATCATGCCGACGACGATCCACAGCCGGCCGTGCGCGTCGGGCACGTAGCCGGCCAGGGCGAAGGTGTCGTGCAGCGTGCCGGTCTTCATCCGCGCGCGGCCCTCGGCGGGCGTGCCCTTCATGCGGCGACGCAAGGTGCCGTCGACGCCGGCCACCGGCAGCATGGCCAGCAGCTCGGGGCCTTGGGGGCCGTCGTGCGCGGCCTGCAGCAGCGCGGCCAGCTGCGCGGGCTTGATGCGCTCCAGCCGCGACAGGCCGGAGCCGTTCTCCAGCACCAGGCCCGTGGCATCGATGCCATGCGCGGCGAACCAGTCGCGCACGACGCGTTCGGACGCGGCCAGCGTCGGCTCGTCGGCTGCGGCGGCGTCAGCGCCAAAGCGCAGGTAGGTCAGTCGGGTCAGCGCGTTGTCGCTGCGCTTCATCATGCCGCGCATCACTTCGGCCAGCGGGTGGCCCTGGTGCGTGGCGAGCAGCTTGGCGTCGGCCGGCGTGGCGCCTTCGCGGTCGGTCGCGGGGCTGCCGCCCAGCTTGCCGCCCAGTTCGCCCCAGATCTGGCGCACCGCCTGCGCAGCCAGCCACTGGCGGTCGACCAGGTTGGTGAACTCTTCCTGCCGCTCGCAACCCCGCGGGAAGCTGCCCTGCAGCACGACGTGCTGCGTCTGCGCCGCGGCCTGCGCGGGCGGCAGCGGCAGCACCAGCGGGCTCTGCCAGCCGCGCTCCCAGTCCTTGCAGGCGGCGTCGCTGGGCGTCATCGCGCTGGCGTCGACGGTGATGCCGGGCCAGGCGGGCGAGGTCCAGGCCTCGACGGCGCCGGTCTTCGCATCGGACTTCAGCGCGTAGGTAAGCAGGTTGCCGTTGAGGTTCAGCGCGTCGGGGATGGCGTTGTAGTAGGACTCGGGCGTGTCGTCGAAGGGCGGCACGCCCAGGTCCAGCCGCGCCGGGCGGAACAGCGTGCGGTCCACGACCAGGCCGCCCTGGATCTCACGCACGCCGCGCTCGCGCAGGTCGCGCAGCAGTTGCACGAGTTCGCCCCAGTCGAGGTCGGTGTCGGCACCACCGCGCAGGTACAGCGGGCCGGCCAGCACGCCGTCCTTCGGCGACAGGGCCGCGAAGGCCGCGGCATCGACGAGCAGATCGGTGCGGCCGCGCCAGTTGGTGCCGAGCTTGTCCAGCGCGACGGCGCCGGTCACCAGCTTCATCGTCGAGGCCGGGCGCATCGGCTGCTGCTCGTTGAGCCGCAGCGCATGGGCCGCGTCGCCGATCGGATAGGCGACGACGCCCAGCGCGCTCAGCGGCAGGCCGGCCTGAGTCATCGCCTGCTTGACCTCGTCCGGCACGGCCGGCGCCGGCTGCCAGGAGGCACAGGCACTCAGCGACAAGGCCAGCGCAACGGTGACCGCGGCTTTCATGCGGCCTCCTGCAGGCGCTGGAACACGAGCTGGGCCAGCGCCACGTCTTCCAGGCCGATGCCCACGCTCTTGTAGACGGTGATGTCGCTCGCGGCGCGCAACCGCGGCTTGTTCAGCAGCGCGCCCAGCTCGGCCACGCGCTCGGGCTGGATCACGCCGGGCGCGGCGCGCTTGAATTCGCCGGCCTCGCCCTCGGCGGCGGGCAGCCATTCGACGGCGATCAGCGCCGCGCGCGACAGCAGCGCATCGTCCAGCTCGCGCGCCACCGGCTTGCTGGAGCCGACCGCGGCGACGAAGGCGCCGGGCTTGACGAGCTTGCCGTCGAACAAGGGCTCCATCGCACGGGTGCAGGTGACGATGACGTCGCCCGCCGCGGCGGCCGTGGCGGCGTCGACGGCTTCGGCCGGGATGCCGTGCGCCGTGCTCAGCTCGGCGGCCAGGGCGGCGCCGCCGCTGCGCGCGCAGACCAGCACGCGCTCGAAGCCGCGCAGCGGCAGCAGCGCCTCGGCATGCGCCTTGGCCTGGGTGCCGGCACCGAAGATGGCCAGTACCTTGGCGTCCGCCCCGGCCAGCGCGTCGGTGGCCACGGCGGTGGCAGCGGCCGTGCGCAGCCGGGTCAGCTCATTGGCTTCCAGCGTGGCCAGCGGCAGCCCGGTGGTGGCCGAGAACAGCGTGATGACGAACTGGAACTGGCCGTTGATGCTGGAGTAGACCTTGGTGCCCAGCACGTCGCTGCCCGGCAGCGCCGCGCCCATCGCACTGACGATCAGCGCCTTGTCCTCATGCTGCACGGCGGCCCGCCCGCGCGCCAGCATCGCGCCCTGGCCACGGCCGTGCTGGAGAAAGGCCTCGTGCAGCGCGGCCACGGCCTCGGGCAGCTTGAGGGTGGCACGGACCTGGGCTTCGGTGATCAATTGCATGTGTCGGGCGGGCTCAAGAAGCGTGTGGACAAAGCGACCGACTTTATCGGGCCGCGCCGACCCCGGACATAACGAAATGTTCGTGCGGACGCCTAGCGCGGAATGCGCGCATTCCGGGAAGTTATGCAGCCCAGAGAATCATTCATGGCGCCGGAAGCAACACTCGGGGACTGCCCCTCTGGCGCTTCATGTCTCCTCTTGTTCATCATGCAAAGCTACGCAAAGACGTGTTTCACAAGAAGCGCGCTTGATGTCTGCATTGACGTTGAAGGGGAACATGATGGAACTGAAGACGCTCGCACGCACCCTGGCCCTGCTGGGCCTGGTCACATCGGGCCTCGCCGCGGCCCAGGACGATGTCTCGCAGAAGCTGGAGCGCGTGGAGATCACCGGCTCGAGCATCAAGCGCATCCAGAGCGAGGGCGCGCTGCCGGTGCAGGTCATCTCGCGCAAGGACCTCGATCGGCAAGGCATCGTCTCGGCCGAGCAACTGATCGCCACCCTGACCAGCAACGGCAACGGCCTGGACAACCTGGCCAGCAATGCCGACGTGGTGTCCGGCCAGTCGCGCGGCAACAATGGCTCGACCTCGGCCAACCTGCGCGGCCAGGGCGCCAACGCCACCTTGATCCTGCTGAACGGCCGCCGCGTCGCGGCCCACGGCCTGAACGGCGGCGTGGTCGACCTGAACCAGATCCCGATGGCCGCCGTCGAGCGCATCGAGGTGCTGAAGGACGGCGCCTCGTCCACCTACGGCACCGACGCCGTCGGCGGCGTCATCAACTTCATCCTGCGCAAGAACTACAAGGGCCTGCAGGTCAGCGCCACCGCGGACGCCACCGAGCACGGCGGCGGCAACATCTACCGCGCCTCGGTCACCGGCGGCGTCGGCGACCTGGACACCAACGGCTTCAACCTGCTGGCCACCCTGTCCGTCACCGACAACAAGCGCCTGGACGGCTCGCAGCGCGACTTCGTCAACAGCTTCCAGCCGGACCGCGGACTCTCGCCCGACACGCGCGGCACGCCCTTCGCGACGCTGTTCCTGGCCTCGACGACCGCCTCCGGCGGCACGATCAAGAACGTGCTGACCCGCCCCGGCCAGGCCAACAACTACGTCGGCCCGCTGTACCAGGGCGCCACGCTGAACAGCGTGAACACGCTGGACCTGCCCGGCGCCGCCGGCTGCGATTCGCAACCCGGCATGGGCCCCTACGCCGAGAAGCTGTGGAACTCGGCCGCCGCCTCGCCGGCCAACCAGTTCGGCTGCGCCTGGGACACCGGCAAGGCCGCGGTGATCCAGCAGCCGGTCAAGAACACCAACCTGGTCACGCGCGGCATGCTGAAGCTGGGCGAGCACATGCTGAGCGCCGAGGTGCTGCTGGGTCGCTCGGACTCGCACAAGATCTTCTCGCCCAACCAGATCAGCAGCGGCTCCGCCACCTCGACGGTCACGCTGCCCAACGGCAGCACGGTGGCGAGCCCCTTCCGCAACCTCGCCTACCCGAGCACGGGCGCCGGCTACGACCGCGTGTTCAACGCGCTGGTGGGCGCTTTCCCCGAGCTGGAAGCCAACCGCGGCCTGCCGATGACCTTCCGCTGGCGCTGCATGGAATGCGGCAACCGCGAATACAACACCATCACCGACACCGGCCGCCTGCTGGTCGGCATGGACGGGCCGATGAACTTCATCAAGGACTGGGACTACAAGGTCGGCGTCTCGCAGGCCTGGAGCAAGTCCAACTCGACGCTGGGCTCCGGCTACCAGAACTATGTCGGCCTGGCGAACCTGATCAACAGCGGCACCCTGAACCCCTTCCTGCTGGCCGGCGAGCAGCAATCCGCCGCGGCGATCCAGGGCCTGAAGGACATCTCGGCCGAAGGCACCAAGCTCTACGGCGGCAAGTACACGACGACCGAGGCCGACGCGACCTTCAGCGGCCCGCTGTTCAAGATGCCGGCCGGCGACGCGCTGGGCGCTTTGGGCGTCGACTTCCGCCAGGAGAAGTACAAGTTCGACGGCAACAGCACCGTCAACACCAACGACATCAACACCTGGATCTTCAACGCCGCCTTCGACAACATCAATGCGCTGAGCGGCGTGAAGCGCAACGTGAAGGCGGTGTTCGGCGAAGTGATCCTGCCGGTCACGAAGAGCCTGGAGCTGAACCTGTCGGTGCGCTACGACGACTACACCGGCTTCGGCAGCACGACCAACCCGAAGGTGTCGCTGCGCTTCGCCCCGCTGGAGTCGCTGATCTTCCGCGGCTCCTACAGCACCGGCTTCCGCGTGCCGACCTTCAACCAGCTGTTCAACGGCGTAACCGAATCCCCCGCCACCGGCGCCGGCGTGGCCGATCCCAAGACCTGCCCCTCGCTCGTCGTGAGCAGTGCGCCGGGCTGCCAGGCCATCACTTTCACGACGCTGTTCGGCGGCGTGCCGAACCTCGGGCCCGAGAAGTCGAAGATGGCCAACATCGGCTTCGTCTTCGAGCCGATGCCCGGCTACAGCGCCAGCCTAGACCTGTGGGACATCCGGCGTGACGGCACCATCCAGGCCTTCACCCAGTCGACCTTCTTCGCCAACTACGCGCTGTTCAGCGATCGCTTCATCCGCAACCCGGACGATTCGCTGAAGTCCGTCGACCTGAGCTGGATCAACGCCGGCGAGACCCGCACCCGCGGCCTCGAGCTGACGCTGCGCGGCTCGGGCAAGGTCGGCGGCGGCACGCTGAGCGCCGGCCTCGACGGCTCCTACCTGCTGGAGAAGAAGTCGCGGCTGACGACGAACTCGCCCTTCGGCCCCAGTGAGGTCGGGCAGTTCACCCGCTCCAGCGACCTCGGCATCCGCTGGAAGCACGTGGCCTTCATCAACTACGCCTACGGCGACTGGGTGACCTCGCTGCGCCAGCAGTACGTCGGCGGCTATGTCGGCTACGTGCCGCCGGGCGTGGCCAACGGCAACGCTTCGGTGCCGGCCTGGAACCCCAAGGTCAAGCCTTACATCCTGCACACGCTGGGCGTTTCCTACGCCGGCATCAAGGACCTGACGCTGAACTTCGCGATCAAGAACCTGTTCGACAAGGACCCGCCGTTCGCCAACAGCTACGACACCAACACCGGCTCCGGCAGCAGCTGGGAACCGCGCGTGGCCGATCCGCGCGGCCGTTCCTACGTCATCGGAGCCGATTACAAGTTCTGGTAATCGTCGCCGTTTCAAGCGACCCGCCCGGCTTCGGCCCGGCGGGTTTTTTCATTAACTCAACACTCGTTTACTTGATAGCAATAAACAAGGCTTTTTTAGCCTTGTCATTACTCCGAGCTATGGGCGCGCAATAAGGATTCATTGCGATACGCGCCACAAATACGTCCCTTCCCTCTGGCGCCGTCCGCGGCTCCTGTCCGATCATGAATCTCAGTGATTCAGAAAAAGCCCGCGAAACCCAGCCGTCCGGCTGGCTGACGGGAAGGACGTCGTTGAAGGAGTGACCCGTGAAATTGAACAAGCTCGCGCGAAGCCTCGCGCTGGTCGGCCTATGCTCGCAACTCGCCGTGGCTGCCCTCGCGCAGCAGGGTGATAACAACAACACCAACGCGTCCGCCGAGAAGATCGAGCGCGTCGAAGTGACCGGCTCCTCGATCAAGCGGGTGAAGGACGAAGGCGCGCTGCCGCTGGAGGTCGTCACCGCCACGCAGATGCGCAACATGGGCATCACCTCCACCGATGCCTTGCTGCGCCAGATCGGCGCCAACGCGGCATCGGCCGGCAGCACGGTCTCCAGCAACACGGTGTTCAGCACCGAGGGTGACCGCCTGGGTGGTGGCGGGAACTACGCCAACCTGCGCGGCCTTGGCGCGACCGGCACATTGATCCTGCTGGACGGCCGGCGCCTGTCGAACCAGGGTCTCTCCGGCGGCTCGGTCGACCTGAACGCGATCCCGTTCGAGATGATCGAGCGCGTTGAAATCCTGAAGGACGGCGCCTCGGCGATCTACGGCACCGACGCGATCGGCGGCGTCATCAACTTCATCCTGAAGAAGGACTACCAGGGCTTCTCGATCTCCGGCACCTCGTCCGTGCCGACGATCAACAGCGCCGGCATCCAGCGCAAGCTCAGCGTGGCCGGCGGCTTCGGCAGCCTGGACAAGGAAGGCTTCAACATCATGGGCAGCATCAGCGGCGACAACAATGCCGCGCTGCGCGGCATCGATCGCAGCTGGGCCACCGGCTACAACCCGAGCGCCTTCGCCGTGCCCGACACGACCAGCTCGCCCGGCTACGCCAACATCATCGGCGCCACCGGCACCGCCCTGTCCACCACCGGCACCACCATCGCCGGCGGTGGCGCGACCCAGTACACCGTGCTGAACGGCATGGCGCTCAGTGGTGCTGGCTGCAACTCGGTGCCCTTCGGCGTCGGCCAGGTGCCCAACATCACGATCATCCCGGGCCTGGGCTACAGCGCCGCCAATAGCACTTACCGCTGCGGCACGGACTACGCCCGCCAGTACATGATGCAGGCGCCGCAGAAGGACCTCAGCGCCGTGCTGCGCGGCACCGTGGCCCTGGGCAAGGATGCCACCGGCTTCGTCGAGTATGTGGGCTCGCGCGTCTCCAACCACGGCGAGTACACGCCCTACCAGTTCTCCACCACCTCGGGCCCGACCTCCGCAGCCCTCACGGCTGCTGGCTCGGCTGCCGCTGCCGCACAAGCGGCCTTCGCCAAGTACGGCGGCATTCCGAACACGAACGGCACGTCGCTCGGCAACTATCCGGTCAGCGGCCCGTACTACCAGAACCTGCTGGCCCAGTACGGTGCGGCGCAGTTCGACCCGACCAAGCCGATCGCCTACCGGCTGCGCATGAATGACTGGGGCTATCGCACGGTCGACAACGTTTCTACCAACCAGCGCCTCACGCTGGGTGTGGACGGCACCTGGAACGACTACGACTACAAGGCTTCGATCAGCCATGGCGAGGCCGGCGGCCACACCGACATGCTGAACGGCTTTGCCGACACCAACAAGCTGATCGCGCTACTGGCCAGCGGCATCTACAACCCCTTCCTGATGCCTGGCCAGAGCCAGAGCCCCGAGGCCCAGGCCGCCATCGCCGACAGCCAAGTGCACGGCCGCCTGCAGAGCGGCAAGACCACGGTGGACACTGGCCTGGCCTCCATCTCCGGCAAGGCCTTCACGCTGCCAGCCGGCGAAGCGGATTTCGCGGTCGGCGTCGAGGCCCGCAAGGAGTCCTACGACTTCTCCGGCACGCAGGGCTACAACTGCGTTTCCAGCTTCTCGCTGGCCAACCTGGAGCTCGCCAATTCGGTGATGGGCTGTACCGGCAACGGCTCCGCGCCGAATTCCTCGCGCAAAATCGGCGCCGTCTATGGCGAGCTGATCCTGCCGGTGACCAAGATGCTGGAGCTGCAGCTGGCGCTGCGCTATGACCACTACCAGGAAATCGGCGGCACCACCAATCCGAAGCTCGCCTTCAAGTTCACCCCGATGAAGGACCTGCTGTTCCGCGGCTCGGCCAGCACCGGCTTCCGAGCACCGACGCCGCAGCAGCTGCACCTGGCCTCGGTCGAACTGGCGTCCTCGGGCACCAGTTCCTTCGCCGACCCGCTCAAGTGTCCGAACCCCGCGGCCGACCCCACCAACCCGGCTTGCCAGATCACGAACCTGGTCGTGAACAGCGGTGGCAATCCGAACCTGAAACCCGAGAAATCGCACCAGGCCTCGCTGGGCGTCGTGTTCTCCCCGCTTGATTCGCTGACAGCCTCGGCGGACTACTGGGAGATCCACATGAAGGACCGTATCCACCTGCTGACCTACACGCAGGAACTGCAGAACTACGACGTCTTCGCCAGCAACTTCATCCGCGACGACCAGGGCAACCTGACGTCCATCCAGGCCGGCTGGATCAACGCGGGCAGTTCGGACACCAAGGGCATCGACTTCACGCTGACGCACAACGCCAAGCTGCTCGGCGGAAAGCTGGTCACGACCGGCACGGCGACCAAGATGATCAGCGACAAGGAGGCGCTGATCAACGGCCAGCCGATGGTCCAGTACGTGGACCAATGGAAGACCGACACGCTGTACCAGAAGTGGAGGACGAACATCTCGTCCACCTTCTCGCTGAACGACTGGTCGACGACGCTGTCGGTGAACTACTCGTCCGGCTACAACGACGAAGATCGCACGCCCTACGTTGGCACCAACCCGGCCGGCACGCCGGTCCATCGCCGCATCGCCAGCTACACGACCTTCAATCTGTTCACGACCTACACCGGCATCAAAAACGTGACCCTGACTGGTGGCTTGGTCAACATGCTCGACCGCCAGCCGCCGTTCACCTGGCACGACCCCGACTACGTGATCGGCGCCGGCTACGACCCTCGGGTGGCCGACCCGCGCGGCCGCACGCTGCAGGTGTCCGCGCGCTACAGCTTCTGATGACCTGAACGCTCTTATTCGGCCCAGAGCCTCACGGCTTCAAGCCTTCCGACCCGCCGGTGTCACAGCCGGCGGGCTTTTTACTTCCCCGCCTGGCTCTTCACCAGCGCCAAGGTCTGCGAGCAGATGGTGTCGCGATTGGGGCTGGACTTGACCGTGTCGTAGAACGCATCGCCGTCCTTGCGGCCCTGCAGGAACACCTTTTCGATGTCGACGTCCAGGCTCGCGTAGAGCTCCGCGCCGCCCTTGGTATCGGCATCGAAGCGGGCCTTGTAGGCCTTCAGCGTGTCGGCGGAGGCGCCGCAGTGCTCGGCCACGCGGTGCGTCTTGCCGGCGTTGAGTCCGCCGGTGACGATCATGTCCTTGACGCCCGGCGGCGCCATCTGCGCCTGGCTGGCGCTGCAGGCAAGACCGGCGAGAAGCACGAGAGCGATGTGGCGCATTGCGGAGATCCCGGGGTGATGACGACCGAGAGCCCCGTGGCAATCCGCATGCCGGCCGCACATGAAAAAGCCCCGCCGGCGCCGGGCGCCGCGGGGCTCGCTCCTTCCACAGCGGGTCAGAACTTGTAGCGCGCCTCCAGGTAGTACTGGCGGCCGCTGGCGTCGAGCTTCTGCTGCTCTTCCTCGCTGTAACGGTACTGCGCGCGGGTCGGGTTGGTCAGGTTGGTGGCGCTGAAGGCGATCTGCAGGTCAGGCGTGATGTTGTAGTTGGCCGAGAGCGCGACGTTGGAGACCGGGGCGGCCATCGTCGGCGCGACCGGCATCACGACGCCGTTGATCGTCGTGTTGCCCTGGCTGTTGGTCGTCGGCGACGGGGCCGTCGTGCTGGACACGTACTTGCCGCGGTAGTTGTAGACCAAGCGCACGCTGAAGATGTCGTTCTCGAAGTAGCCGCCCAGGTTGGCGGAGAACTTCGAGGCGCCGGTCATCGGCCGGCCGTCGGCCACGCGGGTTTCGGCGACGCTCGCGTTCGACTGGAAGCCGAAGCCACCGCCGATCGGCTGCTCATAGGCCAGCTCGACGCCGCGGATGCGCGCCTTCTGCTGGGTGGATGTGTTGACGAAGTAGGTCTTGGTCGCGCCGGTGGTCGGGTCGATCAGGTCGACGGTGACGCCCTGCTTGATCGCACCGGTCTTGGCATAGCCGTCGATCAGCGAATCGAACAGGCTCACCGACACCATCGAGCGGCGCGCGAAGAACCAGGCCACTGACAGGTCGAGGTTGCGCGCGGTCAGGGGCTTCAGGTCGGGGTTCGGGCCGGTGACCGAGCAGTTGCCGGAGCCGTCGCAGGTCGGCGTGCCGAAGGTGGCGCCGTAGAGGTTGTAGTTCTGCCGGCCGATGGTCTCGGAGAGGCCGACGCGGCCGATCACGTCCTTGGCCACTTCCATGCGCAGGTTGAAGCTCGGCAGGATGTTGTCGAAGTTCTTGTGCGTGGCCTTCTTGTAGTAGACGCTGCCGGTGGCGGGATTGAAGGGCACGCCGTCGTAGTAGGGCTGGGCGTCGCCGGCGGTGTTGATCACGCCGGGGTAGCCCGGGCAGGCGGTGGCCGGCTGGCCCGGCTCGATGCGCGGGCAGATCTTGGTGGAGACCGGTGTGGGGATCAGCGAATCGACCTCGGTGCGCACGAGGCGGAAGCCGATGTTGCCGCTGATGCGGTTATCGGCCGTCTCGAAGTTCTGCATCATGTAGACGGCGCGCTGGCGCTCGCGCACGTCGATCTCGGAGCTGACGAAGCGCTCGTAGGCCGAGCCCACATCCTTCACCTGGCTGTTGAAGTAATCGGTCAGTACTTCCTTCGGGAAGTAGAAGCCCGCGCTCTCGAAGTTGCCGCCCAGGGCCTGACCGAAGTTGCCCGGGTAGGCCACGGCCAGCGAAGGATCCGGGCCGCTGAAGGTGCCCGACTTGAAGGCCTTGATCGCGCGGCGGAACTCGCGGCTGTGATCGGCCTGGCGCAGGCCGAACTGCAAGGTGCTGAACGGGCCGCTGTCCTGGCGGAATTCGCCGTCGAGCGCAACGCTGTGCTCGGCGTCCACCGTGTTGTACGAGTTCACGCCACTGCGCGCATCGAGCTTGTAGCCGGCGCCGTTGGCATCCAGCGTGGGCGAGCTCGGGTTGCCGGCGTTGATGTAGTGGAAGTCGGGCGCCACGTTCACGCCATTGAGCGCGTACGAGACGCCCTGGCCGTAGCGGTCGTAGGTGAGGCCGCGGTCGGCCTCGGTATGGCCCACGCCGCGCGTCGTGCTGATCAGGCCCTTGACCTTCAGGCGGTCGCTGAACTCCATCGTGGCGTCCAGGTCCAGGAAGCCGCTGCTGGAACGGGCGCCGCTGCGGTAGTAGCCCTCGGAGTTGCCGAGGTACTGGGGCGCGGAGCCGTCCGGGAAGACGATGTCCGCGCTCTTGAGCACCTTCAGGTGGTCGCCGTAGATCGTCGTCTCGTCGACGATCACCGGGTTCTTGATCTGCGCGTAGACGTTCGTGTTGGTCAGCGTGCCCTGCTGCACCGAATAGCTCTGGCCGCGCAGCATCTGCTGGATCGCCGAATAGGTGGCGCGGCCGAAGTTGTTGGCGTTCATGCGCGAGTAGAAGCCGGTCAGGCCGAGGTTCAGCCGGTCGGTCGGCTGGGCCTCCAGCGCCAGCATGCCGCCCTTGCGGTCACGCACGCCTTCCACGTACTCCAGCGCCATGCTGCCGGGCAGGCGCACGCCCTGCAGGTCGGAGGCCTTGTAGCCCGTGCCGGCCAGCGACGCGTCGGTGATGCCCTTCATCGCGGCGGTGTCGATCACGTCCCAGCCGGAGCTGGACGAGTAGGCCGCGCGCGAGACCGAGTCGCGGCGCACGTAGCGCTTCTCGGCGAACAGCTGGCCGATCACGCCGAAGGTGTTGCTCTCGTTCTTCCAGTTCACGCTGCCGTTGAGCTGCGGGCTGGTCTTGGCCGGCAGGTCGGCATAGACGCCGCCGACGCTCAGCAGGCCGCCGAACTTCTTCGCCTCCTTCAGCGGGCGACGCGTCGTCACGTTGACGGTGCCGGCCAGGCCGCCGTCGACGATGTCGGCCTGCGAGGTCTTGTAGACGGTGGCCGCGTTCAGCACCGACGAGGGCATCAGGCTCAGGCTGGTCGAGCGGCTGCTGGACGCCTGGTCGGCCAGGTACCAGTCGCCGCCGCTGACCGAGTGGCCATTGAACAGGATCAGCGTCATGTCGGGGTTGGTGCCGCGCATCGAGACCTTCTCGGCCTCGTCGTAGTCGGTGCGTACCGCCACGCCGACGACGCGCTGCAGCGAGTCGGCCAGGTTCTTGTCGGGCATCTTGCCCACGTCCACCGCGGTGATCACGTCCACGTTGGCGGAGGCTTCGCGCTTCATGCTCAGCGCCTTCTCGGTCGAAGCGCGGATGCCGGTGACGGTCACTGTTTCCAGAGCCGCGGAGGGCTTCTCTTCCTGGGCGCGGGCCTGCAGGCTGATCGACAACAAGAGGCTGACCGATACGGCGGTCGCGACAGGAGTGCGCTTGAAAATCATCAACGGTTTCCGACAAATGGACGTGGGAGCGCATCGTCATCGACCGGTCATATACCGATGAAGTAACTTGTTAGTTCTGTTGCATAACGTCAAGTTATGCAAAGCAGAAATGCCTGGGAAACCTGCCGGAAACACGACGGATCAGGAATTCCCCAATGGACGGCGCGGAACGCCACGCCCGTTGAGTGCTCGATCAGCGCTGGATCAGCGCCAGGCTTCCCGCGGGTAGGCGAGCGGGACGGAGAGTTCCTCGCACAAGACCTGACCCCGCAGCCAGCCGCCGATGCAGTGGGTCTGGTTGCGGTCCGACAGCAGCGGCGTGTGGCCGGTCTCGGGCACGTGCGCGACGGCCAGCGCCGCGCGCGGGTGCAGCGCCCGGCGCATGCGGGCAATCGTGGGCGCCAGCAGCGCGTCGGACTGCAGGCCGTGCACCAGCAGCACCGGGCAGCGCACGCCGGTCCAGTCCTTCCATTGGTCATGGCGGGCCTGGGCGATGACCTGGCTGCGATAGGCGGTCATCGCGCGCGGATCGTGGCGGTAGACGCGGCCGGCGTTCTCCTCCGACCAGCGGGTCTGGTGCCAGGCGAGGAAGTGGCGGATCTCGTCGCTGACCGGCCCGTCGTTCTTCTGCGAGGCGCCGACGCGGCGGTGGATGTCCTCGGGCGAGCGGAACACGTAGTGCCGCGCCAGCGTGTCGGCGCGGCGGCGGCGGCGCGCCGCGGGCATGGCCGGCCCGACGTCGTTGAGCACCAGCCGCGCGACGATCGAGGGCGAACGCGCCGCCAGCGCCATCGCGATCGAGCCGCCCATCGACGAGCCGAGCAGGTGCACCGGGCCGCGCGGCTGCAGGTGCGCCAGCAGTTGCCGCAGCTGTTCGAGATAGGTGGCGCCGGTGTACTCGCTCTCGTCGGCCAGCCAGCCGGACTGCCCGCGCCCGAGCCAGTCCATGCACACGACGCGGAAGTCCGCGCTGAGGTCGGCCGCCAGGAAGCTGAAGCGCATCGCCGTGTTGGCGACGCCGCCCAGGCAGACGAGCAGCGGCGCGTCCGCCGCACCCCAGGCCGTGTACGACACCGCCGTCGCATAGGGCCGGCGCAGCCGCGCGGGCACCTGCTTCTGCAGCCGCACCGGCTGCAGGTAGTCGAAGCTGTGGCGCGTGAAGCTGCCGGCGAAGCGCTGGTCCAGCCGCTCCGCCTGGGCATCGAAAGCGGCCCACACGGGCGTGGACCGGCTCATGGTGATTTCTTGCGTTCGCGTTCGCGCTGCCGCAAGACGTCGATCAGCACGTTGAAGGTTCGGCTGAGCTGGCCGATCTCGTCGCGGCTCTCGACCTTCACGGTGGCGTTCTTGTAGTCGCCGGCCTTCAACGCGTCGACGGCCCGGGTGAGCGCCTTCACCGGCCGCACGATGTTCCGGGCGAACAGCAGGGCCAGGCCCAGGAACAGCAGGCCCACCAACCCGACGCTCAGCAACTGGCGCCAGAACAGCGCGTTCAGCGGCGCCTCGAAGCTGCTGCGCGGCTCGCTGACGGCGA
This sequence comes from Roseateles agri, assembly GCF_034043675.1. Classification (NCBI taxonomy): domain Bacteria; kingdom Pseudomonadati; phylum Pseudomonadota; class Betaproteobacteria; order Burkholderiales; family Sphaerotilaceae; genus Roseateles; species Roseateles agri. The sequence continues at coordinate 403,058 of NZ_JAXCLA010000003.1, read as the reverse complement.
CGACCCAGCGGTTGCGCGTGTCGCTGCGCACCGGGGCATAGCCGGCCACCTCGTCGGCCTTCGTGAGCGTGGAGTGGTAGGCCAGGTTGCCCGGCGCGGTGGCGCCGACCAGCGCCGTGGCGAGCGGTGGCATGTCGAGGCTGGCGATCGTGTCGCGGCGGAAGCGTTGGTCGGCCTTGATCTCGGCCAGCTTGGCCGGCGCCAGCGGCACGAGGCTGGCGTACAGGGCCTTCGGGTCGGCGTGGCCGATGACGACGCCATCGCCGTCGACCAGGAAGGGCTGCAGGCTGGAGTTGCCCTGCACGTCCTTCAGGATCTTGTCGAAGGAGGAGCCACGGATGCGCAGCACCACGGCGCCGATCGCCTGCTGCTTGTCGTCGAGCACCGGGTTGGCGTAGAACATGCCGCTGGCCCCGGCCACCGAGCCGACGATGATGCCGCTGGTGTAGGGCTTGCCCGTCATCGCGGTCTTGAAGTACTCGCGGAACGCGAAGTTCTTGCCCATCACCTCCGGATCGCTGGACACCACGGCGGTGCCCGTGCGGTCCATCAGCATCATCAGGTGGATGTCGGGGTTCGAGCTCACCAGCGTCTGCATCTTGCCGCGGATCTCGTCCACGTCGTGGCCCGGCCGGCCTTCGAGGAAGGCGACGAAGTCGCCGTCCGCGCCCAGCGCGCTGGCCAGGTGCTGGCTGTCGCCGATCAGCTGGGCCATGCGGCCGGCCGTGCTGTGGGCCAGCAGCTCCAGGTTGCGCAACTCGCCGCCGGAGACCATGTCCAGGCTGTTCTGCAGGTTGTAGTAGCCGGTGCTGATCATCGGCAGCAGCGCCGCCGCCACGCCCGCCAGGCTCAGCTTCAGCGCCAGCGGCCAGCTGCCGGGCGAGACGATGCGCTGCAGGGCCTGCCGCAGCGTGCGGCGCTCGCCCGCATCGCCGGCGCGCAGCGCCTCCTGCACGCCCAGGCTGGCCGCGTGCGCGGCGAACAGCTTCTCGCGCCATTGGTCCACGCTCTGCGGGCGCTCGGCCGGCTCCAGCTTGAGCGCCCAGTCGATCGCGTCCAGGAAGGTGGCAGACCAGCGGCCGGGCTCCACGGCCGCCTCGCGTATCGGGAGCAGCGTGTCGTCCACCAGCCGGTCCATCGCGTCGGGCGGCTTCTTGGCGGTGAGCATCCAGTACAGCGTGGCGCCCATCGCATAGACGTCGGTCCAGGCGCCCTGGTCGCCGTCCTGGTACTGCTCGATCGGCGCGTAGCCGGGCGTGACGGCCACGTCGTCGCTGGCCGCGCCGCTGCCCACCGCCTGGCGCGCCGAGCCGAAGTCCAGCAGCACGAGGCTGCCATCGCCGCGGCGCACCTGGATGTTGTCGGGCTTGATGTCGCGGTGCAGGAAGCCCGTGGCGTGGACGACCGACAGCCCATCCAGCAGCGGCTGCAGCAGCAGCACCAGCTCCTTCTCGGGCAGCTGGTGCTTGGGCCACCAGGTCTTCAGCGGCAGGCCGCGCTCGTACTCCAGCACCATGTAGGCGGTCTGGTGCGCCTCGAAGAAGCGCGCCACGCGGACGATGTTCGGATGCCGGAAGCTGGCCAGCGTGCGTCCCTCGACCAGGAAGCTGTCCAGGCCCGCCTTGTAGCGGTCCTGGTGGCGTGTCGAGTGGGCCGACACCGTCTGGCCCGACTTGCGGAACGCGATCTCCTCCGGCAGGTACTCCTTGATCGCGACGCGCGTGTTCAGGTTGATGTCGGTCGCCAGGTAGGTGATGCCGAAACCGCCCTTGCCCAGCACCGAGTCGATGCGGTACTCGTGCAGCAGGAAGCCGGGCCGCAGCGCCAGCGAGGCCGCACCCGCCGGCAGTGCCGGGCGGCGCGCGGGCGGCGCGGTAACGACCTCCGGCGCGGGCCGGTGCAGGAAAGCCGGCGTGGCCGGCGGCAGCATCTCGGTGTCCGGACCTTCGTCCCGGTACGCCGGCTCGGGCGGCGGCCGGCGCGCCGGGATGATCCGCGTCGGCAAGGACGTACTGACGACGGTCCGGTCCGGGTCGTCGTCATCGTCCATCGGGTTGCGGCGCGGGCTGTCCATCAGAACCAAAAAGTGTAATGAGGTAACGAGTTATTTCATCTGCGTGATTCTCCGGGGCAGAGATGTCGAAACAGTGGCTTGCCGCTCGTCGTTCCAGGCAAACCGAGGAACACCATGAGCGAGAACAAACCAACGATCTACTGGATCCGCGCGCAGGCGCCACGCCGCGTGTTGGCGCTGGCCCGGCACCTGGCGATCGACGCAGACTTCGTCGAGCTGGACCTGATGGGCGGCGGGCTGCGCACGGCGGACTACGCGGCGCTGAACCCGAACTGCAAGGCGCCGACGCTGGTCGATGGTGGGCAGGTGATCTGGGAATCGGCGGCGATCATGGCCCACCTGTGCCTGAAGGTCGGCTCCGACATGTGGCCGGCGCTGCATCCGCGCGAACAGGTCGAGGTGCTGCGCTGGATCTCCTGGGCCGATCACCACTGGTCGCCGGCGGTCGCGCCGTTCTACTTCGAGCACGTGGTCAAGTCGACCTTCGGCTTCGGCACGCCCGATCGCGCGCCGCTGAAGGACAGCGTCGCGGACTTCGACAAGTTCGCCCGCGTGCTGGATGCGCACCTGCAGGACCGCAGCCACCCCGCCTGCGGCCGGCTGACGATCGCCGACTTCCAGCTCGCCTCGATGGCCCGCTACTGGCGCGAATCGGAGATGCCGATGGCGCCCTACGCCAACATCGTCCGCTGGCTCGACAGCCTGGAGCGCCTGCCCGCCTGGGCCGATCCCTGGCCCGCCTCATGAACGGGTGATAGGCTGCTGCCAAGCCACGCAAGGAGCAGCACCATGAGCGAAGGTTTCGGCATCGAGTCGCCCGGCAAGCATCACTCGGCGAACCGGCAGAAGCCGGCACGCTGGCTGGTGCTGATCGACGCAGGCGGCGGCGGGCAGCTCGCCCGCCTGTTCAACGAGAGCCGCGAGCAGATCGCCGAGTTCGATGCCAGCACCGAGGAAACCAGCTCGCTGATCGGCGGCCTGACGCCCCAGCGCGGCGCGGCGCTCGGCACCGAATGGGACAAGGCGCTGGGCGGCCACAGCCGCGCCGACCGGGCGGCGGCCGAGGTCTACGAGCTGTCGGTCTAGAGAACGCTCAGGCTGCGGCCCGTCACGTCCATCCGCACCCGCAGCCCCATCGGCAGCGGCACGTTGGGCCGGCAGTGGCCGCTGGGCCAGCCGGCCAGGATCGGCTTGCCGAGCCCGCCCAGGTAGTCGATCAGCTGGGCGTCGGGCGCGGCGGCGTCGCTGAAGCTGCCGATCAGGAAGCCGGCCGCCGCGTCCAGCACGCCCGCGTGGCGCAGCTGGCCCAGCATGCGGTCGACACGGTAGGGCTCCTCGCTGATGTCTTCCAGGAACAGGATCGCGCCGCGGGCGTCGGGCAGCCAGGGCGTGCCGACCAGCGAGGCGAAGACGGCCAGGTTGCCACCGATCAGCCGGCCTTCCGCGGCATCGCCACGGCTCAGCGGATGCGGTTCCAGCGGCGGTGCCGCGATCGCGTCACCGGCGCGCAGGCCGCTGCGCAGCAGGCCGAACAGGCGCTCGGCGTCCGGCCCGGCCTCGGGATGGAGCAGGTCGGAGGTGGGCATCGGCGCGTGCAGGCCCGGCAGGCCCAGGGTGTCGAGCAGGCCGTGCAGCGCCGTGATGTCGCTGTAGCCGATCAGCAGCTTCGGATGCGCGCGCAGCAGCGCGGTGTCGATGCCCGCCAGCAGGCGGCCGCAGCCGTAGCCGCCGCGCAGGCACAGCACCGCGTCGACCTCAGGGTCGGCGAAGGCGGCGTGCAGGTCGGCCAGGCGCTGGGCGTCGCTGGCCGCCAGATAGTCGAACTGCGCCGGGCCGGCGCAGCCGGGGAAGATCTTGGCGACGAAGCCGTGCGCGGCCAGCAGTGCGGGCACCAGTTCCAGCTGGCCGGGCTTGGGCGGGCCGGCGGGGGCGATCACGCCCAAGGTGGCGCCGGGCTTCAGGGCAGCAAGAGAAGTCATCGTCGTCATTCCAACATGGCAGCCATCAATGCGTCGACCGCGGCGCCCAGCGCGGGCATCCGCCAGGTCGTGACGCAGCCTTCGGCCGGCGGCGCATAGCGGCTGCCGAGGTTGCTGGTCACCGCGATCAGGTAGTGGCGGCGCGTGCCCGGCGTGACGCCGCGCACGATGCCGGCGTCCGACGCGTAGTTCTCGGTGCTGCCGGTCTTGTGCGCGAACTCGAGTTCGCCCGGGATGCCTTCGACCCAGCCCGGCGCGTCGAGCAGCGAGCGGCTGGACAGCACGTGGTGCAGCTTCTGGCCGCGCAGGCAGGCGAGCACGTGGGCCCGGCTCGCGCCCAGCAGCGGCGGCATGCCGGCCTGCAGCCAGGGCGCGGGCGGTGCGTCCGGGTCCAGCAGCCAGAGCAGGCGCACGGTGTCCCAGGCAGTCATCTGGATGTTGCCGACGCCGGCGCCGTCGGCATTGCGCCAGCCGCCGTCGGGTCGGGTGTTCGCGAAGCGCAGCGTCGTCAGGCCCCGCGATTCGAACAGGCGGTGGACCTCGTCGGCAGCCACGGCACCGCTGGCATGCAGCAGCGTCACCAAGGCCGAGGTCGCGTCGTTGCAGCTGATGGCGATCATGTCCATCGCCCAGTCGCCGACCGATCGCGTGCGGCCCTCGAAGGCCAGCGGCGCTTCCCAGGCGCTGCGGCCCTGGTCCACCAGCCGCGCGACGGCGACCAGCACCATCAGCTTCAGCAAGGAGGCCGGATAAGGCGCGACGAAGCGGTCCGGCCCGCTGCCGGCCAGCGGTTGCCAGTCGACCTGCTGCCAGTTGGTGCCGGGGCGCCAGGCGAGCGAGTTGCCGTCCGCGTCCTGCCGGTCGGCCAGATAGCGGACGTTCTCGACGGCACCGGCGCGCACGCCGATCGCGGCGACCAGGCCCTGCGGATGCTCGCGCGAGAACAGCACGTTGGCGAACAGCGGCGCCGCACCATCGGCCGGAAAGGCAGCAACGGCCAGGTCGATGCTCGGATGCTGGCCCACCGGCGCGCCGCCGAGCAGGCCGTCCGGCGTCAGCTCGAAGCGCTGCTCGCGCACCGCTGCAAGCAGCGCTTCGGCCAGCCGGGCGTTGCGGTGCATGGCGTTCACGGGTGAGGCGCTAGGCCAGTTGAAGACCGTCCAGCGCCACCGGGCTGCTGCGCCCGGCGACCAGCTCGGCCACGATGTTGGCGCAGCCGAACGAGAAGGTGAAGCCCAAGGCGCCGTGGCCGACGTTGAGCCACAGATTGCGCAGCGTGTTGGCGGCACCCAGGATCGGCGCGCCGGTGGGCGTGGCCGGGCGCAGGCCGGTCCAGACCGCGGCACGGTCGTAGTCGGCGGCCTGCGGGAAGGTGGCGCGGCAGGCGCGCTGCAGCGAGGCGATGCGCTCGGGGTTCAGGCTCATGTCCTCGCCGACCAGGTCGACGATCGCGGCCACGCGCAGGTCGCCGCCGATGCGGGCGTAGAGGATCTTCTTCTCGAAATCGGTGACGCTGACGACGGGCGGCTTGTGGCCGGCGTCGATCGGCGCCGTCAGGCTGTAGCCCTTGAGCGGATAAAGCGGCAGCGACAGGCCGGCCGTGCGCATCAGCGCGCGGCTCTGCAGCCCGGCGGCCACGATGAATTCGTCGGCGGGGATCTCGTCGCCGGTATGGGTCTTCAGCGCCACCGCGGCACCGCCGCGCTCGACGAAACCCAGCACGTCGGCCTGCACGAAGCCGCGGAAATTGCCGTGCGCCGTGAGTCGGTCGGCGAGCTGCACGCAGAGCTTGTAGCAGTCGGCCACCGCCTCACCCTCGGTGAAGATGCCGCCGGCGAGCGTCGCCTCGGTGGACTCCAGCGCCGGCTCCAGGGCCACGCACTCGTCGTGCGACAGCGCGCGCTCCGGGCCGCCCTGGGCGACCTTCCTCAGCCGGGCAGCGGTGCGCTCGAACTCGGCCGGCTTGCGGTAGACGACCAGCTTGCCGGGGCTGCGCAGCTCGATCTCCTCGGGAGCGAGGCGCGCCGCCTCGGCCAGCGCGCCGAAGCTCTGCTGGCTGTAGGCACCCAGCTCCAGCAACCGCGCGGTGGTGCGACGATTGATCGAACTGCGGCAGGCGCGCAGGAAGGCCCACATCCACTGCCACTGGTGGGCGCTGGCTTCGGGCTTGAAGCGCAGCGGGCCGTCCGGATCGAGCAGCCAGCGCAGCGCCTTCAGCGGCACGCCTTCGTCAGCCAGCGGCGAGACGTAGCGGTAGCTCAGCTGGCCGCCATTCGCACGGCTGGCACCGGTGGCCACGGCGGGTTCCCGCTCGACCACCGTGACCTGCATGCCGCGTTCGGCCAGGGCCCAGGCCGTCGTCAGCCCGACGACGCCGCCGCCAATCACCACACAATGCTTCATCGATCCCGGGCTCTACCTTCCTTGTTGCCCGCGAGGGTACGAGGGAAGCCCAGGGAGGAGCCAATGAAAGCGGCGGCGGAGGCCATAACCCTGCCGAATGTGTGTCCCTCTCCCGAGGGACCCGATTCGGCAGCCCGGAGACCCCGGGGGTCAGGCGTTGAGGACGGCCGCCATTGCCTTGGCGGTGGCCTCGACGTTGTGGGTGTTCAGCCCGGCCACGCACATGCGGCCCGAGCGCACCAGGTAGACGGCGAACTCGTCCTTCAGGCGGTCCACCTGCGCGGCGCTGAGGCCGGTGTAGCTGAACATGCCGCGCTGGGTCAGGAAATAGTCGAAGTTGCGGCCGGGCAGCTTGGCCGCCAGCACCTCGTGCAGGCTCTTGCGCATCTGCTGGATGCGGCTGCGCATCGCCGTCACTTCGCCTTCCCACTGGGCGCGCAGCGCCGGGTCGCTCAGCACCTTGGCGACCAGCTGGCCGCCGTGCAGCGGCGGGTTCGAGTAGTTGCGGCGGATCGTGAACTTCAGCTGGCCCAACACGTTGGCGGCCTGCGCGGCATCCGGGCAGACGACGCTCAGCGCACCGCAGCGTTCGCCGTACAGGCTCATGCTCTTGGAGAAGCTGTTGGCGACAAAGAAGGACAGGCCGGACGCGGCCATCGCACGGACGGCGAAGGCGTCTTCCTCGATGCCGTCGCCGTAGCCCTGATAGGCCAGGTCCAGGAAGGGAATCAGTTCCTTGGCCTTCAGCACCGGAATCAGCTGCTCCCACTGCGCGCGGGTCAGGTCGACGCCTGTCGGGTTGTGGCAGCAGGCGTGCAGCAGCACGACGCTCTTGGCCGGCAGCTTGGCGATGGCATCCAGCATCTCGGCGAAGCGCACGCCGCCGGTGGCCGGGTCGTAGTACGGGTAGGTCCGCACCTCGATGCCGGAGCCCTCGAAGACGGCCTTGTGGTTGTCCCAGGTCGGATCGCTGACGTAGATCGCGCTGTCGGGGAAGTAGCGCTTGATGAAGTCCGCGCCGACCTTCAGCCCGCCGCTGGAACCCACGCTCTGGATCGTCACCGTGCGGTCCTGCGCCGCGTGGTCCTTGCCGAACAGCAGGGCCTGCACGGCGCTGCGAAAGTTGGCCGCGCCCTCCATCGGCAGGTAGGGCCGCGCACCCGCGTCGGCCACCACCGCCAGCTCCGCCTTGCGCACCGAGTCCAGCATCGGGATGCGGCCCTCGTTGTCGAAATAGATGCCGATCGACAGATTGATCTTGCCCGGCCGCGGATCCTTGCCGAAGGCTTCGTTGAGGCTCAGGATGGGGTCGCCTGCGTAGGCGTCGACGTGTGCAAACATGGCGGGAACTCCAAACGGGGAATCGCAATTATGTGCAGGAACATTCGGACGCTCTTCAACTTCGAGCCGCCGGCCACCGAGCTGGAGATCCGCGACGCCGCGCTGCAGTTCGTGCGCAAGCTGAGCGGGTTCAACCTGCCGTCCAAGGCCAACGAGGCCGCTTTCGACCGCGCGGTGGCCGAGATCGCGGCTTCGGCGCGCACGCTGATCGCTGAATTGGTGACCACGGCGGAGCCGCGCGATCGGGAGATCGAGGCAGCGAAGGCACGCGCCCGCTCGGCCGAGCGCTTCGGGACGCGCGGCGATGCGTCTGCTTGAGTTCACCGTCGCGGCGCTGCTGGCGGCGCCGGTCCTGGCCCTGGCAGAAGATCCACCGGCCCGGCAGAACTACTTCAACGACCCCTTCCAGCAGATCACCGATGGCCTGCCCGCCTGCCCCACCCCACCCGGCCCCGAGATCACCGAGGCCGAGATGCGCGCCGAGGCGCACGGCCGCAGCGAGCGCGGCGGCAGCTGCTACCGCGACGGCCGTTGCCGCCTGCCCAACGCCTATCTGTACGACCGCGAGATCATTCCGCGCGTGAAGATCGCCGTCGACGCGGATGGCCGCTTCGCGAAGACAACGCGCTTCTGGGCACTGGGCCAGCGGCGCTGGGTGACGCTGCGGGGTTGTGTGTCGACGGCTACCGAGGCGGTAGAGCTGGAGCGGCTGGTGAAGGGGCTGGACGACGTGGAAGCGGTGGTGAATCAGCTGACGGTGCGGCCGCCGTCCGCCAACTGAGGCCTCACGCCACCCACTGCACCCAGCGCCCGTGCGGGTGCGACCAGGCCAGCGCCGTCGGTTCGCGGTCCTGCATCTCCAGCGTCCACAGTGTCGACGCCTCGGCCCCAGGTGCCAGCGGCGGCAACGCGAGGCCTGACGGACGCACGCCGGGCCCTTCGGCGCCGAGCCAAACCAGGCCCCGCTCCCGCGCCAGCCGCCCGACAACGGCGCGCAGCCGTACCAGCGATGCGGCGTCGAAGTAGTACAGCACCCAGCTGTTGAACAGTACCGGCTGCACGCCCGGCGGCAGGCTGTCGAGCCAGGGTTCGATCTGCGCGATGCAGTCGTCGGCGCGGCGGACGTCGAAATGCCCGCGGCGGGCCAGCGCCACGGCGGCATCCAGCCGGGCGGCGCGTTCGCGGTCGTGCGGCCACAGGCAGGCGCGCAGCCAGCGGACGGCGGCCTCATCGTTCACATCGATCGGCGCGGGATCGATGCCGCGCCGCGCCGCGAGGCGCCAGTCCCCTTCGGCCGGCGGCGGCGCATCGCCGAGCCAGCGGCAGGCGATCGCCACCGGCGCGCCGGCCGCGCCGCACTGGAAGCTGCCGTAGTCATAACGGTACTGGTCGACGGCCAGGTTCAGCCCCGCACTGCAACCGAAGTCCAGCAGGGCCAGGTCTTGCCTACCGCCGATGCGAGCAATCTGCTGCAGCGCCAGCCACAGCACGGCGCAGCGGCCGGTCTCGTTGGTCTGCGTGCTGCCGTGGCGCAGGTGTTCGACGAGCACCGCGCTCTCCACGGCGGCGAAATCGGCCAGCAGCGCGGGCAGCTCCGCATCGGGCATCCGCGTGCCGCCGGCGCTCGGGTAGTAGTCGCGCAGCGGATGGTCGGCGCCGGCCAGCACCCGATCGTGCAGTGCGGCCAGCAGCAGATTGGGCTTGCGCTGCGTCGGCGGCGCCTCGTCCATCAGCGCCAACAGCGCCGGCGAGTCCGCTACCGTGCGGCAAATCGCGACGTAGAGCGGATCCTGGGTACCGTCGATGTCGGCGAAGCGGCGGAAGGCGGAGGCGATGTCGTTCATGGCTGCAAGCCTAAGCCGCTTCGTACCGCCAGAATGTCGAGCATCCGACATTTGAGGACCACCGATGACCGAGCCGCTGCGGGCGATGCTGGCCGCGAACTTTCCCGAGCTGCAGCCGAGCGATGCGCTGTTGCAACGCGCCGCATCGCTGGTGCCTCTGCGGCGCCTGGCGCGCGGCCGCACGCTGTTCGCGCAGGGGCAGCCGACGGCGGCCGTCTACGCGGTGGTGGCCGGCGAAATCGAGACCCGTTTCATCGGGCACGACGGCCAGGTTTCTTCGCTCGACCACGTGTCCCCGCCGCGCATCTTCGGCTTGGCGGCCTTCGTCACCGGCCAGCCTTCGAGCTACGAAGCGCTGGCGAGGGCGCCCAGCCAGGTGCTGGCGATCGGCGAGCCGGCCTATCGCCTGCTGATGGACGAGCTGCCCGGCTTCGCCCGCGCGCTGATGCGCGAGTTCGCGCTGCGCTTTGACAGCACGATGCGGCTGCTGGAAGCGGCTCGCCATCGCAGCGCGGCGGAGCGATTCAGCCTGGCGCTGGGGCAGTTGGCCCATCGCCGTGCGGCCGGCGACCCCGATGCCGAGGGCTGGCAGCCGGTGGCCGCGACCCAGGCCGAGCTGGCGGCGCTGGCGAACCTGTCGCGGCAGACGGTCAACCAGCTGCTGCGCCAGGCGGTGGCCGAGGGCCGGCTGCGCAGCAGCTACGGGCGGCTGTGGATCAGGCCGGCGCCGCGGCGCTGAGCGCCTTTTCGATGTCCGCGCGGATGTTCTTCGGCGCGTCGTTCGGGGCGTAGCGCTTGAGCACCTGGCCGTCGCGGCCGACCAGGAACTTGGTGAAGTTCCACTTGATCGCCTCGGTGCCGAGGATGCCGGGCTTCTCGCCCTTGAGCCACTTGTAGAGCGGATGGGCGTTGGCGCCGTTGACCTTGATCTTCTCCATCATCGGGAAGCTGACGCCGTAGTTCAGCTGGCAGAAGGAGGCGATCTCGTCGTTGCTGCCCGGATCCTGGCCGCCGAACTCGTTGCTGGGGAAGCCGATCACGACCAGGCCCTTGTCGGCGTAGTCCTTCCACAGTTCCTCCAGCCCGGCGAATTGCGGGGTGAAGCCGCAGGCGCTGGCGGTGTTGACGATCAGCATCACCTTGCCGCGCTGGCTGGCCAGGTCGGCCGGCTGGCCGGTGATCGAGAGGGCCTGGAAGTCGTACACGCTGCTGGTCATGCCCTTGCCTCCTGTTGTTCGGGTGCGGCGATGGTAGCCGTTGTCCTGCGCTCCGCTGCGGCGAGCAGGGCCGCGGCGAGGATGCAGGCACCGCCGACGGCGGTCTTGGTATCGAGCACGCCCCCGCCCAGCCAGACGGCCGACAGCGCCGCCGCCGGCACCTCGGTCAGCATCACGATGGACGAGACGTTGGCCGGCAAACGCGCCGCGCCGTACTGCAGGCACAGGTTGGAGGCCAGGAACAGCAGCGCCATGGCGCCCAGCGGCAGGAGCCACACGGCGCCCGGCAGCGTGGGCCAGCCGATCAACGCGCCGGCCGCCTCACTGGCCATGCCGCAGGCCGCGGCACCGGCCACGACGACACCGCCCAGGAACATCGCCAGCGCCCGCGCATGGGCGCCGCGGGCCGCCTCGCGGCGCAGCATCACGTTGTTCAGCGCGAAGCAGAAGCCTCCCGCCAGGCCCAGCCAGTCCGGCAGGCTGGACGGCAGCGGGAAACCGCCCTCCTCCGGCATCAGCACGCAGGCCGCGCCGCCCAGCGCCAGCACCATCCGCAGCGCGGCCAGCGGCGTCATGCGCTCCTTGAGCACCAGGCGCGCGAGCAGCACCGTCCACAGCGGCGCCACGTAGAACAGCAGCACGACGCGCACCACGTCGCCGACGGCCACGCCCCAGTTGAACGCGGTGTTGGTGCAGCCGGCCGCGGCCATGATGACCCACAGCGAGGGCGTGCGCAGGAACTCGCCCCAGGCCTTCGGATTGCTGAAGACGATGACCGCCAGCGACAGCAGGTACAGCGCCACCGTGGTCCACAACGGATGCAGGCCGGCGGCCTGGAACTGGCGGAACGGCCACCACGACAGGCCCCAGACCAGGGCGTTGAACATCAGGGCGAGAACGGGCATCGGGCGAAGAGCCGGGCAGGCACGCGGCCTGCCTGCGGCGGCAGTGACAGAAGGATGGCTGAGAAGGATTGCCGGCCCGGGTTGGCCGTCCGCAACATGTCGGGCATAAACCGGAAGCACGCACACTGCAGAGGCCGCTTTCGGCTATAAGGCAGGGCGCGGGCCGCGGGGTTATAGCACGCAGGCCAACGCAGCCGGTCGTTCGTTCGTCAACTGAATGGGAGCGTCTCTCTTGGATCACTTGGCCTGCTTCACCCCGGGAGACCTGGGCTCCTCCAGCCGCGCGCCCGACCTGGGCGCCTACCGCTGGCGCCTGCTGGCACAGGGCGATTCCTGGTTCTCGAACGCCAAGTCCAAGCTGGACGCCCATGCCAACCTGCTGCAGGAGCTGGTCTTCCCCGACCCCGCCTGCGCGGTCAACTGCGCCGGCACCGGCGATGCACTGGCCCACATGGTGGACCTCGAGTCCGCCCCCGATTTCGTGCGCCTGCTGAGCGCGCCGGACTCCCCCGTCTGGAGCGGCATCTTGCTGTCGGTCGGCGGCAACGACCTGATCGACGCCGCCAAGACGCCAGCCCACGACGGCGCCGGCAACGAGGTGCCGCTGCACCTGCGCCTGCTGCGCCGCCAGACCGAGTGGGGCCCGCCCTCGGCCGGCGTCGCCCGCTACTTCTCCGAGCCGGGCTGGGCCACCTATGCCGAATATCTGCGCACCAACGTCCGCCACCTGCTGACCTTGCGCGACCAGGGCCCCTCCGCCGGCAAGCCGGTCTTCATGCACTGCTACGCCGTGCCGATGCCGCGCCCGGCCGGCTCCGAGGACCTGGAGCTCGGCGCCCGCGGCCCCTGGCTGTACCCGGCGCTGAAGGCCTACGCCCTGCCCGGCGCCGACTGGGCCGCGATCAGCCGGCTGATGGTCTTCCACCTGGCGCAGCTGCTAAAGAGCATGGCCGCCGACACCCAGCAGTTCCCCGGCCTGCACGTGTTCGACTCGACCTCCGTCCCGCTGGCCCCCGCCGCCCCCGGCTCCAGCGGCAGCAGCGGCGACTGGCACAACGAGATCCACCTGAACCACAGCGGCAGCTTCAAGATCGCCCGCGCCTGGTCGGAGCACATCCAGAAGGTGCTCAATCCGCCGGTGCCGGTGGGGCGGCATCGCTAAGGTCGGTCAGGGCGAGAGGCTCTCCTCCGCATGCTGAGCCTGCACCGCCTTCAGCAGGTCGCTGCGGCTGAGGATGCCGACGAGGCGGCGGGTTTGCAGGTCTTCGACCACCGGTAGCCGTTCCAGGCCGGTGGCGGCCATGCGGCGGGCGGCGGCGCGGCAGGTCTCGGAGGCCAAGGTCAGGCCGGTTTCGCCTTCGCGTACCAGTTCGCCCGCGTCCGGCGGGATCACGGCGCCGGCAGCGGTGAGCAGGCGTTCGCGGTCCAGCATGCCGAGGAAGCCGCCCCGCTCGTCGACGACCGGGTAGGCGCGGTGCTTTTGCGTGGCGCCGAACCAGCGTTCGGCCACCTCGGCCAGCGGCCGGTCGGCGGGGATGGTCTGCGGCGCGGCCGTCATCACCTCGCCGACACGCAGCCGCTCCTGCGGATCGACGCCGTACTCGCGGTGCACGTGGCGACCGCGGCGGGCGATGCGCTCGGTCATGATCGAGCGCGGCATCACCAGCGCCGACAGGCCGTGCGCGACGGTGCAGGCCAGCAGGAGCGGCAGCAGCGCGGCGCCGTCGCCGGTGAGGCCGTAGGCGAAGACGGTGGCCGTCAGCGGCGCGCCGAGCACGCCGGCCAGGGTGGCGGCCATGCAGACCAGCGGCCACACGCCCTGACCCGGCAGCAGGCCGGCCAGCACGGTGCCCAGGCCCGCGCCCATCATCAGCAGCGGCGCCAGCACGCCGCCCGAGGTGCCGGAACCGAGCGCGACGACCCAGATCAGCGCCTTCACGGCCAGCAGCGCCAGCGCCGCCTCGACGAGCAGGCGCTGGTTCAGCAGGTCGCCGATGACGTCGTAGCCGACGCCCAGGGCGCGCGGCTGCAGCCAGCCGCCGATGCCAACGACCAGCCCGCCCAGCGCCGGCCACCACATCCAGTGCAGCGGCAGTTCGTGGAACAGGTCCTCCACCGCGTAGAGCGCCCGCGACAGCCCGGCCGACAGCAAGCCCGCCAGCGCACCGGCCAGCACGCAGCCGGGCAGCGCCTGCCAGCCGAGGTCCATCGTGTGCAGCGGGAAGAGCCGCCCCGCATCCAGCAGCAGAGGCCGCGTGAAGCCGGCCACTGCGCAGGCCACGGCCACCGGCAGCAGGCTGCGCGGCCGCAACTCGAACAGCAGCAGCTCCACCGCCAGCAGCACGGCCGCCACCGGCGTGCCGAACACGGCCGTCATGCCCGCAGTGGCACCGGCCACCAGCAGCGTCTTGCGCTCCGAGGCGGACAGATGGAAGCGCTGCGCCAGCAACGAGCCGAGCGCGCCGCCGGTCATGATGATCGGGCCCTCGGCACCGAAGGGCCCGCCGGAGCCGATCACCAGGCCCGAGGACAGCGGCTTCAGCACCGCCACCTTGGCCGACATGCGGCTCTGGCCGAACAGGATCGCCTCGATCGCCTCCGGAATGCCGTGGCCGCGGATCTTCTCGGAGCCGAAACGCGCGATGAGGCCCACGATCAGCCCGCCCAGCACCGGCACGGCGATGACCCAGGCACCCAGCGTGTTCAGGGCCGGCGAGCGGTCCACGACCGACAGGGTCTGGAAGAAGAACAGGTTGGTGAAGAAGTGGATCAGGGTCAGCAGCAGCCAGGCCGCGGCGGTGCCCAGCAAGCCGATGGGCACCGCCAGGCCCGCGGTCAGCAGCAGGCGTCGGTCGACGGCGTAGTCACGATTGGCTTGGATCTGGAGAGGCATGGCCTCGATTACATCATGACGTGATGTATTTTCAGCTGGCGACAATGGCGCCATGACGAAGAGCAAGCAAGCCCCGCTGAGCAAGGCCGATTTCGAGGCGCTGTCGGAGTTCCGCCACCAGCTGCGCCGCTTCCTGCGCTTCAGCGAGGACGCCGCCCAGGCCGAGGGGCTGACGCCGCAGCAGTACCAGCTGCTGCTGCACCTGAAGGGCTATCCGGGACGCGAACAGGCCACCATCGGCGAGCTGGCCGCGCGGCTGCAGACGCAGCAGCACGGCGTCGTCGCGCTGGTGACGCGCTGCGAGGCGGCGGGCCTGGTGACGCGCACGCCGAACGAGCAGGACCGGCGGCAGGTGTTCGTGAGTCTCACGAAGGCCGGCGAGCAGGCGCTGCAGCGGCTGGCGGCCCTGCACCGCAGCGAGCTGCAATCGCTCGCGGGCGTTTTTCAGGTGGCGAACATCACGGCCTTCAACGACCGCGACTGATCTGCATTTCGGGCCGAGCGCCGGGCCGCTCCCAAGCCGGCCCACCTGGCGATGTGCTTGGGGCTCGACGCCCCAAGCATCGCCGTCCCCTCGGGGGACCGACCAGCCGAGCCCGCGTTCAGCGTGGTTCGGCTGGGCGAGGGGCTCGTCAGTGCTGCAGCACGTCGCTGCCGGCCAGCGCGAGAAGACGGTCGACCTCGTCCTTGTGCTTCACGCAGTTGCTGAGGTGCCACTGGCGGATCAGCCACATCGTGACGGCCACGACGGAGCCGAAGACGGCGATGCAGATGTAGGCCGACAGGCCCGCCCGCGTCATCACCGTGTAGAGCGCACCCAGGCCGAGGATGCAGGCCTGCTCATTGAAGTTCTGCACGGCGATCGAGCGGCCGGCGCCCATCAGGTTGTGGCCGCGGTGCTGCAGCAGCGCATTCATCGGCACCACCAGGTAGCCGCCGACCAGGCCCAGCAGCACCAAGAAGGGCGCGGCGATCCAGACGTTGTGCATCACGTTCAGGCCGACGATCAGCACGCCCATCACGATGCCCAGCGGGATCACCTTGGTGGCGCGGTCCAGCCGCATGTAGGACGAGGCCATCACCGCGCCGATCGCCGTGCCCAGGGCCACCACGCCGGCCAGGTTGGAGGCCTGCGTCGTCGTGTAGCCCAGCGCGGCCAGCGCCCACGGGAACACGATGATGCGCATATTGCCGGAAACGCCCCAGAACAGCGTCGTCGTCGACAGCGAGATCTGCCCCAGCTTGTCCTTCCACAGGCGCGAGTTGCAGGCGGCGAAGTCGCGCACCAGCGCAGCCGGGCTGTGCAGCAGCGGCTGCAGCGGCGTCTCGGTGCGCGGGATGTAGAGACTGAAGATGGCGGCCACCACGTACAGCACCACCAGGCTCGCGATCGCGGCCTCGGGCGGCGTGTCGATGCCGGTGTCGATGAACGGGAAGTCGAAGCCCAGCAGCACCGGCGCGATGTGCGGGCCGACCAGCTGGCCGCCCAGCAGGATGCCGAGGATGATGGAGGCGATCGTCAGGCCCTCGATCCAGCCATTGGCCTTGACCAGCTGCGAGGGCGGCAGCAGCTCGGTGAGGATGCCGTACTTGGCCGGCGAATAGGCCGCCGCGCCCAGGCCCACGATCGCGTAGGACATCAGCGGATGCGCACCGAACAGCATCATCAGACAGCCCACGATCTTGATCAGGTTCGAATAGAACATGACCTTGCCCTTGGGCACCGCGTCGGCAAAGGCGCCGACGAAGGGCGCGAGCATCACATAGAACAGCGCGAACATCGGCCCCAGCGCCGGCACCTGCCAGGCGGGCGCATGCGTGCTCTTCAGCAGTTCGATGGCTCCAACCAACAGCGCCTGATCAGCCAGCGAGCTGAAGAACTGCGCCGACATGATGGTAAAGAAGCCTTTTTTCATGAACCCGATTCGAACTGTGGCGCAAGGAACAACCGCGCCAAGGGGCCGGCACTGCGGCGGGTTTATAGCATGCACCCCTTTGGCGAGACTCGGCCGCCCGACCCGTGAGAGTCCCGATGGCGATTGGTGCAGTGCCACAATCCTGACCCATGCCACGTCCCATCGAAGCCCTGATCCACGTCGCCGCTCTGACCCATAACCTCGGCGTCGCACGCCGCCGCGCCCCCGATGCGAAGGCCTGGGCCGTCGTCAAGGCCAACGCCTACGGCCACGGCATCGAGAACGTCTACGAGGGCCTGCGCGGGGCCGACGGCTTCGCGCTGATCGACCTCGACGAGGCGCAGCGCATCCGCGCGCTCGGCTGGCGCGGCCCGATCCTGCTGCTGGAAGGCTGCTTCGAGACCCGCGACCTGGAACTCTGCTCGCGCCTGAAGCTGTGGCACGCGGTCCACTGCGAACAGCAGATCGACTGGCTGGCCATGCACAAGACGCACGAGCCGCACCGCGTGTTCCTGAAGCTGAACAGCGGCATGAACCGGCTGGGCTTCACGCCGCAGGCCTTCCGCGCCGCCTGGACGCGGCTCAACGCGCTGCCGCAGGTGGACGAGATCTCGCTGATGACGCACTTCTCCGACGCCGATTCCGAGCGCCTCGGCGCGGACGGCATCGCCCACCAGCTCGAAATCTTCAACAAGGTCGCGGCCGACCTGCCCGGCGAGCGCAGCCTGTGCAACAGCGCGGCCACCTTGCGGCACGCCACCCGTGTCGGGGGCGACTGGGTGCGCGTCGGCATCATGGGCTATGGCGGCGTGCCGGATTTCCCGGAGCACGACGCCGCCCACTGGAACCTGCAGCCGGCGATGACACTGCGCTCCAAGATCATCGGCGTCCAGGAGCTGCAACCCGGCGACACGGTCGGCTACGGCAGCCGCTTCACCGCCGAGCGGGCCATGCGCATCGGCATCGTCGCCTGCGGCTATGCGGACGGCTACCCGCGCCACGCCGGCAGCGGCACGCCGGTGCTGGTGGATGGCCAGCGCACGGCCACCGTCGGCCGCGTGTCGATGGACATGATCGCCGTGGACCTGAGCGCCCTGCCGCAGGCCGGCTTCGGCTCGGAGGTGACGCTGTGGGGCAAGGGCCCGAACGGCTCCGCCCTGCCGATCGACGAGATCGCCCACGCCGCCGGCACGATCGGCTACGAGCTGATGTGTGCCCTCGCCCGGCGCGTGCCGGTCACCGTAGAACATTTGAGTTAGTCCGCGATGCTGCTCGACTGGCACCCGGCGGACTGGGAGCTGGATTTCAGCTTCATCCGCGCCGGCGGGCCGGGCGGGCAGAACGTCAACAAGGTGTCCAGCGCCGTCCACCTGCGCTTCGACATCGCCCGCAGCACCCTGCCCGCCGCCATCAAGGAACGCCTGCTGCGCCTGAGCGACCAGCGCATCACCGGCGAGGGCATCGTCGTCATCAAGGCCCAGGAACACCGCAGCCAGGAGATGAACCGGGCCGACGCGGTGGCCCGGCTCGTCGCGCTGGTGCAGAGCGTGGCCCATGTGCCCAAGGCGCGCCGGGCGACCAAGCCGACCTGGGGCTCGCAGCAGCGGCGGCTGGAAGGCAAGGCCCTGCGCGGCGGCATCAAGGCCGGCCGCGGAAAGATCAATCCTGAATGAATGAGTTCATCACCGAGGCGATCACGCCGACCGCCGAACAGCTGGCGATCCAGCGCTACCCCGAGCGCTCGCTGCTGATCGAGGCGGCCGCCGGCGCGGCCAAGACGACGACCCTGGCCCTGCGCATCTGCCAGGCGCTGGCACTGGGCGCCGATCCGCGCGGCCTGCTGGCGCTAACCTTCACCGACACGGCCTGCACCGCGTTGCGCCAGGCGCTGCGCTTCATCGGCTGCGACCCGCAGGCGCTGAAGCTGCTGCGCATCGAGACCTTCGACAGTTTCGCCGCCGGCGTGCTGCGCGAGGCCGAGACCTTGGATGGCGAAGATCCGGTCGAGCACTTCCGCCATGCCGAGCAGGCGGCGCCCTTCGTCTGGGCGGCGATCGAGCAGGTCGGCGCGAACCCGCGCGAGCCCTGGCCGGACGAGCTGCAGCTGCCCTCGCACGGCTCGGACAGCTACGTTGGCGAGTTCCTGCGCCGCACGGCCGGGGTCAAGGGCCGGCTGCTGCTGGAGCTGAACCCGGCGGAGGGCGGCCGCGACACGCCGGACCATGCGGTCGAGGACCTCGGCCTGGACTACACGCTGCTGCGCGTGCTGCGCCGCTACGAGGCGCACCGGATCGAGAGCGGTCGGGGCCACGCGAACTTCCGCATGCCGCTGGACGCCACCTACGACCTCGCACGGCTGCTGCTGCCGGCCGAGGACGAAGGCGAGGACCGGATCGATCCGCAGTCGCTCCCGCTGGGCCGCTGGCGCGGTGTCTTCGTCGACGAGCTGCATGACTGCAACGCCGCGATGTTCACGATCCTGCAGGCGCTGCTGGCGAACCCGGCCGTGCACTTCTGCGCCGTGGGCGACCGGCACCAGGTGATCCATCAAATGAATGGCGCCGACGCCCGCTTCATGAGCCGCGAGCTGGACGCCGGCCTCGGCCGCAGGCTGAAGCGCCTGCCGCTGAGTCTGAGCTTCCGCTACGGCCCGCCGCTGGCGCGCTGGATGGGCCGCCACGCCGGCAAGACCATCGCCGGCGACGCGAAGGCCGAGACCCGGCTGGCCGGCATCGCCTGCGACGCCGCCGGCCTGGCCAGCACGGAAGAAGCCGTCGTCGCGACATTGAAGGCCTGGCGCAGCGAGCAGCGCAAGGACAAGGTCTACGAGGACTGCGCGGTGCTGCTGCGCCATCCCTCGCAATCGATGCTGATCGAGAACGCGCTGCACCGCGAGCGCATCGCCTACCGCTGCGACGGCTTCACGACCTACCTGCTGCGGCCGGAGGTGCTGTTCGTGCGCTGCGCCTTCGCGGTGGCGAGCGAGCGGCTGGACACCCTGGGCGGCGCACGCACCC
This sequence comes from Roseateles agri, assembly GCF_034043675.1. Taxonomy (NCBI): domain Bacteria; kingdom Pseudomonadati; phylum Pseudomonadota; class Betaproteobacteria; order Burkholderiales; family Sphaerotilaceae; genus Roseateles; species Roseateles agri. The sequence goes on along the minus strand of NZ_JAXCLA010000003.1, from coordinate 383,469 downwards.
GCGCGCTGATCCCGGCGGCTCTGTTCGAGATGACGCAGACGCCCGTGCTGCGCGACGGCGACCCCGACTACCGTAGCGCCGAGACCTTCCTGCGCGAGGCGTCCAAGCAGGCGGCGGACAGCGAGGTGGTGGTCGCCGCGATCTTCAACGAGCACATCATGAACTGGGCGCCCAAGCCGGTGCAGCAGCGGCTGCGGCGCGCGATGGCGGTGGCTCGGGGCTCATCGTCGGGCGACTGCGCCTTCGAGGACTTCCTCGCCGCGCTGGACATGCCGCGCTTCGCGATGGACGCCTACGTGGACCGCGAGCGCCGCCAGGAGGTGCAGCGCCACATGGCAGGCCTCGCCTCCGCGTCCCACAGCCACGCCGGCGCGCTGGCCTTCTTCGGCTTCCTGCGGCAGCTGGACGAGGAGGACGAACAGCGCCTGGCCGGCCTGGCCGCCGGCCGCACCCGCTCAAACCGCATCCACGTGCCGGCGATCACGCTGGCCAGCGCCAGCCACGTCAAGGGCCTGGAGTTCGAGCACGTGCTGCTGCCCTATCTGAAGCAGGGCGTGTTCCCGGATGCCGGCGCCGATGCCGCGGACGAGCGCAACCTGTTCTACGTGGCGGCGACGCGGGCGCGCAGCCGGCTGACGGTGATGGTCGACGCGAGCCGGCCGAGCGAGTTCGTGCCGCCGGAGCTGGTTCAGCGCGTCGCCGCGTAGATGCTCGACAGGCAGATCGCCATGCCGGCGATCGCCAGCAGCGTCGGCCGCCAGCCTTCGAAAGCGGCCGAGATCGCCAGCGCGATCACCGGGATCACGACGCTGGTCAGCGCCGCGCCGGCCGGGCCCTTCTTCTGCGCCAGCTTGAAATACAGCACGAAGGCCACGACCGAGCCGAGCACGGCCAGGTACAGCAGCGAAAGCAGGTAGGGCGCCGTCCAGGCGAAGTGCAGGCCCGCGCCGGTGGCCAGCGACAGGGCCATCAGGAACAGCGAGCCATAGGCCATGCTCCAGGCCAGCACCGGGATCAGCGGCAGGCCGCGCTTGCGGGTCAGGGTCAAGGTCAGCACATTGCCGACGCAGGCGGCGAGGACGGCGAACAGGCCGATCGCCAGGCCGTAGCCGGCCGTGGGACGCGCGCCGGTGGCGGCGATCTCAGGCCAGAAGATCAGCACGACGCCCAGCACGCCGCCGCAGGCCGCGGCGAGGAAGCGGCGCGTGACCGGCTGGCCGAAGAAGACCCGGCCCGACAGCGCGTTGCCGAACACCATCAGGCAGAACAGCACGGCCACCAGGCCGCTCGGGATGTGGCGCTCGGCCTCGTAGACCGACCAGTAGTTGCCGCTGTACTGGACGATGCCGGTGGCCAGCGCCAGCGCATGTGCCGCCCCGGGCAGCCGCAGCGATTCACCCCGCCAGCGTGCCAGGCCCGCGAGCAGCAGCGCCGCCAGGCCGAAGCGCCAGGCCACGGAATTGAGCACCGGCACGCCGCTGTCGAGCTGGAACAGGATCACATGCCAGGTGCTGGCCCAGATCAGCGTCGGGCCCCAGAACAACCAGCGGGAGGAGGCGGTGGCGGGCGCGCTCAAGCGACGCGCTTGAAGGTGGCGAGCAGCATGCCCGCGGCGATGAAGAGGCTGCCGAAGGTGCGGTTCATCAGCATGATCTGGCGCGCCGAGCGCAGCACCGTCAGCACCCGCGCGGCCAGCACCGTGTAGCCGGCCATCACGACCGAGTCGGTGAAGGCCAGGGTGGCGGCGATCACCGCGTACTGCTTCGGCAGCGCGGCATGCAGATCGAGGAACTGCGGCACCACGGCCAGCAGGAAGACCGTGCCCTTGGGGTTCACCGCATTGATCAGCCAGCCGCGCATCACCAGTTGGCGGCGGGTCACGGTCTTTGGCGCGTCGGCCGGGTTGGCCGCGGCCACCATCGGCACGGCCGGCGCGCGCCACTGCTGGATGCCCAGCCAGACCAGGTAGGCAACACCGCCCCACTTGACCAGCATGAAGGCCAGCGAGGAGGCGGCGATCAGCGCGCCGAGGCCGGCGCCCACGACGATGATCTGCGTCATGATGCCCAGCACCAGGCCGAAGGTCGTGAAGTAGCCGCGGCGGAAGCCGTGGTTCAGGCCGGAGGTCATCGCCGCGATGGCGCCGGCACCGGGAGAGAGGCTGATGGCCCATGCGGCGGCGAAGAAGGCCAGCCAGGTCGAGAATTCCATGATCGGGACGAACGAAAAAACTGCAGCCCGGCGTTTTAGCACAGTGGCCGCGGACCCGTGATGCCGAAGACATGGGCGGCGCTTAGACTGGCCCTTCCGTGCCTCGACTCCGCCTCCTCTTCCGCGTCACCGCCCATGCGGCGGCCTGCCTGGCCTTCCTGGCCGGGCCGCTGGCCTGCGCGGGTGCGGCTTCAGCGCCGGACAAGCCGCTGGTGATGGCCTTCGCCGAGCTGTCCCCCTGGCTCACCCGCGAGGGCCCGGCCTTCACCGGCGCGTACACCGAGATCGTGCGCGAGCTGGCGCGGCGGGTCGGGCGCCGGCTCGAGATCCACGACTGTCCCGTGCGACGCTGCCTCGCGATGCTCGAACAGGGCCAGGCGGACCTGACGATCGGCCTCAACCGCACGCCCGCGCGCGCCGCCTACCTGGACTTCCTGCACACGCCCTACCGACTCTCGGCCTCGGACCGGGTGTTCATGGTGCGGACCGGCGAGGCCGGCAGGATCGAGCGCTACGAAGACCTGCTCGGCCCGCGCATCGGCGTGGTCGGCGGCAGCAGCTATTTCCCCACCTTCGATGCCGACCCGCGGCTCATCAAGGAATCGGCACCGAGCAGCGAGGCGAACCTGCGCAAGCTGGTGCTGGGCCGCATCGACGCCGTGCCGCTGCCCGAGGACCAGGCCCTGGTCCTGATCCACCGGCTGAAGCTGGGCGGCCAGGTCGAGCCCGCGAAGTTCCGCGTGCAAGACCCGACCCCGCGCTCGATCGCCGTCGCCCACGCCTCGCCGCTGGGGGCCGAACTGCTGCAGAAGCTGGAAACGGCGATGCAGGCGATCCGCCGCGACGGCACGCTGGCGGCGATCTACGAACAGCACTACTACAAGCACTTCGGCGTGACACGCCAGCAAATCAAAGTCGACTGAGCGCGACGGCTCGACAATCGGCCCCATGGCCAAGGAATCCAAGACCGTCTTCACCTGCTCCGACTGCGGCGCGATCAGCTCCAAATGGCTCGGCCGCTGCGCCGGCTGCGGCGCCTGGAACACGCTGGTCGAAGGGCCGGCGGAGCCCGCCGGCGGCGCCAGCAAGAACCGCTATCAGGCGCTGGCCAAGAGCCAGCCGGTGGCCACGCTCAGCGAGATCGAGGCGACCGACTTCGAGCGCACGTCCACCGGGCAGGAGGAGCTGGATCGCGTGCTGGGCGGCGGCATCGTGGCCGGTGGCGTGGTGCTGATCGGCGGCGACCCGGGCATCGGCAAGTCGACCTTGCTGCTGCAGGCGATCGACGATCTCTCGCGCAAGATCAAGGTGCTCTACGTCACCGGCGAGGAATCCGGCGCGCAGATCGCGATGCGCTCGCGCCGCCTGAGCCTGTCCGGCGCGCAGGTGCGTGTGCTGGCCGAGATCAACCTGGAGAAGATCCTGGCCACGCTGGAGGCCGAGCGGCCGGGCTTCTGCGTGATCGACTCGATCCAGACGATCTACTCGGAGCAGCTCACTTCGGCGCCCGGTTCGGTCGCCCAGGTGCGCGAATGCGCGGCGCACCTGACGCGCACGGCCAAGGCCACCGGCTGCTCGATGGTGCTGGTGGGCCACGTCACCAAGGAAGGCGCGCTGGCCGGCCCGCGCGTGCTGGAGCACATCGTCGACACGGTGCTGTACTTCGAGGGCGACACGCATTCGAGCTTCCGGCTGGTGCGCGCGATCAAGAACCGCTTCGGCGCGGTCAACGAGATCGGCGTGTTCGCGATGACCGAGAAGGGCCTGAAGGGCGTGGCCAACCCGAGCGCGATCTTCCTGTCCACGCACGGCGAGCCGGTGCCGGGCAGTTGTGTGCTGGTCACCTTGGAGGGCACCCGGCCGATGCTGGTGGAGATCCAGGCGCTGGTGGACAGCGGCGGCCCCGGCGCCCGGCGGCTCTCCGTCGGCCTGGACCGCGACCGGCTGGCGATGCTGCTGGCCGTACTGCACCGGCATGCCGGCGTGGCGACGATGGACCAGGACGTGTTCGTCAACGCCGTCGGCGGCGTGCGCATCGGCGAGCCGGCGGCCGACCTGGCCGCGCTGCTGGCGATCCAGAGTTCGCTGCGCGGCCGGCCGCTGCCGCGCGGCTTCATTGCCTTCGGCGAGGTGGGCCTGGCCGGCGAGGTGCGGCCCGCGCCGCGCGGCCAGGAGCGGCTGAAGGAGGCCGCGAAGCTGGGCTTCAGCGTCGCCGTCGTGCCCAAGGCGAATGCGCCGAAGAAGCCGATCGAGGGCCTGACCGTGCACGGCGTGGAAAGAATTGAGGAGGCGATGGAGCTGGCGCGGTCCCTATGATTCCGGGCATGAATCCCGCCATGAAGCCACCGTACTACGCCGTCATCTTCACCAGCCAACGCACCGCCGAGGTCGACGGCTACGACGACACCGCCGACCGCATGCTGGAGCTGGCCGCCGCCCAGCCTGGCTACCTGGGCGTGGAGAGCGCCCGCGACGCCGGTGGCCTGGGCATCACCGTCTCCTACTGGGCCACGCTGGAAGACATCGCCGCCTGGCGCGCCCATGCCGAGCACACGCTGGCGCGCGAGCGCGGCCGTGCCGAGTGGTATGCGCACTACGAGCTACGCATCGCCAAGGTCGAGCGGGCCTACAGCTGGGACAAGTCTCAATGAAGCGCCTGCTCGGCATCGCGGCGGCGCTGGTGGCGCTGTTCGCCGCGGGCGCGTTGTTCGGCTGGCAGGGCGTCGTGCTGGTAATGACGGTGCTGATCGCCTGGCTGCTGCTGCAGTTCGCCCGGCTGATGAAGCTGATGGGCATGGCCTCGAAGGGCCCGGTGGGCCGCGTGGCCAGCGCCGCGGCGTTGGACGGCCAGCTGCGTGCCGGCATGAAGATGGTGGACCTGCTGCCGCTGGCCGGCAGCCTGGGCGAGAAGCTGCCGGGCACGGTGCAGCGCTATGGCTGGACCGATGCGGGCGGTGCGCGCGTCGAGGTGGAGCTGGGCGGCGACGGCCGCGTGCAGCGCTGGACCCTGATTCCCGCCGACGCCCACTAAAATCGCCAGCTTTCCTGGCATAGCGCAGACTGGAGCACCCCGATGGGCATGGATGATCGCGACGGCAAGATCTGGAAGGACGGCGAGCTGGTGGACTGGCGCGACGCCAAGATCCACGTGCTCACGCACACGCTGCACTACGGCTGCGGCGCCTTCGAAGGCGTGCGCGCCTACAACACCGCCCAGGGCACCGCCATCTTCCGCCTGCGCGAGCACACCGAGCGCCTGTTCAACAGCGCCAAGATCCTGCGCATGAAGATCCCCTTCTCGATCGAGCAGGTCGAGGAAGCGCAGAAGGCCGTCGTGCGCGAGAACAAGCTGGAGAGCTGCTACCTGCGCCCACTCACCTGGATCGGCTCCGAGAAGCTGGGCGTCAGCCCCAAGGGCAACACCATCCACCTGATGGTCGCGGCCTGGGCCTGGGGCGCCTACCTGGGCGAGGAAGGCCTGAAGCGCGGCATCCGCGTCAAGACCAGCAGCTACACCCGCCACCACGTCAACATCACGATGACGCAGGCCAAGGCGGTCAGCAACTACTCCAACTCGATCCTGGCGAACATGGAGGCCACCGAGGACGGCTACGACGAGGCGCTGCTGCTGGACGCCTCCGGCTTCGTCTCCGAAGGCGCGGGCGAGAACATCTTCATCATCAAGAACGGCGTCGTCTACACGCCCGACCTGTCGGCCGGCGCGCTCAACGGCATCACCCGCAACACGATCTTCCACATCTGCCAGGACCTGGGCCTGAAGCTGGTGGAGAAGCGCATCACGCGTGACGAGGTCTACATCGCCGACGAGGCCTTCTTCACCGGCACCGCGGCGGAAGTGACGCCGATCCGCGAGCTGGACCGCATCGAGATCGGCAGCGGCTCGCGCGGCCCGATCACCGAGAAGATCCAGTCCGCCTTCTTCGACATCGTCAACGGCCGCAACGCGAAGTACGCCGAGTGGCTGACCCTGGTCTGAACCCGAATCCAAAGAACACCATGAGCGAGAACCAAAACAGCAAGGCCCCGGCCACCGTCGAAGTGAAGGCGGCCGACGTGCAGGAAAACGGCAGCGTGTTCTGCCCGAACCCGAAGATGGCGCTGTGGAGCACCCACCCGAAGGTCTTCATCGACCTGACGCACGGCGGCCAGGGCAAGTGCCCGTACTGCGGCACGCTGTACAAGCTGGCGGCCGGCGAGCACATCAGCGTCGGCCACTGAACGCAGGGCTCGCGACGATGCGCCCCAAAGCCCAGACCGCCGCCCTGCTGGCCTCGCCCGGCGACACCGAACAGCAGTTCTACGAGGCGCTGCAGAGCGCCGACCTGGAGCGGCTGATGGAGGTCTGGGCCGACGAGGACGAGATCTCCTGCGTGCACCCCGGCGGCCAGCGCCTGGTCGGCGTGGCCGCGATCCGCAGCGCCTTCGAGGCCCTGTTCGCGCGCGGCCCGGTGGCCGCGGCGCCGGAGCGCGTGCGCAAGCTGCAGACGCAGGACACGGCCATCCACCAGGTGCTGGAGCGCGTCAACGTCGCCGGCCCCGAAGGCACGATGCAGAGCGCCTGGGTCATCGCCACCAACGTCTACCTGAAGACAGCGCTGGGCTGGCGCCTCGCCGCCCACCACGCCAGCCCCGGCACGCCGGCCGACATGCAGGACATGCTCGAGGAACCGACGACCCTGCACTGAGCCCGTGCCCTTCCCGTCCTCCATGCAGTACCACGCGCCGCTCTGGCTTCCCGGCGGCCACGCGCAGACCATCTGGCCCGCGCTCTACGCCCGACGCAACGACGACACTCCGCTGACCCTGCGCCGCGAGCGCTGGACCACGCCGGACGGCGATTTCGTCGACACCGACCGGCTCGACAGCGCCACGCCCGACGCGCCGCTGCTGGTGCTGTTCCACGGCCTGGAAGGTACGGCCGAGAGCCAGTACGTGCAGGCCTTCGGCACCGTCGCGCGCTCGCGCGGCTGGGCCTTCGCGATGCCCTACTTCCGCGGCTGCTCGGGCGAGCTGAACCTGGCGCCGCGCGCCTACCACTCGGGCGATTTCGAGGAGATCGGCTGGATGCTGTCGCGCCTGAAGGCGACGCATGCCGGGCCCATCGTCGCGGCCGGCGTCTCGCTGGGCGGCAATGCGCTGTTGCGCTGGGCGCAGGAGGCCGGCGACAGCGCGGCAGCCACGGCGCGGGCCGTCTGCTCGATCTGCTCGCCGGTGGACCTGACGGCCGCCGGCCACGCGATCGGCAAGGGCTTCAACCGGCTCGTCTACACCCGCATGTTCCTGAAGACGATGGTGCCCAAGGCGCTCGCCAAGCTGGCGCAGCACCCGGGCCTGTTCGACGGCGAGCGGCTGCGCCAGGTGCGCGACCTGTACGAGTTCGACGACCTGTTCACCGCACCGCTGCACGGCTTCCGCGGCACGGACGACTACTGGTCCCGCGCCTCGGCCAAGCCGCATCTGCAGGCGCTGCGCATCCCGGCGCTGGTGCTGAACGCGCGCAACGACCCCTTCGTGCCCTCGTGGAGCCTGCCTCGTCTGCACGACGACGTGGGGCGCTTCGTCACGCTGTGGCAGCCGGCGCAGGGCGGCCACGTCGGCTTCCCGGCCGGCCGGCCGCCCGGCCACGTGTTCAGCATGCCCACGCAGGTGTGCGACTGGCTCGCGCAGGCGCTCTGATCAACAATCCGCCGATGGATGACATCGTCAAGGCCGCGCTGAAGAAATGGCCCAACGTGCCGCACTGCTACGGCTGGCTGGCGCTGGACGCGCGCGGCGACTGGTACATGCGCGACGAGCGCATCCAGCACGCCGGCCCGTTTCCGCAGGTCAAGGGCAGCCGCATCAACCACGAGAAGCTGCGCGAGTTCATCGAGCGCAACTACGACCACGACGAAGACGGCTGCTGGTTCTTCCAGAACGGGCCGCAGCGCGTCTACCTGCAGCTGGAGGCCGCGCCGTGGATCTGGCGGCTTGACCAGCAAAGGCTGGCCGAACGGCGCGTGCAGAGCCACACGGGCCTGAGCACGACCGTCGACGGCTGCTGGCTCGACGAGCAGGATCGGCTCTTCCTCTCGACCCCACTGGGCCTGGGATTGGTCCACACGGTCGACATGCTGTGGGCCGCGCAGGCGGTAGACCAGGGCTGGTGGACGCCGGAGCCCGCGATGTTCGCCGAGCTGCTGGCGCGGTATCGCGTGGTGCTGGAACCTATTCAGCGCGGCCGATAGTCGGGCAGTTCGCGCAGGCGGCCGATCGCCGTCCACCAGGCCTCGACGATCTCGCGCATCTCCGGCGCCAGCGGCTTGCGGACGACCGTGTAGAAGTCGCTCGTGAGGAAAGCGCGCGGCAGCATCACCAGCGGCGCCAGCGCCGGGTCGTGCAAGGCGAGCTCGACCTCCTCCTGCAGGCTCACCGCCAGGTCGATGCGCCCGGCCATCACCTTCTGCATCAGCTGGGCGATCGTCGACGAGGTGGCATCGACCTTGAAGCCCTGCGCCTGCAGCCGCTCGTACGCAGCGGGCATGCCCAGGTGCGTGCCGACGAGGACGCTGTCCGGCGCCTTGCTGCCAGCCAGCGCATGGCCGTTCCAGTCGAAGGCGGCGTCCGCCCGCGCGACCCACACCAGGTTGATGCGCGCCAGACGCCTGCCGGCGTCGACCGCGCCTGCCTTCATCGGGAACTCGAAGCGCGCCAGGTTGCCGGGTGTCGGGCTGGCCAGCAGCGCATCCGCGCTGTCGCTGTCCATCATGGCACCGCAGCGCTTCATCGGATAGCGCAGCAGTTGCACGCTGAGCCCCACCTGGCGCCCGGCGTCCACCAGCATCCGCTCGGCGACGCCCAGCCGCACCGGGTCGGCATTCAGGTAGGGCGGCAACAGGAGATCGGTGACGCAGACCCGCCAGGTGCGGGCCGACGGTTCGTGAGCCGGCTGTGCCGCAGCTGCTGTGGCGACCACCAGCATCGGCAAAGCGCGCGCGATCATCCGGACGAGACGGCCCATGTGGGCGGAGCATAACGTCCTGCCTCAACGGTCTCCAAGCTTGCCGGGCGGAAACAAAAAAGCCGACCCGGTGGGTCGGCTTGCTGAGTTGGCTCGGTCGATCAGTTCGACGCTGCCGACGCTGCAGCGGCCGGAGCCTTCGGCTCCTCGAAGCTCGCGCCGCCATGATTCGCCATGTAGACCACCGCGCGGGCGATCTCGAAATCGCTGAAGTCGCCGCCGCCCTGCGGCGTCATGTTGCCCTTGCCCTTCAGGGCCGAGTGCAGCAGTTCGTCGAAACCGCTCTTGATGCGCGGGCCCCAGGCCGCGGCATCGCCGAACTTCGGAGCACCGACGGCGCCGGTGGCGTGGCAGGCCGAGCACTGGGCCTGGAACACCTGCTCGCCGGTCTTCATCGACGCGACGTCGTTGACGTCCTTCACCTCGATCGCGCCGACCGGCTGGATGCGGGCCGCCACGGCCTGGCCTTCCAGCGCATCGCTGCCGGCCGAGGGCTTGGTCTCCGAGGACACATAACTCGCCAGCATCACGATCACGATCACCGGCACGATGATCGCAAGACCCACGGCCCACGCCAGCTGCTTCGGCGTGCGGATCGGACCCTCATGGCCCCCTTCATGGTCTTCATGCAAGCTGTCGTGAGAGTGCGCGTGATCGTGGGTTCCGCTCATGAAATCCTCTTGGCTGGCGTCGGCAGGTTGTCTGTCTGTATGTCTGGCTTTGGAACTGCTCGTGAACGCACACTGCCGGAGCCCCGTTCGACGACAGGGCCTCCGCAAGGCGCAAAACCAGCGGATTATATCTGTGGGTCGCCCGGCCACACCCCGGGGCACTGCTAGAATGCGCGCTGTTGCTGCGCCCGTAGCTCAATGGATAGAGTACTGCCCTCCGAAGGCAGGGGTTGTTGGTTCGATCCCAACCGGGCGCACCACAAAGATCAAGCGCAAAAGCCACCCAAGGGTGGCTTTTTTGTTGGCCGCTGAGCGCCTTACGCCCCCTCCACCCCATCCTTCACCAGCGCCTTGCTGCCGGCCCGGCGGGCGCGGGTGGCGGCGCGCTGGTAGGCGGCTTCGGCTTCGCCGCGCAGGGCCACGGCCTTGGCGAGGGCGGCGTGGTACTTCTCGGGGGTGTAGGTGTTCTCGGTGCCGATGTAGACGCTGCGGCCGCGCGGCGGGGAGCCGTAGCAGGGCAGGGAGACGGCGAAGCTGCAGTCGCGCACGCGGCTGCCGGCGCGCTGGCGCACGACCGGGCCGGAGATGCCGACCGGCAGGCCGCTGGTCTTGGTGCCGCTGGGGCGGCGCTGCAGCCGGGACGGTGCGGGCGCCTTGGCGATGCGGGCCTGCAGGGCCTTGACGGCAGCGGCCAGCGCTACGGCGGCGCCGCTACCGTCTTGCGAATGATCCGAAAAAAGCTTGGTGCCGTTGTAGCGGACTTGCCAGCCGTGGGTGGACTGGTGGTCGATGCGCTGAATGCACTGCGGCACTTCGAAGCGCTCGCCATTGAAGATGGTGACCTGGCGTGTCTTCATGAGATTCCTGTGTCTACTGCTGTATGGAACCTCCCTCGAGCGGCCAGTTTAGGGGCGCATCCCGGGCTTGCGACACTCCGTCGGAACTGGGAATTAGGGGGGGCCTAACGTCGAGGATCGACGGCTGATCGCGGCCACCAGATCGGACTGCGTCAGGATGCCGACGAGCCGCGCTTCCTGTCCCACGATCGGGATGTGATGGTGCCCCGTCGAGGCGAACAGCGGCACCAGTTCCGACACCGGCCGATCGGCGCTGAGCACACGCACCTGGCGGGTCATGATCTGGCCGACGACTTCGGCCTTGTCGGAATTGGGGCCAGGTGTTGCCTGCAGAAAGCCGCGTAGCCGGCTGGCGAAGCCTTCATGCTGGTCCAGCGGCGCGGCGCGCATGAAGTCGGCCAGGGTCACGATGCCGACGACGCGATTGGCGCGATCGATCACCGGCAGCGCCTTGATGTTGTAGCGACGCAGCATCTCCCAGGCTTCCTGCAGCGGCGTGCCGAACTGAACGGTCTTCGGCTCGGCAGACATGATGTCGGCGCAGCGCAGGGTGCCGAACTCGCGCTGGTAGGCGCGCAGCTCGGCCGCATGCAGCAGCTCGCTCAGCTGATCGCGGGGGACATCCAGCACCTGGTTGTAGCGGGCCAGCACGGCGTCGAGGTCCTGTTCCTCGAAGCGCGCCGCGACGGGCTGGCCGGCCGGCGCGGGCGGCCGCGGCACGTGCGGGTAGCGGCGCCCGGTGAGGTTGTTGTAGGCCATGCCGGCCGTCACCAGCACCAGCGTGTTGACGAGCACCGGGAACAGTGCGAAGCGCCAGTCCTGGATGTTGGCCATCACCATCAGCAGCGCCGCCGCGCCGCCCGGCGGATGCAGGCAGCGCAGCGCGAACATCACCATGATCGCGAGCGCGACGGCAAGCGCCGCCGAGACCGGGTTGCTGCCCAGTAGCACGCAGCAGGCGATGCCCACCAGCGCCGACAAGGTGTCGCCACCAACGACGGACCAGGGCTGCGCCAGCGGGCTGGCCGGCACGCAGAACACCAGCACCGCGCTGGCGCCCAGCGGCGCCACCAGCCAGACGGCACTGGGCATCAGGTGCGTGGCGATGCAGAGCTGCGCGAGCAGCGCCGTCAGCAGCATGCCGATGCCGGCGCCGACGGCGGCCCGCAAGCGCTCGCGGCCGTCGACCTGCATCCGCGCCGGGCGCAGCGCGCGCCACAGCAGAATAATCGGGATGGGGGACGTCGCCTCGGATGGCGGCGATGAAGATGTGGGCGTCGACATGACGCTGATTTTCAGCGGAGTCTGGGCACCCGCTCCAACCCGGGCGCGAACAACTCCATCACCCGCAGCTCCGCACCCCGGCGGCAGAACACCGAGTTGCGCGACCACAGCATCTGCGGCGACGCGGGCTCACCGGTGGCGGCCAGCCACTGCCGGCACATCTGCCGACGCGTGTGGCCGTAGCGCGCCAGGCGGCGCGGCTGCAGCTCGCTGCGGGTGACGCGCGGATCGTCGTAGAGCAGATGGCCCAGCGGCTTGGCGCCCAGGCCCCGCACCGCCTTCCACGGGCCGGCCAGCGAGCGCTGGTGCAGCGATGAGCGAGCCCAGACCAGCGGCCGGCCGTCCACCCACAGGATCACCTCGCGCACGACCGTGCAGCCGCGGCCCGGCAGGCCCAGCGCGTCGCGCTCCGGCTTGCGGAACGGGGTCAGCCGTTGCCGCAAGACCTGGACCTCGTAGCGCTCGCCCAATGCCGCCAGGCGCTTGCTCAGCGAACCCGGTGCGCGCAGCCAGTCGCGCAAGCTGTCGCGGCTTGCTCGTCCCATGCGTGGATGTCAGCCGCCGAACTCGTCGCCGAGTTCGCGGGCGCGGACTTGCGCGGCTTTGACGGCGCGCTGGACGGCCTCGCCGACACCATCGGCCTGCAGGCTGGTGATCGCTGCATAGGTGGTGCCGCCCTTGGACGTGACGCGCTCGCGCAGCACCGTCGGCGATTCGCTCGACTGCAGACCCAGCGCGGCGGCGCCGCCGCAGGTGGCGAGCGCGAGCTGCCGGCCCTGCTCGGCCGTCAGGCCCATCTCGACGGCGGCGGCCATCATGGCCTCGACGATGTAGAAGAAGTAGGCCGGGCCCGAGCCCGACAGCGCCGTCACCGCGTCGAGATCGGCTTCTTGCCCGACCCACAGGCTCGTGCCGGTCGGCGCCAGCACCTGCTCGACCAGCGCCTTGTCCTCGGCCGACACGGCCGTGCGCGCGAACAGCCCGGCGATGCCTTCGCCGATCAGCGCCGGCGTGTTGGGCATCGCGCGGACGACGCGCTCGCTGCCGGTGGCGCGGGCGATCGCATCGCTGCGGATGCCGGCCATGACCGACAGCTGCAGAGCGCCACCGATCACGCCGGCGCAGGGCCCGGCAGCTGCGGCGAACATCTGCGGCTTGACGGCCCAGACCAGCAGGCCGGCGTCCGCCAGGCTCGCGTCGGCGGCGGCCAGCGCATCGATGCCGAAATCGGCGCAGAGCTTCTGGCGTTGCGGCTCGAAGGGCTCGACGACGGCCAGCGAGGCGCGGGGGTGACCGGCGCGCAGCAGGCCGCCGATGATCGCGGAGGCCATGTTGCCGCCGCCGATGAATGCAATGCGAGGAAGTGCCATGGCGGTCAGTGTAGGTTGAGCGTCAGTGGGTACCTGCGAGCAAGGCCGCATTGCCGCCGGCCGCCGCCGTGTTGATCGTCAAAGTCTGCTCGGCCGCGAAACGGTAGAGCTGGCGCGGATGGCCGGCCGCCACGATCAGCGGCAGGATCGCACCGGGCCGCGCGGCCAGGCGCTGCTGCAGTTGGTGCAGCAGTTCCGGCGCTGCGGCAGGAACGGCCAGGCCGGCGAGGCCCGCGTCGTCCAGCACGCCGTCCAGCGCGGACTGCGGCAGCAAGGTCAGCGCCGCCGCCGGCAAGCCGGCCTTCAGCAGGACCTGGCGCTGCGCCTCCGCGCTCATGTCGGTCAGCCAGGCCACGCTGTTGCCGGCCAGCAGAGCCGAAGCCACGGCCGGCAGGCCGGCGCCGTCGGCCAGCACGGCGATGAGGCCGCGGGCGTGCTGGCGCAGCGTGTTGCTCTCGCCGGTCGGGCCCGGCAGCTCCTGCTCGGCGAACTGGCGCTCGGCGGCATCGGCGATCGGGGCCAGGCCGGCACGGCGGATCGCAGCGGCGCGCTCGGCCAGCGGGGTGGCGGCCCAGCCGGCGTCGGCCGCGGGCAGGCGGGCGGTGCTGACGCTAGCCGTCGCCACGTCGGCCAGCGGCGCACCGTCCAGCACTGGCTCCGCGCAGAAGCGCTTCAGGTAATTCGGGCCGCCGGCCTTCGGGCCGGTGCCGGACATGCCTTCGCCGCCGAAGGGCTGCACGCCGACGACCGCGCCGATGATGTTGCGATTGACGTAGACATTGCCAATACGGGCCTTGTCGGCCAGGCGCTGGGCGCGGCTGTCGATGCGGGTCTGAATGCCCAGGGTCAGGCCGTAGCCCAGCGCGTTGATGCGCTCGACGACGGCATCCACGTCGTCCTTGAAGCGCACGACGTGCAGCACCGGGCCGAAGATCTCGGCACCCAGCTGTTCGACGGCCCGGATCTCGAACGCGACCGGGCGGATCTGGCGCGGCATCGTGTCGTGCACCGGTGCCTCGGCGATCAGCGTGGCCTCGCGCTTCAGGCGCTGCACATGGGCGCCGACGTTGGCGAAGGCCTCGTCGTCGATGACCGGGCCAACGTCGGTTGCCAGGTCTGCGGGCAGGCCCACCCACAGCTGTTGCAGCGCGCCGCGCAGCATCTCGATCACGCCGTCGGCAATCTCGTCCTGCACGCACAGCAGGCGCAGCGCCGAGCAGCGCTGGCCGGCCGAGCGGAAAGCGCTCTGCACCACGGCATCGATCACCTGCTCGGGCAGCGCGGTGGAGTCCACCACCATCGCGTTCAAGCCGCCGGTCTCGGCGATCAGGGGCAAGACCTGGCCCTCGCACTTCGCCGCCAGCGCGCGGTTGATGATCTGCGCCACGGCGGTGGAGCCGGTGAAGCAGACGCCCGCAGTCTCCGCATGGGCCACCAGGCCGGCGCCGACCGTCTCGCCCGCGCCGTGCAGCAGCGCCAGCGCGTCTTGCGGAACGCCGGCCGTGTGCAGCAGCTCGACCATCTTCAGCGCCACGAACGGGGTCTGTTCCGCGGGCTTGGCCGCCACCGTGTTGCCGGCCACCAGCGCGGCGACCACCTGGCCGGCGAAGATCGCCAGCGGGAAGTTCCAGGGGCTGATGCAGACGAAGACGCCGCGGCCGTTCATACCGGCCGCATCCGCCTCGGCCTGGTTGGCGTAGTAACGCAGAAAGTCGACGGCTTCGCGGACCTCGGCCACGCAGTCGGCCTGGGTCTTGAACGCTTCCTTGACCAGCACTGCGCAGAACTCGGCCAGGCGCGCGTCCAGCGCATCGGCGGCGCGGCGCAGGATGGCGGCGCGCTGGCTGACCGGCGTGGCGTTCCAGGCCGGGAAGCCGGCGGCCAGGCGCTGCATCGCGGCATCGACCTCGCCGGCGCTGGCCTCAGCCATCGGCGGCACCTGGGTCGTTTTCAGCGCTTCGTGGATCGCCACGCGCTGGGCCGGCACGGTGAGGTCCGCGCCGGTGGAGTTGGCGCGGCCGGCGCCGTACAGCTCGCGCGGGAGCGGCTGCGAGCCGCTGCGCTGGATCTCGTCCAGCGGCGAGCCGAGCAGCTCGGGCACCTGCACGTTCACGTCGGCCAGCTGGTGGACGAAGGACGAATTGGCGCCGTTCTCCAACAGGCGCCGCACCAGGTAGGCCAGCAGATCGCGATGCTCGCCCACCGGCGCGTAGACGCGGCAAGGGATCGTGCCGTCCTTCAGCACCTCGCGGTAGACGCCCTCGCCCATGCCGTGCAGGCGCTGCATCTCGAACGGCGCCTTCGCATCGCGCGCCATCTGCACGATGGCGGCGATGGTGCCGGCGTTGTGGCTGGCGAACTGCGGGTAGATCACATCCGCGTGCTCGATCAGGCGCTTGGCGCAGGCGAGGTAGGAGACGTCGGTGTGCTGCTTGTGCGTGAAGACCGGGTAGCCGGCCAGGCCCAGCTCCTGGGCGCGCTTGATCTCGCCGTCCCAGTAGGCGCCCTTGACCAGGCGCACCATGAAGCGCAGGCCGTGCTTGCGTGCGATGGCGGCCACCTCGTCGACCACCTGCAGCGCGCGCGTCTGGTAGGCCTGCACGGCCAGGCCGAAGCCGCGCCACTGCGGGTAGGCGCCGGCGATGCGGGCGGCCAGCGCGTCCAGCACGTCCAGGCTCAGCTCCAGCCGGTCGACCTCCTCGGCGTCAATCGTCAGGTTGATGTTGGCGGCGGCGGCCAGTTCGATCAGCTCCCAGACGCGCGGCAGCAGCTCGACGAACACGCGGTCGCGCTGCAGCACCTCGTAGCGCGAGAACAGCGCCGAGAGCTTGATCGAGATGCCGTCGGCGCCTTCCGGCGACTCTGCCTTGCGGCCGCCGGCGATCGCCTTGATCGCGCCGATGTAGGCCGCCTGGTAGCGCTGGGCATCGTGCTCGGTGCGGGCGCCCTCGCCCAGCATGTCGTAGCTGAAGCGCAGCATGCCCTGCACGCGGCGCGCCGACGCAGCTTCATCCATCGCCTCGCGGATGTTGCGGCCCAGCACGAACTGGCGGCCCAGCAACTGGATCGCCCGCACCGTGGCGGCCACCACCGTCTGCGCGCCCAGGCGCTTCAGCAGGCCACCCTCTTCCTCCGAGCCCGGCAGGAACTTCTTCGACAGCGAGATGGCCGTGGCGGAGATGCTGGCGAGCATCTTGTGCGGGCCTTCAGACGCGCCTTCGAAATCGGCACGGCCCAGCTGGTCGGCGGTCAGCGCGATGGCGGTCGGCGCATCGGGCACGCGCAGCAGCGCCTCGGCCAGGCGCATCAGCGCGAGGCCTTCGGACGAAGTGATCGGGTACTCGCGCAACAGCGACTCCATCGCCCAGAACGGAGCCGGGTTGGCACGCACCTGCTCCACCCAGGGCGCGGCCTGGGCGATCACGGCCGGCCAGTCCAGCGAGGCGCGCACGCCATCGGCCAGCGTGCTCACGACGCCGATCTCCTCACGGTACGGATCCGGCAGACGGGGGATTTCGGGCAACAGGGCGAAGGCGGTCATGGCGAAGGCGTCCGATTTAGTGATGAGCGGGACTGTAGGAGCGCTGTCGATGAATTAAATTCAGATCATGGCGGCACCTGTAGTGGAAAATTCGGCATGAGCAGCGATTCCCGATATGACAACGGCATCGACACGATCGACGCCCGCATCCTGCGCGTGCTGCAGGCCGACGGGCGCATCTCCAACCTGAAACTGGCCGAGGCGGTGCACCTATCGCCGACGGCCGTGCTCGAGCGCGTCAAGCGCCTCACCCGCGAAGGCTACATCCTCGGCTACGAGGCGCGGCTGAATCCCGAGAAGCTCGGCCAGTCGATGCTCGTCTTCATCGAGATCCTGCTGGACCGCACGGTGCACGATGTGATGGACAACTTCAAGGCCGCCGTGCAGGCCCGCCCCGAAATCCTCGAGTGCCACCTGGTCGCCGGCGGCTTCGACTACCTGCTGAAGACCCGCGTCGCCAGCATGACCGCCTACCGCGAGTTCATCGGCAGCGTGATCTGGACCCTGCCGGGCGTGCGCGAGACGCGGACGTATGCGGTGATGGAGGAGGTGAAGAGTACGACGGCGTTGGCGATTTGAGGCCTTAAGTGCGCTCGCGATGGTTCAGGTCAAAAACGTACTTAACCGAGTCAAAACGTTCTTAACCAGGGTCACGGCAGGTCAAAAAATCGAGCGGTTCTTAACTCGACCCCCAAATCCCCCGAACTTGGCGAGTCAAAGAGGTTCTTTCCTCTTATGACAGGCACCAAACCCCCCCTGCCCGGCACGGCACGGCACCCTCATCGCCGCCAACCAGCCCATTTCGGCCGTCCCCAGCCTCAATCTCCGGCACGTCCCACTACTCCGCTCAGCGCCTCCCTTTCGGATCAACGCTTTACGTCGCTTCGCCGACCTTGCCGCGGAAACCCCAAAACGGCAATTCCGCGCATCGGTCAAACTGGTTCTTTCTCAAAACCAGCGCCAGCAAAAGCGCCAAATCGGACGTCCCGGTCAGCGACTCGCCATCGCTAACTCTGCCCCATTTGCAGCTTCGCCGCCAGCCTTTCGACTAGCGGAACGGCCTCCGCTGTCCTCAGAGTTGAACGCCGTGCTCAAGCCGACTCGAAAAGCGCTCTTTATGGCGCTCATGTCATCCCAGGCCTGGAAGTACGCCCTCGATCCTTCCCAACACGGCCGGGCGGTCCGATAAGCCACAAAGCGCCGGGTATCCGAACCGCCCGCAATCTCGAGTTTTCGGATACCGACAGCCAGCGCCCCCAGCACTACGCTCCGTTCATCATGAACAGCCAGGACAGGGAATGACCAAACCGACCTCCACCCAACTCTGCGAAGACGTCCTCAGAGAGGGTATCGAATACAACATCACGCACAACATCTGGCCGAGCCTGAACGCCATCGCCGCACGCATGCTGGCGCGCAGCACTGAGCTGACCGATGCCTACGAAGAGCTGGCGGAGAAGCTTGACGCGCGGCACAAGGGGCTCAACGTGTTCTTCGACGTGCTGCTGGGGGCCACCTACCTGCGGAACCCGGTAGCCACGGCACAGTCGCGCGCTGATCGGGCCGAGCTGGTGCGGGTCAACGCCCAGATTGCCGAGGTCGCCCGAGAGCTGGCCACCCTGATCGAGCGGCGTTCAGAAATCCACAACACCACTGACTTCCACTCCGACACCCACTACTCCGTGTGCGGCGTCATCGAGGCCGCAGCTGAGAGGATTCCGCTCTTCGAGAGCTGGGTGAAGGAACCCCTGGGACGCCTCTCGTACCAATTCGACCTGAAGTATTGGCCGTCGATTGGTGACTTTGCCCTGGAACTCGCGGAGGACGCTGAGCGCGCCACGCCTGTGGCGATGGATGCCGCAGCCGCTGCCGCGACCACAGGTAAGCGGGCTTCGCCGAAGGACTTCTTCAGCGCGCTCCTCGAGAATTTGGACGAGTCGACGAGGCGGTATGGCGGCTTTCTGCCCACTGGCTTCTCGCTCACTGACCGAACCTTGGCGACCTTGGGAACTTGCGTTCTCGACCGTGGGCCGGACGAGCCGTTCGACGCCGACTACGTCAAGTCGCTGCGGCAGAAGCTGCGGCGCCAAGAGCTGGCTTAGGCCGCGGGCCCTAAACCGAACGGCCTACTCAGCACGGCCATGAACTTGCCGTGCTGAGTGGGCGCCCGCGGTCAGGTTGCGAACTACTTCGGGTTTGCGTTGCCCTTGCCGAGAGATTCGTCCGCGTACTCCTGTGCGCCATCGACCAACTCGTCCGGGGCTTCCTCGAGGCTGTAGATGCCGTGCTTTGCTAGGTACTCGCGGATGAGCTCATCGCGTGCGGTCGTACTGAGATAACCCATGATGTTGCTGCGTTTGAAAGTGGGGCACTGAGTGTGGGGCCGCCAGCTCCCAGCGTCAACAACCAGGCGGCAAGGCCGCCCCTGGCCGCCGCTACTTGTGTGCGAACCTCAGCGCGACCGCAAACTTGCCGTGCTGAGTACCCGCCGGCGGCCTCACGCGCGCTACACCAACAAGCTAGTCAGCGATATTCCCTCGCCGGCCTTGGGCAAGACGTCTACCGGCACGGCCTTGGTCGCAACGACAACTCCCTTAACTTCATGAACGCACATGGAGGCAAGGTCGATGCGAAGCGAAGGAAGCAACTGTGGCAGGGGAGGTTCTGCCGAGAAGTGGCCATCGTGAGATGACTCCGGCGGTGGCGGGTCTGGGAGCCTGATTCCCGGGTGAAAGCCTAGCGTCGCGACGTTCTGTTGAATTTCGAGGTCCCAGATCACTACCTCGGCTTCGAATGGTTCGTCAGCGCCCTCCACCTGGGCAGCCCTCGGAAACAGCACCACATTGCGCCCGTGCCCGGTCTCCGCACCGTGTACCTGAGCGGACGGGTAAAGGATGCCGCCGATAGGCCCGTCATCGCGGTCCGAAAGATAGTCGGCGATCACCTGAGTGACCAAGTAGTCGTGCTCCTGGAGCTCCGGCATAACCGGCTGAATTAGCCGCTTCGCCAGCGTCCGAAGAAAGTCCCGGCGCCCCACTTGCGCAATGGAGTCAGGATTGAAAAGGCTCTGCTGAGGGCCCAGCTGAATTTCGGCCAGTGCGCTCAAGTCGAGCAGACTCACTATGCGCGTCAGCTCAAACTCAGCCGTGACCACCCACGAACCGACTGGCGGGCGAACCTCCGCGACGGCAACCTCTACTGCAGTTGCACCATAGAACGCCGGCTGCCCCTTCGCATTCATACGACCGGCCTGGCTCACACCAGCCGGCGGCGTGCCGAGATTTCTTGCTGGGTGCGCAAGCGCGCTCTGTAGTGCCTGTTCGGTTTGAAATACGCGCGCGCGAGTCAAACTTGATATGGCCTTACCGGGCCCCGCGTAGACGATGAGAGGAGTTCCCCCGTCCGTCGACGACGAATGCAAGTCGGCGAAGACGTCATCAAGGACCGCAATCGCTTTGCGGTTTACATAGCGAGCTTCCTGGCGCAGGCTAAGCTCCATCTCCCGCCACTTGCGGCTAACCTCAAAGTGCTGACCGGAATGGAGTCGGAACCATGGGTCTGCGGAGTCCTCCACATGCTTTGATGCATCTTGGGAGACCTCGTATCGCCAGCATTGCAGAGTCTCTGCGACGAGGTCCGGCAAGGCAGCGTCTTGAACCACGTTCAGCTGCCGTAGCGTGTCCATGAGGCTGAGCCCTTCCGGTGGGCGATGCTGAAGGATCACGTAAGGCGAGGTGTGAGTGGTTTCGAAGTGCTCACGAAGAACGCGCAAACAGTCGTACGCCACGTCAAGCACTTCCATGCCTAGGTCCTCGACGCCGCAATAGTCACATTTGCGCGGATCGTCGTAGGGCGCTTCACGGACGTGCGAATCCAGGATGCAATGGCAGCAGATGAAACTCATATCCCAATGATGCGGCAATGCCGATGTGGTCAATTCCTCACGAGAGGTGCTTGCCAGCCTCTCAACTGAACCGCTTCAGGTAGCGCGAGAACACCCAGCCTCGGAGCATGGCAGTCCCATCTTCATTGCGCCACTCGACCAGGGTGAAGTCCGTCCCTTTGTCGACGACATGGACGGCCTGGCCGAAGCTGAGATAACCGACGACGGGCGCCCTGGCTCCTGGGGCCGCGCGCACCATTAGCAACTTGCCCGAGCCAAGGCTCACGAAACGATAGTCGCTCAGCTGGTGGAAATCTTCGACCGCCTTGCGTGCTTCCTCCTTCACCACTTTCGTGGCTTCCTGGGGGGAACTCGTTTGCTCAAGGCGCCGCTTCACGTAGAAGTCGTTGAGCGGATTGATGGCCGACATCAACAGCGCCAGCAAGAGCGGGTAAATGAACAACCACCACCATTTTTGAAGCCTGGAGTCCTTCTGCGACTGGATCGCCGCCAGGATTTTGGTCAGCAAGGCAACGATGGTGGCTTCACCGTCGGCGTCCTGCACAAGTTGTCCAAAGGCCGCTGCCGCCTGCTGCTGCTCCTCATCGTTTGATCCCCCGGCGAACATGAGCTCCGCGGCGGCGGCATCTACGGACAAGCTCGCCGCATCCATGGTCTCCAGAAGCTGGAGGAGCGAAGGAGGGACGGCGACACCTTCCTGGACCTTCTTGAACGCTTCCGCAATCTGGTCGTACCGGGCGCGATGTGCACGCTCGAACTGCGCTTCGACGTCGGGCAGTCGCAGTCGCTCCAGCGACTCCTTGAACATCGTGTCGACGGCGCGCATCTGCTTGTTCAAGGCTTCCATCTGAGCCTTCAACTGGTCCTGCCATACGGGCATGCTCACACGCGGGTTCAAGATGCCCTGCAAGGACCTCGTAATCTGGTCGTTCAAGGCCTTGTGCGCCACTCTGATCGACTTGAAGGGGTCTTCCGTGTAGCGCCCGGTCGAGAACATCTCAGGTGAAAAACCGTCAACAGGGAGACGCGATTTGCTGGACATGCCGCCGATTGTCCACTTGGCGCGGGGGCACCTTGCCGCGAAATTGGCAGCTGAGGCGGGTCGTCCGCGGTAGGCTTCCCCATCCAACGCAATCCGCCCCAAGGACGACGAGTGGCCATCAACCTGTTCGCAGACATTGGCAAGCCCGCCAAGAAGCTCCATCCGCAGTTCGTTGCACTACGCGATCTAGCCGGATACGAGCCTGCGCGCCAGATGCTGCAAGAACTCCAGCAGCACTTCGATGACCCGGACGGCAACTTCGTCGAGCAGTTCCAGACGATGGGGTTCGATTCCAGGACGCTCGAGCTCTTCCTCTTTGCGATGTTCAAGGAGAGCGGACACGCCGTCGACCGTAGCCACCAGCGTCCCGACTTCCTCATCTCGCGCGACCGCATCACCGCAGCCGTGGAAGCAGTCACTGCTGGCGAGCCGTCCAACGCCGGCCTGCAGCAATACATGGCACTGCCAAAGGAAAAGACCCCGGAGGAACTTGAGGCCTACATCAAGCACAGCGTCCCTATCCGACTAGGCAGCCCGCTGTACAAGAAGCTGAAGGCCAAATACTGGGAAGAGCCGCACGTAGCGGGCAAGCCCTTCGTTATTGCGATAGAGGACTTCCACGAAGCCGGCTCCTTGTCCACCTCGTCCACACCCCTGGCGAACTACCTATTCGGTCAGGAGCAGCAGTGGTTTCACGACGCGGACGGCAAGCTCATCATCTCCGAGCACAAGCTCGAGTTTCACAAGAATGCAGTCAAGCAGATTCCCTCTGGCTACTTCAATCAGCCCGATGCCGAGAACGTCTCGGCGGTGCTGTTCACCAACACGGGAACGATCCCCAAGTTCCTGCGCATGGGGCATCAAGGCCCATATCGGCTTCCTGCGTTGAGCGTGATCCGCTTCGGGACCTGCTACAAGGACGACCCGAACTCGTCCATGCCGGGCATGTTCATGTATGAGGTTGGAGCTCCCGAGTTCGTCGAGAGTTGGCGCCAAGGAACCGTCCTCATCAAGAACCCGAAGGCGCTCCATCCCCTGCCAGACGGGTGGCTTGGAGCCGGACTCGAGCAAGCGCTCATCGACGGACACACCGTCACGACGTTGCATGAGCCCTTCGCTCCGTACGCCTCAATGACCAACCCGATTCTTGGCATCCCTCGGGCGAAGCTTCACCAGCTCATGGACGAACTTTGGGTAGATTTCTCCAAGGTCACACAAGGACTGAAGGTCTAGTAAATGCGGCTTCGGGATCGGGCGCGGAAGCTGCGGCTACGACGACCGTTCAAGGCTCCAGCGGCTTCGTCTGCGCCGTGCGATGGAAGGCTGTCTTGTCGTACCCCAGCTCAGCAGCACGGTCCAACAGCTTGCTCAGCGTGGCCTCGTCCAGTTGTGGCGTGCGCGATAGCACCCAGCCGTACTTGCGAGCTGGCTCACCGACGAGGACGTAACGGTACTCTGGGTCAATGTCGAGCACCCAGTAGTCGCCCTTGAAAGGCCAGAAGAACGTCACCTTGAGCTTGGCGTTCTGGCTGCCCTCAACCGGCTTGGCCTTGCCCTGGATGCTGTCTACCTCGCCATCCGCCTTGCGACACCGGTTCTCCACCTTCACGGAGCCGTTGTCAGGGGTGTAGCGGGCCTGCGTGTCGGCCACGCACTGCTTCTGAAATCGGTTGGGGATGACCGCCACCTCGTACCAGGTACCGGCATATCGCGCCAGGTCGACGCTTGGCACGGTAGGCATTGGCGCAGGCGCAGCGACAGCCATCAGGGGCGAGGCGAGCAAAGCAGCCAGCAAGACTTTCATAGAGTTCTCCCATTGAGACAAACCGGCCAACGCCGTCGTCATGATCGCAAGCGCCGACACGGCGTCCTGGCAGGCTACAGGGCAACCGAAGCTCCGGCTGTAGTCCAAAACCGCGGATGCTGGAGAGCGTTCCTGCTGGCTGCGGTTGGCGGTCCACTGTGAGCCAGCAAGGCATGGACCACCTTGGTGACGGGAGCGGTGGGCAGCTCTGCCTCATGGTGCTAATGACCAGTTCGCATCCCTCGCAATCTGCTGTAAGGGGCACGCACTTGACGTTCCGTGTGGCGGCCGCCCGTTCGGCGGCGACATCCATCATCAGGGCCACTCCGAGGCCTGTTTCAACCATGGCCGAAGCCGCCGGAGTCAAATCCGGATAACCCGTCGAATCCGAACGCCGCGGCCGTGTGAAGGCACCTTGAGCGGCAATGGCTGGTCGCGCGACCGCTCTACGGGTGACCGACGCCGGCACACAGCGGCTTCAAGCGGCCCCGGATTCCTTCAGCTCTTGCGCCTCTGAAATCGCCTCCGGAGGCAACCAGCTCAGCAGCGTTGAGTATGCGGCTGAGAACTCGGAGGTCATATGGAAGTGCGCCGCCCGGACGCCCTGCACGTAGGCATGGGAGTCCCGGTTTCGAATTGCGTCTCCTAGCAGCTTGAAGGTCACAATAACCTGCTGAGCTCCAGCGCCAGGATGCTCATCGCAGAGCGATTTCAAGGACGCGGCCATGCCCCCAATCGTCCCGTAGTTGCGGGCCGATACTTTTGCTGCCGATCCCCCCACTACGCTATCCATCCAAGCGCTCGTGGACGCAACTTCCTTGGGTGGAATTGCGAGCTTGTCCTTCATTGAAGGCACCAATTTTCCGGTCAGGATCAGGGCGCCCTTTAGAAGGAACTCCGAGCCTGTCGAGAACAGAAGCCACAGCATGATTCGCCCAAAGATCGGATGCATGGCATGGGCGGCATGCTCAAAGTCCGACTCGGAGACATGCTGAAACTTCTGCCCGGCATGGTCATAGTGGATGAGGTGAGAGGCTTCGAGAAGTGCGAGTCCGGCCGCGATCTGCCTGACCCCATCCAGATGTTCTTCAAGGGCCACCACTATGGCGGAAGGCTTAGACACTTCTGGCTCCTTTAGGCTTCACGTTGGCGACCCTCGAATTGGCTCCCAAGTCGCGATCCAGCGACCTGCGTGCGGAAGGATAAGTGAACCTCGCCATCGGACCCGTCGCTAGCCAAAGTGAATCCGACCGAGGGGTGAGCCGCAGTTCTTGCCGCGATAGCATTCAGCTCATTCGTAACAGAACGCCTATGGGCGAGCCCGCCGCCCAGAAGGGAAGGCTTCAAAACCCAGGGGGACATCGGGTGGGAATCAATCTGAACAGCCGCATCATTGCGGACACGCGACTCGCCGGCATCTCCGGCGCCAAGTTGGCCGGCGGTTTCTTGCTTCGGCTGACCATCGACTTCAACGTCATGGGTTGGGAACTGCCGGACATTCCCGTGGTCGTATTCGCACCCGCGCGCGTGCACCTGCAGGAGATGCATGGCCTGCTGCTGGGCCAGGCGTCTCCCGAGACGCTCCAGCCGTTTACCGTCTCGAACTATGGTGGGCCTCGCGCGGCCATGTTCGATCTATTCCTTACGCCTCAGGCCATGGATGTGCTCGAGAAGCATCGTGATGGCCGGGGTGTGCCGTTGTCCATCCAGCTTCAGGGCGAGATTCGTCGGGCCGGCGCTGTGCACCTCATCCAAGACGAGGTTCGCGGCGAATTGAACGTCGTGCAGTGGTTGGCCGCGTTGGAACAGGCCGGCTACGGACGCTCGATGCTCTTCGAAGTACCGATCCCGTCGACACCAGCGTCTGCTGGTGCAGCGGTTGAGCTGCTGGAGGCCGCTCGCCAGCTTTTCAGCCGCGGGCACTATCCGGACGCCGTCGCCAAGTGCCGGATGGTGATCGAAGGCCTAACGGCAAGCCTCGGCCAGGATGCTGAACTCAGAGCAGCCACCGCCGCGCCTAAGCACACCCGCACTCGCGAACAGCGCGAGTTGGCCATGCGCCAGGCCGCAATGGACTTCGCCAGCCTCGCCCATCACCCGACGAGCGTGGCGCAGGATGAACTGTTCGACCGCAACGCCGCACAGATGCTGCTCGGCACGACAGCAGCGCTGGTGAGTTCGGCTCTGGCGAAGAAGTAACTGACACCTATTCGCCGGGCGTTTCCACGGCGTCGGCACGACGGCATATCCAGCTCACCGAGGATGTCTTGGCCTTCGGCCGACGGTGGCGATGCTTCATGAAGGTCAGCTTCACGCGGCCCACCTAGCCGGCGTCAACTTCGGCGGTCACCTCTTCGGCTGCAAAGGTGACGGGGTCCGGCAACGCCACGCAGGCTTGGCCGACGTACTGACCAGGGACTTTCGCAAGTATGCCGTTGTCGGCGGGCGCGTCGGTCGAGGAAGGATGCGTGGATGTTTGGCTCATGGCTAGATGTTTGCGTCGCGACGGCTCACAGCGTGAGCTACCCAACGTGGGCACGCCGCAAGGTCAATCCAGAGCATCAGGTCTCGGTCCGGCGTGGAACGACTTTCATCACCACCTTGCCGTCGTTCGTCCTGATGAATGTCACCTTGTCGCCAGGTTTCAGGCCGGCTGAGCGCGCAGCTCCTTGGGTAAGGTTATGCGAGACCTGGTCCTGACGATTGCGATGTGGCGCATCTCACTGACCTCAGCACGCGCTAGGGTTGGTGAGCGCCTGGAGCAGGTGTCGCTCCACTCGGTCGATACCGTCGGGCGCCTGGATGACCTCGAGGGGAACCTGGCCGAGCCCAAAGGCAGGCTGAATCAGCCAGCCGGCGAGCCAAGCATCCGAACCATCTGCGCACGCTTGGCGCAGCGCCGCCTGCAGTCGTTCAAAGCCCGGGGTTTCCGCGAACGCCTCCAGGCGATCCAACAGAGCGCGCTGTTCGGCAAGGAACGCCTCAATCATGGTTCGCCTCCTGCGATTCAATCGACCACGGGTTCAGCGTAGGGACAAGGTGGCTCATGAGATGAGCCCAGGCAGCTCTTTCAAACTTTTTTTGCCCCGATCCGCGGGAATTTGCGAATCATGGAGGTCCAACAACCCTATACCCCCTGCAGCACGTCCGTCGTGCTGCTGTGCATGTTGGGAAGACACCATGACGCCGGCGGCGTGCACAGCATCCAGGACCGGGAGGGAAGCTTTGAAATACTGGAAGGGGTGGCGAAGCCAGAGCCCCAAAGCGAACGTCTGGCGGGCGACGCCGGCTCCGCGACGCAGGTAACTGCGCTTGGGGTTGAGTCTGAAGGCACCTTGGGCAGAGTCCGTCTGTCCAAGGGTGGCTAGGCTCAACCCCACCACGACGCAGACAAGCAACCCTCAAGGGAGACAACGCTTCAAAAGCGCTCTGAAACTGGAGGAATTCAATAAGGAGACTTCAAACTGAAGATTTACGCGGGCGCGCGCGAGGTCTCGGTTTCGGTCACCGCGCCGCACTTTCATACCGCCCGACAAGAGAGCAGGTCAATCGTGCGGTGCGTGTTGATGGACGCCAACCGGCGCCCGGCCCACAACACGATCTACGAGCTCCTCAAGCACACGCTGAAGCTCATCGTCGTGTTCGTCAAATGGCGGCACATAGCTGCGGACGCGAACCCACTGCTGTTCTTGGCCAGGGTGAACCACCTGGGCCATGTCGTCTACGAGCAGCGCCTCTTCGGCTGTGATGAAGGGGATGAAGTTCAGGTCCTTCGTGAGGCCGCTCCAGCGCACGAACGTCGCGGCGACAAACCAAGGCGGCACCGACTGCTCTTGCATCAACGCCAGCGCCAACTCGCGGAACTTCAACTCCGGCAGGGTGGTGAAGAGCACGACACTCTCGAACAAGCCGTGAATGGCCTCCAGGAACTCGTACAACCCTGGCCGCGCGCGCGCAGACGCCGGGTCGGAAATGAGCGTGGCTTCTAAGTCCAACGCCAAGACCTTCACGCCACCACCGACCGGGTGAACGAGGGCCTCTGGCGCAACGCACGCTACGGCCTCGTCAATGACCGTACGTGGCGCACTGACCAGGTGCCGGGTCTGCGCTTCTACAAAGGCTAGCTCCAGGCCCAGAGCGTGGCCCACAGCTTCCACCAGATCGACCGGCGGCCACTTGGCGTGCCCGAGCACTTTCGCGACCTCAGCAACCGGCAACTCGGCTCGCCGGGCGACCTCCCAGATGGTCAGGCCGCTGTCCTTGAAAGCCAGCCGCAGCTGGTCGCTGATTCTCTTGGCATCCATAGGCCCTCCGAACGAGCATCGGGCCCGACTTGGGCCTGGTCATAGTCGGAGGTTAGGTCGCCGGTAGCTCATGGAGTGAGCCAACCGCGCGCCCGGTCCGCCCACGGCATACGGCGCGCGGGTGTCCGGCTGGCGGCGATTGCGCCCGGTTTTTTGGTCTTCCTAGGATTTCTGAATTGACGTGCAAGTTCGCCGTCGACCTACGGAGATGACCATGCTTTCCAGTTCCCAATACCGCCTGCTTGAACAGGCCAGGGATAACCAGCTGCCCAGGGAAATTGACGCCACCTGTGGCCTGTCAATCTCAGACCTACGGATGCTGATCGACCTTGGCCTGATTGACGCGGTTGATGTTAGCGCCGACTGCGGCGACGGCTACCTCTATCCGCGAATCACGGGCGTCGGGGTGTTGTTCCTGAACGCCCGAGCAGGCTAAGGGCAGTAGGGCGGAGCGGCGCTAGACCCGTCGCTCCGCTCATTTGCCCAGCTCAGTCGGTGGCCTGCCGACGGCGCCGAACTGGCTTGTCCGCCGGCGTCTCAGCTGCAGCTTCCTTGAGCGCAGCGAGCTTGGCCGCGACTTCCCTCTTGCCAAGGCCGCGGAGAGCCGCAATAGCGACGAGGTTCTTGGCGCGGGGCTTCGACCGGCCTAGCTCCCAGGCGTAGATCGACTGGCCAGTGGTTCCGACTAGGAGACCGAAATCGGCAGCAGAAAGCCCGAGCCTGGCGCGATTGTTTGCCAAGCCGGAAGCACGGAACCGGTGAGCACTGTCGTCCGTTTCACTTTCGGGAGCAGCTGCGGCTGCCTTGGCTGCCGCCTTGGTTGAACTCTTTTGAACCGCCTTGAGCGCCTTCTCCAACTCGGCAACGCGGCGCTTGAGCGAAGCAATCTCAGAGCGTGCTGTCGATGCAGCCTTCTGTAGATTTACCGTCTCAGCGCGCAGTTCTTTCCGAGCCAGGCGTGCGATTTCGTCTTTGAGTACGGAAGCGATATTTGGCATGCGCCGATTGTGCACTCGGAGCTCTATCAATCCTTGCTCAGACCTATCAGCTGATGACCTCCGCGTGTAACACCCTGGTTGCATGGACACCCTCAATCCGGCAGCGCAGCCGCTGACCAACTCGGAGGTCTTGCCATTGAACGCCCGGCGTCAGCTCACCTATCGACAGCGTTAGATCGCCAGGCGCCTCGAGATGAACGAGTTCAAACTCTTCGATGATGACGGTCACCACCGCCTCGACGACCCTTTCATTCCCCATGCCCGACATGTCGCATGTCTCCCTTCGGCTCTTTCACCCAGCGTCGGTACTCCTCGGTCGCCTTGAATTCCGCGACCCACGCCTGCAGCTGCGGCAGCCGTGGATAGCTATGCCTCCAAAGGGTATGAACGCCCGCCCGGCGCATCAGAATCGCGAGGTTCGCCTGTCCACCTTGTTTACGCACGCGGTCCGCAACCGCGGCAACCCGACGGACGGCGGCTGCGTCTTCTAGCGAGCGGTCACGACGCGGTCCGCGCGCAATGAACCCTTTCCGCTTTGCTGCGGTAGCCCTCTCTCCGGATTCCAGGAAGACTCCCATCAGTACGTGCTTGAGAGGCTCGATGCCCTTTGCGCAGGACCTGAGAAGGCGGGCGGGCCATTGAAGCCCTACCTGCCGATCAACTGCACAGCCATGGTCTTGGAGGAAGCCCGGGGAATAGAACCGCTTGAGGTCTCGCGACAACCTGTCGCCAGAGTTCGTCCCCTGAACGAATTCGTAGCTGGCTTCCCGCGCACGTTCTCTAAACCAATCCGGCCACGCCTGTTCATGCTGCAGCTCGAGGTTCAAGGTGCGGTGCGACCACATGGCAACTTCGAGCTGCACGGGGAGAGGCAGGCAGCAGCACGGGTCCGTTCCGTCGCATTCATGCGGCGGCGGCGCAGGTAGCCTGGCCCTCATCGCTATCGTCGACACGAGCAGGCTGCGCCCATGGAGATGGCACACACCGACTGCTGGGAGCTGGTGCTCTCGACGCCAGTAGCTTTCCCCAAACGTCGCAAGGTCCTCCTCAACGCAGCTCGGGCAGAACCTCAGGTTTGGCGTCGTGCTTGTCAGGTTGCTGGCGATGCCCGCCATGTAGCTTGCCCTGGGTTCTGCGGAGATTGCCGAAGCCCACAGCCGGTGCCGTTGCTCAGCAGGCATGAATGCCAAGGAGTAGGCAGTCGACGTGTGCCGCTTGATGAATTCCTCGACATCCATACCGAAGGCTGCAGCGATGCCCGGGTGCCGGGCAACGACGAAGGAATGGGAAAAGAGCGGCCGGCCTGTCAGTGCCTGCATAAGTGCCGGTACGCACAACCCCGAATCGCGGATCGCCCGCGACAGCATGCTGCCAACGAGTTCGCTCGGGTACGGCCGGAAGAGCTTCATTGGCCACCCGTGCATTGGGACGCGGCCCTACAAGGGGCGGCCTTGCCGACGCCCCGCGGGCAGGCTCTCAAGCAGCCATCCAGCCTCGTGTGCAGCGTCTGCCTCATCGCATCCTCCGTCGACTCAGTCGCGCGGATAGTAGGCGCGGCAGGCTGCAACGGCGGCAGAAGCACTACTGACGTAGTGTGAAGGTTCGAAGGCAAAGAGCCTTCATAGTTTGATGGCCGAACTCCGTCTGTGAACTTGCGAAAGGTCGACGCTTCTCAGGACCTTCGACCAGGTACGCCAACGTGAGGCAGATGCTTCTCAGAAAGCTTGAAGTACGAGTTGAAGACCTTCACCGCATCCGCAACCTGCTGCTGGAAAGACTCCAGGCTCATGTAGACACTGCGATCCGGCTGATTTGGGGTCATATCCCAATCGAGCGCGACGAACGCGAGCATCTGAATCCGTGGAAACTCCGGTCCTCGAGGGTCTTCGTCGAGCCGGACCGGGACACCCCAACGGCCGTGCGCGTAGTTATTGCGAAGTGCGCGCGCGGCGCCAGCCTGTTCAAACCAGGCGCCGAACTCATTCAATGCAGCCGGTCCTGCCGGCTTGAAGGCCCGTTTGACCAAGCTATGGAGCTTGGCGAGCCTCATGGCCAAGCTGCACTTCGTCGGATCGAGATAGCGAGCGACCGACACGTTGCAATGCTGGCCAAGCCAGTTCAGCTGCAGGCCGACGAGGAAGTCCAGACGCGCGGTTTCATGGACTAACCGTCCGAGGCTGCAATGGAACTGGTCTTCGAAGGAGGCGGCTTGCTTTCGGCGGCGCGGGGCCGGCAACGGCGACGGCGACGGCAACGAAGACCTACTGGGCAAAGTGTTCGCGCTCGAACAACCAAACTCGCAGGGCTGCGATAGCGGCCCAGGTCATCGCCGCCAACATGGGAGCCATCAAGAGCCAAGCCAGAACATCGCGGATCGGCGCAGCGCCGGGACTCACGATGTCCAGCATCGGCGCGGCGAACATCGCCACTCCGAACGCGAGAAGCACAGCGAGGCTAGAACCCGCGACGGCGCGCCAACGAGCTCGCCACTCAGCGGTGATGTCGTCGTCGCCTCTGCGGCGACCTAGGAACTCGATGGCGTTGACGACGGCCAGTGGGGCGGCCGCAATCGCTTCAAATACTCGGCTCATTCTGCTTCTCCCTTCAGCGCCCCAGGGCGAGGCACCATGCGGGCTTAAAGCTATCACAGCCTCGGCTGCCGCGGAAGATGGCGGTGCGCTGCGAGCCTCGGCAGAGGCGCGGCCTTGCCACTCGGCCATCAGCCTCCTCCGGGCACTTCAGCGGTGCTGGCGAGGGTCTCCGCAAATACCTTCTCGAGCAGCAGGCAGGCCTCCTTTTCCAGGCCGACCAACTCTTCGCTTGGAAGTTCGCCCTCATGAACAAGGGTGCTCCGCTTGTCATAGACATGGAGCGCCCGCCTCTGGAGGTCCTTTGACTCCTCGGCAGGAACACCGGGGAGACTGGCAAACAACTTGCGGAACTGGCTACGGATGGAATCGTCTGACCGGAACCCGAGCTCGCGCTTGAGCGCATCGAGGCTAAGCCACTCCTCGGTCGAACGCTCCAGCGCTTCCATCTCGGCCCCGAGCTCGGCCTGCCACCGCGTCAGCAAGTCCACGCTGACCTCGTGCTTTCTTGTGGGGGTGCACAAGGACTCAATCGCGACGACAAGAAGCAGAAATCGAACTCGCGCCTGCGCCTCGGAAAAGTGAGCCGCGTAGAGCTCTAACGCAGTGACCAGCTTCGGACCAAATCTCGAGGATCGCAAGGCATGGGCGATGCTGGAGACGGCGGCCTGCAGCTCCTGCTCCGGGTACTCCCTTCGTGGTCGAGTGACTTGTATTTGAATTGATGACGACAAGGAGCTTTTGCCATCGGGCTCCACCTTCAGTAACTGAAACGGCGCGGCAGGCACCAAGTATTCGTGGAGGCTGAGGTTAATCAGGGAGATCACCGCGTGGGTAGTGGCGCGCAGTGAATCAACCGTTTCGGGAGACGGATCGCCTTGGCACTTGAAATTGAGGCACACGTCCACTTCGCCGTGACGGGCGTAGCGATGCTGAAAGCTCAGCTCTATTCGATCCTCGGGGCACTTCAGAATGGCATCGCGCAGGTTGAGGTGCCCCGGCGTCCTCCCGTCCCACAGCAAACCTCCAGCCTTGGTCTCTTTGTCGTCGAAGTAGTGAGGGATTGGGCGCTGTTCATAGGACAGGACCACCAGCCGAGCGTGAAGCACTCCACCGCGACCATCGCCGACGGGGAACGGATGCTCCTCTACGCCGGACCGCTCCGGCCAGACATTCCAGGTTTGGCACCGAAGCACGGCAACGTACTCGTGCATCGGCTCTACCTTGGTCTCGTCGCCGTCGCGAACGTCCACAGCAGTCAATCCTCGAAGGCGGTTAGGAAGCTATGCGAGCATGGGTGCCTGCATGTTCTCGCAGCAAGTACAGCAGCCCACCGCCGTCGATGAGTTCCAGCGGCTTGTCCTTTGAGAAGTTGTATGCGTCGACGCCGAAGCCGCTGGTGCACACAAGGATGCCCTTGCTGGCCCCTTCATTGAGCATCGTGCCGTACAGGTCCCGCACGGCACTGACGCCGACGGTGTCGCGATAGCGCTTGGCCTGGATCACCACCTTACCGCCAAGTACGGGGCGCGCGTCGAAGGCAACGGCATCCACGCCACCGTCACGCGAAGAGCGGGTGAGCTTGGTCTCAAGGCCCATCTTGCCGAAGAGGTTCGACACCAAGACCTCGAACTCACTGGGGGTCAAATCCATCAAGTTCGGACGTGACTCCAGGCCGGACAGCACATCCCCCTGCTCGATGAAGCGCTTATCGACCATGTCGAACTCGACGATGGGCTTCACTGCCTGCAGCTCATCGGGGCGGCTCGACACCTGAGCGCCGAGGTTACGGAGGCAGACGATCTTGTCGACCTTGTCCAATCGCAGCTGCTCGAAGTCACCCTTGGGCGCGCGTACGCTGACCACTGGAACGCGGGTATCGCGCCCGCTGGCCGGGTCGACGGTGTCGAGCACGCCGGTGAAGGTGACGAGGTTCAGAGCGTTGGCCTGGTCCGCTTCGAACAGCTCATGCAGTGTGCGAAGCGTCACCGCAGCCACCAGGTCCTGGTAGAGCTTCTTCACTTCCGCCGGCTTGCGCGGCTTGGACTCAATCTCGTCGCGGGTCTTGACGTACTTGTACTCGGCTTCGGCAGGAACGACGGACGGCAGCGGGAGCTCGTACTCGACGACCAATTCGCTGGACGACGTGTTGTACGCCAGGCGGAAGCTCTGCGGAAAGCCTTCCTCGGGGTATTCAGACCGCGTGAGGACCATCTCGTTGTACGCGACGACAGCCTCCGCGTCCTTGGCGCGATAGTCCGCCTCGAACTCGTCCACTTCGGTGTTCTTTCGGAGCTGTTCACCGTCATACGCTGCCTTACGCTGTGCGTGTTCGTCCATTGCCTTGGCGAGTTGCGCCGCCTTGGCCGCCTCCGCCTTTTCGTGGCTGGCCAACGCCGCAGCATCTTCAGCACGGGCCTTCTCAACGGCACGAGCGTGCCGGCCTGAGGCTCCGGGAATCAGGCCTTGCAGCCAGGTCAATGGCTCAACGACGGTGGACTTTGGCGCGGCGCGTGGCGCGAGCGTCGACGGGGTTTTGAACGCCTCGAAGGCGACTCGGCTCCTGAGCGTGTCGAAGTTGATCCGGTCGTCCACGCCCAGGGTGTGCTCGAGGATGCTTTGAAGCGCGCCGACCTGCTCGTCAACTTCAGCGTTCAGGTCCTCAGCCTCCGCCTGGCGATCCGCGAGATATTGCGCCTTGGCTTCCTTCGCGGCAGCTTGGTCGGCCTTTCGCTGCTGGTTGAATGCCATCCGCTGCTGTCGCTCAACCTGCCTAGCTCGCGTGGCTGCCATGCGAATCGAGCGCTGCCGGTCTCGTTCCGCCGCGGCCATCGCCCGGCCCGCCGCACGCAAGAAGCCCTCGACTCCAGACCTTCGACCCATGCTATCCCCCTGACTTATTGGTATGCAGCCTTTTGGCTGTCGGCAAATTGGAAGCGCGGATGCCGTCTCCGTCAATTGAAGTTCACCCGCCAGCCGGCGATGCGGTGCGCGGTACGCGCGCAGGGCAGCGTGACAACGCAAGCGGATGCCACGGCGGACAACGTGCATTCGAGGCCGCCCACCCGCCGTGCCTGGTCAGCACAGGTCCGTAGGACTAGCGGCGCGCCAACCGAATCTTCCACCCAGGGCGCCCGGCGGGCGCAAGCACCAGCTCGAGGAGAGCCTCAACCCACATCACCCAGACCTGCGTAGTTCAACGTCATGGGCAAGCTCACGATCTTCATCGCCGAAGGCGATTGGCAGAACCGTTCGGCAGCCGAGGCTGCCTCCGGTTCTTCCATTCCAACAAAGAGCCTCCCCAGCCTCACGCAACGCGCGCGGTTCGGTTCTTAGATGATTAATTGATTAGAGCGCTCCCCTCGCTGGCGCTCGCCCACAAAATCTCCGCTTAATCGAACTAAGATTTCGCACTTGAGCAGGCCCGTTTCCGATGGTCAAAGTCGCTCAACCTCAAGTCTTTTGTCGCCCAACCTCAAGTTGAGGGTCGCTCAACCTCAAGTAAAAGTCGCTCAACCTCAAGTTGCAGCAGTAGTTGATGTCCCCTATCCGGTCTGAAAAACTAAGCCTCCTACTTTCAGCCTCCCAACGCGCAGGCCTCACGACCGAAGAGAGAACAGCAATCCTTGACGAGGCTGCAAAGCTCCAAAAGGCGGCGGCAGCAGCAAGCGAACCAGTGCTCAGACTCCCGCCTGGCTCCGCGGTTCGGCGGCTGCAAAGCGCTCGACTGCATCAGGCTGTCGAGCTCCGTGGTCAGCTCTTTCTCCCCTCTTGTGCACAGGGGCACGTTCCGCTGCCGAATGCGCTGCTTCGGTCACCTCTCTGGGCTGCTCGAGTCATACCGGCAAGTTCCGAGGTGCTTTCCCAGACCACCCAGCCAGGCCCGCTATTCAGCGTCGGATATGGAGATGCGCACATCGAGGCCAGCGGCCCCTGGATGGGAGCTTTCGACCGCAGGGTCTTCGCGGCCTGCCTGGAGCTTTTCCGTGACGACCCGCTTCTGACAAACGGAAAATCGAACGAGAAGCAGCTCACAGTCTATGCATTCATGCAGGTTCTGCGCGTTGGATACGGCGTCGACATGCACCAGGCAGTTCTCACCAGTCTGGCCCGTCTGAAGAGCTCATCGGTGATCGTGACGGTGAAGGACACGCCCTACTACGTGCCCACGCTGGTCAACAGTACCGTGAGAACGACAGGCCGCCTCCTCGGAAAGGACGTGCTCAGCGTTGCCATTCCCGAGCAGGTAGCCAACCTCTACGGCCGGGCGCTCTGGTCAGCGGTGCCGCGAGCCGCACTGGACGCAGGGAAGGGCATCAAGTCCTGGCTCGCGAGCTTCTACTCGTCGCACGCGAAGCCCTATCCCATCGCGCTAAATCGACTGCACGAGTTGTCTGGCTTCAAGGGCGCCCTCGCCGACTTTCGTATCAAGCTAAACAAGGCCATTGATGCCCTGGCGGAACTGCCCGAGGAGGACGCGGCTCGGATAGCAGGCAATGCGGGCGCCGACGTCAACACGGTCGAGGTGCATCTTGCGAACTGGGCAACTTGGCCCACAGCCATTTCGAATAGCTAGTTTCCGTTTTCAGCCGCGACCGAACTAACTAGGCTCACGCGTCATCGCATCCAGGCGGTCAGCACGCAATGCATAGGCGCAGATAACGTGAAGTTGTTGCCGATTGTTGGAGAAGTCCAGCAGAGCTGCCTCGGCGCGCCGTAA
Organism: Roseateles agri; assembly: GCF_034043675.1. Taxonomy (NCBI): domain Bacteria; kingdom Pseudomonadati; phylum Pseudomonadota; class Betaproteobacteria; order Burkholderiales; family Sphaerotilaceae; genus Roseateles; species Roseateles agri. The sequence continues at coordinate 347,154 of NZ_JAXCLA010000003.1, read as the reverse complement.
GAATGTCAGGGCATTTAGCAGTTTCGCTCGGACATTCACGACATCGCATGAAAACGAACAAGAACAAACTAACCAAGAGCCTTGGTCAACGCCTTAGGGCGACCAACGAGAGGACGGCTCACCAAGACACCAAGCTGGCTTGGTCAAACCACTGAGGCATCGGAGTTCAAGTCGAGCTACGGCTTCTTCGAGTTAACGGCAGACGCAGCGTCCGTGAGCTTCACAGTCGGGTCGATGTTCATCGCTTCCATGCACTGTAGGAAGAACGCGTAAGAGAACTTGCCGCGGCCAACCTTGTTGCTCAGGTTCACCTGCGAGTCGAACACGCCAAGAGCTTCAAGGCGGACTTGCAGCGTCTTGAATGACATGTGCTGCTGACGCATGTGCGCCCGCAGCGTGTTGCGCGCCTGTTCTTCCCAGCGATGCATTTCGACCTATAAGTGAGCTTCGAGTTCGTCGCAGGCCGGACGCCTCGACGGGCGAAGCTTCACACACCGGCAGTGTGGTTTCCTCTTTTCCGATGAATTTTCATCACCTACGATGAAATCACGCGGACCTGCCCATCCGCGATCCCTAGCTGTAGGGGCAGAAACCGGAGGAGCCATCATGGTCCAAGCTATCCGCATCTCGCCCCGGCAGTGGTGCCGTCGCAGTGCCTGCCGAAGCAACGGGCGACTCGCCCATGCGCCACCGCGGAGCGTCCCGAAGCTGGCACGGCCGGCGGAGGCGACTTACCAGCCGTGGTTTCTGGCCGCGTTGGACGCCGTGCAAACGGAGCCTGGCCGCCTTTCGAAGTTCAGCCGCAGCCCGATGCGCCAGATCGTCGATGAACGCGAGCGGGCGTACTTGCTTTGCCTATGCCCGTTAAGGCACGACCTAGCCCTTCTCGAGCAGTACCAAATTTGATTCAACAGCCTGCGCGACGCGGGCCATTCAGTAGCAACGACGAGCTGCCACGGCCCCTTGGCCGCAGCTCAAGGCACCGCATTTCGCGGGTCAAGATTCAGGGAGATAAGCATGTACTTACAGTGGAGCGAGAAGACCATCGAACGTCTTGAGAAGGAAGGTCGCGGCAAGGGCATTGGAGCCAGCTACAAGCCGTGGATTGGCCATACCGACTTTTCTCCGGATAGCAAGGCCAGGAGCGTCAAGGGCCTCAAGATTCCGCGGACGCACTTCCTCCTCTCGGAAATCGAGTACAAGTTCTTCGTCTGCGCTGAATGGTCTTCCGAGGTTATCGACATCCAGGAGCAGTTCCCACTTCCGCGCAAGGTCAGTCAACCTGTCGCTGACAAGCTGAGGATCAGGCACCCGTTCTACCGGGGCACAAACGTCCCCACGGTGATGACTGTCGACTTCCTGCTTACGATGCAGCGGCAGGACGGCGAGCGTTACTACCGCGCCGTGAACATCAAAGCCGACTCAGCCGTCGAAGATCGACGCACGCTCGACAAGCTGGAAATCCAACAGGCAACGCTGGCTGAACTCAATATTCATCAGCATCACCTAGTCGTTGAATCGAGCATTCCGCACAACGTGGCCTGGAATCTTGACCTCATTCGCACGAAGCTTCCTCGGGACTTGGAACTGCCCGAAAACATCGTGATGCTGCATAGCTTGAAAGACCAGATGCTCCGCTGGTCTCAGCGGCTCGATGACAAACAACGAGACATGTCTGGGCACATGCTGTGCAGTCACTTCGACGAACACTTCGGTCAGCCTGAAGGGACGGGGATTCGCGTGCTTGCCAGCCTGTTCCACGAGAAGGCGCTCCCCGTCAATCTCGGAGTGAAGTCACTCTTCGACGCTCCCTGGTCTGTTGTCGTCAATGACGGCAGGAAGGGCGATGAACTCGGCATCCTGAGGGCGGCGTAATGCTCCCGCTTAAAGCCGTCTTTGAGTACCAAGACCGGTGCTACCGTGTTCTTGCGCCGGTTCGGGGGCCGGGTGGCGAATTCCTAGACGATGCGATCTGGTGCATCGACATCGACAGCCCCGATGCTTGGCCCATCGAATTTTCGACAAGTCATGCTGAGCTTCTTCCGCGGATGCCGACGGGCCTGAGCATTCGTGCGGACCTCACTGACAAGGAGAAGGCGCTCAAGGACAAAGCCTGGGCCATTCTGGCCAGGCTGGTCAACGACAGCTCGCTTTCGGGCAATCACCTCTATCACGCAAGCTCTCGCAAGGCTGCCATTGCTCAGCTTGTGAGCAAGCTCGCCGAGGAGGCCGAGTTGGCCAAGACGCTCGGGCTCCACAAGGAGACTTGCAGCGAGCCGACCCTATACAAGTGGTTGCGTCGCTACTGGCAGAGGGGAATGATCCCCGCGGCGCTCACGCCGGACTACGTAAAGTCGGGCAAGCACGCGAAGAGGGACCCGAAGCACTCGGAATTCGGGATCACCTCGAGCCGCGGGAGGCAGAGCACGCGCTTCGAGAGCTTTCAGATTGGGCCCGCCGACCTGAAGAACATGGCGTGGGCCATTGAGAAGAAGCTCGCCGCCAGCAAGAAGATGACGCTGCCCGATGCGTGGCGCGAGCTGCTCACGGCATGCTATTCCGAGGTCGACGGCAATGGCGAATCGAATCACAAGCCAGAAGGACAGTGCCCATCCTTCAACCAGTTCCGCTACTTCTATCTGCGGAACTACAGCGCCGAAGCAAGGCGGAAGCACAAGGTCACCCAGCGCGAGTTCAATCTGAACTACCGGCCGCAGACTGGGCTTGCTATCACGGAATCCCACGGACCTGGCCACCAGTACGAAGTCGATGCGACCATCATCGAATGCCACTGCGTCACGAAGTCGGACAGGCGGCGGGTCATTCGCAAGCCGACGCTCTATCTGGTGATTGACCGATGGTCGCGGCTAATTGTTGGCTACTGTCTGACGCTTGATAAGCCGAGCTGGATGGCTGCACTGCTCGCCATCCTGAGCATCAGCGAGGACAAGGAGGCGCTCTGCCGGAAATACGGCGTCACCTACGTGCCAGGCGAATGGCCGGCTCACACCTACTTCCCGCAGCTGTTCAAGGCAGATCGCGGGTCCGAGTGGACTTCACAGAACAGCCGGCTCATCGTTGATGACCTCGGAAGCACCGTCGAAAATCTGCCCGCGGGCCGAGCCGAGATGAAACCCATCGTCGAGAACGCGATGAAGCTGATTCTTCGGGAGTACCGAAGGTTTGAACGCTCAAGCGATCCGGACGCACAGCGGATGAAGCGGCAGCAGCCCGACTACCAGAAGCTGGCCTCGGCAAACATGGATGAACTCCACAAGTTCACCCTGGAGGCAATCATCAAGCTGAACAAGACCCAGTATCCCGACTGGCCGATGGAGCCAGAAATGCTGGAGATGGGTCTCAAGCCGAAGCCGATCAACCTCTTCAACTACGGGCTGCGTCGGACAGGGCGCCTGGCACAGTTCGACGCGCAGACGTTGGTTGAACACCTACTGCCGAGAGCAACAGCCACCGTCAATGAGCACGGCATTCACGTCAACGGGTCCACCTACTGGTCGCAGCAAGCTGCCGCGGAAGGGTGGTTCGTTGAAGGCCACAAGAAGTCGTTCGAGGTCAAGGTCTCCCACGACCCTAGAAGCATCGACGCCATCTATGTCTTCCCGCGGAACGGCCGTGACGGAAGGCCCCATGTCGCCCGGCTATCCGAGCGGTCGGCCCGCTTCGCCGGCCGCAGCCTCGACGAGATGGACTTCCTGAGTTCCCTCGACAAGGACATGCGCGCCATCGCGAGGTCCGAAAACACCCAGGAGGAGCAACGCTTCCTGGACCGCGTCAAGCCGGTATCAGACAAGGCGTTCGCCGAGATGAAGGAGGCCACCAAGGGCGGCACGCGGGTCTCGCGCACCAAGAACATCAAGCAGGACTGGGAGCTCGAGCGGGAGGCTGAGCACCGGCAGCGCAATCTCGTGCAGGAGCGTCCTTCCGATCACGGCGGCTCCTCTTTGCCGGAGGCCCCGGTCCCCCCTCGCAACAACCCGCTTCACCTGGTGACGGCGGATGCCGAGACCACTACTGACGCAGTCAGTGAAACGCCGGCGGAGCCCGTCAATTCGCTCGCCGCGCAGATGGCCGCGTTCCGTCAAGGGCGGCGTGTGGACAACCAAACTTGATAGGACACAGCATGAACCCCCTAGCTACCAACAAGGAAAACGAGCACGCGGTCAATGCGGTCTACACCACCAGTCGGATACCGCGGCACATGGGCAACCAACTGATTGAAGCGTTGCCCCCAATGGTCGACGGGCTCAAGCTGCTGAAGGAAATGGACGACCCGCCAAAGTACAAGCCCGAACAGCTTACGTGGCCCAAGTCCGAGCGAATGCTGATGGTCGACGAGCTGAGCAACTTCAATATGCCGTTGCGACAGCAGGTTGAATTGTTTGGCGCACTTGACCGGATGATTCGCGCGGGCTACGTCGGTCGGGTGCCACGCACACCTCACCACGCCGCGATCAACCAGGCCATCTACGAGAAGCAGCACAACCTTGAGGCGTTCAGCCAAACAGACGTCCAGCAGGCCGTCCAAGTCAGCACCTCGCTTATTGGCGTCAGTGGGATGGGCAAGACGACGACTCTGAAGAGGTGGTGTGCACGGCTTCCTAAGGTCATCTTCCATGAGAGCCTAAACCTCTATCAAGTTCCCTATCTCCACATCGAGCTGCCGGCAGATGGCGCTTCGATTCGCGGTCTCGCGACGGCCATTTTCCAAGCCCTTGAACGCCTGTTCCCTGGCTCCGACTACGTGCGCATGTATACGAAGGGTCGACCGAACGAGGAGATGATGATCCTCAGCGCAGCCCGGCTGATGCACAAGCATTGCGTCGGCCTGCTGATAGTCGATGAGGTCCAGAATTTGGCGAATTCGCCCAAGGGTGCGCAGGTATTGATGACGCAGTTGACGTCCATCTGCAATGTCCTTGGGCTGCCAGTGCTTTTCGTGGGCACCAACAAGGCAGCAAGCCTGCTCGGCGTTGATTTCCGTCAGGGTCGTCGCAGCTCGGGCGAAGGTATTCCCGCGTGGGAGCGCCTGCTTCCGCTCAGCCGTGGTGGCGAGGGTGAGTGGGAGGATTTCGTGGGCGAACTGTGGCAATACCAGTGGGTCCAGAACCCGGTCAAGCTGCAACCCGAGTTCCGCTCCTACCTCTACTGGGCCTGCCAGGGCGTTGTCGACCTGACCATCAAGATGGTCAAGTCCGCCCAGATTCGAGCCATGATCGACGGGACCGAGAGACTCTCGATAGAGCTGCTGAAGTCGGTGTACGAGCGCGAGTTCAAGGTTCTACATCACATGCTGGACGCGCTCCGCACGAACAACTGGGCGCTGCTGGAGCGGTACGACGACATCCGGCCGCTCGACTTCGACAAGCACCTCAAGAAGCTCCAGCTCGAGTACGAGGCCAAGCAGAGCCCCCTTTATTCGACCAAGCCGACCGACGCAGCGTTCAAGATCAGGCTCTCCGAGGCGCTCATTTCGCTTGGTCGCACGCCCGAGCAGGCAGACCTCGCGGCGAACCATGCTGCAGAGCAATGCAAAAACCAGGACATGGACGCCGCGCTCGACATTGCCCGCGCCTTCCTCAAGGCGGAGAAGCCCGTCCGCAAGAAGGCGAACAAGGGCGCCGGCGGGGATGAGCCCGCGGCAGCCGACGACCCGGCGCGATTCGACGCGAATCCGCGGGATTACCGCCGCGCGTACGCCCACGCCGAGTTCGACAACAGGAGCGTCTTCGAAACGCTGGGCTTGCTTGCGATGCTCCCCAGGGTCGAAGAGCTCTTTGCGCTCTGAGGCGACGCAGCGATGAAGCGCACTCGACGCGATGCGCGGCCGGCGGCATGCGGAGCCATCTGTAGCTCTGCCGCCGCCGGTCCCTGGTGGCCGTTCATGCTGATCCCGGGGACACAGCCACAAGTGTTCGCTCGCACGGCGCGCGCATGGAGGCGCCAATGACCGTCGCACTGGGGGTGGTGACCACCGCGGACGGCATGCGAATCGTCGCGGCAGATGCCGGCGAGAAGCGTGTCGAGCTACCGCTGACCGCCATCGTTCAGCAGGGGCTGCCGAAAAAGCGGTCGAGGCTGGCATACAAGGGGCAGCTGGACGGCTGGGCGAGCGCAGACTTCAACACCTACTGCAGAGGTCTGTCGTTGGTCTTGCCCGATTGGGCGGAGCCGAAGCATCAGCTATTCACCCACATGCTCGAGGACGGAACCACCGTCTATGTGCCGGCCTTGGCCTTCATGCGAGCCTTCTTCTGGCCCAGCAACGAGGTGCTTCCTGCCACCTTCTCAAGCCAGAACATCGACCAGTTTGCCCACATCGCCTACCAAGACGAAGTGCCCATGGTCGTGGTTCAGGGCGGTCCGTATGCGTTGAAGTCGCTCCGCCCCGACGAGGGCAACGACCGCTATCTCAAATGGCTGCTGGCCTCTGCGTCCGCGCGCCGTGCCGCACAAAGCGTCGAACTGGCCGCGCTCAAGGGCTGGCTGGGCATTCGCCTCCCCGAAGGCGAGTTCGACCTCTCCATCGTCGGGCATCGGACTGCTGAGGCGTTCTACGCCACGAGCATCGAGGTGAACTGTGTCAAGGTCGGCGCCGCCGACAACATCAGCGAGCAGGAGGAGCTGTTCTACCTGCACCGGAGTCCTGTCGGTGAAGTCGAACGGCGGGCCTCTCGCGTCGGCCCGACCGTATCTGACGCCGAGTGGTGCGCGCTCGAACCATGGCTGCGGGCGGAAGGCTTCCTCGGTGGCCACGCTGGCCTCATCCTCATGCTTCGCCGCATGGTCAATGGCTACTGGGACATCGCAGCGCCCGGCATCGTCTCGGAAGCGGGACGTGTCCTGCGGACTTGGTCGAACGGCGCCACTCTCCAGGGCCTTCTGGACCGCCTTGACGTCATGCGCCGCGGCGTCTTCCCGATGACCGACGGACGACTGCAGGCACTCAGCAGCGATGCGATGGACAAACGCAGCCATCCAGGAGCGGCAAGCCGCTCGGCCCAGGTCTTCCTCGATACGGAATTCGTCGACCGCAACAAGGAGGTCGTGTTCCTCAGCATCGGCCTGGATTCCGCGCAAGGCCAGTTCTACGGCGAGCGAGTCCCAGGTTCGCTTGGAGCCGGCTTCAGCGCAGGCCAGTTCATCGACGAGGAGGTATTGCCCCAGCTCGGCCTTGGCGTCGGTATGCAGGGCGCAATTTGCGACATCGCCAGCGCACTGGTTGACTGGTTGAACGGCTTAGATGCAGATCGCGTCGAAGTCCACTACGACTTCAACATCGACTATTCGCTCTTCGAGAACCTCTTGGCCTTGGTCCCGGGCCGACTGCGCGTCGAGCTCCAGCCATCGCATATCGGGTATTTGCTCGAGGACCCGACAGGCATTACCGCGGCGTTCATGGCTTGGACGATGGCCGGCGCATCCAAGGGCCTCCGGCGCCACCATGCCTTGGCGGATGCCATGGCGCTGCGAGCACGGTTCAACGCAGTTCATCCAGACCAATCCAATGAGGAGGACGAGGTATGACCACAGCCGTCGACATGCGAGTAACGCCGATGAAGGATTTCGCCAAGGTCCTGAAGAAGCGCTTCGACCTCAAGCTGATGCGAGCCCAGCTGATCCTATGCAGGGCATCGGGCTTTCACGACCTGAACGAGGTCTACGCCCAGCAATACCGCGAGCAGCATTTCCTGACGGTGGAGTCCGTGCACTTCGACGCCTGGCATGACCGGCTTGACGAAGACCTCGGCGGCCACCTCGATGCGCTGGTCAGCGAGGAAGAACTCCAGGACTGGTTTCGGCGCATCCACGGAACGACCCATGAAGGCACTGCGCATCTTCCGGACAACGCCTGGATGAACGGCTTCCTGACCCCGTAACATGGCGCGCCGGCTACCCGGCGCGCAACCTGGAATCGCATGAGCAGTGAAGTTGAAGTTGGGAAGATGTCGTTCGCAGAGCTCGTCGCACTGCGGACGAAGCTGGACTCCGAGATTGAAGCGAAGAGGAGCGAGGAACTGAAGGTCCTCGCCGACGGCTTCGCCAAGAAGTTGCAGGCCGCTGGGTTCACGGTGGCCGAAGGCGTCGACGCCTTGAAACCCTACCTGCCCGGCGGACGGGGCGCATCCCGCGCAGCTCAAGGCGCAGTGGCGCCGGTTCTCTACCGGGACACCGCGAATCCGCAGAACACCTGGAGCGGCCGCGGGCGGCCGGCGCGCTGGCTCGCCGACTATGAGGCGGCTGGCCGAAGCCGAGAAGAGTTCCGAGCTACGGCCAGCTAAGTACAGGAGAGGCGCCGGCCGCCGGCGCGCTCTCTAGGGCTTCTTCTTCGCGGTCTTGGCTGGAGCGGCCTTCTTCGACGGCGTCTTCTTGGCAGCCACACCCTTCTTCGCCGGGGTCTTCTTGGCGGCCACGCCCTTCTTCGGCGCGCTCTTCTTGGCGGCCGCCCGGAAGTCACCAGGCGTCGTCGCATCAATGCCGATGACGCGCAGGTAGCGCGTTCGGTCCTTGGCCTCAAGCTCCTGCGCCTTTTCCGTCAGGATCGCCAGGACCTGTTGGAAGTTCAGCTTCTTCCTTGTTTTCGGGTCAGTCCACTCGCGCCCCTTCGTCTGCAAGACCAGCACCAGGAAGCCAGTGGTCGCCTTTCGGTGGCGCATGTACTGGCCAACCAGCTGCTTTTCCAGCGCGACCAAGTAGTCGTCCAACGTCCAGCGCTCGGACATCTTCAGCTCGATAGACGCGCGCCAGTCGTCCTTGCTGCACAGGATGTCTCGGCGCTTCGACTCGGCGGTATGAGACTCGACGGTCACGGAGTACCGCGCGCGCGCATGATGGTTCAGCTCGCTGGCGAGGAGCTTCTGGAAGTGCGCTTCCAGCGCCATGCCCGCCTTCTCGCCTTCCTCTCCCTTCTTGTTGACTCGCGTGAAGTCGAGCTCACTGAAGAAGCTGCGCAGGCTGTGCTCACCGCGTTCGACGTCGTACTTGACGGCTCGAAGGTCTGCATCCACGGCCATCGCGAACGAGGTCGTACCGGTGACATCCCCGCGGAAGTTCTCCTCGAACTTCGGGTAGTTCACTTGCGCAAGCGGCTCACGGGTGAGCTGCCGCTCACGAAGTTCAAACTGCGTCTTCTTGATGTACTCGATAGTGAAGTCGCCCACCGGTAGCGCCAGCCGGATTCGCTCCAGCGCGCTGTACGCCGCTTGCGACGTAGCAGCAGCGATTCCGCTGATGATTACGCCGCGGAATCGTTCTGCGTTGTCCCGAGGGCCTGGGCTGTAGGAAACGCCCTCCGGCCTGTCCACATCATCCTTCGGGTCGACTGCCCACCTCGTCCACAGGTACACGTCTTCCAGCGCCATGATGCCGTGGTCGCTCTCCGTGGCAATTCGCGCCGCGATGCCCTCGCGGTCGCGGCCGAATGAAGCAGCGAGGTCAAAGATGAAGCGCTTGACGGCCAGCGGGTCCGATGGCCCCCAAGCGTTGACGGCATTGCGCCACCGCAAAGGACTCTGAATGAACCAGCGAGTAGCCCAGGTCAGCGCATGTTCGCGCTGCGCGCGCAGGGCCTCGTCGACTGAATCAGCCAGAGGCGAACAGTAGGCGGCCTTCATTTTCTGGAGCGTCAGGCGCTCGAAGTCATCTTGCGGGACCTTGCCTGGCACCGAAAGGGCGGCCTTCAGCAGCCGATTCACCACATAGGCGCGCGATGGATTCACGCTTGCCAGGTGGTTCCATGCAAGGCCCGCGAGCGCCTCTTGGACCGGTGCAGGTGCGTCAGGAATGGATGCCAGCAGGTCTTCGGCATGCTCCCTAGACGTAGCGCCGTTCGCTGCCTCGCCCGCGATTGCAACCAGCTCAGGAACCGAGGCGGCCGGATATGCCTCGACGAGGGGCCAGAACCACTTCGGGTAGCCATTCGCTTCGAGGAGCGCGTAACGAAGGGCCCGCCGCACTTCCGCCTCGGTGAGAACTGGAAGCGCCGTCCCATCCCCAAGCTCAAGCTTGAGACCCTGCAGGCCGGCCGCAGTGATGTGGAACTTCGAATTCGGCTCGCTCTCCTTGAAGGTCGGGGCCTTGTCGCGCCAGAGTCGGCTCATGCCCTGTCGGGTAGCGGCAGCAATCCTCGCTCCGGCGGCTTGCTCGAAGGCCTCGAAGTCGACCTCGCCGTACCGTGATGTGCGATTTGTCTGAAGCAGCCACCCGGCGATCCACTCGAGCGCCCGGGTATCCGTCCCGTCAGCCAGTGCGCTCAAGCGGTCGGTGAGCTGCCGCTTCGCCGTGGTGCCGACGGTGAGCTTCTCGGCCTTCGGCTTGACTGGCTTAGGCGCCGGCTGCTGAGCGATGGCTTGCGCGCGTTGAGCCTGCCACTCTGCGTACACGCGGGTGAGCTGCGCGTCGTTCACTTGAACGACGTCCTCGGGCGTGTAGGTAGTGGGGCGGAGGAAACCAACAACCGCGTGAAGCAGGTCGTCGTCACTGAGCCGCCTCTTCAGGGTGGACTGCAGCACTGCAATGCGAACGGCGGCATTCGCATCTACCGCCGACCTCAGCTCCTGGATTGCGCTGCTCTGCAGGTAGCGGTCGTGGATGTCCCGAGCCACGACGAGGTACAGGCGAGCGACCTTGACCGCCTGGGCGCCAACCGTGCGCACTACCAAGGCTTCGAGAACCTTAGCCACGAGGTCAACGTACTGCTGATCCTCGCGATTCTGCTTGTTCGTCACCTCCCTCTTCACCATGCGCACAACGAGCCCGCGCGCCAGGTGGTACAGCTGGCCATCCGTTGCGTCGGAAAGCATGCGTCCCTTCTCTAGGGAATAGGAAAGCTGGAACCCGCGCGGCCCGGCCAGGAACTGGTTGTCCACCATCACGGCGACATCACGGGGCGTGAAATGGCTCCATCCCAGCTCCCGCAACAGGAGGCTGACGACGCTTTCGCGCACTGTGGTGCTGGCCACTGCAGCAGCGGCGAGAGCCGCAAGGTCGGCAGGCCGACGCAATGCGAGGAAGTAGCCGACGTCACTGCTGTCAGATAGGACGCGGTCAAACTTGGACCCGTGACGCTTGAGAAGCTTTGCCCGCAAAGGCTCGATCTTGCACGCGGTAGCAATGTCGAGCAGGACGTCGCGCGCCCAGTAGTTGTCCTGGTACTGGTCGTAGAGGTTGGCGATGGTCCCCGCCAGTCGGTCGGGCCCCGCCTGCCAGAAGTTCTCAGACGTCAGCCGGAACATGGTGCGGCCGATGTGGTCGCCCTTTTCCACCAAGCGCTTGATGCTCTCCGTCAAAGCGTCCTGCGCCGCCTTGGTCGGGACGGCCGGATTGCGCAAGTCGCCGAAGAACGCCAACGCCTGCGGGTCCTTCTCCAGGATGACCTCGCGGCAATGCGCGTTCAGCGTGGCGAGCCATCCCAACATGGGCAAGAAGGCACGCTGCACGCCTTGCTCGCCGCTGGTCGCAGCCCAAGTGAAGTTCTCGAGGAGCCGCTCCGCCTGGTCCGGCGAGGCCACCAAGCCGGCGAGGCGTTTGGCCGCGAGGAACGGCGCGAGCTCATCGGGATAGACCTTGACCTGATGAAAGCCGGCGTCAATGAAGAGCTGGGAGTTCAACAACGCCTTGATGCCTGCCTCGTGAAGCATCGGAGATGCAATCAGCCTTGCTGACAGGGCCGTTTCAGGAATAGCCAGAGTCGCCTCGGGCATCTCGATGTTCACCAGCTGGCACACAACCGACGCTGAGGCCAGGCGCTGAGCCGCGCCGGTCAGGACCTCCGGCGCAGGGCTGCCGGCGTCAACGAGCCGCGGGTCAGCCACACGCAAGGTGCCGATGGCGTTCACTACGCGCTCGAACACCTCGGTCAGGGAATCCGGTGGATTGGCCACCATGTCGATACGAGCAAGGATGTCCAGGCCGCCCGGGCTGCGGACGAAGCCCGACAGGCCGCGCTCACTGGCAATCTCAATCAGTTGCTCGGCATTCAGTTCCGGGTATCGCCCCGTGAGGTACACGGCAGCTTGGTCATCTTCAAGATGGGCCATAGAGAACAGGTGAACCGGCACCGGCTCTGGTGCCGGTGCCGGTGCCGCGCTGGTCGCGCCGCCAGTACCGATAGCACCCGGTCCACCGGAGCTCCCGATAGGCTTCGGGGCCGGCTTTGAAAGCAGCTCCGAGAGCTTGTCGAAAACGCCTGCGGTGAGGACTGCCGGCCGAGTCGAAATCACCCACCGGACATGCTCGTTCGGCCAGCTCAGTTCGTCAGCAACGTCCCCGACAAGGTGGCTGATGCTTTCTTCCTTGCCACCAGCGGCGGCCTCATCCAACGAGTCGACAAACACCGTGATGCGGCTGACTGGCGCGGCCTTCCACGCGCGATAGGCGTCGCGGTCATCGCCGGTCAGTGCCTTGTCGAGACTGCCGCGATCCACGAGTTGGCGCAGCGCGATGAACACGGCGGTTTCGCCGTTCGCACGCAGTTGCGCCGCTTGCTGGCGCATCTCGGTGGTCTTCCCGAAGTTCGCCGCTGCAACGATGACGCTGCTGCGGTTCTCGAGCACCTTGGCCCAGGCCACCTGCTTGCCACGCAGTTGCGCGGCGATGAGCTCGTCCTGGTCGTAGTTCTCACGCTCGACGAAGCGCCGATTCAGATCGTAGTAGGCCAACTGTTCCTCCGCTGCTTGTTTCTGTTTTTTGCGGAGGGCAGTTTAGCGACGGCTCAAGGCCGTAAACGTGAGGCGGCGCGAGCGTGAAGCGTCCCAGCCATCCTCATCCGGATGAGGTCAAAGTTCGGTGCGGCAGCGTCCGGCTACTTTGGTAGCCGACCGTTCTTAAGAAGCACGCCAAGGCACTTTTGGGCAAGAGTGTTGGAGATTCCAAGCTTTTGAGCGAGCTGCTTGTGGACACCGGCCGGCCAGGTATTGGGAAGGCCAGACGGTGCCGCTGACCACACGTCCTCTCGGGTTGCCGGCGTCAGTCCACTGCGAACCCAGACCTTGAAGAGTCCATCTTCATGGGCCATTAAGTCCCACAGCCTCGTCACGCGCTGTGCCAGCGCCGACGGTGCAAACGGCGTTGGGTGCCGGAAGTTCCGAACTCGGCGACATAGCGCGCCCAGGTAAGAGGTTCTTCGGTCCGCCTCGCCGTGGAAGATGCTCATCAACTTGACCAGAGCTAAAGAGCGGCCGGCAATTGCTCGACTTCTTCGAGAAATGACGACATCCAAGGTCTCCGCCTTGTGGATGCCAATGCACATTTGATAGACGCCCCGCAGCTGAAGGTACAGCGCAAACAGCGCGCTCTCGTTGCCGAACTCGATGAGCTTGGCCTGATTGGCGTTGAATACAAGAAAGTTGCTCACTGCCGCAACGCGACTCGACAGCTCACGCATTGAATCCTTCGTCAAACTGATGTTCTTTGCAGCCGTGGCGGCTTGGACGTTCAAGATCAGAGTTTCCAGTTGCGCCGCAAAGTCGACGAGTCTTCGTTGGCAGTCGCTGGAATGCAGCAGCTGGAGGATGGCCTGCTGTCTCTCCGATGCAAACTTACCCACAAGGAGTGCGATGAGGGCAAGGCCTGCCACCACGACGAACATCGCTACGAGACGACCGAACCCCTGGGGCGACAGTTCACCGTAGCCAAGCGAGGTGAAGGTAACCACGCTGAAGTAGGCCGTATCGAATAGGCTAGGGTCCCTCACGCTGAGTGAATGACCAAACGGCGCAAGTCTGAAATAGCCGGTGGAGCCGGCAAGGGTCACAAGAGCTCCTACCAGCAGGTCGCTGTACGAAGCGCGCTCGATGATCCGACCGATGGGCGTGGTTAGCGGCCCTTTCTGATGCGGATCGTTCAACCCGAATTGCATGTCTTCGGCTTCCGCCTTCGACGCCGCGGCGATTCTCATCTCAGCCTCCCTATGAATCAATTGCTTTGTGCCATTCGCAGAGCGGTGATGGTTTCCTTGACCGCGTATGCCGCGCGGCGCGGGCGCCAGCAGTTCGAACCGCTAATCACCGCACATTCTGGTGAAGCTCGTTGACCGAGGCCACCCGGGTTCACATCAATGATGTCGTGGCGGCAGCTGCACCGCTTCACCAGCCTGGACATCGACGGCGAAGATGTCCGCGCGGCCGTCGCAGAGCTTCAACACGCAGCGGTCGCGCAATACCTGCCCCCGCACCAGCAAGGGCGAGGCTTCACGCCGATACCGGACCATGTTCGGAAAGCGCACAGCTTCCTTTTCATCCAAGGACCATGCGAGGCCGTCCTTGTTCTCCCAGTAGCAGCCGCGGTACACCGTTAAACGATCCGGTAGCTGCTCCCAGCGCCCGAACTCCTCGGGCGTCATCATCACGAACAGATTGTCTAGGTCACGAGTCGACAGGTCGCGGCGCAGCTCGTTCTTGATGGGCCAGATGGCGCCCGCAGCACCGAGATGCCGACCCAGCAGCTCGTAGTACGCCAGCTCGTCCATCTGCAGCCGGAGGCCCAGCGCACGAGCAAGTCGCTTGTCGTCGGGCAGCTTCCCGCACTCCGCGCTGGCAACTTCCAAGGTGAGTTCAAACGGATCGCGCATCGTGGGTCGGCCTGTGAAGGCGCGCATTCTCTACGCGGGCCAAGTTCGCCCAACGCGAACATCGCCGTTTTGTCGCACGACAAGGCATTGGCCGTGACGAAGTTGCACCCTACCGGCCGGGCGTGGCTCCGCCGTCTCGTACCCTCCTGCAATGCATTCGATTGATCCGTTCGGCCCGGAGTTGGCGTCCCCCGTCGAAGCTCCGGCCTCGCCAGAAGTTCTTGATTCCCAAACTGAGTTTGAAGATGCCGGCCCGGCGCTCGCCCAAGTCAACGCACGCCGGGGAATACCGCAGCGCGCCATACAGCGGGACCACGCGGCCATCCTTGAGATGGACGTCCACACCCCGGCAGGCAAGTACCTGGAGGCTCGTAGTCGGCGGGCAGTTCGACGCGGCGACCGCGTGTACCTGCCGATCTGGTCTGCCGATACGACCGGATTGCCGACCGCGCTACTCAGGTCCTCGCTCTGGTCAGCCGGCTCCACAGCCAACCGCCACCTCGACAACGCACTGATTGCGAACTTTGATGACGACATCGGCGTGCGCTACACCGGCCCGCGCTTGAGCCAGTACGACCGCCGGGTGTTCGCCGCGCTCCTGGCCAGCTACGCTGATCGTCCTCTCTCGCGTGGTCAGGGCGACGCCGCCATCGAAGCCACGTTCTTCGAGCTGGCCCGAGTGATGGGCAACTCGTACACGCGCAATACCCACGTCGCCTTGCGTGCCAGCCTGCATCGCCAATCCCACGCCTCACTTCGCATCAGGGACTTCTATGGCGACGCGGTGGTTCCTCAGCTGCTCGATGTCTGGCTTCCCGAGAACTACCTCGTGATCCCGGACGAGGAGCTGAAGAGCAGCGACAAGTTCGAGTTCCGAATCCCCGAGGAAGTCGCGCAGCTCTACGGGCCCACAGCATGGTCTGAGGTGCCGACTCCGGTGCTGGTGATGAAGTCGCTGCGCGGATGGTTGTCCGGTTTCCTAGCCACGCACACCTGGCCGCAAACATTCCCTTTCGCCGTGCTCCATCGGATCAGCGGGCTGGATTGCCGTCCCAACGACTTCCGTGCTCGCGTTTGTGCTGCGCTGGACGAGCTCTGCGACGAACGCACTCCCATTGCCTTCAGGGTACACGGCTACGAAGTGTCTGAAGGGCAGGATGGCATCACGATCAAGCTGGCGAAGTGGGGCTGAGCCTGCTGGCTAGGGTCGCGCCATCGCCAGCACCTGCTACGCGCCCTCGCGCGGCCCAGGACGCCCTTCGATATGCCTGTGGAACGCCGCCTGACGCAGGCGAGCACCAGCTGAGGCGTTGTCCAGCGTCCAGAGGGACAACTGCGTAAACCGATTGAAGCGCGGCGACATCTGCTCGACATCCGCCTGAACTGCAGTCGAAATTAGGATCGCGTCGCAACGGCCCCTGAGTATTGCCTCCTGAAAAGCAATCCTGTGACGTTCCACGAAGGCCATGTTCAGCGCATAGAGGTAGTCCATCGCGGCCTGCCGAGTTGGCTTATTCAGGAGCGATTCCGCAGGCGTCATGTCGTCCAAATTGAAAGCAACGACGCCCGGCACGTCTGCAGCACGAAGCTGGCGGCAACCCTTTTGAAGCTGCTTGTCCACGCTGTCTTCGGAATAGACCTTCTTACAAGCCAGGCCGAACGGACCCAACAACCCGGGCAGTTGCACAACAAGGTCAGGCTCGGCCAGCCGCACAGGCACTTCTCGAACCTTGAGGAACAGGTGAAGGTCGAGCTCCCATAGGGCGTCCTTGCCCTGCGACGGCTGCCGCGTGGACAGGTGCATGTCGCTCTTGGTAATCCGCCTTATGGCCTCTTGAGCATCTGCATCATCAAGAACCGCTTCGACTGCATGAGCAATACGAAGAGCCTCATCGGCGTGCATGAGAGCTAAGACGTCCTGGGCCGCGGTCTTCGCCTCCCACTGCTCGCTCAGGACGAGGGCCTTCCGAAAGAGCGCTCCCACGGCGCTGCTCGGCCGGCACTTAAAGCCCCTCGCCTCAAGCGCAGCTTGAACTCGCTGCACGTCCTTCGCGACGCTCGCGTAGTTCTGGACACGATCCGAGCGGTCGAGACCATGCAGTTGGACCAGTGAAGGAGAGGCAGTTGACGACATGCGAGGCAAAGGATTCGGTGGGTTCGCCGGTTCGAGGAGGCGCGGGTTACACGCGATTGGGACAGCAGGCTTGGTCGTACTCAGCTTGAGTAACGAACTTGCCGTCCAGAGTACGGTTCACCCCGGAAGGCGGGGATGCTACCGAACGAAAGGCACGCTGCAGCCGAGAGTTTTCGCACTCAATGGCAAGGTGCCTCAAAGGATTGAGCCCGCACGCCTGGATCGGCGACTACTCTGGAGGGCAAGTTGCGGCGTATCGCTGAGTAGCGACGTGCGCGGCATCAATTTCCACCGAAAACTGACCCACGGTTTCCACGCAAAACTGACCCACCAACCGCGGCGCGGTGTTCGCCCATCGCACCAAAGGTGCGTCTCTCAGGGGTGCTGTCGCACCAATGGCAGCATTCGCTTCGTCAACAACTTTTGAGGAAATCGAAGGATGCAGAAGCGAAGCAACGCCGTGGTCAAACCAAGCAACGAGCAAGTGCCGACAGGGGCTGCGACCAAGGCGGCGGGCGGCATACCGTGGAAGAAAGTTGCGGCCTTCATAGCGGCTATCGGCGGAGGCGTTGGAGCTGTCATCGCCTCCAGCAACACTTCACTGGACCTCTTGTCCAAGATGACTGCTGCCGACATCGACGCCCGGATCGTCAAAGCCAGCTTCCAAGACCGTAACTTCGACATTGTTGAAGTGCGCGTTAGCAACCCATCCGCCAAGGGCGACAGCTTGAGCGAGCCGGCGTTCGAATGCACGACCGCGGACAAGCGGGTCGCCCTTAGGCCCATTTGGTATGAGCCTGCCGGGGAGAGTCCGTTCCCTAGCTTTCCGGCAGGAAGCCGATTCCCACTCAACATGGGTCCCACCTCAACCATCGAGACCTCTGTACTGGTCTCCAGAGCTGGCGGCTTTCAAGGTCTGCGGGATTGCCAAGAGCTACGGTTCTCTTGGCTCGATGCACATCACAAGCGCCAACACGGACCCGCTGTGAAGATTCCTCCCGGAACGCCGTTCATCGGATTCATCAGCTGAGGCACGCTCGGCCGTGTCGGCGTACTGTCGGGCTGCTGTCGTGTTGCGAAAGCGGCGCCGTCGGCATCCTTCGAACCACTGCAACTACTGGATCGAATCATGGTAGCAACCGCCAACCCGCCCCGCATGCTGAGCCCCGGAGAGCTCGGCGCCTTCATCAAGGTCGCCCGTGAGGTTCGCAAATGGTCCCAGGAACAACTGGCAGAGATTGCTGGCCTGAGCACGCGGACGGTCCAGCGCGTCGAGAACGGCGAGCCCAGTGGCACCGACACCCGACGCGCCCTAGCCAGGGCCTTCGAGTTCGATGACATTGACGTCCTGAACAAGCCGTTCAAGATTCCGACCGCCGAGGAGCTGACCGCGCAGCGGGCTGCCTTTGAGCGGGATCACATACGGCTCAAGGCCTTGCCGCTCGAAACCGGCCGGCAGCTCGCCGGACTCGTCGAGCAGCACGAGATGGGCTTGACGACACCCGGGTTCGACATGGATCGGCCGGCCGAAGAGGTCTTCGCGGTACTCACCGACTACATCAACGAGTACCGCGATTCGCACGAGCTCTACAGCTCGACCGACAAGCTGGACCTCCACGACGAGCTCCAGGGGTACATCGACCAGCTCAAGGACCTGGGGGTCAGTCTTCGCTACGCCCAGCGCAAGGTAGCGCTCAAGGTCAACGCCGAGCCTGGTGCCGAGCCGATGCGCGCGTCGGTGCTGTACGTGGTGACGTTCCGCCGCGGCAAGGAGCCGGAGGAATTCGCGACGCCGCGGCAGGGGCGTGTTGGCTAAGTCTGCGGCAACCGCTGGACGCTAGTTGACGAGCGCGCCGACAGCACGATGCGGCCGTCCAACCTGCCGCGGATGGCGAACCAGTCGTACGGCACGAATCGGCGGCTCCTTTCCATCCATGTCGTGTTCATAAATCTCAACGAGACCTTCGACTTCCAGTTGCTCCAGGACGTGATATGAGTAATCCGGGTCGTAGCCGACGTTCTTCAGATGGCCATCCACAAATGCGTTCACGCCTACGATGCGCCCACCCTCAGCTTCGGCCGAATACTCCACACCGGCGAGGCGTTCCAGCAACTCTTCGCGCGGGATGCTCATGAAGGCCTCGAAGCTGTCGTTGTACTCCCAATCGTGTTGGCGGACCTCAATGATTTCCGCGATGGCATCGCTACTCACCTTGGTATTGCTTCTGCGGGCGGACATCTCGACGAACTTGTCCACGGTATACATCCAGAAGCCAGCTTGAACTTCGCTGAGGAACTCCTCCCGCAACTCGATGCGCGGACCGATCTTGCGACCGGACTGCTCAAGCCACCAGTCTTCCTTCTGGTCATCGGTGATGAACACCACCGGCTTTTCCTCTGCCTTCGCTTGGGCAATGAGCTGCTTCCAAACGATCAGGTCACCGTACTTCTTGTATGGGTCAGTCGACGTGTCCTTCTTGCCATCCTTGTACCCAGGGGGAACCTGGTTCTGATAGCGCGTGGCCCCCTCAGCAGCCAATGCGGTCAACTCGGCGTCCGTGAATGGCTGCCCAGTCCTGCCCTCAAAGGTCTCCTGCACGTAGTCGAGGATTTCGTCGTTGGTCAGCCGGTTGTGCAGCGCTGCCTTTTGGGTCTCAAGGTGGGCAACGACCTCCTTCGCGTGAGACAAGAACTTCGGCAGCTCCGCCTCTGGCAAAAAGGGATGCTTCTTCGTGTTCGAGAGCGCCGACATGAGGTCTTGGAGCGAACGAATTGCGGTGGCGTACTCGCTGGCCTGTCCCGCAGTCACGCCGAGGCGATGCTTCAAGAACTCCTTGGCGGCTTGGTGCGGAATGAACAGACGCGTTTGGACTGAGGTGAGCGCGTGCTGGAGTGCTTGGCGCGTGTCAACGGAATAGCGATACAGATTGAGGAGCACGTTCGCGTCGACCACGAAGATGCAGGTATTCCAAAGCTTGTCGAGTTCTTCGGCATTCGGCCGGAACTGGCACGGGAAAAGGGAACGCATTGAGTGCTGAAACTTCCAACTTGAACTATGAATTGCCGGGATGCGCAACTCGAGTTCGCGATGTTATGGACGCAATGAAGAGCGACGGGCGACACAGAGTTAATAAGCGCGACAAATTCCATCCTTCACAGTCTTCAAGTTGGGCGACCGACTGGCCAAAGCTTCACTTATCCTGCGAACGTGCGAATACCAGACTACAAATACCCAGTCGATCAATGCAGCGTGCCAGCCGTTCGGCGGCCTGCGCTTGAGGCGTACAGAACCCTCCGGCGTGACTGCCTGGAACGGCTGCAAGGAGAAGCCGACACGTCAGTGCTGAACCAGGTGCTGAACCTGACCTGGCACACAGCGGTCTTCCGCACCATGAACGAGGCCCGGCGCCTGGAGCCGCAGCGCAGCGTCAACGGGGCGACATGGGAGCTGATGACGGCTGGCTACTCGAACATCATCACGCTTGGCATTCGGCGGCTGGTCGACAACCACCCAAACGCAGACTCAGTCTTGAACGTCATCGGGCGGATCGAGCGGCGACCCGAACTGCTCACCCGCGAGTTCTACGTGTGCCACGACGGCCTGCCGTTCGACGACCAGGCGGTCTTCAAGGCGCACCTGGAGACGTCCAAGTCCGATCCAGGGCCGCAGTGGCTGGAGACCACGGGCCCGGAGGCATTCGACACAGCGGCTCGCATGCATGAGGCGTTCGATGGCCTCTGCGGCTACCCGCAGGTGCGCAAGCCCTTGGATCGCATCGACGCAGCCTTCTTCGCGACGCTGCGCGCCCAACTGAAGCACCCGGCCATCGAGAAAGTGTGCACGATGGTCGACAAGACCGTGGCGCACGCAGAGCGCATCCCCACCGGCGCGCCCGCGGTCCCCGTGGCCACCTACAACGACGTCGACGAAGCACTGAGCATCATCGTGCGGGTGTGCCAGTTCGTTTCTTGGAACCTCCTGGCCGAAGGCGGGTTCAGCTCGGTGGTCGCAACGCCGCAGTTCGACGTGCTGGAACACTTGGATCAGCCGTGGTGCCTGCCGGAGACGCTGCCAGCGCTGCGCGAGCACTGGCAAGAAATTGCACGGTCGATGGATGATTGGGCGTCAGCGAGTGAGGCGACGCTGCTGCCGAAGAAGCCAACCTGAGGTGAGCGATGCAGAACCTGTTCCGACATCTCCATGTCGAGCCCGAGCTGGCCGTCGAGCTCCTGGCGCTCTTCTCTCGGATGGAATACGCGCTCAAGGTGAGCGACTTCGCGGTCGGCGACGACAAAACGGTTGCCCCCAACTGGGATGCCTTTGCCAACGCCGTCAACGACGACTTCCTCGCGATTGCTGATGAGGCCGTTGTCGAAGCGCGCGAACTCCTGCTGCAGTCGCCGCCGCGCAAGCAAGTCCTGCTCGACGGTCATGTGCGCTTCGCCGACCAGGTCATCAATACAAAGCAACGGCGCACCCAGCAGCTGCTGCTGATGGTGCGCACTGTCAGAAACAACCTCTTCCATGGCGGGAAGTACCTGCCCAACGGCGAACAGGAGCCGGGCCGAGACGAGCGGTTTGTGCGGGCGAGCATCACCGTCTTGCGAGCTTGTTCAGTGCTGCATCATCTCGTGCGAGTGAACTTCGAGCATTGAGCAGGTGGACATTCGCATGTCAAACCCGACTACTTTGCCATCAAACAGGAGCGCAATGGCACCGACCGAGCACTCCGTCCATGCGGACGAAAGTGAAGAAGCTGACAAGCTCATCTGCAGTCAATGCGTAGGGGAGGCGTTTCTCTCCAACGTAATCGAGCAATCAGGCTTCAAGATGACCTGCTCGTACTGCTCTGAGCGCGGCCCCTGCTGGTCCATCGAAGGCCTTGCCGAAAGCATCGAGAAGGCGTTCGAGGACCATTACGTCCGAACGTCGACCTCCCCAGAGTCCTGGCAAGAGCGGCTCCAGGCCGACAAGGAGTCTGACTATGAGTGGGAGAGAGAAGGCTATCCGGTCGTTGACGCTATCGAGGGAGCTGCAAGCATTCCGAGGGAGGCCGCCGAGGATGTCCTCGAGCGACTGGCGAACAAGTACGCCAGGTACGACAAGGATTACGTAGGCGTAGAGACGGAGTTCAGCGCCGGCTCCTACTATGAGGAGAAGGGCGTGGACCCCGGAGGTTGGCAGCGGGAGTGGCGATGGTTCGAGCGCTCGCTCAAGTCAGAGGCACGCTTCTTCAGCAAAGCGGCTGCGGGGCATCTGTCCTCGGTCTTCGGCGGCATCGACAAGATCAGGACGCGCGGCGGACGGGGGATCGTCGTCAATGCCGGACCAGGACGCGGCATCAAACGGCTGTACCGCGCTCGCGTCTTCCTTTCGGACAACCGCTTGGAAGAGGCGCTGTGCCGACCGGACATTCACCTGGGGTCGCCTCCCGGACGCATTGCAAGTTCGGGGCGGATGAACGCGCGCGGCATCTCCGTCTTCTACGGCGCGACGGCACCCGGCGCAGCAATAGCTGAGGTACGCCCCCCGGTAGGCAGCAAGGTCGCAGTCGCCCAGTTCGAAATCGTCCTGCCATTGCGTTTGCTCGACCTCACGACGATAGAGCAAGCTGAGGTGTTCGGCAGCATCTTCGATCCGTCCTTCAAAAACCGCCTTGAACGGGTCGCCTTCCTTCAGTCGTTGGGGCAGATGATGACGCGGCCGGTGATGCCTGACGATGAGGCGCTGGACTACCTAGCCACCCAGGCCGTCGCAGACTTTCTGGCAACGGAGAACGAGCCCCCGCTAGACGGGATCATCTACAGGTCGGTACAGACGAGAGGCGGCCGCAATGTGGTCTTGTTCCACAAGGCCGCGCGAGTCGCAGAGCTTCAATTGCCGAACGGAACGACCGTCAGTGCGCGCAGCTTCATCGACTCGGACGACGGCCCGGAGGTCGACTACTGGGTCTGGGAAGAGGTGCCCAAGGAGTCCGGCTCAAAAACGCCGACCAAGGACCAGTTCCTGCACGACATCCTATTTTCCGACTACCCCTCTGAGAGCGGATGGGATGACCGAGAGCCAGCGCTCCGAGTTGACCCCGCCTCGGTGAGCGTCCACTGGATCGACTGGGTAAGCGTGCGGAGCACAAAACACGATGTGGCGCGGCACCGAGTGGTGAAGCCAGACCCCTCGCAAGAGCCAAAGTTCTAGCGCTGCGCGCCCGCGTTGACCGAACGCCTACAGGCTGCTGGCGGTCACTGCCTCTGGTCCATACAGCACTGCGTAGTCATCGGGCGGAGCCTCCGGCCAGAGCTCTGGAACGAGCGGCGACAGATAGAGAGGAACGGAGGCCATGTCACCGAACGAGGCGGACCTAAGCGGGTCAAGCGTTTGAAGGCTGAATGGCAAGCGAGGACTCGGCGTCCAAGTCAGCATGAAGGCCAAAGGATAGGCCTTGAGCAACCAGAACATCACCGGCCCTTGGTCAGAGAAGTCTGTGAACACGGCGTCGCGGATGATGACTTGGTGCCGGAACGGATAGGCCCAGTAGTAGAACGACAGGCCGTCTGGCAGCGGAAGGCTCTCGTCCAACATGTATTGCCGCACCGCCTCAGTCAGCGGCCCCTTCGCATACCGGCCGACGCCCTGTGCGCACATGTGGCCAAGGACCGCACGCATCACCGCCTGCGGCTGGATGCTGAACCACTGCAGTGAAGAAAGCACGGCCGTCGTTTGCAGGGTACTAGCCACCTCGTTTGCGAACGTGATGAGGGCCGGGTCGTACCGTGCACCCAACAGCCCGTTGTTGCACCGGCCGCAGAGCGTGCGGTACTTCAAACCGTTTTGTGAGCGCGTGGCCCTCTTGCGATTGCCGTCCTCCATGCCAAGCTTGTCGACAACATGTCGCAGTTCAACCTGCTTAGGTCGAGCCCAGCCTTTTGGAGGTGTGTGGTCCTCGGTGAGCTTGGCCTCCTGGCCGCAGATGTTGCAGACACCGTGAAGGAGCCCAAAGGTTCTGACGAGATTCGGCCGTTGATCCTGCTTCATAGTCATGCTTAGGGGTGCGAAGTCGCCGTCGCCGCGCCGCGGGCGTTGACACTTGCAATCAAGTTGTTCAAGGCGCTCGAAGTGCAGGCAGATGTGTCGCTGGGAATGCGATCTGGGACTCTGTGCTCACGTCCTCGAAGCCGAGGAAGCCCTGCGGGATGCTGCGCTTGCTAAGCGGGTTGATGACCGCATCCGGGAAGGCCATTGGCGCGTGGAGGAAGTGCTGTTCGACCACCTTCCGCAGCGCCAAGTCTTTCAGCGAACGGACCTCTTGTTCGATGTCGGCGGCGTAGAGCACGCTGATGGAGTAACCCCTCAAGTCGGCGACAGCCTGCGCAGTCGCAATCATCGCCTTGGCTTCTGCGGTCAGCTCGCCGGTCACCCATAGCTCAAACCGGTGCTCGAGCTTCGACAGGGCGTTGTCCTTCCGGGTCTGCGCGAGCACGACCGGGATACGCTTGTGCAGCCACTTCTCCACTTCGTCGTCGCTGAGCAGATTGCCAGGCAGGATGCCCTTGCACTCGATGAAGCGCATGTAGCGGTTCTTGACGATGACCTGCACATCGACCTCGGCCACATCCTTCCCGCCTTCCCGGTAAATCCGGTTCATCGTGATGTCGGTCGATGGCTCTGTTTGCCGAACAACGTCGGCAACGATGTACTCGAACAGCGCGCCGCGCAGGGTGCCGACAGCGCCTTCTGCCTTGCCGAGCCGCTCAAACAACTCGCTGAACAGAACCGGATCGACCGCCTTATCCGCGGCTTCGCTGAGCGTCCGCAGCAACATCAGCAGCGCCTTCGCGACCTCGGTGCCGAACAGGCTTTCAGGTGTTGCCGGCACGATGCCAGCACGTCGGATTTGGTTCAGCGCCTCCTGCGAATAGCGGTTGGCGACGAAGAACTGCAAGCAGCGGCCCACTCCGCGGTACTGCCGCAGCGAGGTGCACTTGTAGAGGAAGGGGCTGATTTCGGCCACGCCCACCACTTCAGTCAAGAGCACGTCCACCACCAGGAAGCCCGGCTTCGGCTTCGCCGGGTCGGACCAGTTGGCCAGAGGACCAAGAAAGGAAGGCGCCGACAAGTCCCAGATGAACTGTCCGACCTTCGGCGCGTCGCCCGGCCCCGAGGTCCGCAGCTTGAACGAGTGGAAGCTGCCGAAGCCGAGCTTCGCAGCCCATTCCTGGATGGACTCCAGGAGCACCTTCTCGGCAATCAGCCGCGCGCGCACCTCGGAAAAGCGGTCATCAAGGTAGGGCTCGCCACGGGCGAACGCCACGCATGGGCCGATCCCGGGCATCTCCACGATCTGCAACAGCTCGGCGTCCACGAGCCGCTTGACGACCTCCTCGCCAGGAATCTGGCGTTGGCTATCGGAAGTGCCCGCAGCGGCCGCGAAGTGCGAGGCTGGAATGATCCCGTCGCGGGCGGTCAACGCCCTGATAGCCCGTGCGTACGCCCCGTTGCCTTCCATCAGAGCCTCAGCAAGGCGATCCCAGAACTTCGGACTGCCGTACTGGTTCTCAAGGTACAGAAACTGGGCACCTCGCGGTAGAACTAGCTTCACGGCCCGGACTGGCAGCACCCGGCGCTCGATCCGCTTGCGAGCGGTGGCGGGGGTGATGTTCAGGTTCGTTGCCAACGCCGTGGCCAGGGCGCCGCTGGTCATCGGTCCATTCGCCGTCAACAGGGCTGCAATCTCGACGCTCATGTGTCCGCCGTTCTGGATGTCACACAGCGCTATTTATAACAGATACGGATATTTCGCTCGGGACCTCTTTTTTGCCAAAGGCTGGCTATGCTCTCAATGAAATCAATGACTTAACTCCAACGCGAAGTCACGACAACGAGGTCGGAATGTCACACTCGTCTGGAGCTAAGACCTTCCCGGCTCTCTTCCAGGGCGAGCCACCTGGCGAAAACAGCCTCCAGCAGCTCTTCACAGACGGCCGCGAAGGTCACGATCAGCGCCGGCCTCACCACCAAGCCACTGCCTTCGCTGTACTGGATGTCGTCCGGGTACTTCTTGAGCAGCTGTTGGACCGGCTGCGGAGGTGGGGAGGGCAACTCGCCGGCGGTGTGCACGATGGAGTTTCGGACGAGCCGGTAGGGCTCCACGGCATCCCAGAGCTTCTGCTCGATGTCCAGACCCGCGATCTTGGTGATGACCATGCGGGCCTTCTTGAACGGGGAGTCTCCCGCCAGGTCCTTCAGCTCAAGCCCAGGCTGAGCGTCCCTCAGGAGGGATCGCGCGATGGCGATGAGCCGGGTCTCCACGACGGTGTAGGTCAGCACCACCAAGCTCTGCTGCTGCTGATTCGGGAAGCGGCGCAGCATGAGCTCGTGGGTGTCATGGTTGTTGAAGAAGTACGCCTCGCGTTCGCCCTCGGACATTCCTTCGACGACGCTGTCTACATGGGCGGCATGCTTGTCCGACTCCATCGACATGAGCCCCGTAGCCAACCTGGCATACGCACGCATGTCGTCAAGCTCGTATCGACTCACGCGAAGGTGTCCGAGTATGGCGAAGCGCTTGGGGTAGGTGTCTTTGGCCATGTCGACCGATTGCTTCCAGGGCGCCGACGCGGTCGACCGTGCTTGCTTTAGTAGGCCAATGTGCAGTGGTGCGCTGGGCCGTTGAAGACGAAGACGGCCCGGTCAAGGATGTCCCGGCCAATCAATCCCTGGTAGGGCATGCCCGCGAACGGTGATTGCCGGGAACACACCAGCAGCGAAGGGATGTCCCATGCAGGCTGTCCGGCTTGCCCCCTGATCGACAGGGCAACCTCGTACTGTTGAACAGGCTTGCGCCCTGCAATGGTCACGGCCCAAGCTGAACTGACGTAGGGCGTGTTCCACGGATGGATCAGTGACTCATCAATCACAGACGACTGAGAGCCGCTATCTACGAGCATCTTGAGCTGCGTTGGGTGTGGCACGTCCTTGCCGGCATGGCGCAACTGATTGGCCGCTTCAGCGCCCGGCCAAACTGAGACTTCGAGAATTGGGCCTAACTGCGACTTCGAAAAGGTCAGGACTGGCATGCCTGATGCCAGTGCACCGCCATGTCGAGGTCGCTTTGGGCGATCTTTTGCACCAGAAATCCGCCGAGGCCGAAGCGCGAGTACCCCTCGCGCATCGCTTGCTCTTGCGAGTCGTGGACGCCCTCAAGCTGAGCGTGGCCGATGAGCGCGAACTTGCCCTCATCGGTCCCCAACAGCTTAGGCAGTTCCTGCAGGTATGCGGCGACGTCATTTTCGAACGCCGACGCTTGCCCTGAAATTCCAATCGTCATGTCGACACCCCCTTCGGCAGTTGTCTTGCACCGAGGGCCTGAAGTGAGCTGAATCCCTCGACCCGGAGCCGAGAGGTACGCCTGATGTCGGCCGGCCTTTCCGGTCGACGCATCAAGCAATGCGCCCATTTTGTCAGACCCAGCTTTCCTGCCGCTATGCGGCGTGGCTCATCAGGGAGGCCACCTCCCGCTGCAGCGTCGTCAACTCCACTACGAATGCGAAAGCGAACTGTCCGTCAAACGCCCGCTCGATGGGTGCGTCGCTGTGCCGCAGGTACAGCTCGCTCCCGTTGGTCACGATGTGGCTGCCAGGCAGCGAAGTCAGGGTGATTTCCGGATGGTGCTTGCGCAACCCCAAGAGCCCGTGTCGAAGCCTCAGCGGACTCACCCCGGTAGCCGACAGCTTCGCAACGAGCCTGAGAGCGACCACGTCACCGAATGTGTACTGGCGGCTCCGCCCATGACCGCGCTGCGCTGCACCTGACGGGACCACCACATCGTTTCGGCACAGGTAATTCACCATCGCCAACGTGAGGCCCGAGAGCTGCGCGGCCTGGCCTGCTGAGAAGAACTCGGCAGGCTCACGCGCGGGTTTGGCAACTTTCGCCATAAATAGAGTATGGCGCTAAACCGTATATTTTGAAACCTGCCGGCTGCCAAGTGCCCCGGGGCGACGCAGCTGAAGCGCATCGGGAAGGCTGGTTTGAGGGGCGATGTGCGCGCTACCCCGGGGGCTGAAGCAATCAGCCTCGGCGAGTCGGATAAGAATCGTTTCGATGTGCCGCTAAGGCGCCCATCTTGGATTCGACAAGACATGGGCGGATGTTGGCCCGACACCACGCCCTCCTGACTGCACAGCTGGCATAACGGCGCATTCAGTGCGGCGCTGGCTCAAGCTCGTGCACAAATTGCGTCCGACACTAACCATGCAATTCTGGGAGCTTCGCAGGGAATGACGACCTCAATCATCGGCACCATCAACGCAGTGCTTCAGAAGCACGGCATCAAAGACGTCATAACCGACGAACACATCACCGTTACGGACAGCCTTGTTTGCGACTTCGCCAAACCAGAGTCGTACCTGTCGGAGCTCCTCATCGAGAAGCTCTGGCCACGAATTCACCGGCGGAAGGTCTTCCACTTCACTACGCAAGAAGCCGCGGAGTCGATCATCGCGTCCAGGGCTTTTCGACTCGGCAACCTTGCCAAACGATATGGCGAGGGGGAGTTGTCCACGTTCAGCGCATCTCACAAGTTGGAGGGGTATATGCAGCGGGACGACAAGGGCCAACCGGTCTATCGAACCCTCTTGATGCCCAACACCTTTTATGCATCGTTCACCGATGCAAGCCTGAGCGGCGGCGACCAGGAGCCGCTTTGGAGGCGTTTTTCAGGGGGCGACGGGGTGCGGCTGACCTTTGACCTTGAGGCATCGAACCCGAACTTTCGTGATATTCGCTACCAGGCGAAGCCCGGCGTGCCAATCCCGGTGCTCGCTGAACTGTCGTCCGAGTTGATGAGACTCCACAAAAAGCATTTCATCCTGAGCGGCATCTCCCGTCTTTGCGCTTTCTACTTGCCCCAGGCGGACTTCGGTGCAGAAAAAGAATGCCGGATTCTTTACAAGACTTGGGAAGGCGTGGGGCCGCAGCCCATCGGGAACGACTCGTCCGCGTATGTTGAGCTTCCCCTAGGCACCATGTCCGAGGCCGGCTACAAGTTGGAACTTGTCGAGGTTTCAAGTCGGGACAAGCCTGCCATGCCCGATGACTTGAAGTTCTCCCCCCGAAAATGAAGATCGACCGAGGCCGTCGTCAGCGCAGCTCCGAAATGACCACGTACGCCGGCTTTTGGCTGCCCCTGCGAATCCGACTGTAGGAGTCAGTGGAGTCGGCGGCTTCCGCCATCGCGCTGGCGCGCCGTTACACCTTCTGGTACACGGTCAGTGGTGAGCCAGGCCCATCGGGACCGCGGGCACTAAGTTGTGAACGACCATGTCAGCCGCAGAAGCAATCCGCGCGGGTCGATCAAGTTAAGAACTACTTTTAACTTGCCGCAAAAGCAGCAGTTAAGCACCTTTTGACTTTCGTGAATTTCGTGGAATCTGGATTTCTCTTGTAAATCATTTACTTAGCCAGAATTTCTGGTGAAGAACCTATTTGATGTGGACCAGCGAATCCAGCTTGGCAGTGGCCCTACTGGGATCGGGCCATCACGTCGATCGCGTTCAAGACGGCGATGGCGGGATAAGTCTGTAGCGACCCGAAGCGGCGCCGGAAGTAGCAGTCCCAGTAGCTCGTAGCTCTCTGCCTGGTGAGCGCCATGAACTTTGGGTTCTCCCTCGCGAATCCACACAGGTCCTGAACGGTCGCCAGCCGAACAGCTTCGGCGATCACTTCGACGATTTCGATGACGTATTCGCCCAGGAGCTGGACGAAGAACGGGGCGACCCAAGGGCGATCCGTCGAGATGAGTCGTCGCAAGCACTCCTCTCGGACATGTCCATCCCAGTGGCGCGTCCCGAGGCAGAGTGCGAGGGTACGGCTGTCGCCCGCGGCCTGTTCGATCAATGCCCGCAGCTCGCTTGGCGAGCAATAGAGCCGGGCAGGAGCGGAGAGCGACTCTCCCTGCACGGTGACTCGGAATCCCTGTTGCGCCGGCGCAAGCGCAGAGGCGGTCATCGCACCTAGCAATGCCGATGCCGCCGGCTGAAGCGCAAGAGGGAAGACGGGTTGGTATGCCATGAGGCAGCCAGATTTGAACTTCGTCGATCGCCGACGATGACGCCTGACTGCGGGTCATTTGCTCCGTTCAGGGAGCCATGCTACGTCACGCCCCTGTGTCCGGTATTTAGGAGGCGATGCGGGCATGCGTGCCCGCATGTTCACGCAGCAGATAGAGCAATCCACCACCGTCGATCAACTCCAACGGCTTGTCCTTCGAGAAGTTGTAGGCATCGGCACCGTAGCCGCTCGTACACACGAGGATGCCCTTGCTAGCACCCTCATTGAGCATCGTGCCGTACAGGTCGCGCACGGCGCTGACGCCTACGGTGTCTCGATAGCGCTTGGCCTGAATGACAACCTTGCCACCAAGTACCGGGCGCGCATCAAAGGCGACGGCGTCCACGCCGCCATCGCGGGAAGCTCGGGTGAGCTTTGTCTCAAGGCCCATCTTGCCGAAAAGATTCGACACCAGGACCTCGAACTCACTGGGCGTCAGGTCCATCAAATTGGGCCGAGACTCCAGACCTGACAGCGCGTCACCCTGTTCGATGAAACGCTTGTCGACCATATCGAATTCGATGATTGGTTTTACCGCCTGAAGTTCATCCGGCCGGCTCGAGACATGAGCACCGAGGTTTCGCAGGCAGACAACCTTGTCGACTTTGTCCAGCCGAAGCTGCTCGAATTCTTCTTTGGAGGCACGTACGCTGACCACGGGAACCCGGGTCTCGCGCCCGCTAGCCGGGTCGATGGTGTCGAGAACTCCCGTAAAGGTAACGACGTTCAGAGCATCAGCCTGGTCGGCTTCGAATAGTTCGTGAAGCGTTCGAAGTGTGACCGCGGCTACCAGGTCCTGGTAGAGCTTCTTCACCTCGGCCGCCTTCCGAGGCTTGGACTCGATCTCGTCTCGAGTCTTGACGTACTTGTACTCAGCTTCAGCAGGAACGGCGGACGGCAGCGGCAACTCGTACTCGACGACCAACTCGCTCGACACCGTGTTGTACGCCAAGCGGAAGTTCTGAGGGAAGCCTTCCTCCGGGTACTCGGACCGCGTAAGAACCATCTCGTTGTAGGCAACGACAGCCGCCGGATCTTTGGCGCGGTAGTCGGCCTCAAACTCGTCCACCTCCGCATTTTTCCGGCGCTGCTCACCGTCAAATGCGGCCTTGCGCTGCGCGTGTTCGTCCGCCGCCTTGGCGAGTTCCACCGCCTTAGCCGCTTCCGCCTTCTGGTGATCACTCAACGCGACTTCGTCCTCGGCGCGAGCCTTTTCGACCACACGCGCGTGACGCCCCGACGCCCCCGGTATCAGGCCTTGCAGCCAGGTCAACGGCTCTACGACGGTAGGCCTCGGCGCGGAGCGTGGCGCAAGCGCCGGCGGTGTCTTGAACGCCTCAAAAGAGACTCGACTCCTCAGCGAGTCGAAATTGATGCGGTCGTCCACGCCCAGGGTGTGCTCGAGGACGCTTTGAAGCGCGTTGACTTGCTCGTCGACTTCAGCATTCAGGTCTTCAGTCTCTGCTTGGCGATCAGCAAGGTATTGCGCCTTTGCTTCCTTCGCCGCAGCTTGGTCGGCTCGCCGCTGCTGGTTGAAGGCCATCCGCTGTTGCCGCTCAACCTGCCTGGCCCGCGTAGCCGCCATGCGAATCGAGCGTTGCCGGTCTCGTTCTGCCGCGGCCATGGCCCGGCCCGCCGCGCGCAAGAAACCCTCTACCCCAGACCTGCGTCCCATGCTGCCTCCCCTGCTTTTTTGGTACGCAACCTCGCGGCTGCCAGCAAATTGGAAGCTGGGTTGGCGTCCTCGTCAATTGAAGTTCACCCGCCAGCAATGACGCCAAGAAGTTGAAGCGGCGCTCGTATCCACGGTGGCATTGGCTTGAGCCTCGGCGGAAGCCAAGTTCGCAGCCACTAGCACGTCCACAGTAGCCGGCTGGTGACGGGACGTACTCTTCGTGTCAGCTCACATCGCCGACAGCGGCTCCGGCGAGGTGACGCGAACGCGTCGGTGCAGGTCATTGCGCACATAGGGCCGATCGCGGCCCGAAAGTTCCAGCGACAGCCGCGTCACCCACTCGTGCGTGCGGGGCGCCGGCGCGGAGGCCGGCAGCGCCAGCAGTGCGGCGGCCAGTGCAGTGGGCAGCCACAACGGCAGCACGGCCGGGTGCGAGCCGGTGAGTCCGCGCAGGCTCATGACGCTCGCCACGCAGCCGACGAGGAAGCCGGCGAGCGCCTCGGACGGCGAATGCGCATGGACCGGCAGCCGCGAATACGCGATGGCCGCAGCGAGCACGAAAGCCGTCACGATGCCGGCGCGCTGGGTGGCTT
Source organism: Roseateles agri (assembly GCF_034043675.1). NCBI lineage: Bacteria > Pseudomonadati > Pseudomonadota > Betaproteobacteria > Burkholderiales > Sphaerotilaceae > Roseateles > Roseateles agri. Next base: position 315,057 of record NZ_JAXCLA010000003.1, on the reverse strand, counting down.
CGCTGCGGTTCATCATCGAGACCCAGGCCAGCATCGGGAAGCTGGCCGAGGCGAACATCGCGTGGCCGGAGATGCCGGTGAAATCCCACTCGGCGCTGCCGACACCCCAGCCGATGAAGGCCAGCTTGGTGATCGTCGTCAGCGTGGCGGCGGTGCCCATGCAGGCGAGCCAGCGCAGCGCGAGGCCGCCCCGCTTCGCGCCGAGCCACAGCCAGGCCATGGCGACGAGATCGAGGGGCAGCAGGATCTGGGCTTCGCCCAGGCGGGTGAACAGGTGCCATGACATCGACATGGCTCCCATCCTAGCCGCAGCGGCTGACCGCGCGGTGACCGCCGGCCGATCGCCCCGCGGGGGATCGGCGCTTTCTCACGCAGACCTCGGGCGATGTCAGGCGGGCAGCAGCTGGAGCTGTGGCTCCGGCTCCGCCGGCACCGGCGGGGTGACGACGAAATCATCGGCTGCCATCGGCCGGCCGTAGAACCAGCCCTGCGCCCAGTCGCAGCCCTCGCGCTTCAGCCAGGCGGCCTGCTCGGCCGTCTCGACACCCTCGGCCAGCACGTCCAGGCCGAGGCTGCGGGCCAGCACGATGACGGTGCGAGCGATGGCGGCGACGTTGGCATCGCTGCCCAGCTCGGAGACGAAGCTGCGGTCGATCTTCAGCGTCTGCACCGGCATGCGCTTCAGGTAGGCGAGCGAGGAGTAGCCGGTGCCGAAGTCGTCGATGGCCACGCGCACGCCACGCTGGCTCAGCCGGCCCAGCAGCTCGATGGCGGCCTCGGCGTCTTCCAGCAGCAGGCTTTCGGTGACTTCCAGCTCCAGCGCGCGCGCCGGGCAGCCGGTCTCGGCCAGGATGTAGTCGATGGTCTCGACGAAGTCCGGCTGGCGCAGCTGGCGGGCCGAGACGTTGACGGCCACCTGCTGCGGCTTGTCCGGCTGGCCCTGCCAGCGCGCGGCCTGGCGGCAGGCGGTTTCCAGCACCCAGCGGCCGATCGGGATGATCAGGCCGGTGTCCTCGGCCAGCGGGATGAACTCGGCCGGCGAGATCGGGCCGCGGCTCGGGTGGCGCCAGCGCAGCAGCGCCTCGGCGCCGATCAGCACGCCGTCGGACAGGCGCACCTGCGGCTGGTACTCGAGGCGGAACTGCGCGGCCTCGTTGGCCAGGCGCAGCGCGTGGGTCAGCTCGAAGCGCTTCTGCACCGCATGGGTCAGTTCCGGGCGATAGGCCTGCACGGTATTGCGGGCATGCTCCTTGGCGCGGCACATCGCGGCCTCGGCATTGCGCAGCAGTTCGTCGACGCTGGTGCCGTCGGCCGGGTACAGCGCCAGGCCGATGCTGGCGCCGAGGGTGAAGCGGCGTCGCTCCTCGCCCTCGCCGACGAGGATCGGCGTGTCCATCGCCTGGATCAGGCGGTCGCCCAGGCGCATCGAGGTCTCTTCGTCGACCAGGCCCGAGAGCACGACGACGAACTCGTCGGCACCGACACGCGCCACCGCATCGCTGGCCCGCGTGACGTTGATGAAGCGCTGTGTCGTCTCCAGCAGCACCGCGTCGCCGGCGGCGTGGCCGGCGATGTCGTTGACCTCACGGAAGCCGTCCAGGTCGATGTAGAGCACCGCCACGCAGGTGTGGTTGCGCTGGGCGATGCCGACCTGGCGCGAGATGCGGTCGCGCAGCAGCGAGAGGTTGGGCAGGCCGGTCAGGCGATCATGCAGCGACTGGTGCAGCAGCTCGGCCTCGGTCTGCTTGATGCGGGAGATATCGGTCAGCACCGACAGGTAATGGGCATCGCCGTCCGCCTCGGTCGGCGGCACGCAGACGATGGTGGCCCAGACGGGGATGGTGTTGCCGCTCTTGTGGCGCTCCACCAGCTCGCCGCTCCACTTGCCCTTGGCGGCCACCTCGGTCCACAAGGTCTTCAGCACATCGGCATCCTGCTCGCCGTCGCGCAGGTAGCGCGGCACGGTGCCCAGCAGCTCCTCGTGGCTGTAGCCGGTGATGGCGCACAGCGCGGGGTTGACGTCTTCGATGCGCAGGTCGGTGCCCATCACCATGATGCCCTCGCCGCAGTGCTCGAACACGGTGACGGCACGGTGCAGCTTGCTCATTGCCTCGCGCAGCGGCGTGACGTCGCGCGCCACGCCGACGACGCCGAGGCACTGGTCCTCGTCGAAGACCGGCGCCTGCACGATGTCCAGGCAGACGCGCTCGCCATTGGGCTGCTGCGCCCAGCTGAGCGTGCGCTGGGTGGCGTGCATGTCGCGCAGCGCACCCGCCCATTCGGGCCGGTTCTGCAGCTGGTCGTCGCGGCGGCCCAGCAGCTCGCCCTCGGCGACGCCCAGGCACTGCTCGAAGGCGGGGTTGCAGCCCTCGTAGGCGCCGGTGGCGTCCTTGAAGAAGACGGGGTCGGGGATGGCGTTCAGCAGCGCGCTGAGCTTGGTGCGCTCGCGCCGCACGCGCAGCAGCTCGGCACGGCGCTGGCGCAGCCGTTGGCGCTGCATCCGCAGCACACCCAGCACCAGGCCCATGGCCAGTGCGCCGACGACGCAGAACGCGCCCAGCCAGAACACGGGGCTGTGCAGATCGACGGCAGCGGCGGTATCCGCTCGCGCCGTGGGCGCCAGCAGCAATAGCGCTGGCACCGCAAAAGAACGGTACATGTTTCTCGGTGACAAGCTCATGGCCTTGCGGACCTTGTGGCGCACGCCGCCATGGCGTACCGCCCGGCTGGTGGCCCGGCTCGCGTGGCGATGCTGCGCTGGTTCTTTATTCGTCACCGCCACGCCCATGTACTTCGCGCGGCGGCCCCTTCGACTCCGGCGCTAGTGTCTGGACACGGGCTAGTCTTGGCTAGGTCTAGAGCGCCGCCGCAACACGGGTTCCCTGCAAAATTGCACGCTTTGCGTCCAATTCGCCGGCCTCCTGCGCGCCTCCGATCAAATGGACCGTTATGCCAGCGGCACGCAGCGGTGCTTCCAGCTCGCGCAGCGGCTCCTGGCCGGCGCACAGCACGATGGTGTCCACGGCGATCAGTTGCGTGTCGGTGCGCTTCTCGCCGTAGCTGACCCACAGGCCCTCCGGCGTGATCGCCTCGTAGTTGACGCCGGACAGCATCTCCACGCGCTTCATCTTGAGCGCGGCGCGATGAATCCACCCGGTGGTCTTGCCCAGGCCCGCGCCGAGCTTACCGCTCTTGCGCTGCAGCAGCGTGATCTCGCGCGCCGGCTCGGCCGGCTGCGGGCGCGCCAGGCCCGCGCGCTGCTCGACCGGGTCGGCCACGCCCCATTCGCGCCGCCAGGCCGGGGCATCAAGCGCCAGCGACTGGCCCTCGTGCTCCGCCAGGTACTCGGCCACGTCGAAGCCGATGCCCCCAGCACCGACGATGGCCACGCGCCGCCCGACCGGCGCGCGGCGCGCCAGCACGTCGATGTAGCCGAGCACCATGCCGGCCACCGCGGGGTCGTCCTGGCCTTTGATCTTCGGATCGCGCGGGGTCACGCCGGTGGCGAGCAGCACGTCGTCATAACCCGTTAGTTGAGCGGCATCGACTCGTCGATTCAGATGGAGCTGCACACCGGTCACCTCGATGCGGCGGCGGAAGTAGCGCAGCGTCTCGCTGAACTCCTCCTTGCCCGGGATGCGCCGCGCCATGTTGAACTGGCCGCCGATCTCGGCCGCCGAATCGAACAGGTCGACCGCGTGGCCGCGCTCGGCCAGTGCCGTGGCTGCGGCCAGGCCCGCCGGCCCGGCGCCAACCACGGCGATCTTCTTGCGCCGGGTGGTGGGGCGCAGCACCAGCTCCTGCTCGTAGGCGGCGCGCGGGTTGACCAGGCAGGTAGAGATCTTCTGCGCGAAGGTGTGGTCCAGGCAGGCCTGGTTGCAGGCGATGCAGGTATTGATCTCGTCGGCGCGGTTCTCGCGCGCCTTCTTGACAAAGTCTGGGTCGGCCAGGAAGGGTCGCGCCATGCTGACCATGTCGGCCGCGCCATCGGCCAGCACGCCTTCGGCCACCTCGGGCGTATTGATGCGGTTGCTGGTGATCAGCGGTGTCGTGATGCCCTCGGCGCGCAAGGCATCGCGCAGCTTCTTCGTCACCCACGCGAAGCCGGCGCGCGGCACGCTGGTGGCGATGGTCGGGATGCGGGCCTCGTGCCAGCCGATGCCGCTGTTGATGATCGTCGCGCCGCCGGCGGCCACGCGCTTGGCGAGCGTGAGGACCTCGTCCCAGCTGCTGCCGTTGGGCACCAGATCCAGCAGCGACAGGCGGTAGATGATGATGAAGTCCGGTCCGAGCGCCTCGCGGGTGCGCGCCAGGATCTCCAGCGGCAGGCGCATCCGGTTCTCGTAGCTGCCGCCCCAGTCGTCGGTCCGCTGGTTGGTGTGGGCGACGAGGAACTGGTTGATGAAGTAGCCCTCGGAGCCCATCACCTCGACGCCGTCGTAGCCGGCCTCGCGGGCCAGCTGCGCGCAGCGGACGAAGGCCTTGATCTGGCGCTCGATGCCGCGCGCGCTCAGCTCGCGTGGCGTGAACGGCGAGATCGGCGACTGGATGCGCGACGGCGCCACGCAGAAGGGCTGGTAGCCGTAGCGCCCGGTGTGCAGGATCTGCAGCGCGATCTTGCCGCCCTCGGCATGTACGGCCTTCGTGATCGCCGTGTGCCGCCGCGCCGCGCCACGCGTGGCCAGCGTCCCGGCGAAAGGCTTGGCCCAACCTTCGATGTTCGGCGCGAAGCCGCCGGTGACGATCAGCCCGACCTCGCCACGCGCCCGCTCGGCGAAGTACGCGGCCATGCGCTCGAAGTGCTTGCGGCCGTCTTCCAGGCCGGTGTGCATGCTGCCCATCAGCACGCGGTTCCTCAAGGTGGTGAAGCCCAGGTCCAGCGGCGCGAGCAGGTGCGGATAGGGTGTCATGGCCGGCGATGGTAGCCACGCGACGGGAACGTGCGTTGCTGGCAAACCCGGCTTGGAAATCAATCTTCACACGCTTGTGGCAGGCCCGTGGCAAGGGTGTCGCCCGCGACCCCTACAATCCCGGGCCTGTGGCGCATGTGCGCCGATTTTTCTGTTGGAGTGATTCATGACCTTCATGAAGTGGGCTGCGACTGCAGCTGTCGTCGCAGTGACGGCTTTCGTTTCCGGTTGCGGCGGTGGTGGCTCCGACAGCAATGCGGCTATTCGCCTGATCAATGCCAGCGTCGGCTACAGCACGCTGGACCTGACCGTCAACGGCAATACCGTCGGCACCGGCATCGCCTACGGCGCGGCCAGCGACTACAGCAACCAGAACGTCAACGCCACGACGGCCACGATCGCCAACAACGGCACGACCGTGCTGGCGCCGACGATGTCCTCCGTCAGCTGCCCCTCGCGTTGCAGCCTGGTGGCCTACGGCTGGAACGGCTCGATCGCCCGCACCATCATCCAGGAAAACCGTGACCAGCCCGCCGCCGGCACCAGCACCCTGTACCTGCTGAACCTGGCCCCGGACGCCGGCTCGCTGGACTTCTACCTGACCGCTTCGCCCACCGCAGCGCTGACCACCCCGGTGGCTTCCAGCGTCGCCGGCGGCACGGGCGCCGTCACGGTGCAAACCATCGGCACCGCCGGCAGCAACTACACGCTGACCATCACCGGTGCCGGCCAGCCGAACGACGTGCGCCTGCAAGTGCCCAGCATCAGCCTGCCGGCCCTGCAGACCGCCACGTTCATCGCCACGGCCACCTCGGGCGGCACGCTGGTCAACGGCATGATGGCGATCCAGAACGGCGCCGTCACGAACTACCTGGGCACGAACGCCCGCCTGCGCGTGGTCTCCGGCATCACCGGCGTCAACAGCACGACGCCGAGCAACGTCGGCGCCTACCGCAACGCCCTGACCCTGCTGGATCCGGCGCTGATTTCGCCTGCGATCGGTGACTACACCACGGTGCCCCCGGGCAGCGATCCGGTGACCATCAACATCAACGGTTCGCCCTTCACGCTGCCGTCGCAGCCGACGCTGGCTTCCGGCGGCGACTACACGCTGTTGCTGTGGGGTGTGCCGGGCAACGTCCAGAGCAAGCTGATCGCCGACGACAACCGCCTGCCGACGACCGCCGGCACCGCCAAGTTCCGTCTGACCAATGCGCTGACCAACCAGGCCGGTGGCCTGAACCTGGCCGTCAACTACAGCCCGCTGGTGAGCAACGTGCTGCCGGGCTTCACCGGCGTGCCGGCCCAGCCGCTGACCGTGTCCTCGGTCTCGGTGGACCTGCAGGTGCAGGCCGGCTCGAACGTGCTGTACGACGTGCCGACGCTGACGGTGCAGCAGGGCTCGGTCTATGAAGTCATGATGCTGGGCGACGCTGCGGTCAGCAGCCAGTACGTCAAGATCCTCCGCACGGCCCGCTGATCCTCGGCGAACCCGTCCTCTGAAAAGCCCCGGGCGCCTCGGCCCCGGGGCTTTTTGTTTGCCGCCACAATTCGCTCCCATGACAACGTTCCGCACCAAGCTCTCCGTCCTGGCCGCCGCCAGCCTTGCGCTGGCCCTGCTGGCAAGTCCCGCCGCGCACGCCGCGAGCAATAGCACCGGCAACAGCGCCGCGGTCGCCTGGCTCGAGGCCAACGGCGATGCCGACGTCGACCGAGCCTTCGCCCAGGCGAAGAGCGAGAAGAAGCCGCTGCTGCTGTACTGGGGCGCCAAGTGGTGCCCGCCCTGCAACCAGCTGAAGGCCACCCTGTTCAACCGGCAGGACTTCATCGAGCAGTCGCGCGCCTTCGTCGCCGTCCATATCGACGGCGACTCGGCCGGCGCGCAGAAGCTGGGCACGCGCTTCAAGGTGCGTGGCTACCCGACGATGATCCTGTTTAACCCCGAGGCCGCCGAGATCACCCGCCTGCCCGGCGAGATCGATGCGCCGCAGGTCGTCAAGGTGCTGCAGATGGGCCTGGCCGGCGGACGCCCGGTCAAGGCGGTGCTGGCCGATGCGCGCAACGGCAAGAAGCTGAGCGCCAACGAGTGGCGGATGCTGGCCTTCTACTCCTGGGACACGGACGAGCAGCAGTTGGTGCCGCAGCAGGAGCGCGCCGGCCTGCTGGCACAGCTGGCGGCTGCCTCCAAGGGTGTGGACGAGGAGACGACGACGCGCCTGTGGCTGAAGGCGCTGGCCGCCAGCAACGAGGCCCAGGGCGTGCAACCGGACGCCGCGCTGCGCCAGCGCGTCGAGGCCGTGCTGGCCAGCCCCGAGCAGAGCCGCGCGCAGATGGACGTGCTGACCAACAGCGCCGGCGAAATCGCCACCGTGCTGGCGCCCGATGCCGGCCCAGCGCGCGACAAGCTGGTCGCCGCCTACGACGCCGCGCTGAAGAAGCTGACGGCGGACACGACGCTCTCGCGCGCCGACCGCATCACCGCGCTGCAGGCCCGGGTGGACCTGGCCCGCCTCGGCCAGCCGAAGGAGACGGTGAATCCGAAGATCAGCCCCGCGCTGGCCCAGGAAGTGCGCGAGCACACCGCCCGCGACGACCGCGAGATCAGCGACGGCTACGAGCGCCAGGCCGTCATCACCGAGGCGGCCTACACGCTGGGCGAGGCGGGCCTCTGGAAGGACAGCGACGCGCTGCTGAAGTCCAGCCTGGCCAAGAGCCACTCGCCCTACTACCTGATGAGCTACCTCGGTAACAACGCCCGCAAGCAGGGCCGCAAGGACGAGGCGCTGCGCTGGTACGAGGAGGCCTTCAACAAGAGCGAAGGCCCCGCCACGCGCCTGCAATGGGGCTCGAACTACCTGGCCGCGCTGGTCGACCTCGCGCCACAGGACAGCGGCCGCATCGAGAAGACCGCGGCCCAGCTGTTCGACGAGGCCAGCAAGGACAAGAGCGCCTTCTACGAGCGCAGCGCGCGCTCGCTGCAGAAGGTCGGCATGAAGCTGGGCAGCTGGAACGCCGCCGGCCAGCACACGGCCGCGATGGGCCGCCTACGGGCACAGCTGGACGGCGTCTGCGCCAAGGTCGACACCGCCGACCAGCAGCGGGCGACCTGTGATGCGCTGATCAAGGCGCCGGCGAAGAAGAGCTGAACCGCTCTTACTTGATGAGGCCTTCGGCCTTCATGGCCTGCTGCACGGCGGGCCGTGCGGCGACGCGGGCGCGGTAGGCGACGAGGTTCGGGTAGCCCGACACGTCCACGCCCACATGGGCGCCCCAGTTGGTGACGGTGAACAGGTAGCCGTCGGCCACGGTGAAGGTGTCGCCCATCAGGTACTGCTTGCCCTCGAGTTGCTTGTCGACCCAGGCCAGGCGCTCGCCGAGCTTGGCCTTGGCAAGCGTCTTGTACTCCTCCGGCGTGGCCGGGTTGAACAGCGGCCCGAAGCCCTTGTGCAGCTCGGCGGTGATGAAGTTCAACCACTCCTGCAGGCGATAGCGCTCCATCGTGCCGGCGGCGGGCGCCAGCTTCTTCTCCGGCGCCTGGTCGGCGATGTACTGGACGATCGCCGGCCCTTCGCTGAGGCGCTGGCCGTCATTCAGCTCCAGCAGCGGCACATAGCCCTTGGCATTGATCGTGTAGAAATCGGTGCCGTCCTGCAGCTTGTGCGTCTTCGTGCTGGCAAGCACGGCGTCGAAGGCAAGGCCGGCTTCGACCAGCGCGATGTGCGGGGACAGCGAACAGGCGCCGGGGCTGTAGTAGAGCTTCATGGGGATGTCTCCTGGATGGATGGTGAATGCCGCCCCGCCGGCGCTAGGATCAAGAGCCTTGGCGCTGACGAAGGAGCCGGTGATGAAAAAGACCCTGTCATTCTCCATCGTGATCGCGGCCCCGCGTCCGCGCGTCTGGGACACGATGCTCGCGCCCGACAGCTATCGCCAATGGACCGAGCCCTTCGCGCCCGGCTGCTACTACAAGGGCTCCTGGCAGCATGGCGAGACGATCCGCTTCCTCGCGCCCGGCGGCGACGGCATGGTGGCGCGAATCGCCGAGAACAAGCTGCACGAGACGATCTCGATCCAGCACCTGGGCATGGTGACGAACGGCATCGACGACACCACCAGCAACGCGGTAAAGGCCTGGGCGCCCGTCTACGAGAACTACCGCTTCCTCGACCACGCGGGCGGCACCGAGCTGCAGGTCGACTGCGACACGCTGCCCCACTACGACGACTTCATGCAGAAGACCTGGCCATTGGCGCTGGAGCGGCTGAAGGCGCTGTGCGAGGCGGGTTGATCAGGCCCGCGCTGTCATGCAGGCGGCAGCAGCACTCGTGCCGGACTCGTACAGTCAGAGCATGAGCACCACCACCAAGACCTACGCCTTCGAAGACTTCCCCATCGGCCGCGTGCGCGAATTCGGCGGCCGGGTGATCGGCCGCGACGAGGCGCTGGCCTTCGCTGCGGCTTACGACCCGCAGCCGATCCACCTGGACGAGGCGGCCGCCAAGGCCTCGGTGCTGGGCGGCATGTCGATCAGCGGCTGGCAGACCTGCGCGATCGTGATGCGGATGATGTGCGACGAATACCTGCTGGACTCCACCAGCCAGGGCTCGCCCGGCATCGACAACCTGCGCTGGCTGAAGCCCGTGCGCCATGGCGACACGCTGCGCGTGCGGATGACGGTTCAGGAAGCGCGCGCCAGCAAGAGCCGGCCGGAGATCGGCCTGGTGCGTTCGAGCTGGGAAGTCTTCAACCAGCACGACGAGCAGGTGATGAGCATGGAAGGCTGGGGCATGTTCGGCCGACGCGAGATTCCCGCAGGCTGACGCCTGAATCTGCAGCCCGTCGCTTGGGGGCGGCGCCGTGCCGCGCGATGACCATAATCGCGCCCATCACGGAGGACCGCCCGAATGCCATCGACGCCGCATCGACGAAGAACGCCCCTCGCCCTGGGCCTGCTGCTGGCCCTGGGCCTTTCCTTTCAGGCGCACGGCGCCGAGCCCCAGGCGCCGCTGCTGAAGCCCTGCCGCATCGACGGTATGCCCAACGAACTGCAGTGCGGCGTGATCCAGCGCCCGCTGGACCCGGCGCATCCGCAGGGCGTGCAGATCGGCATCCACTTCATGGTCGTCCCGGCGATGGCGCGCAACAAGCAGCCAGACCCGGTGCTGCTGCTGGCCGGCGGCCCGGGCCAGGGGGCGATCGACCTGGCGCCGGCGGTGCTTCCGCGGCTGTCGCGGCTCAACAACCGGCGCGACCTGGTGTTCATCGACCAGCGCGGCACCGGCCGCTCGGCGCCGCTGCAGTGTGCGAAGGACGATGAGGAGAAGCTGTCGCTGGCCGAAGCGGCGGACCCGCAGGGGCAGATTCGCCGGCTCGCGAAGTGCCAGCAAGACCTGACCCTCTTGCCTTACGGCCGGGACGGCGGACTGCGCTTCTTCACGACGACGATCGCGATGCAGGACTTCGAGGCCGTTCGCGAAGCGCTGGGTGCGCCTCAGTGGAACCTCATCGGCGCGTCCTACGGCACGCGCGCGGGGCTGGAGTACCTGCGCCAGTACCCGAGCCGCGTGCGCCGATTGGTCCTGGACGGCGTGGCCCCGCCGGACATGGTGCTGCCGGACAGCTTCTCGGTGGACAACCAGGCCGCGCTGGACGCCGTGTTCAGCGCCTGCGAAGCCGATGCGGCGAGCTGCGCGAAGACCTATCCGCGGCTGCGCGCCGAGTGGGAGCAACTGCTGCACGGGCTGCCCCGCCAGGTCACCGCGAACAACCCGCGCACTGGCGCGCCGGAGACCTTCACCTTGAGCCGCGAGATGCTGCTGCGCGGCGTGCGTGCGCCACTGTATGCGCCGATGCTCGCCGCGGCATTGCCGGCCGCGATCCATGAAGCCGCTGCGTCCCAGCGTTATGAGGGCCTGCTGGGCCTGGCCGGCGCCTTGGGCGCAGGTGGCAAGAAGGGCGCGGGCCAGTTGGCCGGCGGCATGCACTTCTCGGTCATCTGCGCGGAAGACGCGCCGCGCCTGGCGGCCGATCCAAAGCGGGGTGCCGACTTCGGCAATCTCGATGCCGAGATGTACGCGCAGGTGTGCAAGACCTGGCCCCGCGGCGAGGTCCCCGCCGCCTTCTACACGCTGCCGCCCGCACCGGCGCCGGTGCTGCTGCTCAGCGGCGGCGCCGATCCGGTGACGCCACCGCGGCACGGCGCACGCGTCGCCGCCGCTCTGGGCCCGAAGGCGCTGCACGTCGTCGTGCCGCAGGCTGGCCACGGCGTGAGCGCCCTCGCCTGCATGCGCGACGTGCTGTTCCGCTTCATCGACGCGAAGACCGAGGCCGAAGCGCTGCAGCCGCCCGACGCGGCCTGCGCGACGAAGATCCCGCGGCCGCCCGCCTTCATCCCCGTTCAGGCGACAGACAACAAATGATCGAGATCGACAAGGTCAGCAAGGCCTTCAGCGCGCGGGCCGGCGGCTCGCTGTTCAAGCGCGCGCCGAAGAAGACGGTGCAGGCAGTGCGGGAGGTCAGCGTGCATGCACCGGACGGCCGCATCACCGGCCTGCTGGGGCCCAACGGCGCCGGCAAGACGACGACGCTGCGCATGCTCGGCGGGCTGTTCCCGCCGGACGCGGGCCGCATCGCGGTGGACGGCATCCCGGTGGCCGAGCGGCCTCGCGAAGCGTTGGCGCGCATGGGCATCCTCGGCGATGCGCATGGCTTGTACCCGCGGCTCTCGGCACGCGAGAACATCGTCTACTTCGGCCGGCTGCAGGGCATGGAGGCGGACGCCGCTCATGCGCGTGCCGAGGAACTGGCGCGGCTGCTGGACATGGGTGCCATCCTGGACCGCCGCGCCGAGGGCTTCAGCCAGGGTGAGCGGATGAAGACCGCGCTGGCCCGCGCGCTCGTCCACGACCCGGCCAATATCGTGCTGGACGAGCCGACCAACGGCCTGGATGTGCTCGCCACCCGCTCGCTGCGCGAGGCGCTGCGCCATCTGCGCTCGCCGGAAGGCGGCGCCAAGTGCATCGTGTTCTCCACGCACATCATGCAGGAGGTCGAGCTGCTCTGCGAACACGTGATCGTCGTCGCCCAGGGGCGCAACGTGGCCGAGGGCACGGTCGATGAACTGCTGGCCCAGGCGGGCGAGCGCCGCTTCGAGGATGCCTTCGTGAAGCTCGCGTATGGAACGGAAACCGGAGTCTCCGCATGAGCCTGATCAGAAACAGCCTGGTCGTCTTCGGCAAGGAACTGGTGGACGCGCTGCGCGACCGCCGCACGCTGCTGCGCCTGCTGATCCCCGCGGTGCTGATGGGGCCGGTGATGCTGCTGGCGCTCTCCAGCCTGATCTCCTCGCTGGAGGACCGGGCGGAGAAGCGCGAGGTCATGGTGGCCGGCATCGAGAACGCGCCGACCCTGCGCAACTACCTCGAGCGCCAGACCTACACGATCAAGACCGCACCGGCCGACTACGAGGCCCGGCTGCGCGCGACGACCCTGTTGGAGCCGGTGCTGGTGATCGCCGACAAGGACTTCGAGCGGGCACTGCGCGAGGGCGAGCAGCCGACGGTCGAGATCGTCAGCGACAGCGCCAACCAGCGTGCCGGCGCGGGCGTGGGAACCCTCTCCCGGCTGCTGTCGGGCTTCAACAGCGAACGCGCCACGCTGGCACTGGCGCTGCGCGGCGTGCCGGCCAGTGACCTGATGCGGCCGCTGGACGTGCAGGAGCGCGACCTCGCCAGCGTGCAGGCACGGGCCACGCGGATCACGGCCATGATCCCGATGTTCATCATCATGGCCGTGCTCTACGGCGCGCTGACCGCGGCGCTGGACAGCACCGCCGGCGAACGCGAGCGCGGATCGCTGGAGCCGCTGCTGATGAACCCGGTGCAGCAGACGGCGCTGGTGGTCGGCAAATGGGGCGCGGTGGCGCTGCTGGGCATGGCCGTGGCGTTGCTGTCCAACCTCAGCTTCATCCCGGCGCAGTGGCTGCTGCGCAGCGACAGCCTGCAGGCGATGTTCCAGTTCGGCATGCCCGAGGTGGGCGCCTTCCTGCTGCTGCAACTACCGCTGGCCGCGGGCCTCGGCGCGCTGCTGATGGCCGTGGCGATCCGCTCGAAGACGCTGAAGGAGGCGCAGGCCGGCAGCGCGCTGGTGATGACGCTAGTGGGCCTGGCGCCGATGGTGGGCCTGTTCAACCCGGGCGGCGAGGCGGACTGGTACCTGTGGGTGCCGGGCCTGGCGCAGAACTCTCTGATGATGCTGGTGCTCAAGGGCGAGGCGCTGACGATGGCCAAGGTGCTGCCTTCAGTGGCCGTCGGCGTGGGCCTGGCGGTGCTGTGCCTGGGCTATGTGGCGCGCTCGATGCGCGGGGCCGTCGCGGGTCAGAAATAGCGACTCAGCGAGGGGCCGTTTCGGCCTCCATCCAGCCGAGCCAGCGCATGGCCTGTTCTCGGCTGTCGCCGCACATCATCTCGCTCGGCTGCAGGGAGCCGCAGACGGCGGGGCGCTCCGGCCGGCCGAAGATGCGGCAACGGTCCTCGTCGTCGAGCTGGATGCAGCGCACGCTGGCCGGCTTGCCGCCGGGCATGCCCGGGATGGGCGAGCTGATCGATGGCGCGATGCAGCAGGCAGCGCAGTGGTCTCGGCAATTCATGCCGATATTGTCGGTGCGCCCTTTGTCGGGCGCCGTGACTTATCCACAGCCCGCCCGTAAAATTCAGGGTTTGCCCGCGCGCATCTTTCAAGACCCAAACCATGCTCTACCCCCAGGAATTCGACGTCATCGTGGTCGGCGGCGGCCACGCCGGCACCGAGGCCGCACTCGCTGCCGCCCGGATGGGCTGCGCCACGCTGCTGCTGACGCACAACATCGAGACGCTGGGCCAGATGAGCTGCAACCCGTCGATCGGCGGCATCGGCAAGGGCCACCTGGTCAAGGAGGTCGATGCGCTGGGCGGCGCGATGGCCGCGGCCACCGACGAGGCGGGCATCCAGTTCCGCATCCTCAATGGTTCCAAGGGTCCTGCCGTGCGCGCCACCCGCGCGCAGGCGGACCGGGTGCTCTACAAGGCGGCGATTCGCCAGCGGCTGGAGAACCAGCCGAACCTGTGGCTGTTCCAGCAGGCGGTGGATGACCTGATGGTCGAAGGCGACCGCGTCGTCGGCGCGGTCACGCAGATGGGTCTGCGTTTTCGCTCGCGTGCGATGGTGCTGACGGCGGGCACTTTCCTCGATGGCCGCATCCACGTCGGCCTGGAGAACTACAGCGCCGGCCGTGCCGGCGATCCGCCGGCGGTGAGCCTCTCGGCCCGGCTGAAGGAGCTGAAGCTGCCGCAGGGCCGACTGAAGACCGGCACGCCGCCGCGCATCGACGGCCGCACGATCGATTTCTCCAAGTGCGAGGAGCAGCCCGGCGACCTCGATCCGGTACCGGTGTTCAGCTTCCTCGGCAATGCCGCCCAGCATCCGCGGCAACTGCCCTGCTGGATCACGCACACGAACGAACGCACGCACGAGATCATCCGCTCCGGCTTCGACCGTAGCCCGATGTTCACCGGCGTGATCGAAGGTGTGGGCCCGCGCTACTGCCCGTCGATCGAAGACAAGATCAATCGCTTTGCCGACAAGGATTCGCATCAGATCTTCCTGGAGCCCGAAGGCCTGACGACGCACGAGTTCTACCCGAACGGCATCTCCACCTCCCTGCCCTTCGATATCCAGATCGCCGCCGTGCGCTCGATCCCCGGCCTGGAGAATGCGCACATCCTGCGGCCGGGCTACGCGATCGAGTACGACTACTTCGACCCGCGCGGGCTGAAGTCTTCGTTTGAGACCCGCGACATCGGCGGCTTGTTCTTCGCCGGCCAGATCAATGGCACGACCGGCTACGAGGAAGCCGCCGCCCAGGGCCTGTTCGCTGGCTTGAACGCTGCACTGCAGGTCAAGGGCCAGGGCCCCTGGCTGCCAGGCCGCGACCAGGCCTACCTGGGCGTGCTGGTGGACGACCTGATCACCAAGGGCGTGACCGAGCCGTATCGCATGTTCACCAGCCGCGCTGAGTTCCGGCTGCAACTGCGCGAGGACAACGCGGACCAGCGCCTGACCGAAGTCGGCCGCCAGATGGGCCTCGTCGATGACGTCCGCTGGGATGCTTTCAACCGCAAGCGCGATGCTGTTTCACGTGAAACAGAGAAGCTGAAGTCCACCTGGGTGCATCCGGCGACGCTGCCGCCCGCCGATGCGGAGCGACTGGTCGGCAAGGCGCTGGAGCGTGAGTACAACCTGATCGATCTTCTGCGCCGGCCGGAGGTCAAGTTCGACACGCTGGTCGAAGTCGCTTCGATCGCCAAGCCGGACGCCGGTGTTTCACGTGAAACCTTGAGCACCGAGTTGGGTGAGTCTCTGGCTGCCGCGGTGATCGAACAGATCGAAGTCGGCGTGAAGTACGCGGGCTACATCGACAAGCAGGTCGAGGATGTCGCCCGCGCCTCCCGCTTCGAGAGCATGAAGCTTCCTGCGGAGTTGGACTACGGCCAGGTGCAAGCTCTCTCCTTCGAAGTACGGCAGAAGCTGGGCAAGCACAAGCCCGAAACGTTGGGCCAGGCCTCGCGCATCTCCGGTGTCACGCCAGCGGCGATCTCGCTGCTGCTGGTCCATCTGAAGAAGGGTCGTTTCAAGGGATTCGCCGATGCAGCCTGATTTGAAGCTGGCGCTCGCCGCCGCCGCCGCCGAGCTGGGCCTGGATCTCGACAACTCGCAACTCGATCGACTGTTGGCCTATCAAGGCCTGATCGCCAAGTGGAACAAGGTCTACAACCTGACCGCCGTGCGCGATCCGCAGGCAATGCTGACCCAGCATCTGGTGGACAGCCTCAGCCTGATCCCTGCCCTGCGCCGGCACGCAGGCGGCCGGCCGCTGCGGCTAATGGATGTGGGCAGTGGTGGTGGCCTGCCCGGCGTCGTCGTGGCGATCTGCGAGCCGGCCATCGACATCAGCTGCGTCGATGCCGTCGCCAAGAAGGCCACCTTCATCAAGCAGGTTGCCGCGGAGTTGCGACTGCCCAATCTGCATGGCGAGCATTCCCGCGTCGAGGCGCTGCAGACGCAACCCTTTGACCTGATCACCTCCCGCGCCTTCGCCTCGCTGCTCGACTTTACGACGCTCACACGTCAGCACCTGAAGCCCGGCGGCATCTGGCTGGCGATGAAGGGCCAGCATCCGGCCGAGGAGCTGGCAGCCCTGCCGGCCGATCTGGATGTGTTTCACGTGGAACAATTGGCCGTTCCGGGCCTTGATGCACAGCGCTGTCTCGTCTGGATTCGACCACGCTGATGCCACAATCCGGCATGGCCAAGATCTTCTGCGTTGCGAACCAAAAGGGCGGTGTCGGCAAGACGACTACGACGGTGAACCTCGCCGCCGGCCTGGCCGCCGTGGGCCAAAGGGTGCTGGTCATCGACCTCGATCCGCAGGGCAACGCGACGATGGGCTCGGGCATCGACAAGCGCGCCTTGGCGATGACCGTCTACGACGTGCTGCTCGAATCGGCCACGATCGCCGAGGCCAAGACCCGCAGCGAGAAAGCCGGCTATGACGTGCTCGGCGCCAACCGCGAGCTGGCCGGCGCGGAGGTCGAGCTGGTGGATCTGGAGCGCCGCGAGCGACGGCTGAAGAGCGCCCTTGCCGACGCAGCCAAGGATTACGACTTCGTCTTGATCGACTGCCCGCCTTCGCTGTCGATGCTGACGCTCAACGGCCTGTGCAGCGCGCATGGCGTCGTCGTGCCGATGCAATGCGAGTACTTCGCGCTGGAGGGCTTGTCCGACCTAGTCAACACGATCAAGCAGGTCCACGCCAACCTGAATCCCGACCTGCAGATCATCGGCCTGCTGCGCGTGATGTTCGATCCGCGAATCACCTTGCAGCAGCAGGTCAGCGAACAGCTGAAGGCGCACTTCGGCGACAAGGTGTTCGACACGGTTATCCCGCGCAACGTCCGCCTGGCCGAGGCGCCCAGCTACGGCCTGCCTGGCGTCGTGTTCGATCCGGCCTCCAAGGGCGCGCAGGCCTTCGTCGACTTCGCCCGCGAGATGGTGCGGCGTGTCGATTCGATGTGATGCTGCTCGACGACGACGCGCTGGCCCGCCGGGCCGAGGAAGCCGGCCTCAACGCCTCCACGCCGCCTCAGCAGGCGCAGATCGAAGGCTGGCTGCTGCGCCTGTCGCCCGGCAAGGCCAAGCGCTCGCGCTGCGTCAATGCCCTGGCCGCCGGCACCTTGCCGCTGGACGATCTGCTCGGCCGCTGCCAGCAGAGCTTTGCCGCCGCTGGCCTGCCGCTGATCGTGCGCGTGACGCCGTTCAGCCAACCGGCCGACCTGGACACGCAGCTTGCGACGCGCGGCTGGTTCAGCTTCGACGCGGCCGACGTGATGGTGCTGGATTCGCTGCCCGCCGAATCACCGCTAACCCCGAAGATCGACGCACTCGATGCCGATGCCTACGCCCGCATCGTCGGCGAGCTGCGCGGCTCCAATGCACGCGAGATCGAGGCCCATGCCGAGCGGCTGAAAGGCTCGCCAGTGCCCTATCGCGGCTTTGCGTTGCGCGATGGAGCATCGGGCGATGGCGCCCTGCTCGCCTGCGGCCAGTACGCACGCGAAGACGACATCGTGGGCCTGTTCGACATCTTCACGCCCGCGGAGCGCCGCGGCCGCGGCCACGCGGCGGCCCTGTGCACGGCACTGCTGCTGCAGGCGAAGGCAGAAGGCGCCAGCCGGGCCTATCTGCAAGTGGGTTCGGACAACGTGGTCGCGCAGCGCGTCTACGCCCGACTGGGCTTCCGCTTCGCCTACCGCTACCACTACCGCGCGATCGACCCGCTGGCGCGGGACTGACCCATCGTCAGTCGCGCGGCCGCCAGACCTTGATCAGCGTGTAGCGGGTGAAGCCCGGCACATAGTCGTGCACGTGGCTCATCATGGCGTAGCCGAGATGCTCGTAGAGCTCGGCGTTTCGATCCGACAGCGTCTCGATCAAGGCGTCGATGCAGCCGCGCTTCAGCGCCTGCGCTTCCAGCCGCCGCAGCACTTCGGTGCCCAAGCCCTGACCGCGCAGCGCTTCATCCACCCAGAGATAGCTGACAAAGAGACGCCGGAACTCGGTGCGGCCGACAGCGCCGGCGATCAGACGATCGTCCTCATAGAGCCCGCACGAGATCTCGCTCGCTTGGCCACCCGCAGCCTGCGCACGACCGAAGGCGATCACGCCAGCGCTGACGACCCCGGCGTCCTCCGGGGTCAGGTCTTGCTGCCAGCGGCGCTCGGTCAAAGACCCAGACCTTCGTCGAGGCCCAGGTGCACGTTCATCGACTGCACCGCCGCGCCGCTGGCACCCTTGCCGAGGTTGTCCAGGCGCGCCATCACGAGGGCCTGCGTGTCATTGGCGAACACGAACAGGTCCACGCGATTGGTATCGTTGCAAGCCTGCACATCGACGGCGCCTTCGGCCAGCGTGTCCGCATCGCGCAGCGGCATCACGCGGATGAAGCGCTCGCCCGCGTAGCGCGCGGCCAGTGCTTCGTGCAGGTCTTCGGCGCGGGCACCGGCGCGCAAGGTGCTCAGGTGCAGCGGCAAGGTCACCAGCAGGCCCTTGTAGAACTTGCCGACGATGGGCATGAACACCGGCGCGGTCTTCAGGCCCGTGTGCGCCATCATCTCCGGCAGGTGCTTGTGCGCCAGGCCCAGCGCGTAGGGCCGGGGTGAATTCAGTTTCGGATCGCCGGAGCTTTCGTACTCGGCGATCATGCTCTTGCCACCGCCGGAGTAGCCGGTGATCGACGTGGCCGAGACCAGCGAATCGGGTGTCAGCAGGCCCGCATCCACCAGCGGCCGCGCAGCCAGGATGAAAGCGCTGGCGTGGCAGCCCGGGTTGGCGATGCGCTTGCTATCGCGGATCTTGTCGCGCTGGTCCGCGGCCAGCTCCGGCAAGCCAAAGGCCCAGCCCGCGGCGGTGCGGTGTGCGGTGCTGGCGTCGATCAGGCAGGTGTTCGAATTGTTGACCATGAAGGCCGCCTCGCGCGAGGCGGCGTCCGGCAGGCAGAGGAAGGCCACGTCGGCAGCGTTCAGCAGCCGCGAGCGCTCGGCCGGGTCCTTGCGCTTGTCGGGATCGATGCGCAGCACCTCCACGTCCTGGCGCGCCGCCAGGTATTCGTTGATGCGCAGGCCCGTCGTGCCTTCCTGGCCGTCCACGTACACCTTGTAAGCCATCACCGCCTCTCCATCCAGCACAAAATCGGGAGACGAAGCATAAGGCCGAAATGATGACAACAACGCGCGTACTGCTGCTCCCGGGCTGGCTGAACTCCGATCCCTCGTACTGGCAAAGCCGCTGGGAATCGAAGTTAGGTTTCGAGCGGGTCGAACAGGCCGATTGGCAGTGGCCGCGCCGGGGCGACTGGATGGCCCGGCTGGACGAGGTGCTGCTGGGCGACGAGCGCGCGACGGTGCTCGTCGCCCACAGCCTGGGCTGCCAGCTCGTGTCCGGGTGGGCCGAGCATTCACAGCACACCGCCCGCGTCAAGGGCGCGCTGCTAGTCGCACCGCCGGACACCGAGCGCGAGGACACACCGCCGCAGCTGCACAACTGGCGGCCCATTCGGCGCGGCCGCCTGCCCTTCCCCAGCATCGCCGTGCTGAGCAGCAACGACCCGTTCTGCTCGCTGGAGCGCGGCATGCAGATGGCGGCGGACTGGGGCTCGGACGTCGTGCTGGCGGGCCCGCGCGGCCACCTGAACGGCAAGTCCGGCCTCGGCGACTGGGCCGAGGGTCAGGCCCTGATCGCACCCTGGATCGCGTAAGGGACAATCGCCGGCTATGGTCACGAAAAAACCCAAAGGCCTCGGCCTGGGCCTCGAAGCGCTGCTCGGCCCCAAGGTCAGCGAAAACCCCGCGCCGGTGCCTTCCGGCCGCGACGGCGAGCCCGGCACCTTGAAGCTGGAGCAGCTGCAAGCCGGCAAGTACCAGCCACGCACGCGCATGGACGAAGGTTCGCTGTACGAGCTGGCCGAGAGCATCAAGAGCCAGGGCATCATGCAGCCGATCCTGGTGCGCCCGATCGCACCGAATGGGCACGTGGCCTTCGAGATCATCGCGGGTGAGCGGCGCTTCCGCGCGGCCAAGCTGGCCGGGTTGAGGGAAGTGCCGGTGCTGGTCAAGGCGGTACCGGACGAGGCCGCCGCGGCGATGGCCCTGATCGAGAACATCCAGCGCGAAGACCTGAACCCGCTCGAAGAGGCGCAAGGCCTGCAGCGCCTGGTCGGCGAGTTCGGACTCACTCACGAACAGGCCGCGCAGGCCGTGGGCCGCTCGCGCAGCGCCGCCAGCAACCTGCTGCGCCTGCTGCAGCTTGCCGCGCCGGTGCAGAACATGCTGATGGCCGGCGACCTGGACATGGGCCATGCGCGTGCGCTGCTGCCGCTCGATGGTGCACACCAGATCACCACCGCCACCGAGATCGCCGCGAAGAAGCTCAGTGTGCGAGAGGCGGAGAAGCTGGTCGCACGCCATCAGGGCGCCGGCCGCCAGAAGCCGCTGTTGCGCGTGAAGGGCGAGAAGAGCCGCGACCTGCTGCGCCTGGAGGAAGAGTTGTCGGACGTGCTGGCCGCGCAGGTAGCCATCCATGTGAAGAAACGCACGAAGCGTGGCGAACAGGGCGAGCTGAGCATCCAGTTCGGCTCGCTGGATGAGCTCGACGGGCTGATCGCCAAGCTGCGCGGAACGCAGCAGTAAAGAGGCTAACTGCATATCTCAGCAGACCGGCCGGGAGGCCGGTCTGCCGTCAAATCTTCGCGCAAATCGCAACGGCGTCTACTTGGTCACGAGATCACCACGCTGCGGTGTCAGGCCTTGCCTGACGCACATTCTCAGATGGGCGTAGGATCAATCGCACACCCGCTGTAGGACGTGACGTCAACCTTCGACGCACCCCGCGAGTTAAGGGTCCAAGAGGCTCTTTTTCGATTGACCGATGCAGGCTGTTGGTACGAAGCTTGCCTTGCAACCGACACATAACGCAAAGACCACTCAATCACCACGCTGATCCCGGAAAGCTCTGATGACGCCTCGAATACGAGAAGGGGCGCCATCACAACTTCCCAGCAGACGCAGGTCGTCTTCGCACAGAAGGCGGCCCGCCGAGCCGGGGCCAACCGGAGGTCAGCATGGATGTGATCAGCAATTTCGCCGCTCGTTACGAACGCACCCGCGTCGAGGAACTCACGCTCGAGGAGTACCTGGCCGAGTGCAAGCGAAATCCCCTCGCCTACGCCACCGCAGCCGAGCGCATGCTCAAGGCGATCGGCGAGCCGCAGATGGTCGACACGCGCAACGACCAGCGCCTGTCCCGGCTGTTCGCCAACAAGACCATCAAGATCTATCCGGCCTTCGCCGAGTTCTACGGCATGGAGGACGCGATCGAGCAGGTCGTCAGCTACTTCCGCCATGCCGCGCAAGGCTTGGAAGAGAAGAAGCAGATCCTCTACCTGCTGGGCCCGGTTGGCGGCGGCAAGAGCTCGATCGCCGAGCGGCTGAAGCAGCTGATGGAGCACGTGCCCTTCTACGCACTGCAGGGCTCGCCGGTCAATGAATCGCCGCTGGGCCTGTTCGACCCCGCCGAGGACGGCCCGCTGCTGGAGCAGGCCTACGGCATCCCGAGCCGCTACCTGAACCGCATCCTGAGCCCCTGGGCCGTCAAGCGCCTGGAAGAGTTCGGCGGCGACATCCGCAAGTTCAAGGTGGTCAAGCGCTACCCCAGCGTGCTCAAGCAAGTGGGCGTCGCCAAGACCGAGCCGGGCGACGAGAACAACCAGGACATCTCCAGCCTCGTCGGCAAGGTCGACATCCGCAAGCTCGAAACCTATTCGCAGGACGATCCCGATGCCTACAGCTACTCCGGCGGCCTGTGCCTGGCCAACCAGGGCCTGCTGGAGTTCGTGGAAATGTTCAAGGCGCCGATCAAGGTGCTGCACCCGCTGCTGACCGCCACGCAGGAAGGCAACTACAAGGGCACCGAAGGCTTCGGCGCAATCCCGTTCGACGGCATCGTGCTCGCCCACAGCAACGAGAGCGAGTGGAAGACCTTCCGCAACAACAAGAACAACGAAGCCTTCCTCGACCGCATCTACATCGTCAAGGTGCCTTACTGCCTGCGCGTCAGCGAGGAGATCAAGATCTACGAGAAGCTGGTCCGCGGATCGAGCCTCGCCGCGGCCAAGTGCGCACCGGGCACCCTGAAGATGATGAGCCAGTTCGCCATCCTCACGCGCCTGAAGGAGCCGGAGAACTCATCGCTGTTCAGCAAGATGCAGGTCTACGACGGCGAGAACCTGAAGGACACCGACCCGCGCGCGAAGAGCTACCAGGAGTACCGCGACTACGCCGGCGTCGACGAAGGCATGAGCGGCATCTCCACGCGCTTTGCCTACAAGATCCTCTCGAAGGTCTTCAACTTCGACAGCGCCGAGGTCGCCGCCAATCCGGTCCACCTGATGTACGTGCTGGAGCAGCAGATCGCCCGCGAGCAGTTCCCTGCCGAGACCGAGCAGAAGTACGTGGCCTTCATCAAGGAGGCGCTGTCCCCGCGCTACGCGGAGTTCATCGGCAAGGAGATCCAGACCGCGTATCTGGAGAGCTACTCCGAGTACGGCCAGAACATCTTCGACCGCTACGTCACCTACGCCGACTACTGGATTCAGGACCAGGAGTACCGCGACACCGACACCGGCGAGGTTTTCGACCGCTCTGCACTGAACGGTGAATTGGAGAAGATCGAGAAGCCCGCCGGCATCAGCAACCCAAAGGACTTCCGCAACGAGATCGTCAACTTCGTCCTGCGTGCCCGCGCCAACAACGCCGGCAAGAACCCGGCCTGGACCTCGTACGAGAAGCTGCGCACAGTGATCGAGAAGAAGATGTTCTCGAACACCGAGGAACTGCTGCCGGTGATCAGCTTCAACGCCAAGGCCAGCGCGGACGAGGCCAAGAAGCACGAGGACTTCGTCAACCGCATGGTCGAGAAGGGCTACACGGCCAAGCAGGTTCGACTTCTCTGCGAGTGGTATCTCCGCGTACGCAAGAGCAGCTGAAGGAGCATGCATGCTTCAGCAAATCATCGACCGCCGGCTGTCCGGCAAGAACAAGTCGATCGGCAACCGTGAACGCTTCCTGCGCCGGCACAAGGAGCAGATCCGTGAGGCAGTGCGCCGCGCGGTGGACGGCCGCGGCATCCGTGACATGGAGCGCGGCGAGGACGTCCACATTCCGAAGAAGGACCTGAGCGAGCCCGTCTTCGGCCACGGCGACGGCGGCGTGCGCGAGGTCGTGCGGCCAGGCAACACCGAGCACGTCAAGGGCGACCGCGTTGCCAAGCCGCAGGGCGGCGGAGGCGGTGGTGGCGGCGGGAAAGCCAGCGATTCGGGCGAGGGTGATGACGATTTCGTCTTCCACCTGAGCAAGGAAGAGTTCATGCAGGTCTTCTTCGACGACCTGGCGCTGCCAAACCTCGAACGCACGCAGCTCGCCGAAACGCCCGAGTGGAAAAGCCACCGCGCCGGCTTCACCAGCGACGGCACGCCCACCAACCTGCACGTGGTGCGCTCGATGCGCGGCGCGCTGGGCCGCCGCATCGCGCTGGGCACCAGCAAGCGGCACGAGCTGCATGAGCTGGAGGAACGACTCGCGCTGCTGCAACGCGAAGACCCGACGGACTTCGAGGTCAAGCGCATGCACGCCGAGACGCTGGAGCGCATCGCCGTGCTGCGCGCCAAGATCGGCGCGATTCCCTTCCTCGATCCGATCGACCTGCGCTTTCGCAACCGCGTGCGCGTGCCGGTGCCGACGAGCCGCGCGGTGATGTTCTGCCTGATGGACGTCTCCGGCTCGATGGACGAGAGCCGCAAGGACCTCGCCAAACGCTTCTTCATCCTGCTGTACCTGTTCCTCACCCGGCACTACGAGAAGATCGAGGTCGTCTTCATCCGCCACCACACGCAGGCGCAGGAAGTCGACGAACAGAACTTCTTCCACGCCACCGAAACCGGCGGCACCGTCGTGTCCTCGGCCCTGGTGCTGATGGAGGAAATCATTCGCGCACGCTATCCGCGCAGCGAATGGAACATCTACGGTGCCCAGGCCAGCGACGGCGACAACTGGCACCACGACAGCGGCCGCTGCCGCGAGATGCTGGCCGACAAGATCCTCCCGCTGTGCCGCTACTTCGCCTACGTGCAGGTGGCCGAACAGGAGCAGAACCTCTGGGAGGAATACAGCAAACTCGAAGGCGAGGTGAAGCACTTCGCGATGCGCAAGGCTGTCGAGGTGGCACAGATCTACCCGGTCTTCCGCGAGTTGTTCAAGAAGGAAGGAGTGCCTGCATGACCCTGGAACAACGCGACCCGGCCAAGATCATCCGCGCCAGCCAGCCGCTGCCCTCGCCCAGCGACTGGACCTTCGAGCTGATCAACGATTACCACGAGGTGATCCGCCGCACCGCGCAGAGCTACGGCCTGGACACCTACCCGAACCAGCTGGAGATCATCACCGCCGAGCAGATGATGGATGCCTATGCCTCCGTCGGCATGCCGGTCAACTACCGGCACTGGAGCTACGGCAAGGAGTTCATCGCCACCGAGCGCAACTACAAGCGCGGCCAGATGGGCCTGGCCTACGAGATCGTCATCAACTCCGACCCCTGCATCGCCTACCTGATGGAGGAGAACACGATGGCCATGCAGGCCCTCGTGATCGCCCATGCCTGCTACGGCCACAACAGCTTCTTCAAGGGCAACTACCTGTTCCGCATGTGGACCGATGCGTCGTCGATCATCGACTACCTGGTCTACGCGAAGAACTTCGTCGCCGAATGCGAGGAACAGAACGGCATGGAGGCCGTCGAGCAGATCCTCGATTCCTGCCATGCGCTGATGAACCACGGCGTGGACCGCTACCGCCGGCCTTCGAAGCTGTCTCTCTCGCAGGAACGCACGCGCCTGCTGGAACGCGAGGCCCACGCGCAGCAGCAGGTCAACGACCTCTGGCGCACACTGCCGAAGAAGGCGGCGGCCGAGGCCGAAGCCGCTTCGTCCGCACGCCGCTTCCCCGAGGAGCCGCAGGAGAACCTGCTGTACTTCATCGAGAAAAACGCGCCACTGCTGGAACCCTGGCAGCGCGAGCTGGTGCGCATCGTCCGCAAGATCGCGCAGTATTTCTATCCACAGCGCCAGACCCAGGTGATGAACGAGGGCTGGGCCACGTTCTGGCACCACCGGCTGCTGAACACGATGTACGACGACGGCTATCTCAGCGACGGCATGATGATCGAGTGGCTGAAGTCGCACACCAACGTCGTCGCCCAGCAGCCGATGGCCAACCTGAACCCCTACGCGCTCGGCTTCGCGATGTACACGGACATCAAGCGTATCTGCGAGCAGCCGACCGACGAGGATCGCAACTGGTTCCCCGACATCGCCGGCAAGCCCTGGCTGCCGACCATCGACCACGCGATGCGCAACTTCAAGGACGAGAGCTTCATCGGCCAGTACCTGAGCCCGAACCTGATGCGCGAGTTCCGGTTGTTCTCCATCCTCGACGACGAGAAGGAGAGCGAGTACCTGATCTCCGCGATCCACGACGAGGCCGGCTACCAGCACGTGCGCCAGGCCCTGTCACGCCAGTACGACCTCAGCACCCGCGAGCCCAACATCCAGGTCTGGAACGTCAACCTGCGCGGAGACCGCTCGCTGACCTTGCGCCACACGCAGCACAACGATCGCCCGCTGAACAAGGAAGCGCAGGAGGTGCTGAAGCACGTCGCGCGGCTCTGGGGCTTCGGCGTGCAGATGGAAAGCGCCAACGACCGCGGCGACATCACCCAGCGCTGGAGCGTCCCCGCCCCGAATCACTGAGCGGCGAAGATCTTCCCCGGGTTCATGATGTCGTGCGGGTCCATCGCGGCCTTCAGCGTGCGCATCAGGTCCACGGCCGCGGGGCCGGCCTCGTCGAGCAGGAAGCCCTGCTTGTGCAGGCCGATGCCGTGCTCGCCGGTGCAGGTGCCTTCCAGCTTCAGCGCGCGCGCCACCATCTGCTGACTGAGCCGCTCGGCGGTCTCGCGTTCGGCCGGCTTGGCCGGGTCCAGCAGGTAGCCGAGGTGGAAGTTGCCGTCGCCGACGTGGCCGACCAGGAAGTACGGCAGCCCGGCCTCATCGGCTTCCTTCACCGATTCATCGATCGACTCGGCCAGGCGCGAGATCGGCACGCAGGTGTCCGTCGTCACGCAGCGGCAGCCGGGCTTGGTCTGCAGGGCCGACAGGTAGGCGTGATGACGCGCGGTCCACAGGCGCGTGCGTGCCTCCGGCGTCGTCGCCCATTCGAAGTCTTCGCCGCCGAATTCGCGCGCAATGCCCTGCACCAGGCTCGCCTGCTCGGCCACGCTGGCCTCGGTGCCATGGAACTCCATCAGCAGCATCGGCGCTTCGCGCAGGCCCAGTCGGTCATGCGCATTGACGGCGCGCACCGTGTTCGCATCGAGCAGTTCGCAGCGCGCGATGGGCACGCCGAGCTGGATGATCTGGATCGTGGTCTGCACCGCCGCGTCGATGCTCGGGAAGAAGCAGACGGCCGCCGACACCGCCTCCGGCAGCGGGTAGAGCCGCAAGGTCACCTCGCAGATCACGCCCAAGGTGCCTTCGCTGCCGACGTAGAGCCGCGTCAGGTCATAGCCGGCGCTGCTCTTGCGCGCACGGCTGCCGGTGTGCAGCAGTTGGCCCTGCGGCGTGACCACCGTCAGCGCCAGCACGTTCTCGCGCATCGTGCCGTAGCGCACCGCATTCGTCCCGCTGGCACGGGTGGACGCCATGCCGCCGAGGCTGGCATCCGCGCCGGGATCGATCGGGAAGAAGAGGCCCTGGTGGCGCAGCTCGTTGTTCAGCTGGTTGCGGGTGACGCCGGCCTGCACCGTCACCGTCAGGTCCTCGGCATTGACGCGCAGGATCTCCTTCATCCGCGACAGGTCCAGGCTGACACCGCCCTGCACCGCCAGCAGATGGCCTTCCAGCGAGGAACCGGCGCCGTAGGGAATCACCGGCACTCGATGCTCGTGCGCCTGCGTCAGCACGAAGGCGATGTCCTCGTTGCTCTGGGCGAACACCACCGCCTCTGGCGGCGGCACGTCGAACACCGATTCATCGCGGCCGTGCTGCTCGCGCACCGCCAGGGCCGTGGAACAGCGCTCGCCGAAGCGGGCTTTCAGCGCCGCCAGCATCGATTCAGGCATCGGACGGGGCGAGATCTCGAGGGCGGCTGCGGTCATGGCGTACTTCTCCAGGAAAACTGGGTCTGATTCTGCAGCAAGCCCTTGCAGGCGAGGACCCGCGGTGACACGATGGATTCCTCGGCAAGAAGGAGAAACATCATGGCTGCTGATCATGGCGCGATGACGATCCTGCTGGCGGCGGTGGTGCTGGCCGTGCTCGGCGCACTGCGATGGGATGCGCTGCTGCTGTGGCTGCGCAGCCTGTTCGAGGCCCCTACGCCACCCTCGGAGCCGCCAGTGCTGCGTGTTCCCGCTCCCCGTCACGCCGGCACCCACCACCACCCGACGCTGCAGCGCCGACCTGCCTTCCATCGCAGCGGCCGTCGGGCCTGAACGCGCCTGGCCGCCGCTTTGCGGCAAGATGCGGGGCATGGCCAACCGACTTTCCCAAATTGCAACCCGCACCGGCGACGACGGCACGACCGGCCTCGGTGACGGCAGCCGCGTTCCCAAGGACCACCTGCGCATCCAGGCGATCGGCGACGTCGACGAGCTGAACTCGCAGCTCGGCGTGCTGCTGGCGGAACCGTTGCCGGACGACATCCGCGAGCTGCTGGTGCTGATCCAGCACGAGTTGTTCAACCTCGGCGGCGAGCTGTCGATGCCGGGCTACGAGCTGCTGAAGGCCGCAGCCGTGCTCCGTCTCGACGAAGCGCTGGCCCACTACAACGCCGCCCTGCCCCGCCTGAAGGAATTCATCCTGCCGGCGGGCACGCGCAGCGCCGCGATCGCGCACGTCGGCCGCACGGTGGCGCGCCGCGCCGAACGCGCCGTGATCACGCTGGCCCACAGCGAGACGATCAACGCCGCCCCGCGCCAGTACCTGAACCGGCTGTCGGACCTGCTGTTCGTCCTCGCCCGCGTGCTGAACCGCGCCAACCTCGACGGCCTGGGCGGTGACGACGTCTACTGGCAGAGCGAGCGGCTCAAGCGCCACGAAGACCCGAGCACTAACTGAGCTCGTCCACCGCGTCACGCAGCCGCTTGGCGTAGGCACGCCGCAGGTCCGCCGGCGCCAGCACCTCGACCTGCCCGGCATGGCGCAGCAGATCCATCAGCAGCTCGGTCGAGTCGATGAAGGGCACGTCGAGCCGCCAGCGGCCGTCCGGCAGCCATTCGCTGGTCTGCGCCGGGTGCCATTCCTCGTGCGACACCCATTGCGCCGTCTCGGCCTTGAACACCAGCGAGGCCTGCCGCGCCTGGCTGCCGGCGAAGATGCCGTAGCCCTGGTCCAGCTCGGCCTCCAGTTGCTTCGTGGACACCGTTCGGGCCTTCTCCGGCAGCAGCTCGGCGCCTTCCAGGGCGTCCAGCGCAAATCGGCGGAAGCCCTCGCTCTGGTGGCACCAGGCATCCAGGTACCAGGTGTTGCGATAGTGGACCAGCCGCTGCGGTGAGACGACGCGCGGGCCGGCCTTGGCGGAACCACGCTTGCGATAGTCAAGCCGCAGCCGCTGGCGCTTGACGACCGCGCTGCCGACCGTCTCGAAATACTCCGAAGGCACGCGCCGCCGCGCCGTGCTGATCAGCTTGACGCGTTGCGTCAGCTCCTTCGCCTCGGTCTCGTCGGCACCGAGCATGCCGGTGAGCTTGTCGAACATCGGCGCCAGGTGGCGGCTCAGCAGGCCGTTCTCGTCGAGGCCGGCAAGCATCTGGTGCATCGTCAGCAGCGCGTGCAGCTCCTTCTCGTTGAACCAGACGCCCGGCAGCTCGTGCGGCTGGCTGCCGCCCCATTGCTTGCCGAAGCGATAGCCATTGGCATCGGCGTCGTACTCGATCGGTGCGTCCATGCGCTCGCGCAGGTACTGCAGGTCGCGCTTCAGCGTCGCCGGCGAGACCTCCAGCGCCTCCTGCAGGGCCGCAAAGCTCACGCACTCGCGCGAGCGAATCAGCATCTCGATCTTGTAGAAACGTTCGGTGCGATCCATCGTTTTTACTGGCTCACGCCTTGAGCTACCTGAGCGCCAGACTGTGCCACACAGTCGCCGATATCGGCGGCCGGCCCACCTGGAGCAAACCATGATCGCAGCAGCAGCCATCACCGCAGCATCGGCCCAGTACGAACTGGCCCTGCCCGTCCAGACCCTGCCGGCCAATGCCGGCCTGGGCTGGGACATCGGCCGGGCCTTCGCTGAGCACGGCTTGACCCCGCCGGTCGAGCACCTGTTCGTCGGCTCGCCGCTGCGCCAGGGCTGGCTGGCCGGCCGCCAATCATTCGAAAAGCGCACACTGAAGCCCCGGCGCTGCACGCAGCTATGGCTGCAGCTGCGCACGCATGCCTGGGCCCGCGGCCGCAGCTTCGAGGACGTGCAGCTCACGCCGAACTTCCTGCGGCAGATCGACGTCGCCTTCTGCCCCATCACCCGCCAGCTGTTGAACGATCGCCGCGGCGACGCCCAGTCACGCTCGATCGACCGCGTCCGCCCCGATGCCGGCTACGCCGCAGGCAACGTCGTCGTGCTGAGCCGGGCCGCCAATGCCGCGAAGGCCGGGCACGATCATGCCGGTGCCACGGCCCTCGCGCAGAGCGTCGCCCTGGGCCCGATCCAGCAGATCGCCGGCCTCGGCCCGATCGAATGGCAGCGCATCGCCGTGCTGTGCAGCTTCGTCACCGAACTGCCGCATGAGCAAGCCGCGCAATTGCCGATGACCGTGCTGCCGCCGAACCGGCTGCGGCTGTTCAACCCGATCCAGGCGCTGCAGGCGCTGGTGACCCGCCATTTCTCGACACCCGAATGGCACCCGCGGCTGGCGCGGCTGAAGGCGCTGCTGCCGACCGAGCAGAGCCGGGTCGATTTCGACCGCTTCGTACTGGCCTTCGCGCCACGGATGATCGTTGCCAGCAAGCAGGCCGACCCGCAGCAAGTTCGCTGGGCCCTGGAAGATGCCTGGCAACAGGAATTGGTGCTGAAGCGCTGGACCCGTTTTGCGCTGCAGCTGAACGCGGCTCAGGCCGAAAGCCTGGTCCTGCGCGCCTCGGAGAAGGGGTGGACCAGCTCGCAGCGAGTACAGCGCCATCCGAAAAAGAACGCCACCGAGGGCTGGGCCCTGGAACGCCGGGGATTCGTCAGCCCGGCAGGCCGGCACTGATGCGCTGCAGGGTCCCGCTCTGGTCCTGCAGGGCGACGTGATAGCCGCGCGCGCCGAACCAATCGGCCCAATGCTGGGCCATCGTCTTGTTGGGCAACCACGGACCGGTGCGGTCCACTTCCACCCGAAAACCTTTGCGCTCGTAGAACACGACGCGCCACATGCCTTCGCTCAGGCCTCTGATCATTTTGTTCACCGTTGTGCGCCCGCAATATAGCGAGCGAACAAGGTGGCCCGATGGTGTCAGCGCCTCAGCAGAGCGAAAAATTCCTCACCAATGAGGAATCGCTGAATCGGGAAGGCAAGACCCGACCCCGCTGGCTTACACCAGCGAGCGTTGCAGCCTCAGCTCTTCGAGCCGCGTGCCTGCCACCTCGGTGGTCTTGGCGCTGCCGAGTTCGCGCTTGAAGCCTGCCTTCTCGAAGAAGCCCAGGCCGCGCTCGTTGCGCAGCCAGGTCCAGAGCGTCACCTTGGTGCAGCCTTCTTCCTGCAGACCGTCGCGGGCGGCATCCCACAGCGCCAGGCCCACACCCTTGTCCCAGTGGACCGGATCGGCGTACAGCGCCCAGATTTCGCCGGTCGTGGACGGTGTGCCCTTGTCGCGCGAACGATCGAAGCCGACGAAACCCATCAGCTCGCCGTCGATGTGCGCCACCATCACTTGCGGCTCGCAGAGATCGATGGCCTCGCGCCAGAAGGCCTGGCGCTTCTGCACGGACAGGCTGTCCAGCGCAGTTTCGGGCAGCAAGCCCTTGTAGGCATCCTGCCAGGCCGAGACATGGATCTGGGCAATGGCCTTGGCATCGCGCAACGTCGCGGGGCGAACCTGAATACTCATACGGGAAAACTAAGCGAAGACACGCATCAAAACGGGGAAGGGCGAGATTTTGCCGCGCCAAATGCCACAGCGGCCACCCTTGACAGCGCGATTTTTTCGGCCCTCTGTCTGCTCGGTCAACCGGTCGCATCGGGCATGCCCGGCGGGTACTTCAAGGCATTCATTGCCAGCTTGCGCTCGACAGCCGCCTCGACGTCGACACCACTGCAGTCGGCAATCTGCAGCAGGTACAGCAGCACGTCCGCGATCTCTTCGCCCAGATGCTCATGTTTGCGCGGGTCGGCCTTGATGGCCTGCGACTCCTCCGGCGTCATCCACTGGAAGATCTCCACCAGTTCCGCCGCTTCGACCACCATCGCCATCGCGAGGTTCTTCGGCGTCAGGTAGGGCTGCCAGGCCCGTTCCGCGGCGAAGTCCCGCAGGCGTTGCTGCAGTTGCTCGATATCCATGCTTTTCAATTCTTTAAATAGATAGTCTTAGTAGAGCCCGCAGCCCGCTGTGGACAAGGCCATTTTCCCGTGATGCGACAGGCACTTGCCAGCTCGACAAGCATGTGGGTCAAGCCCTGCACAGCCTGCGCAGTAAACAACAACAAGTCGCGGAGACCGAGATTCGCTGTGGAAAACAGGGCAGTTGACCTTTTCTTGTCCACAGCCTTGTCCTTTTGGACACGGAAACGACGTTCGCACGGGCGTGCACCACTTGTCACACGCGTGACACCTCACGTATCGCGGCCGCTACAAACCAGTGCAAACTAAGGACTTTCACGCGCTGCAACGGGGCAAAAACCCCCGACACTCGCACCAGTAGCGATCGCTAGGGTTCCAAACGACCTGGTATCGCTCTCTCCCGACAGCACTAATTTGATTCCCAGGAGACACCCGATGCGTCATCTCAAATCCAGCCTGCTCGCGCTGGCTGCCAGCCTGGCAGTCGTCGCCTGTGGCGGCGGCAGCTCCGCGGACACCACACCGCGCACCGCCATCACCTCGGTCAAGGTCTTCGGCGACAGCCTGGCCGACTCGGGGACCTTCAGCGCAGCACTGGGCTTCAGCAAGTTCACGGTCCAGGACGGGCAGGTCTATCCCGAACGCGTGGCAGCCAGCTATGGCATCACGGCACTGTGCAATTTTTATGTTTTCACTGGCACGACTTTCGCGGCCAATTCGAAGGCGGGCTGCACGAACTTTGCCATTGGCGGCGGCGTAATCAATGGCGCGAGCAGCGGCCTGTCTGCGGCCGATCCGCGCGGCATCCAGGTGCAACTGGCAACGGCCGGCACGCTGGGCTTCTCAGCGACCGACCTCGCCGTGATTGATGGCGGCGGCAATGATGCTGCGGCCTTGCTGACCGCCTTCAGTCAGGCCCAGGCGGGTAGCGCGACTCCCCTGTACACGTTGCTGACGTCTCTGCTGCCTGCGTCCGATGTAGCAACGGCCTTGGCCGGGGGCGCATCCACCACGGCAGCCATCGGCGGCGCCTACATGAAGGCGCTGGCCGATGCGTTCGCCAATTCGGTGACGACCAATGTGCTCGGTAAGGGCGCCACCCACGTCGTAATCCTGAACCTGCCGGCCGTCACCAAGACGCCCCAATTCCAGAAGATCCTCGGCGCGATGACGCCGACCGCGGCTGCCCAGGCCGAGGGTCTGTTCCAGCAATGGTTTGCAGCCTATAACGCTGAACTCGCGGCTAAGTTCGCCAGCGAAGACCGCGTCGTCGTGGTCGACTTCTACAACGCCTTCCTCGACCAGGTCGCCAACCCGGCCCAGTACGGCATCACGACCGAAGGTGCTCAGGGCGTGTTTACCGAGCTGTGCCCGGCCGCCGATTCAACCGACCCGGCAACGGCCTACGCCGGCTGGCGTGCCTGCACCGCTGCAAACCTGTCGGCTGCATCTGGCCACAGCAGCCCCGACTGGTGGAAGAACTACGCCTTCGCCAACCAGTTCCACCCGACGCCCTATGGCCATCAACTGGTCGCCCAGCTGATTTCCAAGTCGCTGTCCATCAAGGGCTGGCTGTAATCGCCGCGGCGACATTCAGGAGCAAAAATCCATGAAGAAAACGACTCTCCTCAGCCTTGCCGCCGTGGCTCTGGCCTGCGCCGCCTCCGGCGCCCAGGCCCAATCGGCCGGTACTTTCATCGCTCGCCTGGGCGCGACCCAGATCTCGCCCAAGGTCGATAGCGGCGACCTCAGCGCGCCCAGCCTGGCCGGCACCAAGATCGACGTGCACAAGGACACGCAGTTCACCGGCGGCATCACCTACATGTGGACCGACAACATTGCGATCGACCTGCCGATCGGCCTGGCGTTCAAGCATGACGTCGTCGGCGCTGGCGCGATCGACGGTGTTGGCAAGCTCGGCACGGTCAAGTCGCTGCCGATCACGCTGCTGGCGCAGTACCGCTTCTTCGATGCGAAGAGCACCTTCCGCCCCTACGTCGGCGCTGGCGCCACCTACGCGCGCTTCTACGATACCCATGCGACGGCTGCGCTGTCGGGCCTGACCGGCGGCACGCCGTCGAACCCGACGACCTTGTCGATGAAGAACGCCGGCGGCGCCAGCATCCAGCTGGGCGCGGCGATGAACCTGGGTGGCCACTGGACGGCCGACGTGTCGGTGATGAAGGTCTTCATCAAGACCACCGGCAAGCTCTCGACTGGCCAGACGATCCCCGCCACGCTGAACCCGACGGCCGTGCAGGTCGGTATCGGCTACGCCTTCTGACGAAGCGCTCGGCGCGTCCCTCGAAAGGAGCCTTCGGGCTCCTTTTTTCATGCCAGGTTGGCAATTCCACTTATGCAATTCCCCGTATCGCAAAGCGTGCAATCGCAGCGGAAGATGGGTGCAGATCGCACAACGACCGGAGACGTTCCATGGCCGCTGCCAAACCCCCCTTCTACAAATCCCTTTATGTCCAGGTTCTGACCGCCATCGTCATCGGCGTGCTGCTGGGCCACTTCTATCCGAAGGTCGGCGCGGACATGAAGCCGCTCGGCGATGCCTTCATCAAGCTGATCAAGATGCTGATCGCGCCGATCATCTTCTGCACCGTCGTCGTCGGCATCGCCGGCATGGAGGACATGAAGAAGGTCGGCAAGACCGGCGGCCTGGCGCTGCTGTACTTCGAGGTCGTCTCGACGGTGGCGCTGATCATCGGCCTGGTCATTGTCAACGTCGTGCAGCCCGGCGCCGGCATGAACATCGACCCGAGCACGCTCGACACCAAGGGCATCGCCTCCTTCACCGAGAAGGGCAAGCTCGGCACCACGGTCGACTTCCTGATGGCCATCATCCCCAACACCTTCATCGACGCCTTCGCCAAGGGCGAGATGCTGCAGGTGCTGCTGATCGCCGTGCTGTTCGGCTTCGCGCTGCATCGCTTCGGCGGCCGCGGCACGCTGGTGTTCGACTTCATTGAGAAGAGCTCGCACGTTCTGTTCTCGATCATCGGCATGATCATGAAGCTGGCCCCGATCGGCGCCTTCGGCGCGATGGCCTTCACCATCGGCAAGTACGGCGTCGGCTCGCTGGTGCAGTTGGGCCAGCTGATGGCCTGCTTCTACATCACCTGCCTGTTGTTCATCTTCGTCGTGCTGGGCGCCGTCGCCAAGGCGCACGGCTTCTCGATCTGGAAGTTCGTCAAGTACATCCGCGAAGAACTGCTGATCGTGCTGGGCACGTCTTCTTCCGAGTCCGTGCTGCCGCGAATGATGGCCAAGCTGGAGAACCTCGGCGCCAAGAAGAGCACCGTGGGCCTGGTGATCCCGACCGGCTACTCGTTCAACCTCGATGGCACTTCGATCTACCTGACGATGGCCGCGATCTTCATCGCCCAGGCCACCAACACGCCGCTGTCGCTGATGCAGGAGCTGACCCTGCTGGCCGTGCTGCTGCTGACCTCCAAGGGTGCCTCCGGCGTGACCGGCAGCGGCTTCATCGTGCTGGCCGCCTCGCTGAACGCGGTGGGCCACGTGCCGGTCGAAG
The DNA here is from genome assembly GCF_034043675.1 of Roseateles agri. NCBI lineage: Bacteria > Pseudomonadati > Pseudomonadota > Betaproteobacteria > Burkholderiales > Sphaerotilaceae > Roseateles > Roseateles agri. The sequence continues at coordinate 279,873 of NZ_JAXCLA010000003.1, read as the reverse complement.
GCCTGGCGCTGATCCTGGGCATCGACCGCTTCATGAGCGAAGCACGCGCGCTGACCAACCTGGTCGGCAACGGCGTGGCCACCGTCGTGGTCGCCAAGTGGACCGGCGACCTGGACGTCGCGCGCATGAAGAGCCAGCTCGACAACCCGACCGAAATGGAACCGGAAGCGATGCTGGACAAGCGCACTGCTCACATGGCTTGAGGCTCACAAGCCGCTGAAATGACAAGGGGCCCTTCGCGGGCCCCTTTTTCATTCCTCAATCCTCTTACTCGATGCCGATGACCTTGTGCATCTGCACCGAGAGCCGCCACTGCGGATGCTCCATGCAGTAGGCCACCGCTTCCTTCGTGTTCTGTGCCTTCAGGATGCTGTCCATCGGCTGCAGGAAAAAGTGCTGGAAATCCAGGCCGGCGAAGCGCTCGGGCCGGGCCGCCGGCTGGGGCCAGACAAGCTTCAGCTCGTTGCCCTTCGTCAGCACGATCTCGCTGTCGGCCTTGGGGCTGACGCAGATCCAGTCCAGACCCTCCGGCGCTGGCTGCGTGCCATTGGTCTCCACAGCGATCTCGAAGCCGCGTGCATGCAGCGCGTCGATCAAAGGTTTGTCCAACTGCAGCAGCGGCTCGCCGCCCGTGCAGACGACGTAGGGCTTGCCGCCGGCATGGGCCGGCCACTTCGACGCCACGGCATCGGCCAGCGCCTCGGCCGTGGCGAACTTGCCGCCGCCGTGTCCATCGGTGCCGACGAAGTCCGTATCGCAGAAGGTGCAGACAGCCGTGGCGCGGTCTTCCTCGCGCCCGTTCCACAGATTGCAGCCGGCGAAGCGGCAGAACACCGAAGCCCGGCCCGCCTGCGCACCCTCGCCCTGCAAGGTGTAGAACATTTCTTTGACGGCGTACGTCATACGGGGATGAGTTCCTCAGAAGAAGCCAGGCTGACGATCGAGCCCGAGCCACGCGTCTCGTACATGTCCACGCGATCGATCTGCGGCAGCGCCGCGCGGCCCTTCTCCAGTACCCAGGCAGCGAGGCTGGCCGTGTCGCCATCGGGCAGGTCAGCGATCTCGTACAGAGGCCGGTGATCGATCGCCTTGAAGATCGGATCGAACAGGGTCTTCACGTCGCCGAAGTCGACGGTCCAGCCCTGTACCGCATCCAGCGGCGCGCTCAGGTGCAGGCGCAAGGTGTAGGTGTGGCCATGGATGCCGCGCAGCGGGCTGCCTTCCGGCGCGCGCTTCAGCTGGATCGCGCTGTCCAAGGTCAGTTCCTTCCAGATCCGGTAGTTGGCGCCGTCGTAGTTGGCGCCGCAGGAGCCGGTCTCGTAGACGGTGATCCAGGACAGTTCCGGCAGCTGCGGCTTCAGCCGCTCCCACAGCCAAGACGAAATGACCTCGCTGGTCGGGTTCTCTAGGCCTTCGATTCCGTTCAGGCACTGGTAGTTCAGCAGCGCATGGAACGGTGCCCAGACTTCGTCCAGGTGGTCGTAGTCGATCGAGATGTCGTCACGTTCGCCGAGATCCTGGTTGGCATGGATGATCACCTCGAAGCCATGGCCATGCATGCGCCCGCACTTGTGGCCGGGCGGCACGTTCGGCAGCTTGTGCGCCGACTGGAAGCGGTAGCGGCGCCAGACGTGGGCGACGCCCGCGGCGTCCAGGTCCACGCCCATCTGCGGCGTGCTCTGGATGCCCACCTGCTGGATGCCCGGCACGCCCAGCGAGGTGAGGCGTTGCCTGATCCAGCGAGCCAGGTTCTCGTCGGTCGGCTGCTCGACCGTGTCGTTCAGCAGCGCATGGTCCAGCGGCGCCACGGCCTCTTCCAATCGACGCCGCAGTTCCTCCACCTCACCGCCCGGAAACGGCGCCCAGCCCGCGGGCAGCAGCGCACGCACGGTGGCGAAATAGCTGTGCCCGTGCAGGCCACGGCTGCGGTGACCTTCGGGCAGCGCCGGAATCCGGCAGGCGGACTCGAAGCCGCAGGAGGCGCTGTAGAGCGTTTGGGTGGGAAAACTCATGGAACGGAAATCTGGAAGGGCCGGAAGTTTGACATGGACGGGCCGGCCGTGCCCGCGCAGCGGCATTTCACCATCCCGACTCCTCTTCCTATTTCTTCTTATTTAAGAGTAGTTGTAGTCATAGGCCGGGCCTCATTCTGTGGACAAGCCGGATTTTCTCAAGCCTGACAAGCGCTTGCCTTGCGTGCAAGCGTGTGGGTCAAGAGTCATGAGCCTGCACGCGGGCCGACAACAACTCTGCCGGGCGCTTCCGCACTGTGGACAAGTGCCCGCTTGTTCCGAACTTGCCCACAGCCTTGTCAGCCAACGCGACAATCCGACGCAATGATGAAGCTTCTCAGCCTGAACACCGCCCGCGCCAGCACCTTGCAGACCGACCAGGGGCCGGTGATGAGCGGCATCGCCAAGCGGCCGCGCGAGGGCGCGGTGACGGTGAAGCCGCTGGGGCTGGAGGGCGACGAGCAGGCCGATTTGGACGTGCACGGCGGCGTGGCCAAGGCGGTATACGCCTATCCGTCGGAACACTATCCGTTCTGGCAGACGGTGCGCGCGCAGGCCCGCGCCGGCGACTGGGGCCAGGACCTGCCTCCCGGCAGCCTGGGCGAAAACCTGACCCTGGCGGGCCTGACCGAGAGCGATGCCTGGGTCGGCGACCTGTTGCGCTTCCCGGATTGCGACCTCGCCGTCAGCGAGCCGCGCTATCCCTGCTTCAAGCTCAATGCGGTGCTGGGCTTCAAGCAGGCCGCCAAGCTGATGATGCAGAGCGGCTGGTGCGGTTTCTACCTGAGCGTGATCAGGCCCGGCGTGCTGGGCGCCGGGGACAGCTTCGAACTGATCCCCGGGCCGCGCGAGGTGAACATCCGCGATTTATTTAAAGCCAGGACGGCTTCGAAAATCCGCTGACGAGAAGTCGTCAGGCCGCGAGCGCCGGATAGTCCGTATAGCCCTTGGCGTCGCCGCCGTACAGCGTGGCGCTGTCGATCTTCTGCAGCGGCGCATTCAGCTTCAGGCGGCGCACCAGGTCCGGGTTGGCGATGAAGTCGCGGCCGAAGGCGACCAGGTCGGCCTTGCCCTCGGCCACGGCAGCGATCGCCATCTCGCGGGTGTAGCCGTTGTTGGCGATGTAGGTGCCGCCGAAGGCCTGGCGCAGCGCCGCGTAGTCGAACGGGGCGATGTCGCGCGGGCCGCCGGTCTGGCCTTCGACCACGTGCAGGAAGGCCAGCTTCAACGGCGCCAGCTGGCGCGCCACATGCTCGAACAGCGCTTGCGGGTTGCTGTCCTGGCCGATGTCGTTGGACGGTGTCACCGGCGACAGGCGCAGGCCCGTGCGGCCAGCACCGATCGCGCCGGCCACGGCCGTCATCACCTCGACCAGCAGGCGGGCGCGGTTCTCGATCGAGCCGCCATAGCCGTCCTTGCGGTCGTTGACGCTGTCGCGCAGGAACTGGTCGAGCAGGTAGCCGTTCGCGCTGTGGACTTCCACCGCGTCGAAACCGGCCTCGACCGCGCAGCGCGCGGAATGGACGTAGGCCGCGATCAGGCCGGGGATCTCCTCGGTCTTCAGCGCGCGCGGTGCCGACACGTCGACAAAGCCTTCGCTCGTGAAGGTCTTGCCGGCCGCCGGCTTGTCGCTCGACGAGATCGGCGCCTGGCGATCCGGCTGGAAGCTGACGTGCGAGATGCGGCCCACGTGCCACAGCTGCGCGGCGATCTTGCCGCCCTCGGCGTGCACGGCGTCCGTCACTCGCTTCCAGGCCGCGACCTGCTCCGGCGTGTGCAGGCCCGGCGTGTCCAGGTAGCCCTGGCCGTCGGCGGTGATCTGCGTGCCCTCGCTGATGATCAGGCCGGCACCGGCGCGCTGGCGGTAGTACTCGACGGCCAGCTCGCCGGGCAGCAGGCCTTGCGAGCGGCTGCGCGTCAGCGGCGCCATGACGATGCGGTTGGCCAGGTCCAGCTCGTTGCTGAGCTTCACGGGGTCGAAGAGATTGGGCATGTTCTTGTGATGACGGAGGAAAAGGGGTGCTAGCGTAAAGCCTGGATGCATAACACCGATGCCAGCAGAGATGAACGATTTCAGCTATAGGGTCCGGCGCCGCACGCTGCTGTCGATGGCCGGCCTGGGTCTGGGCCTCGACAGCGTGGCGGCCGAGACCCGGACATTGCGCGTCGGGCCGGCCCAGGCGGTGAAGACCCTGGCCGAGGCCGCGCGGGTGGCCCGCGACGGCACCCGGATCGAAGTCGATGCCGGCGACTACATCGCGGACGTCGCCACCTGGCGCCAGAACGACCTGAGCCTGCGCGCCGTCGGCGGGAGGGTGCGCCTCATCGCCGGGGGTACGTCGTCGCAGGGCAAGGGCATCTTCGTCACCGCCGGCGAGCGCATGCGCATCGAGGGCTTCGACTTCTTCGGCTGCCGCGTGCCCGACGGCAACGGTGCCGGCATCCGCCTCGAGCAGGGTTCGCTGAGCCTCTACGACTGCGCCTTCAAGGACAACGAGAACGGCCTGCTTTCCGGCAACGACGGCAAGGCTCGGCTGGAGATCGAGAACTGCGATTTCGGCACCATCGTTCGCCAGCAGGGCCAGACGCACAATCTCTATGTCGGCCGGATCGCCTACTTGAAGGTCACCGGCAGCTACTTCCACGACGGACGCATGGGCCACCTGCTGAAGAGCCGCGCGGCCGTCAACCACATCTTCTACAACCGGCTCACCGACGAAATCGGCGGCGAGTCCAGCTACGAGCTGGAGTTTCCGAACGGCGGGCAGTGCCTGGTGGTCGGCAACCTGATCCAGCAAAGCTCGACGACGCAGAACCCCTGCATCGTCTCCTTCGGTGCCGAGGGCTATGCCGCCGGCTCGCCGCAGGAACTGCACATGGTCAACAACACCATTGTCGACCTGCTGCCGCGCGGCGGCACCTACCTGCGCGTCGCGCCGATGCCGGGCGGGCGCGTGCACCTGGTCAACAACCTGCTGGCCGGCAACCCGTACTTCGCCGCCAGCAGCGAATGGGAGCAGCAGGGCAACCACGTGGTCGACTGGGACGCCTTCGTGCTGGCCGTGCGTGGCGACTACCGCCTTCGCCCGAACTCGCCGCTGCGCGGCAAGGCGGTGGACCCGGGCGAGGCCGATGGCCTCAGCCTGCGGCAGGTCCGGCAGTACAGGCATCCGCATACGACGGTGGCGCTGGCCGGCCCGGCGACCGACCCCGGCGCCATCCAGCAGGCCTGATCCACCGGCCCAGCGGCGACAATGGCGCATGCTCGCCTATCGCCACGCCTTCCATGCCGGCAACCACGCCGATGTCCTCAAGCACCTGGTCTTCACCCAGGTGCTTCGCTACATGGGCGAGAAGGACAAGCCCTACACCCTGGTCGACACCCACGCCGGCGCCGGCGGTTATTCGATCGAGGGCCGCTACGCGCAGAAGAAGGGCGAGTACTCGCTGGGCGTCGCGCGGCTGTGGGACGAGCGTTCGCTGCCGGAACCGCTGGCCCGGTACATGGAACTGGTCAAGGCCTTCAACACGGACGGCCAGCTGCGCCAGTACCCGGGCTCGCCGGCACTGGCCAACCTCTTGATGCGCGAGCAGGACCGCCTGCGCGTGTTCGAGCTGCACCAGACCGACTACCGCATCCTCTCCAGCTACCTGGAGACGCGGCCGAACACGCAGGTCTTCGACACCGACGGCTTCGCCGCGATGAAGTCCGAGCTGCCGCCGCCGGCCATCGCCCGCCGCGCTGTCGTGCTGATGGACCCGTCCTACGAACTGAAGACCGACTACGCCAAGGTCATCGCCGCGCTGCGCGAGGGCCTGCAGCGCATGGCCGAGACGGTCTTCATCATCTGGTACCCGCAGCTGCAGTTGCTCGAATCGGCCCAGCTCGCGCAGCGGCTCAAGGCCGCCGCCGATGCCGAAAAGCACGGCGCCAAGAAGGGCTGGCTGCACGTGCGCCTGACCGTCAAGCAGCAGGACAACGACCGCGGCGTCGGCATGCTCGGCAGCGGCATGTTCATCGCCAACCCGCCATTCACCTTGCACGACGAGCTGGCCGAATGCATGCCGCTGCTGGTGGAGAAGCTGGGCCAGTACGACGGTGCCAACTTCGTGTTGGAGCAGAAGGTCGTCTGATCAGTACCCGACGGTGAAGCGGCGGCGGATGTGCTGCGGCTTCTCCAGCTCGTCGGTGATCGCCACAGCCAGGTCGGCCACCGAGACTTCGGCCGGGCCGTTGGCGCCCATCACCGGCACGTCCAGCTCGGTCCGGTAGCTGCCGCGGCGCTCGCCCGGCTTCAGGAACACGGCCGGCGACAGGAAGGTCCAGTCCAGCGTGTTCTCCAGCCGGATGCGGTTCAGCGCCTCGCGCGCCGCCAGCGCGCCCTGCTTCCACTCGGCCGGAAATTCCGGCGTGTCCACCAGTTGCACGCCCGGCGCCGCATAGAGGCTGCCGGCGCCGCCGACGACCAGGAGGCGCGCCACGCCCGCCGCCTTCACGCCGTCGACGATCGCCTGCGTGCCCTTCAGGAAGTTGTCGTGGATGGCCGGATCGCTCCAGCCCGGGTTGTAGGCGCTGACCACGGCATCCACGCCCTTCACGTCGCTGGCCACCTGGCCGGCATCCATCGCATCCGCCTTGACGACCGTGAGGCCGGTCTGCGGCGCGAGCTTGGCCGGGTCGCGCGCCAGGGCCACGACCTGATGGCCGCGCGCCAGCAGTTCCTGCAGCACCGCGCTGCCGACGAAGCCGGTGGGTCCGATGAGAGCGATCTTCATATTCGATTCCTGTCGAGAGTGGGACGATGCATCAACTGTAGTAACTTCATAATCTGGCGGTAAGTCCTCAGATCTGCCACTCACTGTTCAGAAAAACTTCATGCTGGATCAATTGAAGCGGATGGCGGTGCTGGCCACTGTCGTCGAGCAGGGCAGCTTCGTCGCCGCCGCGAAGCAGTTGCGCACGACCACCTCGGCCGTCAGCCAGCAGATCCGCGCGCTGGAACGCGACATGGGCGTGACCTTGCTGCACCGCACGACCCGCAAGCTGAGCCTCACACCGGCCGGCGCCCGCTTCCACGAGGGCTGCGCCGCGATGCTGGCCGCCGCCCGGGGTGCGCAGGACGGACTGATGCAGCTGCGCGACGCGCCGGAGGGCGAGTTGCGCGTCGCCGCACCGGTCGGCTTCGGCCGCACGCTGGGCCCGGCGCTGCTGCCCCTGCTGGCTGCCCATCCGGGCCTGAGCCTGCACCTGGAGGTCGAGGACGGCTTCACCGACCTGGTGGCCCTGCGGATCGACTTGGCGATCCGCTACGGCCGCTTGCCCGACAGCAGCTGGGTGGCCCAGCGGCTCGGTGAAAAGACGATGGCGCTGTACGCGGCGCCGGCCTACCTGGCCCGCCGCGGCGTGCCGGCCACTTTGGCGGAACTGGCCACGCATGACTGGCTAGTGCTGCACCCGGGCACCGAGGCCGTCCACAGCTATGCCCTGCATAACGCCGAGGATGAGCGGCAGGTGATCGAGGTCCGCCCGCGCGCCAGCAGCAACAACCAGCTGACCTTGCAGCAGCTCTGCGAGGCCGGCGCCGGCCTGGCGATGCTGAGCCCCAGCGATCTCGACGCGCAGGCCAGCGATGGCCGTCTGGTGCCGCTGCTGCCCGGCTGGCGCCTGCCGGCCCTGCCGGTCTATGCCGTCACGCCGCAGCGCGACGCCCAGCCGGCCAAGGTGCGCCATGCGATCGAGGCGCTGCGGACTTACATGGGCGGCTGATAGGCTTGCGACCCATGCCTTCGATCGTCTCGCTCAGTCCTGCCGCCCGGGCCCGGTGCCTGCCCTTCGCCGTCTTCATGCTGCTGCTCGCGCTGCGCGGCTGGCTGCCCGAGGGCCCCGGCTTCGACACCCGCTGGATCTATGGCCTGAGCGTGCTGATGGTCGGCTCGATCCTGGTCCGCCACTGGCGCGACTACGGCGAGCTTTTCCGCCAGACCCAGCCCCATGTCCGGGAGACCCTGGAGGCCGTGGCGGTCGGCCTCGTGGTCTTCGTGCTGTGGATCCGGCTCGACGCGCCCTGGATGACGATCGGCGAGTCCACCGCGAGCTTCCTGCCGATCGATCTCGATGGCCGCCTGATCTGGCCGTTGGTGGTGCTGCGCTGGATCGGGGCGGCGCTGGTCGTGCCCTTGATGGAGGAACTGTTCTGGCGCTCCTTCCTGATGCGCTGGATCGAGCAGCCGCAGTTCGAGCGGGTCGACCCGCAGCGCGTGGGCCTGAAGGCCATCATGCTCTCCACCTTCGTCTTCATGCTGGCGCACACGCTATGGCTGGCCGCCATCATTGCCGGCCTGGCCTACGCCTGGCTCTACCGCCGCACCGGCAAGCTCTGGACCGCGGTCATCGCCCATGCGGTGACCAACGGCGCCCTGGGCATCTGGGTCGTGCAGACGCGGCAGTGGCAGTTCTGGTGAGCGTTCAGCCCCGCAGGCGGTACCAGGCGGCCAGCAGACCGGCCGCGGCCACAGCCCAGGCCACAGTGGCGGCTGTCAGCGTCGCCGCCAGCGAAAGCCGCACGCTGAGCCAGTACACGGCGAACAGGTACACCGCGTAGGGCAGCAGCGAACATAGGCCGAACAGCGCGGTGGTCCGCAGGTCCGCGGCCGAGCGCTCGGTGCCGACGATGTAGTGCGCGATCAGCGCGAAGGTCGGGAACAGCGGCACCAGGCCCGCGATGAAGAAGCTGCGGGAGCGCGACAGCAGCGCGATGACGAGCACGGCCAGTGCACCGAGCAGGCATTTGAGGAGCAGGGAAACCATCAGCGCTGCCCCGGATCCTGCCGCAGCAGGTGCCGCAGCCGCTCGAACAGCCAGTTCCGCATGCCCAGCACCAGCGTGAAGGCGCGCTTCTCGGACTCGGGCAACTTCTGATCCGCCATGTGCTGGCGCGCGAAGTCCTCGGCCACGCGCTGCAGGCGCTCCACCAGTTCGCGTACCTTGCCGTGGCCCAGCTGGCCGTGCACGAGCATCAACAGTTCGCCGTCTCCATCGAAGCCGCCCGAAAAGTAGTCCTGCACGGCGTCGTCGCGGAAGAACTGCATCACCGGGCCTTGCGGCTGCCAGCGGAAGGTCTTGGCCAGGCGCAGCTTGTAGCGGTTGAGCGGGCGCAGTTCGATGATGCCCAGGTGGTCCAGCTGCACCAGGGCCTGCGTGGCCTCGGCATCGCTGATGCGGTAGGCCTTCACGATCTGCTCGAAGCTCCATTGGCTCAGGCAGCACAGCGCCACCAGCAGCAGTTTTTCCTCGGCGACGACGGCGCGCTCCTGCTCGATCGTCAATTGCTGCAGGGCCGGCTTCGTTCGGCCCAGCCGGGACGTGAGGTCGGCGAAATCGCAATGCAGCACGCGGCAGATCTCGTCGATGCGCGAGAGCGGCATCTCGCCGCCGCTGGCAAACATGCGCTTGACGCTGGACTCGGAAAGATCCAGTTCCCGCGCCAGCTCGGCATAGCTGATACCTGCGGCCTTGAGCTCGAACTTGATTAACTCGATCAGGGATTGGGTGGAAGCCATGGGAACCGAGTATCGCGAAACGACACCGCCCGGTTCGCGCCGCGCTACGGCTCCATCCGGTGCGGGACAAGTAGCACGCGCTTACAGATCATCGCGCCACCTCAGCTTCCGGTGCCCGCAGCACCGAACCGACGTGGACCCCATCAAAGCCCTCCGCCTGTCCGCTGTGCTGCTTCTTTGCGCTGCAGGAACGGCGCAAGCCCAGAGTGACCTGTCCGCCGCGAGCAGCGGCCTGTCGCTTCTGCCGGTGGCCGTGTCGGTGGGGGCCGCAGGTGGCGTGCTGGCGGCCGGCAGCGCGTTGGTCGTCGTCTCGGTCACCGTCGTCGCCGAGGGCACGGTATGGGTGCTGGAGCGTGTTTCCGACGGCGTGCGCTTCAGCGTACGTGTGACCGGCCAGGCGGTCGGTGGGGCCTCGGTGGCGGTGGGCACCGCCTGCGTCGTGACGGCAACGGTCGGCGGGCAGATCCTCTCCGCCGCCGGCCGTGTCATCGCCTTCATCCCGAACGAGATCGGCGAGCGCTGCTGCACAACGAGCGCCTGACGCGTTGAGCCATGAGCACCGCTTCTCTGCCTTGGCGCGAAGTGAAGGCCGGCGTCGCCGCTGGCCTGGTTTCGGTACTGATCGCCGCGACGCTCATGTTGTCCAACAGCAGCAGTACGGGGGCCGTCACCCAGACCGTGTTGCTGTACTCGATTCCCGTCTTGATGTTCTCGGCGCTTGCCTTGCTCGCGCTGAGGTCGCCCGGCTTGTACACGGGCTTGACCTGGGGTCTCGCCGTGGCGACGGTGCTGGAGGTCTGGGGCGAAACCCATCGGGCTGGCAACTCGATGCCCGGTGCGGGCTTTCTATTCATGCTGTTTCCGATGTCGCTGGTCATCGGCTTCGCCATCACCATGGTCTATGCGCTGACCGACCTCGGCTCACGCAGGGCGCTGGTCAACAGCGCCGTGGGCTTCGTCGGCATCGCCGGATTCTGGTTGTATCCGCTGGTCCGGAACATCACCGGGTCGTGAGGAGCCACACGATGAAACGCCTCCAATCCTCTCTGCTGGCCTTGGCGCTGGCCCTCGGCTTGACCCTGCCCTGCCACGCCGGCCAGACCTGCACCGAAGAACCGCAGAGCGCCACCCAGATCGCCGAAGGCATGAAGCTCGCGCAGCTCACGTCCGAGCGGCTCGACGCCAGCGGCGCGCAGGTGGTGCTGCTGGCGCGCGCCGGGCAGAACCTGACGGAGTACGGCCTGCGCTGGTCGCACCTGGGCTTCGCCTACAAGACCGAGGCCGGTCCCTGGCGCGTACTGCACAAGCTCAACGAGTGCGGCAGCGCGAACGGCGCGATCTTCCGCCAGGGCCTGGGCGAGTTCTTCATGGACCGGCCGTGGCGCTACGAAGCGGCCTACGTCGTGCTCTCGCCGGAGCTGCAGCAGGCGCTGCTGCCGCTGCTGCGGGCCGAAGGCCGTGGCCGCGTGCTGGCGCTGAACGAACCGCGCTACAACATGCTGGCCTATCCGTGGAGCCAGCGCTTCCAGCAGAGCAACCAGTGGGCGCTGGAGACGCTGGCGATGGCGGCGAGTCCGGAGCAGGTCTGGAACCGCGCCACCGCGCAGGACTGGCTGCGCCGGCGCGGCTACCCGCCGACGGTGCTGCACCTGTCGGCGATGAAGCGCCTGGGCGCCGAGACCACGCGGGCCAACATCTCCTTTTCCGACCATCCGAACGCCGAACGCTTCTCCGGCCGCATCGCCACCACCACCGTCGATTCGATCTTCGCCTGGCTGCCGCAGGCCGGCTTGGGCGGCGAGCCGAGCACCATTGCGCGTTGAGCCAGAATCCGCGCCAACGGGGAAGCCAACACCATGCATCACGAACAGCCGCAACAACCAGCCAGCAGCCAGTTCCAGCTGCTGTCCGAACGCCGCTTCGCGCCCTTCTTCTGGACACAGTTCCTGAACGCGGGCAACGACAACCTGTTCAAGTTCGCCTTCACCGTGATGGTGACCTACCAACTCAGCGTGAAATGGCTGCAGCCTGAGCAGGCGGGCCTGGTGATCGGCGCCCTGTTCATCCTGCCCTTCGTGCTGCTGTCCGCCACCAGTGGCCAGCTGGCCGACAAGCTCGACAAGACGAAGCTGATCCGCTTCGTCAAGAGCTTCGAGATCGTCGTGATGCTGCTGGCCGCCTGGGGTTTCATCAGCGCCAACGTGCCGGTGCTGCTGGTCTGCGTGTTCCTGATGGGCGTGCATTCCACTCTGTTCGGCCCGGTCAAGTTCGCCTACCTGCCGCAGGTGCTCAACGAGCGCGAGCTGACCGGCGGCAACGGCATGGTCGAGATGGGAACCTTCGTCGCCATCCTGCTGGGCAATGTGGCGGGTGGCCTGCTGATCGCGATCCCCGGCGATGGTGCACGCTATGCGGCCGGCGCCTGCGTGCTTGCCGCCATCGTGGGCCGCCTGGTGGCGCAGGCGGTGCCGGCGCTGCCGGCCACCGATCCGGCCCTGAAGATCAACTGGAACCCGGTCAGCGAGACCTGGCGCAACCTGAAGCTCGCGCATGGGCAGCTGGCCGTGTTCCGCTCGCTGCTGGGCATCTCGTGGATGTGGTTCTTCGGCGCCGTGTTCCTGGCCAACTTCCCGGCCTTTGCCAAGGAGGTGCTGCACGGCGACGAGCATGTGGCTTCGCTGCTGCTGGTGGTGTTCTCGATTGGCATCGGCGCGGGCTCGCTGATGTGCGAGGTACTGTCGCACCGGCATGTCGAGATCGGTCTGGTGCCGCTCGGCGCGATCGGCATGAGCGTGTTCGCGATCGACCTGTACTTCGCCTCGTCCGGTTTGCCGCCGACCGCGCTGCTGGGGGTCGGCACCTTCCTCGCCACGGCGGCCCACTGGCGCGTGCTGGTCGACCTGTGCCTGCTCGCCGGCTTCGCGGGCCTCTACAGCGTGCCGATGTACGCGCTGATCCAGATCCGCACGCAGCCCACGCACCGCGCCCGCATCATCGCGGCCAACAACATCCTCAACGCGATCTTCATGATCGCCAGCTCGGTGCTTGCAGGGGCCCTGCTCGGCGCGGGGCTGACGATCCCGCAGCTGTTCCTCGCCGTGGGCATCGCCAACGCGGTGGTGGCGCTCTACATCTTCCTGATCGTGCCGGAGTACCTGCTTCGCTTCGTCGCGCTGATCGTCTCGCGGGTGATGTACCGCTTCCGTGTGAGTGGCGACGAGCACATCCCGCTGAAGGGTGCGGGCCTGCTCGTCTGCAACCACGTCAGCTTCGTCGACGCGATCCTGATCATGGCCGCGAGCCCGCGCCCCATCGTGTTCCTGATGGACCACCGCATCTTCCGCACGCCGGTGCTGGGCTGGCTGTTCCGCCTGGGCAAGGCGATCCCGATCGCGCCGCAGAAGGAAGACCCGGCCGTCTACGAAGCCGCCTTCGAGCGCGCCCGCGCCGTGCTGGCCGACGGCGAGCTGCTGTGCATCTTCCCCGAGGGCGGCATCACCCGCGACGGCGAGCTGCAGCCCTTCAAGGGCGGCGTGATGAAGATCCTCGACGGCTTCGCCGAGGTGCCCGTGGTGCCGCTGGCGCTGCAGAACCTGTGGGGCTCCTACTTCTCGCGCGTCGAGGCCGGCACGGCGATGGTGAAACCCTTCCGCCGCGGCCTGAACAGCCGCGTGGGCCTCGTCGCCGGCGCGCCGATGGCGCCCGCCGAGGTCAGCCCCGAGACGTTGCGCGAGCGGGTGCGCGCGCTGCTGGCGCAGCCGGGCTGATCGAACCGCCGCCCGGTCAGTCGATCAGCCGTTCACCGTCAACACGATCTTGCCGCTGGCGCAGTTGCCGGGGTGGTCGATGTCGCAGATACGGAAGCGGATCGTCGTCGTGCCGGTCCGTGCCGAGCTGCCGATGCTGATGTAGCCGTTGTTGACGGTCACGCCATTGGGCAAGGTGTCGGTCAGCTCGAAGGTGATGTTGCTGAACAGCAGGACCGGCGCACCACCGATCGTGTCGCCGCCGAGCAGGAAGGCCGAGTGGCCCGCGGCCAGCGTCAAGGCCACATCGGTGATCAGGATCAGCGGCAGCAGCGGATCGTCGATGTCCGAACCGCCGCCGCAGCCGCCGAGCAGCAGGGCGCTGCTCAGCGCTGCGGTTGCGAGGCGGGAACGAGCTTTCATCATCGAGCGTCCGGCGTGGGGATGCGGGATCTTGGCCCGCAGCGCCCACGCTGGCAAGACGCCCGATCAGGGCGCAGGATCAAGGTGCCGTGCAGTACTGCGGCGTACCGTTGCCCGACGCGGCCGTCGGCGCGGTGGACGAGTAGGTGCCGACGCGGCGCACGGTGATGCCGCAGCTCGCGTCCACGTCCATCTCGAACAGGTTCCACCAGTCGGTCGAGGTCGACTCACCGCTGGTCGGCGGCACGTAGAGCTCGTTGTTGCGACCCGGCACCGTCAGCACGACGCGGGCGCCGGACGCGCCGATCATGCCGCTACCCTGGCCCGAATAGTTGCGCACCGAGTATTTGTAGGTGCCCACCATCAGTTTGGTCAGCGTCACCACCTCGGGCCCGTAGCTGCTGGTGTCGTCGACGTCGAGGTTGGCGAACGGTGAGGCCAGCAGCGCGCCTTTGTTGCTGTAGTAGACGTGGCTGCCGTCCGGTGCGTACAGGTGCGAGTCGAGATCGCTCGGTGTCGCGCCCCAGGTCAGCGTCATCGTCACGCCAGCGCCGTTCTGACCCAGTACCAGGCAGTCGGTCAGCGTCGTGTCTGCCGCGTAGGCGCCGATGCGCAGCGTGTTCGTCAGGCGGCCGGCGGACAGACCCACCAGCGTCGCCAGGCTGCTCTTGCGCATCGGCAGTACGAAGCTGCCGTCGGCCGCGCTGCGGGCGCTGCTGGTGCCCGAGTAGTCGACGCCGTCGGTCTGCAGGAAGGCGTTGGCGAGGGCATTGCCCGCCGCGTCCTTCACGCAGCCGGTGACGTTGATGGTGTTGTAGGTCTGGTCCGCGTTCCAGGTCGTGAAGTGCGAGACCGTGCCTTCGTAGTAGCTGCTCGTGCCGTCCAGGGTGGCCGTGCCTTCCTGCACCCAGCGGCCGGCCGCGGTGTCGTACCAGAACAGCGGGATCGTCGCCGGGGCCGAGGGGTTGCGTGAGGACAGCGGGATGCGGATCGTCGCCGTCTGGCCGCTGCGCAGGTTCAGCGCCGCGCCGGTCGAATCGCTGAGCTGCACGTTGATCGCGCCGAAGCTCTCGATCGGCACGGCGGCACCGGCCTGCATCGTCGTGAAGTCGCCGGGCATCAGCGCGGTGTTCGAGGCCGGGTCGATCGCCGTCAGCGCGACGGTCATATCGCCGCTCGGGATCGAGCCGTCGGACACGCGCTGCACGCCGTTGGCCGGCAGTACGACGCGGCCCGGGCCGGTCGGGAGCGACACGGTGCCGCCGGCCGCGACCGGCACGCTGGCGCTGATGCCCACCGGCAGCATGCGCACCTGCAGGTCGCTCGTGGCGCCTGCCGTCACCGAGGCGATGCGCGCGGTCTGCGCGTGGCTGGCCTCGTCGAAGACGACGCTGATGCGGTCTTGCGCGCCCACGTTGCCGAGGCTGAAGCTGCCGTCGCTGTCGGTGGTGGCGCTGAGGCCCGAGGCACTGACGCGCACGCCGGCGATGCCGGCACCGGTCATCTCATCGACGACGCGGCCGCCCAGTGCGCCGATGGCCGGGACCGTCAGCGTAATCGTCGCGTTGGCGCAGTTCGTCGCCAGGCCGGTCTGGCAGATCGTGTAGCCGATCGAATAGCTGCCCGGCGTGGTGCTGGCGGCAACGGCCAGCAGGCCACCGGCGGACAAGGTGACCCCGCTCGGCAGCGTGCCGGTGGCCGTGGCTGCGACGGTAGCGGCCGTGGCCGCGGCGCCGCCGAGCGTGTCGTTGGCGAGCACGTCGCCGCTGCCGCCGGGCGAGACGGTCAAGGTGTCATTGGTGGCGACGATGGCCGGCGGCGGCACCGTCAGCGTGACGTTGGCGCTGGCGCAGTTGTCTGCATGGTCCACGTCGCAGATCTTGTAGGCGATCGTGCTCGTGCCCGGTACGGCGGTGGCATCGACGCTCAGCACCCCGCCGGCCAGCGTGACGCCGGTCGGCAGCGGACTCGTCGTGACCGAGAAGCTGACGTTGCTGCCGGAGACGGCGGCCGCGCCGCCGATCGTGTCGTTGGCCAGCAGCTGCGCGGTCTGGCCGGCGCTGAGCGTCGCGGTGTCGGCACCGGCAACCATGGCGGGCGGTGTGTCGTCGCCACCGCCGCAAGCGGCCAGCACGGCGGAAGCCAGCAGGGCGCAGGCGCGAGTGCGCGCACCCTTGGAGTCATTCATCCAGGCAGTCATCGAGTCAGTCCTCCGTCAGGAAAGGGGGCGACTCTATCGGCGGCCCTGGCGGGGTGACATCCGTCGAAATGAGGAATCCGTTGTAACCGGCTGTATATCGATACGACTCACGGCGTGACTCACGGCGCGATGGCCGTGAGGCCTTCAAAGGCCGCCGTTACTGGATTCCACGGGCCCTGTCGGCATTGAACCGCGCGCGGAAGCGCTCGAAACCACCCGCCTCGGGCTCGTCGAGCGCTGTGCGCACTTCGCTCATCAGGTTCAAGTAGTAGTGAAGATTGTGGATGCTGGTGAGCATCGGGCCGAGCATCTCGCCGCAGCGATCGAGGTGGTGCAGGTAGGCACGGCTGAAGTTGCGGCAGCAGTAGCAGCTGCAGGTCTCGTCGACGGGCTTCTCGTCCGTCTTGTAGCGCGCATTGCGCAGGCGCAGGTCGCCGAAGCGGGTGAACAGGTGGCCGTTGCGGGCATTGCGAGTGGGCATCACGCAGTCGAACATGTCCACGCCCTGGCTCACGCCTTCGACCAGGTCTTCCGGCGTGCCCACGCCCATCAGGTAGCGCGGCTTGTCGGCTGGCAGCTGATGGCCGATGTGCGCCAGCACGCGGTTCATGTCCTCCTTCGGCTCGCCGACGGACAGGCCGCCGATCGCGTAGCCGGGCAGGTCCAGCGCCGCGAGGCCGGCCAGCGATTCGCTGCGCAGGCCCTCGAACATCCCGCCCTGCACGATGCCGAACAGCGCGTTCGGGTTCTCCAGGCGCGCGAACTCGTCCTGGCAGCGCTTGGCCCAGCGCAGGCTCATCTCCATCGACTTGCGCGCCTCGGGCTCCGTCGTGATGTGGCCCTTGGTCTCGTAGGGCGTGCACTCGTCGAACTGCATGACGATGTCGCTGTTCAGCACGGTCTGGATCTGCATGCTGATCTCGGGCGTGAGGAACAGCTTGTCGCCGTTGACCGGCGAGGCGAACTTGACGCCCTCCTCGCTGATCTTGCGCATCTCGCCCAGCGACCAGACCTGGAAGCCGCCGCTGTCGGTGAGGATGGGCTTGTTCCAGCTCTCGAAGCGGTGCAGGCCGCCGAACTGTTTGATGATGTCCATGCCCGGGCGCAGCCACAGGTGGAAGGTGTTGCCCAGGATGATCTGCGCGCCCATGTCTTCCAGCGAGCCGGGCATCACGCCCTTCACGGTGCCGTAGGTGCCTACCGGCATGAAGATGGGCGTCTGCACGACGCCATGGTTCAGGGTCAGCGTGCCGCGGCGTGCGCGGCCCTCGGTCTTGAGCAGGTCGAACTTGAGCATGATGGCTGCGATTGTCGCAGGCGCCCCGGCCGCTGGTGCTTCTTACCCAAGATGGCGCGGGCCTAACGCCCATAATCGGCGGCACCATGAAAGGCCTCCGGAAAGCCCTGCTCGTCGACGATCACGCGCTGTTTCGCGAGGGCTTGGCCTTGCTGATGGCCCATGCGTTCGACGGCGTCGAGTGCCTGCAGGCCGCCAGCATCGCCGAGGCGATCGACCTCGGCGGGCAACACCCGGACCTCGCGCTGACCCTGCTGGACCTCGGCCTGCCCGACAGCGACGGCATGGCCGGCCTGCGCCAGCTGCAGCAGGAGCTGCCGGGCCCGGCGCTGGTGGTGCTGTCGGCCGACGACGCGCCGCAAACGGTGCTCGACACGATCAACGCCGGCGCCCAGGGCTTCATCCCGAAGAGCGCCGAGCCCGGCCTGATGCGCGAGGCCCTGGCCCATGTGCTCGGCGGTGGCATCTACCTGCCGCGCCACACCCCTGCCGCGCCGGCCTCGTCGCCGGCGGCCATCGACCTGTCCGAGCGCCAGCTCGACGTGCTGCGCCTGCTGATCCGCGGCCGCTCCAACAAGCTGATCAGCCGCGAGCTGGACCTGTCGGAATCCACCGTCAAGACGCACCTGGCGGCGGTGTTCCGCAAGCTGGAGGTCAACACGCGGACCCAGGCGGTGGTGAAGGCCGCCGCGCTGGGGCTGCGCTTCTAGGCACCGCCCGCCAGGGTCAGGGCTTGCCGATCGAGATGCCGAAGAAGTTCGTCGCCGCGTCGGTCGTGAGGCTGCTGTAGACGGTGAGGCCCATGCCCGGCAGCGGCGTGTTCAGCGTGGCGCCGAAAGTGATCGTCTTGCCGTTGGTGCCGACGCTGCTGCCCGCGGCGCGGTAGCGCATGCCGTCGCGCGGCTTGTTGAGCGTGAAGCCGTCGACACGGCCGTCCGAGGTGCGGATGCGCGTGTAGCTGCCCGCGCTCGTGTCCACGGACTGGATCGTCGTCTGCGTGTCGGCCACCGCCTGGGCGATGCCGGCGCTGTTCACCTGCATATCCCAGAAGTTGTCGACCGCGCCGACGGTGGGCAAGCTCAGCGCTGTCTGCTTGCTGAAGAACACCAGGCCGATCGGGCGCTTCTGCGTGTCGAAGAGCATGCCGAACAGCGCGATCTGGCCTGTCGCGGTCTTCACCGGGAACAGCCGCCCGCTGCCCTCGTCGTCGGCGTGCGTGAAGCCGCCCTCGGTGGTGTCCACGGTGAAGATGTCGGTGGCGCGGGGGATCCAGCTCTCGCAGGCGTTCAGGCCCACGCAGTCGGCGCCGGCGGTCGATAGCGAGGTCTTGTCCAGCGTCTGCACGCTGAAGTAGGGCGCGGCCGGGCCGCCGAACTCGTCGATGCCATAGATCGCGATGTTCCAGGTGCCGGCCATCTCGCTGAGCGGCACGGACTGGTCCGGCACCAGCAGCGCGGCGCGGGCGGTGGCGGCGTCGTCGAGGTAGCGCACGACGATGACGCCCGACTTCGCGACGTAGGCGCTGACCTTGCCGTCTCCGGCCGTGTACGCGCAGGCGCTGCCGCTGACCGGCGCGAAGGTGAGGATCGTGCCGTCGGCCTCCTTGACCGTCAGGGCCGAGGCGTCGACCGTGGCCAGCGAGACCGGCCGCTCGCCGTCATAGGCATCGAGCAGATGGAACTTGCCGCTGCGCAGTGCGGCGCAGGAAGTCGCGGCCGGCTGCAGCAGGGTCTGCACGACGGCCGGTGCGCCGGGGTTGGCGAGCAGCGCCGCCGCCACGTCGGCCACGCTGCTGCCGCCGGCCTTCAGCGCGGCGCCCAAGGCGTCGAGCTTCTGGTCCAGCGCGTTGCCGGTCTTGCCGCCGCCGGTGGCCACCAGCGCGTCGCTGAGCGGGTTGACGCCGCTGAGGTCGATCGTGCCCTTCAACGCCGCGGCCACGGTCGTCACGGCGCTGGCGACATTGGTGCTGCTCAGCTTGGCCTGGGCGGCGGCATCGAAGCTGCTGAACAGCGCGCCCGCGTCGCCGCCAGCGACCTGGGCCACGATGATCTCGCTCAGCGGCGTGATGTTGGCGGTGGCGCTGGTGGCCGTGCCGGCCGGTGCGACCGAGCGCAGCGTCGTCTTGCCGTCGCTGCTGGTAGCGCTGAGCGCGCAGGGCAGCGCGGCGTCCGTGATGCTGGTGCTGAAGCTGCCGTCGGTGGCGCTGGTGGCCGAGCCGCTGCCGCCGGCGCACTTGATCTGCACGCTGGCGCCGGCCATCGCCGCGCCAGTGGCGGCGGTGCCGCCGATGGTCAACGCGGCCGGGGTCACCGGCGGGGCGGGCGTGTCGCTGCTGCTGCCGCCGCCACCGCAGGCGCTCAGCATCAGGGCGCAGGCCGCGGCCAGCGCGGAGCTCATCTTGTTCGTCGGCATCATCAGGTCCCCTCGTGTCAGTTGAAATGAATCGTTACGAGGGGCGATGCTAGGGAGACGGCCGCGCGCGCAGCATCGGCCAAACGGCTGAAGGTGCCGCCACGGCCGTGACGGACTCCACGCGACCCGGGGTCAGGTCTTCACTGAGAGGCCGGGACGACCGGCGCCAGCTCGATCCAGAAGCAGCTGCCGCGGCCCGGGCGCGAGGCCAGACCTAGCGCGTGGCCCAGCGCAGCGGCATTGCGCCGCACGATGGCCAGGCCCAGGCCGACGCCATCCGAGGTCGGCGCGCTGCCCTGCACGAACTCCTCGAAGATCTGCTGGCGGTGCTCCGGCGCGATGCCGCGGCCGCTGTCCCAGACCTCGACGGCCAGCCGCGCGCCGCGGCGCCGCACGGCCACCAGCACGCCGCCGCTCTCCGTGTAGCGCAGCGCGTTGTGCACGAGGTTGCGCAGCGCCTGCTCCAGCAGCAGCGGATCGCTCAGCGCCACGGCAGTCGTCGGGCGGAAGCGCAGCCTCAGCTTGCGCGAGTGGGCCTTGGCCTGCGCATGCACCGCGATCGCCTCGAACAGCGGTTGCAGCGGCACCGGCCGTAGCGCGGTGGGCGCGGGCGACACGTCCAGCCGCGAGAGGTCCAGCAGGCTGCGCAGCAGCTCGTCGAGCCCGGACACCGCCAGTCCCGCCTTTGCCAGCATCGCCGAGGCGAGCGGATGGGCCTGCTGCACCTGCTCGCCGGCCAGCTCCACCATCAGGCCGATCGCCGCCACCGGCTGGCGCAGGTCATGGCTCGCGATGGCCAGGAAGCGCGACTTCTCCGCATTCGCCGCCGCCAGCTCGGCGGTGCGTTCGGCCACCCGCTGCTCCAGGCGCTGGCTCAGCTCCTCCGAGCGTGCCAGGCCCAGCACCAGCCGGTCCAGCAGCATCGCGCCATAGCTGGCCAGCACGAAGGGCAGCACGACGGGCACCCAGTAGAAGCCGCTGATCGGCACCCAGCCGTGCAGGTAGCTGTAGTCGTGGGCGCCCGCGCCCGTCAGCACGGCCGCGCCGGCCAGCAGCACGGCCAGCGCGATGCCGCGCTGCTGCTGCAGCAGCGGCCAGAGGATGCGCGCCACGCCGGCGCACATCACCATCAGCACCGGGTAGACGAGCAGGCGCAGCGGCAGCAACGCATCGGCCACCCAGGCCAGCCCGCCAGCGACCGGCATCAGCACGAGGCAGGCGCTGTACAGCAGGCGCAGCCGCGGCCAGGGCCGGCCCGACAGGGCCACCGCGAACAGGCCCAGCAGGCAAACGGTGATCGCCTGGACGCAGAAGTACAGCCAGTCGCTCAAGGCCGCGGGCAGCGGCGAGTCGGCGACGAAGTAGTCGTAGTTGCGCAGCGAGGCCACCAGCCACAGCAGGCCGAACAGGCCGGTGGCCAGCTCCTGGCGCCGCCGCAGCCACACCAGCAGCATCAGCAGCGACAGCGCCGCGCCGCCGACGTTCAGCGCCTGCGGCAGCGCCGTGTCCCAGCGCCGGTCCTGCTGCCAGGTGGGGCGCAGATCGTCGTCCGGCCCGATCTGCACGGTGGACAGGCCGCCGCGCGCGCCGAACTGCAGCTCCAGCCGCAGTTCGTTGTCGCCGGCCCGCAGCAGCGATGGCGAGATGGCCAGGTAGAAGGGCAGCGGCCGCACCCGCGTGCGGCCATCGGCCTCCTCGCCGTTCTCGTGCAGCAGGTGGCCGTTGAGGTAGATCTGGTGGGCGGTGCTGAGGCGGTCGATGCGCAGCGCCCACTGGGCCTGCGGCACCGCCGCCAGCGGGAAGTTCAGGTGGTAGCTGGCGCGGTCGACCGCGCCGGCGGACCAGGTGTCGGGTAGCGCGACGCTGCGCTCGGCGCTGCCGGGCGAGATCCGCCGGGCCTCGCGCAGTTCGAGTGCCGTCGATGGCAGGGCCTGGCTCAGCAGCAGCAGCCACAAGGTCAGCGCGAACGCGCGCAGCACCGCGGTGATCGATCGTTGCAAGGCTTGACCCTCTCTCCGCTCAAGTCTAATGGCGGCATGTCCTCCAGCCTTGCCCGTGCCGTCAGCAGCGAGCTGATCATCAAGAAGAGCCGCTTCCTCGGCTGCGTCGAGCCGATGCCCGATCGCGCCGGCGCGCTGGTTCGCGTGGCGGAGCTGCGCGCGGCGCATCCGGGCGCCGTGCACGTCTGCTGGGCACTGCTGGCCGGCGGGCAGTCCGCGGCGGTGGACGATGGCGAGCCCAGCGGCACCGCCGGGCGGCCAATGCTGGAGGTGCTGCGCCACCAGGATCTCGAAGGCGTGCTGGCCACCGTCGTGCGTTACTGGGGCGGCGTGAAGCTCGGCGCCGGCGGGCTGGTGCGGGCCTACACCGATGCCGTCGCGCAGGCGCTGCTGCAGGCCGAGAAGGTGCCGCTGGTGCGGCTGCAGCAGCTGCGCTGCACCCTGCCCTACGCGCTGGAAGGCCTGCTGCGCCGCGAGGTGGAGCAGACCGCCGGCGCGCGGCTTGTCGAGGTGCAGCACGGCGCGCAGGTGGAGGCCTCGATCGCGCTGCCCGAGCCCTCGGCGGCGGGCTTCGTCGCGCGGCTGGGCGAAGCCGGCCAGGGCCGCATCGGCTGGCTCAGCGCGAACGCCAGCGCTTGACCCAAGGCATCGCGATCCACAGCCGCAGCGCTACCCAGAACAGGCAGCCCAACAAGGCCAGGAATTTCAGCAGCGATGCGACGGCGACGAGCCCGACCGCGACCACGCCCAGCAGCGTCGCATCCATGCCATGCAACGCCAGGCCCACCAGCGTCAGGCCATCCTCGATCACATCGGCCATCACGGCGATCAGCGGCAGCATGCCCAGCGCGTGCCACCAGGGCCGCGCATCTCCCGGCCGGCGTGGCGGGGCCAGCCAGGCGAAGCCGCGCGAGGCGATGCGCGCCAGCAGGTAGCCCCAGCAGCCGATGAAGCAGAGGTCCCAGAACATGGCCCAGCCGACGCCGTAGCGGCGCAGCAGGTCCGCGTCGCCATGCAGCTGCTGGTCGACCAGCGAGAGGCCGGCGCGCCAGGCATCGCCCATACCTGACCCCGACGCGCCGGCGGAGAACAGGCGCAACAGTCCGCCGTCCTGCAGCAGGCAGGCGCCGGAGAAGAGCACGAACACGAGGCCCAGCAGCAGCGCCGCCAGCGCCGGCCAGGGCGAGCGCGCCTGCTGCCAGACGCTGGCCTGCGGCGGGTGGTCGACCGCCGCGGGGACCACCGCGATTGGCGTGGCACCGACGCTGGTGTGCGGCCGCATGTCGCGCAGGCACATGCCGGCCAGCGCCCACCAGGGCGTGTCCCACAGCGGATCGTGGCGCAGGCGCCGCGGTGCCGCTTGTTCCGGCGTCCAGGGCGGGATGCCCAGTTCGGGCCCGAGTTCGTCGACCATCCAGGCCATCGCCTGGTCCGACAGGCCCGCCTCGTGCACCGGATAGCCGCCGCCGACGTCGCAGTGCACGCCGGCGAACCAGCGCTGCTTGAGCGTCTGGCCGCCGCTGTCGACGTCGCCCGGCTCTTCGTAGAGCCGGGGCAGGAAGGCGTAGCGGTGCTCGTCCAGCGCCAACGCATGGCGGGCATGGCGCATGCGCTTGCCGACGAAGGTGGCCGAGGCCGGATTGCTTTGCGACAGCGGCCCCGGCAGGCCCACCGATTCGACCGTGTCCCAGACGCCGATCCCGTACACCCAGGGCTGGCGCGCCTGCGCGAACTGTTCGCGCACCTGCGCGGCGAGCGTGTCGCGGTCGGCATGCACCAGGCCCAGCTCGCGGTGCAGCCGAGTCGCGAAGCTGCGCTTTTTCTTCTTCGGCGAGGGCTGCGGCGGCTGCGAGAAGTAGATGCGCACCAAGGTCGGCAGCAGCGCCTCGTATTGCGGCTCCAGCAGGCCGAACAGGTTAACCATGCCGGCGACGGCCCGCGCGGTGAAGGCGCCGCGCGAGAAGCCGAAGCAGTAGATCTGGTCAGCGTCGCTGCGCCAGTGCCGCATCAGGAACAGATAGCCCTGCGCCACGTTGTCGTAGATGCCGCGGCCCGAGGCCAGGCCGGCGAGGCGCTCGCGCGTGCGGCCGGCCCAGTCCCACAGGCTCGTGGGCGGCATGCTGTCGGGCGAGCCGACGCCGGGGTCGTAGTACAGCAGCCGGGCCCAGCCCTCGGGCGCCGGGTGGGCGCTCAGGTGGCGATGCAGGCGCAGCACATTGGTGTCCTGCGTGCCGCCGGTCAGCGTGTTGTTGGTGCCGTCGAAGCAGAGCACCAGCTGTTGTTGCTGCGGGTGCGCGCTGTTCTTCTCGTCTTGCATCGGGCCGCTCTCCTCGGCCCCAGTATCGATCAGGCCTTGCGTTCCAGCAGCATCGCGTCGCCATAGCTGAAGAAGCGGTAGCGCGCGGCGATCGCGTGGCGGTACAGCGCCATCACGGGCTCGTAGCCGGCGAAGGCGCTGACCAGCATCATCAGCGTGCTCTTGGGCAGGTGGAAGTTCGTCACCAGCCGGTCGACGACGAGGAACGCGAAGCCCGGCGTGATGAAGATGTCCGTCTCGCGCGCGCCGGCCTGCAAGGTGCCGGTGTCGCGCGCGGCCGATTCCAGCGCGCGCAAGGTCGTGGTGCCGACGGCGACGACCTTGCCGCCGCGCGCCTTCGTGCGGGCGATGGCATCGACGGTCCCGGGCGAGACCTGGAACCACTCGCTGTGCATCTTGTGGTCGGCGATGTTGTCGACCCGCACCGGCTGGAAGGTGCCGGCGCCGACGTGCAAGGTCACGTGCGCCGTCTCCACGCCGCGCTGCGCCAGGCGTTCGAGCAGAGCCTCGTCGAAATGCAGCGCCGCCGTCGGTGCCGCCACGGCACCGGGCTCGCGGGCGAAGACGGTCTGGTAGCGCCGCACGTCGTCGGCATCGTCGCCGTGCTCGATATAGGGCGGCAGCGGCACATGGCCGTGCTGCTCCAGCAGCGCGAACGGATCGCTGGGAAAGCGCAGTTGGAAGAGGCCGTTGTCGGGGCCGCAGCGGCCCAGCACCTCGGCGTCGAAGGCATTGTTGAAGCGCACCACGGAGCCGGGCTTGGGCGACTTGCTGGCACGCAGGTGCGCCCAGACCTCGTTCGTGCCGGCCAGCACGCGCTCGACCAGCGCCTCGGCCGCGCCGCCGCTCGCCTTGGCGCCGTACAGCCGCGCCTTGATCACCTTGGTGTCGTTGAACACCAGCAGATCGCCCGGATTCAGCAGCTCGGGCAGTTCGCGGAACACGCGATCCACCGGCGCTTCGCCGCGGCCGTCCAGCAGGCGCGAGGCGCTGCGCTCGGCGGCGGGATGTTGGGCGATCAGTTCAGGAGGAAGCTCGAAATCGAAGTCGCTGACGGCGAACGAGCGGGGAGAAGTCTTCATGGGAGTTGAGGGCCGGACGGACCCGTGCCAAGCAAAGGAAAGGGAAAGGACTGCGATTTTCCCATGTCGACGTTTTTTACATCGCAAAAACCTATCAGTTGATTTGTTCTCCTGTCGCACAAGTCGCAGGAAGAATCAAAGACTTAGTCGCAGTCAGTGGCTTTGGCATCGCTTTTGCAATCGCTGCCCCCGCGCCTGCTGCGCTTTCCGCGGCCGGCCCAACAACGGAGACTAGAAATGTTGACAAAACACGTCTTGCGCCACGTTTGCGCGGCGGCGTCGATGCTGCTTGCAGGCCATGCCATGGCAACGCCCACGGTGGTCACCACGAGTGACCTGCAGGGCTGGGTCCTGGGTGATGGTGGCAACGGCACCTCGCCGGCCACGATCAGCGGCGACCAGGCCTACCAGGGCAACGGCTCGATCCAGTTCACCATCAGCGGGACGGGCCAGCAGCCCTTGGCGTTCTATAGCTTCGGCACGGCCGTGCGCGTCGGCGACCTGTTGAACGGCGGTGTTTCCCTCGGCTTCAGCTACATGGCGCCGGCAGGCGCGCCGGACCCGACGATCCGTCTGATGCTGTCCGGCCTGACCAACTCCACCCAGGTGGGCCGCGACGACGGCTCGCTCGGCTTCTATGGCGCCAACACCGGCGATGGCAACTGGCACACCTCCACGGTCGACATGACCAGCGGCGATTTCTTCTTCCGCGTCGGCGGCAAGGGTCAGGAATCGTTGGGTTGCGGCAGCGGCGACTATGCGCTGAGCTTTGACGATCGTCGCCAGAGTCTGGCCAACTGGGCTTCGACCTGCACCGGCGCGGGCACAGGCACGGTGGACCTGGACGACGCGATGATCTACGGCATTGAAGTGGACTACGGCTCCTTCCCCGGTGCCTCGGGCGTGATGTCGAGCTACGTCGACGGGGTCAATTTCAGCGTTGGCCGCAACATCGGCGACTTCAACTTCGAAGCCTCCGCCACCAGCGTCCCTGAGCCGGCATCGCTGGCCCTGGTGGGCCTGGCCCTGGGCGGCGCGGCTTTCGCGCGTCGGCGTGTCGCGGCCAAGCGCGGCTGATTCGCTTCTCGGCAAAGGAAGCCCGCTTCGGCGGGCTTTCCTGTTTCTGGAAGGCAGAATCGCGCCCATGCCTGAGGTTTCATCCAGTCCCGCCAAGCCCAAGTCGGCGCCGCAGAAGGCGATGGAGAAGCTCGGCCTCGTGCGCGACATCGATCTGGCCCTGCACCTGCCGCTGCGCTACGAGGACGAGACGCGGCTGACGCCGATCCTGCAGGCGCACGAGGGTCAGGTCGTGCAGTGCGAGGGCCTGGTCATCGAATGCCGGATCGAGCTGCGCGGGCGGCGGCAGCTGCTGGTGCGGATCGAGGATGAGACGGGCGCTGAGCTGCTCCTGCGCTTCATCCACTTCTACCCGTCGCACCAGAAGACGATGGCCGTCGGCAACCGGATCCGCGTGCGTGGCGAGCTGCGGGCCGGCTTCTTCGGCCGCGAGATGGTTCATCCGACCTTCAAGGCTGTCGGTGATGACACGCCGCTAGCGAGCGCGCTGACGCCGGTCTATCCCAGCAGTGCCAGCCTGCCGCAAGCCTATCTGCGCAAGGCCGTTGCGGCGGGCCTGAGGCGCGCGCCGCTGGAGGAGACGCTGCCGGCGGGCATCGTGCCGGCGGGCCTGCCCTCGCTGCGCGAGGCGCTGGATTTCCTGCACCACCCGCCGCCCGAGGCTCAGCTCGCGACGCTGGAGGACCACAGCCATCCGGCCTGGCAGCGCCTCAAGTTCGAGGAGCTGCTGGCGCAGCAGATCAGCCAGCTGCAGGCGCAGCGCGAGCGGGCGCGGCTGCAGGCGCCGGCGCTGGTCGGGCGGCGCGGCGGCCTGCACGAGCAGCTGCTGGCCGCGCTGCCCTTCGGCCTGACCGGCGCGCAGCAGCGCGTCGGCGAGGAGATCGCGCAAGACCTGGCACGGCCGCAGCCGATGCACCGGCTGCTGCAGGGCGACGTCGGTGCCGGCAAGACGGTGGTGGCGGCGCTGGCGGCGGCGGTGGCGATCGATGCCGGCTGGCAATGCGCGCTGATGGCGCCGACCGAAATCCTGGCCGAGCAGCATTTCCGCAAGCTGCTCGGCTGGTTGGAGCCGTTGGGCTTGAAGGTCGCCTGGCTGACCGGCAGCGTCAAGGGCAAGGTGCGGCAGAAGATGATCGACGCGGCGGCCGACGGTTCGGCCCAGCTGGTCATCGGCACCCACGCGGTGATCGAGGACAAGGTGAAGTTCGCCAAGCTGGGCCTCGCGATTATCGACGAGCAGCACCGCTTCGGCGTGGCGCAGCGCCTGGCCTTGCGCAAGAAGCTCGCCTCGATGGCGCTGGAGCCGCACATGCTGATGATGTCGGCGACGCCGATACCGCGGACCCTGGCGATGACCTACTTCGCCGACCTCGATGTGTCGACGATCGACGAGCTGCCGCCCGGCCGCACGCCCATCGTCACCAAGGTCTTCGCCGATGGCCGGCGCGACAACGTCATCGATCGCATCCGCGACGAGGTCGAGACCCGCTCCGCCCAGGTCTACTGGGTCTGCCCGCTGATCGAGGAGAGCGAGGCGCTGGACCTGAAGAACGCCATCGAGACCCATGCCGAGCTGTCGGCCGCCCTGCCCGGCCGCAGCGTGGGCCTGCTGCACGGGCGCATGAAGCCGGCCGAGAAGGCGGCCGTGATGGCCGAGTTCAGCGCCGGGCGCATGAGCGTGCTGGTGGCGACGACGGTGATCGAGGTCGGCGTCGACGTACCCAATGCCAGCCTGATGGTGATCGAGCATGCCGAGCGCTTCGGCCTGTCGCAGCTGCACCAGCTGCGCGGGCGTGTCGGTCGCGGTGCGGTGGCCAGCGTCTGCGTGCTGATCTACACCGGGCCGCTGTCGCAGACCGGCAAGGACCGGCTCAAGGCGATGGCCGAGACCAACGACGGCTTCGAGATCGCCCGCCGCGATCTGGACATCCGCGGCCCCGGCGAGTTCATGGGCTCGCGCCAGAGCGGCGCCGAGCTGCTGCGCTTCGCCGACCTGCAGGAGGACGCGCCGCTGCTGCAGGCGGCGCGCAAGCTGGCGCCGATGCTGCTGGATCGGCATGCGGCGGCGGCGCGCCGGCACGTGGAGCGCTGGCTCGGAACGAAAGCAGAGTTCCTCAAGGCTTGAGGATCAACTCGCGCGTTGGCGTCACACCGAGTTCCTCATGGCTGACGACCAGCATCAGCCGGTCCGGCGAAGCTGCCGCTTGCGCCATGCAGGCACGCCAGTGGACCAGCGAGGCCTCGTCCAGCGCGTTCAACGGCTCGTCCAGCAGCAGCACCGTGGTTCCCAGGGCGAGCGCCGCCGCCAGCGCGGCCTTGTGCTGCGTGCCGGTGGAGAGCTGCCGCAGCGGCTGGCGAAGGAAGGGTGCGAGGCCGAAGCCTTCGATATGCAATTCCCAGCGCGCGCGATCGGCGCGCGGGTAGAGGCCTGCCAGGAAGCCGAACAGTTCCGCCGGGCTCAGGTGTTCGAACGGTGGCGGCTCGGCGCTGACCCAGGCCACTTCGCGGCGCCAGGCCAGCGGGTCGGTGAGCAGGTCCACCTTGCCGTTCAGGGTCGCGCTTCCGTACTGCGGCGCCAATGCGCCGGCCAGCAGCTTCAGCCGTGTGGACTTGCCGACCCCGTTGGGCCCGCGCAGCCAGACCAGGCCGGCATCGAAGCGCTCGCTCCACAGGTCGACGATGCGCCGGCGCTCGTAGGCGAAGCTCAGCGAGCGCACGTTCAGCAGATCGGTCGTCGTCATCGAAGGATCTCCGTTGCCAGTGCCACCGACAGCACCAGGCTCAACATCCACAGCGCCGCTCGCGGCTCCGGCTGCGTGGCCGGCGACCACAGCTGCAGCGCCGGTGCCAGCACGGCCGCCAGCATGAACAGCGGCGCGGCCAGCGGCGCCAGCGACCATGGGCCCAGCACCAACAGCAGGGCCAGCGCGGGCCAGGCCAGCAGCGCGGGGGACAGGCCCAGCAGACGCAGCGCCAGCGGGCCGAAGCCGCCGCGGATCGGCAGCGGTGCCGCGGCCGCCAGCAAGGGCTCCAGGCCGCGCCGCGCGAGCGCATGGGTGCGCGTGCAGCCGGCCATGGCCAGCGCGGCATAGCCGGCCAGGCACCAGCGCGGCTCTTCCGGCCAGATGGCGCCGGCGCCGAGCAGGCACAGCAGCAGGCCGGTCGTGGTGAGCAGCAGGGTCGTCAGCGCCGGCTGCGCCGGGCCGCGCCACAGCGGCAGCAGGATCAGCGCGCGCCACGTGCCGATACGCTGCAGCCCACCGGCCTGCCGCTCCGCTGCAATCCGCAGCCGCGGCTGGCGGCGACGCCAGGCCAGCAGCGCCACGGCCCCACCTAGCGACAGGGCGACCGAGGCCAGCACGAAGGTCAATCCCTTCGCCCAGTGGCTGCGCAGCCAGTCCGGGTCGGCATGCCGCCAGGACAGCAGCGACAGTGCGTACAGCACGAACAGCGGGCTCTGCGCGAGCGCCGCCACCGCAAGGTCGGCGGTGACGCGCTGCCCCGTGCGCAGGGGCAAGGCCCGCTCGGCCGCCAGCCAGTGCGCCGGCAGCAGCGCCTCGCGCAGGCCCCAGGCCAGTGCGATGGCGGGCAGCGAATGCAGGACCAGCAGGCCGAGACCTTCGGCCGGTGGCAAGGTGCTGGCCCACAGCGCGGGCAAGGACGGCCAGCCGATCGCCGCGACGAAGTAGCCGATGCCCAATACCGAGGCACCGACGAGCAGGAAGCCCGCCCAGTGCCGCGCCACGGCCAGCAGCGCGCCGGCGCTCCAAGCCAGGCGCATGCGTGTCACACCGATGCTGCTGGCATAAACCGTTATGTGAGCGTCATGTAAACGGTGCATCACACAAGTACTGTTGCGGTGGGCGCAACTAAACTTCGCGCTTTCCTCGACACACATCCGGCGTTCATCGCCGCACCCTTCAGATCATGACCTTCTTCTCGAAGTCTCGCCGTCACCTGCTGGCCGCCGCTGGCGTCGCTTCCGTCTTGAGCCTTGCCGCCTGCGGCGGTGGTGGTAGCGATAGCGGCGACGCCGCTACCTGGGCGACGGTGTCGGGCTCCACGGCCATCACCACGCTGCAGACCACCGACACGACGGTGGGCACCGGCGCCACGGCCGGCGCCAGCAGCACGGTCAGCGTCACCTACACCGGCTGGCTGTACGACGTGCGCGTCACCGGCACCCAGAAGGGCACGCAGTTCGACTCGAATGTCGGTGCCACCACTCCGCTCAGCTTCCAGATCGGCAAGGGCCAAGTCATCTCCGGCTTCGAGCAAGGCGTCACCGGCATGAAGGTCGGTGGCAAGCGCACCATCGTGATCCCGGCCTCGCTGGCCTACGGCGCCAATGGCTTGAACACCATTCCGGGCGGCGCGGCGCTGATCTTCGAGGTGCAGCTGCTGTCGGCGCAGTAACGACAACAAGCTGCGCCGGGCGATCACGCCATCACTTGACGGTGATGGACGTGATCGTGATGTCGACCAGCGGCCGGTCTGACGAGTCGGTGCCGATCTTCGCGATGGCGTCCATCACGTCGAGACTGGCCTGGTCCATCACGGTGCCGAAGACCGCGTAGCCGGGAGAGTCGGCCGACTGGTAGTCCAGGTTGACCAGGAAGGGCGCGGGGCCGACGTTGTTCACCAGGTTGAAGTAGAACTGGCTGGTCGCGCTGTTCGGATCGGTGGTGCGGGCCATGGCCAGCGTACCGCGGGTGTTGGCGAGGCCGTTCTGGCTCTCCAGCGTGATCGCGGCGTTGGTGGTGATGGCTGTCAGCGTGCCGTCCGAGGCCGCCGTGTAGCCGCCGCCCTGCGCGACGAAGCCGGCGATCACGCGGTGGAAGACCGTGTTCGTGTAGGCGCCGCTGTTCAGGTAGGCGAGGAAGTTGTCGGTCGAGATCGGCGCGTGCTTGTGGTCGAGGCCGATGTTGATCGTCTTCGTTACCGTGGGCAGCGCCTTGAGGCCGGCCTGGTCGAGCGTGCTCGGGTTGGTGACGCCGCTGAGGTCGGGCATGCTGACGGCGATCGCCACGCGGTGCGTGACCGTCAGGGTCACGGTGCCAGGGGTCTTCGTGTTGTAGTCGCTCGGCGTGCTGTTGTCGGGGCCGCTGGTGCCACCGCCGCAGGAGGCCAGCAGCAAGGTCGCGGCCGCACCGATCGCGGCGATGCCCAGCGTGCGGCGGCTCAGGAAGGAATGCTTCGGGTTCATGGCGCTCATTCAGACTTCGAGGTTGTCGATCAGCCGCGTCTTGCCCAGGCGGGCGGCGGCCAAGGCTACCAGCGGTTCGCCCGCGGCGGGCACACCCAGGTCGCGCTGACGACGCAGGGTCACGTAGTCGGGCTGCCAGCCGTGCTCGCGCAGCCGGTCCATCGCCGTGCTCTCCAGGGTGGCGACATCGCGCTCGCCGCCCTGCCAGCCGGCGATCAGTGTCTTCAATGTTTGTGACAGGCGCAGCGCCTCGGCCTTCTCGCCGGCACTCAGGTAGCCGTTGCGGGACGACAGGGCCAGGCCTTCGTCGCTGCGCGCCGTCTCGCCCGCCTGGATCTCGATCGGCAGGGCCATCTGCTCGACCATCCGGCGGATCACCATCAGCTGCTGGTAGTCCTTCTTGCCGAACACGGCCACCGTCGGCTGGACGATGTTGAACAGCTTGTGCACGACGGTGCAGACGCCGGTAAAGAAGCCGGGGCGGAAATGGCCCTCAAGGATGTCGGCCAGCTCCGCCGGCGGCGAGACCTTGTAGCCCTGCGGCTCGGGGTACAGCTCGCTCTCGCTGGGCGCGAAGACGAAGTCGCAGCCGGCGCCTTCGAGCAGGCCGGCGTCGCGTGCCAAGGTGCGCGGGTACTGGTCGAAGTCCTCGTGCGGCGCGAACTGCAGGCGGTTGACGAAGATGCTCGCAATGACCGCGCCATCGCTTCCGGCCGCGGCGCGCGCCTGGCGCACCAGCGCCAGGTGACCGTCGTGCAGATTGCCCATCGTCGGGACGAAGGCCCGGGCGCGTCGATCGGCCAGCGCGGCGCGCAGCTCGGCGATCGTGTGAAGAACCTGCATGCTCACTGGAAGCCGTGGATCGCGTCGACCGGGAAGGTGCCGGCCTTCACCTCGTCCACATAGCGGCGCACCGCCTGCTGGATCGAGGCCGAGCCTTCCATGAAGTTGCGCACGAAGCGCGGGCTGCGGCCGTGGCTGATGCCCAGCATGTCGTGCAGCACCAGCACCTGGCCCGAGCAGCCCAGGCCCGCGCCGATGCCGATGACCGGGATGCGCAGGCTCTCGGTCACTTCCTTGGCCACGGCCGAGGGCACCATCTCCAGCACCAGCATCTGCGCACCGGCTTCCTGCAGTTCCAGCGCATGGCGCTTCAGCAGTGCGGCGCCCGTGTCGCCGCGGCCCTGCACCTTGAATCCGCCCAGCGACACGACCGTCTGCGGCGTGAAGCCCAGGTGGCCGCAGACGGGAATGCCGCGCTCGGTCAGGAAGCGCACCGTCTCGTTGACCCAGCCGCCGCCTTCCAGCTTGACCATGTGGGCACCGAGCTTGAACAGCTGGGCCGCATTGCGCCAGGCCTCTTCCTTGGACACGTGGTAGCTGTCGAAGGGCAGGTCGGCCACGATCCAGGCGTGGCGGTTGCCGCGCGCCACCGAGCGCGTGTGGTACAGCATCGAATCCAGCGAGACCGCCACCGTCGACTCCGCGCCATGCAGCACATTGCCGAGCGAATCGCCGATCAGCATCACGTCGACGCCGGCCTCGTCCTGCAGGTGGGCGAAGGTGGCGTCGTAGCAGGTCAGCATCGCGATCTTCTCGCCCTTGGCGTGCATGTCGAGCAGGCGGGGCAGCGTGATGGGTTTGCGTTCGGCGGTCATGATCGTGAGGAGGCGAGGCCTCCGGATTTTGAAAGCGCTCGCAGTGTAGCGGGCGGCCCCGTTGTAAGACGTTGCGCCAAAAGGGTACGCTGCGCCCCGAGGAGTTTGCAAAACCCATGACCCTGACCGAGTTGCGCTACGTCGTCGCCGTCGCCCGCGAGCGGCATTTCGGCCGCGCGGCGGAAGCCTGTTTCGTTTCCCAGCCCACGCTCAGCGTGGCGATCAAGAAGCTCGAGGAAGAACTGGACGTGAAGATCTTCGAGCGCGGCGCGACGGAGATCAGCGTGACGCCGCTGGGCGAGGACATCGTGCGCCAGGCGCAGGCGGTGATCGAGCAGGCCGGCGCCATCAAGGAGATCGCCAAGCGCGGCAAGGATCCGCTGGCCGGTGCGCTGAAGCTGGGCATCATCTACACGATCGGGCCCTACCTGCTGCCCGAGCTGGTCAAGGGCATCATCGACCGCGTGCCGCAGATGCCGCTGATCCTGCAGGAGAACTTCACCGTCAAGCTGCTGGAGATGCTGCGCACCGGCGAGCTGGACTGCGCCATCATGGCCGAGCCCTTCCCCGACGCGGGCCTGGCGCTGGCCCCGCTGTACGACGAGCCCTTCATGGTGGCCGTGCCGGCGGGCCATCCGTTCGCGCAGCGCGACAGCATCAGCGCCCAGGAGCTGAAGACCGAGACCATGCTGCTGCTGGGCAACGGCCACTGCTTCCGCGACCAGGTGCTGGAGGTCTGCCCCGAGTTCGCCCGCTTCTCCAGCGATGCCGAGGGCATCCGCAAGAGCTTCGAGGGGTCCTCGCTGGAGACGATCAAGCACATGGTCGCCTCGGGCATGGGCGTCACCGTGGTGCCGGTGCTGTCGGTGCCGCGCGAGCCGCATCCGCATCTGCGCTTCATCCCCTTCGAGGCGCCGGCGCCGACGCGCCGCGTCGTGCTGGCTTGGCGCAAGACCTTCACCCGCTACGAGGCCATCGCGGCGCTGCGCAACGCGGTCTACGAATGCGAGCTGAACGGCGTGACGCGGCTGACCTGAAGCAGCTTTGAAATACAGTCCGGGCACCATGAGCCGCGACATCTACACCGAGCCCTATCCCGTCGATCTCGACACCCTGGCCAACCTCGGCCCGCTGCGGCCGTTGGCCGGCATCTGGCAGGGCACGCGCGGCCTCGACGTGAAGCCCAAGGCCGAAGGGCCGAAGAAGCAGGCCTACGTCGAGCGCATCGAGCTGCAGCCAATCGACCCGGTCACCAACGGTCCGCAGCTGCTCTACGGCCTGCGCTACTACACCCACATCACCAAGCCCGACAACGTGAAGACCTATCACGAGCAGGTCGGCTACTGGCTGTGGGAGCCCGCCACCAGCACCGTGATGCACACGCTGACGATCCCACGCGGCCAGGTCGCGATGGCCGCCGGCACCGTTGCGCCCGATGCCACCACGTTCGAGCTGAAGGCCACGCAGGGGCTGGAGACCTGGGGCATCTGCTCCGCCCCGTTCATCCAGGAAGCCTTCCGCACGACCGACTTCGTCATCAAGGTCACCGTCAATGCCGACGGCACCTGGGGCTACGAGGAAGACACGGTCATGCAGATCCTCGGCCGCGACGAGCCCTTCCACCACACGGACAAGAACCTGCTGAACGTGAAGCTGGCCGAGCCCACGCCGAACCCGCTGGTGCGCGGCTGATCACACCACCGACAGCAGGCCCATGATGCCCAGCGCCAGCGCGGCCAGGGCATCGCCGGCGATCACCCCGCCGCCGAACAGCGAGACCGAACTCATGTCCGAGGGCAGCGCGGCCTGATCTGAGTCCTCCTGTTTCGGCTTCAGCGCCTCCAGCGTCGCCGCCAGCACACCGCCGCCGCCGAACCACAGCGAGGTGGCGATGTTGACGAAGCCGCCGAACGAGGAGGCGTACGGGGTCGGGATGACGATCGCGTCCAGCACGAAGTCCAGCGCCTGCCCGGCCCGGCCGCGCGCGGCGATGAAGCGGCGGTAGCCGGGCCGCGTGAACAGCCACTTGCGCAGCAGCTCGGTGGCGAAGCCGATCGCGATGCCGACGAGGATCGCCTGCGTCTGGAAGGGCTTCGGGTCGGTCAGGCTGCGCAGCGCGCCGACGAACTTGTAGGTCATGGCCGAGGTCCACTGGGCCGGCGCCTGGTCCGCGCTCATGACGGTCTGGTCGGCGCGCAGGATCGGGTGTGCGGCCATGAAGAACTGGGCCGCCGCCACCGCCAGCACCGCGCCCAGCACCAGGCCGGCGGCCTGGAAGCGGAACTGCAGCGCGCGGTTGGAACCCAGGCGCCAGCCGGTCGAGCGGTCCTGCTGCATGTCGGCGGCGGTGTTGCAACTGACGAAGACGACGGTGGCCGCCATCAGCGCCAGCACCGGGTCGCGCAGCCCGGTGGTGGCCAGCAGCAGCACGGTGACGACGAAGGCCGAGGAGATCGGGTTCTGGTCGGTCAGGCCCAGCGAGATGCCGTTGATGAAGACGAACACGAACACCAGCGCGATGGCCAGCACCATCGTGCCGGCCGTCTCGTGGAAGAAGTCCATGCCGACCCAGCCGGTGGCCAGCGCCCAGAAGGCGATCCAGGCGAACAGCCGCGGCATGCTGGCGCGCGGGCCGGTGCGCTGCTCTGCGGGCACCTCGGCGGCATGGCCGCTCTGCGGTGGCGTGGCCAGGCGCCGCGCGGCGCGCCACAGCACCAGCGACATGTCGACGATGGCCGCGCCCAGCACCATGCCCAGCGCGATCAGGAAAGCGATCTTGCGGAAGGGATCGCCCGGCTGCAGCCAGCCGATGCTGATGAAGAACGGCGTCAGCGCCCAGAACGCCAGGCCGCCGGCCAGCGTCGCCACGCCGATGCGCGCGCCGACGATCATGCCGGCGCCGAAGGTCGAGCCGGAGAAATCGATCGCCTGCATCCAGCCGACGTAGTTGGCCGACAGGCCGCCCGCGATGCCCGCGCCGACGCCGCTGAACAGCCGCGACACCGAGCGCTTCAGCAGCTCGGGGTCGGTCAGCGCGCGCAGGATGTTGGCCACCGCCAGGCCGGACGGAAAGGTCAGCTGCATCTTCTCGACCAGGATCGGCGTATAGACCATGCCGATGCCGGCCGCCATCATCGAGTTGCAGAGCATGTAGACGACCAGTTGCCAGTGCGGCACCGGCGGCATGCCCATCCAGGTCATCGCCTGGATCAGCGTGCTCATCGCCATCATGCCGGCCACCGAGGCGGCGGTGGTCTGGATGTAGTTGGCGCCGTGCCGGCCCTCGGCCCCATAACCGTAAGTCACGACGGAGCCGAGGATGCCGGCCAGCACCTGGCCGCCGATGAAGAAGCCGGTGGCGAAGTTCATGTACGCCGCCGTGATGCCGCCCAGCGGCCCCAGCACGCCCATGCCCACGGCCAGCAGCAGCGCGTAGTAGCGCCAGGTGCCCACGGGAGGTAGCCAGGCCCAGCGGCGGGAGTCGGGGACGAGGGCTTCTTCGGGGAGCGGCATGGGCGCGCATCTTGCCCGCGCAACTTTGCTGCTTCGCTACACAATTACCCGATGGAACCGACGCCCACCCCGACCCGTATCGCGATCCTCAGCTTCGATGGCTTCAACGAGCTGGACAGCTTCATCGCCCTCGGCCTCCTGAACCGGCTGCGCGCCCAGGGCTTCAGCGCCGAGCTGGCCGGGCCGGGCGGGCACGTCACTTCGATGAACGGCGTCAACGTGGAGCTGCAGCGCCCGCTGGAATGGGCCAACGAGGCCGATGTGGTGCTGTTCGGCTCCGGCATCTACACCCGCGCGATCGCCGAGAACTCGGCGCTGCTGGACCGTCTGCAGCTCGATCCGCTGCGCCAGTTGATCGGCGCGCAATGCTCCGGCGCGCTGCTGATGGCCCGCCTGGGCCTGCTCGGCGACATGCCGGCCTGCACCGACACGACGACCAAGCCCTGGCTGGTCGAGACCGGCACCGTGGTGCTGGACAGCGAACCCTTCCACGCCCGCGGCCCGCTCGCCACGTCCGGCGGCTGCCTGGCCTCGCAGTACCTGGCGGCCTGGGTGATGCTGAAGAAGGCCGGCGAGGCGGCGACGCGCGAGGCGCTCAGCTATGCCGCGCCGGTGGGCGAGAAGGCCGAGTACGTGGACCGGCTGATGGCGCGGGTCAAGCCCTTCGTGCCGTTGGCATAACCGGTTACTTCAGCAGCGCGGAGGCCAACTCGCCGACGCGGCGTAGCGCGGCCGGATGGCCCTCGCCCCAGTCCGCGCCGATGCCGATGCGCAGGCAGCCCTTGAAGCGGGCGTGCGCGCTGAACAGGCTGCCCGGCGCAACCAGGATGCCCTCGGCCTGCGCCGCCTGCTGCAGCGCCTGCGCATCGGCGCCGCGTGGCAGCTCCACCCACAGCAGCATGCCGCCCGGTGGGTCGCTGACACGGGTGCCGGCCGGGAAGTGCTCGGCGATCAGTCCGCGCGCCAGTTCCAGCCGCACGGCCGTGGCATTGCGCAGCTGGCGCATCGCTGCCGTGTGGCCGGCCTGCGAGATCAGGTCCGCCACGGCCAGCTCCACCACCGCCGTCTGCGCGCCCTGCACGTTCTTGAGCCGGCGCAGCGGCTCGGTCCAGCGGCCCGCCTCCACCCAGCCCAGGCGCAGGCCCGGCGCCACCGTCTTGGTGAACGAGTCGCACAGCATCACGTGGCCGCTGCCGTCGTCGAAGCTCTTCACCGTGCGGCGGAACTCGTCGTGGAAGGCCAGGTCGTTGTAGACGGCGTCCTCGATCACCGCGATGCCGTGCCGCGCCGCCATCTGCGCCAGGCGGCGCCGCTCGGAGACCGGCATGCAGGAGCCCAGCGGGTTGGACAGGGTCGGCACCACCAGCACGGCCTTCACCGGCTGCGTGTCCAGCGCGAGTTGCAGCGCGTCCAGCGAGAGGCCGTGGCGTGGGTGCGTGGGGATCTCCAGCGCCCGCAGGTGCAGGCTCTGCAGCAGTTCGAGGAAGGAGTAGTGCGTGGGCGACTCGATCGCGACCACGTCGCCCGGCTGCGTCGCCGCGCGCAGGCACAGGCTGATCGCCTCCATGCAGCCGGCGGTGATCGTGATGCGCTCCGGGTCCAGGCTGCAGCCCAGGTGCAGCGCATAGCGGGCCAGCGCGCGGCGGGCCTCGATGTGGCCGTCGGGCTCCGGGTAATGGCACAGCAGGTCGCGGTGGCGCTGCACGGCGCGCACGAGGCTGCGGCGCACGCGGTCGTGGTCCAGCATCGACGCGCCGGGCGTGCCGCTGCTGAAGCTGATCACCGCGCCGTCACCTTCCGGCGGCTGGGCCAGCAGGCGGCGGCCCAGCACGTCGACGCTGACCATGTGCGCGCGGCGCGTCGCCCGCGCGATCGTCGGCTCCGGCAGCGCGCGGGCGACGGGCCGCGTGGTGACGAAGAAGCCCGAGCGCGGCCGGGCCTCGATCAGCCGGGCATCTTCTAGCCAGTGGTAGGCCTGCACGGCGGTGCTGATCGCCACGCCGTGCTGCCGTGCCGTCTCGCGCACCGAAGGCAGGCGCTGGCCGCGCGCCAGGCCGCCGCGGCGGATCGCCTCGGCCAGGCCGTGGGCGATGCGCAGGTAGAGGGCGCCGTCGTCCGCGGGCGCGGCGATCGGGCTGTGCTGCATGTCCATGCGGCATTCTGTACTGGCCTGGCGTTGGCGGGGTGGTACAGATGGCCGCCTGCCCGACCCATACAGAGCGCCCTGCGTGGCCGGCTGTGCGGTATCGCTTGGTCGGGTCGTGTAACTGTTGCCGCGACGCTTCCGCCGCCACAGTGGCGGCATGGACACCACCTGCATCGACGAACAACGCGTACTGGCCCTCCCCGCCGGAGGCCCGGTGCACCGCCTGGACTGCGAATCGGGCCAGCGCACCGAGCTGCGCGTGCTGGCCGGTCGCGTCTGGCTGACCCGCGAGGGCTGGCTGGACGACCACTTCCTCGGGCCCGGCGAGGCCTGGTCGGTCATCGGGGCTGCGCGGCTGCATCTGAGCCCTGAAGGCGGTCTGCCGGCACAGCTGGAGCTGCTACGCAGCTGAACCGCGATAATCGCGGGCTCTCCAAGCCCAGCCCGCCATGTCCACCGATCTCGCCACCCGCATCGAGAGCGAAGTGCGCCGCCGCCGCACCTTCGCCATCATTTCCCACCCCGACGCGGGCAAGACCACGCTGACCGAAAAGCTGCTGCTGTTCTCGGGCGCGATCCAGATCGCCGGCTCGGTGAAGGCGCGCAAGGCCTCGCGCCATGCCACCTCCGACTGGATGGAGATCGAAAAGCAGCGCGGCATCTCGGTGGCCTCCTCGGTCATGCAGATGGAATACCGCGAGTGCGTTATCAACCTGCTCGACACCCCGGGCCACCAGGACTTTTCCGAAGACACCTACCGCGTGCTGACCGCCGTGGACGCCGCGCTGATGGTGATCGACGCGGCCAACGGTGTCGAGCCGCAGACGCGCCGCCTGCTGCAGGTCTGCCGCGCTCGCAACACGCCGATCGTCACCTTCGTCAACAAGATGGACCGCGAGGTCCAGGACCCGCTGGCGCTGATGGACGAGATCGAGCGCGAGCTGGGCATGACGGTCGTGCCCTTCACCTGGCCCGTCGGCATGGGCAAGGCCTTCCACGGCGTGATGGACCTGCGCCAGGAACGGATGCGCGTGTTCGCGCCGGGCGAGGACCGCGCGGCCGGCGAGGAGGAAGTGCTGCAGGGTCTGGACAACCCGGCCTACGCCGAGCGCTTCGGCATGCAGTACGACCAGGCGCAGGGCGAGATCGAGCTGGTGCGCGAAGCCGCGCCGGCCTTCGACCTGGAGCAGTTCCTGGCCGGCAAGCAGACGCCCATGTTCTTCGGCTCGGCCGTCAACAACTTCGGCGTGCAGGAGATCCTGGACGCGCTGGTGGAGCTGGCCCCGGCGCCGGGCGAGCGCACGGCGATGCAGCGCGTGGTCAAGCCCGAGGAGCCGAAGTTCAGTGGCGTGGTCTTCAAGATCCAGGCGAACATGGACCCGGCGCACCGCGACCGCATCGCCTTCCTGCGCGTGGCCTCGGGGCATTTCGAGCGCGGCATGAAGCTCAAGGTGGTGCGCTCCGGCAAGGAGCTGCGGCCGAACACGGTCGTGAGCTTTCTGTCGCAGCGCCGCGAGCTGCTGGACGAAGCCTTCGGCGGCGACATCATCGGCATCCCCAACCACGGCGTGCTGCAGCTCGGCGACACGATCACCGAGGGCGAGGCGCTGCAGTTCACCGGCCTGCCCTTCTTCGCCCCGGAAATGTTCCGCAGCGTCGAAGTGGCCGACCCGCTGAAGACCAAGCAGCTCCGCGCCGGCCTCACCCAGCTCGGCGAGGAAGGCGCGATCCAGGTCTTCCGCCCGATCGCCGGCTCCGTGCTGCTGCTGGGCGCCGTCGGCCAGCTGCAGTTCGAAGTCGTGGCGCATCGGCTGGAGCACGAGTACGGCGTCAAGGCGCGCATCATGCCGAGCCGCTTCCAGGTGGCCCGCTGGGTGACCTGCAATCCGGAGGACGGTGGTGAAAAGGAACTGAAGCGCTTCATCGACGCCAACGACCACCGCATGGCCTACGACGCGGTGGACGCGCCGACGGTGCTGGTCGAGTACGCGCCCGAGCTGCGCGCGATCGAAGCCAACTGGCCCAAGATCAAGTTCCACGCGCTGCGCGAGCACGCCGGTCTCGTCTTCCAGAACCGGCTGGACGGCTGAACGAAGCGGGCGCTAAGCTCGCTTCATGACCATTCTCACCACCCCGCGCCTGCGGCTGGAGCCGCTCACCGACGCCCACTTCGAGGGCCTGCACGCGTTGAACCTCGATCCGGAGGTGATGCGCTACATCACCGGCAAGCCCGACACGCCGGAAGACACGCAGATGATGATCGACCGCGTGAAGGCGCGCTGGGCCGAGTGGGGCTATTCCTGGTGGGCCTTCATCGAGATCGAGACCGGAGAGCTGATCGGCGCCGGCTGCATCCAGCACATGGGCCGCGACCGGGCGCTGCCGCACGAGATCGGCTGGCGCCTGCGGCGCGACCGCTGGGGCCGGGGCCTGGCCAGCGAGGCGGCGCAGGAGATGGCGCGCTTCGCCTTCGAGGACCTGGGCGCGCCCGAGCTGCAGGCCGTCTGCATGCCGGACAACGCGCCGTCCGCCAAGGTGATGCTGCGCCTGGGCATGCACTCCCAGGGCCTGGGGCAGTGGTACGACATGGAAATGGCCGTATACGGCATGAGCCGCGCCGACTGGCTGGCGCTGCATCCTCCTGGCACGCCCTCTGCTTGAGGCGTGCTTGAGGCATTAATATCGACCCATCCATAGAGGAGGACAGGACCATGCAGACGCTCGACGAAATGCTCTCCCTGAATCTCCTGACCCCCGACCAGCACTCCGAAATCCACGCCTGGACGATGCGGGCCAAGTCGCCCGAGAAGATCATGGAGATGCCGCCGCACCTTTGGCGTGCACTGGAACTGGCCAGCGTGCTGATGGATTTCGACGCGGGTCTGACACAAGCGCATTGAGTCCAGGAGTCTGGGCTGCAGAAACTCGGGCCCGCGTTGAGCTTGCAAGGGGCCGCAGACGAGGCGTGGTGCGCCGCCCGGACTCGCGTCCGGGCAAGCGCCGCAACGATGGATGGGGCCCCTTGCAAGCTCAACCCTTCGGGCCGGGGTGCTGCGTGATGCCATGCGGCGTTGCCGGCTCGTTGTGGGTTCCGACCCACGTCTCGCCGGCGCCTTGCCTGGCATCACGTAGCGCTCCGGCGCGGGCCCGAGTTTCTGCCGCCCAGACTCCTAGGGTTTGCCCCGAAGGTTTGGCGTCAGTTTC
Organism: Roseateles agri; assembly: GCF_034043675.1. Lineage (NCBI taxonomy): Bacteria > Pseudomonadati > Pseudomonadota > Betaproteobacteria > Burkholderiales > Sphaerotilaceae > Roseateles > Roseateles agri. The sequence continues at coordinate 238,020 of NZ_JAXCLA010000003.1, read as the reverse complement.
TGCCTCTACATTGGGCGCCACTTCCCAATACGGGGCGAACAGCAGGACCGATGAGCAGCGAGCTGATTCTTGAGACCCGCGGGCTGAGCAAGGACTTCAAGGGATTCACTGCCGTCGACGGCGTGAACCTGCAGGTCCGCCGTGGTCATATCCACGCGCTGATCGGCCCCAACGGCGCGGGCAAGACCACCTGCTTCAACCTGCTGACCAAGTTCCTGACGCCGACGCGCGGCACCATCGTCTTCGACGGCACCGACATCACCGGCGAGAAGCCCGCCCAGATCGCCCGCCGCGGCGTGATCCGCTCGTTCCAGATCTCCGCCGTGTTCCCGCACCTCACCGTGCTGGAGAACGTGCGCATCGGCCTGCAGCGTTTCACCGGCACCAGCTTCCACTTCTGGAAGGGCCTCACCGGCCTGCATGCGCTGGACGCCAAGGTGCTGGCGCTGCTGGAGCTGGTGGACCTGCGCGAGATGGCCTCGCTGAAGGCCGGCGACCTGCCCTACGGCCGCAAGCGCGCGCTGGAGATCGCCACGACGATGGCGATGGAGCCCCAACTGATGCTGCTGGACGAGCCCACGCAGGGCATGGGCCACGAGGACGTGGACCGCGTGACGGCGCTGATCAAGCGTGTCGCCGAGGGCCGCACCGTGCTGATGGTGGAACACAACATGAAAGTCGTCTCGCGCATCGCCGACCGCATTACGGTGCTGGCACGCGGGGCCGTGCTGGCCGAGGGCGACTATGCCGAGGTGTCCAAGCACCCCGCGGTGCTCGAAGCCTACATGGGCACCGAGGCCACCGAACTGCAGGGAGCCCACTGATGACCGCGGCGCTGGAGATACGCGATCTCAACGCCTGGTACGGCGAAAGCCACATCCTCCACGGCATCTCGCTGAGCGTGCCTCAGGGCCAGGTCTTGACCCTGCTGGGCCGCAACGGCGCCGGCCGCACGACCACACTGCGCGCCATCATGGGCCTGACCGGCGCGCGCAAGGGCTCGATCAAGGTCCACGGTACCGAGACCATCGGCCTGCCCACGCACCGCATCGCCCACCTGGGCCTGGGCTACTGCCCGGAGGAGCGCGGCATCTTCGCCTCGCTCAGCACCGAGGAGAACCTGCGTCTGCCGCCGCCGCTGAGCCAGGGCCGCGCTAAGCCGATGACCGAGGCCGAGATCTACGCCATGTTCCCGAACCTGGCCGAGCGCCGGCACAGCCCCGGCACGCGGCTCTCCGGCGGCGAGCAGCAGATGCTGGCCGTGGCCCGCATCTTGCGCACCAAGGCCGACATCCTGCTGCTGGACGAGATCTCCGAGGGCCTGGCCCCGGTGATCGTGCAGGCGCTGGCGCGCATGATCCGTACGCTGAAATCGCAGGGCTTCACCATCGTGATGGTGGAGCAGAACTTCCGCTTCGCCGCCCCGCTGGCCGATCACTTCATCGTGATCGAGCATGGCGAGGTGGTCCAGTCCTTTACCGCGGCCGAGCTGCCCGCCAAGCAGGCGCTGCTCGACGAGCTGCTGAGCGTCTGAGCTTTTCTGAATTCACAACGAGGAGACCCATCATGTCCAACGCTTCCTTCAAGCCGTTCAAGCCATTCAAGCAACTTGCCCTGGCAAGCGCCCTGGCCTGCACCGGCCTCGCCGCCCACGCCCAGATCTCCGGCGATGTGGTGAAGATCGGCATCATCACCGACATGTCCAGCGTCTACGCCGACATCGACGGCGCCGGTGGCGTCGAGGCGATCCGGATGGCCATCGCCGACATGAAGGGCACCGTCGCCGGCAAGAAGATCGAGCTGGTCTTCGCCGACCACCAGAACAAGCCCGACGTGGCGGCCACCAAGGCCCGCGAGTGGTTCGACACGCAGGGCGTGGACATGCTGATCGGCGGCACCAATTCCGGCACCAACCTGCAGATGGCCAAGGTCGCGGCCGAGAAGAAGAAGCCCTTCATCTCGATCGGCGCCGGCTCGTCCGCGCTGACCAACGAGGCCTGCACGCCCTACACCGTCCACTACGCCTACGACACGGTGGCGCTGGCCAACGGCACCGGCGCCGCGGTCACCAAGGCGGGCGGCAAGACCTGGTACTTCCTGACGGCCGACTACGCCTTCGGCGCCGCGCTGCAGAACGACACCAGCGCCGTCGTCACCAAGAGCGGCGGCCAGGTGGTGGGCAGCGTCAAGCATCCGCTCAATGCCAGCGATTTCTCGTCCTTCCTGCTGCAGGCGCAGTCGAGCAAGGCGCAGATCCTGGGCCTGGCCAACGCCGGCGGCGACACGATCAACTCGATCAAGGCGGCCAACGAGTTCGGCATCACCAAGACGATGAAGCTGGCCGGCCTGCTGATGTTCATCAACGACGTGCATTCGGTGGGCCTGAAGGCCGCGGAAGGCATGTACGTGACCGACAGCTGGTACTGGAACGAAAGCCCCGAGGCGCGCGCCTGGGCCCGCCGCTTCTTCGAGAAGATGAAGCGCATGCCCTCCTCGCTGCAGGCCGCGGACTACTCGGCCACGATGCACTACCTGAAGGCCGTCGAGGCGCTGAAGAGCGACGACGCCGACAAGGTCATGGCCAAGATGAAGGACACGCCGATCAATGACTTCTACACCAAGGGCACGATCCGCAAGGAAGACGGCCGCGGCATGCACGACATGTTCCTGATGCAGGTGAAGTCGCCGGCCGAGTCCACCGAGCCCTGGGACTACTACAAGGTCGTGGCCCGCATTCCGGCGGCCGAGGCCTATACCAAGCTCGCCGACAGCAAGTGCCCGCTGGTGAAGAAGTGAAAAAAGAGAAGCGCTGAGCGGAGGAATCGATGACGGAGATTTTCGGCATTCCCCTGTCGGCCTTCCTCAGCCAGCTGCTGCTGGGCCTCGTGAACGGCTCGTTCTACGCGATGCTGTCGCTGGGTCTGGCGGTGATCTTCGGCATGCTCAACATCATCAACTTCGCGCATGGCGCGCTGTACATGATGGGGGCCTTCGCCGCGTGGATGGGCGGGGAGTACCTGGGCCTGTCCTACTGGTGGATGCTGATCCTCGCGCCGCTGGCGGTGGGCCTGGTCGGCGTGGTGATCGAGCGCACGATGCTGCAGTGGCTCTACAAGCTCGACCACCTCTACGGCCTGCTGCTCACCTTCGGCATCACGCTGGTCGCGGAGGGCATCTTCCATTCCTTCTACGGCGCCTCGGGCCAGTCCTATCCGGTGCCTGAGCTGCTGCAGGGCGCCACCAACCTGGGCTTCATGATCCTGCCGAACTACCGGGCCTGGGTCGTCGTGGCCTCGCTGGTGGTGTGCCTGGCCGTCTGGGCGTTGATCGAGAAGACCTCGCTGGGCGCGCTACTGCGGGCCGGCACCGAGAACCCCAAGCTGGTGCAGGCCTTCGGCGTCAATGTGCCGCGCATGGTCACGCTGACCTACGCCGGCGGCGTCGCGCTGGCGGCCTTCGCCGGCGTGCTGGCCGCGCCCATCCTGCAGGTGAGCCCGCAGATGGGCAGCAGCCTGATCATCGTCGTGTTCGCGGTGGTGGTGATCGGCGGCATGGGCTCGATCCTCGGCTCCATCCTGACCGGCCTGGGCCTGGGCGTGATCGAGGGCCTGACCAAGGTCTTCTACCCGGAAGCCTCGAACACCGTGGTGTTCGTGATCATGGCCATCGTGCTGCTGGTACGCCCCGCCGGGCTGTTCGGGAAAGAGAAATGACGCACGACAAGAGATTGCTCGGCTACGTGGCGCTGTTCGCCGGCATCGCCGTGCTGCCGGCGCTGGGCGCCTACCCCTTCTTCGTGATGACGGCGATGTGCTTCGCGCTGTTTGCATGCGCCTTCAACCTGCTGATCGGCTTCACCGGCCTGCTGAGCTTCGGCCATGCGGCCTTCCTCGGAGCCGGCGCTTACTTCGGCGGCTACGCGATGAAGGGCTGGGGCCTGCCGCCGCTGCTGGGGTTGCTGACGGGCGTGGGCGCGGCGGCGCTGATCGGCCTGCTGTTCGGCCTGCTGGCGATCCGGCGCTCGGGCATCTACTTCTCGATGATCACGCTGGCGCTGGCGCAGATGCTCTATTTTTTCTTCCTGCAGGCGCCGTTCACCGGCGGGGAAGACGGCCTCTCGGTGCCGCGCGGCCATCTGTTCGGCCTGGACATGAGCAACGACCTGACCCTGTACTACGTGGTGCTGGTCATCTTCGCTGCGGCCTTCTGGCTGATCTACCGCACGGTGCACTCGCCCTTCGGCCAGGTGCTGACCTCGATCCGCGAGAACGAGGCGCGCGCCACCTCGCTGGGCTACGACGTCGCCCGCTTCAAGCTGCTGGCCTTCGTGCTCTCGGCGGCGCTGGCCGGCCTGGCCGGCGTGCTGAAGAGCTGGGTCGTTGGCTCGGCGACCTTGACGGACGCGATCTGGACCACCTCCGGCGCGGTGATCCTGATGACCCTGGTCGGCGGCATGGGCACGCTGGTGGGGCCGATGGTCGGCGCGCTGGTCATCATCGCGCTGGAGAACAAGATCGGCGAGCTCGGCAAGGCGCTGGCCACCCTGACCGGCACCGACTGGTTCAACGGCCTGGGCGAATCGGTGAGCCTGGTCACCGGGCTGATCTTCATCGCCTGCGTGCTGGCCTTCCGCCGCGGCTTGGTCGGCGAGGCGGTGGCGCTACGCGACCGCCTGAAGAACAAGCGTCAGCCTGCCAGCCCGACGTAGACGTCCTGCACGTCGTCGTGCGCGTCGATGGCCGCCAGGAAGGCTTCCACCTCCTCCAGTTCGGCCGCGCCCAAGCCCGTCACCGGATTCTTAGGTCGGTAGCCGAGCTTGGCCGACTGCACGCTGAAGCCCTGGGCGGGTAGCGCGCGGGAGACCAGGTCCAGGTCCGCGGGATCCGTGATGAAACGGGCCGTGCCCTCTTCATCGGCCGGCTCGAAGTCTTGCGCGCCGGCCTCGATGGCCGCCATCTCGACGTCGGCACCCGCTTGGGCGGCCGTGGCCTCGATCAGGCCGACGTGCTCGAAATCCCAGGCCACTGAGCCGGCCGCGCCGAGCTGGCCCTTGCGAAACAGCACGCGGATCTCGCTGATGGTGCGGTTCACGTTGTCGGTCAGGCACTCGACGATCAGCGGCACGCGATGCGGCGTGAAGCCCTCGTAGGTCACGCGCTCGTAGTTGATCGTCTCGCCGGTCAGGCCGGCGCCCTTCTTGACGGCGCGGTCCAGCGCGTCCTTGGGCATCGAGGCCTTGCGCGCCTGTTCCAGCACCATGCGCAGGCGCGAGTTCAGATCCGGATCCGCACCGCCCTTGGCGGCGAGGATGATTTCCTTGGACAGCTTGCCGAAGATGCGGCTCTTGGCATTCGCCGCCAAGTCCTTGTGCTTGGCTTTCCACTGTGCGCCCATGCTGGCTGCTCCTTCTTGGTGAGGGCGGGGTTATACACCCGGCGAGAATGCAGATCATGCAACCCCCGCACTCACTTCGTTCGTTGCCCCCCGAGGGGGTTTGTCAGCGCCTTCGGGCGGCCGGGCGGCGCTGACCATGACTTCCCCGACCCGCCTCCAGCTCTACCTCCAACTTATCCGCTGGGACCGCCCGGCCGGCTGGCTGCTGCTGCTGTGGCCGACGCTGTCTGCGCTGTGGATCGCCGCCGACGGCTGGCCCGGCTGGCACCTGCTCGTCGTGTTCACGCTCGGCACCGTGCTGATGCGCAGCGCCGGCTGCTGCGTCAACGACGTGGCGGACCGCGACTTCGACAAGCACGTCAAACGCACCGCCAACCGGCCGGTGACCTCCGGCGCCGTCTCGGTCAAGGAGGCGCTGCTGCTGGGCGCGGCGCTGGCGCTGCTGGCCTTCGGCCTGGTGCTGACGACCAATGCGCCGACGATCCTGATGTCCTTCGCCGCGCTCGCCGTTGCGCTGATCTATCCGTACGCGAAGCGGATGGTCTCGATGCCGCAGGCGGTGCTGGGCGTGGCCTTCAGCTTCGGCATCCCGATGGCCTTCTCCGCGGCGTTGGGCGGCAACGAGTGGAGCTGGGCCGGCGTCTACAACGCGGCGCCGTGGACGGCCTGGGCGCTGCTCGCCTCCAACCTGTTCTGGGTGCTGGCCTACGACACCGAATACGCGATGGTCGACCGCGACGACGACATCCGCATCGGCATCAAGACCTCCGCGCTGACGCTGGGCCGCTTCGACGTCATCGGCGTGATGGCCTTCTACGCGATCCACCTGGGCAGCTGGGCGGCGCTGGGGCTGCGCTTCGGCCTGGGGCGGATCTTCCTGCTGGGCATCGCGGCCGCGGCGGCGCAGGCCGTCTGGCACTGGACGCTGATCCGCGGCCGCGGCCGCGAGGGCTGCTTCAAGGCCTTCCGGCTGAACCACTGGGTGGGTTTCTCGGTCTTCGCCGGCACGGTGCTGGACCTGACCCTGCGCTGACATACGAAAAATTCCGCCTGGACAGTGGCCTTGCGCCGCACAAAGTGCTACTTTTCGCACATTAAGTTCTGCAAAGTTGCCAGTGAACTTTTCACGGAGCAGCCTTGAACAATTTACAGAATTAGGGGGAAGGGAACCCCTAGGCTTCGTCCATCAGGGATCCAAAGCAAGTCATTGGGGAGTCCGACGATGTGGAGTGCGAAACAGAACCTGGCGGAGGCGGCCGCTGCGCGCGCGCTCGCGCTTGCCCAGCAGACCCGCGCCGCCGATGCGGAAGGCAGCATCCCAACATCCCCCACGGCCCCTGCACAAGGGCGACCTCGCGCCGAGCGCCGGCATGCGGGCTCGCTGACCAGCCACTGGATGAGCCTGGTGCTGGAGGAACTCGACTACGGCGTGCTGCTGCTGACGGCCGATGGTCGCGTCGTGCACTGCAATCTCGCCGCGCGCCGCAACCTCGACGCGGAGCACCCGCTGGAGATGGTCGACAACCAGGTGCGCGCGCGCGACCCCAAAGACGCGCCGGCGCTGCTCGACGCGCTGCACGGCGCCCAGCATGACGGCCGGCGCTGCCTGCTGCGGCTCGGTGACGGCGCAGCCAAGGCGAACGTGGTCGTCGTGCCGCTGAATCGCGACGTTACGCAGACGGCGGTGCTCGTAGTGCTGGAGCGTCGGCAGCTCTGCGGCGAGCTGGCGGCGCAGTGGTTCGCCCTGCGTTACGGCCTGACCCCCACCGAGACCGAGGTGCTGAAGGCCCTGTCCGCCGGTGCCCGGCCCGGCGACGTGGCGGCGCAGCAGGGCGTGGCGATCTCCACCGTGCGCACGCAGATCCAGAGCATCCGTGCGAAGTCCGGCGCCGACAGCATCGGCGAGCTGCTGCGCCAGTTGGCGATGCTGCCGCCACTAATGTCCGCACTTCGCATGGAATTGAACTAAAGCGCTTGTGTCCGCGCCGCAACAAGGCGGCGCTCCCGTAATATCCCGTCGTGCTGCCTGCGGCCCGCCGCCGCAAGACCTAAGACGATGGATATTCACGCGAACACCCCTAGCAATGCCTTGCCGGCCGAGCCCGGTATCAACGAGCTGCCGCCCAGCCTGCGTGCCCTGGCCGCCGCCGGCATCGCCCGCAGCTACCGGCGCGGCACCGTGCTGATCGAGGAAGGCTCGCAGGGCGACAGCCTCTACCTGATCCTGTCCGGCAGCCTGCGCGCCTATGCCTGCGATGCGCGTGGCCGCGAGATCACCTATGGCGTCTACGGCCCGGGCGAATACGTCGGCGAGATGAGCCTCGACGGTGGCCCGCGCTCGGCCAGCGTGATCACCGAGGCCGCGGCGCGCTGCGTGATCGTGCCGCGCACCAGCCTGCTCGCCCACATTTCCGCCCACCCGGAATTCGCGCTGGAGCTGCTCACCAAGGTGATCCGCCGCGCCCGCGCCGCCACGCTGTCGACCAAGCAGCTCGCGCTGAACGACGTCTACGGCCGGCTGAAGACGCTGCTGCAGCAAGAAACGCAGATCGGCGAGGAGCTGGCGCTCACCCACCAGGCCATGGCGCAGCGCCTGGGCTGCTCCCGCGAGATGGTGTCCAAGCTGATCAAGGACCTGGAAGCGGGCCAGTACCTGCTGCGCGTCACCAACGGCCGCTACCGCCGCCTGAAGGACTTGCCAGCCCGCTGGTGAAACCCGCGCTCAGCCCTTGGTCTTCAAGGGCGGCGCGATCTCGAAACGCTGCTTCGGCTTGTCCGCCCGCTCGTACAGCGGCAGCACCTTCGCCAAGTTCTGCTGCAGGTCGCGGATCCGCGTCGGGCCGGCAGGGTGCGTGGACAGCCACTGCGGCGGCGCGCCCTTCGCGGCGGCGCCCATCTTCTGCCACAGCGTCACCGAGGCGCGCGGGTCGTAGCCGGCGCGAGCGGCCAGTTCCATGCCCACCAGGTCGGCCTCGCTCTCGTCCTCACGGCTGAAGGTCAGCGAGGCCAGCTGGGCACCGCCGCGCAGCACTTGGTCGCCGACATTGCCCAGGCCCAGCAGGGCCGAGATGCCGCTGACCACCAGCGAGGTCGTCGCGCTCTTGCCCATGCGCTCGCGGGCATGCTCGCGCAGCGCGTGCGCCACCTCGTGGCCCATCACCATCGCCACCTCGTCGTCGCTGAGCTGCAGCTTCTCGAGGATGCCGTAGAAGAAGGCGATCTTGCCGCCCGGCATGCAGAAGGCGTTCAGCTGCGGGCTGGCGATCAGATTCACCTCCCAGCGCCACTGCTTGGCCCGCGGATTCCAGGCCGGCGCCTGCGCAATGATCCGCTTGGCGATCTCGCGCAGCCGTATGAGCTGCGGATGGTTCTGCGGCGCCAGCGCGCGCTGCTGGGCCGCCTGCTGCAGCATCTGCTGGTACTGCTGCGCGCCGGCATTCTCGACCTGCTCGGCCGGCACCAGCTTGGTGAAACGGCTCCTCTCGCCCACGTCCACGCCCTCCCGCTGCTGGGCCGACGCACCGCCCGCGGCGAGCAGCAGGCCGGTGAACAGCACTTGTCGGCGTTGAAAACAGCAGCTGCAGGCGGGCAGGTCGAAATCAGGAGTCATGTCGTACAGCAGGACCAATCGTGAGTGGCGAGGACGAGCGGCCATTCTCAGGCATGACAATGGCGCCATGCGTCCGCATCACAAGACCATCGGTTTCGACAGCCAGCAATTCCGCGCCGCCCTGGGCATGTTCGCCACCGGCGTGACCATCATCACCGCGCGCGGCGAGGACGGCAGCCTGGTCGGCCTGACCGCCAACTCCTTCAACTCCGTCTCGCTGAGCCCGCCGCTGGTGCTGTGGAGCCTGTCCCGCGGCGCCGGCTCGATGCCCGTCTTCAGCCGTGGCTCGCACTACGCGATCAACATCCTCGCGGCCGAGCAGATGGATCTGGCCAAGCGCTTCGCCACCCGCGACATCGACCGCTTCGCCGGCGTCGACTGGCGCGAGGGCGCCGGCGGCGCGCCGGTGATCGAAGGCGCCGCCGCCACCTTCGAATGCGCCAACCGCAGCCGCTACGAGGAAGGCGACCACGTCATCTTCGTCGGCGAGGTGGAATGCTGCGACGCGCGGGCCGGCGCGCACCCGCTGATCTTCCACGGCGGGCGCTACTACACCGAGCTGCCGCTCTAGATCTGCACCCGTGTGCCGAGTTCGACCACCGCGTTGTCCGGCAGCCTGAAGAACTCCGCCACACCGCCCGCGTTGCGGGTCATCGTGGCGAAGAGGCGTTCACGCCAGTTGGCCATGCCGGCGCCGGGCGTGGGCACCACCGTCTCGCGGCTGAGGAAATAGCTGGTCTCGAACACGGGGATGCGCAGCGCGCCCTGGGAAACGGGCTCGCATAGCGCCAGCGCGCGGGGCACGTCGGGCTGGTCCATGAAGCCGTAGTGCACGGTCACGCGCCAGAAGCCCGGGGCGAGCGTGCTGAGTTCGATGCGCTCCTCGTCGGGCACGAAGGGGCGGTCCTGGAAGACCACCGTCATGATCACGTTCGCTTCGTGCAGCACCTGGTTGTGCTTCAGGTTGTGCAGCATCGCCTGCGGCACGGTGTCGACGTTCGCCACCGCGTAGACGGCGGTGCGCGAGGCGCGGTGGGCACCACCGAGCGCCAGGCTCTCGATGAAGGGCTCCAGCTCCAGGCCGTCGCGCCGGATCGTCGAGAACAGCAGCTCGCGGCCGCGGGCCCAGGTGCTCATGATCACGAACAGACCCAGGCCCAGCGCCAGCGGGAACCAGCCGCCATCGAGGAACTTGATGGCGCAGCCGGCCACCAGTAGTGTGTCCAGCACCAGGAAGCCTACCGTTGCCGGCAGGGCCAGCCGCTTGGGCAGGCGCCAGCCGTCGCGGATGACGAACCAGGTCAGCACCGTCGTGATCATCATCGTCAAGGTCACCGCGATGCCGTAGGCGCCGGCCAGCGCCGACGAGCTGCGGAACAGCAGCACCGCGCCGATCACGCCGGCCAGCAGCGCCCAGTTCACCGCCGGCACGTAGATCTGCCCGGCCTCGCGCGCCGAGGTGTAGCGCACCGTCATGCGCGGCAGGAAACCGAGCTGGATCGCCTGCTTGGTCATCGAATAGGCGCCCGAGATCACCGCCTGCGAGGCGATCACCGCCGCCAGCGCCGCCAGCACGATGGCCGGCAGCACCAACTGCTCCGGGAACAGGCGGAAGAAGGGGTTCTGGATCGCCGTGGGGTCGCGCATCAGCAGCGCGCCCTGGCCCATGTAGTTCAGCGCCAGCGCCGGGAACACGAGCACGCCCCAGGCCAGCCGGATCGGCGCGCGACCGAAGTGGCCCATGTCGGCGTACAGCGCCTCCGCGCCGGTCAGCGCCAGCACGATGGCGCCCAGCGCGGCGAAGAGCTTCCAGCCGCGCTCGGTCAGGAACTCCCAGGCATGCAGCGGGTTCAGCGCCGCGAGGATCTCCGGCTGCTGCGCGATCTGATGCACGCCGCTGACGGCCAGCACGCCGAACCACAGCGTGATCACCGGCCCGAACACCTTGCCCACGGCCGCCGTGCCGAAGCGCTGGATCAGGAACAGACCCAGCAGCACCGCCAGCGAGATCGGCAGCACGTAGCGGTCCAGATGCGGGGCGACCACCTCCAGCCCCTCGATCGCACCCATCACCGAGATCGCTGGCGTGATCACGCTGTCGCCATAGAACAGCGTGGCGCCGAACACGCCCATCAGCAGCAGCCAGCGGCGCAGCTTCGGCTTGGAATCCACCGCCTTCGTCGCCAACGCCGTCAGCGCCAGGCCGCCGCCCTCGCCGCGGTTGTCGGCCCGCAGGATCAGCACGATGTACTTCAGCGTGACGACCAGCATCAGCGCCCACAGGATGGTGGAGATCGCGCCGGTGATGTTGCGCGCGTTCAGCGCGATGCCGGTGGCCGGCTGGAACACCTCGATCACCGTGTACAGCGGGCTGGTGCCGATGTCGCCGTAGACGACGCCGATGGCGCCCAGGGTCAGCGCCGCGAGGCCGTGGCGCTGCGGGGCGTGGGGGGTGGAGGGTGAGGATGCGGACATGATGGCGCGCATCGTGCACGCGCGCGCATCAGGAACGCATAAGGATGCGTGCCGTCGAGGTTGAGCGTTAGTGGTTTTTGACGACCGCCTCGCAGGGCAGCAGCCGGTCCAGCTCGCCGACCTCGCCCGCGTGGTGGGCACCCCAGTCGATCAGCGATTCCAGGATCGGCAGCGTGCTCTCGCCCAGCGGGGTCAGCAGGTACTCGATGCCCTGCGGTTCGCCGGCCACGGCCTGCCGGCGCAGCAGCCCGTGCTCCTCCAGCGCGCGCAGCTGCTCGATCAGCACCTTCTGCGACAGGCCGGCGATGCGCTTTTCCAGGTCGCAGGTGCGCTGCGGGCCCTGCTGCCCCAGCGTGTGCAACAACACCGCCTTCCAGCGCCCGGACAGGACGCCCAGCGCCCGCTCGACGGGCAGGCCCGGCAGCCGTTTCGTGATCTTCATGGGGAAGCGCTGACCAATCCGTGTGTAGATGAGGCGCCGGGCGATCTCTAGCCTTCGGGTCTGGATTTCACTGAAGGAAGAGAAGACCCGTGGCAGACCTGTTCGATCCCCTATCGCTCGGCGGCACCGTTCCGCTGAAAAACCGCATTGTGATGGCGCCCATGACCCGTACGCGCACCGCGCCGGGCGACGTCCCTACCGATCTCATGGCTACCTATTACGGCCAGCGTTCAAGCGCGGGCCTGATCGTGACCGAGGCCGTCGACGTGGCGCCTTCGAGCAAGGGCTACGCCTGGACGCCGGGCATCCACTCCGAGGCCCAACGCGCCGGCTGGCGCCGCGTGACCGACGAGATCCGCCGCCAGGGCGGCATCGCCTTCGCGCAGCTGTGGCACGTCGGCCGCATGGCGCATCCGTCGCTGATGCCCGGCGGCGAGGCGCCCTGGGGCGTGACCGCGCAAGCCGCCGAGAACTCGGACGTGTTCGCGCACGACGAGCACGGCAAGCTCGGCTACATCCGCGCCGGTACGCCGCGGCCGATGGCCACGGAAGAAGTGTCTGCTCTGGTCGACACCTTCGCCCAGGCCGCGGCCGATGCGCGCGCGGTGGGCTTCGACGGCGTGGAGCTGCACGCCGCCAATGGCTACCTGTTCGACCAGTTCGTGAACCCGGTGCTCAACACCCGGACCGACCGCTACGGCGGCACCAGCATCGAGGACCGCACCCGCTTCCTGATGGAAGTCGTCGACGCCACGGTGCGGCGCCTTGGCCCGGGCCGTGTCGGCGTGCGGCTGTCGCCGTTCGGCGCGTTCAACTCGATGCCCGAGGATCCCCGGCCCGAGGAAACCTTGCTGTACCTGGCCGAGCAACTGGGCCGCCGCGGCGTCGCCTACCTGCACCTGATCTATGAGCTGATGCCCACCGGCAATATGGAGACGGCCGAGTTCCAGTCCCGCTACATCGACCATGCCGTGCTGGCGCGCGTGCGTGCCGCGTTCCCCGGCACGATCATCTGGTGCGGCGGCTTCGCCAGCCGGGCGGGCGCGCAGGCGGCGCTGGACACCGGGCTCTTGGACCTGATCGCGTTCGGCCGGCCGTTCGTGGGCAACCCCGACCTGGTGGAGCGCCTGCGCCACGGCTGGCCGCTGACCGAGGCGGACCGCTCGACCTACTACACGCGCCAGGGCGAAGTCGGCTTCACGGACTTCCCGACCTACACCAGTCGATAACCCACGCCCGGCTCCGTCAGCAGGCGCTGCGGATCGGCCGGTTCGGCCTCCAGCTTGGCGCGCAGCTGGCCCATGTAGAGCCGCAGGTAGTGCGTGTGATCGATGTACTCCGGGCCCCACACGTCGGCCAGCAGCGCGCGGTGCGTCACCACCTGGCCGGCGCTGCGCACCAGGCGGGCGAGCAGCTTGAACTCCGTCGGGGTCAGGTGCTGCTCCTCGCCGGCGAGGCACACTCGGTGCGCCGTCAGGTCCACCAGCAAGCCGCCCTGCTCGTAGCGCGTCACCGCCGGCTGCAGGCTGCGGCCGCGGTGGCGCAGCGCCACGCGCATGCGGGCCAGCAGCTCGCTGACGCTGAAGGGCTTGACGAGATAGTCGTCCGCACCGGCGTCCAGCAGGCGCACCTTCTGGCCGTCCTGCTCGCGGGCCGAGATCACGAGCAAGGGCGTCGAGCGTTCGCGCCGCAGCTGCGTCAGCAACTGCTCGCCTTCGCCGTCCGGCAGGCCCAGGTCCAGCAGCACCAGGTCCACCGGCGCGTGGGCCAGCAGTGCCAGGCCCTCGGCGAGGCTGGCGGCGGTGTGGACCTCGTAGCCCTCCACGCGCAGGCTCTCGGCCAGCGTGGCGCGCAGTTCGCGTTCGTCTTCGACCAGCAGGACGGCAAGGCTCATGTCATCGGCAGTTCGTTGGGGGCGGGCAGCGGCAGCCGGCATTCGAAGCTGGCGCCGCCGTGGCTGCGCGCACGGTAGCGCAACTCGCCGCCGTGCGCGCGCGCGATGGCGCGGCAGGCGGCCAGGCCCACGCCGGCGCCGCGGCGCGTGGCGGCGTCGGGGCGCTCGGGATCGGCGACCGCGCTGCCGCGCTGGAAGACGTCGAAGATGCGCTCCCGCCAGGCCGGCGGCACGCCCGGGCCGCGGTCGCGGACGGCGAGTGTGAGCAATCCGTCGCACTGCGTCACGCGGATCTCGGCACCGCCCTCGCCGCCGTACTTCAGCGCGTTGTCCAGCAGGTTGTCCAGCAGCTGCAGCAGCAGCACGGCGTCACAGCGCAGCAGCGGCAGGCCGTCATCGAGCCGGGCGCGCACGCGGGCCTCCGGGTGGCGCTGGCGTACGCGGCGCAGCGCGGCGCCGACAAGCTCCTCCGCCGATTCCCAGTCGGTCTTCAGCGTGACGCCGGGCGCGTCGAGCCGCGCGATCTGCAGGGTGTTGTCGGTCATCCGCGCCAGCGCCTGCGATTCGTCGACGATCGCCGCGGCCAGCTTGCGCCGCTGCGCCGGGCTCAGCCGTTCGTCCTGCTCCTGCAGCGCCGAGGCAGCGCCCATGATGGTGGCCAGCGGGGTGCGGTAGTCATGCGAGATCGCGGCCAGCAGCGCATTGCGCAGGCCCTGCTGGTCGACGGCATCGCGTGCCTGCTGGGCGGCGCGCTCGGTGGCGCTGCGCTCCAGCGCCAGGCCCAGCTGGTCGCACAGCAGCTGCGCCTGGGCGCGCAGCGCGGGGTCGGGTGACAGCGCTCCGGCGGGAACGGCGATCAGCGCCGCGCCGCCGCTGCCGGCCCGCCCGCGCAGCGGCAGGTACCACTCGGGCAGCTCCTCGTGCCGGCCGGTGCCGGGGCCGAAGGCCAGCGAGCGCCGCGCGCTGAGCCACAGGCCGGTGCGCTGGTCGGCGCTCAGCGCAGGGTCCAGTGGCAGGGCGGCGGTGTCGTCATCGCTGCGCGGCAGCGCGTCCTTCAGTACCAGCAGGCGCGCGGGCGTGCCGGCCAGGTCCTGCAGCGCCTCGCGCAGCGCATCGGCCTGGGCGGCGGCGTCGCCCGCATCGCGCAGGGCCTCGCTGAACACGCGCAGCCGCTCGGCCTCGCGCGCGTGGCGGCCGGCCAGCTCGGCCTGCTGGCGCAGCCGTGCCATCAGGCCGGCGGTGCTCCAGCTGATCGCCAGCATCGTCGCCAGCAGCCAGGCGTGCAGGCGCAGCTCCACGAGGAAGCTGCCGCGCGGCTCGATGAAGGCGGCGTTGAAGGCCAGCACCGCCAACAGGTCCACGGCCAGCGCCCAGCCGAGCGGCAGCCAGCGGCTGCTCAGCGCGGCGGCCAGCACCAGCAGCAGCGCCAGGTTGCCGATGTGGGCCAGCTCCGACTGCCCGTCGACCCAGCGCATCAACGCGCCGGCCGCCACCCAGATCAGCAGCGGCGGCAGCCAGCGCCTCGCGAAGGTTCCGGCCATCAGGCGCTCAGCCGGCCGGCCGGGAACGCCTGCGGCATGCGGCCGATCTGCTGCCAGCGCCAGAGGGCCAGCACCAGCGTGGCCAGCGCCAGGCCTGCGAGCCAGATCGGCGAAGGCGCCAGCGTGCGCTGCAGCGCCATCGCCCCGAGGGCCGAGCCGGTCATCATCAGCGTCGGCA
This sequence comes from Roseateles agri, assembly GCF_034043675.1. Lineage (NCBI taxonomy): Bacteria > Pseudomonadati > Pseudomonadota > Betaproteobacteria > Burkholderiales > Sphaerotilaceae > Roseateles > Roseateles agri. The sequence continues at coordinate 222,486 of NZ_JAXCLA010000003.1, read as the reverse complement.
GGGTCTGCGACGCGCCCGAGGGCGCGTGCGGCAGCCGAGCCCAGTCGCACCACAGCATGGACAGCGCCCAGGGCAGGCAGGCCAGGCCGTAGGCCATGCAGGACCAGAAGATCGGTGTGCCGATGCTGAAGCCCGTGATGAACAGCATCGCCCCACCCCAGCCCAGCAGCAGGCGCAGCAGCTGGCGACGCGCCAGCGCGCGGTTCAGCACCGCACCGCGCGGCATGCCGGGCACCAGCATCAGCAGCGCCTGCTCGCGGCGCGTGCGCAGCAGGCTCGAGCGCAGGCCCAGCATCGGCAGCACGAAGGCGCTCATCGCGCCGATGATCAGGCCGATCGAGCTCTCGCCGCGGATGTGCCAGATCGAGTAGCCGAAGCCGAACCAGGCCACGGCCGTGCTGAAGCTGAAGACCAGCATGAAGATCGTGCCGCCCACCAGCTGGCCCACCCAGTGCGATCCCAGCGCCAGGTCCAGCCGCGCCAGCCGGCTGCGCTGCGTGGGCACGGCGCGGGCGATCACGCGGCGGCGCCAGGCCGCCAGCGGCGCGTTGAACAGCACGGCGAGCCGGTCGCCGATGGGGCCCGGCGGCAGCCGGCGGCCCTCGCCCAGGCGGCCGGGGCGCTGCTGCTTCTCGGCACGGGCATAACGTCGCATGTGAGCGCCACCGCCGTCCTGCAGCAGCCGGCACAGCAGCCAGCCCATCACCAGCATCGCCCCGATGAACAGCGGCAGTTGCGCCGGGCTGGCCCGCCACATCGCGTGCACCGCGTCGAAGGCGTGCTCCTTGGCCAGCAGCGACAGCACCAGCGGGATCACGCTCATCGACACCCACAGCCAGGGCATCACCGAGAACAGCGCCAGCACCGCCATCAGCAGCGCCGCGACGAGGCCCCAGCCCAGGCCCGAGCCGGGCAGCGCGGCGCTCAGTAGCGCGATCAGCAGCCACAGGCCGACGAGGCTTTCGCGCAAGGTGCGCAGGTGGCCGGGTACGAGCCGTGCGGCATTCGGATGGTTCTGCCGACGCAGGCTGCCGAACTGCATCAGCCACCAGCCCTGCAGCAGAAAGGCGAGGCTGAAGGCGAAGCCCTCCAGCGGGAACTCCCGCATCTGCCAGGCCACCAGCGCAAAGGGCAGTTGCGAAGCGATCACGCTGAGGGCGACGACCCACAGCGTGCCCTCGCTGCGCCGCTGCTGCCATGGCGCGGCCAGCGCGTGGGCGTGCATGGCCATCATGACTGGGTCAACTCCATGAACAGGTCCTCCAGCGTCACGCGCTGGACCTCGACACCGGCGATGGCGACCGGCACCCGGTCCTCATTGCCGCGGACCAGCCAGCGCTCGCGGCCACCGGTGGCTGCACCAACGCTGGTGCTTGCGCCGCGGCTCAGCACCTGCAGGCCGGCCGCGGCCAGCGTCAACGCCGTGGGTGTGCCGGCGAGCAAGCGCGTCTGGTCGAGCAATTCGTCCAGCGGCGCCTGCAGCGCGATCCGGCCGCCGCTCAGGAAGGCCACGTTGAAAGCCACGCGCTCCAGGTCCGACAGGATGTGGGTGGAGAACACCACCGTCGTGCTGCGATCCAGCACCTGCTCCACCAGCTCGCGCAGGAAGTCGCGCCGGCCGGCCGGGTCGAGGCTTGCAACCGGCTCGTCCAGCACCAAGAGGTCCGGTTCGTGGGCCAGCGCGCGGATGATCGACAGCCGCTGCTGCTGACCACCCGACAGGCGCGAGATCGGCTTGTCGCGCTCGATGTCCCAGCGCGACAGCAGGCCCTCCACCTTGGCCTCGTTCCAGCGCGGATAGAAACTGCGGAAGTAACTGAGCAGTTGCTTGGCCGTGAAGGACTCGAACAGATCGCTCTGCTGCGGCACGTAGCCGATGCGCGCGCGGCTGGCATCGTCCAGCTGCGTCACCGGCTGGCCGAACAGGCGCACGCTGCCCGCCGTGGTCTCGCGCAGGCCCAGCAGCGCCTCCAGCAAGCTCGTCTTGCCCGCGCCGTTGCGACCCAGCAGCCCCACGACCTGGCCCGGCAGCAGCTGCCAGTCCAGCCCGCGCAGCACGCTGCGCGAGCCGTAGTCCAGCTGCAGGCCGGCCAGCTCGGCCGAGGGGCTGGGCAGCGCCGGCGTGCCATGCAGCGCGATCGACGGGGAGGACAACGTGTCGTTCATGGTCAGGAAGCTCCTTGCTCTTTCAACACCTTCGCGAACAGGTCCAGCACCTGCGCAGCCGGCAGCTCCAGCTGCAAGGCCTCGGCGGCGGCTCGCTCCAGGCTCGGCCGCAGCAGCTCCACCCGCGAGGCCGAGGACTGCGCCCGCCGGTGCTGCGCCGCGATCACCATCGGCAGCCCGCGCCGCCGCTCCAGCAGTCCTTCCGCCTCCATCAGCCCGAAGGCCTTGGAGATCGTCATCGGATGCACCGCCAGCGCCTGCGCCAGCTCCCGCACCGATGGAATCTCCTGCCCCGCCACCAGCTGCCCACTCGCGACCCGCCGACGCAGCTGCTCGACCAGCTGCCGGTAGATCGGCTCGGTGGAGCCGGTGTTGATGCTGAAGAAGAGGTCGATGTCGCTCATGGCCTGTGTGTACTAGTACAGTAGTACACATGAGCGGGAGGTGTCAAGGGGTGCGATGCGCTTCTTCGGCCAGCCATTCCCGGAACGCCGCGACCCGAGGCAGGCCCGCGCAGTCGTCTCGGTAGACGACGTAGTACGCCAGCGGCGAGACCAGGGACACCTCCGGGAACAGACGGACCAGGCGGCCGCTCTGCACGTCTTCCTGCGCCATCACGCTGCGCGCCAAGGCAATGCCGTGGCCCTCGGCGCTGGCCTGCAGCACCGCGGCGGAGTTGTTGATCTTCATGCCCCGCCCGGGCAGCGAGCCCTCGACGCCTGCGGCGCGCAGCCAGGTGTCCCAGCCGGGGAAATCGGCATGGCCTTCCATCGACAGGTCGTGGATCAGCGTCTCGTTTCGCAGATCGCCCGGGCGCTGCAGCCGTGAGGCATCCTCCAGCAGACGGGGTGAGCACACGGGATAGACCTCCTCGTCCATCAGCTTGTCGGCCTTCAGCCCGGCCCACTGGCCCGCGCCGTAGCGCACGCCGACGTCGATGCGCTGGGCGAGGAAGTCCACCGGCTTGAGGCTGGTGTCCAGGCGCACGTCGATGTCGGGCCAGGCGAGCTGGAAGCCCTCGATGCGCGGCAGCAGCCACTTGGCCGCGAAGGCGGGGCTCACCGTCACGGTCAACAGGCCGTGCTGGCCGGCCTCCTTGAGCCGCTCCATGCCGACGATCAGGCGATCGAAGCCGGCGCGGATGTCCGGCAGCGCGCGTTCGGCCGCCTCGGTGGCGATCAGGCGGGCGCGGCCGCTGCTGTTGCGGTGGAACAGCGGCGTGCCGAGCCAGTCCTCCAGCGCCCGCACCAGCTGCCCCACGGCCGCGGGCGTCACGTTCAGCTCCTCCGCGGCCACGGAGAAGCTCTGGTGCCGGGCGCTGGCCTCGAAGGCGCGCAGGGCGTTGAGATGGACGGGGGCCTTCATTGCGAGGAAGTTTTTCTTTCAATGAGAAGCAATTTAACTCGTTTGTCTCCGCTGTTGAAGCTCAGAAGAATGACCAGTCGCTCGATATGGAGAGGTTTTTCTTTCCATGAGGTCGATCTTCATTCATTTATTCACGAGAGGTTTTCATGAGCCATCAATTCAAGGGCCGCAAGCTGCTGGTCGTCGGCGGCACGAGCGGCATGGGTCTCGCCGTGGCCCGCCAGGTGCTGGAAGACGGCGGCAGCGCCGTGATCGTGGGCCACCGTGCCGACAAGACCGAAAAGGCGCTCCAGGGGCTGTCGTCGCTCGGCCAGGTCTGGGGCGTGACAGCCGACCTGAGCACCGAAGACGGCCTGACCGCGCTGCTGCGCACGCTGAAGGCCGAGCACGGCGACATCGACCTGCTCGTCAACGCGGCCGGCGTCTTCTTCCCCAAGCCCTTCCTGGAGCACGAGACGGCCGACTACGAGCAGTACATGCAGATCAACAAGGCCTTCTTCTTCATCACGCAGGCCGTGGCGGCCCAACTCGTGGCGCAGGGCAAGCCCGGCGCCATCGTCAACATCGGCTCGATGTGGGCGCGCCAGGCCATCGCGGCGACGCCGTCTTCGGCCTACTCGATGGCCAAGGCCGGCCTGCACTCGCTGACCCAGCACCTGGCGATGGAGCTGGCGCCCCAGCAGATCCGCGTCAACGCGGTCTCGCCGGCCGTCGTGCAGACACCGATCTACGAAGGCTTCATCCCCAAGGCCGAGGTGCACAGCACCTTGCAGGGCTTCAACGCCTTCCACCCGATCGGCCGCGTGGGCACGCCGCAGGACGTCGCGGAAGTGATCGTCTTCCTGCTGTCGAACAAGGCCAGCTGGGTGACCGGTGCCATCTGGGACGTGGACGGCGGCGTGATGGCCGGCCGGAACTGAAGCCCGCATCGATCAACAAGGAGAAGCAGACCATGATGCAAGACTGGAACGACTACCGCGGCGCCTTGCTGGGGCGCGTGGGCGACTACGCTCAGCTGAGCCCCGACGTGATGCGCGGCCTCGCGATCATCGACAGCGCCGGCGCGAAGACCGGCCGCCTGGAGCCCAAGATGCACGAGCTGATCGCGCTGGCGGTGGCCGTGACCACGCGCTGCGACGGCTGCATTGCCGTGCACACGAAGAAGGCCGTTGAGCACGGCGCTTCGCGCGAGGAGATCGCGGAAGCGCTCGGCGTGGCCATCGCCCTGAACGCCGGCGCGGCGCTGACCCACTCGGCACGCGTGCTCGAAGCGCACGCGCAGTTGCCGCAGGCCTAGCCCGGTGCCGCGACGACCATGCTGATCCGCGCCGATTTCTCCCAGGCCGCGCTGGTGCGTGCGCACGAGCACTGCTGGACCCGATCGCCGCAGGCCGGTGTCGAGCGCGTGATGCTGGACCGCGTGGGCGGCGAGCAGGCGCGGGCCACCAGCCTCGTGCGCTACGCGCCGGGATCGCAGTTCCCCGCGCACGCGCACCCGGGCGGCGAGGAGATCCTGGTGCTGTCGGGCACCTTCTCCGCGGACGGCGAGGATCACCCGGCCGGCTGCTATCTGCGCAACCCGCCGGGCTCGGCGCACCGCCCGTCGAGCTGCGAGGGCGCGCTGATCTTCGTGAAGCTCGGACAGATGGGCGCGGACGAGCGGAGTGCCTTGAGGGTCGATACGCGAGACCCGCGCAACTGGCGCGAGGCCGGCGAAGGTTCGATCTGCCCGCTGTTCGACAGCGCTGGCGAGCAGGTCCGGCTGGAGCGCTTGCCGCCGGGATTGCTGTTGGCTCTCGACGCCTCGGGCGGCGCGGAATTGCTCGTGCTGGAAGGCGCGCTGTCGATGCCGGGCCAGCGCCTGGAGCCCGGTAGTTGGTTGCGCTTGCCGGCGCCTGGCTCGGAGTTGCGCGGCGGTGATGCCGGCACCTTGCTGTACCTGAAGACCGGCCACCTGGGCGATGCGCGCCGATGAACACCGCACGTATCGCCATCGTTGGAGGCGGGCTGAGCGGCCTGCACGCGGCGCTGTGCCTGCTGCGGGCTGGCGTGCAGGATTTCGTTCTGCTGGAAGCTCGTACTGCGCCGGGCGGGCGCATCAGCTCGGCCGGCGGCTTCGATCTCGGCCCGACCTGGTACTGGCCCGAGTTCCAACCCGAACTGCACGAGCTCATCGTCGATCTGGGCCTACGACCCTTCGCGCAGTTCGAGGAGGGTGATCTGCTGGTCGAGCAAGCCCAGCAGGGAGTCCCGATGCGGGTTCCCGGATACGCGAGCGCTCCCGCCGCGATGCGCCTGCCCGGAGGCATGCAATCGCTGGTCGAAGCACTGCAGCAGCGCATCCCCGACCGCCACTTGCGCGGCGGTCACCGCGTGCGCCGCATGCGCCGCGTTGGCGAGCAGGTGGAGCTGGACTGCGAGCCGACGAGCTGGCGAGTCGATCATGTGATGCTCGCGCTGTCGCCGCGCCTGGCGGAAGCCACGATTGGGTTCACGCCCGCGCTGCCGCCCGCCCTGGCCCGCAGCTGGCGCGAGACGCCCACCTGGATGGCCCCTCACGCCAAGTACGTGGCCGTCTACGACCACGCGTTCTGGCGCGAGGCCGGCCTGTCCGGCGGTGCACGCAGCGCGCGCGGTCCGCTGGGCGAAATCCACGATGCCTCCGTGCCGCAAGGGCCGGCCGCGCTGTTCGGCTTTCTTGGCGTGCCGGCGCAGGTCCGGCGGCGCGTACCGCAGCAGCAGTTGCTTCAGCATTGCAAGGCCCAGCTGACTCGCCTGTTCGGACCACGAGCCGCACATCCGCGCGAAGAGTTCTTCAAGGACTGGTCGGTGGACCCCTTCACCAGCACCGCTGCCGATGAAGCCAACGCCGGGCATGCGCTGCGCCAGCCGGAAACCGGTGCCATCGCCGGCCCGTGGTACGGGCGGCTGACGGGCATCGCCAGCGAGTGGTCCGCCGAGTTCCCGGGCTACCTTGCCGGAGCGGTGGACGCATCGCGCCGCGGCGTCGATGCCTGGCTGTCCTCATGTCCATCGAACAAGCCCTCGAAGGAGTGCCCGTGAAACCCACCTATCGCGCGATGCAGGTGTCGCGGCCCGGCGTGCTGGAGCTGGTCGAACGCCCGACGCCAACGCCCGCAGCCTCCCAAGTCCTCATCGCCGTGGAAGCGTGCGGCATCTGCGGTGCCGACGTGGGGGACATCGAGCGTGCCGTGCCCGCCGAGGCACTGCCTCGCGTGCCCGGCCACGAGGTGGTCGGTCGCATCTTGGCGCTGGGCACCGCGGTTCCGCCGATCTGGCGTGTGGGCCAGCGCGTCGGCGTCGGTCGGCTCGGCGGACATTGCCAGGTCTGCCCGGCCTGCCGGCAGGGACGGTTTCAGCTGTGCAGCGCGCAACCTTACGTTGGCTCCAGCTGCGACGGTGGATACGCCGAGCTGATGTTGGCGCGCGCCACGGGCCTGGTCGCCATCCCCGATGCGCTCGACTCGGAGGACGCCGCGCCGCTGCTGTGCGCCGGCATCGCGACCTTCAATGCGCTCAGGAAATGCGGTGCCCAGGCTGGCGATACCGTGGCCATCCTGGGCATCGGCGGCCTGGGCCACATGGCCCTGCAGTACGCCCGGCGCATGGGCTTTCGCGTGATCGCCATCGGCCGTGGCGAGGACGTCCGCGCCGACGCGCTGGCGCTGGGCGCCCATCACTTCGTCGACACCCGGAGCGAGGATGCGGTCGCGTGGCTGCGGGCTCTCGGTGGCGCGCAGGCCATCATCAGTACTGTCGGGCACGCGGATGCCGTCTCCGCCTTGCTCGGTGCGCTGGCGCCGTCCGGCAGCATCGTCCTGCTCGGCGCGGGCAAGGATCCGCTGCCGGTGGCCACGGGGCCGCTGATCGTCGGCGAGCACCGGGTGCTGGGCTCCCTGACCGGCACGCCCTTCGAGACCGAGAAGGCGCTGGATTTCAGCGTGCTTGCCGGCGTGCGGCCGATGATCGAGCGGATGCCGCTCGAGCGGGCGGCCGAGGCTTACCAGCGCATGAAGTCGGGTGATGTCAGGTTCCGGATGGTGCTGACCACCTCCCGGTACTAGTCCCGCGAAGGTTCGATCACGAAGGCAAGGACACCGATCAACAGCGCCAGCACGCCGCCCGCGAGCGCCGCAGTGCCGAGCCCGCCGGTCGCATAGAGGCTGCCGCCCACCGAGGAGCCGACCGCCCCGCCGATGAAGATGCTCGTGGTGTAGAGGGCGTTGAGGCGGCTGCGGTGTTCTTCGGCGAGCTGGAAGATGGCGCGTTGCCCGACGACCATGTTCATCTGCACGCAGAAATCGAAGGCGACGGCGACCAGGCCGATGACGAGGACGCTGCCCGTCAGCGACGGTGCGGCCAGCGCGAGTAGGCTGAGGCCCGCGCCACCCAGCGAGAGCAGTGTCGCGAAGCGCGCCCTGCCGGCATCGGCGAGCCTGCCGCCGAAGGGGCCGGCGAGCGTGCCTGTCGCGCCGATGAGTGTGAACAGCGCCACTTGCGACTGGGAGAAGCCGTGCTTGTGGACCAGCTCGATCGGAATCGTGGTCCAGAACATCGAGAAGGCCGCGAAGAGGCTCGCCTGGTACAGCGCGCGGCGGCGGAGCACGGGCGTCTCCTTCAGCAGCCGGACGAGCGAGGCGATCAGCGCGTCGTAGCCGACCGCGGAGCGCGGCTGCCGGGAAGGGACGAAGCGGCCGATCAGCACGGCGACGCAGAGCATCAGCGCCGACGCGGTCCAGAAGATCGCTCGCCAGCCGAAGTGGTCGACGACCAGGCTCGACAGCGGCCGGGCGAGCAGGATGCCCGCGACGAGGCCGCTCATGATGTTCCCGACCACGCGCCCGCGCTCGGCCGGCGGCGCGTAGTGGGCGGCCAGCGGGACCATGACCTGCACCGAGACCGAGCTGAGCCCGATCAGCAGGCATCCGGCCAGGAAGAGGCCCGGCGTGCTGGACGATGCGGCGATCGCCAAGGCCGCGCTGGATGCCAGCACCGAGATGACGATCAGCCGCCGGCTTTCCAGCAGGTCGCCCAGCGGCACGATCAGGAACAGGCCCAGCGCATAGCCCATCTGCGTCAGCGACACGATGTTGGTCGCCGCGGCGATGGACAGGCCGAACGAGCGCGCGATGGCGTCGACGACCGGCTGCGCGTAGTAGATGTTCGCAACGACCGCGCCGACGCAGAAGGCGAGCAGGCGGAATCGTGCGGCGGAGAGGGGTCTCGGCGGCGCCGCCGTCGAGCCGGAAGGGAGGGTGTGGGTGGTGTTCATCTTGGATACTCAAAGGCTTGTGGGAGGTCGCATTCGCGAATGCTTGCCGGCAGTTTGCGGAATTCACCGCCGGCCCGGTAGAGGGCTCGCCGACAACCCAGCCTTACGTCCGACGCACGGATGAAGAAGAACGACATGAACGCCAGCCCGAACAACACCGACCGGCTCTCGTTGCTGGAAACCTTCGTCCGCATCGTGGAGGCCGGCAGCATCTCGGCCGCCGCCACGCAGCTCGACTCGACGCCGCCCACGATCAGCCGCCGGCTCCAGGCGCTGGAGCGTGAGCTGGGCCTGCAGTTGCTGGCGCGCTCGTCGCGCAGCATGACCTTGACCGAGGACGGCGAGCGCTGCTACCAGCGCGCGAAATCGTTGCTCGCGGAATGGGCCGAGTTCGAGTCGGACGTGCGCGGCGAAGACGACGAGCCGCGCGGCAACTTGCGCGTGGTCGTGCCACACGCGTTCGGCCAGGCCAAGCTCGTTGACGCGCTCGGCGACTTCCTGGAGCGCTACCCGGGCATCTCGATCGAATGGACGCTGCACGACCGGACGCCGGATTTCGTGGCCAACAAGGTGGATTGCGCGATCCACGCGGGCGAGGTCACCACCGAGTCCGCCGTGGCGGTCCTGCTGGCCGAGGTGCCGCGCATCGTGGCTGCGTCGCCGCGCCTGCTGGGCAAGCAGCTTCCCATGCACGCGAACGAGCTCGCGAACCTGCCCTGGATCGGCCAGCATCCCTACTCGCGGGATCGTGTGGAGCTGCGGGAGGCCGAGTCTTCGGAGGCGGTCGAGGTGCGATTCAGGCCCCGGGTCATCACGGACAACCTGTTCGCGCTGCGCAGCGCTGCCCTGCGCGGACTCGGCGTCTGCGTCGCCTCCGAATGGGTGCTGCGCGAGGACATCGACCGGGGCGACCTGGTTCACATCGCGCCCACCTGGCAGGCGGCACCCCTGCCGCTCTGGCTCGTCTACCCGCGCCTGCAGCACACGCCGGCCCGGGTCAGGCACTTCCTCGCCGCGATGCGCGCGGCGGTGCCGGTGGCCCTGAGTGGCGAGGTCCTGCGGAAACGTGGGCGGGATGGTGGGCGCTGAAGGCGAGAGCGATCCAACGGGATGGGAAAATGCGGGCATAGCTCATCTGCAACCCGTCACCTACCGGAGAACCCATCCCGTGAAAACCAGCGCACGCAACCAATTCGCCGGCAAGGTCAGCGCCATCCGCGAAGGCGCGATCAACGACGAAGTCGAACTCGAAGTCGCCGGCGGTCACAAGATCGTCGCCACCGTCACCCGCGAGAGCCGCAACAGCATGAAGCTGGCGGCCGGCGCCAGCGCCTTCGCCCTGGTCAAGGCCTCGTCGATCATCCTGATGAGCGATTGCGACGGCGTGCGTCTGTCCGCGCGCAACCAGCTCAAGGGCAAGGTTGCGAAGGTCACGGACGGCGCGGTGAACACCGAGGTCGTGCTGGAACTGGCCGGCGGCATCCAGGTCGCCGTGATCATCACGCTGGCCAGCGCCCAGGCCATGGGTCTGGCCCAGGGCAGCGAAGCGCTGGCGATCTTCAAGGCATCGAGCGTGATCCTCGGCGTCGCTGCCTGACGAAGAAGGCGATTACTGGCCCGCGCCGAGCGTGGCCATGTCGATCACGAAGCGGTACTTCACGTCGCTCTTGAGCATGCGCTCGTAGGCGGCGTTGATGTCCTTCATGGCGATCATCTCGATGTCCGAGACGATGCCGTGCTCGGCGCAGAAGTCCAGCATCTCCTGCGTCTCGCGGATGCCGCCGATCAGCGAGCCGCCCAGGCGGCGGCGCTTGAAGATCAGGCCGAAGACGCTGGGCGAGGGGTGCGCATGTTCGGGCGCGCCGACCAGCGTCATCGTGCAGTCGCGCTTCAGCAGGGCGATGAAGGGGTCGAGGTTGTGCTGCGCCGCGACCGTGTTGAGGATGAAGTCGAAGCTGCCCTGATGCGCCGCCATGGCCTGCGCGTCCTTCGAGATCACGACCTCGGCAGCACCCATGCGCTTGGCATCCTCGGCCTTGCCGGCGGAGGTGGTGAACAGCACCACGTGCGCCCCCATCGCCGCGGCGATCTTGACGCCCATGTGCCCGAGGCCGCCGAGGCCCACGATGCCGACCTTCTGCCCCTTCTGCACGCCCCATTGCCGCAGCGGCGAATAGGTCGTGATGCCGGCGCACAGCAGCGGCGACACGGCGGCCAGCTGGTCCAGGTCGTGGGTGATCTTCAGCACGAACTTCTGTCGCACGACGATGCGGCTGGAGTAGCCGCCGTAGGTGTTGTCGCCGCCGAAGGCGGGGCCGTTGTAGGTGCCGGTGAAGCCGTTGTCGCAGTACTGTTCGAGATCGTCGGCGCAGGAGGCGCAATGCTGGCAGCTGTCGACCATGCAGCCGACGCCGGCGATGTCACCGACCTTGAAGCGCGTCACGTCGGCACCGACGGCGCTGACGCGGCCGACGATCTCGTGGCCGGGCACCGAGGGATAGATCGTGTTCTTCCACTCGTTGCGCGCGGTGTGCAGGTCCGAATGGCAGACGCCGCAGTACAGGATCTCGATCTGCACATCATCCGGCCCGGGCTCGCGGCGCTCGATGTTCATCGGCCCCAGCGCGGTGATGGCGTCCTGGGCGGCGTAGGCAAGGGTGGCGGTCATGGGACAGATCCTTTGTGTGTTGGCGGGCAAAGTCTGGCTGACGGGGCCGTATGGTCACACTGATCGCGATAGTTGGCTGGATACGACGGACGTGCGATCTGCGGAGTCGAGATGGCGCTCGGGTTGGCGGTTATGGCTGGGTTGGTCTCCTGTCGCGGTGCCGGGACTCGCCCCGGCGGGCGACTCACTTTCTTGGGCGCCCAAGAAAGTAAGCAAAGAAACCGCCCCTACTGCCAACAGCCGAATACCTGACGAGCTGCCGCGCTTCGAGCATTCGGCTGTTCGGGCCCCTTGTGCAGCCGCCGAGAAGCGCAGCGGCTTGGGACCGTGAGCGAAGCGAACCTCGTGAACTGACTTCGCGCCGCATGTTTGAACGGAGCGTAGCGAAGTGAGTTCGGCGCGGGGCCCAAGTCGCGAGCATCGCAGGGCACCCGTAGCGAAGCGGAGGGCGGCGGAAGCAGGGTCGCCTTTCTTTGCTTACTTTCTTTGGCGAAGCAAAGAAAGTGAGTCGCCCGCCGGGGCGAGTCCCGGCACCGCGGCAGTAGCGCCCACCGGCAAGCAAAACCTGAAACTTGCCCCAACGCCCGCCGTATCGGTATCGAGCAGCTCGATCCGGCTACCGTTCAGCTCCAGCATCCGATGCACGATGCGCAGGCCCAGACCGCCGTCGCGGCGCGCGCCGCCGATGGTGAAGGGCCGCAGGAACAGGCCTTCGCGCAGCTCGGGTGGGATGCCCGGCCCGGTGTCGCTCACCGTCACCTCCACTTCGCCCGCCCGCGGCGCGGCCATCGCCACCTCGATCGCCCCGCCCGGCGGTACGTGGCGCAGCGCGTTGTCGAGCAGGTTGCCGAGCACTCTTTCGATCATGCCGACGTCGGCCCGCACCGCGGGCAGTTGCGCGGGGAAACTGGCCTTCAGCGCCACCTCGCGGGCGCCGGCGGCGAGCTCGAATTTCTGGAACACGTCCTGCACCAGGTCGGTCATCGAGAAGGCTTCGGGCTCGGGCTGGACGAAGCCGTATTCCAGCCGCGCCAGCTCGAACAGGCTCTGCGCCAGGGTGCCGACCTTGCGGCTCTGGTCCAGTGCGATGCCGAGATAACGTTTACGTTCAGCGGCGTCCAGCGTCGCGTCCTTCAGCAGCAGCGTCTCCAGGTAGCCGTGCAGCGAGGACAGTGGCGTGCGCAGGTCGTGCGAGACGTTGGCGATCAGTTCGCGGCGTTCCTGGTCCTGGCGGGTGAGGATCTGCCACTGTTCGCCGATGCGTGCCTGCATTTGTCGGTAGGTGCCGGCCAGCACGGCGATCTCGTCACCGGCGGCGGTGGGCGCTTCAGGCAGTGCCGCGGCGGGGGCTCCGCCCTGCATGTCGAAATGCCGCAGCTCCTCGGTGAGCTGGCGCAGCGGCCGGGTGATCAGGCGGAATGCAATCAGGCCCGCGGCCAGGCACAGCACCGCCACCAGCGCGATCGACATCAGCGCCGTGCGCAGCACCGCGCCGGCCGAGCCGCGCGAGGCGTAGAGGTCGTGTGCCTGGCCCAGCAGCACCACGTAGACGAAGCCCACCTCGCGGCCGTCCACCCGCAGCGGTGCGGCGCTGAAAACCTTGCGCCCGTCCGCGCTGCGCGGGTCGTCGCCGAGGATGGGCAGCATCGCGCCGTCCACGAAGCGGCGCACGGGGCCCAGGTCCACCTGCTCGCGCAGCAGCCGGCCCTCCGGCGCGGCATGACCGACGATGCGGCCTGCCGGGTCCAGCAGGTAGACCTCCACGCTCGGGTTCACCAGCATCATCTGGCTGAACAGGTTGCGCACGGCGCCGGGCATCAGGCCGTTGGCGTCGGTGAGCTGCACGTCGCGGCCGATGCTGGCGGCCACGTCGCGCGACAGGCCCTGCACCACCTCCAGGTCGTGCATGCGGCTGGCACGCAGCTGCAGCCAACCTGAGGTGCCGCTGCACACCAGCAGCAGCAGCGCGAAGACCAGCGAGAGCCGCTGCGTCAGCGTCAGCTTCGCCATCACGACGACGTCCCTTCCGCCTCGGCCGCGAACTTGTAGCCGCGGCCCCAGACGGTGAGGATCAGCGCGGGCTGCGTCGGGTCGGCCTCCACCTTGGCGCGCAGCCGGTTGATGTGCGTGTTGACCGTGTGCTCGTAGCCCTCGTGCTGGTAGCCCCAGACGGCATCGAGCAGTTCGCTGCGCGAGAACACCTTGCCGGGCTGGCGGGCGAAGAAATACAGCAGGTCGAACTCGCGCGGTGTGAGGTCCAGCCGCTGGCCGCGCAGCCGCGCCTCGCGCGCCACCGGGTCGATGTTGAGGCCGGCGATGCTGAGGCTGCCCGCCTCCAGACGCGCGTTCTGCGCCAGTGCGTCGACGCGGCGCAGCAGCGCACGCACCCGCGCCACCAGCTCCAGCACGGAGAAAGGCTTGGCGAGGTAGTCGTCCGCGCCCAGTTCCAGGCCCAGGATGCGTTGCACCTCGCTGGAGCGCGCGCTGATGATGATGACCGGCACGTAGCGCGTCATCGCGCGGGCGCGGCGGCAGATCTCCAGGCCGTCGACGCCGGGCAGCATCAGGTCCAGCACCAGCGCGTCCCAGCCGCCGCGCTCCAGTTGCGCCAGGCCCTCGTCGCCGCGGGCGCAGTGGACCACTTCCAGACCCTCGTCGCGCAGGTGCAGGGTCAGCAGGTCGGCAATGTGGGCATCGTCTTCGACGAGCAGGATTCGGCGGGCGGCGGTGCTCATGATCGCGGCATTGTGCGGGCTTCGTCGCCGGCGAGTTCTAACGTTTTATTGAACTCTTCGTGAGGACTTCCGGAGCGCAACTTGCCTAAGCTGGCGGCACGCTTCGACAACAGACCACGGGGGTTTGATCATGACGAACATCGCAACGACAAGGCGCGGCCTGCTGCTCACCGTCGCCGCTGCGGCCGCTGCCGCCGGCACGATCGGCCGCTTCGCCTTCGCGGGGCCGGCGGATGCGCCGGAGGTCTTCGAGGTGAACTACACCGAGGCGCAGTGGCGCGCCCGGCTCTCGGCGCCGCAGTTCGCCGTGCTGCGCCAGGAAGGCACCGAGCGCCCCGGCTACAGCCCGCTGAACCAGGAGCATCGCGCCGGCAGTTTTGCCTGCGCCGGCTGCGGCCTGCCGCTGTTCTCGTCCAAGACCAAGTTCGAGAGCGGCACCGGCTGGCCCAGTTTCTGGAAGCCGCTGGACGGCGCCATCCGCACGCGCCGCGACCTGGGCCTGGGCATGCTGCGCACGGAGGTGCACTGCCGCCGCTGCGGCGGCCACCTGGGCCATGTGTTCGACGACGGCCCGCCGCCCACCGGCCTGCGCTATTGCATGAACGGCGTGGCGATGACTTTCGCACCTGCCTGACCGACCGAGTATTCCCATGCTGCTGATCCTTCTTGCCTACCTGGGCGGCGTGCTGACCATCGTCAGCCCCTGCATCCTGCCGGTACTGCCCTTCGTGTTCTCGCGTGCCCACCAGCCCTTCGTGCGCAGCGGCCTGCCGCTGTTGGTCGGCATGGGGCTGACCTTCGCGCTGGTGGCCTCGCTGGCGGCCGTGGGCGGTGGCTGGGTGGTGGCGGCCAACCAGTACGGCCGCTGGGTCGCGCTGGTGCTGGTGGCCCTGTTCGGTGTGACCCTGCTGTGGCCCGGCTTGGCCGAGCGGCTGACGCGGCCGCTGGTGGGCTTGGGCGCGCGGCTGTCTGAGTCCTCGCAGGGCGAGCAAGGTCAGGTGCGACCCGGCGCCTCGCTGCTGCTGGGCGTGGCCACGGGCCTGCTGTGGGCGCCCTGCGCGGGGCCGATCCTGGGCCTGATCCTGACCGGCGCGGCGCTGCAGGGCGCGAGCCTGTCGACCACGTTGCTGTTGGTGGCCTATGCCGCGGGCGCGGCCACCTCGATGGCGGCGGCCCTGCTGCTGGGCGGCCGTGTGTTTGCGGCGATGAAGCGGGCGCTGGGCGCCGGCGAATGGGTGCGCCGCGCGCTGGGTGCAGCCATGCTGGCCGGCGTGGGCGCCATCGCGCTGGGCCTGGACACCGGCGTGCTGGCACAGGTGTCCACCGCATCGACCGGCGGGCTGGAACAGCGGCTGGTGGACAAGCTGGCCGGTGAGCGCCCCGTAGACGCCGCACAGGGTGGCGCGATGATGGCCGCCGGCGGCGCCATGATGGCGAGCACCGCCCTCGCCAACGGACCGGCGCTGCCCGACGAAGGCCTTGCTCCGCCGCTCGCCGGCGCCACCGAATGGCTCAACACGGCAGACGGCAAGCCGCTGACGGCCGAGTCGCTGCGCGGCAAGGTCGTGCTGGTCGACTTCTGGACCTACTCCTGCATCAACTGCCTGCGCACCCTGCCCTACGTCAAGGCCTGGGCGCAGAAGTACGGTCCGCAGGGGCTGGTGGTGGTCGGCGTGCATGCGCCGGAGTTCGCCTTCGAGCGTGACCTGGGCAACGTCAAGAAGGCGCTGGGCGATCTCGGCATCGAGTACCCGGTGGCCGTGGACAACCAGTACGCCATCTGGCGCGCCTTCAACAACCGTTACTGGCCGGCGCACTACTTCATCGATGCCCAGGGCCGCGTGCGCCATCACCACTTCGGCGAGGGCGACGAGGCGCAGTCGGAGCGGGTGATCCAGCAGCTGCTGCGCGAGGCTGGCGCGAGCCAGGTCGCGCAGGGCCTCACCGAGGTCAGCGCCACCGGCGTGCAGCAGGAGGCGGACATGGCGCAGGTGCGCTCGCCGGAGACCTACGTCGGCTATGAGCGGGCTCAGCATTTCGCTTCATCGCCGCGCGCCGTGCACGACCAGCCGGCCAGCTATTCGCTGCCGGGCGAGCTGCCGCTGAACGGCTGGGGCCTGGCCGGCAACTGGCGTGTTGGGCCGGAGAGCGCCGTGTCGGACGCGAAGTCGGCACGCATCGTCTACCGCTTCCAGGCGCGCGACCTGCACCTGGTGCTGGGCCCCGGGCCGGACGGCAAGCCGGTGCGCTTCAAGGTGCTGATCGACGGCCAGGCGCCGGGCGATTCGCACGGCACCGACGTCGCGCCCGACGGCAGCGGCCGTGTCACTTCGCAGCGCCTTTACCAGCTGGTGCGCCAGTCGGGCGAGGTGCGGGAGCACAGCTTCAGCATCGAGTTCCTCGATCCCGGTGCTGCCGCCTACGCATTCACTTTCGGTTGAACGAGAGGTTTCATCATGATGAACAGAACTGGGTCCTCCTCCTCATCCGTGCTGTCGCGCCGCCAGGGGCTTACCTGGCTGGCCGGCGGTGTGGCGCTCGTGGTCGCCGGCCTTTCGTGGCAGGGGTCAAGCGGCGTCGCCTCGGCGGCCGAGGCTGCGGTGACGCTGCCGCCGCCGGCGCAAGACGCACCGCCCGCCGCGCAACAGGGGCTGCAGAAGATTGTCTTCGCCGGCGGCTGCTTCTGGGGCGTGCAGGGCGTGTTCCAGCACGTCAAGGGCGTGACGCGGGCGGTGTCGGGCTATGCCGGCGGCCCGGCGTCCAAGGCGTCGTACGAGATCGTCAGCAGCGGCAGCACCGGCCATGCGGAATCGGTGGAGGTCACCTTCGACCCGAGCCAGGTGCGCCTGGGCACCCTGCTGCAGATCTACTTCTCGGTCGTCCACGACCCGACACAGCTGAACCGCCAGGGTCCCGACAGCGGCACGCAGTACCGCTCCGCCATTTTCACGAACGATGCCGCGCAGCGTCAGGTGGCGCAGGCCTACATCGCGCAGCTCGATGCGGCCAAGGTCTTCCCCAAGCCCATCGTGACGAAGATCGAGGCCAACGGCGGCTTCTACCCGGCCGAGGCTTATCACCAGGACTTCCTGACCGAGAACCCGCGCTACCCGTACATCGTCTACAACGACCTGCCGAAGATCGACAACCT
This sequence comes from Roseateles agri, assembly GCF_034043675.1. Classification (NCBI taxonomy): domain Bacteria; kingdom Pseudomonadati; phylum Pseudomonadota; class Betaproteobacteria; order Burkholderiales; family Sphaerotilaceae; genus Roseateles; species Roseateles agri. The sequence goes on along the minus strand of NZ_JAXCLA010000003.1, from coordinate 205,108 downwards.
GAAGAAGATGTTCCCGCAGGCATACCGGGTGGAGCCGGTGCTGGTGAAGCGGCCGGCCTAGACGGGCGGTTTAAGCGGCCGGATGAGGTTTACGTCGGCAACGAGAACGCCAGCCCGATCTGCGAGCCGTAGATCGGGTAGCGCACCTTGCAGCGGAAGCCGCGCAGGCGCCGCGGATCCCAGCCCAGTTGCGCGCAGGTCTGCCGGATGATTTCGGGGTAGGCCGGGAATTCGGGGAGCCGGAAAGCGTCCGGCCCGCGGCCCAGCGAATGCACGGACTCCAGCATGTCGAGCCGGTCCCCCAGGCGCGACGCGTTGTCCGGATGCGTGATGCCGCGCACCACGGTGTCGAACAGGCGCAGTTCGGGCTGGACGCCGGGCCAGACCTCATCGTGCAGCAGCGCGTCGACCACGTAGTAGCCGCTGGGTGGTTCGGCCTGGCCGCCCACTCCTGAGCTCGGCGCGCCGGTGCCGCGGCTTGCCCGGTGCACGCCGCGGTAGAGCTGCGCGCAGACCAGGTCCTCGCCCCGATCCGCGCCCTTGCCCAGGGGCAGCTCGCGAATCGTGGTTTCGAGGTACTGGCCGTGATGCTGGGTCTCGATGTGCGAGGACGGCACGGTGGAGAACGCGGGCAGCAGCATGTCCTGCATCGACTGGATGGGGGCGCCCTGCAGATTGGAAACCGAGAAGCTCGCCCCTTCCGGCGCCAGGTACGAGCCGAACAGGCGCAGCGTGCCGCTGGGCCGGATGCGCTTGCAGCCGAGCAGCGCGTCGATGCCGATGCAGTCGTGGACATCCGGGTTGCCCGCCGACGGATGGACGATGCCCGCGTTGAGGATCATCTCGGCCTGCACGCCGCGCAGCGCGCTCATCGACTTGAAGGCCGCCGCCTTGTGGCGCAGTTCGAAGGCGCCACGCGATTCGTGCACCCAGTCGCTGAGGACGGCATCCAGCGTGGTGCGATCACCGATCTCTGAATCGAGGAAATCCTGCAGCCCGGCGACGGCGCTTTCGACGCGCTCGATGCAGTCGCGGTCGACCCCCGACTGCGACGCGCCCTTGACCATCTGGCGCAGGGCCTCCGGCCCGGGGATGGAGCTGAGTGTGGCCAGCGAATCGCCACTGCGCACCGAGGACACCAGCCGGCTGATGGCCGATTGGCTGAGCTTGAGCGCGCCCTGCATCGAGCGCTGATCGCGCAGGCCGCGCCGCCCCAGTTCGGTGAGCAGCGAGTCCACGGCACTGCGCAGGCGGTCGCCTGTTTCCTCTGCGCGGCGCCGCAAGGCGTTGTCGTCCGCTGTTATCAGAGCTTCTGTTTTCATGCCGCGCAGGATACCGCACGGCGGCTTTGAATTGGCGCCCGGAATATGCTCAGCATATGCCCTAGGTTTCTCGAAGGTAAATTGGACGCACACTGCGGACGTCATCAACGTGAATTCCGACACACATTGCGAGGGTCCAAACCATGTTCTCTTCCTCCAGGCATCAGTTCGTTGGCATCTTCACCGCGGCTTCCTTGCTCGCCGTGGCCGCGTCCTCGGCGCAGGCCACGATCAGCGCTGCCGACATCAGCGGCATCTTCTACGGCGCTCCCGGTCTCGACATCGTCGAGGTCACGCCCGGCGACTTCGAGCCCGTCGGCTACGTCTACCCTTCGATGGTCTACACGCTGCCGGGTGTCTTCGGCGCAGGGGGCCAGGCTTCGGGCGCCGGCATGGGCCTCGGCACGGCGCAGCTGGCGAACGGTGCCCTCCTGGGACAACGCGGCCTGGTCATGACGAGCACCGGCACCTACCAGCTCGACACGCTGGGCACCAACTCCGTGGCCGGCTGGTCACCGGCGGGCTACGGCTTCTCGTCGGCCGTCGCCGTCAACGCCAGCGGCCTGATCGTCGGCAACAGCGACCTGTACTCGGCCGATGGCACGCAGAACCTGGGCGGCCGTGCGGTGTACTACGAGCCGAAGTCATCGGTCGCCCACCAACTGGCCCTGCCCAGCGGCTACACGGACACGCACGGCTACGGCATTTCCGGCACCAACGCCGTCTCCTCGACGGGCGTGATCGTCGGCTACGCGAATTCATTCAACGGCGACACCGCCACGGGTCTCCAGGCGATGCGCTGGAACTCGAAGACCAGCACGGGCCAGGTGCTCGACAAGCTGCCGGGCACCGGCGAGTACGGCAGCAGCACGATCACGGCCGCGGTGAACGCCAAGGGCACGACCGTGGGAACGGGCAACACCTTCGACAGCAACGGCCAGCTGCTGGGCTATTCGGCCATCCGCTGGGACGCCAACACCACCCACGCCACGGCGCTCGGGAATCTGGGCACGGCCCCCGACGGTACCTATTCGAGCAGCGCTGCCGCGATCAACAACGCCGGCACGATAGTGGGCCAATCGTCCAAGTACGACGCCGACAGCAACTACCAGGGCGAACGCGCGGTCCGCTGGGCCGCCAACGCCACCGCGCCGGTGGAACTGCACTCCCTCTCCGCTGATGCCTCGGGGATCTCGTTCAGCGCCGCCCTGGCCATCAACGATGCCGGCACCGCGGTCGGCATGTCGCAGAAATACGCCAGCGACGGCTCCGACCTGGGCATGCGCGCGGTCAGCTGGGCGGCGGGCAGCGTCGAGCCGACCGAGCTGAAGCTCCTGTCGTCCGGCAGCAATGGCGAATCGTTCAGCTATGCCTTCAGCATCAACGCCTCAGGCTTCATCGCCGGCACGGCCAACGTCGTCGGCAGCGCCGACAACTCGTTCTACGACGCCGACTCGCACGCCGTGGTCTGGACGCCGGGCGGCGAGGTCATCGACCTCAACACGCTGCTGTCGCCGAGCACCGGCGGCGAGTGGACGCTGGAAAGCGCCTACTCCATCAGCGACAGCGGCTGGGTCACCGGCATGGCGCTGTACCAGCCCGCCGGCGAGTCGAGCGACTATGCCTACGCCCGGCTGTTCTCGATGCAGCTGATGATGCCGGTCCCGGAGCCGACGACCACCGCGATGCTCGCGCTCGGTCTGGCCGCGCTGGCCCTGCTGCGTCGGCGTCGTCAGCGCTGAGTCGACACGTCGCGCGCATCGACATAGGCCCAGGCGGTCACGCCCGAGGCCAGCGTGACGGCCGCGCGCCGGTAGTCGGACACCTCGTAGGCATCGGCGTGCGCCAGCTCGGCGGGCGTCACTTCGATGACCATGCCGTCGATCGTGTCCCCGGCCTGGCCGGTGGGCACGGCGATCGGGTGGTGGGTCTTGCCGCTGGTCTTCACCACGGCCGGGTCGCCGATGGCCAGCTGCTCCAGCCGGTAGCCGGGCAGCCGGTCGACCTGGCCGGCGAGGCGGCGGCCGAAGGTCGCGAGCTGGACGGCTTCCAGCTGCAGGGTGCCGTAGGAGAAAAGTCGTTGCGTGTCGTCACTCATGGTGCTCGTCATTGTGCGTCTGGCGGGCCGGCATCCAGCAGGACCACACCTCCCCCGGCAGCGCCGGCTTGCGGGCCGGCGGCGTCTCCGCGACGTTGCCCAGCGAGATGAAGCCCGCCAGGTATTCGCTGGGCCCGATGCCCAGCTGCGCGGACAGCGTCTCGTCGTAGCAGCGGTCCCCGCTCAGTACGATCGCGCCGAAGCCGAGCTGGTGCGCGGCATTGAGCAGGTTGCCCAGGGCCGCGCCCGCCGTCAGCCACTGCTCGCGCACCGGCACCCGACCGCGCTCGCGCGGCGAGACGACGAAGGCCAGCAGCACCGGCGGCCGCACCGCATGGGCTCGGGCGCGCTGCCGGTCGCCCGCCGAGGCCAGCGGATCACGGCGCAGTTTTTCCTGCTCGAACAGGTCGGCCAACGCGGTGCGCTGCTCGTCGCGGAACTCGACGACTCTCCAGGGGCGCAGGCTGCCGTGGTCGGGCGAGCGCAGCGCGGCCTGGATGATCAGCTCGATGTCCGCGGAATCCGGCCCCGGCCCGCTGAGCCGCCGCGGCGACACCGAGCGCCGCTCCATCAGCGGCGCCAGCGCGGTCTCCTTGCGGATGACGCGCAGGTCGTCCAGCAGGGCCGAGGTCTCGGCCACCTGCCAGCGTGCCCAGGCGAGCACGCGCTCGCCCTGCGAGGACAGCTGGGGTCCCGTGTGGCCCGGTGTGAACAAGGAGATGCCCAGCTGCCGCTCGATCGCGTCGAGCGCCTGGCGGAACTGTTCGTCGGAGAGTCCGCAGGCCACAGCGGCCTCGCTGGGGTCGCGGGCCTCGGCGAGGGCGAGAAGACAGTGCAGATATTCAGTAATCATGGGGTTCACAGCCTCCGAACGGCCAGGCCGTCGAGATGGCGCAGGTGGCGCGGCCCCAGGTGGGTGTCGGCCGCGGAGATCAGGGCCAGTGGGCCCAGGTGATCGTCGAGCGGCTCGCCGTTGCGCTCGAACAGGATCAGCGCCTGGGCGCCGATCGGCGAGTTGTAGAGCTCGCACCAGCTGAACAGCGCCTGGTAGCCGTCGCGGCCGCTGGCGACGACGATGCAGCGCTTCAGCTCGCTGCGGTGCAGCTGCGCGAGGCCGGTCGCGTCGAGCACATCGGTCAGGCGCACGCCGGCGTAGCGGTCCACGTGCGCCACCGGCCGGCCGGTCATGCAGGCGATGTCGATCGGCCCCAGGGCGTGGTGCGGCAAGGCTTCGAGCTGCGCCAGGTCCAGGCTCAGCGCGTTGGGAACATCGCCGGTGACGCAGAGCGCGGCGGCGCTGCGTTGGAGGGTCTCGGACTTCATCGTCATCATCGCGATCAGGGCTTTCTGGCGAGCTGTCGGTAAAGGGTGCTGCGATGGACGCCCAGCAGGCGTGCGGCCGCGGCGACATTGCCGTGCGATGCGCCCAGGGCCTGGCGGATGGCTTCGTCGGCGAGCGCGGCCAGCGTGGCCTCGCCGTGGGCCGGAGAGGCGGTGCATGACGCGAGGCTCAAGGCCGCGGCAAGCTCCGGCTCGCCGAGGGTCGTGCCGGCCTCGCTCAGCGCGGCCAGGCGGCGCAGGGCGGCCTGCAGCTCGCGGACATTGCCCGGCCAGGGCTGCGCCGAAAGCAGGGCCAGCGCCTCGTCGGTCAGCCGCAGTTCCTTGCGCCGTGCGCCGGCCTCGTCGAACAGGCGCTGGATCAGCGCGCGCCGATCAGGCCGCTGGCGCAGCGGCGGGATGGCGACCACCTCGCCCTGCAGGCGGTAGAACAGGTCCTCGCGGAAGCCGCCGCTGCGCACCAGCGCCGGCAGGTCGCGGTGGGTGGCGCAGACCAGGTCGAAATCGATCGCGAACTCGCGGCTGCTGCCCAGCGGGCGCACGACGCGGTCTTCCAGCACGCGCAGCAGGCGCGTCTGCATCGCCAGCGGCATGTCGCCCACCTCGTCGAGGAACAGCAGCCCGCCCTGGGCCTCGCGCAGCCGGCCGGCCTGGCCGCGGCGGCGCGCGCCGGTGAAGGCGCCGTCCTCGTAGCCGAACAGCTCGGCCTCGATCAGGCCCTCCGGCAGCGCCGCGCAATTGACCGCGACCAGCGGGCCCGACGCCCGGCGGCTGGCCTGGTGCAGGCGCCGCACGAAGACCTCCTTGCCGCTGCCGGTCTCGCCGGTCACGAGGATCGACAAGCCCTCGGCCAGCAGGCGACCGGCGCGGGCGAGCAGCGGGTCCAGCGCGTCCTGCTGCTCCAGCGGCACCGACCGGGCCGCGGGCATGGCCACCGGGCGGCGGGCCGCGGTGGTGTCGAGCGCGGCGATCCACTGGCGGCCGTCCGGCGCAGCGACCCGGTCCGGCGCATGCTGCAGCCGTTCCCAGCGCGTGCCGAAGATGCGCGCCGCCGGCAGGCCCAGCGCATCAGACCAGTCCAGGCCCAGCAGCGCCAGCGCGCGGCGATTGGCGCCGACGATCAGGCCGTCCTCGATCGACAGCAGCGCCTCGCGCGACGTGCCGACGAGGCCCGGCTGTCGATGGAAGCGCAGCAGGCCCTGGCCGGGCCGCAGCGCGGCGGCCGCGCTCATCATCCGGTGCTCCACCTGGCTCGCGGCCAGGCGCACCAGCCCGAGCGCGTGCTCGTTGACCTTGATCGATTCGCCGGAGACGTCCAGCGCGCCGGCCAGCGCGCCGCGCGCGTCGAAGATCGGCGCGGCCGCGCAGCCCAGCGCGCCGTTGCGTGCGAGGAAGTGCTCACCCCCCAGCACCATCAGCGCCTGGCGCTCCTGCAGCGCCGTGCCGATCGCATTGGTGCCGCGGCGCGACTCGGACCATTCCACGCCGGCCGCCAGTGCGATCCGATGCGCCTTGGGCAGGAACTCGGGGCTGCCGACCTCGTCCAGGATCAGGCCCGTCGCGTCGGTGAGGATGACGACGCAACCCTGACCGACCGCATGCTCGGCCAGCGCATCCAGCTCGGGCTCGGCACAGCGACGCAGCCAGGAGGCCGCCTCGCGCCGCGCCGACAGCTCGCCGCGTTGTACCGGCTCGGCCAGGTCCGCGATCGGCGAATGCGCGCTGCAGCGCCGCCACGAGCGCGCGATGTGCGAAGGCAGGCCCGCGCCCGGATCGCCGCCTTCGACGAAGAAGGCCTGCCGGGCCCGGTGCACGCCCGAGAGTGAGGTCGATGCATGGCTGCTGTCCATCACGGTCTCCCACGCGGCGTCGCGGAATGCGACGCTGTTGCGTCATATTCTGCTGTATACGTCGCAAGCTGCGACGCCGCCGGCACAAATCCCTGCCGGCAGGGCTGGCGCGCAGCTTGCAGACAGTGCCTGTCGCGCGCCGCAGGTCGCGGCGCCGGTGATCGCCAACAAGGAGACAAGACATGGACATGCTCGAACCCGGCAAATTCGGCACCGCCGTCAACTTCAAGAAGCGCTACGGCAACTACATCGGCGGCGAGTGGGTGGCACCCTCCAGCGGCCAGTACTTCGAGAACATCACGCCGGTGACCGGCCGCGCGTTCTGCGAGATCCCGCGCTCCACCGCCGAAGACGTGGACCGCGCGCTGGACGCCGCCCACAAGGCCAAGACCGCCTGGGGCAAGACCTCCGCCACCGATCGCGCCAATATCCTCAACAAGATCGCCGACCGCATCGAGCAGAACCTGCCGATGCTGGCCGCCGCCGAGACCTGGGACAACGGCAAGCCGATCCGCGAGACCACCTTCGCCGACCTGCCACTGGCCGTCGACCACTTCCGCTACTTCGCGTCCTGCATCCGCGCGCAGGAAGGCGGCATCAGCCAGATCGACGACCAGACCTACGCGTACCACTTCCACGAGCCGATCGGCGTCGTCGGCCAGATCATCCCGTGGAACTTCCCGATCCTGATGGCCGTGTGGAAGCTGGCGCCGGCCCTGGCGGCGGGCAACTGCGTCGTCATCAAGCCGGCCGAGCAGACGCCGGTATCCATCCTCGTGCTGATGGAGTTGATCGGCGACCTGCTGCCGCCCGGCGTCGTCAATATCGTCAACGGCTTCGGCCTGGAGGCGGGCAAGCCGCTGGCCTCCAGCAACCGCATCGGCAAGATCGCCTTCACCGGCGAAACCACCACGGGCCGGCTGATCAGCCAGTACGCCAGCCAGAACCTGATCCCGGTCACCTTGGAGCTGGGCGGCAAGAGCCCCAACATCTTCTTCGCCGACGTGATGAGCAAGGACGACGCCTTCCTCGACAAGGCCATGGAAGGCTTCGCGATGTTCGCGTTGAACCAGGGCGAGGTCTGCACTTGCCCCAGCCGCGTGCTCATCCAGGAATCGATCTACGAGGCCTTCATCGACCGCGCCGTCAAGCGCGTGGCGGCCATCAAGCAGGGCAGCCCGCTGGAGATGGAAACGATGATCGGCGCGCAGGCCTCCAGCGAGCAACTGGAGAAGATTCTCAGCTACCTCGACATCGGCAAGCAGGAAGGCGCGCAGGTGCTGATCGGCGGTGAGCGCAACATGCTGCAGGGCGAGCTGGAAGGCGGCTACTACGTGAAGCCCACGGTGTTCAAGGGCCACAACAAGATGCGCATCTTCCAGGAAGAGATCTTCGGCCCGGTGGTGTCGGTGACCACCTTCAAGACCGAGGAAGAAGCGCTGGCCATCGCCAACGACACGCTCTACGGCCTGGGTGCTGGCGTGTGGAGCCGCGACATGAACACCGCCTTCCGCATGGGCAAGGGCATCCAGGCCGGCCGCGTGTGGACCAATTGCTATCACCACTACCCGGCGCACGCAGCCTTCGGCGGCTACAAGAACTCCGGCATCGGACGCGAGAACCACAAGATGATGCTGGACCACTACCAGCAGACGAAGAACCTGCTGGTGAGTTACAGCGAAAACAAACTCGGGTTCTTCTGATGAACGTGCCTCGTGTCACCGCGACCGAGGCGGCGACGAGCTTGATTGCCGAGCTCGTCGCCCGTCATGGCCCGGTAATGTTCCACCAGTCCGGCGGCTGCTGCGACGGCAGCGCGCCGATGTGCTACCCGAGCGGCGAGTTCGTCGTTGGCGACTACGACCGGCTGCTGGGCGAGATCGGCGGCATGCCCTTCTACATCAGCGGGCCGCAGTTCGAGTACTGGCAGCACACGCAGCTGATCATCGACGTCGTGCCCGGCCGCGGCGGCATGTTCTCGCTGGAGGGGCCGACCGGCCGGCGCTTCCTGACCCGCTCGCGCCTGTTCACCGACGAGGAGTGGGCCTGGCTGGAGGCGCACGAGGCACCAGTGGGCCGCGCGCCTTCAGAGGCTTAGCTGCTGAAGGATCAATCCGGCCAGGCCCGAGCCCAGCACGACCGGAATCACGCCCACCTTGAAGCGGAACAGCGCGATCGCCGCCGCCAGGCCGATCAGCGCTGATCCGCCGTCGAAGCGCCCGCCCAGGCCCTGCGGCCAGAGCACGTGATAGGCGAAGAACACCGCCAGGTTCACGATGACCCCGACGACCGCTGCCGTGATGCCGGTGAGCGGCGCGGTGAACTGCAGCTTGCCGTGCGTCGACTCGATGAACGGGCCGCCCAGCAGGATGAAGGCGAAGGACGGCAGGAAGGTGAAGAAGGTCACCACGCCGGCCGCCTCCGCGCCGGCGAGCAGCAGCGAGTCGCTGCCGAACAAGGCCTGGTTCCAGCCGCCCACGAAGCCGACGAAGGCCACCACCATGATCAGCGGCCCGGGTGTCGTCTCCCCCAGCGCCAGGCCGTCGATCATCTGCGGGGCAGTCAGCCAGTGGAAGTGATCGACGGCGCCCTGGTAGACGTAGGGCAGCACGGCGTACGCGCCGCCGAAGGTCAGCAGCGCGGCCTCGGTGAAGAACCAGCCCATCTGCGCCAGCGCACCCTGCCAGCCGAAGAGCGCGACCAGCCCGGCCATCGCCGCGGCCCAGAGCCCGAGGCTCGCCGCCAGTACCACGCGCAGCCTTGCCCAGCTGAACAAAGCGTGCGATGGTGTCGGCGTGTGGTCATCGATCAACGCGGGCCCGTAGCCCGCCTGAGCCGAGCCGTGGCCGCTGCCGCCCTTGAACTTGTCCGGCGCCATCCGCCCGCCCGCATAGCCCACGAGGCCTGCGATCAGGACGATCAGCGGGAACGGAAGGTTCAGCGCAAAGATGGCAACGAAGGCACCGACGGCGATGCCGGCCAGCCAGGCGTTCTTCAGCGTACGCGATCCGATGCGCCATGCCGCATGGGCCACCAGGGCCGTCACCGCGGGCTTGATGCCGTGGAACAGGCCGGCGATGGCCGGCAGCTGGCCGTGGGCCATGTAGACCCAGGACAGCCCGATCAGGATGAACAGCGAGGGCAGCACGAACAGCGCGCCCGCCACGATGCCGCCCCAGGTGCGGTGCATCAGCCAGCCGATGTAGGTGGCCAGCTGCTGCGCCTCCGGCCCGGGCAGGACCATGCAGTAGTTCAGCGCATGCAGGAAGCGCCCCTCCGAGATCCAGCGCCGGCGCTCGACCAGCTCCTCATGCATGATCGCGATCTGCCCCGCCGGCCCGCCGAAGCTGATGAAGCCGAGCTTGAGCCAGAAGCGGAACGCCTCGGCCCTTGCGATCGGCGACGGCGTCACACCAGCGCCTTCAGCTTGCCTGCGATGCGCCCGAACCGGCCGATCGGCAGCGATTCGAAGGCCTGCAGGGTCATCCATTGGACGCCCGCGACCTCCGCCCATTGCGGGCTGAGAGAAGCGCTGGAATCCGCCGCGAAGAGGTAGATGAAATCGTGATGCCAGTGCTCGCCTTCGGCCTTGCCGGGGTTGGCAGGGATGAAGTGCGTTTCGATGTCGAACGGCGCATCGGCGGCCGAGGGCCACGTATGCCGAAGAAGATCGGTGATGCCCGTCTCCTCGATGACTTCGCGCGCCGCCGAACGATCGAGCGGGTCGCTGCCTTCATGGTGACCGCCCGGCTGCAGCCAGCGATCCAGACCCCGGTGATGGATCATCAGGACCTTCCCCGCGACATCGTCGAAAACGATGCCGGATGTCGTGATGTGGCCGCGCATGTTCGAGCGCAGCAGCAGGTCGACATCGTTGGCTTCAAACTGGGCCTGAAGTTGAAGCAGGTCGTCCCGTTCACCGGGGAAGAGCTTCAGGTACGCGGCCAGTTGGGCGCGGGCGTCGGTCAGCGGGTCTTGGGCTAGGGTCATCGGCATCTCAGTGCTCGAAGTGTTTGAGGTAGTCGGCAAGCGGCTCCAGGTCCATGGCCTCGCGCCACGCGTCGACCTGTTCGGCCGATTCCAAGGGATACAGGGCCAGCTTGCCATCGGTTCCGGACTTCAGCTGGCTCCCGTAGCGCTGGGGTTGGCCGGCATACATCCGTGCACGATCTTCGCTCAGCGCCAGATTGCTGCGCGCCAGTTCGCCGGCCTCCGCCGCCGCTCTCATCGCCGGCAGTTGATCGGCAATCATCTGCGAGTGCTGGATCAGCAGCCAGGCATCGCTCACGCCCGAGAAACCCACGTCTGCTGCGCGCGGAAAGCCACTCTCCGCTAGCCACTGCCGCAGCTGCGACTCGTTCTCCGAATCGACCGCTCGCATGTCCTGTTCGAGCTGAGCCACCCGATCGACGTCACCTGCGCGCTGCGCGTCGCTCAGCGCGTTGCGCACTTCCTGGTCGCGCCGCACCATCGCGCTCAAGGCCTGCTGCCGCGCCGAATCGCGCCCGTTCATCGGGATCATGGTGAGCACGCGATCGATCGACCGCGCCGGCCATCGAACGAGCACAGGCACGGAGCGCCACTCCGGACTCTGCGCCTTGACCCAATATGCCCCTGGTTCAAGTGCGATCGCGCATTTCCCGTCGTGTGCATCGGCCTTTATCGGTGGCCGCCCGGCCTCCAGATCCGCGGCACGAATGGCGAACGTCTCCGTGTGCGCCAGCGGCGCGCCGTCGGCGCCGTAGCAAGGCAGGGTCAGCAGGCTTGGATCAGCGTGAGCGAGACCAAGGACGCTGCACGACCAGGCGACAAGGCAGAGGCGGATTGCTTTCACGTGGCATCTTTCAAAAGGTGATGCTGCAAGCCTACCCGCGGCGGTCGTTCAGCCGCCGGAGCATTCCTCTGCAGTAGCCTAGCGCCGCCGCAGGCGCGTATCGCTCGGTCGCTCGCCGAAGCGCTGCGCGTAGGCTTGGCTGAACTTGCTGGCGTTCTGGAAGCCCCAGCGCAGCGCGGTCTCGCGCACCGAGCGGTTCATGCCGGCGCGCAGTTCTTCGCGCGCGTGGTCCAGCCGCACCTGTCGCAGGTAGGCGCCGGGCGACTGCGCGAGGCGGCCGGCGAACAGGCGCTTGAGCGTGCTGACGCTCACGCAGGCGGCCTCGGCGATCTCGACCAGGCCGATGTCGGTCTGTGCATGCGCGCGGATGAATTCCAGCGCGCGGCGCAGCGCCGCCGGCGTGCCTTCAGCGCGCGCTGCGGCCGGGTCTGCGGCCGGCAGGCGCTCGGTGTCCAGCAGGCTCAGGGCGATCAGCTCCGCCCAGCGCTGGAACAGCAGCGGCTGGCCGATGCCGTGGTTGTCGGGCAGCAGGGCCTCGGTCATGCCCATGGACATGAAGTTCAGCTTGCGAACCAGCGGCGCCGGCAGCAGCGGATTGAGCCGCGGCCCGCCCCCGTAGCTGCCGGGCGCGAGCTCGGCACCCATGCGCTGCAGGTGCGCGCGCGAGACGTTGACCTCGACGAAATGCGTGCCCGGCGCAATGCTCAGGTCGATGCTGGCTGTGTCCAGCAGCAGGCCCTCGCCGGGGCCGGCCACGTACTGGCGGTCGTTCAGGCTCATCGTGCCGGAGACCACCAGCGTGATCGAGTACAGCGGCGGGATGCGGTCCGGCATCGTGCTCTGCACGTCCAGGCCGAAGGTGCTCTGGCCCTCGGCGATGAAGTCGCCCTGCGCGTCGCCGAACTGGCTGGCTGCGACGTCGGGCAGCGCCGTCATCGGGATCGAGGCCATGCGGATCGATTGCTGCTGGCCCGCTGAGCCCCAGCCGGTCAGCTGGCGCTGCGCACTGGGCTGGGCGCGGTTGAGTTTCTCGAACAGCGACTCGATCGGGTCGCGGCCCACCAGCGTGTGTGTGGGCAGGGGCAACAGGAACGGGGAGGTCTCGGGGGCTTGCACGGTAGGAGCTGGCGACAGAGATTTCCGTTCGATTCTAGGCATCTGCTAACGCCGGAAATGGGCGGTGCCGAGGCTCCCCGTAAGCGGGTGTATGGCGTTGCGGCGATGCAACCCATTTCGAGCCCTTGCGGCTCATTCCGGCTCCCGGGAGTCCAGATTGCAAAACCCTCCGGAGTGACCCTAGCCGCGTCACAAGTCCGTCTCGCTCCAATGCGCTCCGACGACGCCTTCATTCCGCAACTGAACTGGACAAGGACATCCCCATGACCCCTCAGCTTTTCACCCGAACCTTGCTCGCCGCGCTGGCGGCCGCTGCGGGCGGCGCCCAGGCCACGACCCAGCTCGACCTCTACAGCTACAACCCGCCGGCCAGCCTGAACATGGCCATGCAGGGGCTCAGCAGCGGTGGCGCCTACGGGGTCAGCAACAACGACACGAACGACGTCATGCTGAACACGGCCACCGGCCGGTTCACGGTTATCGCGGGCGGCACGGGGCAGGCCAGCGGCATCTCGGCCAATGGCCGGCTCGTCAGCGGCAACTCGGTCGCCGGCATCGGCAGCTGCAGCGTCGATGGCGTCACCTCCAACGCTTGCGGGCTGCGCCAAGCCTCGATCTACAACACCAGCACCGGCAACTGGACGCCGCTGGGCAGCCTCGGCTACCAGGCGGGCTATGCCCTCGACGGCACGCACGACGACGTGCAGAGCACGGCGCTGGGCATCTCCAGCAACGGCAAGACGGTGGTCGGCTGGTCCTACTTCAAGAGCACGCCCGGCTCCAGCGCCGTGCTGCATCCCACCGTGTTCCGCAACGGCCAGGTCTACGACCTCAACGCCAGTGGCGCCGGCCAGAACGGGCGTGCGCTGGCGAGCAGCGGCGACGGCTCGGTCGTCGTCGGCTACAAGTCGAACTCGGCCGTCGGCAGCGTCTGGACCTGGAACGGCAGCGGCTACGTGGAGTCCACTGCGCCGACGATCGCCCATCCGGTGACCGGCGTGCAGACGCCGATCCAGGTCAGCACCGTCAGCGACAACGGCGTCTGGGCCGCGGGCGGTTCTGTCAATGCGCTGGCGATCAACTACGGCCCCGGCGGCATCTTCGCGCCCTACACGGTCACCTTCAGCCAGGCCACGCTCTGGAACACGCAGACGAACAGCGCGCTGCTGATCCCCTTCGACCATCTGATCGACACCACCAACAGCTTCTCCAACCCCGACATCGTGCGCAACGCCAAGTCCACGGTGACCGGCGTGTCGGACGCCGGCGTAGCGATCGGCACTTTCAACCTCGTCTTCACCGGCGCCAACGCCGACTTCTCGACCTTCGACACCTGGATCTACAACGCCCACGGCGACGGCACGACGCAGACCTTCGATTCCTACCTGACCGAACTCGGTGTGGGCCTCACCGCCACGCAGCACGTCTCGCAGCTCTACTCGATGGCCGCCGACGGCAGCTCGATCTCGGGCACGATCTACGACAGCTCGATCAACCAGACCCTGGCCTTCGTCGTGCACCCGCTGACCGCCGTGCCGGAGCCCGGCACGCTGCTGATGTTCGGCGCGGCGCTGCCGCTGCTGGCCTGGCGCCGCCGCGCCGCGGCCGCGCGCAAGGAGGCGGCATGAAGGCCCGGCGCTACAAGATGTTGTGTGCGGCGCTGCTGGCTTGCGGCCTGCTCGGCGCGCAGGCCTCCCAGGCCCAGGGCTTCACCGACCTGGGCCCGTCGCAGCCCACGCTGAGCGGCCTGTCGGCCAGCGGCGGCCTGATCGCTGGCTACAGCAACACCACCCACCTCTACTACACCTGGACGGCCACCCGCGGCCTGCAGACCATCGGCGGCTACTGGCTGGGCGGCGATGCGGACGTGTCGGCCAACGGCGCATGGATCAGCGGCAGCGCCCTCAACGCGGCAACGGGCAATACCGAGGCCGCGCTCTACAACGTCGCCAGCGGCCAGTGGACGACGCTGGGCAGCCTGGGCACCGGCCTGGGCGGCTCGGCCAGCAGTGCGTGGGGCGTCTCCGGCGATGGGCGGACCGTCGTCGGCCTCGCCTGGGTCAGCGGCGGTCTCGGCCATGCGATGAAGTGGACCGCGTCCGGCGGCATGGTGGACCTGGGATCCAGCGTCGCCGGTGCCGGCTCGCGCGCCAACGACACGAGCTTCGACGGCGGCATCGTCGTCGGCTGGCAGGACTCGGCCGCCGGCGCGCGCCAGGGCGCCTTCTGGCGCGACGGCACGGAGACGGTGCTGGCCGATGGCGCCGGCACCGTGCTGGGCGAGGCCAGCGCCATCTCCGCCGACGGCGAGTGGATCGTCGGTCGCGGCCTGACGCGCGGCGCGCAATCCTGGCGCTACAACACGACGACCGGCGTCACCGAATACCTCGGCGACTTCAAGAACGGCGGCACCTTCAGCTTTGACCTCAATGGCGCTGTCGACGTGTCCGCCGACGGCTCGGTGATCCTCGGCATCGACCGCACGGCCTCCGGCCCGCCCACCCAGGGCTACGGCACGATCTGGGTGGAAGGCGTCGGCCTGATGAGCCTTACCGACTACGCCGCCAGCCGCGGTGTCGTGCTGCCCGCCGGCACGACGCTGGCCCTGCCGCTGGCCATGTCCTCCGACGGCAGCACGCTGTCGGGCATCACGAACACCGGCCATGCCTTCACGGTCTCCGTTACCGCCGTCCCCGAGCCGGCGAGCTATGCGCTGCTGCTCGGCGGGCTGGGCCTCGTCGGTTTCGTCTCCCGTCGGCGTGCCTCTGCACGCTGAGTTCCCGCGCTGAATCCGCATCCGATCAAAAGCGTCCCTGATGAAAAACACCTTCGCCACCCTCTCGCTCGTCGCCGCAGCCTCGCTGCTCGGCGCCTCGGCCTCGCAGGCCGCCACCACCTTCTACACCTCGTCGTCGGCATGGAACCACGCCGTCGGCCAGTCGTCCACCGACTCGCTGGACGATCTCGCGGACTCCGCCGGCCAGCTGGCCGACACGCCGCTGGACCGCAGCACGCCCGACTACGGCTATGGCTACAGCTTCTACGCCTACAGCCTGACGCGCGGCGCGCCGGATCCGGTGTGGATCGCCGGCAGCGGGGGCAACGGCTTCATGGGCGTGCCGTCGGCCGGCGACGTGCTGATCCTCGACCACATCACCGGCAGCCCCACGGCCTTCTCGATCAATCTGTTCGGCGTCGACGGCGCGGACAGCTTCATGAACTACCCGGTCACGCTGGAGGTGCTGGACGCCAAGGGTCGCGATGTGCTCTACACGATCGATCCGGGCAGCATGACGGCCGGCAGCTTCATCGGCATCACCTCGGACGCTGCGATCGTCACGATCAACGTCTACCCGGACTGGCCCTCGGGCGCGAGCGGCTCGCCGCGGATCAGCCTGGACAACGTCGCCTTCGCGATGACGTCTGCCGCACCCGTGCCCGAGCCGGCGAGCGGCGCGCTGCTGCTGTTGGGTGGCCTGGCCGTCGCGGGTCGGGTCAGGCGACGAGCGGCTCGATGATTCTCTCGAGCCCGTCCAGGTCGACGGCGTCGCGCTGCTCGGGCCGCATGAAGCGTTCGGCGAAGCGCTCCCACAGGCGGCTGCGCAGGAAGTAGCGGAACAGCTCGGGGTCGAGGTGCCCCTCCTTGCACATGAAGGCCATGATCCGCAGCGTTTCGCTGAGCGTCTTCGGCGGCTTGTAGGGGCGGTCGGCGGCGGTCAGGGCCTCGAACACGTCGGCCAGGGCCAGCGCGCGATCGAGCGGGCTCAGCTGCTCGGCCGAGAGGCGCCGCGGATAGCCCTTGCCGTCCAGGCGCTCGTGGTGCGTCGCGGCCAGCTCCGGCACCTTCTCCAGCCCGGCGGGCCAGGGCAGGCCCTTGAGCATGATGTAGGTCTGCACGATGTGGTCGTTGATCTTGAAGCGATCCTCGTCGGTCAAGGTGCCGCGTCGGATGCTCAGGTTGTGCAGCTCGCCCTGGTTCTGCTGGTACGGCGGCAGCTTCATGTCGAAGCCGTAGTGGTTGCGCGGATCGCCGGCGCTCACCGGCGGATGGTCGTCGCCCCAGGGCACGCAGTGCTCGGGCAGGTCCGCCAGCAGGGCCTCCGTGGCGGGCAGCGACGGCGGCTCGCCGCGCGTCGAGTCGAGCTGACGCAGCTCGGCGGGCGAGAGGCCGAGCCGGTCGTCGAAGTGGCGCTGCCAACTTTGCGCGCCGATGCTGCGCAGCCGCGCGATCGCCTCGTCGGCCATGAACTCCGAGCCGAGGTTGCACTGCGCGACGAAGGCGAAGTCGTCCTGCAGCTGCTGCTGGCGCGCGGCCAGGCCGGCGGCGTCGAGCTGGCCGCGGGCGGCGGCGATCTCGGCGTCGCGCCACAGGATTTCGAAGCGCAGCCGTACCTCGTGGATGCGGTTGCGGATCACCTCCAGCTTGGTCGCCTTGTCGACGATGTGCTCCGGACTGGTGACCTTGCCGCAGTCGTGCAGCCAGGCGCCCAGCCGGTAGGCGTAGCGCTCGGTGTCGCTGAGGCTGAAGTCGGCATAGGGCCCTTCGTTCTCGCCGTGCAGCAGGTCGACCAGCTCGATCGCGAGCTGCGGCACGCGGTCGCAGTGGCCGCCGGTGTAGGGGCTCTTCGCATCGATCGCATCGGCCATCAGCTGAATGATCGCGTCGAAGAGCTGGCGCTGGGATTCGATCAACTGCCGGGTCTCGATGGCCACGGCCAGCATGCCCGAGAGGCGCTTGGCGAAGCGCAGGAACGCGGGATCTGCATGGGCCTTGTCGCCGGCGAACTCAAGTACCAGCAGGCCGGTGCGCACGCCGTCGCGCCGGCGCAGCTCCAGGTCCAGATGGCGCACCTGCGGGCCCTGCGGCCGCAGGCCTTCCCGGGGGTTGCGCTCCGCCGGGAAATCGAAGTGGTCGCGCTGCGTGCCGGACAGGTTGCCGGCCTCCGCCCGCTTCTGCATCGAGGCGCTCTTGGCATCCCAGAGGAAGACCGCGGCCGCATCGGACTGCGTCGCCTGCGTCAGCTGCTCCAGCACCAGTTGCAGCATGCGGTCCACCTCGGGCTCGGTGGCCATGCTCGCGCTCAGGTTCAGGAAAGCCTCGATGGTGTCGCCCATGCGCTGCATGGCCTGGGACAGCTCGCTGAGCTCCAGCACCGGGCTGGACGCGGCGTTCTTGCCGCCTTCGAAATCGAAACGGCCGATGCGGACACTGCGCTCCCGCAGGCGATGCAGGCTGCGCCCGATCGCGCCGCCGGCCACCCAGCCGAGCGGCAACAGCAGCAAAGTGACCAGCACCGCCGCGCCGATGATGCGCAGCGCATGCTGCCGCGCCGCGGCGGCCAGCTCGTCGAGCGGCAGCATTTGCAAGAGCTCGAGATCGCTGCCGAGGCCGATGTCGAAGCGCGTGCGCAGGCCGATCCAGCGCCGGCCGTCGATGTCCAGCGAAATCGCCTGCCCGTCCGGAGCCTTGGCATCGCGCAGGCGCAGCAGTTCCGGCTCGCTCGCCTCCTCCAGGCTCGGCTGCCGCTCGCGGCTGCCGTTGTCCAGACTGGCCGTCGCCGCCAGCACCTGGCCGTCCGCGTGCAGCAGGGCCAGGCGCGTTCCGGGCGTGGCTCGGCGCTCCTGCATCAGGCGCTGCAGGTCGTCGAAGGCCAGGTCGATGCCCACAACGGCATTGCTGGGCGAGGCCAGCCGGCTCAGCGTCACGCCGACCCGCCGCGTCGTGAAGAAGCGATAGGGTTCCGAGGACTGCGGCTGCCCGGGATGCTGCGTGGCCTCCTGGAACCAGGGGCGTGAGCGCGCGTCGAAGGCGTAGCTCTCGTCCACGCGCGAGGTGACCAGGCCGCCGTCGCTACCCAGGAAGTGGTAGCTGCCGATGTGCTCCCCCTCCGGCTGCGTGGTGACGGTCTGCACCAGGAAATCGGCCTCGGCCGGTGCCTGCACGCGGGCACGGACGGCCGGCACGCGCAGCGGCCGGGCCAGCACGAAATCGCCGTTGGGGTAGGCGACGTAGATGGCGGCCAGCAGCGGGTCCGCACGCAGCTCGTCGAGCAGCGGTGCGCTCCGCTGGACCCGGGCCGCCTCGCCGGTGGTGCTGGGCAGCAGGCCGGCGCCCAGCTGGCGCAGCACCGTCTGGGCCGGCTTCAGCTGCCCCTTCAGGTGCTCCTGCAACAGGGTCGTCTGCAGCGCCGCGCGCTGGCCCGCGTCCGCGACCAGACGCTGACTCGTCGCCAGCCAGCCCAGGCCGATCAGCAGCGCAGCCATCAGCGACATGCAGGCGATCACCAGCGAGGCGATGACGACACGCATGCTGACGAGGCGCCGCGGCGCGACGGCCGAGCGGGCCGGGAGTTTGATGTTCATCGGTCGGTCCTCCGCGAGAGATGCACCCGTCGCGACCTGCGATGAACGTCGGCGGTGTGTCCTCTTCTATCGATGGGGAAGTGCCCATGGCAGGCACTTCGATATCCACTTGTAGTCGATGACCCCGGCCTGCTGCAAGCCGGGCGCTCCCGATCTTCTGCCCGGGGCCGCCGTTCCCGAGCCGAGGGCCTGATTCAGGCTGAGGGCCAGTCGGTCCCCGCGACCAGCACCGCTACGGCGTCGGCGATGCCGCGCACGTCGTCGGCGTCGAAGCGGGCCGGTTGTGGGCTGTCGAGGTCGAAGACGGCGACCAGGCGGCCGTCGACGACCAGCGGCACGACCAGCTCGGAGCGGGACGCGGCGTCGCAGGCGATGTGGCCCGGGAAGGCGTGCACGTCCTCGATGCACTGGATCTCGCGGCTCGTCGCGCAGGCGCCGCAGACGCCGCGGCTGAAGGCGATGCGCACGCAGGCCACCTTGCCCTGGAAGGGGCCGAGCACCAGTTCCTCGTTGTCGCGCGCCATGTAGAAGCCGGACCAGTTCAGCGTCGGCACGGTGCCGTAGACCAGCGCGGCGAACTGGGCCAGGTTGGCCAGCCAGTCGCGCTCGCCGTGCAGCAGCGCCTCGGTCTGTGCGCGCAGCGTGGCGTAGGCCTCGCGCTTGGCTGCGGGCGTGCTCATGTCGAAGGTGTCGGGTTGTTCGAAGCTCATGGGGCCGATTGTCCCTGCGGCGCGCGAAGACCACTCAGCTCGAAGAGTTTTCGGCAGGCGCGGGCGCGGCAACTGTCGGCCAGGCCGTAGCGCACGCTGCGGCCGTCGCGCCGGCGGGAGACGATGCCCGCCTCGTGCAGCAGCGCCAGGTGCATCGAGAGATTGGGCTGCCGCGCGCCGGTGTGCGCCAGCAGCTCGGGCCCGCGGCGCTCGCCGGCGAGCAGCGCCTCGATGATCTTCAGGCGTATCGATGCCGACATGGCGCGCAGCAGCAGCGAGGCTTCGTCGAGCTCGCTGACGGCTGTCGAATGCTTGTCCTTCATAGAGGTCGTAATATACGGTTGAATATAGCGATGACCAGGGATGACCCTATGAAAGAGGCCCGATCGGCATGACGACGGAAATGATTTCGGCGGCGGACCGGCAACTGCTGCAGCGCGCGGTGCAGCACTTCCGCGCCGCGGCCATCGAGGGCGAGCTGCCCTCGCTCAGGTCGGCGGAAGCGGCCGGCGCGCTGCCCGAGGAATGGCGCTGGCTGATGCCGCTGCATCGCCTGCTGCTGGCGCACCTGGACGACGGCGCGCCCGAGCTCGCCATCCTGGCCGAGGTGCTGGCCTGCGCCTGCATGGGCCGCCAGCACCTGTGGCAGGACCTGGGCCTGTCCGGCCGCGGTGACGTGTCGCGGCTGATGGCGCTGGCCTTCCCGCGCCTGTTCCGCAGCAATGTGCGCGACCTGCGCTGGAAGCGGCACCTGTTCCTGTCGCTGGGCCAGACCCTGGGCCTGCCCGACCTGCAGCCGCCGCGCTGCGACGAGTGCGATACCCGTGCGTCCTGCCTGGGTGCCCCGGCCGCGGTGCCGGTGCAGCTCGCCCTGCAACGCTGACTGAATGCTGATCCGCCAGCTGGGCTACCTCGTCGCGCTGGCGCGGGAGCGGCATTTCGGGCGCGCGGCCGAGGCCTGCCGGGTGTCGCAGCCGGCGCTGTCCGGCGCGATCCGCAGCATGGAGAAGGAGCTGGGCGTCACCATCGTCCAGCGGGGCCGCCGCTTCGAGGGCTTCACCGCCGATGGCGAACGGGTGCTGGCCTGGGCGCGCCGGGCGCTGGCCGATTGCGAGGGCCTGCAGCAGGAGGCGCGCACGACGCGGGGCGATCCCGAGGGCAGCCTGCGCATCGGCGCGATCCCGACGACCTTGCCGGTGATCCCGCTGCTGACGGACGGCTGCCTGCAGCGCTTCCCGCGCATGAGCCATCAGGTCTACACGCTCAATGCGCCGGAGATCCTGCGCAAGATCGCTGACTTCGAGCTGGACATCGGCGTCAGCTACCTGAACGACGAGCGGCTGAAGGACTTCGAGACCGTGCCGCTGTTCCGCGAGCGCTACGTGCTGGTGGGCCGCGACCTCGCCCCCTTCGAGGGCCGCGACAGCGTCGCCTGGTCGGAGGTGGCGAAGCTGCCGCTGTGCATGCTGACCGGCAATATGCAGAGCCGCCGCGGCATCGACGCCGCCTTCGATTCGGCCGGCCTGCACGTGCTGCCGCGCGTGGAGACCGATTCGATGATGACGCTCTACGCGCACGTCCGCTGCGCCGGGCTCTACGGCGTGCTGCCGCACAGCGTGCTGTGCCTGATCGAGATGCGCCAGGAGCTGACCGCGATCCCGATCACGCCGGAGTTGCATCGCGAGATCGGCCTGATCGTGCTGCGCCGCGAGCCGCAGCCGGCGCTGCTGGCCTCGGCGCTGGGCGTGCTCTCCGCGCTGGGCCTGCAGGCGCGGATGGACGCCCTGCTCGGCTGCTGAATGCCTTGATAAGCGCGGCTTATCGAACGATCCACCCAAACGATTGGCCCGAAACCGGGCCGGCTCCGAACATGGCCTCAAGGCAGCGCGGTGCTGCCCCATATTCGGAGACAAGACCCCATGGCCAAGATCGTTTGCGTCCTCTACGACGACCCCGTCACCGGCTACCCCAAGACCTATGCGCGGGACGACCTGCCGAAGATCGAGCGCTACCCGGACGGGCAGACCCTGCCCACGCCCAAGGGCATCGACTTCACGCCCGGCAGCCTGCTCGGCAGCGTCTCCGGCGAGCTGGGCCTGCGCAAGTACCTGGAATCGGCCGGCCACCAATTGGTCGTGACGTCGAGCAAGGACGGCGCCGACAGCCAGCTCGACAAGGAGCTGCACGACGCCGAGATCGTCATCTCCCAGCCCTTCTGGCCCGCCTACATGACGGCCGAGCGCATCGCCAAGGCGCCCAAGCTGAAGATGATCGTCACCGCCGGCATCGGCTCCGACCACACCGACCTGCAGGCGGCGATGGAGCGCGGCATCACCGTTGCCGAGGTCACCTACTGCAACAGCCACAGCGTGGCCGAGCACGTCGTGATGATGACCCTGGCGCTGGTACGCAACTACCTGCCCAGCTACGACTGGGTGCGCAAGGGCGGCTGGAACATCGCCGACTGCGTGGCCCGCTCCTATGACCTCGAAGGCATGAACGTCGGCACGGTCGCCGCCGGCCGCATCGGCCTGCGCGTGCTGCGCCTGTTGAAGCCCTTCGACGTGAAGCTGCACTACATGGACCGCCACCGCCTGCCCGAAGCCGTCGAGCGCGAGCTGAACCTGACGCACCACACGAGCCTGGAAAGCCTCAGCAAGGTCTGCGACGTGGTCACGCTCAATTGCCCGCTGCACCCGGAGACCGAGCACATGGTCAACGCGCAGTCGCTGAAGAACTTCAAGCGCGGCGCCTACCTGATCAACACCGCGCGCGGCAAGCTGTGCGATGCGAACGCCATCGCCGCGGCGCTGGAGAGCGGGCAACTGGCGGGCTACGCCGGTGACGTGTGGTTCCCGCAGCCGCCGGCGGCCGACCACCCGTGGCGCCACATGCCGCACCACGGCATGACGCCGCACATCTCCGGCACCAGCCTCTCGGCGCAGACGCGCTACGCGGCCGGCACGCGCGAGATCCTGGAGTGCTACTTCGAGAACCGCCCGATCCGCAACGAATACCTCGTCGTCAAGGGCGGCCAGCTGGCCGGCGTCGGCGCGCACTCGTACAGCGCGGGCAACGCCACCGGCGGTTCCGAAGACGCGGCGCGCTTCAAGGCCACCAGCAAGTGATGCGGGACACGCTGCTGGCGGGCGCCGGTACCTTCGTGGCGCTGGCGGCCGTCGGCGGCCTGGCGGCAGCGACCGGGCAGCCGCTGCTGCTCGGCTCCTTCGGCGCGTCCTGCGTGCTGCTGTTCGGCTTTCCGGCCGGGCCGTTCTCGCAGCCGCGCAACGTGCTGGGCGGCCATCTGCTGACGACGACCGTGGCGCTGCTGTTCATCACCGCTTTCGGTCCCGGCTGGCTGTCGATGGCGGCGGCCGCTGCCGCGGCGGTGATGCTGATGATCGTGACCCGCACCGTGCATCCACCGGCCGGCAGCAATCCGGTGATCGTCTTCGTCGGCCACGGCGGATGGTCCTTCCTGCTGATGCCGACGGCGCTCGGCGCGGCGATGCTCGTCGCGCTGGCCTGCGTGTTCTGGCGCCTGCGTGCGCCGGAGATGCGCTGGCCGCAGCGCTGGTGGTAAGGCCATCGGTCATGTTTACCTGGATATAACGGTCATGGCCGCAGCGGTATGCCGCTGGCCGGATCGGTCGCCACAATGGGCTCAGATCCATTGCGGGAGTGGCGACATGCAGGGACTGATTGCGCAGACCGAAGCCCGGCGCTTCATGCCGGTGGCCCGGCCGATGCTCGCCCTGTCCGGCCACCTCCCGCGCGAGCGGGTGTTCGCGCTCTCCGATCTGCTGAAGTTCGAACGCCACGACCTGGGCCCCACCCAGGTCAACTGCTTCACCGGCCGCCCGGTCGTACACGTGCAGAGCTTCGCCGGCGTGCGCCTGCGGGATGTGCTCGATGACTCCGGATTCTCCGCACAGCCCCGCTCGCAGCTCAAGCGCTGCGTGATCGTCGCCGCGGCCTCGGACGGCCACCGTGCGGCCTTCAGCTGGAGCGAGCTCTACAACACCGCCGTCGGCGATGGCGTCCTGATCCTCTTCGAGCGCAACGGCAGTGCGCTGGATGAGCAACTCGGCCCGCTTTCGCTGATCTCGATGGCGGACCGCCAGCTCGGCCCCCGGAATCTCAAGCAGCTCCGCTCTGTCCACATTTCTCTTGTCTCCTGATCGTCAAACGGCGTATACAGCCAGACACGACGTTCGATACACCGGAACCAAGGAGCAAGCGAGATGATGAATCCCAAGGAGACCGCCCTCGTCCTGATCGAGTACCAGAACGACTTCACCAGCCCCGGCGGCAAGCTGCACGATGCGGTGAAGGGCGTGATGGGCGCGACCGGCATGCTGGAGAACACGGTCGAGCTGGTGCGCCAGGCGCGGGAGGCCGGCGTGCTGATCGTGTGGGTGCCGATCACCTTCGCGGCGGACTACCGCGAGATGAGCCCGGAGCCCTACGGCATCCTGAAGGGCGTGTACGACGGCAAGACCTTCCAGAAGAACACCTGGGGCGCCGAGATGGTCGCCTCGCTATTGCCCGATGCGAAGGACATCGTCGTCGAGGGCAAGCGTGGCCTCTGCGGCTTCGCGACGACCAACCTGGACTTCATCCTGCGCAGCCGCCGCATCCGGCACGTCGCCATCGGCGGCTTCCTCACGAACTGCTGCGTCGAATCGACGATGCGCACCGCCTACGAACTGGGCTACGACGTCGTGACCTTGACCGATTGCTGCGCGACCGTCAGCGACGCCGCCCAGCAGGCGGCCATCGAGCACGACTTCCCGATGTTCTCGCACCCGATGACGTCGAAGCAGCTCTTGTCCGGACTGAAGGTGCCGGCCCTCGCCTGAGGGGCTTCGGACTCAGTACAGCAGGTCCTCGTAGAAGGCGCCGTAGGGCTGGTCCGGATGGGCGATCTGGATCTCCAGGATCCACAGGCCCACGCTGGGGCAGGCTGAGAAGTCCCCCAGCTTGCCCGCCTTGTAGATGGCGTGCGGGAAGTCGCTGACGCGGTGGCCCTTGATGTCGAGGTTGAGCCGCCAGCCCATCTCGGCGGCCCGCTGCTCAGCAAACGCGTACAGCGCCTGGCCGCCCAGGCGCTCGCTTCGCCAGCGCTCACTGACCTCGTGCCAGAGTGCGCGTGCGGCGTCGGCGCAGGCCCGCCGTTGCGGGTCCGTGCCGGTGACGAAGGTGTCGCCGGCGTCGCCCTCATGGCCGCGCCACACCGGGCCGATGTCGATGAAGAAGATGTCGTCCTCGCCCAGCACGCGGGTCGGGTCGGCCCGGTCGCTGAAGCGCTTCAACGTGTCATCGCCGAAGCGGATCAGGGTCGGGTGCCAGATGCGGTCCATGCCCATGTCCTTGAGCAGCGCCGTCGCATCGGCCGTCGCCTCCTCGGTCGTCATGCCCGGGCGGATCCGCGCCGCGATGCGCCGCACGGCCTCCATCGACTGTTCCCGGGCATGCTGCATCGCGTCCAGCGAGAACTTCTCGCCCACCGCCTCGCGGGTATCGCCTTCCATCGTCGCCAAATGGCCTCCGTCATGTGCTGCTGAATACGACGGAGGATCGTATATGGTTGCGATCCTTCTATGCCGCACACACAAACAATCTTCATCGCCGCCGCCCTGATCACCCGCGCGGACGGCCGCGCGCTGCTCGTCCGCAAGCGCGGAACCTCGGCCTTCATGCAGGCCGGCGGAAAACTGGAACCGGCCGAAGCCGCCGCCGACGCGCTGTGCCGGGAGCTGTCGGAGGAGCTGGGCCTGATCGTCGACCCCTCGGAGCCCGAGCACCTGGGCCGCTTCTCGGCGCCGGCCGCGAACGAGCCCGGCTGCACCGTCGTGGCCGAGGTCTTTCATCTGCAGATCGAGACCCCGATCCAGGCTGCCGCCGAGATCGAGGAGATCACCTGGGTCGATCCGCAGGAGGCGGTGGCCTTGCCGCTGGCGCCGCTGACGCGCGACCACCTCCTCCCGCTGTGGATCAGCCGATCACCAACTGCGTCGACACCGCGGCACCACCCAGCGCCGGATCGCTGATGCCGTGCTGGCCGTTCTCCATGCGGCCGGCGAAGCGGCGCAGGTAGTCCGCCTGGCCACCCACCTTGACGCTGAAGTCGTACCACTGGCTGCTGGTGGCCAGCGGGAAGCGCAGCACCTGCTCGCCGCGCGACAGCACTGTGTAGCTGCTGGGCTTGGCGTCGAAGTAGGCGTTGGCGTTGACGCTGACGGTGCAGGGCGCGCTGCCGGTGTTCACCAGCTTCACGACCAGGTCGCCGGTCTGCCTGTCGTAGCTGACCTGCACGTCGGCATTCGGCTGGGCGGCCGAGGCCGCGCGGCGAGCGTTGCCGGCGAAGTGGCGGTGGAAGCCGTTCGGGCCGATCACCCACAGGTCGTAGGCGCCGGTCGTCTCCGGCGTCCACATCCCGGCCAGCGTCTTGCCCGGCTCCACCGTGTAGCGGCGCGGCAGCGCGGTCAGCGCCTTGCGGTTGTAGACGTGGAACACGGCCGCCTGCTTGCCGGTGTTGGCGAAGCTCAGCTCGACCTGCGTGGCCGCCAGGCTCATCGGGTTGAGCACGACGCGGCTCGTCACGTGCAGTTCGTAAGGCAACGCGCGCGAGGGCCGCGCGCCGACCGCTTGCGAGGGCAGCGCCAGGCTGCTGGGCGTGGGCGGCGTGGTCGTCTGCGTCAGCGCGCGGGCCTGGTTGGCCAGGGCCAGCGTGGCGGGGAGCTGGGCGAAGAAGGCGTTGTCGTTCGGGTTGGCGAAGTTGAACGCGCTCGTCAGGTCGCCCGACACGGCGCGGCGCCACGGCGTGATGTTGCTCTCGGCGATGCCGAAGCGGGCCTCGACGAAGCGCAGCACCGAGGTGTGGTCGAACACCTGTGAGTTGACCCAGCCGCCCTTGCTCCACGGCGAGACCACGTACATCGGCACGCGCGGGCCCATGCCGTAGGGGCGGTGCAGGTACTGGTTCGTCGGGTTCGCGCCGGCCTGGCTCTCGTGGTACTCGCCCACGGTCGACACGGTGGATGCGCCGGCCAGCTGCGCCTGCGCGGCGTTGGCGTTCCAGCTCGTGTACGACGGTGCGGCCGGCGGTGGTGCGTGGTCGAAGAAGCCGTCGTTCTCGTCGAAATTGATGAACAGCACGGTCTTGCTGAACACGTCCGGGTTGGCCGTCAGCGCTTCCAGCACCTTGGAGGTGTAGTCCGCGCCCTGGGCGGGGCTGGACGGGCCCGGGTGCTCCGAGCCCTCGGCGGTGGCGACGATCCAGGACACGGCCGGCAGCGTGCCGTTGACGACGTCCTGGCGCAGCAGGTCGAGGTCACGCGTCGTGACGCCGCGGGCCTTCAGCGCGGCCGAGTAGCCGGCGCGGTTGTAGAAGCCGTCGCGGAACGGGCGGAAGCCGGCCAGCGGGTTGTCGGTGAAGTTGTCGGCCATGTTCTGGTAGACCTGCCAGCTGATGCCCGCGTTCTGCAGGCGCTCGGGGTAGGTCATCCAGGTGTAGTCGGTGGCCGTGTTCTGGTTGAACGAGTCGTGGCTGTTGTCGGTCGACGGGCCGCCGGCCTGGCCCAGCGGGTCGTTCGTGCCGGTCCAGATGAACAGGCGGTTCGTGTTCGTGCCGGTCTGCGTCGCGCAGTGATAGGCGTCGCACAGCGTGAAGGCGTTCGCCAGCGCGTACTGGAAGGGGATGTCCGCCTGGGTGAAGTAGCCCAGCGAGTGGTTCTGCTTGGCCTTGGTCCAGTTGTTCATCCGGCCTTCGTCCCAGGCGGCCTGGGCGTCGGTCCAGCTGTGCGGCGTGCCGGTCACGCGCATGTGGGCGAAGGTCTGCGTCGTGTTCAGCGGGAACGGCGCGATCGCGACCGGGCCGTTGCCGGGCAGGCCGGGCACCGGCAGCGCCGACGGGTTCGGCTGCACGAACACCGTGCGGCGGGTGATGCCGTTGGCATCGGGCACCGGGATCGGGAAGCGGTCGCCATAGCCGCGCACGCCGTTGAGCGTGCCGAAGTAGTGGTCGAACGAGCGGTTCTCCTGCGTCAGGATCACGATGTGCTCGATGTCCTGGATCGTGCCGGTGCGGTTGTTCGCCTCGATGGCCAGCGCGCGGGCGATGGCCGGCGGGAAGCTGGCGAGCGCGGCGGTGGCGCCGGCGCCGGTGGCGACGCTGCGCAGGAAGCCGCGGCGGCTGCTGTCGGTGGTGGTGTTGTCGTTGTTGTTGCTCATGCTGCGTCTCCTTGGGCGCGGCGGCGGCGTGCCGCGACGAAGCCGGTGGCGCCGAGGCCGGCGAGCATCAGCAGCGTGACGCTGGGCTCGGGCACGGCGGCGGTGAAGGTGAAGTCGTCCATCACGTAGAACGCGTGGGCGTTGCTCTTGATGCCGACGGCATCGACCAGGCCGGCATAGCCGCTGGCGAGGAAGCTCGGCGTGGCGCTGGGATCGAGCGTCGCCGAGGTGCCGACGAGCTGGCCCTGGTAGAAGAGCTGGAAGGTCACGTCGCCCTCGGCATAGCCGGAGAACCAGGCGCCGTCGAAGGTGGCGGCTTGGCCGAAGCGGACCAGGCTCAGCGCGTCGGTGCCGTCCCAGCTCAGGGTGATGACATTGCTGCCGGAGTGCGGCGTGTAGGGATCGCTGCTGTCGCTGCCGTTGAAGGACACCCAGCCGGAGGCGGACCAGTCGAGGCCGCCGTAGTTCGTCGGCACCGGGTCGGCGTTGCCGCTCAGGTCATCGAAGTTCAGCACGGTCGCCGAGGCGAACTGGGCGCCGGCGGCCATCGCGAGGGCGAGGGCAATGGTGAAGGCTTTCTTCATCTTGGTGCTCCTCGTTCAGCCGTTCTTCTGTTGGCGGCGACGCGCGGCGAAGCCGATGAGGCCCAGGCCGGCGGCCATCAGCGCCATCGTCTCGGGTTCCGGCACGGCCGAGATCGCGAAGCTCAGGTTGTCGGCGTAGCCGTCGTTGTCGTTGCTGTTCAGGCGCGTCATCACCAGGTCGAAGCGCACCTGCGTCGTGCCGGCCGGCAGCAGGCCGGTCGTCTCGCGGAACAGCAGGCCGGTGGCGTTGCCGCGGTCGGCCGCCGTCACCGGGCCCAGCTGGGCGGTGCCGAGCGAGTTGTTGGCGGCGTCCATGAAGTTGACGAAGAAGACGGCGTTGTCGTCCTGGCTGCTCCAGCCGCCGAGGAAGCCGCTGAGGTCGTAGGACACCTGGCCGGTGGCGATGGCGCTGGCGTTGCCGCTCAGGTCCAGGATCTGGTAGCCCAGCGCCGTCGCGACGCCGCTGCCGCCGACGAACAGCTTACTGCCGCGGTCCACCGGGCCCGGCTGCGTCGGCAGCACCCAGTTGGAGCCGTAGTCGACCGAGCTGAAGGCGGCGTAGCCGTCATAGGCCGTCCAGCCGGCGAAGCCCTGCTCGGCGTCGCCGTTGACGATCAGGTTGGTGTTGTACGAAGCGGCCTGCGCGCCGAGGGCGGCGGCGGCCAGGCACAGGGCGCCGCAGGCGCGCAGCAGGGTGGAGGAGGTCGTCATGTCCGAGGTCCTTTTGTCGATGGGTGGGAAAGATCCGATCCCTGACCATAGGCTGACCTTGTGACATTCCTGTGATTTGTGGAATTTTGTGCAGTTAGGTAAAACGGCGGATGCGTGCCGTCAACGCGCTGTCGCAATGCGCGGGGCGGAATCCGGAGGGTCAGGTCTTGCGCGGCGGGTTGCGCGTGCGGCTCAGGCCACGATCACCTGGCCGCAGCTCTTGCGCAGCGCCGCCAGCGCGGGCGTGCCGCGGGCGCGGGCATCGGTGACGACGGTGCCGATCTCGGCCGGGCGCGCGTAGGCGACGCGGCTGGCCTGGCCGAGCTTGCTGTGGTCGGCCAGGATCACGACGCGCTGCGCCTGCGCGGCCATCGCGCGGGCCACGGCGGCCTCGTGGTGCTGGAAGCTCATCGCGCCGTGCTTCGGATGCAGGCCTACCGGCGAGAGCAGCGCCACGTCGGCGTGCAGCCGGTGGATCTCGGCGATGGTCTCCGCGCCGCAGGTGGCCTGCGTGCGCGCATCGATGTCGCCGCCCAGCAGCAGGGTGCGGTTGCGCCCGTCGCGCGCCTCGTTGGCCTGGGCCAGCTTCAGCGCGATGGCCAGCGAGTTCGTCACAACGACCATGCCGGACAGCGTCGCCAGCTCGTCGGCCAGGATCGTGTTGGTGCTGCCGGCGTCGAGGAACAGCGTCTGCCCCGGCTGCAGCAGCGCCACGGCGGCCTTGGCGATCGCGCGCTTCTCCTTCTGCCGTGCGGCCAGGCGCTGCGCCAGCGGCGGCTCGGGCGCGGCGCTCGCCGCCACGGCACCGCCGTGCACGCGGCGCAGTTCGCCGGCCGATTCGAGCTGCACCAGGTCGCGCCGCACCGTTTCGCGGGAGACGGCCAGGTCCTGCGAGATGCGCTCGACGCTCAGGCGCGGGAAAGCGACCAGCAGGCTGCGGATGCGCAGCAATCGTTCTTCTTGGAGCATGGAACGCGATGGTATCGGCCCGCGGTGTCGGTCCGCGACCACAGCCGTCATCGCGCGATGCTGCCCTCATCGTTATATTTCGCAAGCTACAACGATGGAGACAAAGCGATGAAGATGAGGAACATCCGTTTACCGCGCCGCGCATTCGGCGCGCTGCTGCTGGGCGTGGCCGCCCTGGCTACCCTGGCCACGGCGAATGCCGCGCCGAGCACCAGCTTCAGCGTCACGGGCGCGGTCCAGCAGCCCAAGACCTACGACGCCGCCGCGCTGGCCGCGATCTCGAACACCACGCAGACGGTCAGCTTCCTGTCCGGCTCGACCCCGCAGACCCACACCTACACCGGCGCGAGCCTGTGGAACGTGATCAACGCGTCCACCCCGGTGCTGGGCAGCAACAAGAACGACGTGCTGAACCGCATCGTGCTGGCCACCGGCACCGATGGCTACCGCGTCGTCTACTCGCTGGGCGAGCTGAACCCGAACTTCGGGAACCGGCCCGACCTGGTGGCCGGCGCCGAGACGATCAACGGCGTCTCGGCACCGCTCGGCGCCGACGGCTTCGCCCGGACCACCGCGCCCGGCGACGTCAAGGGCGGGCGCTATCTGTCCAACCTCGTGAGCCTGGACGTGCGCGCCTCCGGCTCGACCGCCACCGGCATCGGCGGCGGCGTGTCCACCAGCTTCTCGGTCAGCGGCGCGGTGAAGACGGCGAGCAGCTTCAATCTGGCGGCCTTGCAGGGGCTGACATCGGTCACCGAGACGGTCGGCGGCGTCAGCTACACCGGCGTCAGCTTCTGGGATTTCTTGAACAAGACGGTGGGCCTGTCGCTGGATCCGGCGGTCAAGAACGACGTGCTGAACAAGTACGTCGTCGCCACCGGCAGCGACGGCTACAA
This sequence comes from Roseateles agri, assembly GCF_034043675.1. Classification (NCBI taxonomy): domain Bacteria; kingdom Pseudomonadati; phylum Pseudomonadota; class Betaproteobacteria; order Burkholderiales; family Sphaerotilaceae; genus Roseateles; species Roseateles agri. Next base: position 174,082 of record NZ_JAXCLA010000003.1, on the reverse strand, counting down.
GGCCGCCTTCTCGCTCGGCGAGCTGAGCAGCGACTTCGGCAACGAGTCGGTGATGATCGCCTACTCGGCCGACGGCCAGTCGCTAGGCACGAACGGCTTCGCGCGGCTGGTGGTGCCGGGCGACGTGAAGGCCGGTCGCTGGGTCTCCAACCTCGTCAGCCTCGAGGTGCTCAGCGCCGCCGCGGCGCCGGTGCCGGAGCCCGCGCACTGGGCGCTGATGGCCGCCGGCCTGGTGCTGCTAGGCGTGGCGAAGGCAAAACGGCGGCGCGGCTGAGTCGTCGTCGCCGTCCTCCGCGCCCCCATCGGGCGCGGCCAGCGCCGCGGCAAAGCTCGCCACGCTGGCGCTGCGCAGGGCGCTGAACGGAATGCCCTGGCGCTCCGCCAGGCGCTTCAGGTTCAGCGCCGAATCGTGGTCGATGCAGTCGACCGGGAACAGCACCCACTGCGCCTTCTGCACCAGCGCGGCCAGCAGGCCCTTGCGGGTTTCCAGGCCGCCGTCGTGGTGCAGGAACTCGCCGCCCTGGCGCTCGACCAGCGCGCGGATCGCCGGGATCGTGCTCGGCCGGCCGCCGACGTAGAGCAGCGCGCGGCGGTCGGCCGGCAACTGCTGAGGCGGCGTGGGCTCGCCCGTCGTGCGCAGCTGGGCCTCGGCCGCGGCCAGCTCGCGGCCGAGGCGGCGCGACTGCAGGCGCAGGTGTTCCATCTCCTGCATGGCCTGCTCCAGCGCCGCGCGGGCCTGGGCGGCCGCATGCTCGGCCTGTTCGCGGCGCTGCGTGTGCAGGCCGATCAGGGTCTGGCTCTGCAGCGCGTCGATCACCGGCGCCGCTTCCGGGATCGGCCGACGCGCCAGCTCGATCGCCTGCTGCTGCACCCTGGCGGCCAGCGCCTCGCGTTCGTCGACCAGCTCCTGGCGGCGCTGCTGCTCGCGCTCCAGCCGCTCGGCCAGCTCGGCGTTCTCGCGTTCCAGCGCGACCAGGCGGCGCAGGTCCGCACGGTTGGCCGCACCCACCAGATGCGACAGCATGTGCACCTCGCCGAAAGCGCGCTGGCGCAGCGCTGGCGAGCAGTGGCGGTGCGTCAGCAGCGCCCAGTAGGCGCCGGGGATCTCGCCCTGCTGGCGGGCTTCGTCCCAGGCGGCGCCGAGCTGTTCTTCGTCGGTGGCCGTGGCGAAGCGCTTCAGCGCGCCGGCGTAGCGCTGGTCCATCGCCTTGTGCAGCGCGCGGCCCACGTCGGCATGCCGCGAGGCCAGGCGCACCGCCTCGTGGTGCACGTCCAGCTCGCCCAGGCCCACCACGTCGATGAAGCGCGCCATCAGCTTGCGCAACTCGGCCGAACCCAGGCAGGTGCCGATCACCGAGCAGTGCAGGTGCGGGTCGAGCTGGGCCAGCCGGGTCCGCTGGTGCTGCGAAGCCTCGTCGGCCGGGGGTGGTGTCTCCTGCGCTTCGCAGCAGGGCGCGACGAGGCCGATGCTGCGTTTGGAGAACGGCGGACTGAGCATGGCGTGGATCTCCTCTGGGGGTCGATCGTAATATACATAGGAATACAGCGGTAAGTACCCCAGCGAGAGGCGGGTGGCGATGCGCTACCCTGCGCGCAAGGCATCCCTACAGGCACCGCCATGGCCACCCAGAAAAGCACAACACCGAAGCCCGCGCTGAAGCTGCGCATGCGCGTCAACATCGGCGAGCAGATCGCCGTCGGCCCCGGCAAGATCCAGCTGCTGGAAGCGCTGGCCGAGCAGGGTTCGATCACCGCGGCGGCCAAGTCGCTGGACATGTCCTACCGGCGCGCCTGGCTGCTGATCGACGAGCTGAACCGCTCGCTCGCCGAGCCGGCTGTGGCCTCGGCCACCGGCGGCCAGCGCGGCGGCGGCAGCGAGCTGACCGAGGCCGGCCGCCGGTTGATCGAGCTCTACCGCGGCATCGAGGCGCAGGCGCTGAAGGCCTGCGCGCCGGACATCCGCAAGCTGCTGAAACTGCTCGCCTCGCCCTGAGGCCGGCCCGCGGCGGCCTCGTCATATCCTGGGATATATTGCGCGGTCACAGTACCGTGTAGAACCCGCAAGACCCGAGGATGACGATGGCCATCAAGCTCCGCACCGCCCGCCTGATTTCCGTATCCGCCCTGCTGCTGGCCGGCCTGGCCGCGCACGCTGCCGACCTGACCGTCTCGGCCGCCGCCAGCCTCACCAATGCCTTCAAGGAACTGGCACCGCAGTTCGAGGCCCAGCATCCCGGCACCAAGGTGCTGCTGAACTTCGCCGCCTCCGACGCGCTGCTGGCGCAGATCGCCAAGGGCGCGCCGGTCGACGTGTTCGCCTCCGCCGACCAGGAGACGATGGACAAGGCCGAGGCGCAGAAGCTGCTGACCGCCGGCAGCCGCCGCAATTTCGTCAACAACGCGCTGGTGCTGATCGCACCGGTGGACGGCATGGTGCCGGTGGCGAGCCTGGCCGACCTGGGCAAGTCCGAGGTCAAGCGCGTGGCGATCGGCAAGCCCGAGGGCGTGCCCGCCGGCCGCTATGCCAAGAGCGCGCTGGAGGCCGCCAAGCTGTGGGGCGCCGTCGAGCCCAAGGCCGTCTACGCCACCAACGTGCGCCAGGCGCTGGACTACGTGGCCCGCGGCGAGACCGAGGCCGGCTTCGTCTACGCCACCGACGCGGCAATCCAGAAGGACAAGGTCAAGGTCGCCGCCGTCGTGCCGACCGACACGCCGATCAGCTACCCCGTGGCCGCGATCACGACCGGCCCCAATGCCGAAGGCGGCAAGCAGTTCATCGCCTTCCTGCTGTCGGCACCCGGTCAGGCTGTTCTGGCCAAGTACGGATTCCAGAAACCGTAAATGACGGATTGGTCCACGGCCTGGATCCCGCTGCTGCTGTCGCTGAAGGTCGCGGGCTGGGCCACCGGGCTGAACCTGGTGCTGGGCACGGCCGTCGGCCTGCTGCTGGCGCGCCGGCGCTTCCCCGGGCGCGAGCTGCTCGATTCCATCCTGACCTTGCCGATGGTGCTGCCGCCGACGGTGCTCGGCTACTACCTGCTGGTGGTCGTCGGCAAACGCGGCTGGCTCGGTGCGTGGCTCAATGAGCACTTCGGCATCCAGCTGATCTTCACCTGGCAGGGCGCGGTCGTCGCGGCGACCATCGTCGCCTTCCCGCTGGTGATGAAGTCGGCGCGCACGGCCTTCGAGGGCGTGGAGCCACAGCTGGAGAACGCCGGCCGCGTGCTGGGGCTGGGCGAGGCGGCGCTGTTCTTCCGCGTCACCCTGCCGCTGGCCTGGCGCGGCGTGCTGGCCGGCGTGCTGCTGGCCTTCGCCCGCGCGCTGGGCGAGTTCGGCGCCACGCTGATGGTGGCCGGCAGCATCCCCGGCCGGACTCAGACCTTGTCGATCGCGATCTACGAGGCCGTGCAGGCGGGCCAGGACGACGAGGCCAACGCGCTGGTGCTGATCGTCTCGATCACCTGCGTGCTGGTGCTGGTGCTGGCGAGCCGCTTGGTCGGTGGGAGTACCCGCAAGTGAGCTTCGATATCGACATCAGGAAGCAGGTCACCAGCGACGGCGGCCGCAGCTTCGAGCTGGCCATCCGTTTCCGGACCGAGGCGCGGCGCACGGTGATCTACGGGCCGTCCGGCGCCGGCAAGAGCCTCACCCTGCAGGCGATCGCCGGGCTGCTGAAGCCCGACGAGGGCACGATCCGCTGCGACGGCCAGGCGCTGTTCGACAGCAGCGCCCGCATCGACGTGCCGGCCCGCGAACGCGGCCTGGGCTACCTGTTCCAGGACTACGCGCTGTTCCCGCACCTGAACGTGCGGCAGAACGTCGGCTTCGGCCTGCGGCGCGGCTGGCTCAACCCCTCGCGCCGCCATGGTGCCGAGGCGGTGGACCGCTGGCTGCAGGCCTTCGAGCTGGAGGCCGTGGCCGGCCAGCGCCCGCACCAGCTCTCCGGCGGCCAGCGGCAGCGCGCCGCGCTGGCGCGCGCGCTGGTCAACGAGCCGCGCGCGCTGCTGCTGGACGAGCCCTTCTCAGCGCTCGACCCCGCGCTGCGCACGCGCATGCGCGACGAGCTGGACGCGCTGCTGGCGCGCATCACCATCCCGATGCTGATGATCACGCACGATCCCGAAGACCTGGAGCGCTTCGGCGACGAGAAGCTGCTGCTGCAGGACGGCCGGATCGCCTGAGCAGGCCCGGAAAGCGCGCGCAGTTCGCGCCACTGCACTGCGCCGCGATGGGTTAACTTAGCGGCCTATGCCATCAGCCGCAGTCCGCCTCGCCGTTTCCGTCGCCACAGCCGCCGCGCTGCTGGCCGGCTGCGGCTCGCCGACGCAGTCGCTGACGATGGGCCTGACCCCGGCCGACACCCTGCAGCTGCGCACCTGGGTGCCCGATGCGCTGAAGAACAACGTCGACCTCGACCGAGTCAAGGGCGGCGAGACGACCAGCCAGTGGTGGGGCTCCAAGGTCGGCGCGCTGACCTTCGAGCATGCGCTGGAAGATTCGCTGCGCGGCCTCGGCATGCTGCCGGCCTCGCCGCAGGCGCCCGCGCAGTACCAGCTGCGCACGCAGATCCTGAGCCAGGTGCAGCCGCTGGTGGCGGCCGACACCACGGTGACGGTGACGATCAACTACACGCTGGTGGACCGCAGCTCCGGCGCCGTGCTCTACGAGCGCGCGCTGCGCACCGCCCACAAAACCGAGCTGGGCGAGGCCGTGATCTCGATGCCCGAGCGCCTGCGCCTGGCCAACGAGGGCGCGGTGCGCGAGAACATCATCGCGGCGATGCGCGACCTGATGAGCCTGCGCTTCTAGCCGAACACGCGCTTGAGCAGGCACTGGCCTGCCGGATCGGCGGGCAACCAGTGCGCATGCGCGGGATCGCGCAAGACCAGGCCGAGGATGCCGCACCCTTGCTCGGCCGCCGCCTCCAGCAGCGCCCTCGCGCGGGCGGTTTCGCCGATGGCGGCCAGCGGTGCGGCGTAGAGCGAGCGCTCGCCGGCGTCGGTGGCCGAGCACAGCAGCATGGCGTCAACGATGTCCAGCGTCGCGTCCCGCAGGCCCAGCCGCGAACGCACGAAGGCCAGCACCGACCAGGCGAAGGGCTGGGCGTCCGCGCCATCGGTCATGCGTTGCGCCGCCGCCTCCAGCTCCTTGCGCGGCGCGACCATCGCCTCGATCGCCAGCGCGAAGGCCTGCAGCACCGGCGTGCCGGGGTGATCCACCTGCGCGGCGCGTACCTCGGCCACGGCTTCGCTGCCCGCGCCGCCCTGGACCAGCGCACGGGCGAGGTTCATGCGCGCATGCAGCAGGTGCGGCGCGAGCTGGCGCACGCGACGCAGCACGTCCACCGCCTCGGCGCAGCGGTCCATGCAGAGCAGGTGGCGGCTGTAGGCCATCAGCGTGTCGACCCGCTCCTCGCTGCGCAGCGCGAGCGTGAAGTGCTCGTCCGCCTCGTCGAAGCGCCAGGCCAGGTCCAGCAGCGAGGCCCGCGCCGCGTGAAAGCCGGGAAAGTCCCTGCGGCCCTCGCCGAAGTCCGCCAGCAGGGCCATGCCCTCGGCCACGCCGGCCGCCGTGGGCAGCTGTCCCCAGAGGATGGCCACCACCAGCGCCTCGACCAGCACGATGCGCGCCTCCAGCAGGCCGGCCGAGCGGGCGCAGAGCCCGCGTGCCAGCTCGATGCAGCGCGTCACCGCCGCCGGCGTGCGTTGCACCAGCAGCTGCCGCGCATGGGCCAGGGTCTCCAGGTCCTGCGGCGTGGAAGGTGCCTCGAGCACCAGCCGGTAGCCGAGGCCGTAGTGCGCCTCCAGCGTCGTGCCCAGCGGCTTCAGCACGCGCCGCAGGCGGCTGATGCTGCGGGCCAGGCTCTCGTCCGTCATCTCCTCGCCCTGCCAGGCCTCCTGGGCGAAGGCGGCCTTGCTGACGACGCCGTCGGGCCGGCGCAGCAGCTGGGCCAGCACGGCCCGCTCCTTGGGCGCCAGTTTCAGGGGCCCGCCCTGCTTCAGCCGGGGCACGCCCATGTCATCCAGTTCAATCATTCAGCGCGTGGATTCCGCTCGTTGGTCCGGAAACGATCAAGATTTATATCGGGGCGAAATCTAGCATCGGCGCCTGCGTTCATTTCCACACGGAGCCCCATGAGAACCCTTAGCAATGCGCTGCGCCTCGCCGCCCTCCTTGTCCCGCTGCTGGCGGCCTTCCACGCCGGGGCTGCCGGCCACAACGCCACGGTCGATTTCTCGTCCGGCACGCAGGGCTGGGAAGGCCATTGGGACGGCCTCTACTCGAACATCGACACCACGCTGGGCAATGCCGCGCCGGCCTACCGCACGCAGTTCGAGACCTTCGCGATCACCTACGTCAACAGCACCAATCCGGACTTCATCGGCGACTTCACCCAGACCAAGTCGGTGAGCTTCGGCCTGGACATCAACGTGCTGTCGATGTCGCTGACCGACACGGACCCCGGCTTCGATCCCGACCGCCACCTGGTGCTGGAACTGCGCGACTACGACACCGCCGCCGAGGGCATGCCCTATGCCTCGGTCTGGATCGACCTGGGCAAGCTCGACATCGCCCAGGGCTGGCAGCACCTGCAGGCCACCATCGCCGACACCCAGGCGCTGACGCCCAGCGGCGACTGGCACGGCAACGGCGCGGAGAACGAGTTCGGCGAGCCGGTGCTGCCCTCTGGCGTCAGCTTCGCGCAGGTGCTCAAGGGCGTGGACCAGATCGCGTTCACCAGCTTCGTGCCGGGCTACGCGTACACGGCGATCGACTTCGACGTGGCGATCGACAACGTCTCCGTCAGCGCCGTGCCGGAGCCCGGCAGCTGGGCCTTGCTGGCCGGCGGCCTGGCGATCGTGGGCGGCGCCGCGCGGCGGCGGCGCTGAGCCAGCGCTGAGTCTTCAGAGCCGGCGGTGCTGCAGCGCCGGCAGCTGCTCGCGCACCTGCGCCAGCCGCGCCGTGTCGAGCGTGGCCGTCACCAGCCCTTCGCCTTCCGGCAAGCAGCCGAGCACCTCGCCCCAGGGGTCGACGATCATCGTGTGGCCCCAGGTGCGGCGGCCGTTCTCGTGCTGGCCGCCCTGGGCCGGCGCGATCACGTAGGCCTGGTTCTCGATTGCGCGGGCGCGCAGCAGCAGCTCCCAGTGGGCCTTGCCGGTCGTGTAGGTGAAGGCGGCCGGCACGCTCAGCAGCTCGCAGGGCGGGCCGGCGCGGTACAGCTCGGGGAAGCGCAGGTCGTAGCAGACGCTCAGGCCCACGCGCGCCCCGCCCGCCGCCTGCACGGTGACCGGCGTGCTGCCGGCCTCCAGCACGCGGCCTTCGTCGTAGTGCTCGCGGCCGTTGTCGTAGCGGAACAGGTGGATCTTGTCGTAGCGCGCCGCCTGGCTGCCGTCCGGCGCGAACACGCAGCAGCTGTTGCGCACCTTCTCGCCCGCGCCATCGCGGATCGGCAGGGTGCCGCCGATGATCCACAGGCCCAGCTCGCGGGCGGACTCGGCCAGCATGCGTTGGATCGGCCCGTCGCCGGGTGCCTCGGCCACGGCGAGCTTGTCGGTGTCGGCGCGGCCCATCAGGCAGAAGTACTCGGGCAGCGCGGCAAGCTCGGCGCCCTGAGCGCGGGCCTCGCCGAGCCAGTGCCGGGCGCGGGCCAGGTTGCGCTCGATGTCGGGGCTCGAAACCATCTGGATGGCGGCGATCTTGGTCATGGCGGGGTCCCTTTCGTTTCGCTGGCGGCCGGAGCCGCGGCCTCGGGCTTGTGCTCGACCGGCTCCACCTTCGGGTCGTCCCAGCGGCCGGTGATGTGGAACTCACGCGTGCTGGCGGCGGCCAGCGGCTTGTTCAGCAAGAGCTGGGCAAGAAAGGTGCCCAGGCCGATGGCCGGGTTGATCAGCGCGTAGGCCAGCGAGGCGCCACCGGCATTGATCTCGGGCACCACCAGCACGCGCAGGTTCTGCGTCTCGCGTGCCAGGTCGGCGCTGCCGTCCAGCAGCACGGCGGCCTGCACCGCGCGGATCTTCAGGTTCTCGCTGCTCGCCAGGCCCTGGGCGATGGTCACGTCGCCGCTGACGTCGTCGAAGGCGAAGCCCTCGGAGAAGATGTCGCGGAAGTCGAACAGCAGCCGCCGAGGCAGCGACTGCAGGCTCAGCACGCCCAGCAGCCGGCCAACGCCGGGCTCCACCTTCAGGAACTGCCCGGCGTCCAGCGACACGCGCAGCTCGCCGGCCAGGCTCGGGAAATCGGGCGACAGCGGCGAACCCAGCCAGCCGATGCGCCCGGCCAGCACGCCCTTGCCGCCGCGCAGCACCTGGCCCTGGCCGAGGTCTTCCAGCAAGGTGCCGGCGTTGGCGACTTCCAGCCGCCAGTCGAGCTGCGTGCGGCGCTGGCCGCCCGGAGCTTCGGCCTTCAGCCACTCGCCGGTGGCATTCAGCACCGCCTGCGGATGCACCAGGCGCAGCTTGGACAGGTGCCAGTCGCGGCCCTCGCTGGCGCGCGCCTCCACCTCCAGCCGGCCGAGCTGCTTGCCGCGCAGCTCGAAGGCGTCGACGACGACGTCCAGCGCCGGCGGCGTGCTGCTGCTGTTGTTGCCGCTGTTGTCCAGCATCTGCGAGACCGAGTCGGCCTCCTGCTTGGGCAGCGAGAGCCGCGCCAGCCGCGCGATGATCCGCGGCGCGGTCTCGGCGCCGCGCGCCGGGCGCAGCTCGACGAAGCCGCTCAGCTGGTCGGCGTCGATATTGGCGCGCAGGGCATTGCTGCCGTCGCTGGCGCGAGTGATGCCGGCCACCACGTTGGCGATCTCGCGGCCAGAGAACTGCAGGCTCTGCGCGCGCAGGCCGATCTGGCTGGGCAGGTAGCTGGCGGCCGCGGGGTCGATGCCGCTCGACACCGGCCCTGTCGCTGCGACCGTGCCGCCGGCCAGGCGCTGCGCCGCGGCCTGCCAGGCGTCGAGGTTGACCTTGCCCAGGGTGGCCTGCATCTGCACGCCCGTCTCCGGCAGCGGCGGCAGCCGTTCCTGCAGCGCCAGCGCGCCGCGCAGCACGCGCGGATCGCCCTCGCCCGAGGTGTCGCGCAGGTACTGCAGCTGCACCAGGTTGCCGAGTTCGACGCGCAGCTCGTCGCGTGTGCCGGTCGTGTTCGGCGTGATCTGCACGCGCAGCGGCAGGGTGGCGTCGGCCTCCTTGTGCAGCGGCGCCGGGAGGTCCAGCGCGAGGCCGGTCAGCGGGCTCGTGACGATGACCTCCGGCTGGCCGTGGTTGGCCGCGAAGCCCAGCTGCAGCCGGTAGGCCGCCTGGCCGCTCGCCACCGCCGCGAGCTGCGGGGCCACCGGCAGCTCCTTCGCGCGGCGCAGCGCTTCCGCCGTGGCCACGCCGGTGCCGGCGAAGCGCAGGCTGCCGTCGCGCTGTGTGCCGCCTTCGAACTGCAGGTCGCCGCCCAGCGCCCGCGCCTGACCGCCGCGCACGTGCAGGCCGCCGCGCTCGAACTCGACCACGCCGCGCGTGGCTTCCAGCAGCGGCACGTCGCCGCGCAGGCGCAGGTCGTTGCCGGGCAACTGCACGCTGCCCTTGACGCTGCTGTGGGCGATGTCGGTCAGCGGCAGCTGCAGCGACAGCTTCAGGCCGGCATTGCCGTTGGCCGTGGCCTGCGTCAGCGCGTGGCTGGTCCACTCGTCCACCGGCGAGGCGCGCATGAACTGCAAGAGCGCCGGCAGCGGGCCCTGGCCGCCGCCATCGATCTCCAGCACGCGCTGGTGCGCCAGGTCCTTGATGCCGCCGCTGACGCCGCTGAGCGCATAGCCCAGCACGCTGGCGCGGCCGCCGTTGATCTGCATGCTGCCGCGGTCGAAGACCAGCGTCGCGTCGATGTGCTCCAGCGCCGGCCAGGACAGCGGCGCATCGGGCGTGGCCGGCGGCACGTAGGCCAGGTTCACGTCGCGCACCTGGCTGGCGATGCGGAACTGGCCGGGCCGGCCACCGTCGAAGGGGAACTCGGCCAGGTCGCCGCGCACCCTGACATTGATGTCGCGTGCCTCGCCGCTGCGTACCGCGTCCTTGACGTAGCCCCGCGCGTGCTCGCCCAGCAGCAGCGGCAGGTAGCGCTGCACCCGCACGGCGTCGATGCGGGCGATCTTGCCGTTCAGCTCCAGCTGGCCGGGCAGCAGCGCCACGGCCGTGCCGCGGCCGGAGCCGGTGTGCCAGCTGGCGTCGAAGCTGCCGTGCAGGTCGGGGGTCTCGATCCTGAGGTTGGAGACCTTGAGGCTGTAGGCGCGCGGCTTGTCGGCGACCTGCCATTCGACCCGGGCGGCGGCCTGCGTCACCGGCAAGGTGGGTTCCTCGAACAGGCCGGGGAAATCGAGCCGGCCATCGGCCATCGTCAGGTCGGCCCGGCCGCCCTTCTCGGTGGCTTCGAGCTGGATGCTGGCGCCGGCCAGGCCGGGGCGGCCGATGTGGTGCTCGCCGGCCGGCGCGCCGGCATCGAGCTGCAGCGCATCGAGCTTGGCCTGCACGCGGTAGTGGCTGGGCGCTTCCAGCGCGCCGTCCCAGCTCGCGGCCAGGCCGCTCAGCACGCCGCGCGGCGCCAGCTCGGCCAGCAGTGCGTGCGGCGCGTCGCCCAGCGGCAGCCGGCCGGCGATCTGCGCCATCAGCGCGAGGTCCAGGCGCTCCGCATCGAGCGTTCCGCCCAGGGCGGTGCCGATGTTGATGTCGGCCAGGCTGGCGCCGGCGTGCGGCGGGAGCTTCAGCGACACGTCCCAGTTCGAGCGCGGCCAGGTGACTCCATCGTCCTCACTGCCGCTGACGAAGCCCAGCTGCGTTGCCTTCAGGCTCATGCCTTGCGTGCTGCGGCTCAGCTGCAGGCGGCCCTCGATGCGGCTCAGGTCCAGCGGCGGCTGGCCTTCGGTGAGCTGCAGCTTGACGGCGCGCAGGCCCATGTCGACGGTGGCGCTGGTGGGCCGGCCCTTGTCGACGGTGATCCAGGCGCGCAGCGCGCCGTCGCCCTCGCTCAGCTCGAAGGGCAGGTCGACGTGGCGGCGCAGCTCGCGCAGGTCGGCGCGCGGCAGGTCGGCGTAGAGCTCGCCGCTCCAGAACTTCAGCTCGCCGGCGCGCTTGAGCAGCTGCTGGTTGAACTTGCCCTGCAAGGTGAAGCGCTCGCCCCAGGCCGGCGGCGGCGTGGCGTCGAGCCGGATGCGGTGCTGGCGCAGGCCGTTGCGCAGCACCAGGTCCAGCGCGGAGAGTTCCAGCGGTGGCGCGTCGCGCTGCTCGTCCACCCAGCGGATGCGGCCCTGGCGGATCGCGAACTCGCGCTGCTCGAAGAACCAGTCGGCCACCTCCTCGGCGAAGTCCGTGCCGGCGCCGGCCTGCGGCTGATCGACCGACAGCCCCGCCACCGAGATGTGGCCGGCCTTGTCGCGGCGGATCTCCAGCTGTGGGCCGTCCAGCAGCAGCTGCTCGAAGCGCAGCTTGAAGGCCAGCAGCGAGCGTGCCGACAGCGCGGCCGCCACGCGCGGCAGGCGCAGCGCCTCGCGGCCCTGCGGGTCCAGCAGGCGGACTTCGTTGAGGGTGAGCGCCGGGATCCAGCCGCCCTTGCTGACCTCGATGCTGCCGATGCGCACCTGAAGGCCCAGACTGTGCGAGGCTTCTCGTTCCAGCCGAGGACGCCAGTCGTCGATGTGCGGCAGAATCGCCCAGTGCAAAACAGCCCAGGCCAGCAACACCAGCGTCCAGGCCAGGCCGACCAGAGCCAGTGCCCAGCGCAGCAGCCGCCAGATCAGGCGCAGGCTGCGTGCGGACCAGTGGGGTGCCGGCGGGCTGGCCGAATTTGGGGCCGAATCGTGGGCGTTTGCAAGCACTGAAGTATCGAGGGAGAGCGCTCGCCGTGGAGCCAGGGTGGCCGCGGCGAATCTAGCACAGCGCATAGACCGTATGACCGAGGCACAGCCAACTTTAACCTCTGACACAAACGCCGCCGACGCCGCTCACAGCCGCTTCGTGCAGCGCATCCGCCGCCGCTATGCGGACGAGCTGGCGCTGCTGCCGGCGGGGCTGCCGACGCGGCCGGTGATCGAGGCCCTGGTGCTGGAGCTGCAGGCGCGGGGCCGGGCCTTGCCTTCGGCGCTGCGGGTGGCGCGCCACCTGGTGCTGGAGCGGCTGGCGGTGCTGGACATCGAGCAGAACGCGCCGATGCACGACGTCACCGCCGCGATGACCCATCTGGCCGAGGTCACGCTGTGCCTGGCCCTGGCCGCGGCCCGCGAGGAGCAGGACGCGATCAACGGCAAGCCGCGCGACGCCGCGGGCCAAGTGATCGAGTTCTGGGTGCTGGGCATGGGCAAGCTCGGCGCGCGCGAGCTGAACGTGTCCTCCGACATCGACCTGATCTACGTCTACGAGGACGACGGCCAGACCGATGGGCCCCGCCCGGTCAGCGCGCACGAATACTTCGCCGCCATCTGCAAGAAGCTCACCGCGCTGATCGGCGACGTCACCGACGACGGCCAGGTCTTCCGCGTCGACCTGATGCTGCGCCCCAACGGCAACTCCGGCCCGCCGGCCGTGAGCCTGGGCATGCTGGAGGAGTACTTCCTCGTGCAGGGCCGCGAATGGGAGCGCTTCGCCTGGCTGAAGAGCCGCGTGATCGCGCCGCAGGAGAGCGTGTCGGGCGAGCGAGTGCTGGCGCTGAAGTCGCTGGTCACGCCCTTCGTCTACCGCAAGTACCTGGACTACGGCGTCTTCGAGGGCCTGCGCCAGCTGCACCGCAAGATCCGCGACGAGGCCCAGCGCCGCGCCGCCGGCCGGCCCGAGCGGGCCAACGACGTGAAGCTCTCGCGCGGTGGCATCCGCGAGATCGAGTTCATCGTGCAGCTGCTGCAGGTCGTGCGCGGCGGCCAGTTCCCCGAGATCCGCACCCGCTCCACCGTCAAGGCGCTCGGCCGCCTGGCCGCACGCGGGCTGATGAAGCCGCAGACGGCCGCCAAGCTGGCCGAGGGCTACTACTTCCTGCGCCGCGTCGAGCACCGCATCCAGTTCCTCGACGACCAGCAGACGCACTGCCTGCCGGGTGGCGATGAGGACCTGGCCTGGATCGCCCGCAGCCTCGGCATGGAAGCCTGCCGCGAGGACGCCTGCGAGCTGCTGGACAAGCTGCTGGAGGTGCGCGAGACCGTCGCGACCGAATTCGATGCGCTGCTGCACGACGGCCGCCCGCCCGCCGCTGGCAGCGGCAACTGCAAGGGTTGCAGCGGCCCCTCGCTGCCGATCGACGCCGAGGAATTCCTGGAGAAGCTGCAGCCCGAGCTGGCCACCTCCGTGCGCCGCTGGGCGCAGCAGCCGCGCGTGCAGGCGCTGCGCGAGGAGTCGCGCCTGCGCCTGGCCAAGCTGGTCGGCCGTGCTGCGCGCGCGGAGCACGAAGGCACTTGCAGCCTCGATGCGGCCCTGCGCTTTGTCGACTGGATGGAGCCGCTGCTGCGGCGCGAGAGTTATCTGGCGCTGCTGGTCGAGCGGCCGGCCGTGCAGGAGCGCCTGCTGCGTCTGCTGGGCCTGGCCCGCTGGCCCATGCGCTACCTGATGATGCACCCCGGCGTCATCGACGAACTGGCCGACGAGCGCGTGCTGCACGAGCGCTTCGACGGTGCCGCCTTCGTCAAGGAGATGGAGGAGCGGCACGCTGCCTGGGAGCGCTCCGGCCAGGCCGACGAGGAAGCGCTGCTGGACACCTTGCGCCGAGCCCACCATGCCGAGGTGTTCCGCACGCTGGTGCGCGACGTGGAACGCGCGATCACCGTCGAGCAGGTGGCGGACGACCTGTCCGCGCTGGCTGACGCGATCCTGCAGTGCGCGATCCGCTGGTCCTGGCAGCGCCTGAAGCAGGCGCACCGGCCCGAGCCGCGCTTCGCCGTCATCGCCTACGGCAAGCTGGGCGGCAAGGAGCTGGGCTACGGCGGCGACCTGGACGTGGTCTTCCTGTTCGACGACGAGCACGAGAACGCGCCCGAGGTCTACGGCGCCTTCGTCCGCAAGCTGATCACCTGGCTGACCATCCGCACGGCCGCCGGCGAGCTGTTCGACATCGACACCGCGCTGCGGCCCAACGGCAACTCGGGCCTGCTGGTCACCTCGATCGAATCGTTCGAGAACTACCAGACCGGCCGCGGCAGCAACACCGCCTGGACCTGGGAACACCAGGCCATCACCCGCGCCCGCTTCTGCGCCGGCGACGCCGCTTTAGGCGAACGCTTCGAGGCCGTGCGCCGCCAGGTGCTGACCGCGCCGCGCGACCCCGCTGCGCTGCGCGGCGAGGTGCAGGCGATGCGCGAGAAGGTGCGCGCCGCGCGGCCGGTGAAGGCCGGCCAGTTCGACCTGAAGCACAGCCCCGGCGGCATGATGGACGCCGAGTTCGCGCTGCAGTACCTGGTGCTGTCGCAGGGCGGCTCGCATCCCGAGCTGCTCGACAACGCCGGCGTGATCGCGCTGCTGCAGCGCGCCGAAAGCTCGGGCATGCTGCCGGCCGGCGTGGGCGTGGCCGCGGCCGATGCCTACCGCGAGCTGCGCCGCGTCCAGCACAGAGCGCGCCTGGACGAGCAGCCGACCGCCGTCGACGAGAGTCAGCTGACAGCGCAGCGCGACGCCGTCCTGGCCTTGTGGCACGCCGTCTTCCCCTGAGCGCCTGGAGCCTGCTCAGCGCCGTGCTGGCGCTGGGCGCGCTGGCGGCCTGGCCGGTCGACCGGCAATGGCTCGATTGGCAGGGGCTGCACGGTGATTGGCCTTACCGCGCCTTCACCGCAGCCTTCGTCCACTGGACGCCTCGCCACCTGGCGGCGAATCTCGCCGGCTGCGCGGTGCTGGCCTGGCTGGGGCACACGGCGCAGTTGGGCCGGCGTGCGGCGCTGGCCTGGGCGGTCGCCTGGCCGCTGTCGGTGGCCGCGTTGGCGCTGCGGCCGGAGATCACGGCCTTCGGCGGCCTCTCGGGCGTGCTGCATGCGGGCGTGGCGGTCGCCGTCATCGAGCTGGTGCTGACGCGGCGCGGCCGCGAACGCTGGATCGGCCTGGCCATCGGCATCGGCCTGGTGCTGAAGATCGCCGGTGAATCGCCGCTCGGGCCGGCGCTGCAGCAGGTGGAAGGCTGGGACGGCATGCCGGTCGTGCCGCTGGCGCACCTGGCCGGCGCGGTGCTGGGCGCGGGGCTAACGGTCGTGTTCATCGGCGTCTCGATCGGGGTACGGGGCTATCATCGCCGCCGCCCTGCATAGATCACCCCCATCCATGTCCACCTCTACGACCGTCGCCGCTTCTCACAAGGAAGCCGGCGTACCCGGCGCCAGCGCCCTGTTCTTCATCCAGATGTTCGCGACGCTGGGCTTCGCCGTCCTGCAGTCGACGCTGGTGCTCTACGCCACCAAGCACCTGGGTTTCAGCGACGAGCTGGCCACCTCGCTGATGGGCGTGTTCGGCGCCTTCAACTACGGGCTGCACCTGTTCGGCGGCTACCTGGGTGGGCGCTTCCTGTCCAACCGCAACCTGTTCATCGGCGGCATGGTGCTGCAGGTGCTGGGCTGTGCGGCGATCGCCGGCGGCACCGCGGCCCTGATGTACTGGGGCCTGGCGCTGTTCCTGACCGGCAGCGGCCTCAACGTCACCTGCATCAACATGATGCTGACACAGCGCTTCAAGCCCGAGGACACGCGCCGCGAGAGCGCCTTCCTGTGGAACTACGCGGGCATGAACGTCGGCTTCTTCATCGGCTTCACGGTGGCGGGCCACTACCAGCTGATCCAGGACTACTCGACGCTGTTCACCTTCGCGACCGTCGGCAACGTCGTGTCCATCGTGCTGTCCTTCATCTTCTGGCGCTCGCTGCGCGACTTGGACACGCCGCTGCTGGACGCCACCCCGCGCGCCTGGCGCCTGCGCTTCATCGCCGGCGTGGCGATCCTCGTGGCACTGGTGCCGGCGCTGTGGCTGATGCTGCAGGTGCCGTCCTGGGCGGCGCTGATCGTCAAGTCGGTGGGCGTGCTAGTGTTCACCGCGCTGCTGGTGCTGACGATCCGCCACCCGCTGCGCGACGAGCGCCGCCGCATGACGGCCTACCTGATCCTGGCCGCTGGCTCGCTGACCTTCTGGTCGCTGTACCAGATGGCCTTCAGCGGCCTGCAGCTGTTCTACGACCGCAACGTCGACCCGGTGCTGTTCGGCATCCAGATCGCGCCGCAGTGGGTGCAGAACATCAACACTGTGGTGATCGTCATCGGCGGCCCGGCGATGGCCGCGCTGTTCACCAAACTGCGCGCACGCGGCTGGGACATCGACGTGCCGCGCCAGTTCGCCGCCGCGGTGCTGCTGATGGGCGCCGCCTACGTCGTGCTGCCGCTGGGCATCCATATGGCGGACTCGGCGACGGGCCGCTCCGCCTTTGTCTGGATCGGCCTGAGCTATGTGCTGCAGAGCCTGGGCGAGCTGCTGATCTCGCCGATCGGCTACGCGATGATCGGCCGCCTGGCGCCGCGCCAGTACCAGGGCACGATGATGGGTGCCTGGATGCTGCTGACCGGACTGGCCTCGCTGTTCGCCAGCGACTTCTCGGGCTCGGTGCCGCAGGCGCGGGGCAGCGAGCCGCTGGCGACGAACGGCTTCTACGCGATGCTGTTCTCGCAGCTGGGCTGGGGCACGGTGGCGGTGGGCGTGGTGATGGCGGTGCTGGTGCCGTTCCTGCGCCGGCTGATCGACAGCAAGAGCGACAACAACACCGTCAAGGCCTGACCCCGGCATGCAGCGCAAGGACCGGCTCGATCGCCGCGCCGTGGCCGGCGTGCTCGGCTGCTGCGTGCTGTGGGGCCTGAACCAGGTGGCGGCCAAGGCGGCGCTGAACGAGATCGGGCCGCTGTGGGAGGCGGGGCTGCGCTCGCTGGGCGCGGCGGCGCTGGTGTTCGCCTGGTCGCTGGCGCGCGGCCTCAAGCTGTTCGAGCGCGACGGCAGCCTGCGCGGCGGGCTGCTGGCCGGTTCGCTGTTCGCGGCCGAGTTCGCCTGCATCTTCATCGGCCTGCAGTACACGACGGCCTCGCGCATGGTCGTGTTCATCTACCTCTCGCCCTTCGTCGTGGCGTTGGGCATGCCCTTCATCGCGGCCAGCGAGCGCCTGCACGCGCGCCAGGTGGTCGGCCTGGTGCTGGCCTTCGGCGCGGTGGCCTGGGCGTTCTCGGAGGGCTTCGGCCATGCCAGCGGCTCGGGCCTGCAGTGGTTCGGCGACCTGCTGGGCCTGCTCTCGGCCGTGTTCTGGGGCGGCACGACCTTGGCGATCCGCGGCACGAAGCTCTCGCAGGCCAGCGCCGAGAAGACCTTGCTGTACCAGCTCGCGATCTCCGGCGCGGCGCTGACCCTGGCGGCGATCGTCGTCGGCGAGCCGGCGCCGCTGGCCTGGTCGTGGCGGCTCGCGGGCCTGCTGGGCTTCCAGACGGTGATCGTCAGCTTCGCCAGCTACCTGGCCTGGTTCTGGATGATCCGCCACTACCCGGCCACGCGCCTGGCGAGCTTCACGCTGGCCACGCCGCTGTTCGGCCTGCTGGCCGGCGCCCTGCTGCTGGGCGAGCCGATCACCTTGCGGCTGGTCGTGGCACTTGTCGCGCTGGCGGCAGGCGTGGTGATGGTCAACAAATAGACTCGGCCGTCCATCGACGGAGACGAGCATGACGACGATCACCCTCTGCGGCTTTTCGCTGAGCAATTACTACAACAAGGTCAAGATGGCCTTGCTGGAGAAGGACATCCCCTTCACCGAGGAAACGGTGATGACCCACTCGCACGAGGAAGCGGTGCTGGACTGCACGCCGCTGGGCAAGGTGCCCTTCATCCGCACGCCGCAGGGCTCGCTGTGCGAGAGCCAGATCATCCTGGACTGGCTGGAGGCCACGCACCCGGCGCCGGCGCTGATTCCGGCCGAGCCCTTCCAGGCGGCCAAGGTGCGCGAGCTGGTGCAATTCATCGACCTGCACCTGGAGCTGGTGGCGCGCGAGTTGTATCCGCAGGCCTTCTTCGGCGGCCAGGTCAGCGAGGGCACGCAGAAGCGCGCACGCCGCCTGCTGACGGCCAATATCGAGGGCTTCAAGCGACTGGCGAAGTTCTCGCCGTTTGTTGCCGGCGAGACCTTCACGATGGCCGACTGCGCGGCCTGGAACAGCCTGCCGCTGGTGGGCATGGCCTCCAAGATCGTGCTGGGCGAGGACCTGCTGTTGGCCGGCGGCGTGGACTGGAAGTCCTACGCCAAGTTCGTCGGCCAGCGGCCCAGCGCCCAGAAGGTGGTGGCGGACCGCAAGGCCGACGAGGCGCGCATCGCGGCCCTCAAGGCCCAGGCCTGATCAGCCGCGGCTGGGAATGTCCAGCCCGCGGACGACCGCGGGTCGCGCCGTGAAGGCGGCCAGCACGCGCTGCACGTTCGGGAAGTTCGTGAAGCCGACCAGATCCCCGGCCTCGTAGAAGCCGACCAGGTTGCGCACCCAGGGCCAGGTGGCGATGTCGGCGATCGTGTACTCGTCGCCGACGATCCAGGCGCGGCCGTCGGACAGCTGCTTCTCCAGCACGCCCAAGAGGCGCGTGGCCTCGCCGACGTAGCGATCGCGCGGGCGCTTGTCCTCGAAGTCCTTGCCGGCAAACTTATGGAAGAAGCCGACCTGGCCGAACATCGGGCCGATGCCGCCCATCTGGAACATCAGCCACTGGATCGCCTCGTAGCGGCGCGCCGGATCAGCGGGCAGCAACTGGCCGGTCTTCTCGGCCAGGTAGATCAGGATCGCGCCGGATTCGAACAGCGCCAGCGGCTTGCCGCCCGGGCCGTCGGGGTCGACGATGGCCGGGATCTTGTTGTTCGGGTTCAGCGAGAGGAACTCGGGCGAGAGCTGGTCATTGGTCTGGAAGCTGACCAGGTGCGGCTCGTAGGCCAGGCCGATCTCCTCCAGCATGATCGAGATCTTGACGCCGTTGGGCGTGGGCAGCGAGTACAGCTGCAGGCGCTCGGGATGGGCGGCGGGCCACTTGGCGGTGATCGGGTGTGCGAGGGTGGACATCGGCGTGTGTTGGAGTTGGAATGCCGGCGCATTCTGGCCGCCATCGCGAAGCCCTGCTGTCAGCGGGTTTCTTCGCGCCAGTGGTCCATCAGCACGCGGCTCTGCGCGCGGCTGGCCTGCTTGATCATCGCCAGCTGCTCGGGCCCGAAGCGCTCCCAGCCGAGCTTGGTCAGCAAGGTGCGCTTGCCCAGCGAGAACACCATCACCTGCCCGTACAGCATCATCACGCGCATGCGCAGCAGCGGGTCGCCGAGCGGGATGCCGCAGTAGCGCGAGACCAGCGCCTGCGACAGCTCGCCCATGCGCGGCCGCATGCCTTCCTTGTCGAACAGCTCGAACAGCGCGCTGGGCCCGTGGCCGACCTGCTCGTGGGTGATGAACAGGCGCCGGTGCTCGGCGTCGTCCGGCAGCATCTGGAAATCGGCCAGCGCGTCGAGCATCTCGCCGTAGGCCTCGAAGAGCTGGTCCGGCGTCGCGGCGGTGTCGTCCAGCACCGCCTGCGCGCGGTCCACCACCGGCTTGAAGTGGGCGGCGGCGGTGGTGGCGATGTCCTCGGCGCAGGCGCGATAGACGCCTTCCTTGCTGTCGAAGTAGTACTGCAGCGCGGGGGCGTTGACGCCCGCCGCCTTGGCGATCTCGCGGGTGGACGTGCCCTCGAAGCCACGCTCCGCGAACAGGCGCAGCGCCACGCTGATGATGCGGCGACGCGTCTCTTCGCCGCGGGCGTAGGCGGCTTCGGCGCGGTGGCGCGGGGCTCGGGGTGAGGGCGTCGGACGTTCGGAACTCATGGCAGGCGAAAAATATACCAGTTGACAGAATTATTCCAGTCGTAAAAAAATAGCGACTGGAATAAATAATTCAAGCCATGTCCACCACGCCCCCCGACTCCACGCCGTCTCCCACGCCTTCTTCCACCCCTTCCCGCCGCCGCCCCGTGCTGCTGGCCGTGGCCGCCGCCGCGCTGATCGCCGCCGGCGCCTACGGCCTGCACTGGTGGACCGTCGGCCGTTTCATCGAGAGCACCGATGACGCCTACCTGAAGGCCGACGGTGTCACCGCCGCACCCAAGGTCGGTGGCTACATCACCGAGGTCTACGTCGTCGCCAACCAGACCGTGAAGCGCGGCGATCCGCTGGTGAAGCTGGACCCGCGCCAGTACCAGGCCTCCGCCGACCAGTCGCAGGCGACGATCGATGCTCGCCAGGCCGACATCCGCCGCGTCGAGGCCGACATCCTCCAGCAGCAGGCGCAGCTGACCCAGGCACGCGCCCAGGCGGACTCGGCCCGGCTTACCCTGGCGCATGCGCAGGACGCGTTCGACCGCTACGCTCCGCTGGCCGCCACCGGCGCCAGCACCGACGAGCACCTGGCCGACCTGCGCAACGAGCGCGACCAAGCCAAGGCGCAGCTGGCGGCGGGCATCGCGGCCGCGAAGGCCGCCGAGGGCCGGCTGAAGTCCAGCGAGGCGCAGGTCGCGCAGACGGCGGCGCAGGTGAAGGCCGCCGAGGCCGCGCTGCGCCAGAACCGCCTGGAGGTGGACGACACGATCGTGCGCGCGGCCATCGACGGCCGCGTCGGCGACAGCACCGTGCGCGTCGGCCAGTTCGTGCAGCCGGGCACGCGGCTGATGACCGTCGTGCCGACGCAGGACGTCTACCTCGTCGCCAACTACAAGGAGACGCAGATCGGCCGCATGCGCGCCGGCCAGCCGGTGACCTTGCACGTGGACGCGCTGCCGGGCCAGGATATTCATGGCGCCGTCGACAGCTTCTCGCCGGGCACCGGCGCGCAGTTCGCGCTGCTACCGTCGGAGAACGCCACCGGCAACTTCACGAAGATCGTGCAGCGCGTGCCGGTGCGCATCCGCGTGCAGGCCGACCCGGCGCTGCGCGAGCGACTGCTGCCGGGCCTGTCGGTGACGGCCGAGGTCGACACCCGTGGCTGAACCGAACGCCGAACACAACGCCAAAGCGGCCGATTGGGTCGCCGTCGCCGCCGGCGCGCTCGGCGCGCTGATGGCGACGCTGGACATCTCGATCACCAACTCCGCGCTGCCGCAGATCCAGGGCGCGGTCGGCGCCACCGGCACCGAGGGCACCTGGATCTCGACCGGCTACCTGATGTCCGAGATCGTGATGATCCCGCTGGCGGCCTGGCTCACGCGCGTGTTCGGCCTGCGCAATTTCCTGGTCGCCAACGCGGGGCTGTTCACGCTGTTCTCGGTGCTGTGCGGGCTGTCGAACAACCTGGCAATGCTGGTGCTCGCGCGTATCGGCCAGGGCTTCACCGGCGGCGCGATGATCCCGACGGCGCAGACCATCATCCGCACCCGGCTGCCGCGCCACCAGTTGCCGGTGGGCATGACCTTGTTCGGCCTGATCGTGTTGCTCGGGCCGCTGCTGGGCCCGGTGCTGGGCGGCTGGCTGACCGAGAACGCGAGCTGGCACTGGTGCTTCTTCATCAACGTGCCGGTCTGCGCCGCGCTGCTGACCCTGCTGCTGCTGGGCCTGCCTTCGGAGCGCACGCACCTGCAGGAGTTCGTCAAGGCGGACTGGCTGGGCATCGTCGGGCTTGCCGTGGGCCTCTCCACGCTGACGGTGGTGCTGGAGGAGGGGCAGCGCGAGCGCTGGTTCGAGTCCTCGCTGATCGTCGGGCTGAGCCTGGTGTCGGCCTTCGGCATGCTGCTGATCGCGCTGTCGCAACGCTGGGCGGCCAAGCCCATCCTGCGCTTGAGCCTGCTGCGCAATGCCAGCTACGCCAGCGTGATCGTGATCGTGTTCACCGTGGGCGCGGGCCTGTACTGCGTGTCCTACCTGGTGCCGCAGTTTCTCGCGCTGATCGCCGGCTACAACGCGGCGCAGGCCGGCTCGATCATGCTGCTGGCGGGCCTGCCTGCCTTCGCGATGATGCCCATCCTGCCGCGCCTGATCTCGCGCGTGGACTTCCGCGTGATGGTGATCTGCGGCCTGCTGTGCTTCGCCGCCAGCTGCCTGCTGGACATCGACCTGACGGCGCAGAGCGTGGGCCATGACTTCATCGGCTCGCAGCTGCTGCGCGGCGTGGGCCAGATGCTGTGCATGATGCCGCTGAACCAGGCCTCGATGGCCGCCGTGACGCGCGAGGAATCGGGCGATGCGGCCGGCATCTACAACATGGCGCGCAACCTCGGCGGCTCGGTGGGCCTGGCCGTCATCGGCACCTTCATCGACCGCCGCAACAGCCTGCACGTCGACCGGCTCGGCGAGACGCTCAACGCCAACTCGCCGCTGCTGCAGGACCGCATCGCCGGCAGTGCCGCGGGCCACCTCGCGCAGGTGGGCGACGCTGCCTACGCCCAGCTGCAGGCCATCAAGGAGCTGGTGCTGCAGATCCACCTGCAGGCCAGCGTGATGACCTTCTCCGAAACCTTCTACGCGCTGGCCGTGGCACTGCTGTTGTGCGTGCCGCTGGCGCTGATGCTGAAGACGCCCAAGCCTGGGCAGCCGCAAGCGGCTGCGGCCAGCGAGGCGCATTGACATGACGACTTCTCGATACCTCCACCCCCTTCACGCCTGCCTGCCCCTCGTGCTGGCGCTGGCCGCCTGCACCACGGTCGGCCCCGACTACAAGGGCGCGCCGCCGGTCGCGGCCGACGCGCTCGCCCAGTCGCACTTCACCCGCGATGGCGGCGCCTCCACGGCACCCGCGCCCGCGCAGTGGTGGCGCAGCCTCAACGACGCGACGCTCGACACCCTCGTGGACGACGCGCTGCGCGACAGCCCCACCCTGCACGCCGCCGAAGCCCGCCTGCGCGCCGCCCGCGCGAGCCTGAACCAGCAGGAAGCCAACCGGCGCCCGAGCGGATCGGCCTCGGCGCTGGGCGCCGGCGTCTGGCAGGGCCCGACCACCGACCAGTCGACCTCGCTCCAGCTCTACAGCGTCGGCTTCGATGCGACCTGGGAAGCCGACCTGTTTGGCGGCGGACGCCGCGCGGTCGAGTCCGCCTCGGCCCAGGCCCAGGCCGTGCAGGCGGACCTCGCCGACGCGCAGGTCTCGCTGGCCGCCGAAGTGGCCGCTACCTACACCGACCTGCGCGCCCAGCAGGCAAGGCGCGCCCTGCTGCAGCAGACGGCAGCCGGCGACGCGCAGGCCCTCGCCCTGATGCGCCAGCGCCGCGCGCAAGGCGTGGCCAGCGCCGACGAGGTCGAGCAGCGCATGCAACAGGCCGCGGCCACGCAGGGCACGCTGTCCGACCTGACGGCCGACATCGCCGCCTCGCTCGACCGACTGGCCCTGCTCGTCGGCCAGGCCCCCGGCGCACTCGACGCGCAGCTGGCCGCCACGGTTGCATCGCCGGCGCTGCCCTCCGTGCCGGCCAGCGTCGCCATCGGCGACCCCGCCGCCCTGCTGCAGCACCGCCCCGATATCCGCGCCGCCGAGCGCCGCCTGGCCGGCCGCACCGCCGACATTGGCCAGCAAACCGCCAAGTACTTCCCCAAGCTCAACCTGCTCGGCAATATCGGCCTCGCCGGGACCGACGCCGGGCAGTTGCTGCGCGCCAGCAATCTCGCGTTGATCGCAGTGCCGTATCTGAGTTGGAACGTGCTCGACTTCGGTCGGACTGCTGCGGCTGTTCGTCAGGCCGAGGCGGGCCGGGACGAGGCTGTGGCCAACTACCAGGCCACGGTGCTCGGCGCGCTGCAGGACGCCAACACCGCGCTTGCTCGCTTCGGCCAGCAGCGGCAGACGGTGATGCAGCTGCTGGCGCAGCAGGCTTCGGCCGGCCGCACGCTGGAGCTGACGCAACAGCGCCGCGCGGCGGGGGCATCAAGCCAGATCGATTTGCTCGACGCCCAACGCCGCGATGCCGATGCGCGGGTCAAGGCGCTGGAGGGCGAGGCGCAGTTGCTGAAGAACTTCGTGGCCTTGCAGAAGTCGCTGGGCCTGGGGTGGGATGTGGCCGGCTGAGGATTCCGGTCAGAGCTGATGGCTGGTGCACTTGGAAAGTACAGTAGTCGGCTCTGGGAGGCCAATGCAATCATGAAGACCAAGAATCTGAAGGTGCTAGCTTGTGCGGGATTGTTGTGTGCAGCGGCCGTCACTGCTCATGCCCAACAGCTCAAGGTCGGATACGTCGACGTTCAACGGGTCATTGCCGAAAGCGACGCCGGCAAGGCGGCCCAAGCCAGACTGGAAAGCGAGTTCGGCAAGCGGGACAAGGATCTTCGGGATCTGGATATGCGGCTGCACGCAGCTGCCGACCAGCTGGAAAAAGAGGCGCCGACCCTATCCGAAACTGAACGCATTCGACGCGGACGCAGCATCGCCGATCAGAACCGGGACCTGGATCGCAAGCGCAGGGAATTTCAGGAAGATCTTGAACAGCGCAAGGGCGAAGAAAACGCCGCGCTGAACGACCGCGTCGGGCGGGCGCTCAAACAGGTAGTCGACGCCGAAAAATTTGACCTGATCCTCCAGGAAAACGTGACCTACGCCGCCCAGAGGGTCGACATCTCCCGCAAGGTCATCCAGGCCGTCAACGCGCAGAAGTGAACGTCGCTGGGAAGCGGCGCTCTGAGCGGGCCCAAAGCTCGTCCAAATCCGTGACTTCCGCCCGGCGGACCGGCCCGCCGTAGACACACGAAAACCTCCACCCTGCGACAATTCGTTACGCGCGCGGCCCCGTTCCATTTCAATGCGACGGCCCCGACCGTGTCGCCGCCGAGCAGCTGATCTGCTCCTGCGCATCGCTCTTGGCCGAGCGGCTCTCGCGGAGCCGGCCCGCGCCGATACATCCCTCGTCCATGGTTCTCGATCCCTTCACCCTGCTCGTCCTCTCCGCGACCATGGCCGCCGCCTCGGCGCTGTACCTGGTTGCGGAATGGAGCAGCGTGCGCGAACGCTCGCTGCTTCAGTGGAGCGCGGGCTTCGCCATCATCGCCGTGGGCTGTGTGCTGGCCCTGCTGCGTTCCAGCGGCTATGCGCTGATCGGCATCTGGTTCTCCAACGGCTTGCTGATCGCCGCCCACGGGCTGTTCCTGGCCGGCGTTGCCGAGTTCACGCGCGCCCGGCTGCCGCGCGCCTGGTGGCTGCTGGCCCTTGTCTGGCTGGCGATGCTGTTTCTGCCCGATGGGCCGTGGTGGTCCAAGGCGATGCTGAGCATCCAGTCGCTGTCAATCGCCCTCATCACCTTGCGCGCTGGCCTGCTGCTGCGCCCGCACGGCGGCGTGTTGAGCCCGGGTGCGGCACAGCTGCGCTTCGTCCTGCTGGCGCACGGCCTGTTCTACCTCGCCAAGGCGGGTTCGATCGTGGTGCCGGACGCCGTCGTCAGCCTGGCCAGTTTCAGCGGTGTGGCGATCCTGGTCTCACTGCTGGAAGGCGTGATGGCGATCATGCTGCTCGCGATGTCCATGACCGGCACCGAGCGCCACCGCCGCGAGGAACTCATCGCGCAGATCGCTGCCCGCGACCCGCTCACCGCCCTGGACAACCGCCGCGCGCTCTATCTCCGTGCACCGGCGCTGCTGGAGCGGGCCTCGCCGGCCAGTCCCGGCGCCCTGCTGCTGATCGACATCGACCACTTCAAGCAGGTCAACGACCTGCACGGCCACGATGCTGGCGACCGCCTGCTGGTGACCCTGAGCGACCTCATCCGCGGCGCGCTGCCCCACGGCGCGCTGGCCGCACGCCTGGGCGGGGACGAATTCGTGATCCTGCTGCGCGGCGTCTCCGGCGCCACCGTGCAGGCGCTGGGCCAGCACTTGCGCGAGGCGTTCGCGGAGCAGGCGCGCGCGATGTTCGCGACGCCGGAACCAGTGTCCCTGAGTATCGGCGCGGCCTTGTTCGACCGGTCCGACTTGGAGCTGTCGCACTGGCTCAAGCAGGCCGACGAAGCCCTCTACGCATCGAAGCGCAAGGGACGGGACCGGATGGAACTTGTCCCGCTTCAGCCGGAGTTGGCGTACATGTTGGGTCTCGCTTAGCGTCATAGGGCCCGCCCTATGACGACAGGCAGTTGGTGCGCATCAGCTCATCCAGGACTGACGCCGCCTCTCATTCAGCTCTGCATTTGACGGAATGCTCGTGACTCAGTTCTGAATTTCCACTCGAGCTGGGCTGCGCTCACCGGAGGGCGCGGGCGCTGCATCCACGGCTCAAACCGAGCATTGTGACCACGCGCCTCGCCAGATGCGTCGATTTGGCGTTTGGTCGCGTCCAGACGCTAACGGCTAACGCTGCGCGTTGAGCGGACTGCCGCTGCCCTGTCTCGGAAGGCGCTGCGCGGGCAGCCACAAACGTCGCCTGTAGACCTTTTGAACGACGACCGAGAGCCGGTGCAGCCGAGCCCCCGCTACCTTTGGAGCCGCAACAGCCAGATAAGAGTCAGCCCGATAACCATGAGCGACGCACCGAAAATGGGCGTTGCCGGCAAGGCGACGGTGCCGTGCACGAAGGTCTCGAAACCAATCCAGCCGCCACAGTAATAGCTAAGCTGACGACGGAGGCGTTTCACAACCGCAGTTTGAGCGGCTTCATTAGGGGCCTCCACCCACATCACCTGATGGTCCTCGATGATTTCGAGGACATGGGTGTGGGCCAAAAATGCCGCTACCGCACGATTCTTTTTTGCAATAACTTTAATACTATCAAATGGCAGCCCCGACTGGGACTCCTGAGGTTTGTTCCGGTTCATCTTTCTCTAGGACAGTAAGAAAGAATTCCGTGGCACTTTTTGTGGGTTCCCACAGAACTCTCCGCAGCTGAGTTCCATGAACATCAACGACGGTGGTATGCCGCACAACGAGTCGGCGTCGTTCATCCAGGCGCCCCAGTAGCGAATAAATCGAGGCGTCGGACATCTTGTCGTCCAGGGCTTTAGCAATCTGCGGAACCGTCGCAGATTTTCCGAGTTCAACAAGCGTCTTCAAAACAATTACTTCAGAAGCCGGGACAACCTGACTTCCAATGATCGCAACTCCATTTTTGGCAATGGCCATAATGGATTCTCCAACATATCGAGCTGACTGCTACTTGCTGTTGCGCGAATGCAATCGACGATTAAAAATCGACAGCGAATAGTTGACCAACTCGTAAATAGTATCCCTGTGTAGAAGGGTCCTTTCAGTTTGAGGGCGTATCAATCACCGTGATTGATTTATGCCTCTTTTGAATGAGATTTTTTGCATAGTCACTTTTAGATCCAGTTAAAATTTAAGATTTGATATAGATAAATAAAAAGCGAATTACTTCGCAGTCGCTGTCATAAGGGCGCCACATAAGCCGGCGGGGAAGGGAGTCTTGACTTCCACGTCCAGACTTCGCACCCAGCCGATTGACAAGGCGTCTTTATGGCAAAACGACGTGTTTAGTGTACTAGACGATTTGTAACTTGTCAAGGCAGTCGCGGCAGTACCCACGGTGGGGAGACATGCTGGTCGCCCGAAGAGCGAGAGAAAGCTTAGGCTGCCCGGCATGGCGTGTCCGACCGTTTGCACTGGCCGAAACGGAACCGCAACGATGTACGACTCGCAGGCTGTGGCCAAGGCCCAAGTGATGCCGTACCAGCTGATGTGCGTCTTCAAGGCAGTGATCGTGGTCCGCAGAAGCATCGAGCGCCGGCAACGGAGAAGTCGGGCTGTGCTGTGCCGCTTGTGTGCAGGCAGGGGTTCGGCACCTATCAGACCGCGAAACCCACCATCAACACGCCTGACCGTTGAGTTAGATTGAGATCTCGCTGTCCGCATGCAAAGGGGATCTATGGAACTTGGCACAACACTCTTTGGCGTCGCCCGCAAGGCGGCCAACTGGGCGTTCGGGATCGTGGAAAAACTCATTTGCCAGAGGGCATACGAGCTGTCCACGCTGTATCACGACCACCGAATCTTGGTTGAGGCTCGCCCGCATCCGTTGGGAGAGCACCTTGGATACCGCTTGTTCACCGAGGAGTACTTGCACGGCGCGCGCCAGGCCATGCCTCTGATCGAAGTGTGTGCGAATCGCCGCTTGCGCTTGTCGAAGGTTGTGATCTCCGTGACCGCTTCGAACGACAAGGTCTGCTACCAAAACCAAGTGGTGCTGCACCATGTTGATCAGCGTCGCCACCGCGCAGCCTTGCCCGCCGTGCCATTTCGGCGCCCAAAGATCGAGGGCAACAAGGTCTACACCCCCTACGACGTGCTTCGCATTGAATTGCTGGAGATTCGCGACGAGGCAAACCAGGACTTGCTGCCGCGATGGAAGGTCGCGGACGAGCTGCATCCAATTGATCGGCTGGAAGTAGCGTTGGGCAAGGAACGGGATTTTGTGGAGAAGTGGGGGCGTGTGTACCACCTGCAATTCGTGGAGATGGAGGCCAGCGAGCAGATGGTTCAGCTTCGCGCGCTGTACTTTCATCGCTCGGCAGCCATCAGGGAATTTGCGGGGCTGTTACAGCATCGACTGGTGGGAAAAGCGTTGTTCTGGGTGAGGAACGCCTTTTGGGCGCGCCCGCTCCAGCGAGAACTGAATCGACACATCGCCGAATATCGGGAGTACGAGGCGCAACGACTGGCGCAGGAAAGAGTCGCCGAGAAAATCGATGTGGACTGAGGCTTCGCGATGTAGCTTCAAGCGCCTCGCGCCGCCTGCCCTCTGATGCGCGCAGAACTCAGTGAGACGATCCGTTCATCCCCGCCTTTCTGCAGTCCATCGCGTTCCCTTTGGTCATCCGGCCGCCGGCTTGATATGGTGTGCTACATCAGTAACACACCGGATCGAAGCCCATGCCTACCTGGAACGATTCAGCGCCGATCTACCAGCAGCTGGCCGACCGCCTCGCGGTCCAGCTGCTCGATGGCGCGCCGCCTGAGGGGCAGCCGCTGCCCTCGGTCCGCCAGTTGGCGGGCCAGTACCTGATCAATCCGCTGACGGTCAGCCGGGCGCTGCAGGCGCTGGTCGACAACGGCCTCGTCGAAAGCCGCCGCGGCATGGGCATGTATGTGCTCAACGGGGCGCGCTCGCGGCTGTTGAAGGCTGAGCGGGAGCGTTTCCTGCAGGACGAGTGGCCGCAGCTGCGCGCCAAGCTGAAGCGGCTGGGCATCCAATCGACGGATCTGGAATGGGGGACGGAACAATGACGACAACGACGAACCTGATCGAGGCCTCGGGGCTGACGCTGCGCTACGGCCGCAAGACGGCACTGGACGATGTGAGCTTCACGGTGCCGAAGGGCCGGGTGGTGGGCCTGCTGGGCCACAACGGCGCGGGCAAGACCTCGCTGATGAAGGCACTGGTGGGCTTGATGCCGCCGGGCGGCGGGACGGTGAACGTGCTGGGCCTGGACCCGGTGCGCCAGCGCGGCAAGTTGCTGGAGCAGCTGAGCTACATCCCGGACGTGGCGGTGCTGCCGCGCTGGGCGCGGGTGCATGAGCTGATCGAGCTGATGAGCGGGCTGCAGCCGCGCTTCTCGGCCGAGCGGGCGCGGGCGCTGCTGAAGCGCACCAGCGTCGGGCTGAACGACAAGGTGAAGAGCCTGTCCAAGGGCATGGTGGTGCAGGCGCACCTGGCACTGATCGCGGCGGTGGACGCGCAGCTGATGATCCTGGACGAGCCGACGCTGGGCCTGGACGTGATGTCGCGCAAGTCCTTCTACGAGATGTTGATCGACGAGTGGTGCGACGGCGAGCGCAGCGTGCTGATCTCGACGCACCAGGTGGAGGAGGTGGAGTCGCTGCTGTCCGACGTGCTGATGCTGGACGAGGGCCGCCTGGTGCTGAACATCAGCCTGGAGGACATCGACAGCCGCTTTGTGGCGCTGGCGCACGATCCGGCGGCGGCCGACGCGGTGGCCAGCGCCCATCCGCTGCTGCGCTACCGCCAGGCCGGCGGGCGCGGCGCGGCGATCTTCGATGGCGTGCCGCCGGAGCAGGTAGCGCAGCTCGGCGAGCGCATCCGGCCGAGCCTGGTCGACCTGTTCATGGCGCTGACGCGCAAGCCGGCGCTGCAGCCGACGACGACCCAAGCCTGAGGAGGCATTGATCATCATGAACTCTCGTTTCTCGACCCTTCTGCTGCGCGAATGGATGCAGCACAAGCGCGGCTGGATCGTCACCCTGCTAGCGCCGCCGGCGATCGTGCTGGCGATGCTGCCGTTCGGGGAGGTCAACGGCGTGCCTGCCGACCAGCCGCTGGCGCTGGGCATGGCGGTGGTGATGGCGACCGCGCTGTCGCTGCTGGCGATCAGCAGCATCAGCACGTCGTTCCAGCTCTCCGGCCTGGCGCGGCGCGACGTGCAGGACCGCTCGATCGAGTTTTGGCTGTCGCTGCCGGCCAGCCACAGCGAAAGCATCGGCGCCACCTTGGCGGCTCACCTGCTGCTGGTGCCGGCCGGGATCCTGCTGGGCGGCTATGCGCTCGGCTTCGTGATGACGGCGGGCGTGGCGGCGAAGCTCGGCGGTGTCGCGGCGCTGGCTCAGGTGCCGTGGTTCCAGGTGCTCGCCGCCACTTTGCCGGTGATCTTGCGCGTGCTGCTGGGCGTGCCGCTGGCGCTGCTGTGGCTGGCGCCGCTGGTGATGCTGCTGATGAATGCGTCCGCTTGGCTGAAGCGCTGGGGCATTCCCGCCCTGGTGGCTGCGCTGATCGTGGCCTGCGCGATCGTGCCCAAGGTCTACGACATCCATGTCTTCGCCGATGCGCTGCGGGAGCAGGTGGCCGGTGCCGGGCTGGCGCTGCTGGGCAATGGCGATGGGCTGGAGGATGCGTTCCGGGCGATCGGGCGCGGGGATTCGACCGGTGTCGGCAGCTGGGTGGCGGGCGACGCGATGAATGCGCTGCGGGCCTCGGCTTCGGTGCAATTCGTCGGCGGGCTGGTGCTGGCGGCGGCGGGCTTCGGGCTGCTGATCCTGCGCCGGCGGCGCGGGGCCTGATCGATCTGGCGCCGCAATGAAAAAGCCCGCCGGCTGGCGGGCTTTTCTTTTGGCCGGCTTGTGGCTGGTGAGCAGCCTCAGGCGAGCTTGGGCGTCACGCCTTCGACGGTGGCGGCCACGCGGGCGGTGACTTCCTTGCGGAAGCGGTTCAGCTCCTGCACCGAGGCGAAGCTGCGCTCCATCAGCAGGCTCATGTTGTGCAGGATGCGCTCGACGACCTTGGTCTCCCAGACGGCGTCGAACTGGATCTGCTTGTCCAGCCAGTGTTCCAGCCACTGCGGATCGGGCAGGCGGCTCTGGATGGTGTCGCGCGGGAACAGCTTGGCGTTGACGTGCAGGTTGGTCGGGTGCAGCGCCTGGGCGGTGCGGCGAGCGCTGGCCATCAGCACGCCGACCTTGGCGAAGGCGGCCTTGGCCTCGTCGCCGAACTTGCTCATCGCGCGCTTCATGTAGCGCAGGTAGGCGCCGCCGTGGCGGGCTTCGTCGCGCGACAGGGTTTCGTAGATCGCCTTGATGACCGGCTCGGTGTGCCATTCGGCAGCGCGGCGGTACCAGTGGTTCAGGCGGATCTCGCCGCAGAAGTGCAGCATCAGCGTTTCCAGCGCCGGCGCCGGGTCGAACTCGAAGCGCACCTCGTGCAACTCGGCTTCGGTGGGTGCCATTTCGGGCCGGAAGCGGCGCAGGTATTCCATCAGCACGAGAGAATGCTTCTGCTCCTCGAAGAACCAGACGCTCATGAACGCGGAGAAATCGCTATCGTCGCGGTTGTCACGCAGGAACATCTCGGTGGCTGGCAGTGCCGACCATTCGGTGATCGCGTTCATCTTGATCGTGCGAGCCTGGTCGTCGGTCAGCAGGCTGGCGTCGAACTTGTCCCACGGGATGTCCGTGTCCATGTTCCAGCGCACGGCTTCCAGCTGCTTGAAAAGTTCGGGGTAAAGCATGGTCTTCCTAGGTTGGGCCGCGGCGATTCTATGACGGGGCCGTCATAAAACCGGCTGACGCCCGCTGGGCCAGCGGGGTGTTTCTCAGGCATGCCGGGAGGCAATCCCTAAACACACCGCCACCCACTACATGCGGACGTTTGTCGCTCTAAACGATCTCAAATCGTGAACAAGTGCATCCATTTTGGAGCAAAAACCTCGCAAAACCGTCACGATCTCCTCCGTGGCGAAATCCGATAACCAAGTGCGGCGCCCAGGATTCCCGCAGCCCTTGCGCCCAACACTTAGGATGAAACCGATTTCAGTCGCAGGATCTCCCGTTTGGTCGGATGAAATCTCGGAGCCTTTTTCCCCCTCCTCCCTCCCTCCCTCGTTGGCTCCGGGGCGTTCTGTGACTACTTTTATGCCTAGGCCCTCGTCTCCCGACGGGGGCTTTTTTTTTGGCTTCCGGGCTGCGCGCCCGGCATGGGATGGGCCTTGGTTCACTGAGCATTCCATCACGCATTTCCGGCCTTGCCAACCGACCCGGGCCTATAGCCCCTATATCGGCCTCATTGCACTTGTCAGCCCGTCGCTTCGGGAGCAGACTGGGTTCGTCGATTTCCCACTCCCGCCTCAACTACCTGCTACCCAGACATACCTCCCCTCTCGTTCTTTGGTTCCCACGTTCCTACGTTTTCTCGATACACCCTTGCGAAAGGAGGCTCTATGAACCTGACGATCAGTGGCCACCATCTCGAAGTGACGCCGGCTCTGCGAGAGTACGTGCTCACCAAGCTTGACCGGGTGACCCGCCACTTCGACCAGGTCGTTGACATCAACGTCCTGCTCACGGTGGAGAAGCAGAAGGAAAAGGAAAGAAGGCAGCGCGCCGAAGTGACGGTCCACGTGAAGGGCCGCGACATCTTCGTCGAGCAGTCTCATGAGGATCTATACGCCGCGATCGATCAGCTGATGGACAAGCTGGATCGCCAAGTCTGCCGCCACAAGGATCGCGTGCAGGAACACCATCATGCGTCCGCCAAGCGTCTGGACATGCCGGCGCCCTGAGCACTGATGCAACCCAATCTTGCGCGGCAGGCTAAGCCTTCCGCGTAGCAGAGGCGGCCTCCGGGTCGCCTTTTTGCTGCCAGGCTGGAACCGCTTCCGTCGGATTTTGCAATGTGCAATCGTCCTGTTGCTGCGCCGCCGCAATTCGAGCATTAGTACGGCCGGCCCGAGCAGGCGGCGCGCACTGGCGTCATGAGCTTCCTATAATTTGCCGCTCAGATATCGAATAAGCGTTCTGCCCAAGGCTTGAGTGAGGGAACCACACCCGGGCCGTAATCGGCGCTAGTGAGCTCATGAATCGTCTCGCTGCCATCCTGCCCGCCAGCAATGTGCTGGTGAACGTGGACGCCTCCAGCAAAAAGCGTGTGTTCGAACAGGCAGGTCTGCTGTTCGAGAACAACCACACCATCTCCCGCGCCCTGGTCACGGACAACCTGTTCGCCCGCGAGCGCCTGGGTTCGACCGGCCTCGGCCACGGGGTCGCCATTCCGCATGGCCGCATCAAGGGCCTGAAGAATCCGCTCGCCGCCGTGCTGCGCGTGCAGCAGCCGATCGGCTTCGATGCCCCGGACGACGAGGCCGTCAGCCTGCTGATCTTCCTGCTGGTGCCCGAAGCGGCGACCCAGCGCCACCTGGAAATCCTGTCCGAAATTGCCGAGATGCTGTCCGATCGCGAACTGCGCGAGCGGCTGAAGACCGAGCCCGATGCGGCTGGCGTTCACAGGCTAATTGCCGCCTGGGAACCGCTCAAATCGGTCGCCTGATCTTTTGAAACCCACCTCGATCAGTGCCGACAGGCTCTTTGAAGAGCACCGCGAATCGCTCCACTGGGAGTGGATCGCCGGCCATGCCAATACCGAGCGCCGTTTCGATGAAGCCGCCGTGCGCGACGCGCAATCGGCCGCCGACCTCGTCGGCTACCTGAACTACATCCACCCGTACCGTGTCCAGATCGTCGGCCGCCGTGAGGTCGCCTACCTGAGTCAGGCCTCGGGTGACGTGCTGGATCGGCGCATCGCCCGCATCGTCACGCTGGAGCCGCCGGTGCTGATCGTCGCCGACGACCAGCCGCCACCGGACCGCCTGGTCGCGATGTGCGACCGCGCCGAGATCCCGCTGTTCGTCACCAGCGAATCCGCCGGCCATGTGATCGACGTCGTGCGCGTCTACCTGGCCCACCTGTTCGCGAACCGGACGACGCGCCATGGCGTGTTCATGGACATCCTCGGCCTGGGCGTCCTGCTGACCGGTGAATCGGGCCTGGGCAAGAGCGAACTGGGCCTGGAACTGATCTCCCGCGGCCACGGCCTGGTCGCCGACGATGCGGTCGACCTCTACCGCATCTCGCAGACCGCCATCGACGGCCGCTGCCCCGACCTGCTGCTGAATCTGCTGGAAGTCCGCGGCATCGGCCTGCTGGACATCAAGGCGATCTTTGGCGAGACGGCGGTGCGCCGCAAGATGCGGCTGAAGCTGATCGTCCATCTGGTCCGCAAGGAAACGATGGAGCGCGATTTCGAGCGCCTGCCCTACGAGCCGCTGTATGAAGACGTGCTGGGCATCCCGATGCGCAAGGTCGTCATTGCCGTGGACGCGGGCCGCAACCTGGCGGTGCTGGTTGAGGCGGCGGTGCGCAACACTATCCTGCAGCTGCGCGGCATCGACACTTATCGCGAGTTTGTCGAGCGCCACCAGCGGGCGATCGAACAGGGCCAGCTCGACGACAACTGAGCGCCGAGCGGCCCGGCCGTTCAGCTCTTGTTGGGGCAATCCTTCTTGATGCAGTTGGCGTAGAGCGCCAGCGAGTGCTCCTGCAGCTGGAAGCCGCGTTCCTTGGCGATCATGTGCTGCCGCTCCTCGATCTGAGGATCGAAGAACTCCTCCACCTTGCCGCAGGTCAGGCAGACCAGATGGTCGTGATGGTGGCCCTCGTTCAGCTCGAACACCGCCTTGCCCGACTCGAAGTGGTTGCGCGACAGCAGCCCCGCCTGCTCGAACTGCGTCAGCACGCGGTAGACGGTCGCCAGGCCGATATCGGCATCCTCGGTCAGCAAAGCCTTGTAAACATCCTCGGCCGTCATGTGGCGATGCTGGGACTTCTGGAAGATCTCCAGAATCTTGATGCGCGGCAGGGTGGCCTTGAGGCCGCTGTTCTTGATTTCGTCGGTACGGGTCATGGCATTCGGCTCGTCTGGGGCGGCGCTCCCTGCAGGGGGCTGCCGCTAGAATCGGCCGATCATAGCCAGCTATGGTCGCGCCGCCGCGCCATAACCCCCCGAAAGTCACCGCCATCGTCATGCGTCCGATCACCTTCCATTCCCGGCCCCTGCTGCTCGCGTTGACGATGGCCGCCCTTGCTGGCCTCTCTGGCTGCTCCTCGCTTTCCCAGTTCGCTTCGGTGTCCGGTGACAAGGTGCTCGGCTTCGTGCGGCCCTACCGCGTCGAAGTCGTCCAGGGCAATGTGCTGACCAAGGAACTGGTGGCGCGCGTCAAGCCCGGCATGACTCGCGCCCAGGTGCGCGACCTGCTCGGCTCGCCGCTGCTGACCGACATGTTCCACGAAGACCGCTGGGACTACGCCTTCTCGATCCGCCGCCAGGGCGCGCCCTACCAGCAGCGCCTGATCGTCGCGTGGTTCGAGGGCGACGCGCTGAAGTCGCTCGACGTGCCCGGCGACCTGCCGACCGAGGACGAATTCGTCGCCGCCGTCACCACCTACAAGCCCAGCGGCAACCCGCCGAAGCTGGACCTGACCGAGGCCGAGCGCAACGCGCTGCCGGCGCCCGCCAAGGTCGCGACACCCGCGCCCGAAGCGGTCGGCCCGGAGCGCAGCTATCCGCCGCTGGAGCCGAAGTCTTGAGCGGCCCGGTGCGCGTCGCCATTGCCGGCAGCTCCGGCAAGATGGGCCGGATGCTGATCGAGACGATCGTCAACTCGCCCGACATCAAGCTCGCCGGCGCGCTCGACCTGCCGGGCAGCCCGGCGCTGGGCCAGGACGCCAGCGCCTTCCTCGGCAAGGCCAGCGGCGTGGCGATCACGTCCGACCTGCGCCAAGGCCTCGCCAATGCTGACGTCTTGATCGACTTCACCCGCCCCGAAGGCACGATGGCCCACCTGGCCGTCTGCGCGGAGCTGGGCGTCAAGGCCGTCATCGGCACCACCGGCTTCGAGGCCGCGCAGAAGGCGCAGATCGGCGCCCTGGCGCAGAAGATCGGCATCATGATGGCGCCGAACATGAGCGTCGGCGTCAACGTGGTGATGCAGCTGCTCGAGGTTGCCGCCCGTTCGCTGAACCACGGCTATGACATCGAGATCATCGAGGCCCACCACCGCCACAAGGTCGACGCGCCCAGCGGCACCGCGCTGCAGATGGGCGAGGTCGTCGCCAAGGCGCTCGGCCGCGATCTGAAGGAATGCGCCGTCTACGGCCGCGAGGGCGTCACCGGCGCGCGCGATCCGTCGACGATCGGCTTCGCCACCGTGCGTGGCGGCGACATCGTCGGCGACCACACGGTGATGTTCGCCGGCGCCGGTGAGCGCATCGAGATCACGCACAAGTCCAGCACCCGCGTCCACTACGCCGAGGGCGCGCTGCGCGCCGCGCGCTTCCTGGCGACGCGCGGCCCCGGCCTGTACGACATGGCCGACGTCCTCGGCATCAACCCGCCGGCGTGAGCGGTTTCAGCGCCTTCTGGGACCAGGGTGACGCCGTCACCCGCGCGGTGGCGCTGCTGCTGCTGGCTATGTCGGTCAGCGCCTGGGTCGTGATCCTCTGGAAAGGCTGGATCCTGGCAGCGGCCCGCCGCAGCCTCACCCGCGCGGTGCCGGCCTTCTGGGCCGCCGCGGATCTCGAAGCCGGCCGCGAGGCGCTGCGCAATTTCGACAAGGAAGACATCGCGCTGCCGCTGCTCGAAGCCGCCACGGCACCGACGCAGCCGCAGACGCTAGCCGCCAGCGGCCGCACCGAATCCCGTCTGACCCGCCGCCTGCGCGACGCGCTGCACGCCGTGCTGCACCGCCTGCAGTTCGGCCAGGTGCTGCTGGCCTCGATCGGGGCGACGGCGCCCTTCGTGGGCCTGTTCGGCACCGTCTGGGGCATCTACCACGCGCTCGCCAGCATGGCGGCCGGCGGCAACGTCACGATCGAGAAGATCGCCGGCCCGGTCGGGGAGGCGCTGATCATGACGGCCGCGGGCCTGGCCGTCGCCATTCCGGCCGTGCTGGCCTACAACATCTACGGCAAGCAGGTCGGCGCCTGCGAGGCCGAGCTGGAAGGCTTCGCGCACGACCTGCGCGAGATGCTGGACAAGCAGGACTGACATGCCCTTCGGCCGCCTCGAACGGACCGAACGCCCCAAGCCGATGGGCGAGATCAACATGACGCCGCTGATCGACGTCATGCTGGTGCTGCTGGTGATCTTCATGATCGCCGCGCCGCTGATGACCTCCTCGCTGCGCCTGGACCTGCCCAAGAGCGAAGCGGCCACGCCGTCCGATGCGCCCAAGTTCGTCGCCGTGACGATGAGCCCCGACGGCGCCATCTACCTGGGCGAAGACAAGGTCGACACCGCCGCTTTCCAGCGCAGGATCAAGACCCTGGCCCAGGGCAATCCGCAGCTCGAGGTACAGCTGCGCGCCGACAAGGCCGTGCCCTACGGCCAGGTGGCCGAGCTGATCGGCTGGGTGCAGGGCGCGGGCCTGTCGAAGATCGCCTTCGTCGCCGAAGCCAAACCCTGAGCGAAGGGCGCCCGGGCGCCGCTCCTTACAATCGGCGCTCCCCGCGCCCCCGCAGCCTGCCTTGGCCATGATGAACGACAAGTACGCCCCCAACGAGATCGAAGCCGCCGCCCGCCAGCACTGGAACGAGCGCGACGCGTATCGCGTCACCGAAGACGACAGCAAGCCCAAGTTCTACGCCTGCTCGATGCTGCCCTACCCCAGCGGCAAGCTGCACATGGGTCACGTGCGCAACTACACGATCAACGACATGCTGACGCGCCAGCTCCGCATGAAGGGCTACAACGTGCTGATGCCGATGGGCTGGGACGCCTTCGGCCTGCCCGCGGAAAACGCGGCGATGAAGAACAAGGTGCCGCCGGCCAAGTGGACCTACGACAACATCGCCTACATGAAGGGCCAGATGCAGGCCATGGGCCTGGCGATCGACTGGTCGCGCGAAATCGCCACCTGCACGCCCGAGTACTACAAGTGGAACCAGTGGCTGTTCCTGAAGATGCTGGAAGCCGGCATCGCCGAGCGCCGCACCCAGGTCGTCAACTGGGACCCGGTCGACCAGACCGTGCTGGCCAACGAGCAGGTCGTCGACGGCAAGGGTTGGCGCTCCGGCGCCGTCATCGAGAAGCGCGAGATCCCCGGCTACTACCTGAACATCGTCAAGTACGCGGACGAGCTGCTCGACGCCGTGGCCAACCCCGCCAGCCCGCAATACCTCAGCGGCTGGCCCGAGCGCGTGCGCCTGATGCAGGAGAACTGGATCGGCAAGAGCGAGGGCGTGCGCTTCGCCTTCCCGCACGACATCAAGGGCGCGGACGGCCAGGCCATCCAGGACGGCAAGCTCTACGTCTTCACCACCCGCGCCGACACCATCATGGGCGTGACCTTCTGCGCCGTCGCGCCCGAGCATCCGCTCGCCACGCACGCCGCGCAGGGCAATGCCGAACTAGCCGCCTTCATCGAGGAATGCAAGAAGGGCGGAACGACCGAGGCCGAACTCGCCACGCAGGAAAAGAAGGGCAAGCCCACGGGCCTGTTCGTCACCCACCCGTTGACCGGCGACAAGGTCGAGGTCTGGATCGGCAACTACGTGCTGATCAGCTACGGCGACGGTGCCGTGATGGGCGTGCCGGCGCACGACGAGCGCGACTTCGAGTTTGCCAACAAGTACGGCCTGCCGATCAAGCAGGTCGTCGCCGTCGAAGGCGAGACCTACGACGACAAGCGCTGGGCCGAGTGGTACGGCGACAAGCAGAAGGGCGTCTGCATTGCCTCCGGCCTGCTCGACGGCCTGGGCTACAAGGCCGCGGTGGACAAGGTGGCTGAGCTGGTCGGCGCCAAGGGCCTGGGCGCCAAGAAGACCACCTGGCGCCTGCGCGACTGGGGCGTCAGCCGCCAGCGCTACTGGGGCACGCCGATCCCCATCATCCATTGCGAGGACTGCGGTGCCGTGCCGGTGCCCGAGCAGGACCTGCCCGTCGTGCTGCCGGAGGACTGCATCCCCGACGGCAGCGGCAACCCGCTGAACAAGCGCGCCGACTTCCTGAACTGCGCCTGCCCCAAGTGCGGCAAGCCCGCGAAGCGCGAGACGGACACGATGGACACCTTCGTGGACAGCTCGTGGTACTTCATGCGCTATTGCGACGCGAAGAACGGCGAGAAGATGGTCGCCGGCGGCACTGACTACTGGATGCCGATGGACCAGTACATCGGCGGCATCGAGCACGCGATTCTGCACCTGCTGTACGCCCGCTTCTGGACCAAGGTCATGCGCGACCTGGGCCTCATCAAGGCCGACGAGCCCTTCACCAAGCTGCTGACGCAGGGCATGGTGCTGAACCACATCTACTCGCGCCGCGGCGAGAAGGGCGGCATCGAGTACTTCTGGCCGCACGACGTCGACAACGTCTATGACGAGGGCGGCAAGATCATCGGTGCCAAGCTCAAGAGCGACGGCTCGGCGGTGGACTACGAGGGCGTGGGCACCATGTCCAAGTC
Source organism: Roseateles agri (assembly GCF_034043675.1). Classification (NCBI taxonomy): domain Bacteria; kingdom Pseudomonadati; phylum Pseudomonadota; class Betaproteobacteria; order Burkholderiales; family Sphaerotilaceae; genus Roseateles; species Roseateles agri. Next base: position 134,435 of record NZ_JAXCLA010000003.1, on the reverse strand, counting down.
CAAGAACAACGGCGTCGATCCGCAGGAGCTGATCAACACCTACGGTGCCGACACCGCGCGCCTGTTCGTGATGTTCGCCTCCCCGCCGGAGCAGACGCTGGAGTGGAACGATGCCGGCGTCGAGGGCGCGCATCGCTTCCTCAAGCGCGTCTGGGGCTACGCGGCCAAGAACGCCGACGCGATCAAGGCCGCCGGCACGGACTTCGCCGCGCTGTCTGCCGATGGCAAGGCGCTGCGCCGCGAGGTGCACCTGGTGCTCAAGCAGGTCAGCTACGACTACGAGCGCATGCAGTACAACACCGTCGTTTCCGGCGCGATGAAGCTGCTCAATGCGCTGGAATCGCACAAGACGGCCGACGCCGCCTCGCGCGAAGGCCTCTCCGTGCTGCTGCGCGTGCTCTACCCGGCCTGCCCGCACATCGGCCACACGCTGTGGGAGCAACTGGGCTTCGCCGCCGAGCTGGGCGACCTGCTCGACGCACCCTGGCCCACCGTCGACGAGAGCGCGCTGGTGCAGGACGAGATCGAGCTGATGCTGCAGGTCAACGGCAAGCTGCGCGGCACGATCAAGGTCTCCGCAGGCGCCGACAAGGCCGCCATCGAGGCCCTGGCCGTCGCGCACGAGGAGACGATCCGCTTCGCCGAAGGCCGGCCGGTCAAGAAGGTCGTGGTCGTGCCCGGCCGCCTGGTCAACGTCGTCGCATGATCGATCGCCGCGCGCTCCTCCTTGGCGCCGCAGCCCTCGCTGGCTGCGGCTTCGAGCTCCGCAAGGAACCCGAGTTCCAGTTCCACGTCGTCGGCCTCACCGGCTTCCGCAGCGATTCGCCGTTCGCCGTGGAGTTGCGCCGCCAGTTGAGCCGCACGAAGCTGACCTTGCAGCCCGATCCCAACAAGGCCGAGGTCGTCGTCGAGGCGCTGAAGGAAACGCGCGACAAGCTCGTCGTCGTCTCCACCAGCGCCGGCCAGGTGCGTGAATGGCAGCTGAAGCTGGACGTCGACTACCTGCTGCGCACGGCGCAGGGCGACTTGCTGCTGCCCCGCACCGAACTGCGCCTGACCCGCGAGCTGACCTATACCGAGACGCAGGCGCTCGGCAAGGAGCAGGAAGAAGCGCAGCTCTACCGCGCGATGCAGTCCGACGCCGTCGCGCTGATCATGCGCCGCCTCGCGGCCGTGAAGCTGCCCTCCTGACATGGGGCCCCCACGCTCACTTCGTTCGCTGCCCCCCGAGGGGGCGCAGGCCTCCCTTGGGGCGGCCCGGCGGAAGGCCTGAGATGCAACTCCGCGCCGACGCGCTGCCCGCGCAGCTCGCCAAGGGGCTGAAGCCCATCTACACCGTCTACGGCGACGAGCCGCTGCTGGCGCAGGAGGCCGCGGACACGATCCGCGCCGCGGCGCGGGCCGAGGGCTATGCCGAGCGCAAGGTCTTCACCGTGGCCGGCGCCTATTTCGACTGGGGCCCGGTGCTGGGTGCCGCGCAGGCGATGAGCCTGTTCGCCGAGCGCCAGTTCATCGAGATCCGCATCCCCTCCGGCAAGCCCGGCAAGGACGGCTCCGAGCAACTGCAGCGCTACTGCGAGCGCCTGCCGGAAGACGTCGTCACCCTGGTCACCCTGCCGCGCCTGGACAAGACGCAACTGAACAGCGCCTGGTTCCTGGCGCTGGACGGCGTGGGTGCCACCGTGCGAGTCGACCCGGTGGAGCGCCGCGCGCTGCCGCAGTGGATCGCCCAGCGCCTGGCGGCCCAGGGCCAGCGCGTCGAGGACGGCGAGGCCGGCCAGCGGGCCCTGGCCTTCTTCGCCGATCGCGTCGAAGGCAATCTGCTGGCCGCGCACCAGGAGCTGCAGAAGCTGGCCCTGCTGCACCCGGCCGGCACGCTGACGCACGAGCACATCGAGGCGGCCGTGCTGGACGTCGCCCGCTTCGACGTGTTCAAGCTCAGCGAGGCCATGCTCGGCGGCCAACTGGCCCGCGTGCTGCGCATGCTCGACGGCCTGGAGGCCGAGGGCGAGGCGGCCGTGCTGGTGCACTGGAGCCTGGCGGAGGACATCCGCGCGCTGAAGCGCGTGCGCGATGCGGTCGACGCCGGCAAGCCGCTGCCGATGGCGCTGCGCGAGTCGCGCGTCTGGGGCGCCAAGGAAAAGCTGTTCGAGCGCATCGTGCCCGGCCTGCGCGCCGCCGACCTGGCCCGGCTCGTCGAGGCCGCGCAGATCTGCGACGGCCTGGTCAAGGGCCTGCGCCATCCCGGCTGGCCGCTCGACGCCTGGGCCGCGCTGCGCAAGCTGGTGCTGATGGTCGTGGAGACCTGCGCCGGCCCCAAGGCCGCCCGGCTCAGCTTAGAGGCCTGAATTTCCCCACAACGGAGAAGATACCGATGATCAATCGACGCGCTGCCATCGCGCTGGCCGCCGCATCCACGCTGGCCGTGCAGACCTCCTGGGCCGCCACCAGCGAACCGCAGTCAACGCCCGACACCGCCTTCGCCGCGCTGTCGCAGCGTGCGCTGGCCCATTGGATCGCCGTCTCGCCGATCACCGCCACCTTCCAGGGCGACCACCACCTCGACGCCGAGCTGGACGACCTGAGCCCCGCTGGCCGCGCCAAGGCGCTGGCCGGCAGCCAGCGCCTGCTGGCCGAGCTGGACCGCATCGACGTGGCCCGCCTCTCGCGCGAGAACCAGGTGGACGCGGCCATCCTGCGCAACCAGCTCCGCTACGACGTCTGGGGCTGGCAGGACTCGCAGGACTGGGCCTGGGATCCGCAGGTCTACGGCCAGGCCGCCGGCAACGCGCTCTACAACCTGATGGCGCGCGAGTTCGCGCCGCTGCCCGAACGGCTGGGCAACGCCGTCACCCGCATGGAGAAGCTGCCCGCCTTCCTCGCGCAGGCCCGCGCCAACCTCGACCCCGCCCGCGTGCCGCGCGTGCATGCCGAAACGGTGGCCAAGCAGAACGGCGGCCTGCTCTCGCTGGTCGACGAATTCATCGCGCCGCATCTGGGCAGCTTGCCCGAGGCCGAGCGCAAGCGCGCCGATGCGGCGATTGCCGGCCTGAAGGCGGCCGTGGCCGAGCACCAGCAGTGGCTGGACAAGACGCTGGTGCCCAACGCCAAGGGCGATTTCCGCATCGGCGCCAAGCTCTACGACCAGAAGCTGCAGTTCGCGCTGATGTCATCCCTCTCGCGCGCCGAGATCCGTGCCCGCGCCGAGAAGGGCATCGACGAGGCCCGCGCCGAGATGTACCGCATCGCCCGCGGTCTGGTGAAGGACCTGCCCGCCGAGCCGACGGCCGAACAGCAGCAGTCCGGCATCGAGGCCGCGCTGGAGCTGGCCTATGCCGAGCGACCCAAGCGCGACGCCGTCGTGGCCGACGCCACCGCCACCTTGAAGCAGGCCCGCCAGTTCCTGATCGACAAGGACCTGATCACGGTGCCCAGCGATCCGGTGCGCATCATCACGATGCCGGAGTTCCAGCAGGGTGTGGCGGTGGCCTACTGCGATTCGCCGGGCCCGCTGGACGTGGGCCAGCCGACCTTCTACGCCGTCTCGCCGATCCCCAAGGACTGGAGCGACGCGCAGGTGGATTCCTTCCTGCGTGAGTACAACAGCCGGATGATCCACCTGCTGAGCATCCACGAGGGCATTCCCGGCCACTACCTCGAAGGCGCGGTCACCGCGCGCTTCCCGTCCACCTTGCGTGCCTTCCTGCGCTCGGGCCTGTTCGCCGAAGGATGGGCCGTCTACGGCGAGCGGATGATGCGCGAGTCCGGCTACCTGGACAACGACCCGCTGTTCCACCTGGTCCAGCTGAAGTTCTACCTGCGCACGATGGCCAATGCGATCCTCGACCAGGGCGTGCACGTCGAGGGCTGGACGCGCGATCAGGCGATGGACCTGATGATGCGCCGCACCTTCCAGCAGGAGCGCGAGGCCGCGGGCAAGTGGGTGCGCGCGCAGCTGTCCTCCGCGCAGCTACCGACCTACTTCGTCGGCGTGCAGGAGCAGCTGGACATGCGCGAGGCGGTGCGTGCCGCCTGGGGCTCGAAGTTCACGCTGAAGGCGTACCACGACGCCGTGCTCTCGCACGGCGCGCCGCCGGTCCGCTTCACCCGCGAACTGCTCTTGAACGAGCCAATCCGCTGATCAGAACTGCGCCTGGACGGACAGGTAGCTGCTGCGCTGCCCCGTCTTGTTGGCGATCTGTCCCAGGTCCAGCCAGGCCAGCGTGACGCTCAGGTTGCGCATCGGCCACCAGGCGACGAAGAAGTCGGCGGCGTGCGTTTCGTCGAAGGCCGACAACTGGTTCGGCTTGGCGCGATACTCGACGCCGATGGCCAGGTTGTCGCGCGGCAGCACGGCGATCGAGGCCTCCGGCTCGAGCTTCATCGAGTCGCCCTTGTCGCCGCCGAAGCCGAGCAGGCCGAACTGGTTGGCCCGCGTGCCGCGCAAGGTCACGTTGGTGAACAGGTTCCAGCCGCCGGCCGCGCCGAACCAGAGCTTGGCCACGGCGATGTAGGGTTCGGTGTCGCTGTCGCGCTTGGCGCCGAGCAGGTTCGGCACCAGCATGTCGCGGTTCTTCTTGTACTGCAGGCCGATGGCGACCTGCGGCTTCCAGCTGTCGGCCTCGTACACGGCGTCGCCCCAGACGCGCCACTTCAGGCCCACGACATCCATGTTCAGCGACTGGCCCGCCACCGTGTCGGCCAGGCCGAAACGCTGGCGCGCGAAGGACAGCTCCACCGTGTCGTAGAAGCCCACGGCCGCGCCGTAGCTCTCCAATTCGAAGCCGCCGCGCGTGCGCACGTGGGTGCCGAAGACGGAGGCGCCGATCTGGTCGCGGCTGCCCTGGCCGCCGATCACGGCCCAGGGGCTGAGCCCTCCGCCGGCGGCTCCCTCCACCTGGCTGACGCCGGACGAGGCCAGGACCCGGTCGCCGGCCTGTGCCGCCGGCAACAGTGCGAAGGTGGCGGTGATCGCGGCGATCAGAAGACGGCCGGCTTGAGCAATATGGCTGTTTTCGGGCTTCATCACGTCGGGATAACGAGTTATGAGGACGGAGCAGACGATACAGTCGGATCAGCTTTTCCTCATCGTCTCGATCCGTTCGCCAAGCCATGTTGAAACAACTATTGCGCAGTTCGATCGCTATCACGCTGCTGGTCCTGGTGGCCGCATGTGCCACACCGCAGGCCACGCTGTACCAGCGGCTGGGTGGCCAGACCGTGGTCGAGACCTTCGTCAGCCGCACGATCGACCGCAGCTCCACCGACGAGCGCACCAAGCGCAGCTTCGACGGCATCAAGCTTGCCCCGATCAAGGCCAGCATCGTCCAGCAGATCTGCTCGATCTCCGGTGGTGGCTGCAAGTACGAGGGCGAGACGATGGCCAAGTCGCATGCCGACGCGAAGATCCAGCCGCGCGAGTTCGACGCGCTGGTGGACATCCTGCGCGAGGAAATGGACCGTGCCGGCGTCGACGCCGGCGCGAAGAACGACCTGCTGAAGCTGCTCGCGCCGATGAAGCGCGACATCGTGCACGCCGCCCGCTGAGGCGGCGTCATTTCTCCACCACCGCCATGCGTCGCCCGGCCCTTCTGCTGTTGCTGCCGTCGCTGCTTGCCGGTGTCTCGCCCGCCGCGCTGGCGCTGCCCTGGTCGATCCAGGTGCGCAATGCCGGTGGCCAGCCTTTGGCCGATGCGGTCGTCGCCGTCGAGCTGAGCGGCAAGCCCCTGAAGACCAGCAGCGCCAAGGCCGACATGGGCCAGCGCGACAAGCAGTTCACGCCGCAGTTGCTGGTCGTGCAGACCGGCACGGCCGTGAACTTCCCGAACTTCGACACCGTGCGGCATCATGTGTACTCGTTCTCGCCGATCAAGGTGTTCGAGACCAAGCTGTACTCGGGCACGCCCAGCGAGCCGATCGTCTTCGACAAGCCCGGCGTCGCCACGCTGGGCTGCAACATCCATGACCGGATGAGCGCGCACATCGTCGTCGTCGACACGCCCATGTTCGGGCGCACCGATGCCACCGGCACCGTCCGCTTCGACCTGCCGGCCGGCGAGCACCAGCTCAAGGTGTGGCACGCCAGCTTCAAGCGCGACCAACTGCAGGCGCAGCCGCTGAAGGTCGAGGCGGCCGGCGGCGGGCAGAGCGTCGTCACCACCGGCGATTGAACGGAAGCGACAAAGCCGAATGGCGCTGCCCAGTTTCCTGAACCTGCGCCGGCTCGAGGGCCGCATCGTCGCGCTGTTCCTGGGCCTGCTGCTGGTCGTGCAACTGGCCAGCTCCGGCCTGATCCAGACCAGCATCGAGCGCAATGCCAACACCTCGATCGCCGCCGAGCTGAAGACCGGCGAGCGCGTGTTCCGCCGCCTGCTCGTGCAGGAAGCCGAGAAGCGCAGCGACGCCGCCGCGCTGCTCGCGCAGGACTACGGCTTCAAGACCGCGATCAGCCTCTCGCTGACCGAGCCTGGCGCGGCCGAGACGATCCAGGACGCGCTGTTCAACCAGGGCGAGCGCATCGGCGCCAGCGTCGTCGCCTACTTCGACACCGAACTGAAGCTCGTGGCCGCCACGCGGCCGGACGCCGCGCGCTTCCGCGACCTGCTGCAGCAGAAGATCACGCAGCAAGGCACCGGCCGGCCCGCGGGCGATGACGACCTGCAGCTGGCGCTGCTGGATGGCAAGGCCTATCAGGTCGTTGCGGTGCAGGTGCGCACGCCGGCACCGCTGGGCTGGATCATGATGGGCTTCCAGCTCGACGGCGCGGCACTGCGCGACCTGAAGACGCTGTCCGAGCTGCAAGGCGTCGTCGTCGTGCGCATCGACGGCAACAGCTGGACGCCGCTGGCCAGCAGCCTCGATCCGCACGACACCCAGAGCGTCACCACGCAGGTGCCGGGTGGCGCCGGCCTGTTCTCGGCGGCCGTGTCGGGCGAGCAGTGGCGCGGGCAGCTGGCGCCGCTGGAGCCGGAGCCGCGCTACCGCCTCGGCGTGGTGCTGCTGCGCTCCTTCGACGCGGCCGTGGCGCCCTATCGCAACCTGCAGGTGCTGCTGCTGGCGCTGACTCTGGTCGGCGTGGCCGTGTTCGCCCTCTTGAGCGTGCTGCTGGCGCGGCGCATCAGCGGGCCGATCAACGCGCTGGGGCGTGCGGCGGTGCGGCTGGGCTCGGGTGACTACGAGACGCCGATCGCCGTGCCGGTCACCACCGAGGAGGTCGACGAACTGGCCACGGCCTTCGAGCAGATGCGCCAGAACATCCGCACGCAGACGGCCAAGGCCGAGCGCCTGGCCTACTGGGACGAGCTGACCGGCCTGCCCAACCGCGCGCAGTTCAAAGGCCTGCTGGAAGACCGGATCGCGCATGACGAGCCCTTCGCCGTGCTGATGCTGGACCTGGACCGCTTCAAGCACGTCAACGACGTGCTGGGCCACGAGGTGGGCGACGAGCTGCTGAAGAGCGTCAGCGAGCGGCTGCAGGCCCTGTGCCGCCAGCGCGGTGCCGAGCTGGCGCGGCTGGCCGGTGACGAGTTCGCGCTGCTGCTGCGCGAGGGCAGCGAGGCCGCGGCCCTGCACACCGCCCAGGCCATCCTGCAGGACTTCAAGCGCCCGCTGCACATCCGCGACCACCTGGTGGACATCGGCGCGGGCATCGGCATCGCGCTGTACCCGCAGCATGCGCGCGACCTGATGCAGCTGCTCTCACGCGCCGAGCTGGCCATGTACGCCGCCAAGCAGCGGCAGAGCGGCAGCATGGTCTACGACGCCGCGCTGGACAAGGGCAGCCAGCAGTCGCTGTCGCTGCTGTCAGAGCTGCGCCGCGCGATCGAGAACCAGGAGCTGTGCCTGTACCTGCAGCCCAAGATCGACATCCGCACCCACGAGGCCGTCAGCGCCGAGGCATTGGTGCGCTGGCTGCATCCGGTGCGCGGGCTGGTGCCGCCGATGCAGTTCATCCCCTTCGCCGAGCAGACCGGCTTCATCAGCGAGCTGACGCGCTGGGTCATCGCCGAGGCCGCCCGCGCGATCCGGCAGGCGGCCGATGCGGGCATCGCGCTGCGGCTCAGCGTCAACCTCTCGACCCGCGACCTGCTGGGCCCGGACCTGCCCTCGCGCATGGCCGGCCTGCTGGCCGAGCAGCGCGTGCAGCCGTCCTCGCTGTGCCTGGAGATCACCGAGAGCGCGATCATGGACGACCCGCAGCGCGCGCTGGCCACCCTGGAGCAGCTGAGCAGCATGGGCTTCAAGCTCTCGATCGACGACTTCGGCACCGGCTACTCGTCGCTCGCCTACCTGAAGCGGCTGCCGGTGGACGAGCTGAAGATCGACAAGAGCTTCGTGCTGGCGATGGAGCACGACCTCGACGACGCCAAGATCGTCCGCTCGACGATCGAGCTGGCGCACAACCTGGGCCTCACCGTGGTGGCCGAAGGCGTGGAGACTTCCAAGGCCTGGCAGCTGCTGGCGGCGCTGGGCTGCGACGAGGGCCAGGGCTACTTCATCTCCCGCCCGATGCCGCAGGGCGAGTTCCGCGACTGGCTGGATCGCTGGGCGCTGCCCGAGCTGGGCGAGGCGCCGAACACGGCGCTCGCCGGCCTTCAGTAGCCGCGGCTTCGGTCGACCAGGTGGCGCAGCGGCTCGCCCGCGCGCAGCGCCCGCAGATTGGCCACGACGACCTCCAGCGCGCTGCGCGGGTCCGTCTGCGCGGCGCAGTGCGGCAGAACGGTCACGCGCGGATGCGTCCACAGGCGATGGCCGAGCGGCAGCGGCTCGGTCTCGAACACGTCCAGCACCGCGTGGCGTAGCCGACCCGTGTCGAGCGCAGCGAGCAAGTCGGCCTCGACGACGTGAGCGCCGCGCGCCAGGTTCACCAGGCTGGCGCCGGGCTTCATCCGGGCCAGGCGGGCAGCGTCGAAGAAGCCGCGCGTGGCCGGGGTCAGCGGCAGCAGGTTGACGACGGTGTCCGCGCCCTCCAGCGGCGGCTCTGGGCCGTCCGACGAGCGCCAGCTGCTCACCGCATAACCCTGAAGTTCCAGTGCGTCGGCAACACGCCCGCCCAGCTCCCCGCGGCCCAGCACCAGCACTCTCCATTCGGCGGCGCGGGGCTGCAGTGGCTGCTGCCAGCGCTGCTCGCGTTGCTGCGCGGCGAGTTCGAAGAAGCTGCGATGCAGCGACAGCACGGCCCACAGCGCCGTGTGCACCATTGCCTCGTTCATCGCCGGGTCCACCATGCGGGCCAGCGGCACGTCCGGCGGCAAGGTGGGGTCCTGCAACAGCCGGTCGACGCCGGCCCAGACCGACTGGATCAGCCGCAGCTTCGGCAATCCCTGCAGGCTGCCCGGCGGTGGGTTGGCGACGACAGCGGCGTCGATGCCGTCTTCCGGCTCCAGCACGAAACGCTCATCAGGCATCGCCTCGCGCAGCGCGGCCAGCCAGGCTTCGCGGTCGGCGCCGAGGATCAGGACGGGCATCAGCTGTCGCGGTCTTCCAGCGCGTCGCACAGCGCGGTGAGGCCGGCGCGCACGGTGGCGATGCGCACCTCGTGCCGATCGCCGGGAAACAGCTCCTTCCAGACCTTGACCAGTCGACCCTCGTGCGCCAGCGCCAGCCACACGGTGCCGACCGGCTTCGCGTCGCTGCCGCCGGTGGGCCCGGCGATGCCGGTGACGGCCAGCGCCCAGTGGATCGGTGCATGGGCGATCAGCCCGCGCGCCATGTGCTGCGCCACCTCGCCGCTGACGGCGCCGTGCATCTGCAGCAGCGCGGCCGGCACGCCCAGCAGCTCGTTCTTGGCCTGGTTGCTGTAGCTGACGACGCTGCGCTCGAACCACTGGCTGGAGCCCGGCAGCTCGGTGCAGGCGGCGGCGATCAGGCCGCCGGTGCAGGACTCGGCCGTGCCCAGCATCTCCTTGCGGCGGATCAGCGCGATGGCGATGCGGTCGATCAGTTCGTGTTCGTCGGGAAACAGCATGTCGGTCTTCCTCAGAATGCGGCTCGATAGAGCGCGATGACGAGCAGCGTACATCCGGCCGCGACGAAATCGTCGAACAGGATGCCGAAGCCCTGCGCCCAGCCGATCGGCGCGCCGCGCTCGGCCTTGAACAGGCGATCCGCCCAGCCGACCGGGCCGATCTTGGACGCATCGAAGAAGCGGAACAGCGCGAAGGCGATCAGCTGGTCCAGCCAGCCCGTCGGGCTGACGAGCCACAGGATCAGCCAGATCGCCAGGATCTCGTCCCAGACGACCGCGCCAGGGTCCGGCGTGTTCATGTGCCGCGCGCAGGCGGTGCAGGCCCACCAGCCGACCAGCGTGCCGACGGCGATCAGCATCGCCCATTGCAGGTCGCCCAGCGGCGCGTAGCGCTGCAGCAGCGCGAACACCAGCCAGCCCCACAGCGTGCCGACGGTGCCAGGCGCCTTTGGCGACAGCCCGCTGCCGAAGCCCAGCGCGATCCAGCGCGCCGGGTGGCCGAACATGAAGCGCGCGGTGGCGCGGATGGGAGCGCGATCGGTCATGGGGTCTTGAAGTGGTCGAAGCTCTGGAGTCGAAGAGGCAAGGCCTGGCCCCCGGCATCGACGAGGCGCAGGCCCGGCTCGGCCTCGATGCGGCCGATGCGGGTCACCGTCGTGGCGCTGGCCTCGGCGGCGCGCTGTACCGCTTCGCGGGCCGAGGCGGGCGCGGTGAAGACCAGTTCGTAGTCGTCGCCGCCGGCCAGGCCCATCTCGCGGCGGACCTCGACCGGCTGGGCCGCAAGCACCGCGCTCTTCGGTAGCGCGTCCGCATCCAGCGTGGCGCCGACGCCGGAGCGCCGCAGGATGTGGCCAAGGTCGCCGGCCAGGCCGTCGGAGACGTCGATCGCGCTCGTTGCGATGCCGCGCAGCGCCAGGCCCAGGGCCACGCGTGGCTGCGGCAGTTCCATCGCGCGACGCACTGAGTCGAACTGTTCACCGGGCAGGCTCAGCGTGCCGCGGAACACCTCCAGCGCCAGCCGTGCATCGCCCAGCGTGGTGCCGGACACGTACAGGTCGTCGCCCGGCCGCGCGCCGCTGCGCAGGATTGCCTGGCCGTTCGGCACCTCGCCGAAGACGGTGATGCAGATATTCAGCGGCCCCTGCGTCGTGTCGCCGCCCACCAGCGCGATGCCGTGCGCGTCAGCCAGCGCGAACATGCCCTGCGCGAAGCCGGCCAGGAAGCGCTCGTCCACCCGCGGCAGCGCCAGCGCCAAGGTGAAGGCGCGCGGCGTCGCGCCGCAGGCGGCCAGGTCGCTGAGGTTCACCGCCAGGGCCTTGTGGCCCAGGCGCGCCGGCTCGACGGTGGACAGGAAATGCCGGCCCTCGACCAGCATGTCGCTGGAGACCAGCCACTGCGTGCCCGTGCCCGGCGTCAGCACCGCGCAGTCGTCGCCGATGCCGACGTCTACGCCAGGCACTTGGCCATCGCGCTGGAAGTAGCGCGCGATCAGATCGAATTCACCCATGGCGGCATTGTCATCTGCGCCGCCTGCGCTTCTGTCAGGACCAGATCCGGTAGATCCAGAAACTCTCGTCCTGCTCGATCCGGCGCAGCAGCTCCGCTGGCGCGAAGCCGGTGACGCGGCGGGTCTCGCGGCACAGGTGGGACTGGTCGGCATAGCCGGCGTCGGCGGCCACCTCGGCCCAGCGGACCGGCCCATCGCTGGCAGCCAGCGTGCGGAAGAAGGCCTGCTCGGCGCGGCCCAGGCCGCGCAGCTCGCGCATCGGCAGGCCCGTCCAGCCCTTGATGCGGCGCTCCGCGGCGCGCAGGCTGCGGCCGATGCCGGAGGTGGCAGCACGCAGCGCCAGGCCTTGCGCCCAGTCCTGCAGCAGCAGTTGGCCCGGCGCGCCGGCGGCCGGGCGCAGCGCCTGCCAGCGCGGTTCGAGGAAGGCCTCGATCAGCGCCACGCGCGCGGCATCGTCCGGGGCCTGGCGCACGGCGGCGGTCATCGCCCGCCAGGACGAGTCCAGCACGGTCTCGGCCGGCACCAGGCGGTTGACGAAGGCGGCCGGCTCGATGCCGGTCAGCGCGTGCATCGCGTCGGGCAGCAGCATCAGCATCATGCCGTGGCCCTCGGGCGCATTGCGTGACTGGGTCGGCCGGGTGAACGGCCCGCCGAAGTAGACGGACGGCAGGCGCTGCGGCGGCAGCCCGGGGCGCAGCAGGTCAGCATGGCCTTCGAAGAACCAGCTCAGGCTGCACAGCGGCGTGGCGGGAAAGTGGTTGTCGTGCCAGTCCGCGGGCCAGGTCCGCCCGATGCCCATCGTGCTGCGCGTGACCACGGCGCGAACGCAGCGGCTCAGCGAAAAGCGCGGCAGCCAGAGCTGCACCTTGGCGCGGTTGAGCGCCGCGAGCGCGGCTTGCGGCGGCGTTGCGAGATGGGCCATGGCGGCAGTGTAGGCAGGCGGCGGCCGCCCGCGCTGTCGTGAACGTTCAAGACGGCGCGCTGCTTCGGGCCTAGGCTGATCGACCATGAGCAGCCTCCTTTCCGAGTTCAATCCCGCGTCAAGTCCTCCCGGCCCGCCGGACCGCTGGTGGGGCATCCCGCTGCTGCGCGCGATGTACCGCGACTACCTCGGCTTCGTCACCGGGCTGCAGCGCAGCCATGGCGACGTGGCCGCGATGCGCGTCGGCTTCGAGCGCGCCTGGGACCTGTTCCACCCGGACGACGTGCGTGCCGCGCTGGTCGACAACGCGGCCAGGCTGGTCCGATGGGAGCGCGGCGTCGAGGTCTTCTCCCAGACCTTCGGCCAGGGCCTGCTGGTGGCGGAGGGCGAGACCTGGAAGCGCCAGCGGCGCATGCTGGCGCCCGGCTTCCTGCCCAAGCGCGTGGAGGGCTATGCCACGCTGATGGTGTCCGCAGCGCGCGAGGCGCTGGACGCCGTACTGCCGGCCGGTGCCGACGAGGCCGTGCGGCCGATGGAGGCGCTGTTCAACGCGCTGACGATGGACGTCATCATGCGCACGCTGTTCAGCAGCCGGGCGCCTGCGCTGGCAGCGGCGGCGGCCGATGCCACGCAGGTGCTGTCGCGCGCGGCCATGCAGGAGATGTTCTGGCCCGCCTCGCTGCCGGGCTGGCTGCCGCTGCCGCACATCCGGACCAAGCGCCGCGCGCTGGCCGTGCTCAACGGCCTGATCGGCGACCAGATCGCGGCCCGCCGCGCCGCGCCCGACGCTGCCGCCGAGGACCTGCTCGCGATGCTGCTGTCCGTGCGCGACGAGGACGGCGCCGGCCTCGCTCCGGCCGAGCTGCACGACCAGTGCATGGTGATGTTCCAGGCCGGCCACGAGACCAGCGCCACCGCGCTGCTGTGGTGGAGCTGGCTCATCGCCACCCATCCGGAGGCCGTCGCGCGGGCGCGGGAGGAGGTCGACGGCGTGCTGCAGGGGCGCGACCCCGGTGCCGCCGATGCGCCCGCCCTGCCGTACCTGGCCGCCACGCTGAAGGAGGCGATGCGCCTGTACCCGCCCATCGGTGCGCTGATGACGCGCCGCGTCGCCGCGCCGTTCACGCTGGCCGGCCGCACCGTGCCGGCGGGCACCTTGCTGCGCATCACGCCCTGGACGATCCAGCGCGATGCGCGCTGGTTCCCGCAACCCGAGGCCTTCCTGCCCGAGCGCTTCCTGGGCGACGGGCCGGCGACGGCGCCGCGCAGCGCCTGGATGCCCTTCGGCGTGGGGCCGCGGGTGTGCATCGGCCAGCATTTCGCGATGCTGGAGATGACCTTGGTGGCGGCCCTGCTGCTGCAGCGCTGCACCCTGCACGCGCTGCCGGGCGAGCCCGCGCCGCAGCCGCGCCAGTACGTCACGCTGCGGCCGATCGCGCCGCTGCGCCTGCGGCTGCGGCGGCGCGGGCGGTAGGAGAGGACTTGGCTCGACAAGGCACGACAATTGGGGCCCTTCCCGCTTCGCCTCGCGCCTGCCGATCTTGTCGTCCTCCCCGACCCATCTCGCCACCCTGCCCAACGGCCTGCGCCTCGTCGCCATCGACATGCCCTGGCGCGCCACCGTGAGCCTGAGCGTGTTCATCCGCACCGGCAGCCTGCACGAGTCCACGCGGCTCAACGGCATCAGCCACGTCGTCGAGCACATGGCCTTCAAGGGCACGGCCACGCGCGACTGCCAGCAGGTGAACCTCGATGCCGAACGGCTGGGGGCGGAGGTCAACGCACACACCGACAAGGACCACACGGCCTTCCACATCGAAGGGTTGCCGCAGGACGTGCCGGCCTTCGTCGCGATGCTGGCCGACCTCGTGCTGGCGCCGAGCTTCCCGGCCGACGAGCTGGAGCGTGAGCGCCGCGTGATCGAGCAGGAGTTCGGCGAGTTCGAGGACGACCCGGTCACCCAGGCCTTCCAGCTGTTCGACCGCGCCTGCTATGGGCTCACCCATCCGGCCGGCCAGCCGGTGATCGGCAAGCGGGCCAACCTGAAGCGCTTCACGCGCGAAGACCTGCTGGCCTATGTGCAGCGGCAGTACACGGCGGCGAACGTGGTGGTCGCGGCGGCCGGGCCGGTCGACGTGCCGGCCTTCGTCGCAGCGGTGGAACAGGCCTTCGGCGCGATGCCCGGCGGCAGGCCCAACGAGGTCACAGCGCCGGCCTGGCTCGGCGGCCTGAAGCAGCGCCGCATGGCCGGCAGCGGCCAGTGCCAGATCGTGCTGGGCTACCCGGCGCCGGCGCTCGGCGAGCCGGGCCAGGCGACGCATGCGCTGGCCGCCGCGCTGCTGGGCGAGGGCATGAGTTCGCCGCTGCTGGACGAGATCCGCGAGCGCCGCGGCCTGGCCTATCACGTGGGCTGCTCGGCCGATGCCTTCCCGCTGACCGGCCAGCTGCTGGTCGAGGCGGCGACGACGCCGGAGCAGGCGGACGAGCTGCTGCAGGCGGTGCATGAGCTACTGCAGCGCCACGCGGAGGAGGCCATCGATCCGGTGGGGCTGGAGCGCGCGCGCCAGCAGCTGATCGTGCGCACGCTGCGCGCGCAGGAGCAGCCCACGCGCCGGATCGAGGCGGCCGCCCAGGACCTGTTCCGCTTCGGCCGGCTGCGCGATGCGGGGCAGTGGCTGGACGAACTGCGCGCCGTCAGCGCCGACGAGGTGCAGGCCGTGTTCCGCCGGATGCGCGGCGAGCGTGCGGCGGTGGCCTTTGCCGGCAGCGTACCCGGCCGCCTGCGCGAGCGGGCGGAGGCTTTGTTCGGCCTGATCTGACATCCCGCGCCATGCCTGCCGACCACTTCTCCTCCGTTGCCGCCCAGTACGCGCAATCGCGCCCGAGCTACCCCGAGGCGCTGTTCGACTGGCTGGCCTCGCAGTGCGCGCGCCGCGCGCTGGCCTGGGATGTCGGGGCCGGCAACGGCCAGGCTTCGGTGGCGCTGGCCGCGCGCTTCGAGCGGGTGCTGGCGACCGACCTCAGCGCCGAGCAGATCGCCCAGGCCCGGCCGCACGAACGCATCGAGTACCGCGCCGCGTCGGCCGAGCGCAGCGGCCTGCCGGACGGCGCGGCCGACCTCGTCACCGTGGCGCAGGCGCTGCACTGGTTCGACCTGCCGCCGTTCTACGCCGAGGTCCACCGCGTGCTCGCGCCCGGCGGCCTGTTCGCTGCCTGGACCTACGGCATCCTGAGCGTCGAAGGCGAGGCGCCCGACGCCATCGTCAGCGACTTCTACCACCGCATCGTCGGCCCCTATTGGCCGGCGGGCCGGCGCCATGTCGAGACCGGCTACGCGGAGCTGGCCTTCGACTTCCGGCCGCTGCCGAGCCCGCCGCTGGCCATCGTGCGCGAGTGGACCTTGAACGAGCTGCTGGGCTACGTGCGCAGCTGGTCCGCCACTGCGCGGATGCAGCAGGCCACCGGCGTCGATCCGGTGCTGGCGCTGGCGCCGCGCCTGGCCGCGGCCTGGGGCGATCCGGGCGTCAGGCGCACGATCACTTGGCCCATCTCGTTGCGCGCCGGCCGACCCTGAGGCGGAGCGCTGTGTGCGGGGCACAATCGCCGCCGCCATGAAAGCTCACACCCTCGCCCTGTCCTTCGCGCTGCTCGCCGCCGGCTGCGCGCAAACGCCCCTGTCTTCCTCGCCTGCGCCAGAGCAAGCGAAGCCCGTCGCAGCGCCAGTCGTGCCTGCCACGCCGGCCGTGCAACCCACCGCTGCCCAGCTCGACAACGCACGCCGCGTCGGCATCGATGCCGACGCGCTGACGGCGATGCTGAACAAGCCGCTGTACCAGATGAAGCCGGCCGAGCTGGGCCGCTTCCTGGCCTACGAGCAACTGGCCCAGCCGCAGCTGCGCCAGCGCATCGCGGACCTGGCGCGCCGCAACATCGGCCAGCCCTACGAGCTGTACCTGCTGGGTGAGTTCCCCTACGAGACCTTCGACCCGCAGCCGCTGTTCAATCTCGACAAGAGCGATTGCGTCGTCTTCTCCGAGCACATCTACGCGATGGCGCAGAGCGCGTCCTGGGAGGAGTTCTTCTGGATGCTGCAGCGCATCCGCTACAAGGACGGCGTGATCGGCGTGGCCACGCGCAACCATTACACCGAGGCCGACTGGAACATCAACAACCGCTGGCTGCTGACGGACATTACCGCGCGCATGGCCGGCACCCGTGCCGTGCCCTACTTCCAGAACATCGACCGCCAGGCCTTCCTGCGCAAGCAGTTCAAGATCGAGCGCGAGATCCCGGTGCAGCGCTGGGACGATGCCTACGTGCCCAAGCAGATCGTCGGCGAGGTGGCCAGGCAGCTGCAGGACGGCGACTTCGTCAACATCATCTCCGGCTACCCGGGCCAGCCGGGCGGCGCGTTTGCCTCGCACGTGGGCCTGATCGTGCTGGGCGCGGACGGCGAGCGGCACATCCTGCACTCGTCCGAACCGGTGGTGCGCGAGGAATCGCTGCAGGCCTTCATCGCCCGCCTGGGGGTGCGCGACCAGAAGAACCTCGACGCCGGCCTGAAGAAGCCGCAGCTGCTGGGCTTCAAGTTCCTGCGCCTGAACGATCAACCCGTGGCGCCGCCGATGGCACCGCAGCCCAGGCCGCAACGCGCCGCGCTGGCGGGCTGAAGCTCGTCCGTCAGCTTTCGCGCAGCAGGTTCGACAGCTCCACCGCCGACTTCACGTTCATCTTGTCGAACACCCGCGCGCGGTGGACCTCGACGGTGCGCACGCTGATGTTCAGCTGATCGGCGATCAGCTTGTTGGGCAGGCCCTGGACGACCAGGGCCATCACCTCGCGTTCGCGCTCGGTCAGCTCGTTGCGGCGCAGGCTCAGTTGGTCCGAGGTGCTGCGTGCGCTGAGCGCCTGGTCGCTGGCGGCCAGTGCCTGCAGCGCGCGGTCGACCAGGGCGTTGTCGGAGAAGGGCTTCTCGACGAAGTCGAAGGCGCCGCGCTTGACCGAGGCCACGGCCGTCGGCACGTCGCCGTGGCCGGTCAGGAAGATCACCGGCAGCACCTTTTCCAGCCCGCGTTCGATCAGGCGTTCGAACAGCGCCAGGCCGCTCATGCCGGGCATGCGCACGTCCAGCAGCAGGCAGCTCGGCGCGTCGGGCCAGCCGCGGGCGGGGCGGGCGTCGAGCATGGCCTCGAAGGCCTCGGCGCTGGCATAGCCCTCGGACAGCAGGCGACGCGAGCGCAGGAGCCAGGCCAGCGCGTCGCGCACCACGTCCTCGTCGTCGACGAGGTAGACCATCGGCAGGTTGCGGCTCTGGAACTCGGGTGTGGCGATGCTGTTCATGGACCGGTCGTCTCCGTCGGCAGCGTGAAGCGGAATTCGCAGCCGCCGCCTTTGTCGTGGTTGATGAATTCCATCACGCCGCCATGCTGTTCGACAACGGTGCGGCACAGGCTGAGGCCCAGGCCCATGCCTTCGCTGCGCGTGGTGAAGAAGGGCGTGAACAGGCGCTGCGCGACGGCGTCGGGGATGCCCGGGCCGTGGTCGCGCACGGTGAAGCGCAGCCAACGCGTGTCGGCGGTGACTTCGGCGCGCAGCAGCAGCACGCGGTCGCCCAGCGGCGTGTTGCCCTCCATCGCCTGGATGCCGTTGCGGGTGAGGTTCAGCAGCACCTGCTCGACCATCGTGCGGTCGCAGCGCAGGCGCGGCGCGTTGGCGGGCAGCTCGACGTCGATGCGCGTGCCGCTCTTGCGGGCCTGCAGGCGCACCAGCGGCAGGACGGCGTCGAACAGCGCGTCGACGCCGATCAGCTCGCGCGACTGGTCGCGCCGGCGCACGAAGTCGTGCACGCTCTTGATCACGCGGCCGGCGCGCTCGGCCTGCTGGGCGACGCGGGCCGTGGCCTCGCGGACCATCGTGGGCGTCTGCGGGTCGTCGCCGTCGCGATCCAGTAGGTTCAAGGTGGCGGTGGCGTAGCTGGCGATGGCGGCCAGCGGCTGGTTCAGCTCGTGGCTCAGCAGCGAGGCCATTTCGCCCACGGTGGCCAGCCGCGCGGTGGCCTGCAGCCGGTCCTGCTGCTGGCGCGCCAGCTCTTCCATGCGGCGCTGGTCGGACACGTCGAGCACGGCGCTCATCCAGCCGGTCTGCTCGCCCTGCGCGTCGAGCAGCGGGGTCTCGAAGATCATCACCGGGAAGCGTTCGCCGGTCTTGCGCATGAACACGGTCTCGAAGCCCTGGCGCGGATCCTGGCCGGCCTCGGCGCGCAGGCTGCGATCCAGGTGGCGGCGGCGGTATTCCTCGATGTGTTCGGGTGGCCAGTAGGGCGGCTCGGCCAGGCCATAAAGCTCCTCGGCGCGGAAGCCGACGATGGCGCAGAAGGCCGGGTTCACGTAGGTGATGGTGCCGGCGAGGTCGCGTGCGCGCAGGCCGGTAACGAGCGAGTTCTCCATCGCGTGGCGGAAGGCCAGCGCCTCGGCCAGCTTGTGCTCAGCCAGCGCCCGGCGGCGCACGTCGCGCGCCAGCAGCACGACCACCGCGAACAGCGCCAGCGACAGGCCCAGCACCAGTGCCGTGCTGAGGTTGGGGATCAGCTGCGGTCGGCCGCGGGCGCTGTCCACGCGCAGCTGCAGGCTCAGGCCGGGCAGGTCCAGCAGGCGCTCGGCGCGGTAGATGCCGGTGCCGCGTGTGAGGCCCGCGCGTGCCAGGCGCGTGCCGTCGCCTTCGACGAAGCTGAGCTCGTTGGCGCGCGCCAATTCCGGCGTGATTGAGTCCTCCAGCAGCTGGCGCAGGCCGACGGTGGCGACGACGAAGGCGCGGATCTGCCCGCCCTGCGATTGCGGCACGCACAGGTCGGCTACCTCCTGGCCTTCGCCGCCGGGCAGCGGCACGAAGTAGCTGCGCGAGTAGACCTGCGCGCCCTGGCGCTGGGCGGCGACGCAGGCGAGATCGGTCTCCAGCTGCATCTGCTGGCGGCTGATCTGCTTGAACAGCGGGGAGACGTAGGGCGAGTCGGCGGCGTGGATGATGTGCCGCTCGGCGTCGCGGTACTCGATGCGCAGCAGCGGCCGGGTGCGGCGCAGCAATTCGGTGGCGTCGTCGAGCCAGCGCTCGTGCCGCGGGTCTTCCCAGAGCAGGCCCTGCAGCGCCTGCATGTCGCGGTTGGCGATCTGCTTGGCGCTGGCGGCGACCTCGGCGGCGACTTGGTCGACATGCTCCTGCGCACGCGTCGACTCGTAGCTCAGCGAAAGCGCCACCAGCAGCGACTGGGCGACCAGCAGCAACGCCACCAGCGCGCCCCACAGCAGCGCGCGCCGCCAGCGCCGCGGTTGATTCAGTATTGAAAAGTAAAAGGAGCGTGGTGGCACGGCGGGCGGGTGCAGGAGGTCAGCGCAGTATGCTTTGGTGACGCCGGGCGCGGATGCGCACTATCGCGTATGCGCTCGGTCGCTGCGTTGATGGACACTGAAGCCGGCTCCTACAATCGCGGCCCGCTTTTGCGGAATGCAGCCAGCTAGCGAGAGACAAAGACTCATGTCCACTTCCGAAGAAAAGCGCGCCGAATTGCGCCAGGCCGCCCTCGAATACCACGAGTTCCCGACGCCCGGGAAGATCGCGATCGCGGCGACCAAGCAACTGATCAACCAGCGCGACCTGGCGCTGGCCTATTCGCCCGGCGTGGCGCACGCCTGCGAGGAGATCGTGGCCGATCCGGCCAACGCCTTCCGCTACACCTCGCGCGGCAACCTGGTGGCCGTCGTCACCAACGGCACCGCGGTGCTGGGCCTGGGCGACATCGGCCCGCTGGCCTCCAAGCCGGTGATGGAGGGCAAGGGCGTGCTGTTCAAGAAGTTCGCCGGCATCGACGTGTTCGACCTCGAGATCAACGAGAAGGACAACCTCGACAAGCTGGTGGACGTGATCGCCGCGCTGGAGCCCACCTTCGGCGGCATCAACCTTGAAGACATCAAGGCGCCGGACTGCTTCTACGTCGAGCGCGAGCTGCGCAAGCGCATGAAGATCCCGGTCTTCCACGATGACCAGCACGGCACGGCCATCGTCGTCGGCGCGGGCCTGCTGAACGGCCTGAAGGTCGTCGGCAAGGACATCAAGGACGTCAAGCTGGTCACCTCCGGTGCCGGCGCCGCCGCGCTGGCCTGCCTGAGCCTCTTGATGAAGCTGGGCCTGCCGCGCGAGAACATCTGGGTGACCGACCTGGCCGGCGTCGTCTACGCGGGTCGCACCGAGCTGATGGACCCGGACAAGGCCCAGTTCATGCAGAAGACCGAGGCGCGCTCGCTGCGCGAGGTCATCAAGGGCGCGGACGTGTTCCTGGGCCTGTCGGCCGGCGGCGTGCTGAAGCCGGAGATGGTGGCCGACATGGCCGCCAAGCCGCTGATCTTCGCGCTGGCCAACCCGAACCCCGAGATCGCGCCGGAAGAGGTGCAGAAGGTGCGCAGCGACGCGCTGATGTGCACCGGCCGCACCGACTACCCGAACCAGGTCAACAACGTCCTGTGCTTCCCGTACATCTTCCGCGGGGCGCTGGACTGCGGCGCCACGACGATCAATGACGAGATGGAGATCGCCGCGGTCCACGCGATCGCCGAGCTGGCCCAGGCCGAGCAGAGCGAGGTTGTCGCGGCGGCCTATGCCGGCGCGACGCTGAGCTTCGGTCCCGACTACCTGATCCCGAAGCCCTTCGACCCGCGGCTGATGATGAAGATCGCCCCGGCCGTGGCGCTGGCGGCGATGAGCTCCGGCG
This sequence comes from Roseateles agri, assembly GCF_034043675.1. Lineage (NCBI taxonomy): Bacteria > Pseudomonadati > Pseudomonadota > Betaproteobacteria > Burkholderiales > Sphaerotilaceae > Roseateles > Roseateles agri. Next base: position 113,281 of record NZ_JAXCLA010000003.1, on the reverse strand, counting down.
TGGCAGCGCGTCCCATCACCGACATGGCGGCCTACCTCGAGAAGCTGCAGACCTTCGTCTACGCCTCGGGCACGGCCATGAAGCCGATCTTCACCTTGGCCAAGCGGGCGCAGAACAAGCGCGTCGCCTACGCCGAGGGTGAGGAAGAACGCGTGCTGCGCGCGGTGCAGGTCGTCGTCGACGAAGGCCTGGCCCGCCCGACGCTGATCGGCCGGCCGGCCGTCATTGCCCAGCGCATCGAGCGCTTCGGCCTGCGCCTGAAGGAAGGCCTGGACTACGACATCGTCAACGTCGAGAACGACGAGCGCTATCGCGACTACTGGCAGACCTACCACCGCATCACGGCGCGCAAGGGTGTCACGCAGCAGCTCGCCAAGATCGAGATGCGCCGCCGCCTGACCTTGATCGGCTCGATGATGCTGCACAAGGGCGAGGTCGACGGCATGCTCTGCGGCACCTGGAGCACGACGGCGATGCACCTGCAGTACATCGACCAGGTCATCGGCAAGCGCCCCGGCGTGAAGACCTATGCCTGCATGAACGGCCTGATCCTGCCGAACCGCCAGGTCTTCCTGGTCGACACGCACGTCAACTACGACCCCACGGCCGAGCAGCTCGCCGAGATCACGATCATGGCCGCCGAGGAAATGCTGCGCTTCGGCGTGAAGCCCAAGGCCGCGCTGCTCTCGCACAGCAATTTCGGCTCCAGCAACAGCCCCTCGGCCGTCAAGATGCGCGAGACGCTGGCGCTGCTGCAGCAACTGGCGCCGTGGCTGGAGGTCGATGGCGAGATGCACGGCGACACCGCGCTGGATCCTTCGTGCCGCAAGGGCCAGGTGCCCGACGTGGCGCTGCACGGCGAGGCGAACCTGCTGGTGTTCCCGAACATCGACGCCGCCAACATCTCGTACAACCTGCTGAAGACGGCCGCCGGTGGCGGCATCGCGATCGGTCCGGTCCTGCTCGGCGCGGACAAGCCGGTGCACGTGCTGACCCCGTCGGCGACCGTGCGGCGCATCGTCAACATGACGGCACTGGTGGTGGCCGACGCCAACGCGGCGCGCTGAGAAACGCCGGAATCCGGCCCGAACTGATGACCCTGAATGCACCTCTGTGGTGCGTTCGGGTTTGTCATGTCCGCCGTTTTACAAAAGTTTGTGGCAGCTCACTAGCTCGTTTGGGCGCTCGAAACTCGCGGAACAGCGGCGAGAATTTCTATAGTGTGCGCCTACTGACTTTACTCTGAATCCGCATGAAAGCCGGCGTTGCAGCTTGAGCTTTTCGGGCCGCTTCGCTACCATACTGCTTTCAGGAACAGGGTAAACCCGTGTCTTTGCTCTCTCGACCACGAGCGTGGTCCACCTGGCGTGAGTTCGGTCTGGCTGCTTTTCTGGCGGTTTTGGCAGTAACAAGCAGCCCGGTGCAGGCGAAGGATTCCAAGCAGTTGGAGTCCGGGCTGGAGACGGTGGCGTTGTCCGAACTGCCCCGCGAAGCACAAAAAACGCATCGCCTGATTCTGGCTGGCGGGCCTTTTGCCCACCGTCAGGACGGCATCGTTTTCGGCAATCGCGAGCGCATTCTACCGGCCAGGCCCAGAGGCTATTACCACGAGTACACCGTGGCCACACCCGGCTCGCGCGATCGCGGAGCGCGCCGGATGGTCTGCGGTGGCAATCCCCCGAACCGACCCGATATCTGTTTCTACACCGACGATCATTACGCCAGCTTCAAGCAGTTGCGGGCGCCGTGAGCGGCGGGTTCCAAGAGTTCAGTGACCAAAGGAGGATCGCGACCATGCTTTTGCAGACCGTCCGTCCCAACATCGTGCAGGCCATCCGAGCCTACCGGGTAGAGGACTTGATGCAGGCGGCACAGGATGCCGGCCAGCATTTCCTGTATGCCAACCTGACCGAGGCGCAGTCCCGGCAGGACGTGCTGGAAGGGATCGCCCAGGCGTTCCTGTTCCCGGCGCATTTCGGCAAGAACCTGGATGCGCTGCATGACTGCATGACCGATCTGGTCCACAAGTCCGGTGCGCAGCCGGGCTTCGTCGTCGTGCTGGAACAACTCCCCGACAACATCCGCTTCGACCGCGAGGCACGCGAGCAACTGCTCGACGTCTTCCGCGATGCGGCCGATTTCTGGGCCGAACGGAAGATCCCGTTCAGGTGTTTCTATTCTTTTCAGTAGCCCGCTCTCAGGATTCCTGGGAGCGGGCTACTCCGGAAGAAGCCCCCGTCGTTGCACCGACGAAGCCGGCCGCCAAAAACTCCAAGGCAGCCGCCAACGCCAACTTCGGCATGAACATGCCGATGATGTGCAGCGCCTTCGATACGGCCATGTGGCTCAGCGCCGCCTGATCGACGCTTCAGCGCCATGAAAAAAGGGACCCTCGGGTCCCTTTTGTTTTGCCTGCGTGTTTTACCGGCTCAGAGCTGCTGGGCCAGGGCCACGAACTCGGCCACCGGCACCTCCTCCGCCCGCCGCTGCAGGTCGAAGTGGCCGCCGAAGGCCCGCGCCTCCAGCCAGCGGCCCAGCGAGTGGCGCAACAGCTTGCGGCGCTGCGAGAAGGCGACCTGCACCATCTCTTCCAGCAATGCGGCGTCGAGCTTCGGCGGTTCGGCGAAGGGCTGCATGCGCACGATGGCGGAATCCACCCGCGGCGGCGGATCGAAGGCCTCGGGCGGCACGTCGAACACTGATTCGACCTCGTAGCGCCATTGCAGCATCACCGACAGCCGTCCGTAGTCCTTGCCGCCCGGCGAGGCCGCCATGCGGTCGACTACTTCCTTCTGCAGCATGAAGTGCTGGTCGACGACGTGATCGACGAAGCCCAGCAGGTGGAAGAGGATCGGCGTGGAGATGTTGTAGGGCAGGTTGCCGACGACTCGCAGCTTCTGCCCCTTGGCGCGGGCCAGCTCGGCGAAGTCCACCTTCAGCACGTCGGACTCGATCACCTCGACGTCGCCGCGCTTGCGCAGCCGCGCCGCGAGGTCGCGGTCCAGCTCGATCACCGTCAGCGGCTGCAGGCGGGCCAGCAACGGGAGCGTCATCGCGCCCAGGCCCGGCCCGATCTCGACCATCGCGTCGTCCTGCTCCGGCGCGATCGCATCGACGATGCCATCGATGATGGCGCGGTCGGTCAGGAAGTGCTGGCCGAACCGCTTGCGTGCGATGTGCTCTCTCGCCACGCGCTCAGTCCTGCCATTCCCGCACTTCGATGAAGGCACGCGAGCGCAGGTCCTTCAGCCAGTCGGTGTAGGCCTGGTCGTACTTCTGCTCGCGCAGTGCGTTGCGCGCCTGTTCGCGCAGCTGCTTCATCTCGATTTCGGCCGTGCGGCGTTCCAGCACCTGGATCAGGTGGACGCCGAAGCGCGAGGGCACCGGGTTCGAGATGCCCTTGACCGGCAGGGCGTTCATCGCCTCTTCGAACTCCGGCACGAAGCCACCCGGCGAAACCCAGCCGAGGTCGCCACCGGCTTCGGCGCTGCCGTCCTCGGAATATTGCTTGGCAATCTGCTCGAAGGTGGCTTCGCCGGACTCGATCTGGCGCTTGTATTCCATCAGCCGGCGGGCAGCCACTTCCATCGTCAGCTGGGCCGACGGGCGCAGCAGGATGTGGCGCGCGTGGGTCTGGGTGATCGAGGTCAGCGAGGGCGTGCCCGAGCGCTCGATCACCTTCAGGATGTGGAAGCCGGCGCCCGAGCGCAGCAGCTGCGGCGCGACCTGGCCGTTCTTCAGGCCGCGGACCGCGTCCACGAACACATCGGGCAGCCGGTCCGCCGGCCGCAGGCCGATCTCGCCGCCTTGTTTCTTGTTGCCGTCCTCGGACAGCTCCTTGTTGACGGCCGCGAAGTCCTCGCCGCCCTGCACGCGGGCCAGCGCCTTCTCGGCCACGGCGCGCTTGTCTGCAATGGTGGCTGCCGAGGCGTTCTCCGGCACCGAGATCAGGATCTGGGCGATGTTCAGCTGGCCGCCGGCGGCCAGCGCTTCGCGGCGCTGGTCCAGGTATTTGTCGATGTCGCCGTCGGTGATGCGGATCAGGCCCTGCACTTCGCGCTCGCGGGTGCGCTCGGTCATCATCTGGTCGCGCAGGTTGTCGCGGAAGCGGCGAAAGTCCATGCCGTCTTCCTTCAGCCGGGCCTTCAACTGGTCCATCGACAGCTTGTTCTGCGCCGCCACGTTGGCGACGACACGGTCCAGCTCGGCTTCGTCGACCTTGTTGCCGTTCTCGCGCGCGTAGGTCACGAGCACGCGCTCGTCGATCATCGCGTCGAGCGCCTGCTTGTGCAGCGCCTCGCTATCGGGCAGGGTCTCGCCGCGCTGGCGCGCGTCCTGGCGCAGCTTCTCGGTGCGCTGGATCACCTCGCTGGCGGCCACGATGTCCTGGTTCACCACTGCGGCGATGTAGTCGCCCGGCTTCAGCTGGCCGTGGGGTGTGGTCACCACCGGTTCGGCGTGCTGCTGCGCCATCACAGCGCTGCTCGACATCACCAGCACGGCACCGGCCAGGATCAGGGAACGAATCGACGAATCAGTCATAGAAGCGCGAGCGAGGAAACGGGAAGCGGGGCCGGTACAAAGCCGCCGCTCAGGGCGATGAGGTGGTATCGAAGGTCGCCGAACGGTCGGACGTCAGCTGGCGATAGCCGGGCACATTGTCCCTCAAGACCTTCAGCGCATTCGAGCCGAGCTGGGACAGGCCCACCAGCTCCAGCTGCAGCATCAGCCGCGTGTTCGTTTCGGCCCGGCCGGTGGACTGGCGCTGGATGCCGACGCGCATCACCCAGCAGCCCGCGTCGTACTCCACGCCGGCCACCGAATCGGTCAGCCGCTTGTCGAACATGCTGTACTGGACGCGGCCCGCGCTGTACCAGGCGCCGCTGCAGCCGCCGCCCGAGGACGCGCCGGAACGGATCGCCTCGCGCTGGGCCTCGCCGCCGCTGGCGTTGGCGGCGCCGTACAGCGGCCATTGCCACGCCACCTCGACCTGCTCGGACTGCCCGCGCGCCAGCCGGTAGGCGACGCTGACCGTGCGGAACGCGCCGGGCGAATAGCGGGCGCGCATCACCGTGCGCTCGGAGCGGTTGGTCTCCGGGTTGAACTGCAGCGTGCCTTCGGCCCACCAGTGCTCGCTCACGTGCGCGGCGGCCAGCAGCAGCAGGTCGGAGAAGCGCTGCGTGATCGGCGTGCCGTCGGGCGTGATCTGCTGGTCGCGGAACTGCACGCGCTGCACCAGGCCCAGGCGCAGCACCTCCTCGCCCTGGTCCGGGTTGATCCAGCGGCTGATCGCGCCGAGCGTCAGCGTGTGGGCGTCCGATACGCGGTCGACGCCGGTGAACTGGTTCTCCGAGTAGATCGAGTCGAAGTTGAAGTCCTTGGGCGCCGAATCGAAGTTGGGCAGGTTCTGCTGGGCGCGGTACGGCGTGTTGACGTACAGCAGCCGCGGCTCCAGCGTCTGGCGCATCGCGCGGCCGAACAGCGAGGAATCGCGTTCGAAGACCATCCCGCTGTCCAGGCTCAAGGTCGGGATCGTGCGGCTCATCGACAGGCGACCGTCGACGGTCGGCTGGTCGAGCCGGTAGCTGGCCGCATTGACGGCCGCGCGCGGGATCAGCCACCAGCCGGCGCCGCCGATCGGCACGCTGACGTGGCCCAGCAGGTGCACCCGCTCGCCGCCCTGCACGGCACCGACCTGGCGCTGCGCAGGCAGCGCGTCGCCTGCCAGGTCGAAGCGGTTGTATTCCATCTCCACCGAGCCCTCCAGGCGCGCGCTGCGGCCCCAGGGGGTGAAGCCGTCGAGCACGGCGTCGTCGGCCTTCGTCGTCGCGCGGATGCCCAGCTGCGGGCTGCGCTGGTAGGGCGCGTTGAACTGGGCCGTCTCGTCGGTGCCCTGCAGCGCCTGCCAGTGCTGGACGCGCAGGTAGCTCTCGATATTGCCCCAGGCCAGCTGGTGGTCCCGGTCGACCTGCAGATCCTGGCTCAGCAGCCGCGGCGTCTTGCTGTGCATGCGCTGCGGCATGTCCTTCCAGTAGTCGTCGTCGGAGACCCGCTCCGCGCGCAGCTGGTAGTTCCAGTCGTAGGGCAGCTTGCCGCTGTTGTCCAGCTCGGTCGACCAGCGCGAGCGGCCGGCCACGCGGTCGTTGGGCAGCAGGTTCAGGTTCAGCTGGCCCTTGTGGTCGGGCTCCAGGTAGCGGAACTCGCTGTCCAGGCCCACGCCCCGCTTGGTCATCACGAAGGGCGTCAGGGTCGCGTCGCGCTGGGGCGCGATGTTCCAGTAGTAGGGCACGCCGAACTCGAGGCCGCTGCGGTTGTCCAGGCTCACGTTGGGCGGCAGCCAGCCGGACTTGCGCTGGTTGTTTAGCGCGAAACTCAGCGAAGGCGCGGCCAGGATCGGCACGCCGAGGAAGCGCAGCACGCCGCCGGTGGCCACGCCCACATTGGTGTCGAAGTCCAGCGCCAGCTTGTCGGCGTGGATCTGCCAGTCCGGCTCCTGGTTGTCGACGATGGGGCAGCTCGAATACGTGCCTTCGACCGCCAGTACATGCTTCTGGTCGGCGAAGCTGATGCGTTCCGCCTTGCCGGAGCCGCCGGTCACCGAGAAGAAGTAGCTCGGGTTGAGGAACTCGCCCTCGAAGCGGCTGACGTAAAGCTGCAGGTCCGGGCCGCGGAAGATATTGCCGCCGCTGCTCAGTTCCACGTTGCCGGTGGCGTGGGCGAGGTCGTCCACCTGGCCATAGGTGACCTGGGCCGCGCGCACCAGCACGTCGCCGTAGCGCAGTTCGGCCTGGCCCTCGGCCTTGGATTGCTGGTCGACCACGCTGCTCATCTTGTCGGCCGTGATCACCAGTGCGGGCTTCTGCGCGTCGGATTTCGGGCGCGTGGTCAGCGTGCGGTTGGGCTTGAGGCGCAGGCCGTCGTCGCCGGACGTGGTGTCCGCCGCAGCCTGCTGCGCCCAGGCGGGCACGCTGCTCAGGCACAACAGGGCCAGCCACAGGCAGGAACGGGCGAATGGGGGAGCGGCGGGAGGCTGCAAGGAACGACGATTCTTGTGATGCATCACGCATGCCGACGTACCCCGGCGGGGCCGCGCCGGCGGGGCAGGCGGTTTGTAGAATTCATTATCCATGAGGGCCCGCCGTCACCGGCCTCGCCCGCACGCCGTTTCCTTCTGCCTTTCCCCAATGAAAACCACCTTCACGCTGCACCCGCAGGCCGGCGCGGCCGATGCCGCTTTTGCCGACGCCGCCGCTCCCACCTCGCTGCTGGCGGCGCTGCAGGACCAGCCCGACGACGCCGATGCGCTGATGCGCGCCGCCGTGCAGGCGCTGCTGCAGTGGCAGTTGCAGTCTCAGTTGCAGGCCGGCACGCCGCCTCAGCTGGAGGCCGTGCCGGTACGCGCACAGTTGCAACAGTTCGTCGCCGACTGCGCTGTCGGCGAATTCGGCCGCGACTGGGCCGGCGACGCACAGCGCCAGCGCTGGTGGACGCTCGCCAGCGATGCGCTGGTGGCCAACCTTGATGCCCAGCTGCGCCTGCCGCTGCATGGCGACTTCACGCCGGCCCGCCTGTCACTGAGCGAAGCCAGCCCGGCCCTGGCGCCCCAAGCCGTCGGCCCGGCGGGCTATGACCTCGTCTCGCTGCTGCGCGATCCGCGCCAGCCCTGGGACGAGGAACAGCAGCTCGACTGGGCGATCCGCTACTGGGAGCAAGCGCGCAAGGCCGGCCTGCCCTTCGATGCGGATTTCGGCGCCTTCTGGCAGCAGCTCGAATGGGCCGGACTGCAGCGGCACCTGATGCAGGCGGCCGCGCTGTGTCGCCTCAAGCGAGAGGGCGTGGTGACGGCGGAAACGGTGCAGCAGCTGCTGCCGCGCCTGCTGGCGCACGCGGTCAAGGTCTCGACGCGCTACATCCAGCTCTCGCCGCTGGCCCGGTTGCTGGAAGACCTGCAGGGCAATCTGGTGCAGACGGGCTTCACGCTTCGCTGATCGTTGCGCTGGCCGGCCGCGCGGCCGGCAGCGGTGGCGCCGACGGCACCGCGCAGCTGCTGATCACGCTGGCGGTGGCGGCTGCCTTCTCGCCGAAGATGCGCTCGAGGAACTCGAGGAACACCCGCGTGCGCGCCGGCACGTACTTGCGCGTCTGCATCGCCGCCCAGACCGGCAGGCAGGGCAGGCGCCACTCGGGCAGCACGTGCTCCAGCACGCCGCGCTTCAGGTCTTCGCGGATCAGGAAATAGGGCTGGCCGGTGATGCCCATGTGGGCGCGCGCCGCAGCCAGGTTGATCTCCGGGTGCGTGGCGCTGAGCAGCGGCCGCTGGCGCGGCTGCAGCTCGAACAGCTCGTCGTCCGGCGAATCCTCGGTGCTGCTGCTGCGCCGGAACACGATGCCGTCGGGCATCGTGCTCGCCGGCGGCAGCAGCGCAGCGTACTTGGGCAGCTCGCTGGGATGCGTGGGGCGGCCGTTCCGTTCCAGGTAGGTGGGCGAGGCGCACAGGATCACCGGCACCTGCGCCAGCGGCCGCGCGATGAAGTCGCCGTCCAGCTTCTTGCGGGTCGAGATGATCGAGATGTCGAAGTGCTCGTCCAGGGTGTCCACGATGGCCGGCGAATGCAGCTCCAGCGTGACCTCCGGATAGAGCGCATGGAACTCCGGCAGCCGCTCGGCCAGCTGGTGTACGGCCACCGCCGCGCCGACGACCACCCGCAGGTGCCCGCGTGGCTTGGCCGACGAGAGGCTTACCAGCTCGTTGGCCTCCTCCACCTCGAACAGGATCTGCCGCGCGCGCTCCAGGTACTCCTTGCCGACCTCGGTCAGCGCCAGGCTGCGCGTCGTGCGGTTGATCAGCCGCGCGCCGAGGTGCTGCTCCAGCTCGGCCACCAGTCGCGTGACGACGGCGGGCGCCAGGTCCAGCGAGCGCGAGGCGGCGGCGAAGCTGCCCTCGTCGATGACCTGGACGAAGACCGTGAGGGCGCGCAGCAGATCCATGGTCGTCCCGCCTTGTCTCTAGGAAAAACTCAGGGGTGAGCGGCCATCACCTGCGCGACGGCCGCCGTCAGGCGTTTGCCGTAGGGCACGTGCAGGAACTCGTTCGGGCCGTGTGCATTGCTCTTGGGGCCCAACACGCCGCAGACCATCATCTGCGCCGCCGGGAAACCCTTCTGCAGCATGCTCATCAGCGGGATCGTGCCGCCCTGGCCGATGTAACCGACCGGTTCACCGAAGTGCGCCAGGCTCGCCTCGTTCAGCGCGGTGCTGAGCCAGGGTTGCAGCTCCGGCGTGTTCCAGCCGGTCGCGCCATAGGCGCCGGCGCGGCCGTCCGGCACGAAGGTGACCTTGGCGTTGTAGGGCGCGTTGTCTTCCAGCAGGGCCTTCAGCTTCAGCGCGGCCTCGTTGCCGTCGACCAGCGGCGGCAGGCGCAGCGAGAGCTTGAAGGCAGTGAAGGGGCGCAGCACGTTGCCGGCGCTCTTCAGTTCCGGGAAGCCGTCCACGCCGGTGACCGACAAGGTCGGCCGCCAGGTGCGGGCCAGCAGGCCCTCGACCGGATCGGTGGTCGTCGGCAGCACCGGGCCGCCGTCGGCGCCGCAGGACCAGGGCATGCGCTTCCACACCTCTTCCTTCAGGATCGCTGCGGTGGCCTTGGCCTGCTCCAGGCGCGCGCCGGGGATATCGCAGTGGAAGCTATCCGGCAGCAGGCGGCCGGTCTTGCTGTCCTCCAGGCGGTCCAGCACCTGGCGCATGATGCGGAAGCTCGATGGCACCAGGCCCGAGGCATCGCCCGAGTGGATGCCCTCGGTCAGCACCTCGACCTTCAGCACGCCGCTGACCATGCCGCGCAGGCTGGTCGTCAGCCACAGCTGCTCGTAGTTGCCGGCGCCCGAATCCAGGCAGACGACCAGCGACACATTGCCCAGGCGGGGCTTCAGGATGTCCAGGTAGGCCGGCAGGTCGTAGGAGCCCGATTCCTCGCAGGTCTCGATGATGCCGACGCAGCGCGGCCGCGGGATGCCCTGCTTGTCCAGCGCCATGATGGCCGTGAGGGACGCGTAGATCGCGTAGCCGTCGTCGGCGCCGCCGCGGCCGTAGAGCAGGCCGTCCTCGTACTTGGGCGTCCAGGGGCCGAGGTCGTTGCGCCAGCCGTTGAATTCGGGCTGCTTGTCGAGGTGGCCGTACAGCACGATCGTGTCCGTGCTGTCTGCCTTGGTGGCCGGCACCTCGAAGAAGATCACCGGCGTGCGGCCTTCCAGGCGGATCACTTCCAGCTTCAGGCCGGCGACCTTCTTGCTCTCGACCCAGGCGGCCGCGTCGGTCAGCACCTTGTCGATGTAGCCGTGGGAGGCCCAGTCGGCATCGAACATCGGGCTCTTGGCCGGAATCGCGATGTAGTCGGTCAGCTTGGGGACGATCTCTTCGTCCCAGACGCGGGCGGCGAATTCGCCCAGGGCGGTGGTCTCATCACGCTGCAGCGGCAGCGACGGGTCTCGTGCATTCATCAGGGTCTCCCGGCTTGTGGCTGGTGGAACCCTGGAGTGTAGTTATTCGCCGAATCTGTCGGTGAGCCATGCCTGCAGCCGGGCGAAAACCTGCTCGCGCTCCGGCTCGTTGAAGATCTCGTGATACATGTCCTCGAAGCAGTGCGAGCGCAGCAGCGTGCCCGGCGCCGTGTCGGCGAACTCGGCGCTGCCGGAGGGGGCCACGCAGCGGTCGCTGCCGGCCCACAGCAGCAGGGTCGGCACGATCCAGTCGGGCGCGTGTTGCAGCACGATCTCGCCGCCGTCGACGATCATCCGCGCGGTCGTCGGCGTGATGCGGTCGTGCACCAGCGGGTCGTCCTCGTAAGCGCGCACCACGGCCGCGTCGCGCGAGATCCAGCTCGACTTGAGGCCGTTGCCCACGGCGAGGTGCGGCGCCAGCGCCGTGCCGATCGCCAGCTGCAGGCGCTGGAAGGCCGACAGGCCCGGATCCAGTGCCGGCGAGGACAGCATCAGCGCATCCACCGGCCGGAACCACTTCGGCAAGGTGCCCGCGCTGTTGGCCGTCAGACCGCCGGCAACGAAGCGCGCCGCCACCAGGCCGCCCATGCTGTGGCCCAGCAGCACCAGCGGGCCCGCGCTGAGCTGCGGGTCGCGCCGCAGCTCGTCGATCACCACGGCCAGGTCTTCCTGCAGCCGCTCGCCGCAACTCACGTCGCCGCGCGCACCAGCCGAAGCGCCGTGGCCGCGCTGGTCATGGCCCACCACGTGCCAGCCCCAGCCGTTCAGGCGCGCCGCTACCGCTTCGTAGCGACCGATGTGCTCGCCCAGGCCGTGCACGATCAGCACCGTGCCGCGAGCCCGTGTGCTGAGTGGCAGCGTCCACTGCCGCCAGTGCAGAGGCAGGCCGTCGTCGGTTCTCAAGGTGCGCATATGCAAATGAGTGTAGGGAGCGAGCCGTGGCGGCCGTCCAAGGGCTTCCCCGGGCGGTGGAAGTACGAATGCACGGATTACGCTGTGGATATTCACTAACCATTCCATGGAGACACCGATGCACCCGCAGGACTACTTCGAGCTGACGATCGATGCCGGTGGCATCGCCCACCTGCGGCTGAACCGCCCGGAGCGCATGAACACGATGGCGCCCTCGTTCTTCCCGGCGCTGCGCGATGCGGTGCGCGGCCTGGCCGACGCGGGCCAGGCGCGCGTGCTGGTGATCTCCTCCACCGGCCGGCACTTCAGCGCTGGCATGGCGCTGGAGACCTTCGGCGGCGACGGCGCGATGCTGGACACCTCGACACCGCGTGCGCGGCTGAACTTCCAGTCCTCGCTGCGCGCGCTGATGGACTGCTTCACGGCGCTGGACGAAGCGCGCTTCCCGATCCTCTGCGCGATCCAGGGCGGCTGCATCGGCGGTGCGCTGGATCTGGCCGCCGCCTGCGACATCCGCTACGCCAGCGCCGATGCCTTCTTCTGCGTGCAGGAGACCAATGTCGGCATGGCCGCCGACCTCGGCGTGCTGCAGCGCCTGCAGACCATCATGCCGGCGGGCCTGGCCCGCGAGCTGGCCTACACCGGCGAGCGGCTGCCGGCCGAGCGGGCGCTGGCCTGCGGCCTGGTCAACGCCGTGCTGCCCGACGCCGATGCGCTGCTGGCCCATGTGCTCGGCGTGGCAGCGCAGATCGCCGCCAAATCGCCGCTGGCCGTCGCCGGCAGCAAGCTGGCGCTGAACCACGCGCGCGACCACGGCGTGGCTGCCTCGCTGCAGCAGATGAGCCTGCTGCAGAGCGCGATCTTTGACACCGCCGAGATGGGCGTGGCGATCACCGCGTGGAAGGCCAAGGCCGAACCCGCGTTCGCGCCGCTGGGCGAAGTCGGCAAGATTTCATGAACTCATCAAGTCAGCTGAAAACTGGCGTTGTGTAGCAACAGGCGGGTGATTTCGCGGAGGCGCTGCGGCGGGGGCCCCACCTAAACTGAAATTCCTCCCCCGTTTGTCGGCCTCCGCCATGAGAACGCTCGTCGTCCTGCTGATCAGCTGTTGCCTGCTCGCCGCCTGCGCGGGCCCGAAGTTCACGGTGGACGACGGCCGCAAGGTCGACGAGGTGCTGCTCGGCAATATCCGCGCCTACGGCTCCGGCGAGCAGACGCTGCGCCCGGCCATCCAGCGCTCCGCCGCGCTGCACGACAAGGAATGCGACAAGCAGTGGGAGCTGCCCTTCGCCGTGGCCACCAGCTACGGCTGGAGCGAGAACGATCGGGTCGCCTGGGTGCGCGGGCTGGGCGTGGACGAGCGGCTCACCGTCGTCGCCGCCACGGCCGATTCGCCGCTGCATCCCGGCGACAAGATCACCAAGATCGGCGCGCGCCAGGACGAAGACAGCACGCGGCTGCTCGAGGCGCTGGCCGAGCTGCGCGACGACGGCGAAGGCAAGCCGATCCGCCTGACGCTCTCCACCGGCCGCTCGGTGCAGGTGACGCCCTTCGAGGTCTGCCGCGGCTACACGCGCCTCGCGCCGCCCAACACGCCCAAGCTGCAGGACTACCACTGGCTGATGTCCATGCATCCGCTGGAGATCACCCGTGCCGACCTGAGCGAGGACGAGGCCCTGTGGGCCGTGCTCTGGACCCAGGGCCTTTCCGAGGAAGGCGGGGCGCGGATGAAGACCTACCACTACGGCATGAAGATCGCCGGCACGCTGTACAACCTCGTCACCCTGGCCACCGGGCTGAAGGGAGCGGCGATGGCGGCCGATGCCGCCGTCAGCGCCGCGCGCCAGGCCGCCGCGCAGGTCGCCACCGAGGTGCTCAAGCAGCAGCTGATCGATCAGGGCAAGCAGCTCGCCCTGCAGCGCATGCGCGACAGCCTGGTCGACAGCGCGCAGCAACTGAGCCGCCAGCAGGTGATCGACGGCCTGCAGGCCGCGGCGGTCAACCGTGGCTCGCTCAGCGGCGTCGCACGCATCGGCGCCACCGTGTTTGACCGCGCCGACGCCTGGGCCTTCGAGCACGCGATCAAGCTCGGCGCCAACCCGCTGGCCGGCTTCACCCTGCACCAGAAGATGCTCGAACGCGGGCTGACGGCCAACTCGCTGGTCTTCGACGTGGACCGCCTCGCCGCCATCACCAAGGTCGCCGAGGCGCGCGGCATGGGCGCGGAGGTGACGGCCATCCTGCAAGGCATCCGGCCGCAGGAGATCCAGTACGCGATGAGCGCGATGCCACTGGCCTCGGCACCTCAGACCTTCAGTTTCGAAAGCCCGGACGACCCCGGCGCCGGCCGCTTCAGCCGCGGCCTGATCGACGCGATGCTCGACATCCCGGCCGAATCGGCGGGAGCACGCAAGTGATGGCGCGCCTTGCATGCACCTTGGCACTGTTGTGCCTGCTCGCGATGCAGGCGGTGACGGCGCAGGAGCCGCCGGCCGCCACTGCGTCTGCCGCTTCTGCGGCGGCGCCTGCGTCCGAAGCGGCCTCCGAGCCCGCCCCCCCGCCACCACCGAGCTGCAGCCAGCTCAGTGCCCGCGCCGCCGCGGCCGACCTGCGCGCCACCACCGCACAGTCGCAGGGCCGGGACCTGGCCGAACTGGCGCAACTGGTCGACGAGGCGGTCAAGCAGTGGACGCTGGCGTCGGTGGGTTGCGAGGGCCATGCCCGCGAGCGCGCGCAGCGCAACCTGGCCGACAACGAGAAGACCCGCGCCGCGCTGGCCGAGCGCCTGGCCTCGGGCTCGCAGTGCGAGGTGTCGCACCGCGACGCCGCCTCGGTGCAGGACATGGCCGTCAAGGCCTTCGGCGAGCGCCGCTGGCCCGATGCGGCGATGCTCTACCGCAAGGCCGAGACCCTGTGGGACCTCGCCGCCGAGAACTGCAGCGGCCTGCAGCAGCAGGTGGCGGTGAAGCGGCGCGAGCAGTCCGAGATCGACGGCCACAACGCCGAGTACTGCGCGCCGCTGTTCGACAAGGCCCGCGACTACACGCAGAAGTTCCGCAGCGCCACCGCCGGAGGCCTCGCGCTGCCGGAGCGCCAGCAGCAATCGCAGATCGCCGAGACGCTGTGGCGCGATGCCGTGCGCCAGTGCCGTGGCACCGCGCTGGAGCTGGCGGGCAACAACGCCGCGGCGCTGGCCCGCGAGCGCGGCACGCCGTGGGTGGCGACGCAGCTGCCGGGTGCCGTTGCCGCCGCGCCGGCGGCGGCCGCAGCCTCGAACCCGGTGCCGGTCGCTGCGGCGAAGCCCGCCACGAAGCCTGTTGCGGCGCCCGTGCCTGTGCCCGCGCCCGCGCCATCCCCTGCCGTTGTCGCGAAGCCGGCGGCCGTCGCGACGGTGGCCGTGGCCGCCGAAGCAAAGGAAGTCGACCTGCGCGCCGGCGATACGCGCTACAAGGGCCTGTTTACCCGCGAGGAGGGCCAGGTCCTGAGCGGCAGCGGTCGTGTCGAATGGGCCAATGGCGACGTCTACGAAGGCCCGCTGGTGCGCAACGAGCGCCATGGCCAGGGCACGCTCACCTGGGCCAACGGCCAGCGCTACAGCGGCGAATGGGTGCACGACAAAGCCACCGGCCAGGGCAAGCTGCACTTCGCCAACGGCAACGACTACGAGGGCAGCGTCGTCGACGGCGTGCCGCAGGGCGAAGGGCAGCTTCGCTACGCCTCCGGCGACATCTACAAGGGCCCGCTGACGCAGGGCCTCGCGAACGGCCGCGGTGTCTACACCTGGGCCAACGGCCAGCGCTACGAGGGCGAGTGGGTCAACGACAAGCCCAACGGCCAGGGCCGGCTGCGCTTTGTCAACGGCAACCTCTACGAAGGCACCGTCGTCGACGGGATTCCGAAGGGCCGCGGCCGCATGGTCTTCGCCTCCGGCGACGTCTACGAAGGCACCTTCGCGAACGGCCTCGCCGACGGCGAGGGCAACTACCAGTGGAAGTCCGGCGACCGCTACAAGGGTGGCTGGGCCGCCGGCCGCAAGCAGGGCCGCGGCCTGTTCGTCTGGGCCAGCGGCGACCAGTGGGAAGGCGAGTTCAAGAACGACGAACGCACCGAGGACGGCGTGTTGACGCGCAAGGACGACATCCCGCCCCCGGCCGCCGAGGCCAAGTAGCCCTTACCTCATGCAGAAGGCGTTGAGCTTGTTGCCGTCGAGGTCTCGGAAGTACGCGGCGTAGAAGCCGGGGCCGCGTTCGCCGGGCTTGCCTTCGCAGCAGCCGCCCAGGGCAAGCGCCTTGGCGTGCAGTGCATCGACCTTGGCGCGTTCGTCGACGACCAGCGCCACCATCTGGCCGTTGCCGACAGTAGCGGCTTCGCCGTTGAACGGCGTCATCAGCCCGAAGCCGGGCTTGTCCATCGCCACGCCCCAGGCGAGGCCGCGGTCGAACTCCATCAGGCGCTTGGCGCCGATGACGGCGAACAGTTCGTCGTAGAAAGCCTTGGCGCGCGGCAGGTCGTTGGTGCCGACGGTGGTGTAGCCGATCATGTTCGTCTCCGTTGTACTCAAGAGTTGGAGCGCCAATGTAGCGCTACAAGCCCTGGTTCAGGTTGACGATCTCGGGCAGGTAGTGGCGCAGGAACACGCGACGCACCAGCCCGTCGCGGGCGGCGCGGCCCAGGGCATCGCGGAGCAGCGTGAGGTCCGCACTGCTCAGCCGCGCACGGGACAGGTACAGCCCCACCTCCATCAGCGGCAGGTCCTCGAAGCGGCGGAACACGAGGTCCCCGCCCGCCGTCGCCTGAGCCTGGGGCGGGGACATCAGCGTGAAGTCCACGCGGCCGGCGCGGATCATCCGCGCGGCCGCCTCGGTGCCGTTGACCGCGTCGACGCGGCCCGCGGCCTCCAACTCGCTCACCAGCGAGCGGTACTCGGTGCTGAAGTGGAAGTTGCGCTGCACCGCCATGCGCCAGCCGCTCTGGCGCAAGGCGGCCAGGTTGCCGGGCACCGGCTCGTCGCGCCGCGTGACGATGACCAGCGGCTGGCGGAACAGCGGCACGAACTCGCCCCAGCGGTCGCGCTCCGGCGTGCGGGTGGCGGAGATCAGCAGGTCGACCGTGCGGCCGGCGAGGAATTCCATGTCCATCCGGGGCCGCGGCATCGACGCGATCGCGAAGCGGCAGCCGACGCTGCGCCCCACTTCCTCCAGCAGTTCGGGCCAGACTCCGCGCAGCCGGTCGCCTTCGCCGGCGAATACCAGGCGGCCTGACGGGGCCATCGGCGCGACCACTGTGCGCGAGCAACCGGCCAGCGCCAGCCCCTGCCAGGCCAGCAGCAGCGCCGCGAGCGCCAGTGCCCTAGACCAGGCGCGCGGCATCGTTGCCGAATTCGCTCTTCCTGCCCGCTCCGATCATGACCACCCCCGTCCGCTGCATCAGCCCCTGTCGAACTTGAATACTGCCATGCTTGAGAGCAGGTTGGGACGGACTCGCACCGCACGGCCGTCCTGGATGCCGAAGCTGTCGAGGATGCGCAGGCCGTTCTTGCGGGCCAGCACCTCGAAGTCGGCGTAGGTGCCGACGCGGATGTTGGGCGTGTCGTACCACTCGTAGGGCAGCACGCGCGTCACCGGCATGCGGCCGAACATCACCTGCAGCCGGTTCGGCCAGTGGGCGAAGTTGGGGAAGCTGACGATGCCGGTGCGGCCGACGCGCGCCGTCTCGCGCAGCATCAGCTCGGTGTTGCGCAGGTGCTGCAAGGTTTCGAGCTGCAGCACGACGTCGAAGCTCTGGTCCTCGAAGATCGACAGGCCCTCTTCCAGGTTCAGCTGGATCGCGTTGACGCCGCGCTGCACGCAGGCCAGCAGGTTGGCGTCGTTCAGCTCCACGCCGTAGCCGGTACAGCCGCGCCTTGTCTGCAGGTAACTGAGCAGTTCACCGGTGCCGCAGCCGAGGTCCAGCACGCGCGAGCCCTCGGGCACCAGTGCCGCGATCTGTTCCATCACGCCGGTCGCGCTCATGCTGCGCACTCCTTCGCCATCCGTTCGAAATAGGCCTTCAGCACGCCGTGATAGCGCGGGTCGTCCAGCAGGAAGGCGTCGTGGCCGTGGGGCGCGTCGATCTCGGCGTAGGAGACGTCGAGCTTGTTGTCCAACAGCGCCTTGACGATCTCGCGCGAGCGCGCCGGCGAGAAGCGCCAGTCGGTCGTGAAGCTGGCGACCAGGTACTTGCAGCGCGCGCTGGCGAAGGTGCGGCTCAGGTCGCCGCCGTGGCCGGTGGCGGGGTCGAAATAGTCGAGCGCGCGGGTGATCAGCAGGTAGGTGTTGGCGTCGAAATACTCGCTGAACTTGTCGCCCTGGTAGCGCAGGTAGCTCTCGATCTGGAACTCGATATCCTGCGTCGAGTAGCCCAGCTCGGTGGCGCGCATCTGGCGGCCGAACTTCTGCTCCATCACGTCGTCGCTGAGGTAGGTGATGTGGCCGATCATCCGCGCCACGCGCAGGCCCCGCTTCGGCACCACGCCGTGCGCGTAGAAGTGGCCGCCGTGGAAATCGGGGTCGGTGATGATCGCGCGGCGCGCGACCTCGTTGAAGGCGATGTTCTGCGCCGAGAGGCTCGGTGCGGTGGCGATCGCGATGCAGTGGCGCAGCCGCTCCGGGTAGCGCAGCGACCAGTCCAGCGCCTGCATGCCGCCGAGCGACCCGCCCAGCACGCCGGCGAGCTGGCCGATGCCCAGGCGGTCGAGCACGCGGGCCTGGGCGTCCACCCAGTCGTGCACGGTGACGACGGGGAAGTCCGCGCCGTAGACCTTGCCCGTGGCCGGGTTCACATGCATCGGCCCGGTCGAGCCGAAGCAGGAGCCCGGGTTGTTGATGCCGATGACGAAGAACTTGTCGGTGTCCAGCGGCTTGCCGGGACCGATCAGGTTGTCCCACCAGCCTTCGCTCTTCTCGACGCCCTCGTGCGTGCCGGCCACGTGATGGCTGGCGTTCAGTGCGTGGCAGACGAGGATCGCGTTGGACCGCGCGGCGTTCAGCGTGCCGTAGGTCTCGTAGACGATGTCGTAGTTCGCGAGCGTGGCGCCGCTGCGCAGCGGCAGCGCTTCCTCGAAATGCAGGGTCTGTGGCTTGACGTGACCAAGGCTGGCCATGAGGCGCTCCGAAAAAACAAAACCGGTCCCGCCAGAGATGCGCGAACCGGTTGTTCCATCGCCTCTTTAGCGGAATTTTTAAAGCGCCCGCAATTCAGAATAAATCGGCGCTGTGAGGAAGAAGTATATCGGGAGCCCGTTTTGCCCAAGAATCGCTTCATGAAGAACAAGAACGCCCGCTGCGTCGCCGCTTCTCTGGCCCTGCTCGTGCTGGATGCCTGCGCGCCGAAGCCGCCGCCCGGGTGGTCGGGCTATGCCGAGGGCGAGACGGTCTACGTGGCGGCGCCGGTGGCCGGGCGCGTCGCCACCTTGAACGTCGCGGCCGGCGACACGGTGCAGGCCGCCCAGCCCCTGTTCACGCTCGATGCCACGCTGGAGCGCGCCGCCGATGCCGAGGCCCAGGCCCGTGCGCTGAGCGCCCAGGCCCAGGCTGAAGACACCGACAAGGGCCGGCGCCGCGAGGAGCTGGCGGTGTCGCAGGCGCAGCTGCGCCAGGCGATCACGCAGGCCGAGCAGGCGCGCGCCGAGCTGCGCCGCCGCGAGGGCCTGGCGCAGCAGGGTTTCATCGCGCCGGCGCAGGTGGACGATCAGGCACTGGCGCATCAGCAGGCCCAGGCCCGCGTGAACGAACTGCAGGCGGCGCTGGCCACCGCGAAGCTGCCCGCCCGCAGCGACCAGCGCGAGTCCGCCCGCGCGCTCGCCACCGCTGCGCAGAGCAGCCGCGCGCAGACCGAATGGAAGCTGCAGCAGACGCAGCAGGTGGCGCCGTCGAACGCGGCCGTCACCGATGTGTTCTACCGCCCCGGCGAATGGGTGGAGGCTGGCCAGCCGGTCGTCGCCCTGCTGCCGCCGGCCAACCGCAAGGCGCGCTTCTACGTGCCGCAGACCGAGCTGGGCAGCCTGAAGATGCAGCAGCAGGTGCGCCTGCAGTGCGACGGCTGCGGCGCGCCGATCGCGGCGAAGATCACCTTCATCGCCGCCCAGGCCGAATACACGCCGCCGGTGATCTATTCGAACGAGCAGCGATCGAAGCTCGTGTTCCTGGTTGAAGCGCGGCCGGTCGATGCGAAGGATGCGGAGCGGTTGCATCCCGGCCAGCCCTTGGATGTCCTTTCGCCATGAGCGATCTGGCGATCGACGTTAAGGGGCTCAGCAAGAGTTTCAACGGCCGCAAGGTCGTCGACGACGTCGACCTGCAAGTGGCCACCGGCCGCATCGTCGGCTTCCTCGGCCCCAACGGCAGCGGCAAGACGACGACGATGCGCATGCTTTGCGGCCTGCTGACACCCGATGCCGGCGAAGGCCGCTGCCTGGGCCTGGACTTCCGCAAGCAGGCCTTGGAGCTGAAGCGCCAGGTCGGCTACATGACGCAGAAGTTCGGGCTCTACGAAGACCTGTCGATCCGCCAGAACCTGGACTTCGTGGCGCGGCTCTTCGAGCTGCCGCAGCGCCGACAGGTCGTCGACCAGGCCCTGGAGCGCTTGGGCCTGAAGACCCGCCAGGAGCAGCTCGCCGGCTCGCTCTCCGGCGGCTGGAAGCAGCGGCTCGCGCTGGCCGCCTGCCTGCTGCACGACCCGAAGCTGCTGCTGCTGGACGAGCCCACCGCCGGCGTCGACCCGAAGGCGCGGCGCGAGTTCTGGGACCAGATCAAGCGCCTGGCCGGCGAGGGCATCACCGTGCTCGTCTCCACCCACTACATGGACGAGGCCGAGCGCTGCGACGAGCTGGTCTACATCGCCTACGGCAAGGTGCTGGCGCAGGGCACGCAGCAGCAGTTGATCGACAAGGTAGACGGCGCGAAGAACATCGAAGATGTCTTCGTCAAGCTGATCGACGCCGCGAAGGACAACTTCGATGGCGCGTGAACACCGCTTCTCCTGGGCGCGCATGCTGGCCATCTTCATCAAGGAATGCCAGCAGATGCTGCGCGACCGGCTGACCTTCGCGATGGCCGTCGGCGTGCCCATCGTCCAGCTGGTGCTGTTCGGCTATGCGATCAATACCGACCCGAAGGGCCTGCCGACGGTGGTGGTCAGCCAGGATCCGGGCCCGATGAGCCGCAGCCTCGTCGCCGCGCTGCAGACCAGCGGCTATTTCAAGATCGTGCAGACCGGTATTGGCGAGCGCGAGGCCGACGAGCTGCTGGCGCGCGGCGAGGTGCAGTTCGTCGTCGTCGTGCCCGCCGATTTCTCGCGCCGGCTGGTGCGCGGCGAGCGGCCCGCGCTGCTGGTGGCGGCCGATGCCACCGATCCGGCCGCCGCCGGCAACGCGCTGGCCGCGCTGCAGCAGCTCGGCGCGCAGGGCCTGGCGCGCGATCTGGTCGGGTCGCTGGCCGCCCTGCAGGCAAGACCCGACCCCTTCGAGCTGCGCCTGCAGCGCCGCTACAACCCTGAGGGTCTGTCGCGCTACAACATCGTGCCGGGCCTGATCGGCACGATCCTGACGATGACGATGGTGATGCTTACCGCGCTGGCGATGACGCGCGAGCGCGAGCGCGGCACGATGGAGAACCTGCTGGCCACGCCGGTGCGGCCCTTCGAGGTGATGATCGGCAAGATCCTGCCCTACGTCGTGCTCGGCTATGTGCAGCTGGGCGTCATCATGATCGCCGCCTGGGCGCTGTTCGCGGTGCCGATGATCGGCAGCCTCGCGCTGCTGCTGGCGATGATCGGCGTGTTCATGGTGGCCAACCTGGGCGTCGGCTTCACCTTCTCCACCCTGGCGCAGAACCAGCTGCAGGCGATGCAGCTCACGTTCTTCTTCTTCCTGCCCTCGATGCTGCTGAGCGGCTTCATGTTCCCGTTCCGCGGCATGCCGGAGTGGGCGCAGGTCATCGGCGAGGTGCTGCCGCTGACCCACTTCCTGCGCATCGTGCGCGGCATCATGCTCAAGGGCAACGGCTGGCAGGAATTGCTGCCGGAGCTGTGGCCGATGCTGGCCTTCCTGCTGGTGGCCGGCGCGGTGGCGATGCGGCGCTACCGTCAGACCCTGGACTGAGAGCTGATTTCGCCCACCACCTCCGCGATCAGGCCGCGCAGCCAGCGGTGGGCCGGATCGTTGCGGTAGCGGGCGTGCCAGCCCATCTCGATCGGGAAAGTGCCCAGGTCCACCGGTGTCGGCAGGATCTTCAGGCGCGGATCGCCGGCCAGCTGGCGGCAGATCAGCTTGGGCAAGGTCGCACAGTAGTCGGTCACCGCCACCATCTCCGGCATGGCCAGGAAGTGCGTCACCGACACGGCCACCTCGCGCTTCAGCCCTTCGCGTTGCAGCACCTGGAAGAGGCCCGCGCGCAGGCGCCCCGGCGGCAGCATGTTGACGTGCTTCAGCTGCTCGAACTGCTTCTTCGTGATGCGCTTGCCGGTGACGGTCGGATGGTCGGCGCGCACCATGCAGGCCAGGCCGTCGTCGCCCAGGTGCTGGACGACGAGGTTCTCCGGCGGGTCGATGAAGCGGCCCAGCGCCAGCGCCGTGGTGCCCGACATCACGCCGGTCTCGGCCAGGTCGGTGCCGTAGGGCGTGAGCCGCAGCGCGATGCCGGGCGCCTGCTCGCGCAGCCGCGCGACGATGGCCGGTACCAGCGCATATTCCGCGTAGCTGTTCGGCGCGATGGTGATCTGCTGATGGGCCTTCGCCGGGTCGAAGGCCTGCTGGCCCAGCACCAGCTCGTCCAGGCTGGCCAGCGCGGCGGCGATGGCCGGCGCCAGCTCCTGGGCCTTGGCCGTGGGCTGCATGCCGTAGCGCTCGCGCACGAACAGCGGGTCCTGCAGCATCGTGCGCAGCCGGGTCAGTGCGTTGGACAGGGCCGGCTGCGTGATGCCCAGCCGCTCGGCGGCGCGCGTGACGCTGCGCTCCTCCATCAAGGCCAGGAAGACCGGCAGCAGGTTCAGGTCGTAGCGCATCCAGTCATGCTCTCACATGAATATCTGGAATCCACCAAATAAATTGGATGAATTGATCCGCGGCGCCCATCATTCGTTCCATCAAACCCTCTGTGGAGAACGACATGAACCGCATCAAAGACCTGCTCCCCGGCCCGCTGGGCTTCGGCACCGCGCCGCTGGGCAATATGTTCCGCGACATCCCCGAGGCCGAGGCGCAGGCGACCGTGGACGCCGCCTGGAACGACGGCATCCGCTACTTCGACAACGCGCCCTTCTACGGCGCCGGCCTGGCCGAGCTGCGCATGGGCGAGGCGCTGGCCGACAAGCGGCGCGAGGACTACGTGATCAGCACCAAGGTCGGCCGGCTGATCCTCGACGAGGTCGAGGACGTCAGCGCGCGCGACCTGGGCGAGAAGGGCGACGTGTTCCGCCATGGCCGGCCCAACCGCATCGTCAACGACTACTCGGAGAGCGCTACCCTGCGCTCGATCGAGGACAGCCTGAAGCGCCTGAAGACCGACCGGCTGGACATCGTCTGGGTCCACGACGTGGCGCAGGACTTCTACGGCGACGAGTGGCTGGCCATGTTCGAGAGCGCGCGCAAGGGTGCCTTCAAGACGCTGGACCGGCTGCGCGACGAGGGCGTCATCAAGGCCTGGGGCCTGGGCGTCAACCGCGTGGAGCCGATCGAGCTGCTGCTGGCGCTGGAAGGGCCGCGTCCCGACGGTTTCCTGCTCGCCGGCCGCTACACCTTGCTGGACCACGAGCGGGCGCTGCAACGCGTGATGCCGCAGGTGGCCGAGCGCGGCCTGGGCATCGTCGTCGGCGGCCCGTACAGCTCCGGCGCCCTGGTGGGCGGCCCGAACTTCGAGTACGCGCCGGCCAAGCCGGAGATCTTTGCCAAGGTCGCGGCCATCAAGAAGATCGCCGACCGCCACGGCGTGAGCATGAAGTCCGCCGGCCTGCAGTTCGCGCTGGCGAACCCGGCGGTGGCGGCGGTGATCCCCGGCGCCAGCAAGCCCGGCCGCATCGCGGAGGACCGCGCGGCGCTCGATGCCGTGGTGCCGGTCGACTTCTGGCGCGAGCTGCGGGCGGAGAAGCTGGTCAGCGCGGCGGCGCCGCTGCCGGGCCAGGCCTGATCAGGGCACGGTGCACAGGCAGTGCACCGCCGCGGCGAAGGGCCGGCCGTCCGTTCGCGGCGCGGCCAGTTCCGCCAGCCAGGTCAGGTCCTGGCTGGCCTGCTGCAGCGCCACCGGCACCTTGGGCAGGGCGGCCACGCCCAGGCGCGCGCTCAGCGCGTCGACCATCGCCGGCGCCATCACGTCGCTGAGGCTGGCGAGCAGCCGCTCGCTGCGGCTCGGCTCGCGTTCCAGGTAGACGACGCGCGGCGTGGCGCCTTCGAGCTTGGCCAGCTTGCCGGCGGCCTTGAAGGCGTCGTCCAGGCTGCCGGTGCGGTCGATCAGGCCGCGCTCCAGTGCCTGTGCGCCGGTCCAGACGCGGCCCTGCGCGATGGCATCGATCTCGCCCACGGTCTTCTTGCGCGCCGCCGCGGCGCGGGTGGTGAACTCGTCGTAGATGCGGTTGATGCCCTGCTGCGCCACCTCGGCCATGCGCGGGTCCAGCGGGCGGCGCGGGTCATAGGCCTGGGACAGCCAGGTGGTCGTCGTGCCGCCGGTGTGCAGCGAGAGCTTGTCGAGCAGCTTGTCGGCCGTCGGCAGCATGCCGAAGACGCCGATCGAGCCGGTGATGCTGGCCGGGTCGGCGATGACCTGGTCGGCCGCCATCGAGATCCAGTAGCCGCCCGAGGCGGCCACGTCGCCCATCGAGATCACGACCGGCTTGCCGGCCTTGCGCGCCAGTTCCAGCTCGCGGCGGATGATCTCGCTGGCGAAGGGGCTGCCGCCGGGCGAATTGACGCGCAGCACGATGGCCTTCGCGTGCTCGTCCTCGCGGGCCTGGCGGATCAGCCGGGCGGTGGAATCGCCGCCGATGCTGCCGGGGCCGGCCTCGCCGTCGCTGATCGCGCCCTCGGCCACGACGACGCTGACGTAGTCCGGCGGCGGGATGGCGGCATCGGGCTTCAGGTAGGCCTCGTACTGGCCGAAGCTCAGGTGGCGGTAGTTCTTGCCGTCGTCGGTCTTGGCGCCGCGGGCCATCAGCAGCTCGCGCATCTCGTCGCGGGTCTTGATGCCGTCCACCAGCTTTTGCTGCAGCGCGAGCTGCGCGGTGTCGCCCTTGACGGCGGCGAGCTGCTGCGGGAGCTGCTCGATGTCGCTGTCGATGCGACCCTTGGGCAGCTTGCGGGCGGTCTCGATGGCGCTGGTGAAGCCGCTCCACAGCTCGCCGTAGAGCGCACCGTCGGCCTCCAGCGTGGCCTTGGACGGGCCGTTGGTGAAGTAGGGCTCGGCCGCGTTCTTGTACATGCCCACGCGCAGCACGTTGGCGCTGACGCCCAGGCGGTCCAGCGCGTCCTTGTAGTAGGTGCGGTAGCCGCCGAAGCCGGTCAGGTTCACGCCGCCCATCGGGTGCATGTAGATCTCGTTGGCCTGCGCGGCGAGGAAGTAGGCGCGCTGGCTGTAGGCGTCGCCATAGGCCAGCACCGGCTTGCCGCTGGCCTTGAAGCGCTGGATGCCGGCGGCCACCTCGTGCAGGCCGGCGAGGCCGGCGCCGGCCAGGTCGTCCAGGTCCAGCACGAGCATCGAGATCTTGTCGTCCTTGGCGGCGCCGTCGAGCGTGCGCAGCACGTCGCGCAGGCGGGTCTGGTGCGGCAAGGTGGAGCCGCGCAGCTCGGCGATGGCCTGCTCGCGCGCGGTGCCGGCGAACTGCTCGACCAGCTGGCCGCTGAGGTCCAGCACCAGCGCGGTCTTCGGCTGCAGCGGCTTCGGGCCGCGGTGGATGATGGCGAAGACGAAGGCGACGATGATCGCCAGCAGCAGCAGGTTCAGGATCGCGCGTCGTATCCCGTCGAGCAGCCACCAGGTGCGTGAGAAAAGCCAGCCGATCGGCCGGAAGGCGCTCTTGATGCTCATCGGGTTCCCTGCGTTGTGTGCGCAAAGATTGTGCAGCATCATCCGCGCGACCTTCCGAAGGTCATACTCCGGCGACAGAACATAGAAGGGGACCGCCATGCAGGCATGGCTGCGGCACATCGACCGCCAATTTCCGTTGCGCTACTCGACCTGGCTGCTGTGCGCGCTGCTCTTCATCTTCTTCGCGGTGGGCTTCGCGCTGCGCCGCGTCGATGCGCTGGGGCTGCTCGTGTTCGGCGGGCTCACCTACCTGGGCTGGGTCGATTCGCGCCAGACCAAGCGCTCGATCCTGCGCAACTACCCGGTGATCGGCCATGTGCGCTTCCTGCTGGAGTACATCCGGCCGGAGATGCGCCAGTATTTTCTGGAGAGCGACAACGAGGCCGCGCCCTTCTCGCGCCAGCAGCGCTCGCTGGTCTACCAGCGCGCCAAGGGCGACCCGGACAAGCGGCCCTTCGGCACGCAGCTGGACACGGCGGCCAACGGCTACGAGTGGATCAACCACTCGGTGGTGCCGACGAAACTGCCCACGCACGATTTCCGCATCATCATCGGCGGCGAGCGTCGGCAGCCCTACTCCGCGAGCATCTTCAACATCTCGGCGATGAGCTTCGGCGCGCTCAGCGCCAACGCGATCCTGGCGCTGAACTCCGGCGCCAAGCGCGGCAACTTCGCGCACGACACCGGCGAGGGCTCGATCAGCGTCCACCACCGCAAGCATGGCGGCGACCTGATCTGGGAGATCGGCTCCGGCTACTTCGGCTGCCGCAACGTCGACGGCACGTTCAGCGCCGAGAAGTTCCAGGAGACCGCGGTGGACCCGCAGGTCAAGATGATCGAGCTCAAGCTCAGCCAGGGCGCCAAGCCGGGTCATGGCGGCGTGCTGCCCGGCCCGAAGGTGACGGCCGAGATCGCCGCGGCGCGTGGCGTGAAGATCGGCGAGGACTGCATCTCGCCGGCCTCGCACAGCGCCTTCTCCACGCCGATCGAGATGATGGAATTCATCGACCGGCTGCGCAATCTCTCCGGCGGCAAGCCCACCGGCTTCAAGCTCTGCATTGGCCATCCGTGGGAATGGTTCGCGATGGCCAAGGCGATGCAACTCACCGGCATCACGCCGGACTTCATCGTCATCGACGGCGCCGAGGGCGGCACCGGCGCCGCGCCGCTGGAGTTCACCGACCACGTCGGCGCGCCGCTGCAGGAAGGGCTGCTGCTGGTCCACAACACGCTGGTGGGCCTGAGCCTGCGCGACAAGATCAAGCTCGGCTGCGCCGGCAAGGTCGTCAGTGCCTTCGACATCGCGCGGATGATGGCGCTGGGCGCCGACTGGTGCAATTCCGCGCGCGGCTTCATGTTCGCGCTGGGCTGCATCCAGGCCCAGGGCTGCCACACCGGCCATTGCCCGACCGGGGTGACGACGCAGGACCCGCACCGCCAGCAGGCGCTGGTCGTGCCCGACAAGGCCGAGCGCGTGTACCGCTTCCACGAGGAGACGCTGAAGGCGCTGCAGGAGCTCGTGCAGGCCTCGGGCCTGGAGCACCCGGGCGACATCACCGCCTCGCACATCGTGCAGCGCACCGGCCGGCATGAAGTGAAGCTGCTGGCCAACCTGGTGCCCTTCGTGAAGCCCGGTGCGCTGCTGGCCGGCGAGCTGCCGCTGAACGTGTTCCAGGTCTACTGGCCGCTGGCCGATGCGGGCAGCTTCGCGCCGCAGGGGCCGGTGGGCGTGCCGAGTTAAGGGACCGCTGATCCGGTAGAACCCGCACAGGCAGCGGCGGGGAAATGTGGCAACCTTTTCGCTCATCGTTGTTGGGCAAGGAGATACGCCATGAGCCATCGCTTCGTCTGGATCGACATCCCCGTGCTGGACCTCGACCGCGCCGTCGCCTTCTACTCGGCCGTGTTCGGCGAGCCGGTGCGCATCGAGACCGGCCCGGGCTTCCGCTTCGGCCTGATCCCGCACAGCGGGGATGACGTTGCCGGCTGCCTCTACGTACCCAGCGACGACAACAAACCCTGCCCCAACGGCGCGCTGGTCTACCTCAACGCCGACGGCCGCATGGCCCAGGCCGAGGCCGCGGTGGCCGCCCATGGCGGCAAGGTGCTGCAGCCCAGCCACAAGATCGGCCCGCACGGCTGGCGCTCGGTGGTCTTGGACAGCGAAGGCAACCGCATCGCCTTGCACTCGATGACACCGTAGCCGGGGGACGCCCGCTCGCGGGGTTGTGCGCTCGCGGGGGCTGAGCACAATCGCGCCACCTGTTCCGGTGACCACGCGACGTCCGCCCCCGCTTTCCTTTCATGCCTTCCGTCTTCCTGCTGCGCCGTTGCCGGCCGGCCCTGCAAAAGTCGCGCGCCGAGGTGGCGCGCCTGGCGGGCTGGTGGGTCTGCGGCGAGAGCGAACGGGTTCGCGAAGCCGGTGGCCCGATCGCCGCGGCGCGGCCCGACATCGTCGCCTGCGACCTGCGCCTGCTGGACGGCCATGCCAGCCGTCTCCTCTTCGAACTGCGCCGCTGGACCGAACGGCCGGCGGTGCTGCTGCTGAGCACCAGCGCGGAAGACCTGCGGCTGTTCGACGCGCTTGCCGCCGGCGCGGGCAGCTATGTCGCCGATACCGGCGATGGCCAGGGCCTCAGCACCGGCCTGCGCATGCTGGCCGACCGCCGGGCGCCGATGACGCCGCAGATCGCGCAGCGCGCGCTGGCGGCCTTCGGCCTGACGCGCAGCCGCCTGGCGATTGCCCAGAATCCCGCCGCCGGCGAAGACCTGACCCCCACCGGTCGCGGCCTCAGCAGCGCGGATCATCACCTGCTGAGCCTGCTGGCGCAGGGCTGGCTGCTCACCGAGATCGGGGAGCGCTGGCTGCTGAGCGTGGCCGAGGTCGAGCAGCGCCTGTGGCGCATCTACACGCGGCTGCACCAGGTGCCGGCGCTGCCAGCGGTGGATCAGCTCGATCAGTTGGCGGAAGGCGGCGCCGTGTCGACGAAGCTCTGGCGCGCGGCGAGCTTCTCGTAGTGCTTGGCCAGGTTCGGCTGGTCGGTGCGCCAGTCGATGTCCGGGAAGCGGAAATCCATGTAGCTCAAGGCGCAGCCGACCGAGATGTCGGCCAGCGAGAAGTGGTTGCCGGAGCACCAGTTCTTGTCACCGAGGCCCTGGCTCATCGCCTGCACGGCGGCGTGGACCTTGCGCATCTGGCGCTCGACCCAGGCTTCGCTGCGCTCCTGCTCCTGGCGGCCGGACCAGGTCTGCTCCAGCCGGGCGAGGATGGCGGCGTCCATCACGCCGTCAGCCAGCGCTTCCCAGGTGCGCACCTCGGTGCGCTCGCGGCCGCGTTCGGGGATCAGCCGGCCCACTGGCGACAGCGTGTCCACGTACTCGCAGATGACGCGTGAATCGAACACGGCGCCGGTGATCGAGTCCTGGCCTTCCATCACCAGGCAAGGCACCTTGCCAAGCGGGTTCATCTTCAGGATCGCGTCGCTGGCCCAGACGTCTTCGAGCACGAACTGGTAGTCGAGCTTCTTCTCCGCCATCACGACCCGCACCTTGCGGACGTAGGGACTGGTGAATGATCCGATTAGTTTCATGCTGGGGTGATCTCATCGTCCCTGGGTGGCCCAGGCTCGTCGGGATTCTAGCCATTGGCCCGGCGGGCTCCGGTCAAAGAAGGGGCGACGATTTAGGCCCCGCTAAAATCACGGGTTAGCCCTTATCCCGAGCTCTCCACATGAACGTCGTCCCCCTCTCCAGCCTCAGTGCCCTCTCGCCGCTGGACGGCCGCTACGCCTCGCGCGTGGCCGCGTTGCGCCCCCTGCTGTCCGAGTTCGGACTGATGCACCGCCGCGTGCAGGTGGAGGTGGAGTGGTTCATCGCGCTGTCGGATTGCGGCTTCGCCGAGTTCAAGCCGCTGTCGGAAGCCGCGCGTGGCCTGCTGCGCAGCATCGTCACCCGCTTCTCCGAGGCCGACGCCCAGGCGATCAAGGACATCGAGAAGACCACCAACCACGACGTCAAGGCGGTCGAGTACTGGCTGAAGTCGCGCTTCGAGGCGAATGCCGAGCTGAAGGCCGCCGGCGAGTTCGTCCACTTCGCATGCACCAGCGAAGACATCAACAACACCAGCCACGGCCTGATGCTGAAGGCCGCGCGCGCCGAGGTGCTGCTGCCGACGATCGACAAGATCGTCACCAAGCTCACCGACATGGCCCGCACCCTGGCCGCCGTGCCGATGCTCAGCCGCACCCACGGCCAGACCGCCAGCCCGACCACCGTCGGCAAGGAGATCGCCAACGTCGTCGCGCGTCTGGCGCAGGCGCGCAGCCGCATCGCCGATGTCAAGCTGCTGGCCAAGATGAACGGCGCCGTCGGCAACTACAACGCCCACCTGAGCGCCTGGCCGGAGTACGACTGGGAAGCCTTCAGCCAGCGCGTGATCGAAGGCGCGCTGGGCCTGACCTTCAACCCGTACACGATCCAGATCGAGCCGCACGACTACATGGCCGAGCTGTTCGATGCGGTGACCCGCACCAACACGATCCTGATCGACTGGTCGCGTGACGTCTGGGGCTATGTGTCGCTGGGCTACTTCAAGCAGCGCACCAAGGCCGGCGAGATCGGCAGCTCGACGATGCCGCACAAGGTCAACCCGATCGACTTCGAGAACGCCGAGGGCAATTTCGGCCTGGCCAATGCGCTGCTGACCCACCTGAGCCAGAAGCTGCCGATCAGCCGCTGGCAGCGCGACCTGACCGACTCGACGGTGCTGCGCAATATGGGTGTGGCGCTGGGCTATGCGGTGCTCGGCTACGACTCGCTGCTGAAGGGCCTGGACAAGCTGGAGATCAACGAGGCCGCGCTGGCCGCCGACCTCGACTCCGCCTGGGAAGTGCTGGCCGAGCCGATCCAGACCGTGATGCGCCGCTACGCGCTGCCCAACCCCTACGAGCGCCTGAAGGAGCTGACCCGCGGCAAGGCGATCACGCGCGAGGCGATCGCCCAGTTCATCGACACGCTGGAACTGCCCGAGGCCGAGAAGGCCCGCCTGCGCGAGCTGACGCCGGGCAACTACACCGGCCGCGCCGAGAGCCTCGCCAAGAGGATCTGAACGACCTGACCCCGCGCTCGCTAAACTCCCCGCGCAAAACATCGGGGAGTTCCGAGCGTGACGATCACCGCATCCAGGACGCAGCGCGGCCTGCTGGCCTTGTGTTCATTGAGCCTGGCCGCGGGCCTGGCGATGGCTCAGGTCCCCGCGAAACCGGCGCCCAAGCCCGCGCCGGCCAAGGCGCCGGCCACCAAGGCCGCGGCGCCCGAGGGCTACTCGGTGGCGCCGGCACCTGCGTGGGTCGCCCCGCAATCGCCTGACCCGTCGATCACGCTGCCCGCCGCGCCGGTGCAGGTGCTGCTGATGGATCACCAGACCCGCGTCGATCCGGCCGGCGGCACCTGGCGCTACCAGCACGCGGTGCGCCAGATCACTGACAGCGCCGGCCTGCAGCAGGGCTCGCAGATCCAGGTCGACTTCGACCCGTCCTACCAGCGCCTGGTCTTCCACCGGTTGGAGATCTGGCGCGAGGGCAAGCGCATCGACAAGCTCGCCGACCGCAAGCTCGTCAAGCTGCTGCACCGCGAGCCCAATCTGGAGCGCCAGATGGTCGACGGCCGCATGACCGCCTCCGTCGTGCTGGACGACCTGCGCGTCGGCGACCGCATCGAATGGGCCGCCTCGCTGGTCGGCGACAACCCGGTGTTCGACGGCAAGTTCGTCGACCAGGAATGGACCAGCGCCAGCCTCGGCCCGGTCGGCCTCGTCAACGTGCGGCTGCTGGCGCCGGCGGCGCGCGAGATCCGGCACCGGGAGCGGACGGCGCTGGGCATCGAGGTCGCCCAGCAGACGACGAAGGACGGCTGGCGCGAGACCACCTTCCGCCGCCGCGCCGTGGCGCAGTTCCACTACGACCCGCTGCTGCCGCCGGGCGAGATGCTGGCCGACCAGATCGAGTTCAGCGAATTCGCCGACTGGGCCGACGTGGCCGCCTGGGCCCAGCGCCTGTTCGCCAAGGCGGGCGCCAGTAGCGACGCGCTGGCAGCGCAGGCCGAGGCGATCCGCGCGAAGGCGCAGGCCGCGGGCCGCGACACGCCGGAGGAACGCCTGCGCCTGGCGCTCGATTTCGTGCAGCGCGACATCCGCTACTTCGGCACCGAGATGGGCGCCAACTCGCACCAGCCAGCCACGGCCGACACGGTGCTGAAGCAGCGCTTCGGCGACTGCAAGGACAAGGCCGCGCTGCTCGTCAACCTGCTCAAGCAGCTGGACATCGAGGCCGCCCCGGTGCTCGTCTCTGCCTATGCGCGCGATGCGGTGCAGGCCCGGCTGCCCAGCCCGCTGGCCTTCGACCATGCGATCGCCACCGTCACCCTGCCCGGCACCGATACGCCGCTGTGGCTCGACGGCACGCGCGGCCAGCAGAGCGGCGCGCCGCAGACGCGCCAGAGCTACGGCCTGGGCCGCGGCCTCATCGCGCGCAGCGGGGTCACGGCGCTCAGCACGATGCCGCCTGCCCGCGAGGCGCTGCGCAGCGAGACCACCGCCACCCTGCGCTTCCC
Source organism: Roseateles agri (assembly GCF_034043675.1). Taxonomy (NCBI): domain Bacteria; kingdom Pseudomonadati; phylum Pseudomonadota; class Betaproteobacteria; order Burkholderiales; family Sphaerotilaceae; genus Roseateles; species Roseateles agri. The sequence goes on along the minus strand of NZ_JAXCLA010000003.1, from coordinate 81,216 downwards.
GCGCCTGGCCGAGGAAGGCAGCTTCGAGAGCGTCACCGTCTATCACGGCGAGATGGCGGAATGGCTGCGTGCCGCGCGCGACAGCATGCCGGCCGAGGAACTGCAGAAGGCGCTGATCGGCGAGATCTCGCGCGCCTGGCCTTCGTTCAGCCAGCAGGGGCAGGCGCTGATCGAGGAGGTCGACGGCAGCAATGCGCTGAAGGTGAGCTTGCGCTTCGGCACTGGCGCGAACTACTGGCGCTTCCCCGACAAGCGCACGCTGGTCGGCGACTTCATCCTGCTGGACCTGATCGTGCCGCTGCGCCTGCCGAACCAGACGCCCCGCACCGAGGCGATGCAGATCGGCGGGCCGGGTCGTTACCTCTACAAGCTGCGCTTCGAGTTCGGCGAGGATGCCTTCGCGCCGCCCAGCGCCGGCAACGGGACGGGCCGCTTCGACGAGACCAACGACTGGTTCGCGCTGCATCTGCGCTATGCCTCTGCGGCTCGTTCGCAGCAGGTCGACGGCGAGCTGGCGCTGAATGCCGACGAGATCGCCGCCGGCAAGTGGAGCGCCTACCGCGACAAGCTGACCAAGGTGCTGCCGCGCCTGGGCTCGGCGCTGACGGTGCCGGCGCTCGCGCCGGCGCAACTCGCGGGCCTGCGCAAGTCGCTCGACGAGCTGGGCGACAGCATCAAGCGCGGTACCGTCAAGGTGACGACGGCCGAGCAGGTGTCCGTGCGCACCAGGCTGCTGATCGCCGACCGCGAGCTGGAGGCCAACCGCCTGCCGCCGAAGCCGCGCGCCCAGGTGCTGCAGGAACGCGGCGTCCAGCTCGACCTGCTGGGCCTGCCCGACGGCGGCAAGCTCGCCTTCGAGGAGGCGCTGAAGCTCGACCCCGACAACGCCGAGATCCACGGCGCGCTGGCCGCCAATGCGCTGATGCGCCGCCAGGATGCCGAGGCCGTCGAGCACGCCGACCGCGCGCTGGCGCTGGCGCCGAGCGACACCGGCCCGCGCTACACCCGCGTCTGGGCCAACTACTTCGGCAACCAGCTGCCTGCCGCGCGCGACGAGCTGAAGGACATCCTGCAGACGAGCCCCGCCGAGGTCGAACGCAGCTACGGCGGCATCTGGCTCTACTTGGTGTCGCGCCGGCTCGGCGACGAGGCCGGTGCCCAGGCCGTGCAGCCGCCCAGCGACAGCCAGCCGGCCTGGCCTTATGCGGTGCTGCAGCTGATGCAGGGCCGGCTCGACCTCGATGGCGCGCTGGTCGCCGCCCGCGAGGATGCCAAGGCCCGCCCCGGCCGCGAATGCGAGCTGTACTTCTACGCCGCACAGAAGGCCCTGGCCGACCAGGACCTCGCCAAGGCGCGCGGCTACCTGCGCAAGAGCCTGGACACCGGCGTCGTCGAGTTCAACGAGTACTCGATGGCCAAGCGCGAGCTGGAGCGGATCGGCACGCGCTGAGATGGTGCCCCTCGCCCAGGTTTGCCCCGCTGAACGCGGGCAAGCCTGGTCGGTCCCCCGAGGGGAGCGAGCCCGGACACAAACAGTCCGGGGGACTGTTTGTGCCTGGCGAGCGCCGTTGGCCCTGGCCAATGGCGGCGATGCTTGTGGCATCGAGCCGCAAGCATCGCCAGCGCGGGCCGGCTTGGGGCGGCCCGGCGCTCGGCCCGAATACGCCCTGCATCCACGGTCAGAAGTCGATCGAGAACACCCGGGTCAGGCGCTCCTCGCCCTCCAGCACCCGCGTGTCCTCGTAGGTCAGGCCGATCGCTTCCAGCACGCCGGCCGAGGCCGCGTTGTCCGGCCCGGTGATCGCCAGCACGCGCCGCAGGCCCAGCACCCGGTGGGCGTAGTCCAGGCAGGCCGCCGCGGCTTCGCGCGCGTAGCCCTGGCCCCAGAAGGCCGGTAGGAAGGCGTAGCCGATGTCGACGGCCGGCAGCGTGTCGCGCTTGACCAGGCCGCACATGCCCATCAGCGCTCCATCGGCGCGGCGCTCCACCGCCCAGAAGCCGAAGCCCTGCTTCTCGTAATTGCCGATCAGCCGCTCGCGGATCCAGGTGCGCGCGTCGTCCAAGGTGTGGACGTTGCGCTGGCCGATGTTGGCGATCCACGAGGGTTCGTTCAGCAGCTTCAGGATGAAGGGCGCGTCGGCCTCGGCATACCAGCGCAGGCGCAGTCTCTCGGTTTCGAGCACGAGCATGATGACGAAGGTCGTGTTTTCAAAACCCGGACAATACGGCACTTCACGCCTGCCAGAACAATCATGAACTTCATCCAGCAACTGCATGCCGCAGAGCGGCTCAACGACTCGCTGCTCTGCGTGGGCCTGGATCCCGAACCGTCCAAATTCCCCGGCGCCTGGAAGAACGATCCCTCGCGCATCTACGACTTCTGCGCCGCCATCGTCGACGCGACCAAGGACCTGGTGATCGCGTTCAAGCCGCAGATCGCCTACTTCGCCGCCAACGGCGCCGAGGACCAGCTCGAACGGCTGATGGCCCACATCAAGCGCGTGGCGCCGCAGGTGCCGGTGATCCTCGACGCCAAGCGCGGCGACATCGGTTCCACCGCCGAGCAGTACGCCCGCGAGGCCTTCGTGCGCTACCAGGCCGACGCGGTGACCCTGTCGCCCTTCATGGGCTTCGACACCATCGAGCCCTACCTGCGCTACCCCGACAAGGGCGTGATCGTGCTGTGCCGCACGTCGAACCCGGGCGGCAGCGACTGGCAGAACCAGCGCCTGGCCGACGTGCCGGGCCAGCCACGCCTGTACGAGCACCTGGCCGCGCAGGCGCAGTCGGCCTGGAACACCAACGGGCAGCTGGCCCTGGTCGTCGGCGCCACCTTCCCTGGCGAGATCGCCCGTGTGCGCGAACTGGCGCCTACGCTGCCGCTGCTGATCCCCGGCATCGGCGCGCAGGGCGGCGACGCGGACGCCACCGTCAAGGCCGGCTGGCGCGGCGACGCGCAGGGCACCACCGGGCCGATCATCGTCAGCTCCTCGCGGGCGGTGCTGTATGCCAGCGCGGGCGATGACTTCGCTGCCGCCGCGCGCCGCGTGGCGCAGCAGACGCGGGCGCAGCTGAACGCTGCCAAGCCTCGGTCCGCATAGTCCGAACGGGCGATGTCCGCCTGTTTCGTTGCTCGCACGCCAGCGCGGGATTGCGCACTAATGCCCAGAATCGGCTGACCGCTGCACCCGCCGCGCGCTTCCGGCGCTTACCGATGGTCACAAGCGCCCGTTCTCGGGGAGACTGCGCGGGCCATGGTGGACACCGATACCCTCGATGACTTGAGCAGCCTGGTCGGGCAGGAGCCTGGCACGGCCGAAAAGCGCACGCTGCTGGAGCGCAACGTGCGCTGGCGCGCCGTGCGCCTGATCCTGGGCGCCTGCGCGCTGGTGCTGGCGCTGCTGTGCCTCGTGCTGCTGGCCACCCGGCGTGCCGACGAGCCTTTCCAAGGCCTGCTGCCGCCGCTGCTGGCCGCCTTCGCTGCGGCGGTGAGCCTGGGCGGCCTGTGGCGGCTGCAGCGCCGCCATGCCGCGGCGATGCTGGCCTTCGTGCAGGCGCTGATCATGGCGCTGGCGGTGTGCAGCGCCGTGTCGCGCGGCGCCGGCCTGCACTCGGTGGGCCTGGCGATGATGGGTTTGATGGTGGCGCTGGCCACCGGCATCCTGGGCCTGCGCGCGGGCCTGATGCTGGGCGCGCTCGGCCTCGCGGCGCTCGGCGGCCTGATGTGGGCGGCGCTGCACGGCGGCCTGCCCGTGCCGCCGGTGCTGCCGGGCCTGCCCTTCAGCTTCGGCGCGCAGGTGCTGCTGCTCGGCACCGGCCTGGCCGTCGGCTGGGGCCTGCTGCGCGTGGTGCACCGCTCGGCGCGCGAGGTGGGCGACCGCAATGCGCGCTTCCGCGACCTGCTGCGGATGGCCGCCGACTGGTACTGGGAGATGGACCGCGAGTACCGCTTCACCCACGTCGCCGAGGAGGTGCCCGGCACCTCGGGCCTGGACCCGGCCGCGCGCCTGGGCAAGGCGCCGTGGGAGATCGAGTCGATGGGCCTGTCCGACGAGGAACTGGACGCGCACCGCGCCGACCTCGAATCGCACCGCCCCTTCCACGGCCTCGTCGCGCGGCGCCGCGGCCTGGACGGCGGCACCCGCTTCGTCTCGATCAGCGGCGAGCCGCGCTTCGATGCGCAGGGCAATTTCCGCGGCTACTGGGGTGTCGGCCGCGACGTCACGGTGGAGGTGCAGGCCGAGCAAGCCATCCACGCCACCGAGACGCGCTACCGCGAGCTGTTCCGCCGCTCGCCCTCGCCGCTGGTGCTGCACCGCTGGGGTCGCGTGCTGGATGTGAACCCCGCCGCGATGGCGATGTTCGGCTACACGCAGCGCTCCAGCATGGTCGGCCAGGACCTGTTCTCGCACTACGAGCCGGGCGACGACGAGCGTGCCCGCCAGCGCAGCGCCAAGATCGAAGCGATGGCCGTCGGCGCGATGCTGCCGATGTCCGAGTACCGGCTGCGCACGTTGTCGCGCCGCCGCCGCCTGGTGCAGGCCACCAGCGTGCGCGTGGACGCGATCGGCGGGCCGGCCACGCTGTCCTTCTTCATCGACCAGACCGAGGCCTCGCGCGCCGCCGAGGCGCTGCGCCGCTCGGAGGGCCTGCTGTCGCACCTGGTGGCCACCAGCCCCGACGTGATCACCTTGACCGAGATGAGCACCGGCCGCTATGCGATGGTCAACCGCACCTTCGAGCAGCTCACCGGCTATGCCAGCGCCGAGGTGATGGGCCGCACCGCCGACGAGCTGGGCATCTGGCGCGACGGCCAGGAGCGCACCCGCGTGATGGAGGCCGTGAGCCTGCATGGCCGCGTGGCCAACCTGCCGATCACCTTCTCCACCAAGAGCGGCGAGCCGATCTCGATGCTGATGTCGGCGGCGCCGTTCGCGATGGACGGCCAGCAGTACCTGGTCATCAACGCGCGCGACGTCACCGAGACCGAGCGCACGCGCCTGGTCCACGAGGCCATCCTCGCCAACGCCTCGATCGGCATCACGCTGACGCGCGAGCAGGTCTTCGTGCAGGTGAATCCGCTGGTCGAGGCGATGTTCGGCTGGCCGGCCGGCAGCCTCATCGGCCAGCACGGCAGCGTCGTCTGGCCCAGCCAGCAGGACTACATCGCCATCGGCGCCGAGGTCGGCCCGCGGCTGGCGGCCGGCGAGCAGATCGAGATCGAGCGGCAGATGCGCCGCAAGGACGGCAGCCTGTTCCTCTGCCGGATCCTGGCCAAGGCGGTGGACCCGAATCACCCGAGCCGCGGCGGCACGATCTGGATCATGGAAGACATCACCGAGCGCCGCCGCGTCGAGGCGGCACTGGCACAGGCGAAGAACGAGGCGCAGGCCGCCAGCCGCGCCAAGAGCGCCTTCCTCGCCAACACCAGCCACGAGATCCGCACGCCACTGAACGGCCTGCTGGGCCTGGCGCGCATGCTGCAGCAGCCCGACCTGGACGACGGCTCGCGCCGCCAGTTGCTGGACCAGATGCTGGACAGCGCCGAGAGCCTGTCCGGCCTGATCTCCGACATCCTCGACCTGTCCAAGATCGAGGCCGGCCGGCTCGAGCTGGAGGCCGCGCCCTTCGCGCTGCGCGACATGCTGTCGACGATGCGCATGGCCTACCTGACCTTGGCACAGGCGCGCGGGCTGTCGTTCAAGGTCGAGGTCGGCGAGGGCGTGCCGGCCTGGGTCGTCGGCGACCAGGTGCGCATGCGCCAGATCCTGAGCAACTACCTGACCAATGCGCTGAAGTTCACCGAGCGCGGCGGTGTCGAAGTGCGCGTGACCTCGCTGGGCAACGATCGCGTGCGCTTCGAGGTCAGCGACACCGGTCCCGGCATCGACCCGGCGCTGAACGAGCGCCTGTTCCAGCCCTTCACCCAGGCCGATGAGTCCACCACGCGGCGCTTCGGCGGCACGGGCCTGGGCCTGTCCATCTGCCGCGAGCTGGCCACGCTGATGAGCGGCGAGGTCGGCGTCGTCAGCGAGTTCGGCCACGGCGCCACCTTCTGGGCCGAGCTGCCGCTGCCGGCCGCGCCGGCGCCGATCAGCCCGAGCCAGCCGCGCGACGAGCACCCGGCCGGCTCGGCCGGCCTGCGCGGGCGGCGCGTGCTGATCGTCGAGGACCATCCGGTCAACATGATGATCGCCGTCGCGCAGTTGCAGCAGTGGGAGCTGGAGGTCTCGCAGGCCAACGACGGCAGCCAGGCGATCGAGGCCGTCAACGCCGCGGCCAGCATGGGCAAGCCCTTCGACGCGGTGCTGATGGATGTGCAGATGCCGGTGATGAGCGGCCACGAGGCCACCCGCGTGCTGCGCCAGCGCTACCCGGCCGACGAGCTGCCCATCGTCGCGCTGACGGCGGCGGCGCTGGTGTCCGAGCGCAACGACGCGCTGGCCGCCGGCATGAACGACTTCCTGACCAAGCCCATCGACGCGACCAAGCTGCGGCAGACGCTGCTACGCTTGATCGGTCAGAAGGACGACTCGAGCAGGAGATGAATCGATGGATGAGCAGCGCGGGGACGCAGAGCAGTTCGAATACGTGGGTTTCTGGGCGCGCGTCGGCGCGAGCCTGATCGACACGGTGCTGGCCTGCCTGGTGGTGGCGCCGCTCGTCTCCATGCTGACCCCGTCCGACAGCTTCCTGCTCTACGGTGGCGACTGGAGCGACATCGAATCGCTGAGCCTGACGCACACCGGCGGCCTGCGCAGCTTCTTGCTGTCGTACGTGCTGCCGGCGGCGATCGTCGTGGTGTTCTGGCTCACGCGGCAGGCCACGCCCGGCAAGATGGCCATCGGCGCCCGCGTCGTCGATGCGGCCACCGGCGCCAAGCTGTCCACCGGCCAGGCGATCGGCCGCTACCTGGGCTACTTCGTCTCGACGATCCCGTTCTGCCTGGGCCTGATCTGGGTCGGCTTCGATTCGCGCAAGCAGGGCTGGCACGACAAGCTGGCCGGCACCGTGGTGATCCGCGCGAAGAAGCGCGGCGTCGAGCCGGTGCGCTTCGACGGGCAGCAACGCTAGGCGAAGGGCAGGCGCCGCCGCCGCTCGCCGGTCAGCGCGAACAGCGCATTGGCCAGCGCTGGCGCCACCGGCGGTACGCCCGGCTCGCCGACGCCGCCGGGCGGGTTCTCGCTGACGACGATGTGCGTCTCCACCACCGGCGCCTCCGCCATCGTGAGCAGCTTGTAGTCGGGGAAGCTGCGCTGCTGCACGACGCCGTCTCGGATGTCGATGCGGCCGTACAGCGCCGCCGTCAGGCCGAAGATCGCGCCGCCCTCCATCTGCTGCGCGACGATGCCGGGGTTGACGACGGTGCCGCAGTCGATCGCGCAGACGATGCGGTGCACGCGCGGCCTTCCCTGTTCGAGCGAGACCTCCAGCACCTGCGCGACGAGGCTGCCGAAGCTCTCGTGCAAAGCCAACCCGCGCGCGCGGCCGATGGGCAAGACCTGGCCCCAGCCGGCCTTGTCCGCCGCCAGCTTCAGCACCGCCGCGTGGCGCGGCAACCCATCCAGCAGGCCGAGGCGGAAGGCCAGCGGATCGGCGCCGGCGGCGTGCGCCAGCTCGTCGATGAAGCTCTCGGTGAAGAAGGCGTTGTGCGAGTGGCCGACCGAGCGCCAGAAGCCGACCGGCACGCCGCTGTGCGTGGCCGCGTGCGCGATGCGCTGGGCCGCGATGGCGTAGGGGTGGTCGAACACGCCCTCGCTGGTGGTCTTGTCCGGCATGTCGATGGGGCCCGCCAGTGCGGGCAGCACGCGTTCCATCCAGCGCGGCGAGATCGCGTCGCCGGCCGTGCCGACCTGCAGCGCGACGGGCCTGCCTGCGGCATCGAGCCCCGCGCGCATCAGCGCCGCGCCGGCCGGGCGGTAGAAGTCGTGCGTCGTGTCTTCCTCGCGCGGCCACAGCAGCTGCACCGGCGCGCCGTTCGTCTCCATCGCCACGCGCACCGCCTGGCCGACGAAGTCCGCCTCCAGCCGGCGCCCGAAGGCGCCGCCGAGGTAGCTGACGTGGACGTCCACGTCCTCCGGCGCGACACCGGCCACGCGGGCCGCCACGGCGCGGGCAAGACCTGGCACCTGCGTAGGCAGCCACAGCTCGACCCGGCCGTCTTTCACGCGCGCGGTGCAGTTCAGCGGTTCCATTGCCACGTGGGCGAGGTAAGGAACTTCGTACAGCGCCTCGACCCGCTTCGCGGCGCTGGCCAGCGCCTGGGCCGCATCGCCCTCGCTGCGGAAGGCGAAGCCGTCTTCGCCGTCGGCCGCGCGCCGCGCACTCGTCATCAGCGCCTGGCGGATCGCCTCCGAATCCAGCGGGCCGGCGGGCCGCGGCTGCCAGTCGGTTTCGATCTGCTGCGCGGCGCGCATCGCATGCCAGCTCGTGCGCGCGACGACGGCGATGGCCGTATGGCCGCCGGCATAGGGCGGCAGCAGCACGACGCGCAGCACGCCCGGCTGCTGGCGGATCGCGTCGACCTGCACCGCGCCGGGCGCGCCGCCCAGCATCGGCGCATGGCGGACGGTGGCGAACAGCAGCGGCCCGCCCTCCGGCCGCTGGTCGATGCCGAAGCGGGCGCTGCCGTCGATCTTGGCGGGCAGGTCCTGGCGCAGCGCCGGCTGGCCAATCAGCCGCCACTGCGCGCGGGGCTTCAGCAGCACCTCGCCGGGCGGCGTGTTGGCGGCTTCGCGGGCCAGCTCGCCGAAGTGGGCGTGCGCGCCCGAGGGATGCGAGATCACGCCGTCCTTCAGCGCCAGCTCCGCGCGCGGCAGCTTCCAGCGCAGCGAGGCGGCGCCCATCAGCTGCGCGCGGGCCGTGGCCGCGGCCCAGCGCAGCGGCTCCCAGGCATCGGCCACGCTGGAGCTGCCGCCGGTCATGTTGATGCCAAGCTCGCGCGCGAGCTTGGCGATGGTCCAGGCGCCCAGTTTCGCGACGGTGGTCTCCTGGCCCGGCTCCATCTGGCGCGGCGTCAGCGGCAACTGGCCGACGAAGCCGGCCACGTTGCCGTAGATCGCCTCGAAGCCGGCGGGGATCAGGCGCACACGCTCCAGCGGCACATCCAGCTCCTCGGCCACCAGTTGGGCCAGCGCGGTGTGCACGCCCTGGCCCATCTCGCTGCGCGGCATTGCCAGCAGCACGCCGCCGTCGGCGGTGATCTTGATCCAGCCGTTGATGCCGATCTCGCCCTCGTGCGCGGCCAGGGTGTCGGCAAGGCCCAGCCGGCTGCGAGGCGGCAGCGCGCCGAAGCCCACCAGCAACGCGCCGGCCGCGCCCAGGCCGCTGAGCAGCAGGGTGCGGCGCTTCATGCCGCCGCCTTCTTGCCGGCCACCGGCGCCATCTGCGCCGCGGCGGCCTTGATCGCCGCGCGGATGCGCGGGTAGGTGCCGCAGCGGCACAGGTTGGTGATCGCTGTGTCGATGTCGGCGTCGCTGGGCTGGCGGTTCTTCGCCAGCAGCGCGGCGGCGGCCATCAGCATGCCGCTCTGGCAATAGCCGCACTGCGGCACCTGCTGGGCGATCCAGGCGAGCTGCAGCGCGTGCGGCTGCGCGGCGCTGCCCAGGGCCTCGATCGTGCCGACGGCCTTGCCCTCGCAGGCAGCCAGCGGCGTCACGCAGGCGCGCACCGCCTGGCCGTCGAGATGCACCGTGCACGCCCCGCAGGCACCGATGCCGCAGCCGAACTTGGTGCCGGTCAGGTTCAGCCCGTCACGCAGCGCCCACAGCAGCGGCATGGCCGGATCGCTGGCGTGTTCGGGCAGGGGCTGGACGCGGCCGTTGATCTTCAGGTCCATCGGAGCTCCATGGAAGGGCGGATCAGCATAGCGGGGCGCCGGCAAGGGCCATGACATCGGCGAGACAATGCGGCGCTGCAAACGTAACGAATAAATCCTTCATCGCCATGAGCACCAGCGATCCCCGCGCCATCGTCAGCCTTCCCGCGCAAGGGCAAAAGCCGCAGCTGCTGTTCGTGCTGCTGCACGGCGTCGGCATGGAAGCCGCGCAGATGGCACCGCTGGACGCGGCGCTGCGCGCGCAGTACCCGCAGGCGGCCATCGTCTCGCTGAACGCGCCGCACGAGTTCGATCGCGGTGAAGGCCGGGGCTTCCAGTGGTTCTCGTCCACCGACATCGACGACGGCAACCGCGCCGCCCGCGTGGCCGCCGCGCTGCCGGCGCTGGTCACCCGCGTGCGCGCCTGGGCGGCTCATTTCGAGCTCGACTGGCCGCTGGTGGCGCTCGCCGGCTTTTCGCAAGGCGGCATCGTCGCGCTGGAAGCCGTGCAGGCCGAACCGCAGCTCGCCGGCCGTGTGATCGCCATCGGCAGCCGCTACGCCACCCTGCCCGAGGCCGCGCCCGATCAGGTCAGCGTGCACCTGCTGCACGGCACCAAGGACGAGGTGCTGCCCTACCGGCTGGTGGTCGACGCCGCGAAGCAGCTGATGGCGCTCGGCGCCGACGTCACCGCCGATGTGCTCCCCGGCATCGGCCACGAGCTGCACCCGAAGCTGGTCGACAAGGCGATGGAGCAGCTCCGCACCTTCGTGCCGGCGCGCCTGTGGCGCGAGGCGATGAAGGCGGCGCAGGAGCAGGGGCTGGCGCCCGAGCAGTAGAGATCAGCGGATGCCGTGCATCTTTCCGAGCATCCACTTGTTCAGCAGCATCATCACGAGCCCCGCGCCGATCGGGATCAGCGTGAAGATCAGGAAGAAGGTGGACATCGAGTAGGTCTCGGAGATGTGGTCGATATAGCTGCCGGTGGCGCCGGCGAGCTTGTTGGCGATCGAGGTGTTCAGGAACCAGATGCCGAACATCAGGCCCAGCAGGCGGGCCGGAGCCAGGCGCGAGATGTAGCTGAGGCCCACCGGCGACAGGGTCAGTTCGCCCATCGTGTGGAATAGATAGGCGATGCACAGGAACACCATGCTGACATGCGCGGTCTTGGCGCCCGGGGCGATGCCGGCCGAGCCGTAGGACAGCGCGGCGAAGCCCAGGCCCAGCAGGACCAGGCCCATGCCGAACTTGATCGGGCCGCTGGGGTTCCACCACTGGTCCCACATCTTCGTGAAGTAGGGCGCCAGGATCACCAGGAAGAAGGAGTTCAGCACGCCGAACCAGGTGGCGGGCACTTCGGACTGCTCCAGCGAGAACTCGCGGCCCAGCATCCACAGCGACAGGCCCCAGATCAGCAGCAGCGCCAGCGCCAGCACGGCGTTGGACGAGGCGATGCGCCCGCCGGTGGCCTTGGCCAGCTTGATCCACAGCCAGGAGAGGATGGCCGCCGGGATGAGCGTCATCAGGCTGTTGATGACCTTGAAGATGAAGCCACCGGTGCCGACCAGCGTGCGGTCGGTGTAGTCGGCCGCGAAGATGGTCATCGAGCCGCCGGCCTGCTCGAAGGCGAACCAGAAGAAGATCGTGAAGAAGGAGAACACGCCGATGGCGACCAGGCGGTCGCGCACGACGTGGGCCGGGCCTTCGTCATCGCGCGAGGCGGCGACGGCGGCGCGGCTCTCGGCGCTGGGCACGTCGCCGATCGAGCCGAAGATCTTCTGGCCGAACCAGAACTGCAGCGCGCCCAGGATCATGAACACGCCGGCCAGGCCGAAGCCGAGGTTCCAGGAAATCTTCTCGCCGATGTAGCCGCACAGCGAGATGCCGAAGAAGGCACCTGCGTTCACGCCCATGTAGAACAGCGTGTAGCCGCCATCGCGGCCCTGCTCGTTGTCCTTGTTGTAGAGCTGGCCGACGATGGCCGAGATGTTCGGCTTCAAGAGGCCCGTGCCCGCGATGATCAGCGAGAGACCCGCGTAGAACGAGACGATGGTGTCGAGGAACAGCGAGATGTGGCCGGCGGCGATGATGAAGCCGCCGATCAGCACCGCGCGGCGCGTGCCCAGAAAACGGTCGGCCAGGTAGCCGCCGAGGATCGGCGTGGCATAGGCCAGGCCCGTGTACCAGCCGTACAGCGAGGTCGCTTCCTCGCGGCTCCAGCCCCAGCCGCCCTTGGCCGCGGTGGACACGAGAAACAGCACCAGCAGCGCGCGCATGCCGTAGTAGGAGAAGCGCTCCCACATCTCGGTGAAGAACAGGACGAACAGGCTGTCCGGGTGGCCGAGGATGGTGCCGTGCGGTGATGAGCCGGCGGATGTCGTGGTCAAGGCGGTACTCCAGATGTTGGACCGGCCCGCTCGTGGCGGGCCGGTCGTGAGGCCGGAATTGTCGCCGGGCGCCGGGCTCAGGCCGGCGGCGCCCTATCGGGGGTTTCCCGCAGCATCCGCAGCCCGTTCAGCACCACCAGCAGGCTGGCGCCGGCATCGGCGAACACCGCCAGCCACAGCGAGCCGAAGCCGGCCAGCGTGAGCGCCAGCACGGCGAACTTCAGGCCCAGCGCGACGGCGATGTTCTGCGTCAGCACGCCGGCCGTGCGCTGCGACAGCGCGATCAGCTCGGGCAGGCGGCGCAGGTCGTCCTGCATCAGCGCGATGTCGGCCGTCTCCAGCGCCACGGCCGTGCCGCCGGCGCCCATTGCGATGCCGATGTCGGCGCGCGCCATCGCCGGCGCGTCGTTGACGCCGTCGCCCACCATCGCCACCGGGCCGGGGAGCTGCACGACGGCGGTGAGCTTGTCTTCGGGCAACAGCTCGGCGCGGAAGTCGGCGATGCCCAGGTCCTTGGCGATCGCGGCCACCGTGCGCGAGTTGTCGCCGCTGAGCAGCGCGACGTTGACGCCCAGCGCGCGCAGTTTGGCGACCGCTTCGATGCTGTGCGGCCGCAGCGTGTCGGCCACAGCCAGCAGTGCCAAGGGCGAATCTCCACGCGTCAGCACGACGACCGTCTTGCCCTGCGCTTCCAGTTCCGCCGCCTGTGCCGGCTCGCCGAGCCAGCGCGGGCTGCCGAGCGAATACGCGACGCCGCCGATGCGGCCTTGCACGCCGCGGCCGCTCAGCGAGGCGAAATCCGCCACCTCGTCCAGGGCACCTGCGTGGCCGGCGACGATGGCCGCCGCCGCCGGGTGGGTGGACAGCGCATCGAGGCTGGCGGCGATGCGCAGCACCTCGTCGCGGCCGAGCTCGGCCAGCGGCAGCACGTCGGTCAGCACCGGCCGGCCCTCGGTCAGCGTGCCGGTCTTGTCGAGCGCGATGGTCTTCAGCCGCCGCGCCTGCTCCAGGTACAGCCCGCCCTTGATCAGCATGCCGCGCCGTGCCGCGGCGGTGAGGCCGCTGACGATCGTCACCGGTACCGAGATCACCAGCGCGCAGGGGCAGGCGATCACCAGCAGCACCAGCGCCCGGTAGATCCAGGGCGTGAACGGCTCGTTCAGCAGCAGCGGCGCGAGGCCGGCCAGCGCCAGCGCGCCGAGCACGACCAGCGGCGTGTAGATGCGGGCGAAGCGGTCGATGAAGGCCTGCGTCGGCGCGCGCTGCGCGGCGGCCTGCTGCACGGCGGTGGCCATCCGGTCCAGCAGCGTGCCGCCGGGTGCGGCGCTGGCGCGGTACTCCAGCAGGCCGGCGCCGCTGTTGATGCTGCCGGCTAGCAGCGGGTCGCCCGCTGCCTTGGCGCGCGGCAGGCTCTCGCCGGTGATGACGGCCTCGTCCACGCTCGACTCGCCGGCTTCCACCACGCCGTCCAGCGCCACCCGCTCGCCCGGCCGCACGCGCAGCCGCGCGCCGATCGTCAGGCTCGCCACCGGTTGCGACAGCCAGGTGCCGTCTGGCTGCTGCACCGGCGCCTGCTCGGGCGCCAGCGCTTCCATCGCCTGGATCGCGCGGCGCGCTCGCGCCAGGCTCAGCGCCTCGATCATCTCGGCCAGGCCGAACAGCCAGACGACCATCGCCGCCTCGGGCCATTGGCCCAGCGCGATCGCGCCGATCACGGCCAGGCTCATCAGCAGGTGAATATTCAGCGCGCCGCGACGCAGCGCGATCGCGCCCTTGCGCAAGGTCGGCAGGCCGCCCAGCAGCGTGGCCGCCAATGCCAGGGCGATCACCACGGGCGAGTTCTCGACGCCGCTGACGTAGGCCGTTACCTCGGCGGCAATGGCTGCCACGCCGGCCGCGGCCATGCGCCAGCGCAATGCCATCGGCACGGCGGGTGGCGCCGGCGGCGCGGGGCGGTCCTCCTGCAGCACTTGGGCCGTCATGCCGACGCCGGCCACCGCGCGCAGCAGGGTCGGGTGCGCGATGCGCTGGTCGTGATCGACGGCCAGCACGCGGCCGATCAGGTCGAAATGCAGGTCCAAGACGCCCGGGAGCGAGCCCAGGGCGGTGCGCAGCAGTTGCTCTTCCGTCGGACAGTCCATGCCGGCGATGAAAAGCCGGCTGCGCTCGGCGCCGGCTGCGACAGCGCTGGGTGCTGGCGAGGACGCGGCCGGGGCGTGCGCGTGGCCATGGTCGTGCCCGTGGTCGTGGTCGCCGCAGCAGGCGTCGTGCCCGTGATCGTGGTGATGGTGTTCGTGCTTCGCTGACATGGGGTCATTGCACAGCCTGTAGTTACTCCAGAGTCAAGCCGCTATCCTGTGAACCATCATGCGCATCGGCGAACTCAGTCGCGCTACCGGCGTCGACATCGAAACCATCCGCTTCTACGAGAAGAGCGGCCTGCTGCCCGGCCCCGCCCGCAGCGACAACGGCTATCGCGACTACACGCAGCCACATCTGGAGCGGCTGGCCTTCATCCGCCACTGCCGCGCGCTGGACATGCCGCTGGCCGACGTGACGCAGCTGCTGGAGAGCCTCGACACCCAGGATCCGGCGCGGCTCGCCAGCGTCGACGGCCTGGTCGACGCCCAGCTCGGCCGCGTGCGCGCACGGCTGGCCAGCATGAAGGCGCTGGAGCAGCAACTGGTGGCGCTGAAGGCGCGTTGCGATGCCGACCACGCGGCCCACGGCTGCGGCATCCTCGAGGAACTGGTGGCGGCGGCGCATGGCGAGGCCTGCGCCTGTCACGGCAAGGACTGAAGGGCGTCGGTGCTGAAATCCGACTTCCACATGTCCGTGGAGTTTCCGCGTTAGCAACCGTAACAATCGCGGTAAAGTCCCGCGACTTCGGCTCCCGCTGCCAGTCCGCCACCTGTCAATGCGCGTTTGCTCCCTGTCCTCGGTCAAGAATCGCGTCGTGCTCGGCGAGCCGCTGCCGTTCAGCGTGCGCGATTCGGCCCACATGTTGCTGCTTGCCCGTGGCCAGGTGATCGCCGACGAGGCGCAGTTGCAAGCGCTGTTCCGGCGCGGTGCGGTCGTCGAGATCGACGAGCTGGCCGCCTCGATGCAGCAGGGTGGGCGCAGCGAGCGGCCTGCCCGCCGCCTGGCGCGCCTGAGTGCCGACTGGGAGCAGCACACCAACGACGTGCGTCAGGCCCTCGCGATGCCGGCCGCCCAACTGGCGGGTTCGCTGCACGGTGCGACCGACCTGCTGTTGTCGCTGATCGATTTCTCGCCCGAGGTGGCGCTGTCGCAGATCGTGCGCCAGTCCGACGGCGGCGGCCCGCACTACGGCGTCAGCCATTCGATCCACGCGGCCACGGCCTGCCTGGCGGCCGCGCGCTACCTGGGCTGGCAGCCCACCGACCAGCGCCGTGCCTTCCAGGCCGCGCTGACGATGAACATCTCGATGCTGGAGCTGCAGGCGCGGCTGGCGAACCAGGTTTCGCCGCTGACCGCCAAGCAGCGCGAAGCGATCCACGAGCATCCCCAGCGCAGCGTCGAGATGCTGCGCGCCGGTGGCATCACCGATGAAGACTGGCTCGATGCCGTGCTGCAGCATCACGAGCTGCCCGACGGCTCCGGCTACCCGCGTGGCGTGGCCGCGGTCGGCGAGCTGGCCGAGATGCTGCGCTTCGCCGACATCTACACCGCGCGGCTCAGCAGCCGCGCCACCCGCCCCGCGATGAGCGCAGCGCAGGCCGGCCGCGACCTGCACCAGATCGCCGAGGCCAGCCCGCTGGCCGGCGCGCTGATCAAGTCCTTCGGCGTCTTCCCGCCGGGCAGCATGGTGCGGCTGGCCTCGGGCGAGCTGGGCATCGTCGTGCGCAATGGCGAGAAGGCTCACCTGCCTCTGGTCGCCACGCTCACCAACGCCGCCGGCGAGCCGCGACTCAAGCCGATGATGCGCGACAGCGCCCGCGAGGAGCATGCGGTGGTGGCCCTGTTGTCGGCCCGCGCGATGCCGATGCGGCTGACGGACGAGATGGTCGTGGAGCTGATCGGCGGCGAGCTGGGCTGAACGAGTTTCAGTGCGAGGCGACCCAGAGCTGCGGGCCAGCCATCTGCGGCATGGCGAAGCTTGATCTCAGCCGCGCCACTTCCTCGCCCGGTGTCCGGCCGAACAGCCGCTTGAACTCGCGGCTGAACTGCGAGGCGCTCTCGTAGCCGACCTCGCTGCTCGCGGTCGCCGCCGTTGTCTCGTTGCGCAGCATCAGCAGGCGCGCCCGATGCAGGCGAACGGACTTCAGGTACTGCATCGGGGAGCTGTCGGTCACCGCCCGGAAGTGTGCGTGGAAGCTCGGAATGCTCATGCCGGCCTCGTCCGCCAGACGCTCCACCGTCAGGCGGTCCTGGAAGGCGGTGTGGATTCGCCGGACCGCCTTGGCGATCTTGCCGAACTGCCCGCGGCCTGCGAGCGCCGCGCGCATCGCCGGGCCCTGCTCGCCGCTCAACACCCGGAAGTAGATCTCGCGGACGATCGCCGGCCCGAGCAGGGCGGTCTCGGGGGCGGAAGTCATGCATTCCAGCAAGCGAAGGACGGTTGCTGCGAGCCGCTCGTCCATCGGCGTGGACACCATGCCCGTCGGCGGTGCCGATGACGGGCCGATCAACTCGTCGAGCTCCAGGGCCAGGGCGCCCGCGACGGCGAAATCGAGCCCCAGATAGATCGCCAGCAGCGGCTCGTCTTCCGTCGCGTCGGTCTCCATCGTGAACGGGACGGGGACCGAGACCGCCAGGTAGTGCTGGGCGTCGTAGAGGTAGACCTTGTCGGCCCAGAAGCCGCGCTTGCGGCCCTGGCAGACGATCACGATGCCTGGCTCGTAGAGCACGGGGGTTGTCGAGAGCGGCCGGTTCGAGCGAAGAAAACGTACATCGGGCAGCGAGGTCAGCGTGTAGCCCTCGTGCGGTGCCAGCGCCTTCATCAGGCTCACCATCCGTGTTCTTGCTTCCGTCATGGCATCGCAGTGTGCATGGAAAATGTCGAATGTCGGCCGATTGCTTGCCAGCGTTCATAGGATTGGGCAAGAATGGCAAACGAACACCCGTTGGCCGCGGCGGGCTCGGCCCCTACGCTTGCGGCATGAAATCCTCCAAGACACTTTTCATCACGGGCGTCAGCAGCGGCCTCGGCCGCGCGATCGCGAATGCCTCCCTCTCGGTCGGCCATCAGGTCATCGGCACGGTGCGCAACGAAGCGGCGCGAGCCGAATTCGAAGCGCCCTGGGGCGGCCGCGCGCATGCGCGCCTGCTGGACGTGAGCCAGTTCGAAGCCATCGGGCCGCTGGCCGCCGAAATCGAGTCGAGCATCGGCCCGGTGGATGCCGTGATCAATAACGCCGGCTACGGGCACGAGGGCGTGCTGGAAGAATCCCCGCTGGACGAATTGCGGCGCCAGTTCGACGTCAATGTGTTCGGCGCCGTGGCCGTCATCCGGGCCTTCCTGCCCTTCATGCGGGGCCGGCGCCGCGGGCACATCGTCAACATCACGTCGATGGGCGGCACGATCACGATGCCCGGCATTGCCTACTACTGCGGCAGCAAGTTCGCGCTGGAGGGCATTTCCGGCGCGCTGGCGAAGGAGCTGAAGGCCTTGGGCATCGCCGTGACGGCGGTGGCGCCAGGGTCTTTCCGGACCGATTGGGCGGGCCGCTCGATGGTGCGCTCGTCCCGCGCCATCGCCGGCTACGACGCCGTCTTCGATCCGGTCCGCCGTGCGCGCATCGAGAAGAGCGGCAAGCAACTGGGCGATCCGGACAAGGCCGGGGAAGCGATCCTGCAGCTGCTGGAGATGCCCCAGCCGCCGGAGCAACTGCTGCTGGGCAGCGACGCGCTGGCCCTGGTGCGCGCGCAGCTCGAAACCCGGCTGGCGGACATCGCGCGCCACGAGGCGGTGACGCGTTCGACGGACGTCGCCTGACGGCGACTACAGCTTGAAGTCGTAGTCGATCGTCAGCGGCGCGTGGTCGCTGAACTTCTTCTCGGTATAGATGTGCTCGCGCTTGGCCAGCGCGGCGAGGCCGGGCGTGGCCAGGTGGTAGTCCAGCCGCCAGCCCACGTTCTTCGCGTAGGCCTGGCCGCGGTTGCTCCACCAGGTGTACTGCTCGGGCTTGTCGTTGAGCGTGCGGAACACGTCGACGAGGCCGGCCCCATCTTTCCCATCAGCGAACAGTTTCGTGAGCCACGCGCGCTCCTCGGGCAGGAAGCCCGAGTTCTTCATATTGCCCTTCCAGTTCTTCAGGTCGATTTCCTTGTGGGCGATGTTGACGTCGGCCACCAGGATGAATTCGCGCTGCGCCTTCAGCTCCAGCAGGCGCGGATAGATCTCGGCCAGGAAGCGGAATTTGGCTTCCTGCCGCTCGGGGCCGCTGCTGCCGCTGGGGAAGTAGCAGGAGATCAGGCTCAGCTTGCGGCCCGGCTTGTCGAAGCGCTTCTCGATCCAGCGGCCCTCGTTGTCGAACTCCTCGACGCCGATGCCGGTGACCAGCTCGCTCGGTTCCTCGTTCGTGAAGAGGCCGACGCCGGAGTAGCCCTTCTTCTGGGCGTAGTGGAAATGGCCCTTCAGCTTTTCGTGCGTGCAGAACTTGCCGTCCACGTCCACGTGCTGGGCCTTGACCTCCTGCACGCCGACGGCGTCGGCCTGCTGCTGCGGCAGCCAGTCGAAGAAGCCCTTGGTGGCGGCGGAGCGGATGCCGTTGAGGTTGGCGGTGATGAAGCGCATGGCAATCGGAGCGGAAACGTCAAGAGGAGGCGGAGTATCGCCGCAGCCGCCGCGACGGGTTTTACCAACAACCTCATCGAGCGACTGGACTTGTCATGGTCCGTGGCGCGCTAATTGCTAAATGTTGCGTCACGTCAAGAACCGGAGAAAAACCCCATGACCGATCCGAAGCTCTCGCGGGCCAAGCTGGCCGCATCCCTCGCACTGGCCCTGGCCGCCTGGCCTGCCGCCGCGCAGGACAACAAGAGCCAGCTCGACACCGTCACCGTCACGGCACAGCGCCGCGTCGAGGACATCAAGGACGTGCCAGCCGCCGTCACCACGATCAGCGGCGATGCGCTTGACGCGCTGAACGCCAGCGGCCAGGACGTGCGCATGCTGTCCGGCCGGCTGCCCAGCCTGAACATCGAATCCTCGTTCGGCCGCGCTTTCCCGCGCTTCTACATCCGCGGCTACGGCAACACCGACTTCCACCTGAACGCCTCGCAGCCGGTCTCGCTGATCTACGACGACGTGGTGCAGGAGAACCCGATCCTGAAGGGCTTCCCGGTGTTCGACGTGAAGGCCGTCGAAGTGATTGCCGGCCCGCAAGGCACGCTGTTCGGCCGCAACACGCCGGCCGGCGTGGTGAAGTTTGATTCGGTGGCGCCGTCGCAGAAGCAGGACGGCTACGTCAGTGTTGGCATCGGCAATCTGAGCAGTTACTCGCTTGAGGGGGCGGCCAATCTGCCGCTGTCTGGCGACTGGGCCGCGCGCATTTCGGTCCAGGACCAGCATCGCGGCAACTGGGTCACTAACACTTTCCCGGACGCCCAGACGCCCAAGACCGAGGGCTTCACCGACCTCGCCTTGCGGCTGCAAGCGCTGTACAAGAACGGGGACTTCAGCGCGCTGTTCAACATCCACCATCGCGACCTGGACGGCAGCCCGCGTTTGTTCCGCGCCGGCATTCTCGTTCCGGGCACCAATGACCTGAACCCTGACTTCGATCCGAAGAAGGTTTCCTTCGATGGCAAGAACGAGCAGAAGGTGAAGGCAACCGGCGGCAGCGTGCGACTGAAGTGGGACCTGCCTGACGTCGCAATCTACTCGATCACCGGCATCGAGACGGTACAGCCGTTCAGCCGCGGTGACGTCGACGGCGGTGCCAACTACACCTTCAACTTTGCCACGCCACCGGCAAAGCTCTTGCCGCTCAACCAGCAGTTGGGCACGGCCGCCTTCCCGGTCGAAACCTCGGACGAGCTTCACGGGCATCGCCAGCTGAGCCAGGAAGTCCGCGTGGAATCGAAGACGCCCGGTCCACTGAGCTGGCAGACCGGTGTCTTCGCCTTCGACGAGCGCTACACCTGGCAGGCGATCGACTACATCAACTGCGCTCCACTGAACTGCCAGGAGTTCACGCACCAGACCAATCGCGCGTTCGCCGTGTTCGGCTCGGTCGGCTATCAGCTGACACCTGACTTCAAGCTCTCCGCCGGTGCCCGTTACACGCGCGACAAGAAGACGCTGAACAGCACGGCCGTCGACGCCACCGTGAACTCCGATGGCACGGCCCTGCATCCTTCTGGCGCCAGCACCAACGATTCCAAGTGGACCTGGGACGCCTCGGCCGTCTACTCGCTGGACAAGAGCACGAACGTCTATGCCAAGGTGGGTACCGGCTTTCGCGCCTCGGCCGTTATTCCGGCAGGCTTGAAGGAGGCTTTCGGCGGTACGCTGCTCACGGCGAGTCCCGAGACCCTGACCTCCTATGAACTTGGTATCAAGAGCGATTTCTGGAATCGCCGCGCACGGCTGTCCGCCGATGTGTTCAGCTATGACGTGAAGAACATGCAGCTGACCTCGGTCGGCGGCAATGCCAATTCCAATAGCGTGCAGAGTATCAACAAGGTTACCGGCCGGGGCATCGAGCTGAATCTTGACCTGCTGCCGATCGACAACCTGATGATCCATCTGTCGGGATCGATCAACGACACGAAGATCAAGGATCCCAACGCGACGGCTGGTCCCTGCGGCGGCGGCTGCACGCCGCTGAATCCGACGGCGCCCAGCGGTGCTTACTACCTCAACGGCAACCCGCTGCCCAATGCACCGAAGTACGTCGGCAATTTCAACCTGCGCTATGGCTTCCCGTTGAGTGACGGCAGCGAGGTCTATGTCTACACCGACTGGACCTACCGCAGCTCCGTGCTGCTGCCGCTCTACAAGTCTGTTGAATTCACCGGCAAGCCGCTGACCGAAGGTGGCCTGCGTGGCGGCTACATCTGGAACAACGGCAAATACGAGGTGGCGGCCTATGTTCGCAACATCACGAACAAGATCGTGAACACGGGCGACATCGACTTCAACAACCTGACCGGCTTCATCAACGATCCGCGCACCTACGGCGTGCAGTTCAAAGCGCTGTTCTGACGCGCATCCGGCCCCTGCAAAGCCTGGTTTCCGCGAGGAAACCAGGCTTTTTTTGGCCCCTACAATGCCTAATTCCCTTACCGCTGATCCCGCATGAACGCCGCTCCGTCCCCCGATCCCCTGGCCCAGGAATTCGTCGCCTTCGCGGTCGAAGCGGGTGTGCTGCGCTTCGGCGAGTTCAAGACCAAGGCGGGCCGGATGAGCCCGTACTTCTTCAACGCCGGCCTGTTCGACGACGGCGCCAAGCTGATGCGCCTGGCGCAGTTCTACGCGCAGCGGCTGGTGGCCGACATGGAGCGGGGCTTCCAGTTCGACATGATTTTCGGCCCTGCCTACAAGGGCATCACGCTGGCCGCGGCGGTGTCGATCGAGCTGGCGCGCTTGGGCCACAACAAGCCCTTCGCCTACAACCGCAAGGAAGCGAAGGACCACGGTGAGGGCGGCACGCTGGTCGGTGCCCCGGTCAAGGGCCGCGTGCTGATCATCGACGACGTGATCTCCGCCGGCACCTCGGTGCGTGAATCGATCGCGATGATCACCGCCGCCGGCGCCACGCCCTGCGGCGTGTCGATCGCGCTGGACCGCCAGGAGAAGGCGGCGCAGGACGGTGTCGACATGCCCTGGTCTGCCGTGCAGTACGTCACCCAGCAATTGCAACTGCCGGTGAGCGCGATTGCCGGCTTGGCAGACTTGCTCCAGTATCTGGATGCGTCCACCGACACCGGCCTCAGCGCTTCCCGGGCCGCCGTCCAAGCCTATAGAGATCGTTACGGGGTCTGATGCGCCACACCGCCGCCGCTGCCGCCACTGTTGTCCTCTTCAACCTGCTGGGCTCCGCCCCGGCCTGGGCCCAGGCCGGTGACAACGGCAAGGGCGCGATTTACAGCTGCACGGCGCCCGACGGCCGCAAGCTCACGTCCGACCGGCCGATCGCCGATTGCTCGATGCGCGAGCAGCGCGTGCTGAACCCCGATGGCTCGTTGCGCACGGTGCTCCCGCCCTTCCTCTCGCCCGAGGAGCGCGCGGCCAAGGAAACGCGCGACCGCAAGCTGGCCGCCGACCGCGCCGCCCAGGCGGACGCGGTTCGCCGGGACCGCAACCTGATGCAGCGCTTCCCGAACGAGCCGGCGCACCAGCGCGCGCGGCAGGGCGCGCTGGACGATGCCGAGAAGGCGATGCGCATCTCCGAGCGCCGCATCAAGGACCTGGGCCTGGAACGCAAGCCGCTGCTCGACGAGGCCGAGTTCTACAAGGGCAAGCCGCTGCCGGGCAAGCTCAAGCAGCAGCTCGACGCGAACGATGCCGCCGTCGAGGCGCAGCAGCAGCTGATCGAGAACCAGAAGGCCGAGCTGGTGCGCATCAACTCGCGCTACGACGCGGAGCTGGCGCACCTGAAGAAGCTGTGGGGCGGTGCGCCGCCGGGAAGCCTGGGCGACGCGCCCGTCATCACGACGACCGGCGCCCAGTAAACGGCAGGCCAGCCGGCCTCAGCCGCCCAGCTTCTTCTTCAGCAGTTCGTTCACCGCAGCCGGATTGGCCTTGCCCTTGGTGGCCTTCATCGCCTGGCCGACCAGCGCGTTGAAGGCCTTTTCCTTGCCGGCGCGGAACTCCTCGACCGACTTGGCGTTCGCAGCCAGCACCTCGTCGAGGATGCGTTCAAGCTCGCCGGTGTCGTTGGACTGCTTCAGGTCCTTGGCCGCGATGATCGCGTCGACCTCGCTGCCCTCGCGGGTCCACAGCGCCTCGAAGACCTGGCGGGCGGAGTTGTTCGAGATCGTGCCGTCCTGGATGCGCGCGATCAGCTGGGCCAGCGTGGCGGCCGGGACCGGCGCATCGGCGATGTCGCGTTCCTCGACGTTCAGGCGGCGCGAGATCTCGCCCATGATCCAGTTGGCGGCCAGCTTGGGCGTGGCGCCGGCGGCCTTCGCTGCCTCGTAGTAGCGGGCGACCGACAGGCTCTGCGTCATCATCGTCGCGTCGTAGGCCGGCAGGCCGTCGGCGCTCTCGAAGCGGGCGGCCATCACGCCGGGCAGCTCGGGCATCTCGCCCTTCACACGCTCCACCCACTCGGGCGCGATCACCAGCGGCGGCAGGTCGGGGTCGGGGAAGTAGCGGTAGTCGGCCGCGTCTTCCTTGCTGCGCATCGCGCGGGTCTCGCCGGTGTCGGGGTTGAAGAGCACCGTGGCCTGCTGGATCTTGCGGCCGTCCTCGATCTCGTCGATCTGCCAGTTGACCTCGTAGTCCACCGCCTGCAGCAGGTAGCGGAAGCTGTTCAGGTTCTTGATCTCGCGGCGCGTGCCGTAGGGCTCGCCGGGCTTGCGCACCGAGACGTTGACGTCGCAACGGAACGAGCCTTCCTGCATATTGCCGTCGCAGATGCCCAGCCACATCACCAGCGCATGCAGCGTCTTGGCGTACTCGGCCGCCTCGGCGCCGGAGCGCATGTCGGGTTCGGAGACGATCTCCAGCAGCGGCGTGCCGGCGCGGTTCAGGTCGATGCCGCTCTGGCCGTGGTAGTCCTCGTGCAGGCTCTTGCCCGCGTCCTCTTCGAGGTGGGCGCGGGTCAGGTTGACCGTGTGCTTCTTGTCGCCGACGAAGAAGTCCAGCTTGCCACCCTGCACCACCGGGATCTCGTACTGGCTGATCTGGTAGCCCTTGGGCAGGTCCGGATAGAAGTAGTTCTTGCGGGCGAAGATCGACAGCGGCGCGATCTTAGCGCCCACCGACAGGCCGAAGCGGATCGCCCGCTCGACGGCGCCGCGGTTCAGCACCGGCAGTGTGCCCGGCAGCGCCAGGTCCACCGGCGAGGCCTGCGTGTTGGGCTCGGCGCCGAAAGCGGTGGACGAACCGGAGAAGATCTTCGAGACGGTGCTCAGCTGGACATGGTTCTCCAGGCCGATCACCACTTCATAGCCGCGAATCAATTTAGCAGTCGTCATAACTCAGAATCCCGACGGAGCGGCCCGATGCCAATCGGTGGCCTGCTGCAGCGCATGTGCCGCATGCAGCAGCTGGCCTTCCTTGAAGTAGTTGCCCAGCAGCTGCAGGCCCACCGGCATGCCGCCGTCGCCGAAGCCCACCGGCACGCTCATGCCGGGTAGACCGGCCAGCGAGCCGGGCAAGGTGAAGATGTCGGCCAGGTAGGCCTTGACCGGGTCGTCCTTGCCCTCGCCGTGCTTCCAGGCGACGGTCGGCGCCACCGGGCCGGCGATCAGGTCGCACTGGGTGAAGCACTGCTGGAAGTCGTCGGCGATCATGCGGCGCAGCTTCTGTGCCTGCAGGTAGTAGGCGTCGTAGTAGCCCTCGCTGAGCACGTAGGTGCCCACCATGATCCGGCGCTTGACCTCGTCGCCGAAGCCTTCGGCGCGCGTCTTCTTGTACATGTCCAGCAGGTCGTCGTACTGGGCTGCGCGATGGCCGAACTTGACGCCGTCGAAGCGGCTCAGGTTCGAGCTCGCCTCGGCCGGGGCAATGATGTAGTACACGGGGATCGCCAGCTGCGTGCGCGGCAGGCTGACGTCCACCAGCGTCGCGCCGAGCTTTTCCAGCTCCTGCAGGCCGGCGCGGACGGCGGCGTTCACATCGCCGGCCAGGCCCTCGGGGAAGAACTCCCTGGGCAGGCCGATGCGCAGGCCCTTCAGCGGTTGCGCGGCGCTGGCGCCTTCGCGCGCCTGCAGCATCTGCGCGTGGAAATCCTGCGGCGGGCGCTGGACGCTGGTGGCGTCGCGCTCGTCGAAGCCGCTCATCGCCGACAGCAGCAGCGCGCAGTCCTCGGCCGAGCGGGCCATCGGGCCGGCCTGGTCCAGGCTCGACGCGAAGGCGATCATCCCGTAGCGCGAGCAGACGCCGTAGGTCGGCTTGATGCCGGTGATGCCGGTGAACGAGGCCGGCTGGCGGATCGAGCCGCCGGTGTCGGTGCCGGTGGAGGCGGGCACCAGGCGCGCCGCCACCGCGGTGGCCGAGCCGCCCGAAGAACCGCCCGGCACGCGGCCGGCGTCCCAGGGATTGTTGACCGGCTTGAAGGCCGAGTTCTCGTTGGCCGAGCCCATCGCGAACTCGTCGCAGTTCAGCTTGCCCAGGCTCACCGTGCCGGCGTCGATCAGGCGCTGGATCACCGTGGCGTTGAAGGGGCTGCGGTAGTCGGCCAGGATCTTCGAGCCGGCGGTGGTCGGCATGTCCCGCGTGACGAAGATGTCCTTGTGCGCCAGCGGCACGCCGATCAGCGCGCCGGTCTCGCCGGCGGCGCGGCGAGAGTCGGCGGCAGTGGCCGCGGCCAGCGAGGCTTCGGGGTCGGTGTGAAGGAAGGCACCGAGGGCCTCGTGCGCGGTAACACGCGCAAGAAGATGTTTCGTGATTTCGGTGCTGGAGACCTCGCGGCTGGCCAGCGCGCGGCTCAGGGCGGCGACGCCCTTTTCGTGAATTTCGGCGTGCAGATCGGAACTCATATCGCTCACTCGATGACCTTCGGGACCAGGAACAGGCCGTCCTCGACGGCCGGCGCGCTGCGCTGGTTCAGCTCGCGCTGATTCGTCTCGCTGACCGCGTCCTCGCGCAGGCGCAGAGTCACTTCCTGCACCGTGGAGAGCGGCGTGTACAGCGGCTCGACGCCGCTGGTGTCGACGGCGTTCATCTGCTCGACGATCGAGAAGAAACCGTTCAGCTCGGTCAGCAGCTTGGCGCTCTCGGCGTCCTTCAGTTCGAGCCGCGCCAGATGGGCGATGCGGCTCACGTCGTGTGGGGTCAGGGCCATGTGGAAAGTCGTCCGATTCCGGCGGTGCAACCCTGTGAAAAGGGCAGCGCCCAAGCGGGCAAATGGGGGGTGATCGGGTATTATCTACGCTTATCTCATGCGCATCGGGGCTGCCGGAGTTCAACGCTTGGCGGCCTCGTCGCTTATGGGTCCCGACACGCCTCCTCCGCTCACCCGCACAACATACCGCGCACCCCCTGGCGATCTCCAGCCTCAGGCCCAGATGCCCGGCCGCGCGCCGCTAAAAACGCCCATGTTCTCTTCCCTGCGTCGCTACTTCTCGACCGACCTCGCCATCGACCTCGGCACCGCCAACACCCTGATCTACGTCCGCGGCAAGGGCATCGTCCTCGACGAGCCCTCCGTCGTCTCGATCCGCCATGAAGGCGGTCCGAACGGCAAGAAGACCATCCAGGCGGTGGGCCGCGAGGCCAAGGCCATGCTCGGCAAGGTGCCCGGCAACATCGAGGCCATCCGCCCGATGAAGGACGGCGTGATCGCCGATTTCACCGTCACCGAGCAGATGCTCAAGCAGTTCATCAAGATGGTCCACGACTCGAAGATGCTCAAGCCGAGCCCGAGGATCATCATCTGCGTGCCCTGCGGCTCCACCCAGGTCGAGCGCCGCGCCATCCGCGAATCGGCGCTGGGCGCCGGCGCCAGCGAGGTCTACCTGATCGAGGAGCCGATGGCCGCCGCGATCGGCGCCGGCCTGCCGGTGGCCGAGGCTTCGGGCTCGATGGTCGTCGACATCGGTGGCGGCACCACCGAGGTGGGCGTCATCTCGCTGGGCGGCATGGTCTACAAGGGCTCGGTCCGCGTCGGCGGCGACAAGTTCGACGAAGCCATCATCAACTACATCCGCCGCAACTACGGCATGCTGATCGGCGAGCCCACGGCCGAGGCGATCAAGAAGAGCATCGGCTCCGCCTTCCCGGGCTCCGAGGTCAAGGAGATGGAGGTCAAGGGCCGCAACCTCTCCGAAGGCGTGCCGCGCAGCTTCACGATCTCGTCCAACGAGATCCTGGAAGCGCTGACCGACCCGCTGAACCAGATCGTCAGCGCCGTGAAGAACGCGCTGGAACAGACCCCGCCAGAGCTGGGCGCCGACATCGCCGAGCGCGGCATGATGCTGACCGGCGGCGGCGCACTGCTGCGCGACCTGGACCGCCTGCTGGCCGAGGAAACCGGTCTGCCGGTGCTGGTGGCCGAAGATCCTCTGACCTGCGTCGTGCGCGGTTGCGGGATGGCCCTGGAGCGCATGGAGCGCCTGGGCTCGATCTTCACCTCGGAGTAAGCCCATGCCGTGGGGGCAGGTGATGCCCCCTTCGTCCAGCCTGCGATCCGACCTGTCTTTCCCGCCATGCCCCTCGGCACCCTCGATCGCACCCCGCCCCCCTTCTTCCGTCAGGGCCCGTCCGCGCTGACGCAGCTGGCGTTCTGCACGGCCGTGGCCATCTTCCTGATGGTGGCCGACGCAAAGCTGAAGCTGACCCAGCCGGCGCGCGCCGTGATGGCGCTGGCGATGCACCCGGTCGAGCGCGCGCTGCTGGCGCCGGTCGACGCCTGGGACGTCGCCGGCGATTACCTGCGCGGTACCCAGCGCGCGATGGATGCCGAGAACCTGGCGCGCCAGCAGCTCGTGCAGCAGGCCGAGCGCCTGTCGCGCGCCGCCCAGCTGCAGGCCGAGAACGAACGCCTGCGCAAGCTGCTGGAGCTGCGGCCTGCCCTGACGGTCAGCTCGCTGGCGGCCGAGGTGCTGTACGAGGCGCCGGATCCGTTCTCGCGCCGCGTCGTCATCGACCGGGGCAGCCGTGACGGCGTCAAGCTCGCCTCGCCGGTGATCAATGACGCCGGCGTGCTGGGCCAGGTGACGCGGGTCTATACCCTGTCCAGCGAGGTCACCTTGCTGAACGACAAGGACGCCGCCATTCCCGTGCTGAACACCCGCACCCAGCAGCGCAACGCCGCCTTCGGCGCGGCCGACGGCAGCGGCATGGAACTGCGCTTCCTGGCGGCCAATGCGGACGTCAAGGTCGGCGACCTGATGGCCACCTCGGGCCTGGACGGCGTCTACCCGGCGGGCCTGCCGGTGGCCAAGGTCAGCAAGGTCGAGCGGCGCGGCGACACCAGCTTCGCCAGCGTGACCCTGGCGCCGGTAGCGCAGGCCGACAGCGCGCGCCACGTGCTGGTGCTGGCGCCGCTGGAGGCCTTCGAGGCGACCCGCGCCGAGGCCGAGACCGCTGCGGCGAGTGCGGCGGCGGTGGAGGCGAACATCAAGTCCGCCAAGCGCGCCGAGGCCAAGGAAGCGCGCGCCGCGAAGGCCGCTGCGTCCAAGGCCGCGAAGGAAGGCGAGGGCGCCCGATGATCATGCCACGCGGTTCGGACCAGCTGCTGCTGCCGGCCAACCCTCTGTTCATCGTGTTCACCCTGCTGGTGGCGCTCACGGTGGACATGATCCCCTTCGGCCGCGTGCCCTGGATGCCCGAGCTGCTGGCCGTGGTGCTGGTGTTCTGGGGCGTGCACCAGCCGCGGCGCGTCGGCGTGGGCTGGGCCTTCTTCTTCGGCCTGCTGATCGACGTGCACCACGGCGCGCTGCTGGGCCAGCACGCGCTGTCCTACAGCCTGCTGAGCTTCGGCGCGATCGCGCTGCACCGGCGCCTGCCCTGGTTCGGGCTGCCGACGCAGGCGATGCACGTGCTGCCGCTGTTCGTGCTGGCGCACCTGCTGGCGCTGGTCGTGCGGATGATGGTCGGCGGCATGTGGCCCGGCTGGGGCCTGGTGCTGGCGCCGCTGCTCGAGGCGCTGCTGTGGCCGGTCGCCAGCGTCCTGCTGCTGGCGCCGCAGCGCCGCGCTCCGGACCGCGACGTGAACCGCCCCCTGTAAGCGCTCGCGGATGGCCGTCCTCAAGAACATCCAGCGTGAACTCTCGCGCTTCCGGCTGCGCCTTGTGGCGGCGGCCGGCTTCGTGCTGTTCTGCTTCGGCCTGCTGGTGGCGCGGCTGATCTACCTGCAGGTGATGCAGCACGAGGCGCTGCAGGACCGGGCCGAGGCCAACCGCATCACCGTCGTGCCGATCGTGCCCAACCGCGGCCTGATCAAGGACCGCAACGGCGTCGTGCTGGCCAGCAACTACTCGGCCTACACGCTGGAGATCACGCCGACCAAGGTCACCGACCTCGACGCGACGATCGAGGACCTCGGCAAGGTCATCGAGATCCAGGCGCGCGACAAGCGCCGCTTCAAGCGCCTGCTGGAGGAGAGCAAGAACTTCGAGTCGCTGCCGATCCGCACCAAGCTGAGCGATGCCGAGGTAGCACGCTTCACCGCGCAGCGCTTCCGCTTTCCCGGCGTCGAGATCAAGGCGCGGCTGTTCCGCAGCTATCCCTTCGGCGAGATCGGCAGCCATCTGCTGGGCTACATCGGCCGCATCAACACCGCCGAGAAAAAGGCGATGGACGACTGGGAGGAAGAGGACGTCGCCAACTACCGTGGCACCGAATACATCGGCAAGCTGGGCCTGGAGCAGCAGTACGAGCGCGAGCTGCACGGCGTGACCGGCTTCGAGCAGATGGAGACCAGCGCCGCCGGCCGCGCGGTGCGCCGCCTGGCGCACCGACCGCCGACGCCGGGTAACACGCTGAACCTGTCGATCGACATCAAGCTGCAGGCGCTGGTGGAGCAGCTCTACGGCGAGCGCCGCGGCGCACTGGTGGCGATCGATCCGCGCAACGGCGAGGTGCTGGCCTTCGTGTCCAAGCCCACCTTCGATCCGAACCTGTTCGTCGACGGCATCGACATCGACAACTGGCGCGACCTGAACGAGAACATCGACAAGCCGCTGCTGAACCGTGCGCTGCGCGGCACCTATCCGCCGGGCTCCACCTTCAAGCCCTACATGGCGATGGCGGCGCTGAATACCGGCAAGCGCGACCCGCACCTGGTGATCCAGGACAACCTGACCTACAGCTTCGGCGGCCGCAACTTCGGCTCGGCCGAGGGCGACCGCGCCGGCCCGAAGGACATGCGCCTGGCGATCGTCACCTCGTCCAACGTCTACTTCTACAGCCTGGCCGTCGAGATGGGCGTGGACCTGATCCACGACCAGCTGATGCCTTTCGGCTTCGGCCGCAAGACCGACATCGACCTGCAGGGCGAGGTCACCGGCGACCTGCCGTCGACCGAGTGGAAGAAGAAGAAATTCAAGCGCCCTGAGCAGCAGAAGTGGTTCCCCGGCGAAACCGTCTCGCTGGGCATCGGCCAGGGCTACAACAACTTCACGATCCTGCAGCTGGCGACGGCCGTCTCCACGCTGTCCACCGGCGGCCTGCGCTTCAAGCCGCGGCTGGTGCGCGACATCGAGGACGTGGTCCATCACGAAGACCGCCGCGTCGCCAGCGATGCGCTGGATCCGCTGCCACTGAGGCCGTCGGACGTGGCGATCATCCACAACGCGATGAACGGCGTGACGCTGGAAGGCACCTCGCGTGCTGTCTTCGCCGGCGCGCCGTACCAGAGCGGCGGCAAGACCGGCACCGCGCAGGCGGTCGGCCTGAAGGCCGGCCAGACCTACAGCTCGATCAAGGCCGACGAGCGCAAGCGCGACCACGCGCTCTACATCGCCTTCGCCCCGCTGGACCACCCGACGATCGCCGTGGCGCTGATCGTCGAGAACGCCGGCTTCGGCGGCGCGGCGGCCGCGCCGATCGCGCGCCGTGTGATGGACTACGTGCTGACCGGCACCTACCCGAGCGAGGAAGACATCGCCAAGACCCAGCTGGGCCTGACCTCCGCGCCGATCGGCCCGCCGCGCCGCGCGGAAGACGTGCCGCTGCCGGGCCAGGCGGCGAGTGCGCCGGCGGCGGCTGCGTCTGCGGCATCCGCCGCCTCGGCCCCGGCCTCAGGAGCTTCACGATGAGCCATGTGTTCGACAAGCCGAGCCTGTGGCAGCGGATCAAGCCGTGGTTCGCCGGCTTCGACCTGCCGCTGTCCCTGGCCATCCTGTGGCTGATGGTGCTGGGCCTGATCTGCATGTACTCGGCCGGCTATGACAGCGGCACCCGCTTCCCCGATCACCTGCGCAACACCTTCCTGTCGATCGGCATCATCTTCGTCGTCGCGCAGATTCCGCCGCAGCGGATGATGGCGCTGGCCATACCGCTGTACACGCTGGGCGTGACCTTGCTGGTGGCCACGGCGGTGTTCGGCATCACGCGCAAGGGCGCGACGCGCTGGCTCAACGTCGGCGTGGTGATCCAGCCCTCGGAGCTGCTGAAGATCGCGATGCCGCTGATGCTGGCCTGGTGGTTCCAGAAGCGCGAGGGGCAGTTGCGGCTGCCGGACTTCATCGCCGCATTCGCGCTGCTGACGGTGCCGGTGGGCCTCGTCGCCAAGCAGCCGGACCTGGGCACGGCGATCCTGGTGCTGTCGGCCGGCCTCTACGTGATCTTCTTCGCCGGGCTGTCGTGGCGGCTGATCATCCCGGCCTTCGTGGTCGGCGCGGCGGCCATCACCGCCGTCGTGATGACCGAGGACCAGATCTGCCAGCCCGAAGCCAAATGGCCGGTGCTGCGCGAGTACCAGAAGAACCGCATCTGCACCCTGCTGGACCCGAGCAAGGACCCGCTGGGCAAGGGCTTCCACATCATCCAGGGCGAGATCGCCATCGGCTCCGGCGGCATGACCGGCAAGGGCTTCATGAAGGGCACGCAGACGCACCTGGAGTTCATCCCCGAGCGCACCACCGACTTCATCTTCGCGGCCTTCGGCGAGGAGTTCGGCCTGTTCGGCGCGCTGGGCCTGCTGGTCGGCTTCACCGCGCTGATCCTGCGCGGGCTCTTCATCGCCTCCGATGCGCCGACCTTGTTCTCGCGGCTGATGGCGGGCGCGGTGACGCTCTCTTTCTTCACCTACGTGTTCGTCAACATGGGCATGGTCAGCGGCATCCTGCCGGTGGTGGGTGTGCCCCTGCCCTTCATCAGCTACGGCGGGACGGCGATGGTGACGCTGGGTGTGGGCCTCGGCCTCTTGATGTCGATCTCGAAGAGCCGGCGGCTGATCCAGTCTTAGGCGGGATGGGCGTGGAACCGGATGGTGAAGCGCGCCCCTGGTGAAGCGTTGCGCGGCCGGGTGTCATCCAGCGTGATCTCCGCCTCGTGCTGCTGGGCGATCTCGCGGACGATCGCCAGGCCCAGGCCCGAGCCGTCGACATTGGTGCCCAGCGCGCGGTAGAACGGCTGGAACACCTTCTCGCGCTCGGCCTCGGGAATGCCGGGCCCGGAGTCCTCGACCTGCAGCACGCTGACCTGGCCGAACGGGTCCTCGACGATGCGCACGGTCACCGTGCCGCCCGGCGGCGTGTAGAGCAGCGCGTTGTCGACCAGGTTGCGGATCAGCTCGCGGATCAGCAGCGGATGGCCCAGCACGCGCAGGCTGCTGGCCTCGGCGTCGGGGCCTTCGTAGCCGAGGTCGATGCGCTTGTCGAGCGCGCGCGGCACGAAGTCGCGCACGGTCTCGGTGGCGATCTCGGGCAGGGTGACCTCGCTGCGGCGCTTCGCATGCTCCTGGTCTTCGGCCCGCGCCATCGCCAGCAGCTGGTTGACCATGTGCGCCGCGCGCTGGCTGGACAGGGCGATCTGCTGCAGCGAGCGCTTCAGCTGCGCCGGATCGCTGCGGCCTTCGTCGATCTCGCGCTGCGCGAATTCGGCCTGGGTGCGCAGGCCCGCCAGCGGCGTCTTCATCTGGTGTGCCGCATCGGCGAGGAAGTGCTTCTGCGCGCTGATCGACTGGTCCAGCCGGGCCAGCAGGTCGTTGATGGCGCGCACCAGCGGCGCGACCTCGTCGGGGATGCGCTGCTCGTCGATCGGGCTCAGGTCGGAGCTGTCGCGCGAGCGGATGCGCCGCTGCAGCTCGTTCAGCGGCGCGATGCCGCGCGCCAGCGCCAGCCAGACCAGCAGCACTGCCAGCGGCAGGATCACGAACTGCGGCAGGATCACGCCCTTGATGATCTCGTTGGTCAGGCGCGAGCGCTTGCCGAGCGTCTCGGCGACCTGGATCAGCACCGTGGCGGCGGGCGCGGCCGGCGGCGCGGCCCACAGATAGGCCACGCGCACCCGCTCGTTGCCGACCTCGTCGTCGCGGTAGCGCAGCTCCCAGGGCGGGACCGGATCGTCGTCGGACTGTTGCGGCACCGGCAGATCGGCATCGCCGCTGAGCAGCTCGCCGCGCTGGCCCAGCACCTGGTAGTAGACGGTGTCCGTTTCGTCGGCCCGCAGCAGCGCCGCCGCCTCGGGCGCCAGCGCATAGCGGTTGCGGCCGCTGCGCCCGGCCGGCACCTCGGCCGAGACCGCCTGCTGACCCAGGGTGCGCGCCATCTCGCCCAGTTCCCGGTCATAGGGCTTGTTGGCGATGCCCTGTGCGACCAGCCAGGTCAGTGCCACGCTGATCGGCCAGATCAGCAGCAGCGGCGCGAGCATCCAGTCGAGGATCTCGCCGAACAGCGAGCGCTGGCCCTTTTCAGGCTTATCAGGCCGATCGGGCCTTTCTGGCCGTTCCTGCTCGGGCGGCGGCGCCGTGCTCAAGAAGCAATCTTCTCGAGGCAGTAGCCGAGGCCGCGCACGGTGGCGATGCGCACCGGGCCCTGCTCGATCTTTTTGCGCAGCCGGTGGATGTAGACCTCGATCGCGTTGTTGCTGACCTCTTCGCCCCACTCGCACAGGCGCTCGACCAACTGATCCTTGCTGACCAGTCGCCCGGCGCGTTGCAGCAGCACCTCCAGCAGCGAGAGTTCGCGGGCCGACAGCTCGATCATCTGGTCGTTGATGTAGGCCACGCGGCCGGTGGCGTCGAAGGACAGCGGGCCGTGCCGGATCACGGTGGACGCGCTGCCCAGGCCGCGGCGCGTCAGCGCCCGCACCCGCGCTTCGAGCTCCTGCAGCGAGAAGGGCTTGGCCATGTAGTCGTCCGCGCCGAGGTCCAGGCCCTTGACGCGCTGCTCGACGCTGTCGGCCGCCGTCAGGATCAGCACCGGCACGGCCGAGCCGCGCCCGCGCAGCTTGCGCAGCACCTCGTGGCCGTGCAGCTTGGGCAGACCCAGGTCCAGGATCACCAGATCGAACTCGTGAGCGGCCAGCGCGGCGTCCGCCTCGGTGCCCGTGCCGACCTGGTCGACCGCGTAGCCCGAGGCGCGCAGCGAACGCAGCAGGCCATCGGCGAGCACCTGGTCGTCTTCGGCAATGAGGATGCGCATGGTCGGGTGTCTCCGCGGTCGTTTGCCGCCAATTCTATGAAGGGGCCCCCCTAAGGATTTCTGCTGACAACACTTGTCAGCAGGGCGCCGCGCGACTACTGTTCAAAACACTGTACATGCATACAGATTGCGCCATAATCCGCCCCAACCTTCACCCGGAGAACGACTCATGGACGCGCCCGTCAAAGCCCTGAACACCGAAAAAGCCAAGGCCCTGCAAGCCGCCCTCGCCCAGATCGAAAAGCAATTCGGCAAGGGTTCCATCATGCGCCTGGGCGAAGGCGAGGTGATCGAGGACATCCAGGTCGTCTCCACCGGCTCGCTGGGCCTGGACATCGCGCTGGGCGTCGGCGGCCTGCCGCGCGGCCGCGTGGTCGAGATCTACGGCCCGGAATCCTCGGGCAAGACGACGCTGACCTTGCAGGTCATCGCCGAGATGCAGAAGCTCGCCGGCACCTGCGCCTTCATCGACGCCGAGCACGCGCTCGACATCCAGTACGCCCAGAAGCTGGGCGTCAACCTGCAGGAACTGCTGATCAGCCAGCCCGATACCGGCGAGCAGGCGCTCGAGATCGTTGACGCGCTGGTGCGCTCCGGCTCGGTGGACTTGATCGTCGTCGACTCGGTCGCCGCGCTGACACCCAAGGCCGAACTGGAAGGCGAGATGGGCGATTCGCTGCCCGGCCTGCAGGCCCGCCTGATGAGCCAGGCCCTGCGCAAGCTCACCGCCACGATCAAGAAGACCAACTGCATGGTCATCTTCATCAACCAGATCCGCATGAAGATCGGCGTGATGTTCGGCAGCCCGGAAACCACCACCGGCGGCAACGCGCTGAAGTTCTACGCCTCCGTCCGCCTCGACATCCGCCGCATCGGCTCGATCAAGAAGGGCGAGGAGGTGATCGGCTCCGAGACCAAGGTCAAGGTCGTCAAGAACAAGGTCTCGCCCCCGTTCAAGACGGCAGAGTTCGACATCCTTTACGGCGAAGGCATCAGCCGCGAGGGCGAGATCATCGACATGGGCGTCGTCCACAAGATCGTCGAGAAGTCCGGCTCCTGGTACGCCTACAACGGCGAGAAGATCGGCCAGGGCAAGGACAACGCACGCGAGTTCCTGCGCGAGAACCCCGACGTCGCGGTCGAGATCGAGAACAAGATCCGCGAAGCCGTCGGCGTGGCGCTGATCGGCGGCGACGAGGCGGCCGAGGCCTGAGTTTCGTTGACCGTCCGTGGGACGCACGCCGCTCTCGCTGAAGATGCGTGCAATCGCGCTGCTCTCGCAGCGCGAGCACAGCCCGCTGGAACTGCGGCGCAAGCTGCTGCGGATCCGTCGTGACGCCCAGGAGGCGGAGGACGACGAGGACCGGTCGGCCATCGAGGTCGATCAGCTGATCGAGTGGCTGCGCGCGCAGGGCTATCTGAGCGAGACGCGCTTCGTCGAATCGCGCGTGCATGCGCGGGCGCAGCGCTACGGCAGCCTGCGCATCAAGCTGGAACTGGCGCAGCACGGCCTGACGCTCAGCGCCGATGCGCAGGCGGAACTCAAGTCGACCGAACTGGCACGGGCTCGCAGCCTCTGGCAGCGCAAGTTCGGCGCTAACGGCACTGGCGACCCCGATGCGGTGGCCGGCAACCCCGCGCTGCGCGCCCGGCAGATGCGCTTTCTCAGCGGCCGAGGTTTCTCGCCGGAGGTCATCCGCCAGGTGCTCAGGGGCCGGGTAGAGGATTGAACCGGTCGGGCGTCGCCCGTGCCGCGACGCTGGCGGATAGGCACTTGTTGGGATTGCAATTGCCGGCGGAGCAACGGCCGTTGCTGCGGGCGGGGAGGCTTGATGCGGCGCAGCATGCTACATTCCCGCCCTGCGCTTCCGCACGCAGGACGGCCCTCGCCGTCGTTCTGCACATCGGAGCGCGCAAGCCGTTCGTTCCTGAAACTCCATGTCCGAGTCGCCTCCCCTCGCTTCGAGCCGTCGTCCGATCCATCGCCGCGCCATCGACGTGCAGGTGTTTGGGCGGGATGACGGCCTGTTCGAAGTCGAGGCCCAGCTGACGGACACGAAGTCGCGCGACATTCCGCTCGCCGGCACGACCCGCAAGGCGGGCGAGCCGGTTCACGACATGCTGCTGCATCTGGTCGTCGATCGTGACCTGAACATCGCCGCCGCCGGCTCCAAGACCCGCTGGATGCCGTATCCCGGCGTCTGCGACCAGCACGGCAACGCCTACGAGCAACTCGTCGGGCTGAACCTGCTGAAGGGCTTCCGGCTCGGCGTCAAGGAACGCCTGGCCGGCATCAAGGGTTGTACGCACCTGACCGAGCTGTGCCAGGTACTGCCCACGGCGGTGATTCAGGCCTTCGCCGGCCTCGTGCTCGACACGCGCGAGGGCGACCACGAAGCCGCCCAGCAGCCCTTCCAGCTCGACAAATGCCATGCGCTGCGCACCGATGGCGAGAACGTTCGCACCCATTACCCGCGCTGGTATCGAACGCCTACGGCGTCTTCCTGACCCGCTTCTTTCCAGCTTCCTCTCACTTTCTTTCTTCCAAACAGCGAGATCCTTATGAAGATTCACGAGTACCAGGCCAAGGAAATCCTGCGCCAGTTCGGCGTGCCGGTGCCGCGTGGCATCCCGGCCTTCACGGTTCAGGAAGCCGTCGAAGCGGCGCAGAAGCTGGGCGGCCCGGTCTGGGTCGTCAAGGCGCAGATCCACGCCGGCGGCCGCGGCAAGGGCGGCGGCGTCAAGCTGGGCCGCAGCCTGGATGACGTGAAGGCGCTGTCCGAGCAGATCCTGGGCATGCAACTGGTCACGCACCAGACCGGCCCCGAAGGCCAGAAGGTCCGTCGCCTGTACATCGAAGACGGCGCCGACATCAAGAAAGAGCTGTACATCTCGCTGGTCACCGACCGCGGCACGCAGAAGGTGGCCTTCATCGCGTCGAGCGAAGGCGGCATGGACATCGAGGAAGTGGCCCACTCCACGCCCGAGAAGATCATCACCGAGTACATCGATCCGCTGACCGGCATCACCGCCGACCAGAGCAAGAAGATCGCCGCGGCCATCGGCCTCACCGGCGCTTCGGTGGACCAGGCCGTCGACCTGTTCGCCAAGCTCTACAAGTGCTACATGGACACGGATGCCTCGCTGGTCGAGATCAACCCGCTGAACTGCGACTCCAAGGGCAACCTGATCGCCCTGGACGCCAAGTTCAACTTCGACGCCAACGCCCTGTTCCGCCACCCGGAAATCGTCGCCTACCGCGACCTGGACGAAGAAGATCCGGCCGAAATCGAAGCCTCGAAGTTCGACCTGGCCTACATCAGCCTGGACGGCAACATCGGCTGCCTGGTGAACGGCGCGGGCCTCGCCATGGCCACGATGGACACGATCAAGCTGTTCGGCGGCGAGCCGGCGAACTTCCTGGACGTCGGCGGCGGCGCCACGGCCGAGAAGGTCACCGAAGCCTTCAAGATCATGCTGAAGAACAAGGCCGTCAAGGGCATCCTGGTCAACATCTTCGGCGGCATCATGAAGTGCGACACCATCGCCGAAGGCGTGATCACCGCCTGCAAGGCCGTGAACCTGTCCGTGCCGCTGGTCGTGCGCATGAAGGGCACCAACGAAGAACTGGGCAAGAAGATGCTGGCCGAATCCGGCCTGCCGATCATCGCCGCCGACACCATGGCCGAAGCCGCGACCAAGATCGTCGCCGCCGTCGCCTAAAGCCAGCCCAGACAAGGAAAGAACGAATCATGTCGATCTACATCAACAAGGACACCAAGGTCATTACCCAGGGCATCACGGGGAAGACCGGTCAGTTCCACACCCTGGGTTGCCAGGCCTACGCGAACGGCAAGAACGCCTTCGTCGCCGGCGTGAACCCGAAGAAGGCGGGCGAGAAGTTCTCCGAGATCCC
This sequence comes from Roseateles agri, assembly GCF_034043675.1. NCBI lineage: Bacteria > Pseudomonadati > Pseudomonadota > Betaproteobacteria > Burkholderiales > Sphaerotilaceae > Roseateles > Roseateles agri. The sequence continues at coordinate 42,923 of NZ_JAXCLA010000003.1, read as the reverse complement.
CATCTACGCCACCGTCAAGGAAGCCGCCTCGCAGACCGGCGCCACGGTCAGCGTGATCTACGTGCCGCCCGCTGGCGCGGCTGCCGCGATCTGGGAAGCCGTCGAGGCCGACCTGGACCTGGCGATCTGCATCACCGAAGGCATCCCCGTCCGCGACATGCTGGAAGTGCGCAACAAGATGCGCGCCAAGGAAGCCGCCGGTGGCAAGCGCACCCTGCTGCTGGGCCCCAACTGCCCCGGCCTGATCACCCCGGAAGAGATCAAGATCGGCATCATGCCCGGCCACATCCACCGCAAGGGCCGCATCGGCGTCGTGTCACGTTCGGGCACGCTGACCTATGAAGCCGTGGCGCAGCTGACCGAGATCGGCCTGGGCCAGTCGTCGGCAGTCGGCATCGGCGGCGACCCGATCAACGGCCTGAAGCACATCGACGTGATGAAGGCCTTCAACGACGATCCGGACACCGACGCCGTCATCATGATCGGCGAGATCGGCGGCCCGGACGAGGCGGAAGCCGCCCGTTGGTGCAAGGCCAACATGAAGAAGCCGGTCGTCGGCTTCATCGCTGGTGTCACCGCCCCTCCGGGCAAGCGCATGGGTCACGCCGGCGCGCTGATCTCCGGCGGCGCCGACACGGCCGATGCCAAGCTCGCCATCATGGAAGAGTGCGGCTTCACCGTGACGCGCAACCCGTCGGAAATGGGCAAGCTGCTCAAGGGCCTGCTGTAACTGCACACCGCTGAGCTGACGCGTTAGCTCTCCGACAAGCAAGCCGCCCGCTGCATCCTGCAGCCGGCGGCTTGTTCCATTCTGGCCGTCGATTGCCGCATAACGCCCTGCCTTAAGATCCCGCTCCACGCCTATGGACCAATTCCTCACCGCCGACTTCTGGCTGGCCGTCTCGCAGATCATCCTGATCGACATCCTGCTGGGTGGCGACAACGCCGTCGTGATCGCTCTGGCCTGCCGCCGTCTGCCGCAGGCGCAGCGCAAGCTGGGCATCCTCTGGGGCACGGCGGGTGCGATCGTGCTGCGCATCGTGCTGATCCTGTTCGCATTGACACTGCTGCAGGTGCCCTACCTGAAGCTGGTCGGCGCGGCGCTGCTGCTGTGGATCGGCATCAAGCTGATGCTGCCGGAGGACGAGGGCGAGCATGCCAACATCCCGGGCAACGAGCGCCTGTGGGCGGCGGTGCGCACGGTCATCGTGGCTGACTTCGTGATGAGCCTGGACAACGTGATCGCGATCGCCGGCGTGGCGCAGTCCGGCGACAAGGCGCACGAGATGGTGCTGGTCGTGCTGGGCCTGCTGGTGTCGATCCCGATCATCATGTGGGGCAGCCAGCTGGTCATCAAGCTGATGGAGCGGTTCCCGATCATCATCACGCTCGGCGCGATGCTGCTGGGCTGGATCGCGGGCAGCATGGCTGTCGAGGATCCGGCATTGCTGGGCTGGGCTCCTTCGCTGGAGGATGCTGCCCAGACGACAGGCTATGTGGCCGGTGCCATCGGCGCGTTGATCGTGCTGGCGGTGGGGCAGTTCATGAAATCGCGCCAGGCCGGCCAACCGGTGGCGCAGGACGTCGAGCCATGAGTGGCGCCGAAGGCGGCGGTGGCTTCTGGCGCCGGCTGATCGGTGGCAAGAATGCCCGGCCGGACGAGGAACCACAGCCGCCGCAGCCGATCTCTGCACTGGCCCGTTACCGCAGGGAGCGCGAGCTGGGCCGCGGTTCGATGGGCGCCGTCTACCTGGCCATCGACGAGCAGACGGGCCATCAGGTTGCGCTGAAGCTGCTGGCGCTGCAGCGCGAGTTCTCCGTGGACGACCTGGCCGACGTCCGCCAGCGCTTCATGCGCGAGGCCCGGGCGGCCGGCCACCTGCAGCATCCCGACATCCTGCAGGTGCTGGATGCCGGCGAATCCGGCGAGGACGCCTGGATCGTCATGGAATACGTGCAGGGCCAGGATCTGAGCCACTTCACGCGTCCCGGCGCCTTGCTGCCGGCTGTCGAGGTGCTTGGCATCGCGATTCGGCTTGCCCGCGCACTGGATTACGCGCACCGCCAGGGCGTCGTCCATCGCGACATCAAGCCCGCCAACGTCATGTTGGACCGCGCAGGCGGCACGCTGAAGGTGATGGATTTCGGCATTGCGCGGATCGCGGACGGCAGCCGTACCCGTACCGGCTTGGTGCTGGGCACGCCGTCCTTCATGTCGCCCGAGCAACTGGCCGGATTGAAGGTCGATGGTCGCAGCGATCTCTATTCGCTGGGCGTGCTGCTCTATCAATTGCTGACGGGCCATCTGCCGCACCAGTCCGACTCGATGGCTAAGCTGATGCACCAGATCGCCAACCAGCCGCCGCCGGATGTGCGGCACTATCGCCGCGGCCTGCCCGAATCGCTGGCGCTGGTGCTGGCGTTGGCACTGGAGAAGCGGCCCGAGCTGCGCTATGCCAGCGGCGAGCAGCTGGCGCAGGACCTGGAAGCCGTGCTGGCCCAGGGCCTGGGCGAGGCGTCCGCACCGGATCTCAGTCTTGGCGATGGTGCCGAATCCGGCACGGTGCTTGCCGATACCGTCGATCCGTTCGCGCAAACGATCAGGCTGGATGCTCCCGAAGCAGGGCAGAATTCCGCCACTCCGGACGAGCCGGAGGCGCCTGCCGCCACAGACAAGACCGACAAACCAAGCCCGCAGCCATGACCCTGGAGTTCTTCACCGCGACCGACGTCGGCCGCGCGCGCGACAACAACGAAGACTCCGTCGCCCTGGACGAATCGGTCGGACTGGCCGTGCTGGCCGACGGCATGGGCGGCTACAACGCCGGCGAAGTCGCCAGTCAGATGCTCACCAGCTTCATCAAGGCCGAGCTGGGCCGCTGGCTGAAGGAATCCGGCACCGGCGTCGCCACCGCCGACGTGCGCCGCGCGATGGACATCTGCGTGGACAACGCCAACCGCGCGATCTTCAACGCCGCGAACACCAATCCGCGTTATGCCGGCATGGGCACGACGCTGGTGCTGGGCGTGTTCCGCGACGAAGGGCTGCTGCTGGGCCACGTGGGCGATTCGCGCGCCTACCGGCTGCGCGGCAGCCAGTTCAGCCAGATCACCCGCGACCACTCGCTGCTGCAGGAACAGCTGGATGCCGGCCTGCTGACGCCGGAAGAGGCTGTGTACTCCAGCAACAAGAACCTCGTCACGCGGGCCGTCGGCGTCGAAGACGCGGTGATGCTGGAGCTGCATCTGCACGAGATCCAGCCAGGCGATGTGTTCCTGTTCTGCTCGGACGGGTTGTCCGACATGCTGGAAGACGACGCGATGCGGCAGTTGCTCCTGAACAACCCTTCGCTGCCGGAAGCAGCGCAGGCGCTGATAGACAACGCGAATGAGATGGGCGGCCGGGATAATATCGCCCTGGTTCTGGCCCGCGCGGAAGGCCGCGTGAAGGCCGAAAGCCGCAGCTGGTGGCCTTTCGGCAAGCGCGGCGGATGAAATCATTCGGTAGCATGTTGGCCAAGGCAGCAATGGCGGTGTTGGGCAGGGCGCCAGCTGCAAGCGCTATAAGACAGACAAACTGACTTGAGGTCTCGAGCATGGGCAAGCTGGTGGTTTCACTCGACGGAGTGGTGATCAAGGAGGTACAGATCACCAAGGACAAGACCACGCTCGGGCGCCGTCCATACAACGACATCGTGATCGACAACCTGGCGGTCAGCGGCGAGCACGCGGTGCTGCAGATGGTTGGCGCGGACGTCTTCATCGAAGACCTGAACTCCACCAACGGCACCTACATCAACGGCAAGGCGATCAAGAAACAGCTGCTCGCCAACAACGATGTCGTCGAGGTGGGCAAGTACAAGATCAAGTATCTGGTCGAGGACAGCGGCGACTACGAGAAGACGATGATCCTGAAGCCGGGCGCCGGCATCGGCTTGGCTGCCGCCTCTGCGGGCGGTACGCCTAGCGGCTTCGGCCTGCCGTCCTCGTTCGGCAACCTGCCGCCCGCTGCTGCGGCCGCCACACCGGCTTCCATCAAGGTGCTCACCGGTGCTGCCGCCGGCCGCGAGGTCAGCCTGACCAAGGTTGTTACCACCGTCGGCAAGCCCGGCGTGCAGGTGGCTTCCATTACCAAGCGCCCGAGCGGCTATGTGTTCGCACACGTCGAAGGTGCGGCGCGCCCCAGCGTCAACGGCATCCCGCTGACCGGCGAATCGATCGCGCTGAAGAGCGGCGACCTGATCGAATTGGCCGGCACGCAGATGCAGTTCATCCAGGGCTGAGCAGGCCCCGTCGCCCCCGGGCGACAACAGTCCGTGTGAAGCACGTCACGCGGTTCTGTCGAAAACGCGCAGACTGCCAAGTTCCACCGACAAACAGGGCAATGCTGCCTTGTTTCCTGCGTTCAGCTGCGTACATTGGAGCTTCTTCGCCCGCGCCACCTGGCGCCCGATTTTCTCCAACGTTTCCATTGATGAACATTCGCGTCCTGGGTTGTTCCGGCGCCATCGCCGCCGGCTACAAGACGACAGCCTTCCTGCTCGATGATGACGTGCTCATCGACGCCGGCACCGGCGTGGGTGACCTGCCGCTGGACGCACTGGCGCGCATCGACCACATCCTGGTCAGCCACTCGCACCTGGATCACATCCTCTCGATCCCGCTGTTGGCCGATTCCGTGCTGCGCATCCGCGCCCAGGCCGGACGCCCGCCGATCCAGATCCACGCACTGCCTGAAACGCTCGACGCGCTGCGTCGCCACATCTTCAACGGCATCATCTGGCCCGACTTCACCCGGCTGCCCAACGCCGAGAATCCCGTCATCACACTGCATCCCTTCGAGGTGGGCCAACGCCTGTCGCTCGGCCGCGGCCGCGAAGCGGAAGTGATCAGCGCCGAGCACACGGTGCCGGCCGTCGGCTTCGCCGTCGACGGTGGCGAGAACGCCGGCTGCTGGGTCTTCACCGGCGACACCGGCCCGAACCCGGCGCTCTGGCGTCGCCTGGCGCAGATCAAGGTTTCGCACCTGGTGATCGAAACGGCTTTCAGCGACGACGAACACCAACTCGCCAAGATCAGCCGCCACCTGTGCCCCGCCGAACTGGGCCGCGAGCTGGCCCAACTGGGCGGCAGTGTCAATGTCCACATCACGCACATCAAGCCAGGTGAGGTTGATGCGGTCATGAGCGAGATCGCTGCGCTGGCCAGCGGGCACCGGATCAGCGCCTTGCAGGCGGGGCAGGTGATCCGGCTCTGATGCCGCCTCTGCAGCTTGAATCTGCCGACCGCCTGCTGACGCAGGCGGTTTTGCTTTCAGCCGCGCAAACTTTGTAGGCACTGACAAGAAATGTCACTTCGCGCGGCGAGCATCTGACGCGATTGGTCGCTTCTCCCGCAACGAGCGGTAACGACCGTGAACCGGGTCACGGATAGCCAGCCACATTCGGCTGGCACGCCCCCTGCATTCAGAGAGAGCGTTCCCAACCAGTTTGCTTGTCCTCTTTCTTCTCACCTCACACCCTGGAGTTAACCAACATGAGCATGAAGCGCGTCCAACAAGGTTTCACCCTGATCGAACTGATGATCGTCGTGGCGATCATCGGCATTCTGGCGGCGGTGGCGATTCCGCAGTACAAGAACTACACCATCAAGGCCAAGCTGGGTAATGCCTTGACTGCTGTTGATTCGGTGAAAACAGCCGTTGCGCTGTGCGTTCAAGAAACTGGCAATACGACGGGTTGCACCGGCGGTACGAATGGCATTCCGGCCGACACGACTGCGGCTGCGACGAACGAAGTGTCAGCCATCGTAACGAAGGACGGTGGCATCACCGCTACGCTGCAAAACATCGACAAGACGGACATTGATGGTAAGACGATCACGTGGGCGGCTGCTCCTGGCGCTAACGCGCTGGGGTGGACAATCACGACCAGTGTCACGAACGACACGTTCAAGTCAATGATCATCAAGAACTCGACCGCCGCTGCTGGTACCTGATAGCAGTAAGGTTCAAATACGGGGCCCTGCGGGCCCCTTTTGCTTTCTGCTTGCATGTGCCAACTCGATGCCCGCATTCAAGTACAGACACGTCGCGCTCTGGGTCACGTTGGTGGTCGTCACTGGATTGACCCCGCTGATGCCGGCGCATTGGCTAGGCAATTGGCACGACTTTGCGCGAGTGATGGAATGCTGGACGTTCGTTTTATCCGTCCCAGTGTTCTCGAAATTTCTTGTGGACGGCGGGCAAGCGGTTCGGAGGCTGGTTTGCGCGAGCCTTTGCTGGGCACTACTGCTGTGCGCGCGTGCACCGGTTGCCGCAATGGCGCTCCGCGAAGTACTCACTCTGTTCGGCTTGTTGATGCTCGTACTTGCCGTCGGTGCAGCTTGGCGGCTGGTGGACTATAGGTGGATCCTTGCCAGGGGCTTGTCAGGGGCGGCCGGAGCCTATGCCGCTGTCGCACTCACGATTGTGCTGGCAGCCAAGATGTCCGATGTGCCTCTGGACAATGGCAGTATCTTCTTCGGCTACGACAACCCTCGCTTCCTGAATCACGCGCAGGTCGTGTTCATTCCCTTGCTTGCCGGCATTTCCTTATCAACACTGGTGAGCCAGCGATGGCGGTTGCTTGTTCGTGCCACGCTGGCGATTCAGTTTGCACTGCTTTACTTCTCGGTCGGACGGTCCGCCGGTCTTGCGCTGTCGATATCTGCAGTGGCGGCTCTTGCCTTCGGGCGGATGGGTCGCCGCTTGGCAATTGAGATCACTGGTTGCGCGGCCGTTGGAGCAATGGTGTATCTCGCTTTGTTCGGGACAAGTCTATCTGCTGGCGATCATGTGGTTGACACTCTGCATGCATCGGCCGACCTTACCAGCGACCATTCCCGGCTCTACTTGTGGCGGATTGCTGTGGAGGACGTCCGATCGGCGCCGGTTCTTGGAATTGGGCCAATGCACTTCGCCCACTATCTCAACCGCAGCGGTGCGCACCCGCACAACTTCTGTCTGCAAGTTATGGCGGAGTTCGGGCTGCCATTTGCGTTGATTGTGCTAGGGGCGTTGGCGACAGCACTGGTTCGCCGCCTCCGGCGCATGCACAAGGAAATTGCTGGCGCGGAACACATCGAATTGGCGGCTGTAATGGCTTGCGTTGCGATCGTATGTGACGGTATTTCGTCGGGAAACTTCGTGATGCCGATCTCGCAGATGTGGATTGCGATTGCAGCAGGCATCGCGTCCGCTGGGTCGCCTAGTAAGCAATTCGTCTCGCAGGCCGTGTGGCCTCGCGCCTTCTTCACGGGCGTTCTTTTCGCAATCTACGTCGCGTTCGCCATGAATACGACTTGGGTGTGGAGCGAAAGGCGGGTAGTCGCGGCATTTGCGGGCGAGCAGGTTGGGATGGCGGATCATGCGCCGCTTCGTCCTCGCTTCTGGCTCGATGGCTGGTTTTGAAGATAAGGGGTTCGGTATCACTTTCATGTGATGATCCGGCCCCATCATGTCTCCCGCTGCCTTGAATCGCCCGCCGTTCTCTCTTGCATGGCTATCGATTGCGTGCTTCACCACGCTCGCTCCTCTAGTCGCGTTCAACCTCACCCCCTCCTCAACGCTCTTCAATCAACTCGCTGCTGTGCTCGGTGCCGGAGGGGTGCTGCTTTCGTTGTTCTCCTCGCAGTCGCGATTCGGAAGCCCTCCGGCAACCTGGGCGTTGTTGATTGTGGCCGCGAGCCCATTGCTGTCGTCGGCGCTCAATGGACTGCCAGCATCGCTTGCGCTGTCAGCCACAGGCGTGCTTCTCATCGCTCTGCTGCTGATGCTCGGCGCTCAGGCACTCGATCAGCCCTCCCGCCGCCAATGGTTCGGTGCATTCTGCTGGGCCCTCCTCGCCGCCGGTCTGCTGAGTCTTCTGGTTAGCATCATCCAAGTCTTCTTCCCCGATCTTGCCGACGGCAAGATCATCGCCCGCTCCGGCATCCCCGGCCGCGCACTCGGCAATATGCGGCAGCCAAACCACCTGGCTAGCCTGCTGATGTGGTCCAGCGTTGCCGCCGTGTATCTCACCGATCAGGACGAACGCTTCGAAGCGAAAGGAGCGCGCATCGCGCTGCCGCTGCTGCTCTTCGGCCTCGTCTTCGCCGTTGTTCTCAGTGCCTCCCGCACCGGCATGGTCGGTGTGTTCCTGCTCGCCATCTGGGGCCTGCTCGATCGCAAACTCAAGCGTGAATCGCGCTGGGCGCTGATCGCCACGCCGCTGATGATGGCCGTCAGCTGGTACGCGATGTACTTGTGGGCGAACTCCGGTGGTGGCCATGCCTTCGGTGCTGAATCGCGCATCACGTCCGAAGGTGCCGGCTCGCCGGAGCGGATGAAGATCCTCGCCAATGCCTGGGAGCTGGTGAAGCGCAATCCGTGGACCGGTGTCGGCTGGGGCGAGTTCAACCTGGCCTGGACGATGACGCCGTTCCCGAACCGGCCGATTGCGTTCTTCGATCACTCGCACAACATCGTGATGCAGCTTGCGGTGGAACTGGGCATCCCAGCCTGTCTGCTGATCGTCGGGCTGCTCTGCTGGTCGCTGTGGCGGGCGTTGCGCGACAGCATGCTGGCGCGCGACAACAGCGATGCGGTCGTGCGGCGTTGCGCGTTCATGATCGTGCTGATGATCGGCCTGCACAGCCTGCTGGAGTACCCGCTCTGGTACGCCTACTTCCTGCTGCCGGCGGCGTTCGCTTTCGGGCTGGCGCTCGGGCCGCTGGAACCGAGCGCGAAGCGGGGGCCGAGCTTGCAGATACCGCTATTGCTGGCGGGTGTGGCCGTCATCGTCGGCAGCCTGTATGCGGTCTGGGACTACCGTCGCGTTGTGGTCATCTACGTTCCGCCGCAGCATGCCGAGCCTCTGGCCGATCGGATCGAGGAGGGCCAACGTTCGACCTTCTTCGCACACCATGCCGACTACGCCGCCGCCACGTCGCTGGAGCCGGGCGAGTACGCACTCCAGGCCGCGCGCAAGACCGGCCACAACCTGATCGATGCGCGCCTGATGATGTCCTGGGCTCAGTCGCTGCACGCCACCGGCGATGACGATCGTGCGCGTTACATCGTCCAGCGGCTGAAGGAGTTCCGCAGTCCCACCGGCGACGAGTGGCTGGCCATCTGCAAGGTGGTGACGAAACCGGAGGAGCAGCCCTTCCAGTGCGCACCGCCGAAGCGGGAGTACGACTGGCGCGAGATGCGCTGAGATCAGGCGTTAGGCCGACGGCGGCGCCACCCAATCGCCGCTCTTTCCGCCGTGCTTCTCCAGCACGCGGATCCCGCCCATCACCATGCCGCGATCCACGGCCTTGCACATGTCGTAGATCGTCAGCAGGCCGACCTGCACGGCGGTCAGCGCCTCCATCTCCACGCCGGTGCGGCCGAGCGTTTCGACCTGCGCGGTGCAGAGGACGGACGGCGCGTCACCATCGTCAAGTTCGAATTCGACGGCCACCCGCGTGATCGGCAGTGGGTGGCACAGCGGGATCAGGTCGGCGGTCCGCTTGGCAGCCTGGATCGCCGCGATGCGCGCGATGCCCAGCACGTCGCCCTTCTTCGCGTTACCGCTCATGATCAGCGCGAGCGTCGCGGGTAGCATCGCGATGCAGCCGCTGGCGCGGGCGATGCGATGCGTCACTTCCTTGCCCGAGACGTCGACCATATGGGCTTGGCCCTGGGTGTCGAAATGTGTCAGTGCAGAGTTCATACTGGGTGGCAACATTCGGGAAACCTGGGAGCTCGCATCATAGTTAGCGAGCACCCGCCTGCCGGAGACGTGGATTGTTGTCGAAGTTATTTCCCCAGCGCCCGAAACGGGTCCTTGCCGCGATGCTGTCGGCCGCGCTACTGATGACCGGCGCGCCGTTCAGCCGGGCTCAGGTCAACCTGCCGGCGCTTGGCGATTCGGTATCGCAGGATCTGGACATCGGCCGTGAGCGCAGCATCGGCGACGAGGTGATGCGCGAGATCTGGCTCGACCCCGACTACGTCGATGACCCGCTGCTGCAGGAGTACCTGGAGGGGACCTGGCAGCCGCTGGTCGAGGCCGCCCGCAAGCTGGGCAATATCAGTGACGAGACCGCCGAGCGCTTTGCCTGGCAGCCCTTCCTCGTGCGCGACAAGACGATCAATGCGTTCGCGCTGCCGGGCGGCTTTGTCGGCGTGCACCTGGGGCTCATCGCGATGACCGGTTCGCGCGACGAGCTTGCCTCGGTGCTGGGCCACGAGATGTCGCACGTCACGCAGCGCCACATCGCGCGCCGGATCGCTGGCGACTCGCGCAACAGCCTGCTGGCGACGGCGGGCCTGCTGCTGGGCCTGATCGCCGCTTCGCGCGGCCATGGCAGCCCGGACATGGCCAACGCCGCCATCGTCGGCAGCCAGGCGGCGGCGCAGGCGGCCTCGCTCGCCTTCTCGCGCGACATGGAGCGCGAGGCAGACCGGGTCGGCTACAACGTGATGGTGGCGGGCGGCTATGCGCCGGGCGGCATGTACAGCATGTTCGAACGGATGGAGCAGGCCTATCAGCTGCAGGATTCCGGCAGCTACCCCTACCTGCGTTCGCACCCCTTGACCAGCGAACGCATCGGCGACGCGCGCTCCCGCATCGGGCCGGGCGATCCGACCCGTCCGCGCGGTACCGCTGAACATGCACTGATGGCTGCGCGTGCGCGCGTGCTGATGGATCCCCGCGCTGAAGCCTGGGCGGTGCTGCAGAACCTGGACGCCGGCGCCCGCGACACGCAGAGCGGCCCCAACAAGGTCTTTGACCAATTGGCTGCCCGTTACGCGAGCACGCTGGCCTCGATCAAGATGCGCAGCTTCAACCGCGCCGAAAACAGCCTGCGTGACGCCGAGTCGATGCTCAAGAACATTGGTGACGATCCACGCGCGGACCGCATGCTGGTCTACCTGCGTGCCGAACTGGACCAGGCGCGCGAGCACGCGGCCGACGGCTTCGCCGCGCTGCAGAAGCTGTCAGGCGAGCGCTCGCGTCCGATGATGATGATGCGGGCCCGGCTCGCGATGGTGGACCAGAACCCCGCGTCCGCCCGCGATGCGGCCGAGACCCTGCAGACCCGCGTCAGCCTCGTGCCGCGCGACGCACTGGCCTGGCAGGAACTGGCGCAGCTGTGGACCAAGTTGGGCCAGCCCCTGCGCGCCGTGCGCGCGCAAGGCGAGGCGCGAGCCGCCGTCGGCGACCTGAACGGCGCGATCGACCGTCTGCGTTCCGGCCTGCGCCAGTCGAAGGGCCGCGACGCGGACCAGATCGAGGCCGCGGTGATCGATGCGCGCCTGCGCACCTTGCTCTATCAACGCCGCCAGCTCTTGGCCGAGCTCTACCCGCGCGGCGCGCCGCCTGGCGAAGAGCTGCCCTGAAGCGAGTTCGCTCCTAGTCTTCCGACGGGAAGACGCGCTCCATCACGACGTCGATCACCATGCCGCACAGGCTGTAGATCAGCGAGCCGATCAGCGCCGCGGTGAAGCCGTTGACGCCGAAGCCGTCCAGCACGAAGGCGGCGGCCCAGAACATCAGCGCGTTGATGATGAACAGGAAGAGGCCCAGCGTCAGCACCGTGACCGGCAGCGTCAGCAAGACCAGCAGCGGCCGCAGCAGCGTGTTCAGCAGGCCCAGCACCAGCGCCGCGATCAGCGCGGAGACGAAGCTCCTGACCTGGACGCCGGGATAGAGGTGGGCCACCAGCAGCAAGGCGGCGGCCAGCAGCAACCAACGGATCAGGGTCTTCATCATGGGTCGAGCATATAGGCGCGAGCGTGCGCGACGGATGCGGACAAGTGCGAGATGCGGCTGTGTCACAACATGAAAATGAGAATAATTCGTATTTGGTGTTAGCATTTCTGCAACTTCTTGTCGCCATGCTGTACGCCCGTGAACACGATTGCACTTACCGACACGCAGATGCCCGACCTGTCCACGCCGGAAGGCCGGACTGAGCGCGGCTCCGACGTCGCTGGCGTCAAACAGCAAGTCCTGCCCATGCTGCCGACCGCGTCGACGCTGGAACGGCGCTGGTCTGGCGCGCCGCGCCGGCGTGGCATGTGGCTGGTGGTGGGCGGCCTGCACCTCGGCATCGGCTGGATGCTGGCGCACGGCCTGGTCCGCAACGGCCTGCATCTGAAGCCCGAGCCCGTCCAGGTGCGGCTGATCGAACCGCCGACACCCAAGGTGCTGCCGCCCGAACCGGTGCGCGAAGTGAAGCTGCCCCTGGTGGTGCCGGTGCCGTTGGTGCAGCCTCCGCCGATCGCGGTGGCCCCGATCGTGGCTGTGGCGCTGAACGAACCGCCGCCGCCACCTGCGCCCGTCAAGCCGACGGCGACGCCGGCCCCGACGCCTCCCGTCGTCGCCGCAGCACCCTCGGCCGGACCGAAGCAGATCCCGGCCAGTGCTGTGCGCTATCTGGTCGAACCGCGGCCGCATGTGCCGCAGATGTCGCGGCGCCTGGGCGAGTCGGGCCTGGTCGTGCTGCGCATCCTCGTGGGTGTCGAGGGCGCGCTGAAGACGGCGCGAGTCAAGACCTCGTCCGGCTTCGATCGGCTGGACCAGCAGGCGCTGATCGACATCCGTGGCGCCCGTTTCGAGCCGTATCTCGAAAACGGCCAGCCCGTCGAATGGGAAGCCGACGCCGGCCTGGAATACGAAGTCGGCGGCGGTGGTGGCGGCCGCGGGCGCCACCACTAGCGACTCCGGCCCGTCGCTACGCGTCCAGCGCGCAGCGACCATCGCCAAACAGCAACACGCGATACCGAATTTGTTGACATTCGTAAATGCGAATACTTATCATCTAGAAGTGCAACGACTCCCCGCCGTGCTTGGTCCGATCTGACGGACCTCTCCCGAATCAATCCCTCCTCGGAGACTTCCATGTCCTTCATCAAGAGCCGCAAGCATGCGGCTGCTGCCCCCGCTTTGGCCGCTCTGGCCGCATCCCTGGGCGCGCCACTGCTGGCCCATGCGGCCGACACGGCCAAGCCCACCGACGCGCTGCCGACCATCAAGGCCACGGCCGACGCCGACGTGCCCTACAAGAGCGACGTGTCGTCCAACACCAAGTACACGGCTCCGCTGCTCAACACGCCGCAGACGATTCAGGTCATTCCCGAGCAGGTGCTGCGCGAGCAGAACGCCACCAACCTGACCGAAGCACTGCGCAACACGCCGGGCGTCAGCACCTTCTTCCTCGGCGAGAACGGCAGCACTAACACCGGCGACGCGATCTACATGCGCGGCTACGACGCATCCAGCAGCATCTTCGTGGATGGCATTCGCGACATCGCCTCGGTCAGCCGCGATACCTTCAACCTCGGATCCGTCGAAGTCATCAAGGGCCCGGCCGGCACGGACGTCGGCCGCTCATCGCCGACCGGCTACATCAACCTGATCACCAAGAAGCCGACGCTGGAGAACGCACTGAGCGGCAACCTCGGCTTCGGCAGCGCTTCCTTCAAGCGCGGCACCGTGGACGTCAATCGCGTGCTGGACGTGGAGTCGGGCATTGCATTGCGCCTGAACGCCGTGGTGCAGGACAACGGCGTTGCTGGCCGCGACGAGATCAAGAACAAGCGCTGGGGCATCGCACCTTCGCTGGCCATCGGCCTGGGCACCGACACACGCATCTACCTCGATGCGGTGCACATCAAGCAGGACAACATCCCCGACGGCGGCGTGCCGACGATCGGCCTGCCCGGCTTCACCACGCCGGACACCACGCGCCCGTACATCAGCTCGGCACCGCGCGTCGATCCAAGCAACTTCTACGGCACCAGCAGCGACTTCGACAACGTCAAGTCCGACATGCTGACGGCCCGCATCGAGCACGACCTGAAGAACGGCTTCAAGCTCACGAACACGGCCCGCTACGGTCGCACGGCCGAGCAGTACATGCTGACATCCTGGACCGCGGCCACGGCCAACCTGAAGACGCCGAGCCAGACCGACTTCTCCACCTGGACCATCGCGCGCTCCAGCCCGACGAACAAGGATCAGATCAACACGATCATCGCCGACCAGCTGAACTTCAGCGGCGAAGTGAAGACCGGCGGCATCAAGCACAGCCTCAGCATCGGCGCCGAAATCAGCGACGAGAAGCAGCAGACCTGGGGCTACTACGGCTCGGCCGCCACCGTCTACAACGTCCCGGGCATCACCAACACGGGCAGCTGGACCGCAGCCAATCTGTACAACCCGGACCCCAATGCCACCGGCTACACGCGCCTGCGCAACGGCTCGGTGACCCAGGGCTCGACGACGACCGTCGGCGCCTACCTGTTCGACACCATCGAGATCACGCCGCAGTGGCTGCTGTCGGCCGGCCTGCGCGCTGACCACTACAGCACCGACTACTACGCCACCACGCTGGTCACCGCGACCACCGCTACCGCCATCGCCGGCACGTACACGCCCACGTCGCTGACGCTGAGCGACTGGCTCTACACCGGCAAGATCGGCCTGGTCTACAAGCCCGTGGAAAACGGCAGCATCTACGTCGACTACGCCACCGGCGCGCAGCCCCCGGGCGGCTCCAGCTTCGCGCTCGCCGCGGGCGGCAGCGGCAACAGTGCCAACCGGACCGACTTCGCACCGCAGAAGACGAAGACCTACGAAATCGGCACCAAGTGGGACCTGCTGGACAAGACGCTGACCGTCACCGGCGCGCTGTACCGCACGGACGTCCTCAACCAGGTCGTGCAGGATCCGACCAGCCTGCTGTACTACCAGACCGGCAAGCAGCGCGTGCAGGGCGTCGAGATCGGCCTTGTCGGCCAGATCACGAAGGCCTGGGGCGTCAGCCTCGGCCTGACGACGATGGACACGAAGATCGTCTCCGGCCCGGCCGTGACCAAGGACGGCAGCGCCGTGCTGGCCTACACGCCGAAGAACGCGTTCACCGCCTGGACGACCTATGACGTCGGCAGCGGCGTGACCTTGGGCCTGGGCGCACTGCACAATGGCGCGCTGCATCGCGGCACCGACAGCGCGATCGGCACCCCGGCACTGGTCGACGGCTACACGATCTACAACGCCATGGCCAGCTACAAGATCAACCGCAACATCACGATGCAGCTGAACGTCACGAACCTGTTCGACAAGGACTACATCGCGGCGATCAACAAGAGCGGCTACCGCTACACGCCGGGCTCGCCGCGCGCTGCCCAGCTGACCGCCTCGATGGACTACTGATCGATGCTGCTGCACATTCCAGCCGTGCTCGCCCCCGGGACGCTGCGTGAACTGCGCAGCCGGCTGGAGGCGGCCGACTGGAGCGACGGTCGCGCCACCGTGGGCCCGCAGGGCGCCCAGGTCAAGCGCAACCGCCAGCTGCGCGCCGACGATCCGGTGGCGATCGAGCTCGGCGCGCGCGTGCGCGATGCCGTGCTGCGCCACCCGCAGTTCTTCGCCGCCGCATTGCCCCTGCGCGTGCTGCCGCCGCTGTTCAACCGCTACGAAGGCGGCGGTGAATACGGCATGCACATTGACGGCGCGGTGATGCGGCAGCTCGGCTCCGAGCTGCCGCTGCGCAGCGATGTGTCCTCCACGCTATTCATCAGCGAGCCCGACGAGTACGACGGCGGCGAGCTGATCGTCGCCGACACCTACGGCGAGCATGAGGTGAAGCTGCCGGCCGGCGACATGGTCGTCTACGCCGCCAGCAGCCTGCATCGCGTGACCCCGGTCACTCGCGGCGCGCGGCTGGCGAGCTTCTTCTGGACGCAGAGCATGGTGCGCTCCGACGCGCAGCGCGGAATGCTGTTCGAACTCGACCAGACCATCCAGCGCCTGCGCGCCGCGCATGGCGACACGGCCGAGGTCACGGCGCTGACCGGCCACTATCACAACCTCTTGCGCATGTGGGCCGACACATGAGCCAAGCCTCCAAGGCCGGCTGGCTCAAGACGCTTCACACCTGGCACTGGATCTCGTCGGCGATCTGCCTGATCGGCATGCTGCTGTTCGCGCTGACCGGCATCACCCTGAACCACGCGAGCTGGATCGAGGTGAACCCGAAGATCGTGTCGAAGAAGGCTCAACTTTCCCCTGCGCAGCTCGCCGTTCTCAAACCGGCGGCCGACGAGAAAGATCACCACGCGCCGGTGCCGCCGGAAACGCGGGCGGCGCTCGCCCAGGCCTTCGGCACCAGCATCCGGGCCGACTCGGCCGAATGGTCTGCCGATGAGATCTACCTGCCGATGCCGCGCCCGGGCGGCGATTCCTGGGTGCGCGTCGATCGCGAGAGCGGCGCCGCCGAGTTCGAGGACACCGACCGCGGCTGGGTGGCCTATTTCAACGATCTGCACAAGGGACGCAACGCGGGCCTGGCCTGGAGTCTGTTCCTGGACGTGTTCGCCGTCGCCTGCCTGCTGTTTTCGATCACCGGCCTGCTGATCCTCAAGTTCCACGCGGCCCAGCGCGCCATGACCTGGCCCCTGGTGGGCCTCGGTTTCGTCCTGCCAGCCCTGCTGGCTCTGATCCTGATCCACTGACATGAACACCAAACTCCAACACCTCACCCTGACCGGTCTCGCCGCCCTGGGCGCCACCGCGGCCCAGGCCGCCGACGTGCAGCTGAAGATCGAACTGCCGCGCATCAACGTGGCTGAGTACCACAAGCCCTACGTCGCCATCTGGCTCGAGAAGGCCGGCGATACCAGCCAGGCCGCGGCCCAGCTGGCGCTCTGGTACGACACCAAGAAGCCCAACAACGGCGGTGCCAAATGGCTGCGCGACATGCGCAGCTGGTGGCGTGCCGGCGGCCGTGCGCTGTCGCTGCCGGCCGATGGCGTCAGTGGCGCCACGCGTGCGCCGGGCGAGCACGCGATCAGCCTGGGCGGGCATCCGGCGCTGGCCAATCTGCCGGCCGGCCAGTACGAGGTCGTCGTCGAGGTCGGCCGCGAGGCCGGTGGCCGCGAGGTGCGCCGCATTCCGCTGAACTGGCCCGTCAAGGCGGCCGGCGAGACCAAGGTTCAGGGCGACGACGAGATCGGTGCGCTGGTGCTCAGCGTCAAGCCCTGATGACGAAGGAGACAAAGAACATGCGCAAGATCCTGACCGCCCTTTCCGTCGCATCCGGCGTCCTGTCGGCCGTCGTGCCCCTCACGGCCCAGGCCCACATGCCCTGGCTGCTGCCCAACGCCACCGTCGCCACCGGCAACAAGGAAGTCGTCGTGACGGTGGATGCCGCCGTTTCCGAAGACCTGTTCATCTTCGAGCGCGCGCTCAAGCTCGAGACGCTGCGCGTCACCGGCCCCGGCGGCCTGAAGCTGGAGCCGCAGAACCGCTCCTCGGCGCGCAACCGCGAAAGCTTCGACCTCAACCTGCCGCAGGAAGGCAGCTACCGCATCAGCAACGTCAGCAGCGCCGTGATGGGCAGCTACAAGCTTGGCGGCGAGACCAAGCGCTTCCGCGCCACGCCCGAGACGCTGGACAAGGAGATCCCGGCCGGCGCCGAGCTCACCAGCTTCGTCGTGACGAGCAGCCGCCAGCAGACCTTCGTCAGCCGTGAGGCACCCGGCAAGATCGATTTCGCGCCGGAAGGCGAGGGCCTGGAACTGCTGCCGCTGGATGCCGTCACCGACCTGTCCAACGGCGACCACAGCCGCTTCCGCCTGCTGCTCGATGGCAAGCCGCTGGCCGACACGGCCGTCACCGTGCGCCGCGGCGGCAACCGCTACCGCTACAAGATGGGCGAGATCACGCTGAAGACCGATGCCCGCGGCGAGTTCACCGCCGACTGGACCGAGCCGGGCGCCTACTGGATCGGCGCCAACGCGGGCGAGCGCGGCATGGGCGGCACGCGTGAGAAGCCGATGCAGCGCGCGTCCGTCAGCGCCACCTTCGAGGTGCTGCCGCGCTGATGTCCTCGGCCGTCGCGCGGGTGCTGGTGCCGCTGGAGATTCGCGGCACCCCGCCGCCCTGGGACCAGTCCGTCCATGCGCTGCAGGGCGACACGATGGGCACGACCTGGTCGGTGCGCTTCGCCGCGCCGGCCGGCCTGCGCCTGGGCGCGATCGAGGCGGCCATCACGCGCGCGCTGGACGCCGTCATCGACGAGATGAGCCACTGGGAGCCGGATTCGCGGCTCTCGATCTTCAATCGCGCCGCGGCCGGCACGCGCCATGCGTTGCCGGCCGGCTTCGCGACCGTGATGCAGGCCGCGCTGCAGATCGCCGAGGCCTGCGGCGGCGCCTTCGATCCCTGCATGGGCGAGGTCGTGCGCCGCTGGGGCTTCGGGCCGCCCGGCGCGATCGATGAAGGCACGGTGCGCCGCGACTGGCGTGCGCTCGAACTTGACGGCCGCGGCCTGCTGCAGCCCGGTGGCCTGCGGCTCGATCTCTCCGCCATCGCCAAGGGCCATGCGGTCGATCGCGTCACCCAGGTGCTGGAAGACCTGGGCATTACCGATCACCTGGCCGAGGTCGGTGGCGAACTGCGCGGCACCGGCCTGAAGCCCGATGGCCAGCCCTGGTGGGTCGACATCGAGGCACCCGCCACCGACGCCGGCCTGGCGCCGCTACGCATCGCGCTGCATGGCCTGTCCATCGCCACCTCGGGCGACTACCGGCGCTACCGCATCGACGATGGCGGCCGGCGCCTGTCGCACAGCATCGATCCGCGCAGCGGCGCGCCCATCGCCCACGGCCTGGCCTCGGTCAGCGTCGTGCACGAGAGCGCGATGTGGGCCGATGGCTGGTCCACCGCACTGATGGTGCTGGGGCTCGACGAGGGTCTTGCACTGGCCCGCGCACGCGGCCTGGCCGCCCACTTCGTGCAGCGCACGGAGGGCGGCGGATTCGCCGAGCGATTCAGCCCGGCGATGGAGGCGCTGCTGTCGTGAGCCGCGAGGCGTGGGCGCTGCTGATCGTGCTGGCGTACGCGGCGCTGTGCGTCGCCGTCGGCCTGCGCGAACGCGGACGCCGTCGGCGCCTGCAAGCGGAGCTCGCCGCATTGCTGCCGGCCGCCGATGACGCGCCGGCCGTGCTCGTGCTGCATGCGAGCCAGACCGGCAGCGCCGAGGAGATCGCCCGTTCGACGGCGCGCGCCCTCCACCTGGCCGGCCTGCCCGTGCGCCTGATGGCGCTCAGCGAGGTACGCGAGGTCGACCTGCAGGCGGCCGGCCACGCGCTGTTCCTCGCCAGCACCTATGGCGAGGGCGATGCGCCGGACAGCGGCGCCGTCTTCGCGCGCGACCTGATGACGCGGGAGGACCTCGATCTGTCCGGACTGCAGTTCGGCCTGCTGGCGCTCGGCGACGCCACCTACGCGCAGTTCTGCGGCTTCGGTCGGCAGCTCGACGCCTGGCTGCACGCACGCGGCGCGCAGCCGATGTTCGATCGGATCGAGGTGGACCGCGACGATGCGCGCGCCCTCGAACGCTGGCGGCAGTCGCTGAGCCATCTGGCCGGCACCGTGGACGCCTCTGCGTTCGAGGCGGCGGCCTTCTCTCCGTGGCGCCTGCTGGAGCGCCGCCTGCTCAATCCCGGCAGCGAGGGCGGCGCGGTCTTCCATCTCGAACTCGTACCGGCCGACGGGACCGCGTTGCCCGACTGGGAAGCCGGAGATCTCGTGCAGCTGGGGCTGGGCGAGGTCCATGCCGGCGAGGCGCCGCGCGAATACACGATCGCTTCGCTGCCGAGTGACGGCCGCGTGCACTTGATGGTGCGTCAGTCGCACCGCGACGACGGCAGCCTCGGCCTGGCCTCGGGCCTGCTGACGGAAGGGCTGGCCGTCGGCGACAGCGTGCCGCTGCGCTTGCGCGAGCACCGCGGCTTCCGCATCGGTGCCAATGCTGGGCGGCCGCTGGTCCTGATCGGCAATGGCAGCGGCCTGGCCGGCCTGCGCGCGCATCTGAAGGCGCACGCGCTGCGGACCGGCGCACGCGCCTGGCTGCTGTACGGCGAGCGCCGCGCTGCGCACGACGCGCACTACGACGGCGAGATCACCGCCTGGCAGCACAGCGGCCTGCTCGAGCGCGTGGACCGCGTCTACTCGCGTGACGTCGTGACTCGGCGTTATGTGCAGCACGCGCTCGCTGCGTCGATCGAGGTCTTGATCGAGTGGCTCGACCGAGGCGCCGCGATCTACGTCTGCGGCAGCCTCCAGGGCATGGCCGCGGGCGTCGATTCGGTGCTGCGTGAGCGGCTCGGCGACGCGCGCGTCGATGCGCTGATTGCCGATGGACGGCTGCGTCGCGACGTCTATTGAGGCCCGCGCTGATGCAGAGGCGCGACAACCCAGGGTAAACACGACGATTGAAGGCCCATTCGCGCGGCTTCTCCTCTATGAAACGCTTCTCAGCGCTCAGGGCGCGCAGTACCATTGCCGCCGCAGGGTGCTAGAGAGAAAAGAAGGCTTATGCGGCCTTCACCCGGGCCCGGCACATCAACAACACTTTGATGGAGAGAATCGAAATGGCAACTGCGAAGAAGGCCGCCGCGCCCGCGAAGAAAGCGGCGCCGGCCAAGAAGGCTGCGGCTCCTGCAAAGAAGGCCGCAGCCCCTGCGAAGAAGGCAGCCGCTCCCGCGAAGAAGGCTGCTGCTCCGGCCAAGAAGGCGGCCCCGGCCAAGAAGGCTGCTCCGGCGAAGAAGGCTGCGGCCCCCGCCAAGAAGCGCACGCCGAACGCCGCCTTCATGAAGGCCATGACCCCCAGCGCCGCTCTGGCCGCGATCGTCGGCGCAGCACCGCTGCCGCGCACCGACGTGACCAAGAAGGTCTGGGAGTACATCAAGAAGAACAAGCTGCAGGACGAGCTGCAGAAGCGCGTCATCAATGCCGACGCCAAGCTGAAGGAAATCTTCGGCAAGGCCAAGGCTGACATGTTCGAGATGACCAAGCTGATCAACAGCCACCTGAAGTGATCGGTTTGTTGTCGGTGATTCGCCGATAGCCAAGAGCCCGGACATGGTCCGGGCTTTTTCTTTGCCTTAGCATTCGGGCCGCCCAAACCCCCGGGCGTGCGGGGCCGGGCAAGTCCCAGGTTGTGTATCCGTGACATCTGTCGCAGCGCGTCTCCCGCAGACAGGGGGGCCGGCTCTGCCGGGCACGAGAATCGGGCACCTACACTTTTTCCAACGCTTCGTTACCGTACCGCTGCTTGCGATCGGTAACGATATCAACCCCCGCAGGGCCGAGATCCACGTGATCGGCATCTGCCGAAGCACAGGAAACGCTCATGGCACTTCTCGCAGCACTCGCACTCGCCGCCTCCGGGGCGACGCTGCCCGCGTGCAGTTGGGATCATCCAGGGGTCAATCCTTTCATGGGCGACGTGGTCGCCGCCGTCGATCGCTACCAGGACATCCCGGCCGAGACGCGTGCCAAGCTGAAGGCTCGCATGGCCAAGCGCGACTACGACGAGATCGTCAGCATCAAGCGCGACGGCATCAACGGCAAGGGCCAGTACGGCGGTGACATCCGCGACATGTACTTCGGCAACGGCAGCATCTGCAAGACCGTCACCCGTACGAAGTGGACCGATTCGATGGAAGAGCGCGGCCTCGTCTACTGCGAGGACGGCCAGTGCATCCTGGTGCCCACCGTGTGCCGCAACGTCAGCCGCATCCGCCGCATCGCCGCGCCGCCGGCCATGATGGCCGCCGCAACCCCGCCCGCCTCGTCGACGAACGAGACGGCTCCGCCCGAAACCGAACTCGAGATGGATCCGACCGGGGCCGGCCCGGGCGGCGAATCGCCGACCAGCTTCGCAGCGATGCAGGCGCCGCCGAGCCTGGACAGCGGCCTGCCCTCGACGCCCGGCTCGCTGCTGCCCGGTGCCTCGCCCACGGGTGCGGGTCCGGTGGTGAGCACGCCCGCCGTGCCCATCCTGCCGCCGGGCTCGCCGACGACGATCACCCAGCCCACCGGTCCGAGCCTGCCCGGCAACCCGACGACGCCGGTCACCCCGACCGTGCCCGAGCCTGGCACCTGGTTGATGATGCTGGGCGGCGTGGCCGCACTGGCCTTCGTGACGTCGCGCCGCCGCCGCGTCACGAACTAAACAGCCGGCAGCAGGTCCTTCAGGTAGCGGCCCGTGTGGCTGCCCTCGAAGGCCGCGAGTTGCTCCGGCGTGCCTGCCAGCAAGAGCTGGCCCCCGCCTGAACCGCCCTCCGGGCCCATGTCGATCAGCCAGTCGGCTGTCTTGATGACGTCGAGGTTGTGCTCGATCACGACGATCGTGTTGCCCGCGTCGCGCAACTGGTGCAGCACCTTCAGCAGCAGCGCGATGTCGGCGAAGTGCAGGCCGGTCGTCGGCTCGTCGAGGATGTAGAGCGTGCGGCCCGTGTCGCGCTTGGACAGCTCCAGCGCCAGCTTGACCCGTTGCGCCTCGCCGCCGGACAGTGTCGTCGCGCTCTGGCCCAGCTTCACATAGCCCAGGCCCACGTCCAGCAGCGTCTGCAGCTTGCGCGACAACGTCGGCACCGCGCTGAAGAACGCCGCGGCCTCCTCGATCGTCATGCCCAGCACCTGGGTGATGTTGCGGCCCTTGTAGAGGACCTCCAGCGTCTCGCGGTTGTAGCGCTTGCCGTGGCAGACGTCGCAGGGCACGTAGACGTCGGGCAGGAAGTGCATCTCCACCTTCAGCACGCCATCGCCCTGGCAGGCCTCGCAGCGGCCGCCGGCCACGTTGAACGAGAAGCGGCCGGGGCCGTAGCCGCGTTCGCGCGCAGTCGGCATCTCGGCGAACAGCTCGCGGATCGGCGTGAACAGGCCCGTGTAGGTGGCCGGGTTGGAGCGCGGCGTGCGGCCGATCGGCGACTGGTCGACGTTGATGACCTTGTCGAAGGCGTCCAGGCCCTCGATCTCGTCGTGCGGCGCCGGGTCGGCGTGGCTCTGGTACAGCTTCTTCGCCACCGCCGCGTACAGCGTGTCGTTGACCAAGGTGCTCTTGCCGGAGCCCGACACGCCGGTCACGCAGGTCAGCACGCCGACCGGGATCTCGACGGTCACACCCTTCAGGTTGTTGCCGCGGGCATTGACGATCTTCAGGTGCGCGCCGTCGGGCGCCTGGTGCCGCTGCTGCGGCACTTCGATGCGCGCGGCGCCGCTCAGGTAGCGGCCGGTCAGCGACTCGGGGTTCGCGGCCACCTCGGCCGGCGTGCCCTGGGCGATCACGCGTCCGCCGTGGACGCCGGCGCCGGGCCCGAGGTCCAGCACATGGTCGGCGGCGCGGATCGCGTCCTCGTCGTGCTCGACGACCAGGACCGAATTGCCCAGGTCGCGCAGCCGCCTCAAGGTGGCGATCAGGCGGTCGTTGTCGCGCTGGTGCAGGCCGATCGAAGGCTCGTCCAGCACATACATCACGCCGGTCAGGCCCGAGCCGATCTGCGAGGCCAGGCGGATGCGCTGCGCCTCGCCGCCGGACAGCGTGTCCGCGCTGCGGTCCAGGCTCAGGTAGTTCAGGCCCACATCGTTCAGGAAGCGCAGCCGCGAGGTTATCTCGCGCACGACCTTGTCGCCGATCTCGGCCTTGGCACCCTTCAGGTGCAGTTGCTCGAAATAGGCCAGGCACTCGCGCAGCGTCGAGTGCTCCACTTCATAGATCGGCCGGCCTTTGAAGCCTTCGGGCGCATCGGCCGGTTGCAGCACGACGTTGCGCGCTTCGCGCCGTAGCCGCGCGCCCTCGCAACTGGGGCAGGGCTTGGCCGCCATGTAGCGGGCCAGGTCCTCGCGCACCGCCGTCGAGTCGGTTTCCTTGTAGCGTCGCTCCAGGTTCGGCAGGATGCCCTCGAACGGATGGGCGCGCTTGATCGAACGCTTCTTGCCGGTCGAGGTCTCGCCTTGATAAGTGAAGGTGATCTCGTCGCTGCCCGAACCGCGCAGCAGCACCTGGCGGGCGGCCTCCGGCAGTTCCTCGAAGGGCTGGTCGATGTCGAACTGGTAGTGCGCGGCCACCGCTTCCAGCATCGAGAAGGTGTAGGCGTTGCGCCGGTCCCAGCCCTTGACGGCACCGCTGGCCAGGCTCAGCGTCGGGAAGGCCACGACCCGATCGGGATCGAACACGGTGGTCTGGCCGAGGCCTTCGCAGGTCGGGCAGGCGCCCACCGGTGAGTTGAACGAGAACAGGCGCGGCTCCAGCTCCGGCAGCGAGTAGCTGCAGATCGGGCAGGCGAACTTGCTGGAGAAGATGGTCTCGGTGCCGGAATCCATGTTCAGCACCAGCGCGCGGCCGTCGGCCTGGCGCAGCGCCGCCTCGAAGCTTTCGGCCAGCCGCTGGCGCAAGGTCTCGGCCGTGTCGGCTCGCAGCTTGATGCGGTCGATCACCACGTCGATATCGTGCTTCTCGGACTTCTTCAGCGCCGGGAAATCCGGCGCCTCGACCGTCGCGCCATCGACCCGGAAGCGCACATAGCCCTGCGCCTGCAGGTCCTCGAACAACTCGGTGAACTCGCCCTTGCGGTCGCGCACGACCGGCGCCAGCAGCATCAGGCGGCTTTCGTCCGGCATGGCCAGCACGGCGTCCACCATCTGGCTGACGCTAGAGGCTTCCAGCGGCAGGTGGTGGTCCGGGCAGAAGGGCGTGCCGGCACGGGCGTAGAGCAGGCGCAGGTAGTCGTGGATCTCGGTGACGGTGCCGACGGTCGAGCGCGGGTTGTGGCTGGTCGCCTTCTGCTCGATCGAGATCGCCGGCGACAGGCCCTCGATCACGTCCACGTCCGGCTTGTCCATCAGCTGCAGGAATTGCCGCGCGTAGGCCGACAGGCTCTCGACATAACGCCGTTGTCCCTCGGCATACAGGGTGTCGAAGGCGAGGCTGGACTTGCCCGATCCGGACAGCCCGGTGATCACGACCAGCTGGTTGCGCGGCAGGTCGACGTCGATGTTCTTCAGGTTGTGCGTGCGCGCTCCGCGCACACGGATCATCGGGGCTTCGAACGCTGCGGCGGCGGACGGGGAATCGGCTTCTGACATGGACACGGGACTTTCAGGCAACCGGTCATCATAGGCCGGAGCGCCTTGCCCACGCTAGTCACGGTCCTTGCGCTGCTGGTGCGCATTACCGCCGATCTGCGCTGCCTGCAGTTCACGCCGCGTCGCCTGCGCTTCGTCGCAAGCGCCTGGGAATGCCCGGGACCGGCTCCGATACTGAGTTCATCGAAGCAGCAAACCGCTGAATCGCAACCCAAACGGAGCCGATCATGAACAAGCAAATCACCCTCGCCACCCTGCTGTCCACCGTCCTGCTGCTGGCCGCTGGTGCCGCCCAGGCTGCCCCGTCGGCCAAGGAGACCGGCGTCGTCACCCTGCCGCGCGTCGTGGTCAACGGCAAGGCCGTCAAGCAGCTGCCGACGGTGGTCGTCACCGGCTACAGCATCGAAGGCCAGATGCGCCGCCAGATGCTGGCCCAGGCCGCCACCAAGCCGGTGCGCCGCGGCTGATGCGGCCGGTCGCCTGACGAGCCGAACCCCGGACGCATAAGCATCCTGGATCACCCGTGTTTCCCGGGTTCGGCTCCGCCCCCGAGTCGCCGACAATAATGGTTGAAACAAAAGCCAACCATCGTCGGAGACCGCCGAGTGTCAGAAGAAATCCGCAAGCGAAGATCATGGCTTGACGGCTTCATGGCCTATCCCCTTCCCCCGGGTGTCAGCGAAGCCCAGCTGCGCGACAACATAGTCGTGCTGGACCAGTTCCTCTACAACCTCTGGAACCTGGGCGAGAACCTGGTTTTCGGCTGGACGCCGGTCGCCAAGGGCCTGTCCCTGCTGGTGGCGCCGCATCCGCTGTTGACCGAGTTCGTCGGCGGCGGTGGCGACGCCGAGGAAGGGCGCCGCCGCAACCGCCTGCTGGAAGAACTGCTGGGCACGCCGGATCACCTGCCGATGCCCGAGCTCGAGCGCATGGCCGTGGCGCTGGGCATCACGCCGCTGCAGATCGACCTGCCCTTCGAGCCGGAGCAGGGCCTGGGCCTGGACCTGATCGCCGCCATCGTCGCGCGCTACGGCATCCGCCTGGTCGAGGACCGCGCGGTGATCCTGTTCGACGCGGTCGGCTTCTCGCTGCTCTCGCCGCTGGAGCAGGTGGTGCAGCTCAACAGCCTGTCCTGCTCGGTCAACGCCGCCTACGCCAAGCTGCTGGACAGCGAGATCAACATCAACTTCGCTCGCACCACCACCGGCGACGGTTTCTACATCTGGAACCGGATGCGCGGCATCGAGGCCAATGTCGAGCTGTACCAGCTGATGCAGTTCATCCTGGCCGACAACGCGCTGGCGCGCGAGCGCGCGCTGCGGCCGGAGTCGGTGCCGCAGCTGCGCGCCTGCTTCCACGTCGGCTCGCACTACGAGTTCTATCAGAGCGAAGGCCTGAACCCGACCTCGTTCAGCTACTTGGTCGGTCAGGTGACGATCGAGCTGGCGCGGATGATCGAGCGCGCGCTGCCGGGGCAGATCCTGGTCGGCAAGTTCAACACGCTGATGCGCGGCGAGACCAGCAGCGACATCGTGCGCATCGACAGCGTGGACTTCGTCGAGCGCACCCGCCAGCCGCTGAAGGCGCTGAACGGGCTGGTGCTGGCCGGTGCCGCCATCGACGAGATCGCCTGCTACCTCACAGGGAAGGCCGAAGGCGGGAGCCGCGAGTTCGGCATCAGCGAATTCGAGATCGCCGACAAGCATGGCCGCCCGCACCGCGTCTACAACGCCAAGATCAATATCCATCGCCGTGAGGGCGAACCGATCTTCCTGGGCCTGCGCGAGGAAGACCTGCCCGCCTTCAGCGCCCGCCTGATCACGGCCTGACCCCGTCTCCGCGATCCATCTGCGATCCGTCCTCGGACGGATGCATCTCTGCGCCACCAAACGCACAATCTGCAGAAATCAAGCGTTAATATTCACACCACATTTCGAGGCAGTAGAGCAGTACATGACCGACGTGTCCGAACAGGCACCGGCGTACGCAGGGTTGGGGCAGCGACGCAATCTGGCAATCCTGTTTGCCGATCTCTCGGAGTCGACGCGGCTCGCCGAGTCGGTCGAGGCCGAGCATTACGCGTTGATGCTGGCCGAGTTGCGCGCGCTGTATCACCAGGTGGTCCCCAAGCACGGCGGCCAGGTGATCCGCATCCAGGGCGACGGCATGCTGGCCATCTTCGGCCACCCCGAGGCACGCGAGGATGACGGCCGCCGGGCCGTCGAATCGGCGCTGGAGCTGCACGAGGCCGTGCGCCGGATGCGCCCGCCCGCAGGCTGGATGCAATCGCTGAACCTCCATTCCGGCATCCATGCCGGGCTGGTGCTGATGCATGAGGGCGACGAGGTGCGCGGCCGCTTCGAGCTGCTGGGCAACGCGCCGAACATCGCTGCGCGCCTGTCCGATGCGGCGCGGGCCGGCGAGATCCTCGTCAGCGAGGAGACGCTGGGCCTGCACGGCCATTTCTTCAGCATGAGCGAGCGCCAGAGCCTGCAGCTGCGCGGCCGGGCAGCGCCGCTCGCGGCCTTCGCCGTGACCGGGCGCGCGGCGATCGGCCGGCGCTTCGAGGCCAGCGTGCAGCGCGGCCTGACCCCCTTTATCGGCCGCGAACGCGAACTCGCCCGGCTTGACGCCGCACTCGACGAGGCGCTGGCAGCCCGCCCGCACTGGCTCAGCCTGCGCGCCGGCGCCGGCGTCGGCAAGACGCGGCTGACCGAGGAATTCCTGCGCCGCGCCGCCGGCCGCCAGTGCCAGGTGCACCGCGGCTATTGCGAGGCCTACCTCAGCGCCGAGCCGCTGCAGCCCTTCCTGCAGATGCTGGCCGCGCTGACCGACATGCCCGAGGTGCGCCAAGCCAGCGAGCTGCCGCCGAAGGCACGGCTGCAGGCGCTGCTGGAGGTGCTGGCCGCGCAGGCGCTGAAGGTGCCTCAGCTGCTGTTCATCGACGACCTGCAATGGGCCGACGACGCCACCCTGCAGCTGCTGCACCGCCTGATGGCCCTGGCCCAGCAGCGGGCCTTGCCGCTGATGCTGCTGACCGCCACGCGTCCGCGCGCGCCCGGCGACGTGATCCCGGTGGCGAGCGACAGCGAAGCCGCCGTGCTGGAGCTGCATCCGTTCAGCGACGAGGAGGCGACCCAGGCCGTGCAGCAGCTGCTGCCGCGCACCGATCCCTTCGTTGCCGTCGAGGTCCAGCGGCACGCGGGCGGCAACGCGCTGTTCATCGAGGAGCTGTGCCACGCGCTGGCCAACGAGGCCAGCGGCAGCGCCGCCACGCCGCGCCGCTCGAACGAGACCCAGCAGCCGGGCAATGCCTGGCTCAGCGCGCTGGTCGAATCGCGCATGTCGCGGCTCGATGCGGAGCACAAGGCCGTGCTGCGCGCCGCCGCCGTCATCGGCAACGTGATCCCCGCCTGGCTCTTGCAGCGCCTCACCGGCCGCGGCGCGGACGACCCGGCCGTTCTGGCGCTGGCCGAGCAGGACTTCGTCTTCCCCGACCAGCGCGCCGGCCACCTGCGCTTCAAGCACGGCATCACGCGCGACATCGTCTACGAGGCGATCGGCCTGCACGAGCGCCAGCAGATGCACCGCCGCATCGCCGCCGAGCTACGGGCCAACGAGGCCCAGGTCGCCGCGCACGAGCTGCTGGCCTACCACGACGGTGCCGCCGGCGACTGGGCCAACGCCTTCGAGCACGCCCAGCAGGCCGGCGACCAAGCGCTGGCCGTGCCCTCGCTGGACCGGGCCAAGAAGCAGTACCGCGCGGCCCTGGCCGCGTTGGAGCACCTGGCCGGCGACGACCACTACCGGCTGCGCTGGATCAGCGTGGCCTACCGCTTCGGCATGGCCTGCGTGTTCGACGCTTCGCGTGCCGACCTGCGCGTGCTGCAGCACGCCGCCGAGCTGGCGCGCGGCAGCGAGGACGCGGCGCTGATCGCCCGCGCCGAATACTGGCTCGGCTACGTCAGCTACGCACTTGGCGAGGCGCGCGACGGGCTGCCCCATTGCGAGCGCGGCCTGGCCGCGGCCGAGCGCATCGCCGACGCCGGCCTGGTCGCGCAACTGCGCGGCACCTTGGGCCAGCTGCGCGCCGCCGCGGCCGACTACGCGCCGGCGCTGACCCTGCTGGACGAGGCCATCCTCGTGCAGCGCGAGCAGGCGCGCCGGCCGGGCCGGCTGGCCGTGGGCCTGGCCTACTCGCTGGCCTGTCGCGCGCAGGTGCTCGGCGACCAGGGCCGCTTCGCCGATGCGCAGGTGGAATTCGACGAGGCCATGTCGCTGATCCGCGGCAGCAACCACGCGGTGGAAGCCTCGGTGCAGGGCTGGCGCGCCGCCGTCTACCTGTGGCAAGGCCGCTGGACCGAGGCACAGGCCGCCGCAGCCGAGGCCCACCGCATCGGCGGCCTGGTGCGCAGCCTGTTCACCTTCTCGATGGGCCACGCCGCCGGTGCCTACGGCGCCTGGATGGCGCAGCTGGACCCGGAAGCACTGCTGAAACTGCAGGACGCCACCACCTGGCTCGCGCCGCGCGGCGGTGGCCTGTTCAGCTCGCTGAACCACGGCTGGCTGGCCGAGGTGCTGGAGGCCCACGAGCGCCCGATGGCGGCGCGCCGCCACGTCGCGCAGGCGCTGCGCCGCGGCCGCCGGCACGACGACTGGTTCGGCGTCGCCATGGCTTGCCGTGCCGCCGCCCGATTGGCGCTGCCGCACGAAGCCTCGATCTCCGCCCGCTACCTGGCCCTGGCCCGCGCGGCCGCGCAGCGCCGCGGCGCCGGGCACGACCTGGCCCTTACCGATCTCTGCGAGGCCGAGATCGCCATCGCCCGTGGCCAGGCCGCCACGCGCTGGCTCGATGCCGCCGAGGGCCGCTTCGAGCAGCTCGACATGGCCTGGCACCTGGCGAAGGCGCGCGAGCTGCGCGCGAAAGCCTAGGCTCCTTCGCCGGGCAGTACGGGCAGGGTCAGCACCGTCGGTATCGGCGAGGCGCGCAAGGTGCCCGCCTCCAGCACCGCGGCGACCACGCCCATCATCACGCCCATCGCCATCGCGTAGCCCGGGCAGGCGTGCAGCGGCGCGGGCTTGACGGCGTCGTTGCGGTCGCCGCCGAAGGGCACGAAATGGCTGCAGCCGGCCTGCGCCGCCGCCGAGGCGATGCCGACGACCAGCAGGTCGTTCTCCATCACGCTCACCTCGCCGAGCTTGTGCGGCACGCCCTTGGCATAACGCCAGATCTGAGCGGGCACCGGCGAGCGCATCATCATCTTCAAGAGTGGCGCGCGCAGGGTCTGCGTGGCGCGCGCGTAGGCCGCGGGTGCGGCATCCTGTGCCGCATCGGCACTGGTCTTCGGATCCGGGCTGGGCGTCCAGCTCGGCCACTGTAGCTGCAGGTCCCACAGCGCCTTGCTCGCGGCCCAGCCGCCCAGCGCGGTCAGCAGATTGCCATGCACGGTCGGCGGGAAGCCGAGCATGATGCCGGCCAGCGTGCGTTCCTCGATCGTCGCGTCGCCCTGCGCCTTCAGCGGCGCCACGGCCTCCAGCGTGCGGCGCACGATGTCCAACTGGCCCAGGTCCGGGACCGTGGCCAGCCAGTCCTTGACGGACTTCTGCAGCGCGACGCCGGCCGCCCGGCCGCTGCGGTCCACCGTCGGCGACGGATGCGGGCCGAACACGTGGCGCGATACGGCGACGAAATCGCGCGGGCAGCGCGGCGCCTGCGCTTCGCTGGCCGGATGGAACTCGGTGCCCCACATGTGCAGGCCGTCGGGCAGGCCGAACCAGTCGGTGCACAGCGCGGCCAGCACCCGCAGCGAGAGCTGCTCCAGGTCCAGCGTGGCCTCGGCCAGCTGCAGCTTCGCCGCAGTCGCGCGCAGCGGCGCCAGGAAAGCCTTGGCATGGATGTAGGCGCGCTCGAAGGCCTCCTGCTCGCCGATCGCCTCGATCGCCGCGTTCACCAGCGGCGCCTGTTCGGTGTGGCCGGTGTCGGCGTCGAGGCCCAGGTAGCCCAGGCCGACCGAATCCAGCATCCGCTCACCGTAGCCGCGCACCGAGTAGCGGTCCGGCGCGTTGCGCAGCACCTGCATTACCAGCTTCGCGTCGCCCACCAGCACGCCGTAGGCGGTTCGCAGCGCGCCGCCCGGCTGGGCGCGCACATGGGCCCAGGCGAGGTCACGGGTGGCCGTGTCCTCCAGCGCGAGCTGCCAGCCGGCGAAATCGTCGACGGGCGGCGCCTTGAAGCGCGGGGCGGGGGTGGGCTGCGGTGCCAGCAGCGTGGCGATGTTCTTCAGCGCCGCGGGCGAGGGCACGAAGTAGTAGGCGCCCCATTGCAGCTCGACGAAGGGCTGGTCGCCCAGGTCGATCGTGACGGCCCGGCCGTCGATCTCCACGCGATAGAGCCGCGGCTTGCCCGGCTCGGCCACGCCCATCAGCGCGTCCGGCTGGCCGCTGTAGCCACCACTGCCGTTGCCGCCGGCGAGCCAGCGCTGGATCGTCTCGAACTGCTCGGCGATGTTGGCGTTGTAGGCGATGAAATACAGCCCCTTCTCGGCCGGCTCGGTTGCATGCGGGTCGAAGGCCGCGCCGTAGGACATGCCGCGGCGCAGCAGGCGCGGCGTCGTCGGCGCCTGGGCGCTGCCGTCGGGCAGGCGGTCGCGCGGGTTGGCGCGGCGGATGTGGGCGTGGAAGGGGCAGCGGCTGCCATCAGCATCGCCGCGGTAGTCGAAGTCGTTGCCACGTGACTCGCCCGGGTGCGCGGACGGCACGCCGCCCAAGCTGCGGCCCATCAGCTTCTCCAGCAGCAGCGGCTTCGGCAGCCCCAGCACTGCGGCCTGGGAGTCGAGCTGCACGTTGAGCCGGTCCACATGCTGGCGCAGCTTGCGCACGACCATGAAGGTGCCGTTGTCCAGCAGCGCGTCGGCCTGCTCGGGCACCGCATGCCGGTCGCGGCTGGTCGGGTAGCCGAGCAGCAGTTCGCCGCGCGGTACGCGGTCGGACCAGGTGTCGCCGGGTCTCGCATCGACGCCGGGTTGGCTGATGCCGTCGACGAAGCCGAAGTGTTCGCGCACCACCGGCCCGCCGCGGCCCTCGTGGCTGGGCAGCGCATTGCGCCGCATCGCCTCCACGGACAGCACGGTGAGCCCACTGTCCGCGCCGAGGATCGCCGCGATCACCTCCGGCAGCGGCTGCGCGTCCGGGTCGGCCTGGCGCAGCTGCAGCAGCAGGTGGACGCTGGCCATGTCGATCGGCCCCGCGTCGCCCGCGGGCCAGTTGCGCCGTGGCGTCTTCCAGTACTTGGGGTGGTTGTGGCGCAGGTCGCCCAAGGTGCCGGCGCGCTGCTCCATGCCCTCGCGGAAGGGCTGCGGGAAGCGCGCCAGCACGGCATCGCCGGCGCCCAGCGCGACGAGGCCCGACAGGCTCAGCGCGATGTTGCGGTAGTAACCATCCGGTTCAT
The DNA here is from genome assembly GCF_034043675.1 of Roseateles agri. Taxonomy (NCBI): domain Bacteria; kingdom Pseudomonadati; phylum Pseudomonadota; class Betaproteobacteria; order Burkholderiales; family Sphaerotilaceae; genus Roseateles; species Roseateles agri. The sequence goes on along the minus strand of NZ_JAXCLA010000003.1, from coordinate 10,523 downwards.
GACGGTGATGCTGCCCGTCGTGCTCGGTGCTGGGCCGGAAGGCGGCGAGCCAGTCGCGCGCCTTGGCGGCGTCCTCCACATGCAGCAGCACCAGCGCGCCGCTGCTGAGGTTCGTGTAGCCGGTCAGCATGCCGCCCTGGATCTCGGCCGGGCGGTAGGCCAGCTCGCGCGGGCGGATGTCCGGCAGCGGTGGCACCGTCTCCAGCCAGCCGAGCTGCGCGTAGTACTGATCGCGGAACGGCGAGCCCTCGGGGAACAGCGCGCGGGTGTCCAGCGCGAGCAGCTCGAAGAAGATGTCGCGGGTGGCGCGCAGCAGGCAGGCGCCGTCGGGCGCATCGTCACCGAAGTAGCGCGCCAGCAGGTACAGCGCCGAGAGGCCCGGCAGGCCGCGGATCGCCATCGCCAGACGCTGGTCGGCGGGCTGCGGCAGCGCGGCACTGAAGCCGGGCGGATCGGTGTGCAAGCGCGTTGCCGCCACGCCATCCTGGCCGCTGCGTTCCAGCAGTTCCTGCCGCGCCAGGTATTCGTGGTCGCTGACCGAGCGGCCCGACTCGATGAACAGGAAGCCCGGCGGAATCTCGTTGTCGCGCACCCACTGGGCGTAGCGCTCGAACGAGGTCGTCACCGACAGCGTGTAGCTGCTGCAGTGGCACAGGATGATGTCCAGCAGGCTGCCCAGGTCGCGCCAGATCACGCGCATATAGGGCTCCCAGCCGCCGTCGAAGCAGACGTTCAGCAGCAGCTTGTGCGGCTCGCCGCTGCCCGGCGCCGGGTCCACGATGGCCCAGCGGAACGAATGGACGATGCGGTAGCGGCTGACGACATCGGTGTACGGCGAGGCCGGCAGCGTCGATTCGCGCGCGGCCAGGCGCAGGCCGTTCAAGGTCTTCAGCACGGTGCGCAGCCGGGCCACGTAGGTGATGGTCTCGAAGGCCTCGACGAAGCCGGGCCGGATCGGCGTCAGCAGCGTCAGGTCGGTGATGCCTTGTAGCTGGGTATCCAGTCGGTTCGATGACATGGTGGTTCCTCTCCCTTTTTGTATGTCGTATCCCCGCCCGGGAGTGGAGCGCCATGCCGCTGCTCCGGCAAGCGGACTTGCACCGATTCGCTAACCCCGAAACTCAGCGGATATCCCCAAAACCACCATTGCCGGTCCGCGACGCTCTAGGGAGACTCCCGGCCACCACAACCAGGGAGTGTTTGCCAATGACCGAACCCACGATGGACGGCGTCCCCGTCAGCCTCGCACCGAGTCGCGCGCTGCGCGTCGAGTTCACCGGCTCCGGCAGCGAGTATTTCCGCATCTGGATCGTCAACCTGCTGCTGATCCTTGTCACGATCGGCCTCTACCTGCCCTTCGCCAAGGCACGGCGCCTGCGCTACTTCTGCGGCAACACGGTCGTCGACGGCCACGCGCTGGCCTTCCACGGCGACCCGTGGCGCATGTTCCGCGGCTTCCTGTTGCTGGCCGTGCTGGCCGGTGCCTATGCGCTGGCGGGGCATGTCTCGCGCATGGCGGGCCTGGTGGCCTTCTGTCTGCTGGCGGCGATGTGGCCGGCGCTGTGGCGCTCCAGCCTGCGCTTTCGCCTGGGCAATACCAGCTGGCGCGGCCTGCGCTTCGCCTTCCGCGGCGATCTGCCCGGTGCCTACAGGGCGCTGCTGCCGATCTATCTGCCGGCGCTGCTGCTGATGCTGCCGCAGTGGCTGCTCGATCCCCAGCATCCGGAGGAAGCGCTGGTCGGCGCTGGCCAGTTCGCCGCGATCGCGGGCCTCGGGCTGCTGTCGATGCTGGTGTTCTACCCGCTGGGCTTCGCGCTGATCAAGCGCTACCAGCACGGCGGCTATGCCTGCGCGGACCAGTGCACCCGGCTGGACGTGCCCAACGGCCGCTTCTACGCGCTGTGCTTCAAGGGCATCGGCTTGTACGTGCTGCTGATGGTGCTGATGGGCGTGCTGGCCGCCATCATGGCGGCCGTCGTGGGGCTCGGACGACCGTCGGGGGGCCTGACCCAGGCAACCACCATCTGGCTGGCGATCATCTTCGCGATCGTCTACCTGCTGGGGCTGGCAGCCATCGGCCCCTGGTTCACGGCGCGCACGCAGAACCTGATCTGGTCCGGCACGGCCAGCCAGGCGCTGCGCTTCGAGAGCCACCTGAGCGTGCGCGCGCTGGCCGGCCTGACGGTCGTGAACTGGCTGCTCACTGCCGTCACGCTGGGCCTGTACCGGCCGTTCGCGGCGGTGAAGACGGCGCGGCTGCGGCTCGAATCGATGAGTCTGGCGCTGGACGGCGAAGTCGAGACCTGGGTCGCCCAGCGCGGCGCGAACGAGCAGGACGCCAGCGGCGATGCGGCCGGCGACTTCTTCGGCATCGACCTCGGTCTATGAACAGTCCCGAGCTGCAGCTCAGCTACTTCGACGGGCGCAGCGCGCGCGAGCGCGGCGCCTCGATCCGGCTGGACCTCGCGCGGCGCGAACTGCTGGTGCAGCCGCAGTCAGATGAACTGCGGCGTTATGCGATGCGCAGCGTCCACTGGCCGGAGCGTCAGCGCCATGGCCAGCGCCAGGTATTGCTGCCGGACGGCGGCGTGCTGAGCACCAGCGATGCCGCGGCCTGGGATGCCTGGGCTGCCGCCGCGGGCCTCACCGAATCGCCGACCGTGCGCTGGATGCAGAGCTGGCGGTACGTCGGCGTTTCGCTGCTCTTGCTGGTGGCGCTGCTCGCGGCCGGTTGGCGCTGGGGCGCGCCGCTGGCGGCGCAGGGCGTCGTCGCGATGCTGCCGCCGGGCGCGGAGCGGGTCGTCGGCGAGCAGACCCTGCAGTACCTGGACGAGCAGGAGCTGCTGAAGCCCAGCCGGCTCGATGCGGCGCGCCGTGTGCAGATCGAGCAGAACTTCGCCGCCGCGGCGCAGCGGGCGCTGCCGCTCACCGGGCCGCAGCCCGCATGGCGCCTGCACCTGCGCGACGGCGACAAGCTGCTGGGCCCGAATGCCTTCGCCCTGCCCGGTGGCGACATCGTGCTGACCGATTCGCTGGCCGAGCTGCTGGCCGACAGCCCGGATGCGCTGGTCGGCGTGCTCGGCCACGAGCTGGGCCATGTGCAGCGCCGCCACGGCATGCGGCTGGTGGTGCAGGCGGGCCTGGTGGCGGCGGTGGCCGGCCTCGTCGTCGGCGATTTCTCGACCCTGCTAGCCGGCGTGCCGGCCGTACTGTCGCAGGCCGCGTACTCGCGCGACTTCGAACGCGAGGCGGATGCCTACTCGCGCCGGCTGATGCAGGGGGCCGGCATCCGGCCCGAGGTGATGGCGCTGTTCTTCGAACGCGTCGCCAAGGCGCGCGATGCCAGGCAGGGCCTGCGCCTGCCGATCGCGATCGCCAGCCACCCGGCCGACGAGGAGCGCATCCGCTTCTTCCGCGACGGCAACTGAACGCTGTTCATCGCGGCCCGCGGCGGCTCATCCCGCCGCCGCGGCGATCCGTCGCTCGGGCGTGGTGAGTGCAGGGCCTAACGCCGAAACTGCACTCACTGAACAACGAGGCACCGAGCCCAGACGCCCGCCGAACACGAGGAAGCCACCATGAACACCACCGCCCTCTTCGCCACCACCCTGATCGCCGTCGCCGGCGCTGCCGCCAGCCTCGTGCTGGAGGCCGCACCCGAAGCGCCGGCCGCCCGGCCGCAGGTGGTCAAGCTGGAGCGCGTGGTAGTCGAAGGCCGCCGTGTGCAGACGCTGCCGACGGTGATCGTCGAAGGCCGCCGCAGCCAGGACGGCACGCAGCTGGCCCGGGCCGTCTGCGACACCAAGACCGCTACCTGCTGATCAGGCCGCATCGATCAGGCCCCAGCGCAGCGCCACCAAGGTCAGCTCCGACTGATTGCTGGCACCCAGCTTCTGCTTGACGTGGAACAGATGCGTGCCGACGGTGCTCGGCGAGATCTTCAGGTTCTCGGCGATCTGCGCCACGCCGAGGCCTTGGGCCAGCTGCAGGAAGACCGAGAACTCGCGCTCGCTCAGCGCGTCCGCCGGATTGCTGCTGCCGCCCTGGATGTCCGCCACAGCCAGCGCCTGCGCCGTGTGCGCATCCACATAAGGCTTGTGAGCGGCCACCGCTCGGATGGCCTCCAGCAGAGCCTCCGGCGCGCTGCGCTTGGCGAGGTAGCCTAAAGCGCCGGCCCGCAGCACGCGGCGCGGATGGGCCGTGTCTTCGTGAGCCGACAGCGCCAGCACGCGCGCCTTCGGATCCTGGGCGAGCAGCCGCCGCACCGCCTCCAGCCCGCCCATGCCGGGCATGGTGAGGTCCATCACGACAACGTCCGGCTGCGCACGCGGGTAATCTGCGCAGGCCTGCTCGCCGGTGTCGGCTTCGGCCACCACCTCGATCTCCGGATGGTTGGCCAGCAGCATCCGAAAACCCATGCGCACCAGCGCATGGTCGTCCACGAGCATCACACGCAAGCGACTCTCCTTGTTGCTGCTCATCGCGCCGAGAGCTCCATCCGCAGTTCCACCCCGCCGCCTGCGCGGTTGCTCACCTTCACTTGCCCGCCCAGGCCCTCCGCCCGCTCGGCCAGCCAGCGCAGCCCGTGATGGCCGGCGGCCGGCGCGGCTTCAGCCGGCAGGCCGCGGCCGTCGTCGGTGACCGTCAGCGTCACCGTGTCTCCGACGCGATCCAGTGCGATGCGGATGTGCGTCGCCTGGCCGTGGCGCAGGGCGTTCGTCACCGCCTCCTGCGCGCCACGGTAGAGCGCCAGCGCCGTGTCGCCGTCCAGCGGGGCCTCGCCCAGGCGCATGTCCAGCTCGATCGCCAGCGCCGGCTGGCTGCGGCGTGTGCGCTCGACCAGGTCGGCCAGCGCGTCGGCCAGGCCCAGGCGGTCCAGCACCAGCGGCGCCAGCCGCGGCACGATGCCGTGCATCGCCTCGTAGAGCCGCGCCGATTCGTCGGCGATCAGCCGCGCCGCCTGCTCGGCCTGCGGGTCGACGCCCTGGGTGCGCTGGGTGATCGAGACGGCCATGCTGTGCATCGCCGTGACCGACTGGCCCAGCTCGTCGTGCAGCTCGCGGGCGATGCGGCGGCGCTCCTGTTCCAGCTCGGCCTCCAGCCAGCGGTTCAGTTCACGGTTGTCGGCCAGACGCCGCTCGGTCTCGAGGTTAGCCCGCAGGCGCGCCACCATCCGGTTGAAGGCTGCGCCGATCATTCGCGCCTCGGTACCGGGCAGCGGCGGCAGCGCGCCGTCCAGCCGACCGGCTTCCACCTCGTCCAGCGCGGCGGCGATCTGTGCGAAGGGCCGCGCCGTGCGGCCGACCAGCCAGAACACCAGCGCATTGACGACGACGAGCATCACAGCCGCTCCGCCGCACAGCACCGTCATGTAGTCCCAGGCATCGATGGCGGCGCGCGAGGCATTGGTCTCCGTCACCAGTCGCCCGCCGGGGAAGGCGATCGCCTGCACCGAGGGCGGCGGCGTGATCAGCGCATCGAACCAGTCGGGCGCATCGCGGCCGGCCTTGTAGCGCGAGGGCGGCGAGCGGTAGAGCACCTTGCCCTGGTCGTCGTACAGCACGATGTCGTTCGAGCGCACGCGGCCGACGCCCTGCAGGTAGGCCAGGATCGCCGGGATGCCCTGGGCACCGTAGAGCATCGCGTTGCGCTGCAGCAGCTGCGTGGCCACCAGGTTCGCGGCCACCACCTCTTCGTGCACCGATTCGCGCATGCTGCGCAGCTGCAGCACGACGATCGCCGCCACGAAGAGCAGGGTCAGCGAGGCGACGATCAGGTTGATGCGGCTGCGCAGGGTCATGGTCAGCGATGGTAGCCAGGGCCTTGGCCTATCGGATCGGGGTGACCCTCGGGGTGATTCATGATTTTCATGAGGGGCGAATCAAGGGACGCGGCTGGCCCGCCGCACCGATCGGCGGGAGCATGGTCTACGGGATGCAGAAGCGTCCCGCTTCATCCATTCACAAGGAGACCACGATGACCTGGACCACCCCGACCGCCCAAGACTTCCGCTTCGGCTTCGAGATCACGGCCTACTCGGCTGCTCGCTGAAGGCGGCATGCGCATCACCGTGCTCGGCTCGGCCGCCGGCGGCGGCTTTCCGCAGTGGAACTGCAACTGCCGCAACTGCGCCGGTGTCCGTTCCGGCACGGTGCGCGCGAAGCCCCGCACGCAGTCCTCGATCTTCATCCGCCCGGACGAAGGCGAGGACGGCGTGCTTTTCAATGCCTCGCCCGACATCCTGGAGCAGATCCGCGCGCGGCCCGAGCTGCAGCCGGCCCGCTCGATCCGCGACACGGCGATCGCCGGCGTCGTGCTGATGGACGGCCAGGTGGACCACGCGACCGGCCTCTTCATGCTGCGCGAGCGCGGCACGCCGTTGCCGCTGTGGTGCACCGATCCGGTGGCCGAGGACCTGTCCACCGGCAACCCGATCCTGCGCGTGCTGGCGCACTATTGCGGCGTGCAGCGCCAGGCGATTCCGCTGGACGGCACGCGCTTCGAAATCGCTGGCCTGAGCCTGCAGGCGCTGCCGCTGTCCAGCAAGCCGGCGCCCTATTCGCCGCGCCGCGAGGCGCCGATCCCGGGTGACAACATCGGCCTGCTGATCCGCGACGGCCGCAGCACCGTGTTCTACGCGCCCGGCCTGGGCGAGATCACGCCGCCGGTCTTCGATGCGATGGCCGGCGCCGACCTGGTGCTGGTTGACGGCACCTTCTGGACCGACGACGAGATGCCCCGCCTGGGCCTCTCCGCCAAGACTGCCCGCGACATCGGCCACCTGCCGCAGTCCGGCCCGGGCGGCATGATCGAGTGGATGGGCCGGCTGCCTGCGCGCACGCGGCGCCTGCTGATCCACATCAACAACACCAACCCGATCCTCGACGAAGACTCGGCCGAGCGCGCCACCTTGGCGCGCGCCGGCATCGAGGTCTGCGAGGACGGCCTGCGGATCAACACATGACAGCCACCCCCTGGAACCGCATCGAGTTCGAGCAGCAACTGCGCGAGCGCGGGCGCAGCTATCACATCCACCACCCGTTCAACGTGATGCTCAACACCGGCCGCGCCACGCCCGAGCAGGTGCGCGGCTGGGTGGCGAACCGTTTCTACTACCAGATCGCCATCCCGATCAAGGATGCGGCGGTGATGTCCAACTGCCCCGATGCGGCCGTGCGCCGCGGCTGGGTGCAGCGCATCCTCGACCATGACGGCTTCGAGCTGAACGGCATCACCGATCCTGGCGGCATCGAGGCCTGGCTGCGCCTGGCCGATGCGGTGGGCCTGACGCGCGAGGAGGTGCAGGACCAGCGCCACGTGATCCCGGCGCTGCGCTTCGCCGTCGATGCCTATGTGAACTTCGCGCGGCGCGCGCCCTGGCAGGAGGCGGTCTGCTCCTCGCTGACCGAACTGTTCGCGCCGGAGATCCACAAGCAGCGCCTCGCCACCTGGCCCGAGCACTACGGCTGGATCGAGCCCGGCGGCCTGCACTACTTCCGCAGCCGCGTCAGCCAGGCGCGGCGCGACGTGGAGCAGGGCCTGGCCGTCACGCTCGATCACTTCACCACCCGCGCGCAGCAGGAGCGGGCGCTGGAGGTGCTGCAGTTCAAGCTCGACATCCTCTGGGCGATGAACGATGCGATGGCGCTGAAGTACGGCGTTAGCAATCCATGAACCCGCGTATCGGCCCCGGCTTCCGGCTGCAGTTCGAGCCTGCGCAGGACGCACACGTACTGCTCTACCCGGAGGGCATGGTGAAGCTGAACCCCAGCGCCGCGCAGATCCTGCTGCGCTGCGACGGCGAGCGCAGCATCGAGGCGATCGTGGCCGAGCTGGAGCAGGCCTTCAACGCCAAGGGCCTGGAGCCCGAGGTGCGCTCCTTCATCGAGATCGCGCAGAAGCAGCGCTGGGTGGTTGCGCAGTGAGCAACAGCATCGGTCCTCCCTTGTGGCTGCTCGCGGAGCTGACCTACCGCTGCCCCTTGCACTGCGTGTTTTGCTACAACCCGGTCGATTTCGCCAAGCAGCCGCAGGAGCTGAGCACCGAGGACTGGCTGCGCGTGCTGCGCCAGGGCCGCGAGATGGGCGCGGTGCAGTGCGGCCTGTCCGGCGGCGAGCCGCTGCTGCGCGACGACCTGGAAGAGATCGTGGCCGAGGCACGCCGCCTCGGCTACTACACGAACCTGCTGACCAGCGGTGTGGGCCTCACCGAGGCGCGCGCTCGCGCGCTGAAGGCTGCGGGGCTCGACCACGTGCAGCTCTCATTCCAGGACTCGACCCGCGAGATGAACGACTTCCTCTCGCACACCAAGACCTTCGAGCTGAAGCACCGCGTGGCCCGGTTGATCAAGGACCAGGGTTGGCCGATGGTGATGAACGTCGTGCTGCACCGGATGAACATCGACCACATCGACCGGATCATCGGCATGGCGGCCGAGCTGGGCGCCGAGTACCTGGAGCTTGCGAACACGCAGTACTACTCCTGGGCCCTGCACAACCGCGATGCGCTGCTGCCCACGCGCGAGCAGCTGCAGCATGCCGAGGCGGTGGCCGAGGTCTGGCGCGCCCGCCTGGGCGAGAAGATGCGCATCTTCTTCGTCGCGCCGGACTATCACGAGGGCAAGCCGAAGAAGTGCGTCAACGGCTGGGGCAAGATGTTCCTCACCGTCACGCCCGACGGCACGGCGCTGCCCTGCCACACCGCCAAGATGCTGCCGGGCCTGGCCTTCCCGAACGTACGCGAGATGCCGCTGCGCGAGATCTGGTACGAGTCCGAGGGCTTCAACCGCTACCGCGGCACCGGCTGGATGAAGGAGCCCTGCGCCTCCTGCGACCAGCGCGAGCAGGACCTCGGCGGCTGCCGCTGCCAGGCCTTCATGCTGGCGAACGACCCGGCCGCCGCCGATCCGGTCTGCGTGAAGAGCCCGCAGCACGAGGTGGTGGCCGCGGCGGTGCGGCGCGCCGAGATGGGCGCGCCGATTGAGCACCCGCTGGTGTTCCGCGATCCGAAGAACTCGCTGCGGCTCAGCTCGTCGGGCTAGGCATCGCAAGACACGCGAATTACTAGTCGAGGCGCAGTGTCATCCAGCTGTAGATCAGCCGAGCCAGTTTGTGTGCCGCTGCCGTGAAGGCCTTGCCCTTATCCATGCGGGTGCTCAGCCAACGGTAGTAGGCGCCCCGTGCGGAGTAGCGCCCTCGTTCTCAGATGCTCGCGCAACCGATCGAGCAACCGCGGCGGAGGCCGGCCGCCACTCCGCGCGTCGTCTGCCGGTTGCGCACCGTCTTCATCCATCCGGAAAATTTTAGGTTTGCCTAAAACGACTTGCGGATGCGCCTCGCGGGGAGTGGATCGAGTCGATTGATTTGGGCGACGTCGATGGCTACTATCGCTGGCCGAATAAAACGGCTATTTTTAGTTGAGCATCATGAAAACCGCACTCGAGCGTTTTCTCGCTTGGTTCCGCGAACTACGATCTGGTGCCCAGCCCCCAGCGCCGTATGGCACGCGCTCTTGCCAAGGCGCAGCGTGGCGAACAGCCTTCCCAGATGCGTCCAAACAAGATTTGCGGAATTTCCTGGAAGTCTTCGTCAACGCGTTTGCATTTCGTTCTTCCTCGCGGCTGAACTTCGCCCCTGGAGATTCGCTGCTTGCAATCTACCGTGCGCTCTATCCCAGTCGTTGGACGCCAGATGCCCTTGAATTGGAGACTCTGGCCAAACAGGTGGAGCGCCGCTACCAAGTGCGCTTCGCTGATCTGTGGCATGAGAGTCTTTCGCTGGGTGAACTATTTACGGCAACGCATCGCATGCCCGCGGTACGAACAGTGATGCCCAACAGGGCATTCCAGCGTACGCCTTCGGCGCCCGCTGAATTTCGGCGTTAGTCATCAAGTCCAAATGGATCTGAAGCCATCGCTCGGATATATCAGAGACACCGGCACAGCAAAGGGACGTGGGGTGTTCGCGTCGTGCACCCTCGCGGAGGGCGACGTAATCGAGGTATGCCCGGTCGTGCAGCTCAAGACATCGTACTCACTTCTGCCTGAAGAACTTCAGAAGGTTGTTTTTCATTGGGGAGTCCTGGCCGGAATGAATGGCGTGAGTGCTGTCGCCTTGGGTTATGGCGGCATGTACAACCACGCTAACCCCGCGAATTCCCGGTACAAAGCGTCACCGGATGGGCTGAATCTCGTGTTTGTTGCCGCAGTAGCCATCCGGCAAGACGAAGAAATCACGATCAATTACAACGCCACAGCTGGTGAGCCAATGTCGTCCGAGGACAACTGGTTTGAACAAACCGGCGTCACGCCTTTTGACGCTGGACCTACCTCGTGATGGCTAACCTGTTGCTCGAGCCGATGTCCTTCGGCAGGCCTCGGTCCGCGGCTCAGCTTCAACTACAAGGGCTTCCCCAAGAGTCAAGCAAGACTTGACCCCTGACGATCGACGCGTCGACCATCCTGCTTAGGATCTCCGCTGGCTCCGCGACTGCAGTGGCGTCGAGCGATGAAGAAGAACAACGAG
>NZ_JAXCLA010000024.1:0-1057 GCF_034043675.1 Roseateles agri | reverse complement strand
ATGGCTTCATGATCCTGCTCCTGTTGAAGAGCGAGGCGGATTGCCTCGCCGATCAACGGTGGCAGGAATGGCGGATCGAGTTCGGACCAATGCCGCCGGAGCAGCTACCGCGAGAGCGGTTTAGTCCTGTGGCCGGTTGGAGCCGACCCGATGCCTCGTCCTGGCAACACGAACTGGCCGCCTGAAAACATCCGCCCGGCGGACCGGAGCGCAGCGAGTACGGTCGGCACATGAATCGTGCCACCAAGTCTGAGCTGGCCGTTCTGGGCGATGTCCGCGACCAGGTCAAGGCCGCCTGAGTGCATAGAGCGATAAATTCGTAAGGCGCTTGCCTTCAAGGATCACCCTCGGGGTCTCGCACTCCCTCGAAACGTTCCCTCAATGCCAGGTAGAGGCCCTTCGCCTTCTCGAAGCGAGCACGGTCCATCGCCTCGGGATTCTGCGGCTGTTCGGCTGAAGGCGGATCGGCCGACTCGACCTCGATCAATTCCACTCTGACAACGTCGCCTACTCGGAGAGGTTCATGCTCCAGCCACGTTAGATGTTTGTTGGCGGAACCCTGCGGTCAGAAGGGCAACTCGTCTGCGACGAACGATGATTTGACCTGGACCGCGTCCTCGCCGAGGACGTCCATCATCGTGCGGGCGTTGCGCTGGCCCTGGACGGCCAAGGGCGTGGTGTTCATGATCCTGGAGGACGAGACGGGCTGCGTGCAGGTGTCGGCTCGACCGGCCGAAAGTGAATTGAACTGGCTCGCGGGCGTCGAGGACCTGTGGTTTTCCTCGTCCCGCCTGGGGTTCTAGGCCTCTTCGTTCTGGATGCCGTTGAGGAAGGCCTCCGCGGCCTTGTGAAAGCCGGTGGTGATTGAGTCCCAGACATGCATCGGGAAGTCTTCTGGAAGCTCCCTTTCCACCTGTTGGATTGCGTCCAGTACCGTGGTTGCAAGCCAGACCATCGCGCGCAACATATCCGGCACTCCGCTGCGTCGCGCTTCTAGGGCCCAGTGGCGTGGTTTCACGTAGTCCAGTTGCGAGTGCGCGGACTTTCCTCTCACGCT
>NZ_JAXCLA010000023.1:0-1349 GCF_034043675.1 Roseateles agri | reverse complement strand
ATGCAGTCGTTCCGGTCCCAGAAATCCTGCAACAGTGGGCCACCGCGCTCGGAGTTTCGCCTATCGCGCTGGAGCGCGCAGTGAAGCTCACCCGCGACGAGCGCTATGCCCCCTCGGGTCTTGGCAGGCCAGCAACGAAGGGTGCCTGGTGAGCGACCTGGCGGTTTGGCTGAACGGCGAGCGGGCGGCCACCTGGACGCAAGCACGCGGCTCCGACTCATTGACCTACGAACAAGGCTGGATTGAGTCGCCGCGCGGACGCCCACTGTCGCTATCCCTGCCATTCACCCCCACAAGGCGGCTCACCGGCGCAGTCGTCAGGAACTACTTCGAGAACCTCCTGCCCGACGCCAAGTCAATTCGCGACCGCCTCGGACGACGATTCCGAGTCAGGCCGAACGATTCGTTCGAGCTTCTCTCGGCAATCGGTCGTGACTGCGTCGGCGCAGTGCAATTGCTCCCTCCAGACACGGAGCCACTCGGGGTTCGATCCGTAAGCTACGAGGCACTTGATCAGGCCCAGATTGCAGAGGTGCTCGCAGGCGCAAGCACTGACAATTCACTCGGGGCCGCCGGCGCCATCGACGACGACGTTTTCCGCATCTCATTGGCCGGGGCCCAGGAAAAAACCGCCTTGCTCTTGCTGGGCGAGCAATGGTGCCGGCCACTCGGCTCGACGCCAACAACCCACATTCTCAAGCTGCCGCTCGGCTTGGTCGGCGGCATGAATTCCCTCGACATGCGTGACTCGGTCGAGAACGAGTGGCTGTGTTTACATTTGCTCGAAAAACTGGGCCTGTCAACGGCTCGCGTCGACATCGCCAAGTTCGGAGAACAAAAGGTGCTCGTCGTGACGCGCTTTGACCGCGAGTGGATGGATGATGGATCCTGGATCGCCAGGTTGCCTCAGGAGGATTTTTGCCAAGCCACAGGCACGGCTCCCGACAAGAAGTACGAGAAAGACGGTGGGCCTGGCATCGCCAAATGCATGGCCCTGCTCGGGGGCAGCGAGGCGCCAATCGATGATCGCGCACGTTTCCTTCTAACTCAACTCGCATTCTGGATGCTCGCGGCAACCGACGGTCACGCGAAGAACTTCTCAGTGTTCATGCTCGCTGGAGGCGCTTACAGGTTGACGCCGCTCTACGACGTACTGTCCGCCTATCCGATCATGGGCCACGGCAAGGGCAAGCTGCCCCACCAAAAGGCTCACCTAGCGATGAGCGTGAGAGGAAAGTCCGCGCACTCGCAACTGGACTACGTGAAACCACGCCACTGGGCCCTAGAAGCGCGACGCAGCGGAGTGCCGGATATGTTGCGCGCGATGGTCTGGCTTGCAACCACGGTAC
>NZ_JAXCLA010000022.1:0-1490 GCF_034043675.1 Roseateles agri | reverse complement strand
CTACAAGGGCTTCCCCAAGAGTCAAGCAAGACTTGACCCCTGACGATCGACGCGTCGACCATCCTGCTTAGGATCTCCGCTGGCTCCGCGACTGCAGTGGCGTCGAGCGATGAAGAAGAACAACGAGGTGCGGACTGGCCAAACTACAAACGGTCATGCTGCGGCGTCATCGATGCCGCGGACCCTGATGAAGGACGCACGCGGGTAACCCATTCGTTAGCCGGCAGTGCAGGACTGCCCTCAAGCTTATCGGTCACCACCCGCGCAGGTCCAAACCTGTTGTCATCAACGCTTGCCGTCACACGGCGGTGGAGTTCAATCGGTTGTTGTGAGTAATCTCTTGGGATGCAAGGTCCGCGGTCAGCTCGGCAACGCAAACGTCTCGCCTCGTCGCAACATCGCCCACGCCATCCGAGCGTTCTTAGCGGCGATGGCGACCACGGCTTTCCAGTAGCCGCGACGCTCTTGCAGTGCCACGGCCCAGCTGCTGAGCGAATCCGTCTTGCGTTTGGCCGCAGCCAGCAGTGCCTTGGCTCCCATCACCAACAGCGTTCTCAGATAGGCGTCACCCGCCTTGGTGATGCGCCCTAGGCGCGTCTTGCCGCCAGAGCTGTACTGGCCCGGCGTCAAACCCAGCCAGGCCGAGAACTGCCGTCCGCAGTCGAAGTCGTGCCCATTGCCGATCATCGCCAGCAGGCAGGTGGCGGTGGTCTCGCCGACACCGTCCAGGCGCATCAGTTGCCTGGCGCGCTCGTCCTCCTTGGCCATTGCCCTGATGTGCACATCGTACTGAGCGACCTGCTTGTCCAGGTGAGTCAACTCGCTGAGCAGATCGCCGATGACGGTGTTGGCGTAGCCGGGCAGATCCTCCAGGCACTCGCAGGCTCGCGTGCGTACCGTGGCAGCCTTCAGCGGCAGCACGATGCCGAACTCGCTGAGCAGGCCGCGGATGCGGTTGATGGTGGCGGTGCGCTGCTCGACAAAGCCCTGCCGCGCGCGATGCACCATTAACCAGGACTGCTGCTGCAGGCTCTTGATCGGAACAAAGCGCATGTGTGGGCGCTGAACAGCTTCGCAGATGGCGGCCGCGTCCGCTGCGTCGTTCTTGCCGCGCTTGCCCGTCATGCGGTACGGCGTGACGAACTTCGGGGCGATGAGCCGCACCGTGTGACCCCAACCCTGGAACAGCCGCGCCCAGTGATGCGCGCCCGAGCAAGCTTCCATGCCGATGACGCACGGCGGTAGCGAGGCGATCAGCTCATGCAGCTGTCCGCGCGGCACGGCCGGACGGACCAGTTCGGCCTTGCCGGCCTCGTTGATGCCGTGCACCGCGAAAACGTTCTTGGCGAGATCGATACCGACGGTGAGAATGCTCATGGACTTCCCCTTCCGGATGCGTTGATGAGATATCGCACTTCCCATCGTGGCATTCAGTTGCCGTTCGCCGCAACGCGGCCCATTCGGGACGGGGAAGTCCCTTTCATTCGTTA
>NZ_JAXCLA010000021.1:0-1878 GCF_034043675.1 Roseateles agri | reverse complement strand
CAGCTTCGGGTTGAGCACCAGCGCCCGGCCGAAGGCCAGCATCTGCTGCTCGCCGCCACTGAGCTGCGTCCCGAGGTTCCTCTTGCGCTCCGCCAGCCGCGGGAAGAGCTCGTACACCCTTGCCGGCGTCCACGCCCCGGTCCGGGCCACGGCCGTCAGGTTCTCGTCCACCGTCAGCGACTTGAAGATGTTGCGCTCCTGCGGCACCCAGCCGATGCCGGCCGCGGCGCGCGCATAGGGCGGCAGGTGCTGGATCTCCTGGCCTGCCAGCCGGATCGTGCCGGTATGCCTGCGCGTGGCACCCACCAGGGTGTCGATCAAGGTCGTCTTGCCGGTGCCGTTGCGGCCGAGGAGCGCCAGCGAGCGTCCGGCCTTCAAGCTGAAGCTGACCTCGCTGAGCACGATGGCCTCGCCGTAGCCGCAGCTCAGGCTCGTCACTTCCAGGGTGTCAGCCATGGGTCTGCTCTCCCAGATAAACGGCCTTGACCCGCGGATCCGCCGCGATCTGCTCGGGCGTGCCCTCGGTCAGCACCGTGCCGTTGACCAGCACCGTCATGCTCTTGGCGAAGCTGAAGACCAGATCCATGTCGTGCTCGATCAGCACGACCGAGACGTCCTCGGGCAGCGCCGCCACCGTGTCCAGGATGTCCTGCCGCTCGCTGGCCGGGACACCGGCCGCCGGCTCGTCCAGCAGCAGCACGCTGGGCTTGAGCGCCACGGCCAGGCCGATCTCCAGCAGCCGCCGCTTGCCGTAGGGCAGCTCGCGGGTGCGGCGGTCGGCGTGCGCTTCCAGCCGGAACTGGGTCAAGAGGGTTTCGACTTCCTCGGTGATGGTCGTGTCGCTGCCCATCGGCTGCCACCAGCGCCGCGCCGCATCGCGCCGACTGCTGACGGCCAGGGCCAGGCTCTGCATCGGGGTCAGCTCGCCGAACAGCTGGTTGATCTGGAAGGTGCGCGCCAGGCCCAGAGCGACGCGCTTGTGCGGGGCCAGGCCTGTGATGTCGCGTCCGCCGAGCAGCACTTGGCCTTCGGTGGGGGCGGAGACGCCGGTGAGCTGGTTGATCAGGGTGGTCTTGCCAGCACCGTTGGGGCCGATCAGCGCGTGGCGCGCCCCGCGGCGCAGGGTCAGCGAGACGTCGTTGGTGGCGGTGATGCCGCCGAAGCGCTTGACCAGGTGCTTGGTCTCGAGGACGACGTCGTTGGTGTTCGGGTTCATGCCTGCCTCCGGAACCAGCGCCGTGGGCTGAGCAGCCGCTCGCGGCCGACCAGCATCAGCACGACCAGGATCAGGCCGATCCAGAAGGTCCAGTACTGCGGGGTGATGGCGGAGAGCAGGTCGTGCAGGACCTTGAAGGCGATGGCGCCGACAAGTCCTCCCCACAGCCAACCGGTGCCGCCGATGATCAGGGCGGTCATCACATCGGCGCTGCGGTGGAACTCCAGCACGTCCAGCGAGGCGAAGCCGGTGGTTTGCGCCAGCAGCGCGCCAGCCGCTCCCGCCAGCGCGGCGCCGAGGGTGTAGACGGCGGCCAGGCGGCCGGTGACGGACAGGCCCAGGGCCATCACGCGCAGCCGGTTGTCGCGCAACGCCTGCAGCGAGACCCCCAGCGGGGAGCGCACGAGGCGGCGCAGCAGCAGGAAAGCGAGGAAGAGCACGGCCAGTGAGTAGAAGGAGGCGACGCGGGCGCCGAGGTCGAACTCGAAGTGGCCCAGCAGCGGGCCGATGAGGACGCCCTGCAGGCCGTCGGCACCGCCGGTGAGGTCGTCGAACTTGTTGGCCAGTTCCAGCAGCACGAGGGCGACACCCATGGTGACCATCAGCCGGGTGAGGTCGGTGCCGCGCACGATCATGGGGCTGGTGAGCGCGCCCAGCAGGCC
>NZ_JAXCLA010000020.1:0-1900 GCF_034043675.1 Roseateles agri | reverse complement strand
GCCTCGATGACGACGCCATTCTCGGCAGCGGCGTCCCTGGCGGTCTCCAGCGCGGCATCGAAGTCGAAGGAGCGCACATCCTGCTCGATGCTGGCAAAGGCCGTCGCCCCGAAGACCTGCGTCAGCGCCGCGCGATGCTCATCGAGGTACTCCTCGGCCTGCGCATCCGAGTCCGCCAGCAGATGCGCGAACTTCTGGGCGTGACGAGCCACCAGCGCCGCATCCAGCGCCGGTGTGGCCGGCGCCGCGGTTGACTCGCTCGGCTCGCCATCCTTCGCCCAGACCGCCCGCAAGGCGTCGATGACGGTGGACAGTTCGGCTTCGAACTCCGCCATCGCCGCCGGCACATCCCCACCGAAGCGCAGCCGCTCCTCCAGGGTGGCTGCTGCCAGGTGCAGCGCCATCAGCCCGATATTCCCCGCCACCCCCCGCACCGTGTGCGCCCCACGCTCCGCCTCCTCCTGCCGCCCGCCCGCGATCGCATCCCGGATGCGCTCCACCGCATCCGCCTGGCCATCGACGAACTGATGCAGCAGCCGCAGGTACAAGGTGCGATTGCCCCCCACCCGCACCAGGCCCGCCGCCGTGTCCAGCCCCGGTACCACCGGCAGATCCTGCGGCGCCTTGGGCGACGCCATCGGCACGGGCACCGGCGTCGAGTTGATACCCAGCGAGACCTCCAGCGGCCGGGGCTTCACCCAGCGCAGCAGCGACTTGAACATCGCCGGCGGATCCAGCGGCTTGGTGATGTGATCCACCATCCCCGCCGCCAGACAGCGATCCCGCTCCTCCACCATCGCATGCGCCGTCATCGCGATGATCGGCAAGTCCTTGGCGCGGGCGTCCGCCCGGATCAACCCGGTCGCTTCCAGCCCGCCCATGACAGGCATCTGCAAGTCCATCAGCACCGCATCGAACGCGTGTTCCCCCGAGAGCGCCATGTCGACCGCCTCCCGCCCGTTGCTGGCCACCTGCACCGTCGCACCTGCACCTTCCAGCAACTCGATGGCAATCTGCTGGTTGATCTCGTTGTCCTCCGCCAGCAGCAGCCGCACGCCGCGCAGCAGGTCCGTCGCCACCTCCTGCGGCTGCACCGCGCGGGCTGACGGCGCCGCGCTGGGCACCAGCGCCGTCATCAGCGCATCTACCAGCGCCGAGGCTCCCACCGGCTTGACCACGAAGGCCTCGATGCCCACCGCCTCGGCCTGCGCGCGCACCTCGTCGCGTCCATAGGCCGTGGCCATGACCACCCGCATGGCCGCATCCAAACGACGCGCACGCCGGGCCGTCTCGATCCCGTCCATGCCCGGCATCTGCCAGTCCACCACCATCAGGCCATAGGGCTCGCCGCCCTGCGACCGGGATACCGCCGCCAGGGCGTCCTCGCCGCTGGCGGCCGTGTCCACCACAAAGCCCATGTCGGTGAGCTGCGCGTCCATCAGCTCGCGCGCGGCGTCGTTGTCGTCCACCACCAGCGCCCGCATGCCGCGCATCGGGCCCAGCAGCGAGACATCCTGGCCGCCCGTGTCCTCGCCCACGCCCAGGCTCACCGTGAACCAGAACAGGCTGCCCACGCCGGGCGTGGACTCGGCGTGGATCTCGCCGCCCATCAGCTCCACCAGGCGCTTGCTGATCGTCAGGCCCAGGCCCGTGCCGCCGTACTTGCGCGTGGTCGAGCCGTCGGCCTGGGTGAAGGCCTGGAACAGCCGTGCGGCCTGCTCCGGCGTCATGCCGATGCCCGAGTCGCGCACGTCCACGCGCAATTGCACCTGCTCGCCCCCAGGCTCGCCCGCACGCTTGAGCAGGCGCACCGAGATCACCACCTGGCCGCGCTCGGTGAACTTGACCGAGTTGCTGACCAGGTTGGTGATGATCTGGCCGATGCGCAGCGAGTCGCCGA
>NZ_JAXCLA010000002.1:0-872404 GCF_034043675.1 Roseateles agri | reverse complement strand
AGTCAAGCCTGATGACCATAGCGATTCGGTCCCACTCCTTCCCATCCCGAACAGGACAGTGAAACGAATCAGCGCCGATGATAGTGCGGATTCCCGTGTGAAAGTAGGTCATCGTCAGGCTATTTACCCCGCATACCCCCATCTCTCCAAAGAGGTGGGGGTTTTGCTTTTTGCGGGCGGGCTCCTGATTACCTATTTTGTGAGATCCCAGGTCGCCAATATCTGATGATGGCCATGTCCAACGTGGCTGAGTATCAGTGCCAGGCGCTTGGCTTTCCAATCGATCGGCTCGATCGAGTGCTCCCCAATGCTCTGCGGTAGGTCATAGTGCAGGGAGATATGAGGCTGACCATTGCTGCGTGGTTGTAAGCCGGCGCGTTCCTTGAGCAGTTTGGTCACGATGCTGCGCAGGTGAAGAAACGGCTGGTGATCGGCCGGTTCGCTGCGCAGCGTGAGTGCGTTCCCGGCAAATCCGCGCACATGGGTGAAGCGGATCGGTACGGCAGGAAGCCTTACATGTGCAAGCGCCGCGATGGCGCCATCGATGGTGATTTGCGCAGGTAAGTCATCGTCCTCAAGCTCCCTGCCGAGATCCAATATCGTGGCGTGAATGCGGCTTGCCGGTTGGATCCGCTCGGGGCTGATCCCGAATCGTTCGTGCAGCTCGCGCGAATGTTCGAACAGGAATTGCTTTTCGGCGTCTGTCGCCGGAGTCAGCGCGAGAAAGAAGCCGAAGCCTCGCAACCGCACGTCAGGTCTGTGCAGATTGTCGACACGGCAGGGTGTCTGGTCTGCTTCGAAGCCCTCCAGTAACTGCTGCTCTTGTTGCATCGGCGGAACCTCCGGCGCGACGCGCCGAGTTCATTGAACGCTGATCGTATTCCCGTCAAGCCGCAGCGCGCCGGCGCGCGCCAGTTCTCCAAGCAATTCGTCTGTCCAACTATCGAGCGGGCGGTCCGAAAAATGCAGCCGCCACATGACTTGGTGTATCCGAACCTGGTCGAGCCATGCTCCTAGCTCCATCCGCGTGCATTGGCCGACATCGAGCATATGGAAGACCAACAAGGCCTTCGCCGCATGCCGCGTATGTCGTTCAGGATGCCGGCGGAAGAATGCCAGCCGTGAGCGCGCTTCCGTGAGCGCCGATGCGACGTCTGTGAACATGCGCCCGTGTCCCGGCACGACGACGCGCACATCCAGGCTCTCGATCAGATCGAGACTGCGATCCACTTCATCGAAGCCCGTGTCCCCGTCGAGTTCAGGAAACACGATGCCGAAGCCTCGCTCCCACAGCGCGTCGGCCGACATCAGTAGCCCCGACTCCGGATCGAACAGCATCACCGAATGTAGGTCGTGTCCGGGAGCCGCGAGAACCTGCCAAGCACGATCGCTCTGCACGAGTGTCTCGCCGGGCTGGAGCGCCCGGGTCGGCACAAAGCGCTCGCATTGCTGGCCGGTAGGCGCGTAGCTCAGTGCCTGCTGGTCCCAATCCAGCGCGGCGTCAAAGTGTCCCGGCGGGATCCATACCGCACACCCATCGAAAGCTGCAGACAGATGTGCGTTCCCCCCGCAGTGGTCAGAATGCAGATGCGTGTTGACGATCAGCCTGAGCGTTTGACGCGTCGGTTCTAGCGACGCGCGGACCAAAGCCAAGGTCTGCGCTTTGTGCGTGCAGTAGCCAGTGTCGACGATCACCGCGCCGCGTGGGTCGCCCAGCATCAGCAAGGAGTTGGACGACAGCCATCCCCGCTCCAGCATCACCAGGTCTGGCGGCAACTGCACCATGCGGCCGTCCCAAGGCACTTAGCCGCGCAGTTCCCGCCGCAGAATCTTGCCGACGTTGGTCTTCGGCAGGTCATCGCGGAACTCGATGTACTTCGGCCGCTTGTACGCGGTCAGCTGTGCGTGGCAGTAGGCCGCCAAGTCTTCCTCGGCCAAGGCAGGATCGCTCTTCACGACGTAGAGCTTCACCGCCTCGCCCGAGCGCTCGTCCGCAACCCCGATCGCCGCGCACTCCAGCACGCCCGGGTGCATGGTCACGACCTGCTCGATCTCGGTCGGATACACATTGAAGCCCGACACCAGGATCATGTCCTTCTTGCGGTCGACAATCCGGGTGAAGCCTTGCTCGTCCATCACGCCGATATCGCCGGTCTTGAAGTAACCATCCGCATACATCACGTTCGCGGTTTCTTCCGGCTTGTTCCAGTAGCCCGCCATCACTTGGGGGCCGCGGATGCAGATCTCGCCGCGTTCGCCGAGCGGAAGGTCCTTGCCATCGTCATCGCGGATCGCGATATCGGTATTCGGCACTGGCAGGCCGATCGTGCCGTTGAAGGCCTTCAGGTCAAGCCGATTGATCGTTGCCACCGGCGACGTTTCCGAAAGTCCATAGCCTTCCACCACCGGGCAGCCGGTGATCTTGAGCCACTTATCGGCTGTGGCCTGCTGCACGGCCATGCCGCCGCCGTTGGAAATCACCAGCTCGCTGAAGTCCAGCCGCGCGAAGGCCGGATCGTTGGCCAGCGCGTTGAACAGCGTGTTCACGGCCGGGAACAGGTTGACCTTGTAATGCTGCAGCGTGCCGATGAATCCGGGAATGTCGCGTGGATTGGGAATCAGCAGGTTCATCATGCCGAGCCGCGCGCCGAGCATGTAGCACGCCGTCAGCGCGAAGATGTGATACAGCGGCAGCGCGCAGACGGTGGTCAGTGGCTTGTCCTTGCCGAGCTTGTCGAGCATCGGCTGGAACCAGGCCTCGCTCTGAAGGATGTTGGCGACGACATTGCGATGCAGCAAGGTTGCCCCCTTCGACAGCCCGGTCGTGCCGCCGGTGTACTGAAGGAATGCAACGTCTTCCGGACCGAGGTCGACACGGCTCAGATGCATCCGCGAACCCTGCGCCAGCACCTCGTTGAAACGCGTCACCGTGCGGCCACCGTCGAGCGGTAAGCGGAATTCAGGCACCAGCTTCTTCACGTGCCGGACGACGAAATTGACCAGCGAGCCGCGCCAGAAACCCAGCAGATCGCCCAGCGAGGCCAGCACGACGTGCTTCACCGCGGTCTTGCCGATGACTTCCTCAAGCGTGGCCGCGAAGTTCTCCAACACGATGATGGCCTCGGCGCCCGAATCCTTGAGCTGATGCTCCAACTCGCGCGGCGTGTACAGCGGGTTGACGTTCACGACCGTGTAGCCCGCGCGCAGGATGGCGGCGATCGCCACCATGTACTGCAGGACGTTGGGCATCATGATCGCCACGCGAGTGCCGCGTTGCAGGCCCTTCGACTGAAGCCAGGCGCCGAGCGCTTGCGACATTTCGTCGACCTGGCCGAAGCTCAGGCGGCGGTCCATGCAGGCCGCCGCGTCGCGGCGCGCGTACTTGCGGAACGACTCCTCCAGCAGTTCGACCAGCGAGCCATAGACGGTGCAGTCGACCTCGGCCGGCACGCCTTCCGGGTAGCTTTGCAACCAGGGTCGCGATGCCGCCGCCTGCGTTGCCGATCGGGGCTGTTCCTGGGTCTCCACCGTCATTGCCATGTCTCCTTTTGTCTGGCCGCAGATGCGGCGCGCCGATCCGACATGGTCGGCGCAGGAGCAGGTTGCTGGCCCGGGGACTTGCCCTAGTCCCGCGTCACCCGCGGGACAGGGCTCGTGCCGGGCCGGCTCAGGCCTCGGCCTTGAGCACGCCGCGCCGGATCTGGTCCAGCTCGATGGATTCGAACAGCGCCTTGAAGTTCCCCTCGCCGAAACCTTCGTTGCCCTTGCGCTGGATCAGCTCGAAGAAGATCGGTCCGATCACTTCCTTGGTGAAGATCTGCAGCAGCAACTCGTTCGGTGCATCCAGATGGGCGGCACCGTCGATCAGGATCCTCAGGCGGCGCAGTTCCTCCACCTTCTCGCCGTGGCCCGGCAGGCGCTTGTTGATCAGGTCGAAGTAGGTGTCGATCGTGTCCTGGAATTCGACGCCGCCCTGACGCATGCCCTCGACGGTGCCGTAGATGTCGTCGGTGCCCAGCGCGATGTGCTGGATGCCTTCGCCGCGATACAGGTCCAGGTATTCCGCGATCTGGCTCTTGTCGTCGCTGCTCTCGTTGATCGGGATGCGGATCTTGCCGCAGGGGCTGGTCATCGCCTTGCTCTTCAGGCCGGTCAGCTTGCCCTCGATGTCGAAATAGCGCACCTCGCGGAAATTGAAGAAGCGCTCGTAGAACTCCGACCATTCCTTCATCCGTCCACGGAAGACGTTATGCGTCAGGTGGTCGATGTAGGTCAGGCCGTGGCCGGCCGGGTTCGACAGTACGGGCTTGCCCTGGGCGTCGAGCAGCGGCACGAAGTCGACGTCGTAGATGCTGATGTTGCCGATCTCGCCGGCGGCTGCGCCGTCCTTGCCCTGCCAGCGGTCGACGAAATAGATCAGCGAGTCGCCGATGCCCTTGATCGCCGGGATGTTCAGCTCCATCGGGCCGGCCTTGTTGTCGAAGCCCCAGGCGCCGAGTTCCAGCGCGCGCTTGTAGGCGAAGCCGGCGTCCTTGACGCGGAACGCGATCGCGCAGATCGACGGGCCGTGCAGCCGCACGAAGCGCTGGGCGAACGAGTCCGTTTCGGCGTTGATGATGAAGTTGACGCCGCCCTGGCGATACAGGGTCACGTTCTTCGTGCGATGGCGGGCGACGGCGCTAAAGCCCATCGTCTCGAACAGCTTGCCCAGCGCGGCGGGATCCGGCGCCGCGAATTCGATGAACTCGAATCCGTCGGTGCCCATCGGGTTGTCCCAGGGGGTGAAGGCGGCCATGGCGGTGTCTTTCTCGTGCAGTCTCGGATGGCAAGACTGTAGGTGCGCACCCTCGCAGGATTCATGCGAATTCGGGCGCGGGTTTGCGCCTCGGCGCAGGAATCCTGCAAGAATTCGGCGGATGGAAAATGAAATCCAGCTCGATGCCATCGACCGGCGCATCTTGAGGGCGCTGCAGCTCGATGGCCGCGTCACCTACGACGCACTGGCCGCGCAGGTGAACCTGTCGGCCTCCGCCGTGCTACGCCGGGTGCGCCGACTGGAGGAATCCGGCGCGATCGCCGCCTACGTGGCGCTGGTGCGGCCCGAGCGCGTCGGCCTCGGCCTCACGGCCTACATCAACGTGCGGCTGGAGAAGCAGACCGAGAGCCACAAGCGCAACCCGATGGACCTGTTCCGCGCGGCCGTGCAGACCTGGCCCGAGGTCGTCGAATGCGCCGCGCTGACCGGCGAGATGGACTACCTGCTGCGCGTCGTCGTGCAAGACATGCAGCACTACGCGCGATTCATATCCGAGACCTTGCTGAAGCATCCCAGCGTGCAGGACTGCAAGACCAGCTTCGTGCTGGACCGGGTCAAGAACACGACGGCAATCCCGGTCTGAGGGGCGGCTGCGCGCGGCCCTTCAGTCGTACTTGCGCGCCAGCGCCTCGACGTGGTTCGGCGCCAGGTTCAGCAGTTCACCGATGTCGCGCAGATCGTCGGGAATCGCCGCGTTGTCCCAGCCGTGGGCCGTGTGGCGCGCCAGCCGGATGGCTAGCCTGACGGCCAGCACCTGCGGGTCGATGGCGCGCTTGTCGTCCGTGATGTGGCGCAGCAGGTCCGGCAGGCGCCATGCCTGCATCAGTGCCTGCTCCAGTTCGTTCAGTTCGATGTTCAGCACCGCGCGCTGTGCGTCGGCGCTGCGCAATGAGGAATCAGCCCGCAGTCGTCGCTGGATCTCCAGCGCGAGCGCCGGCGCATGGATCCATAACAGCATCTCGGCAAAGTCGTGCAGCAAGGCCGCGCTGTGGATCACCGCCGCATCCGGGTCGAGACGGTGCACCGCGAAGGCGAGCGCGTAGCGTGCCGCGCGCTCGGAGCGACGGAGCACACGCTGCAGACCGTCCAGCACCTCGGGCTGGCTGGCGAACGTGTCCTCAACGGTTGGCTGCGGCCCGAACTCGCGGAAGAAGGGTGTGATGCCCATCAGCACCAGCGCGGCGGTCACCGTCTCGGCGTCGGTCAGCAGTCGTTCGCTGCGGTGCGTGGCCGCGTAGGCGAGCACCTTCAGCGTCATCAGCGGGTCCGTGCCGATCAGTTCACCGAGTCGATTCGCGTCGACCGCGTCCTCGTTCGCGCGCATCAGCTCCAGCGCGTCTGCCGTGTCGGCCAACACGGGGATCTCGGCGCTGCGGAACGCGGCCGTCCAACGGGCCAGGTCCGGCAGGGCCTGGTGCAGCGGCAGGGGCGAAGCGGGGGCAGAGGCGGGCATCGGTCGATCGAGCAGAAGACTTGATGCTATATCGGCCCGATGCGCCGCGGTTTGAGATCGTCAGAGTCTATTCACGCCGTGCAAGCTGCCGACACGCTGCCCGTCCACGTACAGCGCGCCTTCCGGCGCACCGGCTTCGGCATAGAACTCCAGCTCCGGCTTGCCGGCGCCGCGGCGCCGATGCAGCCGCGCCGCCATCCGGGCGAGCAGGGCGCTGGTCCAGCGCAGCGCAGCGATCAGGCGCAGCCTCCAGGCCTCCGCCACCAGGGCCTCGTCACCGGCGCCCTTCAGTTCGTTGATCATCATGATGTCTTCTCCTTGCGGCTCCTCCTTCCGGAGCCGAGTGATTCAGGGGCTGCGGCCGCCGAGTTCGGCGGTGATCTGCTTGTCGAGTTGGCGGCGCGCCTGCTGGCGCTCGTTGCCGCGCGAATGGCTGCCGGCCTGCCGCATCAAGCCGGCGGCGGTCAGCGGATTGCGCGGTTTGGGCATGGCCAGGCATAGCGTGTTCTTGCCGGTCTTCTGCGCGGTCAGCGGATGGGGTGCGATGAATCGGGACATGAGGTCTCCTCCGCGAGCGTGAGCCCGCGTTCTTTGGGTGCAAATCGGTCATGCGGCGGCGCCACTGCGACGCAGCTGCAGCGTTGGAAAACAGGACTACCAGGGTCGGGCGAGCCGACCTGCGGAACTTTTCGGGAAACGATCGATCCGGCGGGGAGCCGGAAGCCGTGGGCGTTCGTCCGAACCGGCGCTTCGGCGGCCGCTTCCCGAAGGGAGCGATGCGAAGCGGGCGGCGATACCCGTCAAAGACGTTGGGCTTGGGGTGTCATTGGGAGCCTGCGGCTCCTCAACTTGCGCAAATGATAATCAAATGATTATCTTGCGCAAGAATTTTTTATCTAACGAAGAATTCCGGCGGATAGAGTGATGCGCCGGCGCTACTTCTTCTTCGTCTTCAGCGGCGCGATGCCTCGCTGCAGGCGGCGCCATTCGTCCATCTCCGCGGCGGGCGTGGGCAGGGCCGCTGCGGCGGGCGCGACTGGCGAGGCAGCCGGTGAGGCAGGTGTCAGCACCTCACCCAGCAGATCCAGCAGACGCGTGCGTGCGCGCTGCGGATGGCGTCGGTAGTAAGTCAGCACCAAGCCGACGATGAAGCGCTCGTCGTCGTCCTGCGGCTGGCTGGGCATGGCGTCGGATGCGGGCGCCGCGACGGCCGGTTCGTTGCCATGTTCATGGTCCATCCAGCCCGGTGGCTTATGGAACAGCTGTTCGAACTGGCGGGCCAGGCGTTCGCCGATCTGGCGGTTGCGGCCCTTGATCTGGCTCCAATAGCTCGGTTGGATCTGCAGGCGCTCCGCAAAGCGCCGTTCCAGGCCGCGCAGCGCGGCGGCATCTGCATGCTTGACGTTGGCGGAGACGAATTCTTCAAACAGGCGCAGCGCGTTGTCCAGGCGGACTTGGGCGGTGTCCCGGATCGGGGGTGACATGCCCCAATGATAAAGCGACCTTGATCGTCACCCTGCTCGCAGGGGCGCGGCCTGCCGGGATGCTGATAAAGAAACCCTTATCAGCGCGGCAGGCTCACTCCTCTTCGCGCACCTTGTGCGCCGAGGTCAGCGCCGTCTGCGTGTTCGGCGGCACAGGCTCGTAGTGCGACAGCACCAGCGTGTAGCGGCCCTGGCCGCTGGTCATCGCGTTGAGCCGCGTCTGGTAGCTGGCCAGCTCGGCCAGCGGCGCCAGGCCCTGGACGACCATCGTGCCGGGCACCGCGGAGCGCGTGCCGTTGACCTGGCCGCGCCGCGAAGCGAGGTCGCCGGTGATGTCGCCCATCGCCGTGTCCGGCGCACTGATCTCCACATGGACGATCGGCTCCAGCACCAGCGGCCGCGCTTCTCGCACGGCGGCCATCAGTGCGCGCCGGCCAGCGGTGATGAAAGCGATTTCCTTGCTGTCCACCGAATGGTGCTTGCCATCGAACACCGTCACGCGCAGATCGACCAGCGGATAGCCCGCGATCACGCCGCTGTCCAGCGCCGAGCGCACGCCTTTCTCGACGGCCGGCATGAACTGGCCGGGGATCGTGCCGCCCTTGACCGCGTCCACGAACTCGAAGCCGGCGCCGCGCTCCAGCGGTTCGATCCGCAAGTAGACCTCGCCGAACTGCCCGGCGCCGCCGCTCTGTTTCTTGTGCCGGTAGTGACCTTCGGCCGGGGCGGAAATCGTCTCGCGGTAGGCGATCCGTGGCGGCTGCGTCTGCACCTCGAACTTGTAGTTGTCGCGCAGCCGCTCCAGCAGCATCCGCAGGTGCAACTCACCCAGGCCGTAGACCAGCGTCTCGTTCGTCTGCGCCACGTGGTCGATCTTCAGGCAGGGATCCTCGTCGACGATGCGAGTCACGATCTCCCAAAGCTTCTGCTCATCGCCGCGTCGCGCCGGGCTGATGGCGAGGCCGTGCACCGGCACCGGGAAGTCCAGCGGTTTCAGGTGGATGTGCTCGTCTTCCTGTGCGTCGTGGAGCACGGCGTCGTAGCGCAGTTCCTCCACCTTGGCGATGGCGCAGAGATCGCCGGGCAGCGCCTGCTCCACCTCCACGTGCTTGCCGCCCTGCAGCATGAACAGATGGCCGACGCGGAAGCACTTGCGCGCGTGGCCGACGAAGAGCTGGCTGCTCTTCGTCAAGGTGCCCTGGTGGACGCGGCAGATGCCCATCTTGCCGAGGTAGGGGTCCGAGATGATCTTGAACACGTGCGCGAGCACATGGGCGTTGGGGTCGGGTCTTGCCTGCAGCGGTTCGGCCGCATCGCCTTCGCCCTGCAGGAACTGCGGCGGGTTGCCCTCGGCCGGGTTGGGCAGCAGGCGTTCGATCACGTCCAGCAACTCGACGACACCGGCTCCCGTCTTCGCCGAGGTGAAGCACACGGGGATCAGGTGGCCCTCGCGCAGCGCCTGCTCCAGCGGCGCATGCAACTCGCGCGGGTCGACGTCGCCCTCGTTCAGGTAGCGGTCGACGAAAGCCGCGTCCACTTCGACGACCTGCTCGACCAGCGCCTGATGCGCCGCCGCGGCCGACGAGAAGTCGGTGTCGCCGATATTGTTGAAGAAACAGTCGACGACGCGCGCACCGCCACCGGCCGGCAGGTTCAGCGGCAGGCATTCGCGGCCGAAGGCCTCGCGGATCTGGCCCAGCAGCGCCGGCAGGTCCAGCTCGGGTGCGTCGATCTTGTTGATCACGATCGCGCGGCACAGCCCGCGCTGCTGTGCGGCCTCGATCATCCGAGAGGCCATCAGCTCGATGCCGTTCTGCGCGTCGAGCACGACGATGGCCGTGTCCGCCGCTTCCAGCGCCGGCAGCGACTGGCCGATGAAGTCCGGCGCCCCGGGCGTGTCGATCGCGTGGATGCGGATGCCGCCGTGGTTCATGTGGACCAGCGAGGCATGCAGCGAGTGCTGCATCTTGCGCTCCAGCGGATCGTGGTCGCTGACGGTGCTGCCGCGCTCGATGCTGCCGGCCTGCGTGATCGCGCCGGCCTGCAGCAGCAGTGCCTCCAGCAGCGTGGTCTTGCCTGCGCCGGCGGGTCCCACCAGGGCGATCGTGCGTATCGTCGCGATGCCGGGGTGGAGATCGCCGGCGCTGCCTAGGCTGCCGGTACTGTCCTGCGAACTGCTGCTGGCCATGGCGCGCTCCTTGTCTCGTGGAGTCGGTGCCGGCCTCGTCGTGCCGGCGGTGGACCCCAGGGTAGGACAAGCGTGCGCGGCTTACAAGGTCCCTGGCGAGCTCCGGGTCTTGCCGTCCGGGCCTTCCGTGGCCGTAGCGTCCTTGGCGCAGGTCTCATCCTCGTCGTCGCAGGGCGCGCTCAGCCGGACTTCCTCCTGCGCTTCCTGCGGGTGCGATGCGCGATGAGGCTCGCGATGCTGCGGCCGCATGCCCGAGCGCAGGTAGCGGTTGTGGTGATTGATGCGCGGCAGGTAGCGGGCCAGCTCGGTCAGCGCCATCTCGTAGACGCCGCGCTTGAACTCGATCACCGATTCCAGCGGCACCCAGTATTCGTTCCAACGCCAGGCGTCGAACTCCGGATGGTCGGTGGCGCGCAGGTTCATGTCGCAGTCGCGCCCAGTCAGCTGCAAGAGGAACCAGATCTGCTTCTGCCCCTTGTAATGACCGCGGGCATCGCGCCGTATGAAGTGCTCGGGCACCTCGTAGCGCAACCAGTCCCGGGTACGCGCAATGATGCGCACATGCTCGGGTATGAGCCCCACTTCTTCGTGGAGCTCGCGGAACATCGCCTGCTCGGGCGTCTCGCCGTGTTTGATGCCCCCTTGCGGGAACTGCCAGGAATGGGTGCGGATGCGCTTGCCCCAGAACACTTCGTTCCTGTGGTTGAGCAGGATGATGCCGACGTTGGGTCTGAACCCTTCACGGTCGAGCATAATCAACCTCAAATCTATAGTTGGATCGATTATTGCACCGGGCAGCCCCGGCAGCGCGACCCTGCTAACCCTCATCCCCGACCCCGCTTGGTCTCATCGTTAGGCCCGGCTTTTTCGTCGCCAGTCCATGAAAGCCAGCAACTTTTTCATCTCCACGCTCAAGGAAGCGCCCGCCGACGCCGAGGTGGTCAGCCACAAGCTGATGATGCGCGCCGGCATGATCAAGCGCCTGGGCGCCGGCATCTACAACTACATGCCGATGGGCCTGCGCGTGATCCGCAAGGTGGAGAACATCGTGCGCGAGGAGATGAACCGCGCCGGCGCCGTCGAGCTGCTGATGCCGGTCGTGCAGCCGGCCGAGCTGTGGCAGGAGACGGGCCGCTTCGACAAGATGGGCCCCGAGCTGCTGCGCGTGAAGGACCGCCACGATCGCGACTTCATCATCCAGCCGACTAGCGAAGAGGTCGTCACCGACATCGCCCGCCAGGAACTGCGCAGCTACAAGCAGCTGCCGAAGAATTTCTATCACATCCAGACGAAGTTCCGCGACGAGCGCCGCCCGCGCTTCGGCGTGATGCGAGGCCGCGAGTTCACGATGAAGGACGCCTACTCCTTCGACCGCGACAAGGAAGCCGCCGGCCGCAGCTACGAGAACATGTACGCGGCCTATTGCAAGATCTTCGATCGCCTGGGCCTGCAGTACCGCGCCGTCGCGGCCGACACCGGCGCGATCGGCGGCGACCGCTCGCACGAGTTCCAGGTCATTGCCGATACCGGCGAAGACGCGATCATCTACTGCCCGACCAGCGACTACGCGGCGAACATCGAGCTGGCTGAGGCCGTGGCCCTGCTGGCTTCGCGCGCTGGTGCCACCGCGGCGCTGGCCAAGACGCCCACGCCGGGCAAGGCCACCTGCGCCGACGTGGCGGAGCTGCTGCAACTGCCGCTGGCGCAGACGGTCAAGTCCCTGGTGCTCGCCACCGACGAAACGGACGACAAGGGCATCATCACCAAGAGCACCGTCTGGCTGTTGCTGGTGCGCGGCGACCACGACCTCAACGAAGTGAAGGCCGGCAAGCTCGAAGGCTTCAAGGGCGGCTTCCGCTTCGCCACCGTGCCCGAAATCATCGAGCACTTCGGCACCAAGCCTGGATACCTGGGCCCGATCGGTCTGAAGAAGCCGGTCAAGATCGTCGCGGACCGCACCGTCGCCAACATGGCCGACTTCGTCTGCGGCGCCAACGAGGTGGACTTCCACTACACCGGCGTCAACTGGGGTCGCGACCTGCCCGAGCCCGACTTCGTGGCCGACATCCGCAACGTCGTCGCCGGCGATCCGTCGCCGGACGGCAAGGGCGTGCTCGCGATCCAGCGCGGCATTGAGGTGGGCCATGTGTTCTACCTCGGCACCAAGTATTCCGCGGCGATGAAGGCCAACTTCCTCGACGAGGCCGGCAAGCCCCAGCCGATGGAAATGGGTTGTTACGGCATCGGCGTCACGCGCATCCTCGGCGCAGCGATCGAGCAGAACCACGACGAGCGCGGCATCGTCTGGCCCGACGCGATCGCGCCCTTCACCGTGGTCGTCTGCCCGATCGGCATGGACCGCAGCGAAGAGGTCAAGACCGCCGCGACCAAGCTCTACGAGGAGCTGCTGGCGCTGGGCATCGACGTGCTGCTGGACGACCGCGGCGAGCGGCCCGGTGCGATGTTCGCCGACTGGGAACTGATCGGCGTGCCGCACCGCGTCGTGCTGTCGGACCGCGGCCTGAAGGAAGGCACGGTCGAGTACCAGGGCCGGCGCGATGCCGAGGCGACCAAGCTCGCCGTGGCCGACGTGGTCGGGCATCTGAAGGGCAAGCTCAAGCCTTGAATCCGATGATCCGGCGGCGCGGCCTGTTAGGCCTGCCCTTGGCCGCCGGTGCCATGCTGGCCTTGCCCCGCCCGGCCTTTGCTGGCGCACAAGTGGAAGAGCCGCTGGCCGATTCGGTGCGCTCTGCGCTGTCGGCCGCCATCGCCAACAGCGCACCGCCGAAGCCGAGTTTCGCCAATATCGAGGACCGGCTCGCCTACCTGCGCTGGCTCGG
Source organism: Roseateles agri (assembly GCF_034043675.1). Classification (NCBI taxonomy): domain Bacteria; kingdom Pseudomonadati; phylum Pseudomonadota; class Betaproteobacteria; order Burkholderiales; family Sphaerotilaceae; genus Roseateles; species Roseateles agri. Next base: position 859,623 of record NZ_JAXCLA010000002.1, on the reverse strand, counting down.
TGCGATGAGCGAGAAGCTGAAGAAGCGGCTCGCCGAAGCGCAGACGCGGATCGAGTTCCTGGAGACGGTCTGGTACGAGTCCAAGCGCGCCGGCCTGGAGCCGGCGCTGGTGCTGGGCCTTGCACAGGTGGAAAGCGGCTTTCGCAAGTACGCGATCAGCAGCGCCGGCGCACGCGGCTACATGCAGGTCATGCCCTTCTGGGCCAAGCTGATCGGCGGTGGGCAGGCGGAGTCCAGCCTCTTTCACATGCAGACGAACCTGCGTTTCGGCTGTGTGATCCTGCGCCACTACCTGGACCGCGAGAACGGCGACCTCTTCATGGCGCTGGGCCGCTTCAACGGCAGCCGTGGCCGGCCCGAGTACCCGCGTGCGGTACTCGGTGCGCGCCGCCAGTGGCTGATGCCCGGCGAGAGCTGAGCGGCTACTTCAGCGCTGGACCATCGCCTGCACGGCCGGCGCATAACGCGCGCCCTGCGCGGGTGTTCCGGCGACGGCGGCTTCGATTTCCTGCAAGTCCTGCGCAGACAGTTCGAGCGCGGCCGCGGCGACGTTCTCGTCCAGCCGATGCAGCTTGGTCGTACCCGGGATCGGCACGATCCAGGGCTTCTGCGCCAGCAGCCAGGCCAGTGCCAGCTGCGCGGGCGTGACCTGCTTGCGCCCCGCGATGCCGGCCAGCACGTCGACCAGGGCCAGATTCGCCTGACGCAACTCGGCGCTGAAGCGCGGCAGCGTGTTGCGGAAGTCGCCCGGCTCGAAGCTCGTCTGCGCGTCGATGGCGCCCGTCAGAAATCCCCGGCCCAACGGGCTGAAGGGCACAAAGCCGATGCCCAGTTCCTCGAGCACTGGCAGGATCTCCTGCTCGGGTTCGCGCCACCACAGCGAATATTCGCTCTGCAGCGCCGCCACCGGCTGCACCGCATGGGCGCGGCGGATGCTCTGCACGCCGGCCTCCGACATGCCGAAGTGCAATACCTTGCCCTCGCGAATCAACTCCTTCACGGTGCCGGCCACGTTCTCGATCGGCACCTGCGGATCGACGCGGTGCTGGTAGAGCAGGTCGATGCGGTCGGTGCGCAGGCGTTTCAGCGCTTCTTCGGTCACCTGGCGGATCCGCTCGGGCCGGCTGTCCAGGCCGTTGGCGGGCACGCCGTCACGGAAGCCGAACTTGGTGGCGATCACCACCTGGTCCCGCACCGGCGCCAGTGCCTCGCCGAGCAGGGTCTCGTTGAGACCTGGGCCGTAGGCCTCCGCCGTGTCGAAGAAGTTCACGCCGCGCTCCACGGCGGCGCGCAGCAGGCGCACCGACGCCGTCGTGTCCGGCGCCGTGCCGTAGGCGAAGCTGAGGCCCATGCAGCCCAGGCCCAGCGCGGAGACTTGGAGACCGCTGCGGCCGAGTTGTCGTGTGTTCATCGGGAGATCCTTTGCATTGCTGATGTCCGTCACTTTACGCAGCGGGCCTGGTCAGGACTAGACTGATGGATCGGCATGAACCCAGTAGCCAGGCTAATCAATGACGCGCTATGACGATCTGGCCGCCTTCGCGGCCGTGGTGCGTGCGGGCAGCTTCACGCGCGCCGCGGCGCAGATGGGCGTGACGCAGTCCGCGCTGAGCCAGACGGTCCGCGCGCTGGAGCAGCGGCTGGACCTGAAGCTGCTCAACCGCACGACGCGCAGCGTCTCGCCCACCGAGGCGGGCGAGCGGCTGTACCAGACGGTGGGCCCGCGCTTCGAGGACATCGAGGCGGAACTGGCCGTGCTGGGCGAATTGCGCGGCCGGCCCGCCGGTACGGTGCGCATCAGCGCGAGCGAGACGGCGATGCGTTTCCTCGTCTGGCCGCGGCTGCAGCCCTGCCTCGAGCAGTATCCGGACATCAAGCTGGAGTTCAGCAGCAACAACAGCTTCATCGACATCGTGGCCGAGCGCATCGACATCGGCATCCGCATCGGCGCCGATGTCGCCAAGGACATGATCGCCGTGCGGATCGCGCCGGACATGCGCATGGCCGTGGTCGGCGCGCCGGCCTACTTCGCGCGCCATCCGTCGCCGCAGACGCCGCAGGACCTCACCGCGCACGACTGCATCTCGTTGCGGCTGGCCTCGCATGGCGGCCTGATGAAATGGGAATTCATGCGGCGGCGCAAGATGCTCAACGCGCATGTGACGAGCCGGCTGGTGTTCAACGTCAGCGAAATGGTCGCGGCGGCGGCCCTCGCTGGCCATGGCCTGGCCTGGCTGCCGCGTGACGCGGTGCAGGAGCACCTGGATGGTGGCCGATTGATTTCGGTGCTGGACGACTGGGCCGCCGTCTTCAGCGGCTATCACGCCTACTACGCGAGCCGGCGGGTCTCGCCGGCCGTGAAGCTGGTGCTCGAAGCGCTGCGGGGGCCATCCGCCCCCTGAGGGTCAGAGCCCTGTCCAGGCTTTCGGTGCCGCGCCGGCGACGCCCGCCAGTTCCAGCACCCGCTCGATGCTTTCTGCGATCAGTTCGTCGATCGTCTGCGGTCGGTGATAGAAGGCCGGCAGCGGCGGGAACACGATGGCGCCCATCTCGGTCGCGGCGGTCATGTTGCGCAGGTGGGCCAGGTTGAACGGCGTCTCGCGCACCATCAGGATCAGGCGGCGGCGCTCTTTCAGCGTGACGTCGGCGGCGCGGGTCAGCAGGTTGTCGCCGAAGCCGTGGGCGATCGCCGCCAGGCTCTTCATCGAGCAGGGCGCGACGACCATTGCGGCCGTCGCAAAGCTGCCACTGGCCACGCAGGCGCCGACGTCGCCGGGCGCGTGCGAGAAGCTGGTCTCGGCTTCCAGCGCCTTGCGGTCCAGCCCCAGTTCGTGATGAACGTTCAGCACACCGGCCGGCGTGACGATCAGATGCGTTTCAAGCCCGAGTTCGCGGCCTCGCCGCAGCAGCCGCAGCCCGTAGGCCGCGCCCGTCGCGCCAGTGATGCCAACGACGAGCCTTTGGCTCAAGCCGCCAGCACCTGCTGCAATTCACCGGCCTGGTACATCTCCATCATGATGTCCGAGCCGCCGACGAATTCGCCGTTCACGTAGAGCTGCGGGATCGTCGGCCATTGGGCGTAGTCCTTGATGCCCTGGCGCACGCCCTCGTCTTCGAGCACGTTGAAGGTCTTCAGGTCGGTCACGCCGGAGGCCTTCAGGATCTGGATCGCGCGACCCGAGAATCCGCACATCGGGAACTGCGCCGTGCCCTTCATGAAGAGCACCACGCGGTTGTTCTTGACCAGATCGTCAATGCGTTGCTGAACGTCGTCCATCACAAACCTCATCCCAGAGTAGAAACCTGGGCGGGATTATCGGCGACCGGCGCCGCGCCTGCTGGCGCGGGGTCAATAGCTGTAAGAGAGACCGAACTGCACGACCGGCTTGTAGCGCACGTCGCGCAGCACGTCGTCCAGGCCCGGCGCGCTACTGGGGCCCAGGCGCAGGCCGCCGAGCGAGGTGCCGCCGCCGATCATGCCCAGGTCGGCGCTGAAGCTGACGCCGGTGTGCACCAGTTGCCCCGTGTAGCCGATGCCGAGGTAGGACTGCGAGATGGACGGGTCGACCAGGTCGCGGCTCGGCGACAGCAGGCTCATTGAGCGCTGGCCGATGGCCAGGTTCGGGCTCCCCTGCAGGCTGCTGGCGCCCAGCGCCAGGCCCGAGCCGCTCTGCGATTGCGACAGCGGGCCCAGCAGCATGCCGCCGGTAGCCCGCAGGCCGCCCTTGACGGCACCGAAGCCCGAGCCGGTGAGGTAGTAGTCGCCCAGCAGGTTGGCGCTGAGGATGCGCGAGCCGAACTGGTGCTGGCTCTCCATGCCGGCGGGAGTGTTGGGGTCCAGGCTGCTTAGCGAGAGGCGCGCCTGCCAGCGTGGTGTTTCACCCAGGCCCAGCGAGGTGCGGGTCTGCAGGCCGTCGGCGGCCCAGGCGGCGGGCGAGAGGATGCAGGCCAGCAGGGCCGCCGTCATGGCCCGTGCGGTGCGCGAAGTCCGTCCGATGGTCGACATGGCTACTACCTCCTCACGGTGCCTAGTGAGCACCTTCCGAACCATGCTACGCCCGGGAAGCGTCGCTGTGGCGACAATAATTGGCGCTTTTCCGGTTCTGTTGCCGGCAGCGCAACGCGGCCTGTGCGAGTTGCGGATTCAGGGCCAGTGGCCGCCGCTGACGCGGGGCTGGCCGGCCAGGTCACGCCGCAGCGCGACGTCAACGAAGCCGCCAGCGCGCAGCAGGGCCGCGACCGGCTCGGCCTGGTCGTAGCCGTGCTCCAGCAGCAGCCAGCCGCCGGGCTCCAGATGCCGTGGCGCGCCGTCGATGATCTCGCGCAACGCCGCCAGGCCGTCGCCCTCCGGAGTGAGCGCATGGCGTGGCTCGTGGCGCAGCGCGGGCAGATGCGGATCGTCGCCGGCGATGTAGGGCGGGTTACTGACAATCAGCGCATAGCGCCGGCCGGCCAGCGGCTGCCACCAACTGCCGTGGTGGAAGTGCACATCCAGCCCGAGCCGTTCGGCATTGGACCGCGCGACGACCAGCGCCGCAGCGCTCAGGTCCACCGCCTCGACCTGCGCGGCCGGGTGTCGGTGCTTGATCGCCAGCGCGATCGCGCCGCTACCAGTGCCGAGGTCGACGACGCGCCGCGTTCCGTCCTGCGGCGCGAGCAGTTCCAGCGCCCAGTCGACCAGCGTCTCGGTGTCGGGGCGAGGCACCAGTGTGTCCGCCGTCACCGCCAGCTCCAGCCCGTGGAATTCCTTGCGACCCAGCAGGTAGGCGATGGGCTCGCCTTCGGCGCGGCGACGCAGTTGTTCTTCGAGGCGGGCGCTCTGCTCGGGCGTCAGCGCTGCGTCGTCGTGCGTGATCAGCCAGGCGCGTTCACGGTCCAGCAGCGCACATAGCAGCAGGGTCGCGTCCACCCGGTCGACGCCCAGCGCACGGGCCTGCGCCAGCGCCGCGGCGACCGTCGTCATCGTCACGCCCGGCCTTCCAGCAGCGCCAGTTGCTCGGCCGCCTGCGCCGCCTGCAGCCCGGCGATCACCTCTTCCAGGTCGCCGTTCATGATCGCGTCGAGCTTGTACAGCGTCAGGTTGATGCGGTGGTCGGTGAGGCGGCCCTGGGGAAAGTTGTAGGTGCGGATGCGGTCGCTGCGGTCGCCACTGCCGATCAGGCCCTTGCGCGTCGCGGCTTCCTTGGCGGCGCGTTCGCTGCGGTCTTTCTCGCGCAGCCGGGCCGCCAGCACGGCCATCGCCTTGGCCTTGTTGCGGTGCTGGCTGCGGTCGTCCTGGCATTCCGCCACCAGGCCGGTCGGGATGTGCGTGATGCGGATGGCCGAATCGGTCTTGTTGACGTGCTGGCCGCCGGCACCGCTGGCGCGGAAGGTGTCGATGCGCAGATCGGCCGGGTTCAGCTGGATCTCCTCCGCCTCGTCGGGCTCGGCCATCACGGCGACGGTGCAGGCGCTGGTGTGGATGCGGCCCTGCGATTCGGTGGCCGGCACGCGTTGCACGCGGTGGCCGCCCGATTCGAACTTCAGCCGGCCGTAGGCGGCATCGCCGTCGACGCGCACGACCAGTTCCTTGTAGCCGCCGAGGTCGGACGCGCTCTCGGACATGATCTCGGTGCGCCAGCCCTGGCGCTCGGCGAAGCGCAGGTACATCCGCGCCAGGTCGCCGGCGAACAGCGCCGACTCGTCGCCGCCGGTGCCGGCGCGGATTTCGAGGAAGGCCGGGCGCCCGTCGTCCGGATCACGCGGCAGCAGGGCGACCTGCAGGTCTTCGTGCAGGCGCGCCAGGTCGGCCTCGGCAGCGCCGATCTCCTCGCGCGCCATCTCGGCCATTTCGGGGTCTTCGAGCAAGGTACGCGCCTCGGCCAGGTCGGCCTCGCGCTGCGTGTACTGCCGGTACTTGCCGACCAGCTCGGCCACCTCGGACTGCTCCTTGGTCAAGGTGCGGTAGCGCTTGATGTCGGCAGCGAGCGAGCCGTCGGCAAGCAGGGAGTCCAACTCGGCGAGGCGGAAAGCGAGGCGGTCGAACTGTTGGCGCAGGGAGTCTTTCATCGTCGGGAAAAGTAGCGGTCGGTTGAAGCAGGGGCCTGGGGAAGGTCTGGCTTCAGCGTTGCTAATTTTCCGAATCTGTTGACCGATGGGTCTTGCCGCCGCCGCGCAGGAACAGGCGCGACACCGTCTGTGCCAGTTGCAGGCGCTGCTCGCCGTCGCTGGAATGCAGCTCGGCCATCGCGCCATGCAGCATCTTCTGTGTGAGGCCGCGCGACAGGGCTTCCAGCACCGTGTCCACGTCTTCGCCGCGGGCCAGCAGCTTGCGGGCGCGAGCGATCTCGGCCGTGCGCCAGTCGTCGGCCTGGGCGTTCAGCGCCTGGATCAGCGGCACCGTATGGCGCTGGTCCAGCCAGTGGACGAAGCTCTGCACGCCGCTCTCGATGATGGCCTCGGCCTGCTCGACGGCGGCCTGGCGCTTTTCGCCGGCGGTCTGCACCACGGTGGCGAGCTCGTCGACGGTGTAGAGGTAGACGTCCTGCAGCTGCGCGACCTCGGGCTCGATGTCGCGCGGCACGGCCAGGTCCACCATGAACATCGGCCGGTGCTTGCGCGCCTTCAGTGCCCGCTCGACGGCGCCCAGGCCGATCAGCGGCAGGCTGGAGGCGGTGCAGGAGATCACCGCGTCGAATTCATGCAGGCGCTGTGGCAGCTCGGCCAGGCGGATCGCCTCGGCGTTCAGCCGCGTGGCGAGCTTCTCGCCGCGCTCCAGCGTGCGGTTGGCGACAGCCATCGCCTTCGGATTCTTGGCCGCGAAGTGGGTGGCGACCAGCTCGATCATCTCGCCCGCACCGACGAACAGCACCTTGATCCGGCTCAGGTCCTCGAACAGTTGGGCCGCCAGCCGCACCGAGGCGGCCGCCATGCTGATCGAGTGCGCACCGATCTCGGTGGAGGTGCGCACTTCCTTGGCGACCGAGAAGCTGCGCTGGAACAGCTGGTGCAAGGTCGTGCCCAAGGTGCCGGCCTGGTCCGCCTCGCGCACCGCCTGCTTCATCTGGCCGAGGATCTGCGCCTCGCCCAGCACCATCGAATCGAGCCCGCTGGCGACGCGGAAGGCGTGCCGCGCCGCGGCGCCGCCCTCCATCACGTAGGCGTGATCCAGCAGCGCGCTGCGGCCGACGCCGCCGAGGTGCGCCAGCCAGTCGACGGCCGGCTGCACCATCGCCTGGTTGCCGGCCACGTACAGCTCGGTGCGGTTGCAGGTAGAGAGGATGGCCGCCTCGGCCTTGTTCTGGACCTGGGTGCGGAAACCCAGCAAGGTCGGCGCCAGTTGCTCGAGCGTGAACGCGAACTTGCCGCGCAGATCGAGCGGCGCGGAGTTGTGGTTCAGACCGAGGGCGAATACCGACATGAGGCGATTATAAAATTTGGGACGATACCGCGTCCGCGCACCGATCAATTCCCCGCCCAGCCCCAGCTCCGTGACGCCGCTCGACGCCTTCTGGCACATCGCCAACCTGTTCGCCCCGGCCTGGGTCGTCGCTGCCTTGCTGGCGCTGACGGCCAAGCTGCTGTGGCGGCGCGACCTGAAGAGCCTGACCTGGCGGCGCCTCGCCGTCTGGGGCGCGGCCGGCGGCAGCGTCGCCGTCATCGCCGCCCTGGTGCTGACCGGCCACGACGGCAAGATGATCGGCTACGCGCTGATGCTGGTCGGGGTCAGCCTGCCGCAGTGGCTGCTGATGTCCAGGCGCTGATCGATCAGGCGCTAACTTCTTCCTTCAGCAGCACCTCGCCGCGCAGCGAATGCGCGAAGGCGGTCGTGATCTTCACGTCGATCAGCTGGTTCATCAGCCGCGCGTTGCCCTTGAAGTTGACGATGCGGTTGCACTCGGTGCGGCCCATCAGCTCGGTCGGGTCCTTGCGGGCGTGGCCGGTCACGAGGATGCGCTCGGTGCGGCCGACCATCGCTTCGCTGATGCGCAGCGTGTTGGCCTCGATCTCGGCCTGCAGTTCCTGCAGCCGGCGCACCTTCTCCGTGTAGGGCGTCGTGTCTTCCAGCGCCGCCGCAGGCGTGCCGGGGCGCGGGCTGAAGATGAAGCTGAAGGACTGGTCGAAGCCGACGTCGCGCACCAGCTTCATCAGTTTGGCGTGGTCGTCCTCGGTCTCGCCGGGGAAGCCGACGATGAAGTCGCTGGCGATGCGGATGTTCGGCCGGATCGCGCGCAGCTTGCGGATCGTGCTCTTGAACTCCAGCGCCGTGTAGCCGCGCTTCATCGCCATCAGGATGCGGTCGCTGCCGTGCTGCACGGGCAGGTGCAGGTGATTCACCAACTGCGGCACCTTGCCGTAGGCATCGATCAGGCGCTGCGAGAACTCGTTCGGGTGGCTGGTTGTGAAACGCAGGCGCTGGATGCCGGGGATCTCGGCCGCGTATTCCAGCAGCAGGGCCAGGTCGGCGTACTCGGCCGTGTCGCCCATCTTGCCGCGATAGGCATTGACGTTCTGGCCCAGCAGGTTGATCTCCATCACGCCCTGGTCCGCGAGGCCGGCGATCTCGGTCAGCACGTCCTCGAAGGGGCGCGAGACCTCGTCGCCGCGCGTGTAGGGCACGACGCAGTAGGAGCAGTACTTCGAGCAGCCTTCCATGATCGAGACGAAGGCCGAAGCCCCCTCGACCTTGGCCGGCGGCAGGTTGTCGAACTTCTCGATCTCGGGGAAGGAGATGTCCACCTGCGGGCGGCGTTGCTCGCGGCGCGCGGCCAGCATGGCGGGCAGGCGGTGCAGCGTCTGCGGGCCGAAGACCACGTCCACATAGGGCGCGCGCTCGATGATGGCCGCGCCTTCCTGGCTCGCCACGCAGCCGCCCACGCCGATCATCACGCCCTTTTCCTTCAGGTGCTTGACGCGGCCGAGGTCGCTGAACACCTTCTCCTGCGCCTTCTCGCGCACCGAGCAGGTGTTGAACAGGATCAGGTCGGCCTGCTCGGGATCGTCGGTCTTCTCGTAGCCCTGGGCGGCGCCCATCACATCGGCCATCTTGTCCGAGTCGTACTCGTTCATCTGGCAGCCGAAGGTCTTGATGAAAATCTTCTTGCTCATTGCTTGGTCCAGATCTGTGCAGCGGGATCGAAGGACCAGGTCATGGCTTCCTTCATGTTGACGGGCCAGGGCTTCTTGGCCGCCTCGACCGGGTTCAGTACCCAGACGTCCATCAGCAGGCCCTGCGGGTCGACCGTGTAGTGCACCAGCAGCTTCTGGCCGGTCACGCTGGCCGGCTGCAGCAGCAGGTTGGTGTCGCCCCTCATGCGGGCGCCGGGCGCCATGCGGGCGGCCTGGCCGTTCAAGGTCACGTCGGGGCTCTGGGTGACCATCAGCACGCCGCGCAGCGCGGTGGCGGGGAAGTTGCGCTGAACCTGGGCCTGGGCTGGAGCGCAGATCGAAGCCGCCGCGCAGATCGCGAGGGCGGCGAGGGAGGAAGCACAGCGGTACATGGTATGTGTCCAGTGGCTGCGTTGAAGAACAAACGGCCCGGGCATGCCGGACCGTGGAAGGAAGCCGAGATTCTAAGTCAGGGGCTTGGCGCCGTCACCGCGCGCGCCGGCCGTTCTTCACGCAGACAGCCGAGTCCGACGAGCGAGGCCTCCACCGCTTCATCCAGCGGCGTGTGCGGCTCGCGGCCCAGCACGCGCACGAGCTTCTCGTTGCTCATCCGTACCGGCCGCTGCCAGAGATAGCGCATCTCCAGCATCTCGCGCAGCGTGACGTTGAACGGCGCGGCCAGCCGGAAGAGCCACCAGGGGATGCCGCCGATCTTCGGCGTTATGCCTTCGCGCCGTGCGACGACTCGCTGGACCGCCTCGGCGATCTGCCGGCCATCGGCGTCCCAGTGGCCTTCCATGTGGAAGCGTTCGAACGGCGCCAGCGCCTCGCGCCGCGCCAGCAGTTCGACCATCGTCCGCGCCACGTCCGGCAGGTAGGCCCATTGATGGCCCGCCTGCGCCGGGTTGCCGATCGAACGCACCGGCTGCCCGGCCTTCAGCATGCCCTGGCCGAACCAGCTGTTGCCGGACTTCGGGCCCAGGAAGTCGCCCGCCCGCACGATCAGCGCCCGCGCGCCGCGGCGGCTGGCTTCTTCGAGCCGCTGTTCCATCTGCACGCGGATCGCGCCCTTCTTCGTCAGCGGGCGTTGCGGCGCATCCTCGTGCAGCACCTGGGCAAAGGCGTCCGGCCCGAAGTTGTAGACGGTGCCCGGCAGCACGATCGTGGCGCGCTGGGCAATGGCCGCGGCGATCGTGTTGTCGATCATCGGCAGCACCAGCTTGTCCCAGTCGCGGTAGCCCGGCGGGTTGACCGCGTGCACGATCACCGCGCAGCCTTCGGCGGCGCGCGTCACGTCCTCGCGGTTCAGCGCGTCGCCGCGATGCCAGTCGATGCCGTCCGCTGCGGCCGTGCCCGCCGTGCGCCGCAGCGCGCGCACCTGCCAGCCCGCCGCGCGCAGCTGCCGCGCCACCTCGCCGCCGATCCCGCCGGTGGCACCCAGAACCAGAGCCGTCTTGCTGTTGTCCATCTCGCATCTCCTCGACTTCCGCGATCGACTGGGCGCTCTACCGTTCCTTCCTGGCCGTGCTGGACGAAGGTTCGCTTTCCGGCGCGGCGCGGGCCCTGGGCATCACGCAGCCGACGGTCGGCCGCCACGTCGAGGCCTTGGAGCAGGCGCTCGGGCTGGTGCTGTTTACGCGCTCGCAGACCGGCCTGCTGGCGACCGAGGCCGCTGCCTCGCTGCGCGGCCATCTGCAGGCGATGGCCAGCACCGCGGCATCGCTGGAGCGCGAAGCGTTGAGCCATGGCGGCAGCGCCGTCAAGGGCGTGGTGCGCATCAGCTGCAGCGACGTCATCGGCGTCGAGGTGCTGCCGCCGACGATCGTGCGGCTGCGCGAGGCCTACCCCGAACTGCGTGTCGAGCTCGTGCTGACCGATCGCGTGCAGGACCTGCTGCAGCGCGAGGCCGACATCGCCGTGCGCATGGTCGAGCCGACGCAGGGGCAACTGATCGCCCGGCGGATCGGCGCCATCGAGATGGGCCTGTTCGCCCGTCGCGACTATCTCGAACGCCACGGCGCGCCGAGCGACCCGACCCAGCTTGCCGGCCACTCGGCGATCGGCTACGACACGGTCGTGCCCTACATCCGCCGCCTCGAACAGAAGCTGCCCGGCATCCGCCGCGAGGCCTTCTCGCTGCGCAGCGACAACGCCCTGGCCCAGCTCGCGCTGCTGCGCGCCGGAGCGGGCATCGGCATGTGCCAGGTGCCGCTGGGGCTGCGCGATCCGGCGTTGCTGCGCCTGCTGCCCGAGGCCGTGTCGGTGCCGCTCGAATGCTGGGTCACGATGCACGAGGACCTGCGCGGCAGCCCGCGGTGCCGCGCCACCTTCGATGCGCTGGTGGAGGGGCTGCTGGCCTACGTCGGCGGCTAAGCCTCTGCGATCACTTCGAGGAAGCTGCGCACCATCCGCATGTCGCGCCGCTCGCCCAGGCACACGACGTGCGCATAGGTGCGCGCCTCGGTGTCGCCGAGCTTCACCGCGTGCAGGCCCGGCCCCGGCACGAACTCCACCTCCGACACCGCCGCCAGGCCGATGCCCTGCACGACCGCTTCGCGGATGATCTCGCGGCTGCCGATCTCCATCACGATCTTCGGCTCGACCTTGGCCGCCTTCAGCGCCGCCTCGAAGGCCTTGCGCGTCGTCGAGCCCTGCTCGCGCATGATCAGCGGTTCGCCGGCCAGCTCGGCCGTGCGCAGGCTGCGCCGCTTGGCGAAGCGATGGCCGGCCGGCACCAGCAGCACGATCGGGTGTTCGCTGTACGGGATCGCGACGAAGCGCCGGTCGCGCGAGAACTGCGCCAGCACGCCGACGTCGGCGCGGTAGTCCAGCAGCCGCTCCAGCACGTCCTGCGAATTGCCGGTGCTGACCGAAACGGTGATGCCCGGATAGCGCCGGTTGTAGAGCGCCAGCATCTTCGTCACGTGATACGGCCCCACGGCCGCGATGCGCAGGTGGCCGGAGCGCAGCTCGCCCTCGTCGGCCAGCAACTGCCGCGCCTCCGCTTCGAGGCTGAAGATCTGCCGCGAGATCTGCAGCAGCCGCTCGCCTAGCTCGGTCGGCCGCACGCTGCGGCCGTAGCGGTGGAACAGCTCGACGCGGTAGCTGTCCTCCAGCGAGCGCACCTGCGTCGTGATCGTCGGCTGGCTGACGTGCAGCTGCTCGGCCGCCTTGGTGAAGCCGCCCGCGCTGGCGACGGCATGGAAGGAGCGCAATTGTGTCAAACGCATGAATCGAGGCTCCCGAGTTTCCCGGTGGTCGTATAGATCCAATCAATTTGAAATCAAAAAACATTGAATTTGTGTGAAACGGCCGGGGCACCGAAAGTGCGGGCCAACGCAAGACCCGCACAGACACGCAAATGCCCCAGACAGCCGATTCCATCGTGGTCAACGACCGCGCCTACCGCCTCCCGACGGAGCCCGCCGTCGTGCTGTGCATCGACGGCTGCGAGCCCGACTACATCACCCAGGCGCTGCAAGCCGGCCTGATGCCCAGCCTTCAGCGGATGTTCCAGCGCGGTGGCACCTCGCTGGTCGCCGAGGCGGTGATGCCGACCTTTACCAACCCGAACAACCTGTCCATCGTCACCGGCGCGCCGCCGGCGGTGCATGGCATCGCCGGCAACTACTTCCTCGACCGTTCGACCGGTGCCGAGGTGATGATGAACGAGCCCGAACTGCTGCGCGCGCCGTCGCTGCTGGCCGGGATTTCCGAGGCCGGCGTCGCGGTGGCCGTGGTCACCGCGAAGGACAAGCTGCGCCGCCTGCTGGGCCATGGCCTGGCCGCCGGCAGCATCTGCTTCTCGGCCGAGAAGGCCGACGCGGCGACGCTCGATTTCGTCGGCCTGCCGCTGCCCGACGTCTACAGCGCAGCGCTCAGCGAATTCGTGTTCGCCGCCGGCGTCGCCTTGCTGCGCGCGGGCCGGGCGAAGCTGCTCTACCTGTCGACCACCGACTACATCCAGCACAAGTGCGCGCCGGGCACGCCGGGCGCGAATGCGTTCTACGCGATGCTGGACCGCTACCTCGGCCAGCTCGACGAGCTCGGCGCCCGCATCGCCCTGACGGCCGACCACGGCATGAACGCGAAGACCGACGCGGCCGGCCAGCCGCGCATCGTCTACCTGCAGCCGGTGCTCGACGCGGCGCTGGGCGCGGGCGCTGCGCGGGTGATCCTGCCGATCACCGATCCCTACGTCGTCCACCACGGCGCGCTCGGCTCCTTCGCCACCGTCTATCTGGACGACCCGGCGCGCGCCATCGATGCGCTGCGCGCGCTGCCCGGCGTGGAATTGGTGCTGACGCAGCAGCAGGCGGCCGAGCGCTTCGAATTGCCGCCGGATCGGATCGGCGACCTGGTCGTCGTCGCCGAGCGCCTGGTCGTGCTCGGCACCTCGCCCGAGCGCCATGACCTGAGCGCCTTGCAGGACCTGCCGCTGCGATCGCACGGCGGCCTGTCCGAGCAGCAGGTGCCGCTGCTGTTCAACCGCCGTCTCGCTCAAGTGCCGGCGCGGCCGCGCAACTTCGATGCCTTCGAGCTGCTGCTCAACCACGTCGCTGCCTGAAGCCCGGACCATGCATCACCACTTCCACAATCCGGTGAAGACCGTCGGCGGCATCGGCGCGCTGGCCGCGCTGCCTGGCCTGCTCGGTGAGCGCAGCGCCGTGCTGCTGACCTTCCCAGAGGCCGAGTCGCTGGGCTTCGTGGCGCTGCTGCGCAAGATGCTGGGTTACCGGCTGGCGGCCGTGTTCGACGGCATCGCGCCGAACCCCGACATCGCCGAGCTGTCCGTGCTGTACCCGCAGGTCTGGCAGCACGACGGGGCCGAGGTGCTGATCGCGCTGGGCGGCGGCAGCGTGATCGACACTGCCAAGGCGATGCTGCCCGGCACGGCCAGCGGCCGCTTCGACGAGATCGCCGCGCTGCTGCGCGACGGCGCTGCCGTCGAGTTCCCGCGCCGCAAGACGCTGATCGCCGTGCCGACGACGGCCGGCACCGGCAGCGAGGTGACGCCCTGGGCCACCGTCTGGGACCGCGAGCTGCAGCGCAAGCATTCGTTGCACCTGCCGGCGATCACCTGGCCCGAAGCCGCCGTTGTCGACCCGAAGACCATGCAGCAGCTGCCGCAGGCCGTCACCTTGCAGAGCGGGCTGGATGCGCTGTCCCACGCGCTGGAGGCGATCTGGAACCGCAATGCCAATGCGGTGTCCGACGCGCTCGCCGTGGCCGCCGCGCGCGAAATCCTCGCGACCCTGCCGGCGCTGCATCGCCAGCCGCAAGACCTGCAGCTGCGCGAGGCGATGGCGCTGGCGGCGCTGAAGGCGGGCCTGGCCTTCAGCAACACCCGCACGGCGCTGGCGCATTCCCTGTCCTACCCGATGACCTTGCGCCTGGGACTGCCGCACGGCATCGCCTGCTCCTTCACCTTGCCGCAGGTGGCGCGGCTGGCGATCGGCCGCGATGCCGCGCGCGACGCGGTGCTGGCGCAGGCGCTGGGCCCGCTGCACGACGCGCCGACGCGGCTCGAAGCCTTCCTGCGGGACCTCGGCGTGAAGACGAATTTCTCCGACTACGGCATCGGCGACAGCGAAGCCGCCGCGATGTTCGACGAGGCGCTGCGTGGCGATCGTGGCCGCAATTTCATCGGGGTGGCGGCATGAGCTATCGGGAAGAACTGCTGCGCCTGCGCGGCGAGCGCGTGGCCGGCGAGAGCGGTCGCTTCGAGGTCATCAATCCATTCGACGGCGAGGCCGTCGGCAGCGCCGCGAAGGCGAGCCGCGCGCAGGTCGAGCAGGCGCTGCTGTACGCGAAGCAGTTCCGCAGCACGCTCAGCCGCTTCGAGCGCTCAGAGATCCTGCGCCGTGCTGCCGCGCTGCTGGCGGCGCGCGCCGACGAAGGGGCTCGCCTGATCACCGCCGAATCGGGCCTGTCGCTGCAGGACAGCCGCTACGAGATCGGCCGCGTGTCCGATGTGCTGGTCTTCGGCGCCAACGAGGCGCTGCGCGACGACGGCCAGGTCTTCGCCTGCGACCTGACCGCGCACGGCCGCCAGCGCAAGGTCGTGTCGATGCGCGAGCCGCTGCTGGGCGTCATCGTCGCGATCACGCCGTTCAACCATCCGATCAACCAGGTGGCGCACAAGGTCGTGCCCAGCATCGCCAGCAACAACCGGCTGGTGCTGAAGCCTTCGGAGAAAGTGCCGCTGTCGGCGCTGTGGTTCGCCGACCTGCTGTACGAGGCCGGCCTGCCGCCGGCGATGTTCCAGGTGCTGACCGGCGACCCGGCCGAGATCGGCGAGGCGCTGATCACGCACCCGGCCGTCGAACTGGTGACCTTCACCGGCGGCGTCGAGATCGGCAAGCGCATCGCGCGGGTGGCCGGCTACCGGCGCACGGTGCTGGAGCTGGGCGGCAACGATCCGCTGATCGTCTGCAGCGACATCGGGGAAGGCGCCGAGCTGGACCGCGCCGTGCAACTGGCCGCGCAGGGCTCGTACCGCAACTCCGGCCAGCGCTGCACGGCGGTCAAGCGCATCCTGGTGCAGTCTTCGATTGCCGAGCGCTTCACCGAGCGCCTGGTCGCCGCCACCGAGGCCTGGACCTTCGGCGACCCGCTGGACGAGCGCAACGCGATGGGCACGGTGATCGACGAAGTCGCCGCCCGCCTGCTCGAACGGCGCGTGAACGATGCCCAGGCGGCAGGTGCTCGTCTGCGCTGCGGCGGCCAACGCGATGGCGCGATGCTGGCGCCGACCGTGCTGGACCGTGTGCGGCCGGAGATGGAAGTGGTGCTGGAGGAGAGCTTCGGCCCGATCTCGCCGGTGATCACCTTCGAGACGGTGGACGAGGCGATCGCGCTGGTCAACGCCAGCCGCTTCGGCCTCTCGTCCGGCGTCTGCACGAACCGGCTCGACTGGGCGACGCGCTTTGCGCAGCAACTGCAGGTCGGCACGGTCAACGTCTGGGAGGTGCCCGGCTACCGCACCGAGCTGACGCCCTTCGGCGGCATCAAGGACTCGGGCCTGGGCCACAAGGAAGGCGTGCAGGAGGCGATCAAGGCCTACACGCAGCTGAAGACCTTCACCTTGCCGTGGTGACGACGATGGACAGGCTCCTAACGGCGGACACCCGCGCAGTGCGCCATCAGCGCCGCGAGCTGTTCGAGCGCCTGCTCGCGGCTCGGTGGCCAGCGCGCCGGGCTCTTCGCCTGGTCGTCCCAGGCTCGCAGCCGCAGCGCATCGTCGGCATGGGGCTGGGCGCGCCAGCGCTCGGCTTCGTCGGCGCCCATCGGGCCGCCCTGCAGCGCCAGGCTGCGCACCGAGTCGGCACTGAGCCGGGCCGCGTAGTCGGGCTGGCGGGTGACGAGATAGCGCTTGGCCTCCACGTGCAGCGCCACGGGCCGCGCCACGGCGTCGCCGAACAGCGGTGCCAGCAGCGCGGCGGCGCGGGCTTCGTGGCGGTCGTCGTGGCCGTGCAGCGTCGGCGTGTCGGCCTCGCCGTCCAACAGGTGGCCGATGTCGTGCAGCCACGCGGCGAGCTGCAGCGGGGCGACGGCATAGGCATTGCGCGCGAGCTGGCCGCACTGCCAGGCGTGCTGCCACTGCGTGACGCCTTCACCCGCGTATTCGACGTGGCCGTGCCGCTCGAAGAGCCTGATCAGGTCCTGCCAGTGCTTCATGCCACCACGCTAACCACAGGCCGTTCCGGCTTGATGACGGGTGTGTGTCACTACCGCTTCACCAATCCTTTCTACGCTGATCGTCATGCTGCAAAACACTGAATCCGCGGCCGTCGAGGTCGAGGCGCTGAGCAAGACCTTCGGCGCCGGCGAGCCCGCACTGAAGGGCATCACGCTGAAGATCGCCGCCGGCGAGCGCGTCGCGCTGCTGGGCGCCTCCGGCTCTGGCAAGTCCACGCTGATCCGCTGCATCTGCGGGCTGGAGACGGCCGAGGCCGGCAGCGTGCGCGTGTTCGGCCAGACCTTGCAGGCGCAGGGCCGCATCGGCCGCAATATCCGCCGCCTGCGCCGCTCGATCGGCGTGATCTTCCAGCAGTTCAACCTGGTCGGCCGGCTGCCGGTGATGACCAATGTGCTGACCGGCCTGGCGATCGAGATGCCGCTGTGGCGCAGCATGAGCGGCCGCTTCACCCTGGCGCAGCGCGCCCGGGCGCTCGATGCGCTGGACGCCATCGGCCTCGCGCCGCAGGCCTTCCAGCGCGCCTCGACGCTGTCCGGCGGCCAGCAGCAGCGCGCGGCGATCGCCCGCGTGCTGGTGCAGGGCGCCCGGCTGCTGCTGGCCGACGAGCCGGTCGCCTCGCTGGACCCGGAATCGACGCGCCGCGTGATGGACCAGCTGGCCGCGCTGAACCGCGATGCGGGCATGACCTTGATCGTCAGCCTGCACCACGTGGCGCTGGCGCGGCGCTACTGCCCGCGCGTGATCGCGCTGCGCCGCGGCGAGCTGGTCTACGACGGCCCCAGCAGCGCGCTGACGCCCGAGTTCCTGCGCGAGCTGTACGGCAGCGCGGCCGACGAGCTCGAGTCCGACGAACTGCCCATCTCCATTTCCCAAATCCCGCAACCGGCCCGGCTCGAGACGACGCCGCTGGCCGCCTGACCCCCACAGGAGCCCCTCCATGACGAAGAACTTCATCCTCGCCGGCCTGCTGGCCGCGGCCGCCCTGTCCGCCCATGCCCAGGACATCAACTTCGGCATCATCGCCACCGACTCCGCCTCCACGCAGCGCGAACGCTGGGAGCCCTTCTTCCGCGACATGGAGAAGAAGACCGGCCTGACGGTCAAGAGCTTCTACGCGCCCGACTATGCCGGCGTGATCGAGGCGATGCGCTTCAACAAGATCCAAGTCGCCTGGTACGGCAACAAGTCGGCGATCGAGGCGGTGGACCGCGCCAATGGCGAGGTGTTCGCGCAGGTGATGTATGCCGACGGCAGCTACGGCTACAACGGCCTCTTGATCACGCACAAGGACAGCCCCTACAAGACGCTGGACGACGTGTTCAAGAACAGCAAGACGATCAACTTCGGCATCGGCGACCCGAACTCGACCTCGGGCTTCCTGGTGCCCAGCTACTACCTGTTCGCACAGAACCGGATCGACGCGCGCAGCGCCTTCAAGACGGTGCGCAACGCCAGCCACGGCGCCAACATCCAGGCGGTGCTGGCGCGGCAGGTGGACGTGGCGACGAACAACACCGAGGACATGACCAAGCTGGAGACCACCAAGCCCGAACTGGCCAGCCAGATCCGCGTGCTGTGGAAGAGCCCGCTGATCCCCAGTGACCCCTTCGTGATGCGCAAGGACCTGGACCCGGCGGTGAAGGCCAAGATCAAGAGCTTCGTCGTCAACTACGGCAAGACCGATGAAGAGAAGGCCGTGCTGAAGAACATCTACAACTACGGCGGCTTCCGCGAGTCCAGCAACGCGCAGCTGATCCCGATCCGCACCCTGGAGCTGGCGAAGGAGCGGATGAAACTGGAAGCCGACGAGAACATGGCCGCCGACAGCAAGAGCAAGGCGCTGGCCGAGATCGACGCGAAGATCGCGGCGCTGAAGTCGTGAGCGCGATCCATTCCGGCGCCGCACCGAGTGCGGCGAGCCTGGCCCGGCTGCAAGCGCGCGCCGCCGCCGAGCGACCGGGCTGGCTGCACTATCTCGGCTGGGCCGTGGCCCTCGCCGTGCTCGCCTGGGCCTGGCAGGGCGCCGAGATCCGGCCGCTGGACCTGCTGCGCGACTCGGCCAATATCGGCACTTACGCGAAGGACTTCTTCCCGCCCGACTTCCGTGACTGGCGCATCTACACCCGCGAGATGGTCGTCACCGTCCACATCGCGATCTGGGGCACGCTGCTGGCGCTGGTGGCGGCGGTGCCGATGGGCCTGCTGTGCGCGTCGAACATCGCGCCGGCCTGGGTCTACCAGCCGGTGCGCCGGTTGATGGACGCCTGCCGTGCGATCAACGAGATGGTGTTCGCGATGCTGTTCATCGTGGCCGTGGGCCTCGGGCCCTTCGCCGGTGTGCTGGCGCTGTTCATCCATACAACCGGAACGCTGGCCAAGCTGTTCTCCGAAGCGGTCGAGGCGATCGACCCGCGGCCGGTCGAGGGCATTCGCGCCACCGGCGCGCACAAGCTGGTGGAACTGCTGTACGGCGTGATCCCGCAGGTGCTGCCGCTGTGGCTGAGCTTCACGCTCTACCGCTTCGAATCGAACGTGCGCTCGGCCTCGGTCGTCGGCATGGTCGGCGCCGGTGGCATCGGCGTCGTGCTCTTCGAGGTGATCCGCGGCTTCCAGTACGGCCAGACCTGCGCGGTGCTGATCATCCTGATCGTCACGGTGACGGCGATCGACATGGGCTCCGCCGCCTTGCGCAAGCGCTTCATCTGAAATGAGCGACGAGAAGTTCGACTTGGTCGTCGTGGGTGCGGGAATCGTCGGCCTGGCCCATGCGCTGATGGGTGCGCGGCGGGGCTGGCGGGTGGCGGTGGTGGAGCGTGATCGGCGCTGCGTCGGCGCGTCGATCCGCAACTTCGGCTTCATCACGGTGACGGGGCAGGGCGCCGGAGACACCTGGCGTCGGGCGTTCCGCTCGGCGCAGGTGTGGGCCGAGGTGGCGCCGGCTGCGGGCATCGCGGTGCTGCAGCGCGGGCTGTGGGTCGCTGCGAAGCGGCCGGCGGCTGCAGCGGTGCTGGAGGCCTTCCGCGCGACCGAGATGGGTGAGCGCTGCGAGCTGCTCGGCCCGCAGGCGGCGGCCGAGCGTGCGCCGATGCTGCGTGCCGATGCGGCGGCGCTGTACTCGCCGCACGAACTGCGCGTCGAATCGCGCGAGGCGATCCCGCGGCTGGCGGCCTGGCTGGCGGAGGCGCATGGCGTGCAGTTCTTCAACGGCGAGGCGGTGCTGCATGCCGAGCCGGGTCGAGTCAGCACCGCTTCGCATGACTTCGAGGCCGAGCGTGTCGTGTTGTGCCCGGGCACCGACCTGACCGGGCCGGCGCAGTGGTGGCTGCCGTCCTCGCTGCGCCTCAGCAAGCTGCAGATGCTGCGCCTGATGCCGGAGACGCCGGTGCGCTTGCCGGCACCGGTGATGGCCGACCTGAGCCTGGTGCGCTACACCGGCTACGCGGCGCTGCCCGAGTCGCGGCCGCTGCTGGCGCAGCTGCAGCAGGAGTGCGGCGAAAGCCTGGCGAACGGCATCCACCTGATTGCCGTGCAGAGCGCCGATGGCAGTCTCGTCGTCGGCGATTCGCACCACGAGGACGCCAGCCCGGATCCCTTCGCCAGCGAGCGTGTGGACGAGCTGATCGTGCAGCACCTGCACGAGGCGCTGCACCTGCCGCCGTGCCGCGTGGTCGAGCGCTGGACCGGCGTCTACCCGACCGGGCACTCGGCCGATGCGCTGATCGAGGCGCCGGCGCCGGGCCTGCGGGTCGTGCTCGTCACCAGCGGCACCGGCGCGAGCACGGCCTTCGGCATCGCCGAGGAAGTCGTCAGCGGCTGGTGATCAGCCGCGGTCCCAGTCGAACTTGGCCGGCTGGCCGGACAGGAAAGCCGCCACCGCCTCGCCGTGGTACGGCGCTGCCGCGGCGATCGCCTGGGCCTGGCTTTCCATCGCGGCCATCGTGTCGTAGTCGCTCTCGTAGCTGCGGTTGAACAGCTGCTTGCTCAGCGCGATGGCCTCGCGCGGGGCATCGATGAAGCGGCGCGCGAACGCGGCGGCTGCCTCGGGCAGGGCTTCGGGCGCATGGATGCTGTGGACGATGCCCAGCGTCTTGGCTTCCTCGACGCCGACGCGGCGTGCGGTGAAGGCCAGTTCCTTCGCCATCGGCAGCCCCACCGCGCGCGGCAGCAGGTAGAAGGCGCCCATATCGGGCACCAGCCCGACCTTGGCGAAGGACATGCAGAAGGCCGCGCGGCTCGAGGCCAGCACGAAGTCCGCCGTCAGCGCCAGCGAGAAGCCGGCACCGTAGGCTGGGCCGTCCACGGCCGCGATCACCGGGATCTCCAGGCCCTGCAGGCGCTTGAACAGCCAGGCGTGGCCGCCGGCGATGCGGCGACGCATCGAGTCGGGCGCCTGCTCGGCGGGGTCGGCCAGGCGCTGCTTCAGCGACTTCAGGTCGCCGCCGGCGCAGAAGCTGCCGCCGCTGCCGGTGATCACCAGCGCGCGGATCGAGCGGTCCGCCTCGATGCGGTCCAGCGCCTCACGGTAGTCCTGGCGCATGTCCATGGACAGCGCGTTGCGGGCCGCCGGCCGTTCGTGGCTGAGCGTGGCGATGCCGTCGTCGAGGACGAGCTTTGTGTCGCGCAGCGTGAGGGTCTCCGTCGTCATCTTGTTCCTTCAGTTGTTCATTCCACCAGGATGCCGCGGTTCTTCAGCGTCAGGTGGATCTTGTCGCCGATCGTGTCCTTGTTGAAAGGCTTGACGATGTAGCCGCTGGCGCCAAGCTGGGCCGCGCGGACGATGTCTTCCTTGCGGCCTTCCGCGGTGACCAGCAGCACCGGCACCTTGCGCAGCGGATCGGTCTCGGGCTTGGCGCGCAGCGCTTCGAGCAGCTGGAAGCCGTTCATCACCGGCATGTTGACGTCGCTGAGCACGAAGTGCACCGGCTCGCCGGACTCGGACGCGATCTCCAGCGCGCGCAGCGCGAGCTGGCCGTTCTCGGCCTCCTGGATCTTGCGGAAGCCCAGCTCGCGCACCAGGCCCGAGATGATGCGCCGCATCGTCGAGAAATCGTCGACCACCAGGAATGTGAAATCTTCGCGCTTGATCCTTGTGACCATCTGTGGACTCCCGTGAGGTTGGGATCTTAGGGCCCGCTGGCGATGCTCACCTCGACGTGCCCGCGGCCCGTGCGCTTGGCGCGGTACATGGTCTCGTCGGCCTCGGCCAGCAGTTCGTCCGCACTGCGCTGGTGATCCCAGCTCAGCACCAGGCCGATGCTGGCGTTGACGTTCACCGTCACGCCCGCGCCGAGCGCAATCGGCTTCTGGATCTGCTGCAGGCAGCGTTCCAGCGCCGCGACCGCGTCGGCCTCGGCATGCACGCCCGAGAGCAGCCAGGCGAACTCGTCACCGCCCAGGCGCGAGACCGAATCATTGCTGCGCAGCTCGTGCTTCAGCCGCTCGCCGATCTCGCGCAGTACCTCGTCGCCGGCGTCGTGGCCGTGCGTATCGTTGATCGGCTTGAAGCCGTCCAGGTCCATGTAGCAGACGCCCAGGCCGTCCTTCTGGCGGCGCGCCAGAGCCAGGCCGTGGCGCAGCAGCTCCTCGAACAGCCGGCGGTTGGCCAGGCCGGTCAGCGGATCGTGCAGCGCCATGTAGCGTGCCCGCTCCTCGCTGTTCTTCAGCTGGTCGATGTCGAGCACCATCCAGATCGATTCGCTGTCGCCCAGCGCCGCGCCGCTGAGGTCGACCCAGATGTCGCTGCCGTCCTTGCGGCGCATCTTCACCTGCGTGCGGAAGCGGCCGTCGCGCGCGAGCGCCTCGTAGCCGAGCCGGCCGACCATCTCGAAGCTGGCCTCGTCCGGATAGATCGCGCGGGTGGACTGGCCGACGATGGCGTGGCCGAGGATCCGGTGGATCGCCCGGTTGGCCCAGACGACTTTCCGTTCGCGCACGCGGATCATGCCGATGAGGTCGTTGTCCAGCACCAGGGCCTGCTCGTGAGCGATGCGGGTGGCGTAGAGGTTGGTCCGGAACAGGCGCCGGTGCTGAAGCAGCACGTAGGCGAAGCCGCTGACCACCAGCAGGATCACCGAGCCGGTGAAGAACCACTGGCGGTGCTCGTCCTCCCGCCAGCGGGCGAGGTAGGTGCGGGTGCTCAGGCCGGTCAGCACCGTCAGCGGATAGCCGGGCACGCGCCGGTAGGCGGTCATGCGCTCCACGCCGTCGATCGGTGCGGTGATGATGTAGCTGCCGTGGTCGGGGCTGGCGACGAGGTAGCGCCGCATCTCCGCGGACACGTCGACGCCGCCCAGGCCCTGGGTGGAGCGTGGCTCCGACGAGGCGTAGCGCGCCACCAGGCGCATCGAATCGTCGCGCAGCGCGATCGCGCCATGTTCGCCGAGCGACAGGCGCGCGAACAGCTGGTGGAAGTGCGCGCTGGCGAGCACGACGTAGACGATGCCGCGGAACTCGCCGGCGTCGGTGCGCAGCGGGCGCGCGACGATGATGCACCAGTCCTGCAGCGGCCGGCTGAAGATCGGCTCGGAGATGACGGTGGCGTGGCCCTGCCGCGCCCGCTGGAAGTAGTCGCGGTCCGCGATGGAGAAGACCTGCTCGGCGGGTGCCAGGCCGATGGTCACCCGACCGTCGGCGCCCGCGGCCCGCATCGCGCCGGCGAAGGGCAGCAGCTGGTTCTGCTCGCGCATCGATTGCAGCAAGGTCTGCTCGTGCCCGGCCGCATCGCCCGCCTCGGCGGCGTAGCGGGAGCTGATCGTCGTCAGCGCGTTGTCGACCAGGCGGATCTCGGCGGCCAGTTCGATGCTGAGGCCCTTGGCGAGGTTGTCGGCCGTCTCGCGGACGCGGTCCAGTTCTTCTTCGCGGCTGCCGTGCAGGTTGATCAGGGTGGCCAGCACCAGCACGGCGGCGACCAGCAGATTGCCCAGCACGATCCAGCGCGCGACTCGGCTGGGCCGGCCAGGATTTGATGCGTGTGCGCTGGGGTCCATGTCGTCTGCTTGTCTCCGTCTCCGTGCGCGGCATCGTAGCGCCGGGTCATTTGTTCTCGATCGATCACGCGGCGGTCGCCTGCCGATGCTATTGTTCCGCCTCCCTGGAGGGGGAAGCGTCGAGGAGGGTGTGGCATGCAATCGTTGCAAAGGAGTCTGGACAGGTCGGTGCAGCTGACGCTGCGGCTGGCGCTGGCCGGGCTGTCTTCGTTGATCCTGCTGGCCGTGTTCCTGCTGCTGGCCGGCTCGCAGTACCTGGGCGAACGCCTGGACACCGTGCATGGTGATCGCGTGGTCCCGCTGCACAGCCTGCAGCGCGTGGGCTATCTGCTCAATGTTGCGCAGCCGCTGGCGCTGGATGGCGACCCGGCCGGTGTCGCCGCCGGCTGGCGCGAGATCGATCAGGTCTGGCAAGGCTACCTCGGCACCTTCCTGGCGCCGGAAGAGACGGCGATTGCGCGCAAGGCGAGCCAGCAGCTGGCGGAGCTGCGCCGGCAGACCCTTGACCAGCGCGGCGCGCAGGGTCTGGAGACCTACCGGCAGACGGTGGTGCCGCTGAATGCGAGCCTCAACGCGCTGAGCGACCTGAAGCTGCGCACCGGCGAGACTGCCTTGCTGGAGGCCCGCACGGCCAACCGTTGGGCCTGGGCTTGCGGATTGCTGATCGCCGCACTGGGGCTGGCGCTGATCGGCCTGGTGGTCTACCTGGTGTCGGTGCGCATCGTGATCCCGATCCGCGACAGCGCCCGCGCCATCGCCGCACTGGCCGATGGCCGCACCGAGCTGCCGGTGGACACGGCGCGGTTGCAGGGCGAGTTCGGCGCGGTTGGTGAACAGCTGCACCGGCTGCAGGCGCTGCTGGTGGAGCGCGCGCGGCTGCTGGCCGAGGAACAGGAGGCCTCGCGCCTGCTGCGCAGTGCCCAGGCGGACCTGATCGAAGCCGAGAAACTGGCCTCGCTGGGCGGGCTGGTGGCCGGGGTGGCGCACGAACTGAACACGCCGCTGGGCGTGGCCGTGTCGCTCGCCAGCAGCCTGCGCGACAAGAGCCGGCGCTTCACCGCCGACCTTGCTGCCGGCCCGATGCGCCGCTCGCAGCTCGACGGCTACGTGGCCGCCGTCGCCGAGGGCGCGACGCTGATCGAGAGCAACATGATGCGAGCCGCCGAGCTGATGCGCAGCTTCAAGCAGGTGGCGGTGGACCGCACCGGCATGCAGCGTCGTCGTTTCGACCTGGGGGCGATGGTCGGCGAGGTGCTGGTCTCGCTGCGCCCGGCCTATGGCCGCAATGGTGTGGAACTGATCAACGAGGTGCCGCCGCGGCTGATGATGGGTGGCTATCCGGGCGCGCTGGGCCAGGTGCTGAGCAACCTGGTCATCAACGCGGTGGTGCACGGACTGAACCGGCGCAACGGACGCGTGCGCATCGTGCTGGAGTCGGCCGAGGACGCAAACCCGCTGAGGCTGGCCGTCATCGACGACGGCATGGGCATGAGCCTCGCGGTCCAGGAGCGCGCGTTCGAGCCCTTCTTCAGTACGCGGCTGGGGCAGGGCGGCAGCGGGCTGGGCCTGTCGATCGTGCGGAACATCGTTGTCGCGATGCTGGGCGGCCGGATCGGCCTGCACAGCTCGCCCGGCCAGGGCACGACCTTCACGCTGGAACTGCCCCGCGAGGCGCCGGATGCCTGCGCGCTGCCGGATTTCGGCCGGCGCATGGCGTTCGCGCAAGAACCGGCCGGCGCCGAGGCATGAAAAAAGCCGCAGCGCTTTCGCGCTGCGGCCTTGGTTCTTTCCGCGGGTTCGCTTAGCGGCGCGGGGCCGACTTGCGGCGTGCCACGAAGCCGATCACACCGACGCCGGCCATCAGCAGCGCGTAGGTGCCCGGCTCCGGCACGGCCGAAGCGAAGTTCACCGAGCCGCCGCCTTGGCGGATCAGGAAGCCGTTGCTGAAGGTCTCGACCTGCGAGCTGGTGTTCGAGAACGCGGTGCTGGCCAGGTTGTAGAACGTGTCCGGCGAGGTGAAGAAGGCTTCGCCGGCCGGGGTCAGGCTCAGCGTCAGCTTGGCACTGCCGGAGGGCGTGAAGGTGCCATCGCCGTTCGGAATCGTCACAGCGCTGCCGCTGATCAGCGAGCCGCTGGCCAGTGCGACCACGTTAGTGGCGGTCGTCGTCGGCGTGGTGCCACTGAAGCCGAAGCTGGCTGTGCCTTGGTAGCCGTAGATCGTGTAGCTCAGCTGGCTGAAGGTGGCCTTCGTGAAGTCGGTCGTCGGATCGCCGGCAGGCGTCGGGCCGCTACCGGTGAACTGGATGTAGAAGCCGTAGGCGCTGTTCAGGCCGCTGGTCGCGACGGGGCCAGTGGCGCTTTGAGCGGATTGGATGCTCAGGAAGCCAACGTCGCTGAACGTGCCGCCGTTAAAGGTGACCGCTGCGTAGTCCGACACGATCAGGTTGTTGGCGGTGAATGCCGGGCTGGAGACGCCAGGGATGGCGCTCGGGTCGATCGTGAAGCTGGGCAGCGTGGCGGCCTGTGCGGCGGCGCCGACGGCACCCATAGCCACGACAGCGGCAATGGTCCGGAAGGAAGAGAACGATGTCATGGGCTTGGACTCCAACGTTAGGGTGCGGCTGACAAGGAATACCGACTTCGCCGCAGCCTTGAAGTATGCGGATTGTGGTGACAACTCGATGTCACCACAATCCGGGTCCCGTCGACCCCCTCGGTTGAGGGGGTGATTCGGTGGAATCCCTTAGCTCATTCGCTCGAACTGACGGGGCCGGGGGACAAGTCCGAAAACGGCGGGGCGCTCCCCGCACAATGGCCCGGATGAGCCTCCCTAGTCTTCTTCGTCTTCTCTCGCTGGCCGCCATCTGGGGCGGCAGTTTTCTGTTCATGCGCATCG
The DNA here is from genome assembly GCF_034043675.1 of Roseateles agri. Taxonomy (NCBI): domain Bacteria; kingdom Pseudomonadati; phylum Pseudomonadota; class Betaproteobacteria; order Burkholderiales; family Sphaerotilaceae; genus Roseateles; species Roseateles agri. The sequence continues at coordinate 832,952 of NZ_JAXCLA010000002.1, read as the reverse complement.
CCGTGCCGGTGCTCGGTGCCGTACCGACCGCCTTCGGCCGTGTGCTGCTGAGCAGTGCCGGGCTGTTCGCGCTGATCGGGCTGATGCGGGTGCCCCTGTCCTTCGGCGGCAAGTTCAGGGCTACGTTGGTGCTCGGCGCCGTGAATTCCGGCATTCCCTTCCTGATGTTCGCGATGGCGGCACGGGTGCTGCCGGCCGGCTACAGCGCGATCCTGAATGCGACGGCACCGCTGATGGGCGTCCTCATCGGCGTGCTGGGTTTTCGCGAGCAGGCCACGGTGGCCAAGGCCGCCAGCGTGCTGATCGGCCTGCTGGGCGTGGCGGTGCTGGCACAGGCCGGGCCGGTGGCGCCGAGCGCCGCGCTGTTCGGCGGCGTGGCGCTGTGCCTGATCGCCACCGCCTGCTACGGCCTCGCCACCTACCTGACGCGCCGCTGGATCAGCGAGCGCGGCGGCCTGGACAGCCGCATCACCGCGCTGGGCAGCCAGCTCGGCGCGGTCCTGTCGCTGCTGCCCTTCGCGGCCTGGAACCTCGCCACCGAGCCGCCCGCCTGGCAGCACGCGTCGGCGCCGGTCTGGCTGGCGATGCTGGCGCTGGGGCTGCTGTGCACCTCGATCGCCTACATCCTGTACTTCAAGCTGATCGCCGACCTGGGCCCGCTGAAGGCGCTGTCGGTGACCTTCCTGATCCCGGCTTTCGGCGTGCTGTGGGGCTGCCTGTTCCTCGGTGAGCAGGCCAGCCTCGCGCACCTGCTGGGCGGCGGGATGATCGCGCTGGCGCTGTGGCTGGTGCTGAAGCCCTCGAAGGCCTAGACACCGTCCAGCGCCGATCGCAGCGCGGCCAGGTAGGGCTCGTGCTCCTGCAGATCGTTGTGTGCGGCGCCGTCGATCAGTTCCAGCCGGCCGCGCCGCGCCTTCGGCAGCAGCGCCTCGCTGTGGCTGTGCGGGATCAGCTCGTCGAGCGTGCCGTGCAGCAGCAGCACCGGGCCGTCGATGCGCGGCAGGTCCGCCTCGCTGAGCAGCGGATAGCGCAGCAGCCGCTGGGGCACGTAGGGGAAGTGGCCGGCGACGACGGCGCGCATGCTGCGGTAGGGGGAGATCAGGATCGTCAGCGCCGGCTGCACGACGGCGGCCAGGCCGGTGGCGAGACCCGTGCCGAGCGAGCGGCCGGCAATCACCCGCGGCAGGCTCGCATAGCGCGGCGCGATGAAGTCCCAGCAGGCGCGCACGTCGCCGCGCAGTTCCGCCTCGCTGCGGATGCGGCTCGTGCTCTTGCCGTAGCCGCGGTAGTCGACCATGAACAGGTCCCAGCCGGCCTCGCGATAGAAGTCGACGTTGGCGAACCAGCGCTCCAGGTTGCCGGCATTGCCGTGCAGGTAGAAGACCAGACCCTTCGGCTGCGGCAGCTTCAGGTGCAGCGCCGACAGCGTGGCGCCGGGCACTGGAACGCTCACTTCCTCGACATCAGGCCCCTGCATCGAGAAACGATGCCCGGCCGGCAGCGGCTCGCCCTCGAACAGCGAGCGTTCCTGGTGGAAGTAGAGCCAGGCCAGGGCCAGCAGCGCACCGAAGCCGGCCGCCGCGAGCAGGCCCAGCAGCATTTGAACCAGCGTCGTCATCGCGGGGCCAGGACTTGCGTCTGGCCGATGGCCAGGGTGAAGAATTCTTCGTCTGGCAGGCCGAGCGCCCGGCGCTGCGCCGCCAGTTGCGCCGGTGGCTCGTCCAGCGGCTCGTCGGTCAGCTCGAAAGTGCCCCAGTGCACGCCCAGCGAGCGCTTGGCGCCGAGGTCGCGGTGGATCTTCAGTGCCTCCTCGACGTTGACGTGCTGCTCGGTCATGAACCAGCGCGGCTCGTAGGCCCCGATCGGGATCAGCGCGATGTCGAAGCCGCCGCCGGCCAGCTGGCGCCCGGCGAGCCGCTCGCGGATGTCGACGAAGTCGCGCGAGTAGCCGGTGTCGCCGGCATAGAACAGGTGACAGTCCGGCGCCAGCAGCGCGAAGCCGCCCCACAGCGTCTTCATCCGGTCGTTGATGCCCCGTGCCGACCAGTGCTGCGCCGGCAGCAGCATCAGCTCGACGGCGCCACGCGCCGTCTGCATCGTGTGGCAGTCCCACCAGTCCAGTTCGATGATCTTCTCGATGCCGCGGCGGCGCAGCCAGTCGCCCAGGCCCAGCGGCACGGCGAACCAGGGGCCGCCGCGCGGCTGCTTCGCCAGCGCGGTGATCGAGGCCTCGTCGAGATGGTCGTAATGGTTGTGCGAGACCATCACCAGGTCGATCGTCGGCAACTGCGCCAGCGTGAGGCCGGGGGGCTGGTGCCGCTTCGGGCCCATGAACTGCACCGGCGAGGCGCGCTCCGAGAAGATCGGGTCGGTCAGCACATTGAGCCCGCCCATCTGCGCGAGCACCGTCGAATGGCCGATCCAGGTCACCGCCGGCTGCTGTCCTTCGGCATGCGCATTGGCCTGGATGAAGGGCAGGTCGGGCGCCACGGCCGGGATCGGCGTGCTCGGCGGCTTGGGCCTGCCAGCGCGCGCGGCCTCGCGCCGCCAGCGCAGCACTTCGGCCAGGCTGCGCGGCTTGAACTCGAGGTAGTTGTTCTGGAAGAAGCCGGCGCGGTGGTGGGGTGGCTTGTTGGAGGATTGCATGGCGGCCCAGCATAGCCGCCATGCCGGGAAGAGCGTGCCAATAGGACCTAGACCTAGGCGTGCCTGAATGTCGGTGGCTTAACTTATCCTTATCACTTGTTCACATACGACAAGGTTTCTTCGACCATGTTTCGCTTTCGCCTGATCTGCATCCTGTTTGCTGCCGTCGTGTCTGCCTGCGGTGGCGGTGGTGGCGGAACGTCGACCGATCCGGGCACTGGCGGTGGCCCTGGTCCGGGTCCGACCAGTACCGGGCTGGTTCCTGCGGCTCCGGCACCTGGTGCGACGCTCTACGCGAATGCGGCTGACCTGCGCCCTTTGGTCGACGGTGCCCGCTGGCAGTACCGTGGCGTGCGGATGGCAACTGACGGTAGCGTGCAGACTCGCTACATCGCGTCTGTCACTCACAAGTCCGTGGGCGGCAATATGCAGGAGACGGAAAGCCAGGTCTTCCTGGATAGCGGTGACAGTACGACGATCGCGCTGAGCGGCGGCAGCGTCATCGCCCAGGTCAAAGATCCGCTGGGCGTAGGAAGCAGCGAAGTCGTCTCTATGACGGAACTGCGTTCCCCCGTGCGGGTTAACGACCAGTACACGGTCTACGAGCGCAGCGACTTGCCGACGAACACAGATGTCGATGGTGACGGCAAGGCAGATGTGGCCGATGTGGCCATCTACTCGCGCGTGATCGGCAACGAGGACGTCAATCTGCCGGAGTTGGCCCGCACAGTAACCGCGGTGAAGGTCGAGATGACGGCGCTTGTGCGCATCAAGAAGTCGTCGAATGGCACATCGCTGCCGGTCAGTATGCTGGTGCAGACACAGTGGTACGTCGCCGGTGTCGGCGTCGTGCGACGCAGCCTTAGCGAGGTTTCGACGACCGGCAGCACCGGGGCGCTGGGCTACGACGAGCTGCTGTTCAGCTGGGACGGCGTCACCCAGGGGCTCGGTGCCCTTGGGCCGACGGCGGCCGCACTGCCGAATTCCTCGAGCTTCATTTTGCTGCCCGACTCACTGGCCGCGACGACACTGGGTGACCGCGCGTTGGTGCTCACCCGCAGTCTGCAGCCGACCGACCCGGGCGCGTGGACCTTTGGTGTCTTCGACAATCGCGGCGTCCTCCAGTCGTACAACCAGGTGGCTAGTCTTGGCGACGCTGGAGACACGTTCGGCGCTCCGAAACTGTTCAGCATCGATGCAAGCACCGCGCTATTGGTGATGCCGGTAGGTACTGGCACGTTGCGCTTGCAGCGTGTAGATGCAAGCGGCGCGCTGCAGGGCAGCGCCAGCACGGTGAGCGTGCCGACCTTCAATATCAACCAGCCCGTGGCCTGGGACGGCCAAGCGCTATGGGTCGCTTGGCTCCGTACGGGTAGCCAAGTCGCCGACTCCAACAAGCTGATGCTGCAGCCGTTCGGCCTGGACGGGCAACCGCTTGCCTCGGCACAACTGCTGGATGCGCCGAGCCTCGGCGGCCAAATCAGCGGTATCGGCATGAGCGCGGTATCCGGCCGTCTGTTGATCAGCTGGACTCATGCCGAAGGGAGCACGACCAGCTACCGTTACGCGTTGGTTCAGGGCAGCACTGGCGCGGCCGATGTACGAACACTCGGTGCCGTACCGCGCTTCTCTAGCCTGCAGCAAGCTGTCGTACCGGTGCTGGGCACCGGCATCGCGGCCTTGCAATGGAATGGCCCCCTTTTCAGCTTTACCGGGAGCGGTCCGTTGCCGGACGTGCTGCCGCGTGGTGTGACTTTGGACGCGAACTGGAATCCATTGCGCAGCACTGCAGACAACCTTGACGACGAACTGCTGCCGGCTTCGTGGAGCGGTGACAGCACACCATTCCTCGCGTCGCCGTTCATCGTGCGCGCGCTTGGCGATCGGCTGGTGCTGAGCAGCTTCGCTTACCAGCGTGAGGCTCCGCAGCTGAACGGTCCGAGCGATTTCATCCTCACCGCCTTCGTGCAGCCCGGTTCGCGACCTCTGGCGACGGCGGCAGCCTCGGCCACAGCCTTGGCATCCGTAAGCGGCACCCTAACGAATATCGATCAGTTCGGCCTGCCAGCGTTTGTCCTGCTATGGGACGACCGGGCTCTAGTCATTGGCAACAACTCTGGCCGAACCATGACCAGCATGTTCTGGTTGCGATGAGTTAGGCAGCGCGCACCAGTTGGTCCCGCTGCGCCATCTCGCGGAAGCGCCAGGCCCAGGTGCCCGCCACGACGATGGTGCCGATGCCGCCCAGCACCACCGAGCCCACCGGCCCGAACAGCGCCGCCGTGGCACCCGATTCGAACTCGCCCAGCTGGTTGCTGGCGCCGATGAAGATGGACGTGACGGCGCTGACGCGGCCGCGCATCGCGTCCGGCGTCTCCAGCTGCACCAGGGTCTGGCGGATCACCACGCTGACCGTGTCCGCCGCGCCCGACACCGCCAGCGCGACCAGAGAGATCCAGAAGCTGCTGGACAGGCCGAACACGATCGTCGCCACGCCGAACAGCGCCACCGCGCCCAGCAGCTTGCGGCCGGCGTGGCGGCGCAGCGGCCGCCGCGTCAGCGCCACCGACATCGCCAGCGCGCCCACCGCTGGCGCGCCGCGCAAGAGGCCCAGGCCCCAGGGGCCTGTGTGCAGGATGTCCTTCGCGAAGATCGGCAGCAGCGCGGTGGCGCCGCCCAGCAGCACGGCGAACAGGTCCAGCGACACCGCGCCCAGGATCATCTTGCGCTGCCAGACGAAGGCCACGCCGGCGAAGATCGTCTTCAGCGAGACCGGCTCGGCCGTCCGCGCCACCCGCTCGTAGCGCACGCGTAGCATCAGCGCCGCAGCCGCGCCGAAGATCAGCGCGCAGACCAGGTATACGGCCGTGGCACCGGCCACGTAGAGCAGGCCGCCCAGCGCCGGCCCGGCGATCGTCACCACCTGGCTGCCCGCGGTCGCGAAGGCCATGCCCTGCGGAATCAGCGCCGGCGGCAGCAGCATCGGCGTCAGCGCCTGGGCGGCCGGCTGCTGGAACGCGCGCGCCATGCCCAGCAGCACCGACACCGCCAGCAGCAGCTCGCGCGAGGCCCAGTGCTCGACGATGGCGGACACCAGCAGCGCGGCGGCTATGGTCTGCAGCAGCAGGCACAGGCCGACGATGCGGCCGCGGTGGAACACGTCGGCCACGTGGCCGGCCACCAGCGTCAGCAGCAGCGCCGGCGCGAACTGGAACAGGCCGACGAGGCCCAGGTCCCAGGCGCTGGAAGTCAGGTCGTACATCTGCCAGCCGATGGCCACCATCAGCATCTGGCTGCCCAGCGTCCAGCCCGTCCGGGCACACCAGAAACGGATGTATTCGCGTTGTCGGAGGAGGTCTTGGAACGAAGGACTGCTGGACATGGAAATCGACGGACGGAAGTGCGCAAGTGTCGCCGCATGTGTCACCGCATGTCGGTGGCGTCACGCATAACCGCTAAAGTCAGCGCATGCCAGCCACGCCCGACGCCAGCGAAGAGCTCCGCCGCCGACTGCTCGCCGAAACCGGGGGCGAGGCCTTTTTCGATGCCGCCGGACGTGGCCGTTATGCCACCGATGCCTCGGCCTACCAGCTGATGCCGCTGGGCGTCTTCGTGCCGCGCAATGAGGACGACGTGGCCGCGGCGATCGCCATCTGCCGCGATCTGAAGGTGCCCATCGCCCCGCGCGGCGCCGGCACCAGCGAGGCCGGCCAAGCGCTGGCCGCGGCGCTGGTGATCGACGGCAGCAAGCATCTGAACCAGATCCTCGCGCTGGACGCTGCAGCTCGCACGGTGACCGTGCAGCCCGGCGTGTTGCTCGACACCCTCAACGCCCATTTACGGCCCCACGGCCTGTGGCTGCCGGTGGACATCGACTCGTCCGCGCAGGCCACGCTGGGCGGCATGGCCGGCAACGACGCCGGCGGCGCGCGCACGATCGGCTACGGCTCGATGGTCCACCAGGTGCTGTCCGCCAGCGCCTGGTTGTCCAGCGGCGAGCTGGTGGACTTCGGCCCGGTGCCTAGTCTTGCTGAGGGCAGTCGTGGCGCGGAGATCGTTGCCCGCCTGCGCGCGCTGGTCCAGGCCCACGAGGCCGACATCGCCGCCCACTGGCCGAAGCTGCCGCGCCGCGGCGGCTACAACCTGGACCTGTTTGACTGCCGCAACCCGCGGCCCTATTCGCCCGATCGCCAGCCCAACCTCGCCCACCTGCTGGTCGGCTCCGAGGGCACCTTGGCCTTCCTGCGCACGCTGACCCTGCGCGTGCAGCCGCTGCCGGCGGCGCGGGTGCTGGGCCTCATCGCGTTCAAGACCCTGGCCGGCGCGCTGGAGATGGTGCAGCCCATCGCCGCCAACTTCGCGCCGACGGCGATCGAGCTACTGGACCGCTCGATGGTGGAGGAGCCCACGGCGCTGCACACGCTACTGGTCGAGCTCAGCGGCGAGGACCGGGTGGCGCTGAAGTCGCAACTGGCCGAGCTGGAGGTGCTGCTCGGCGAGATGAACCACCACAAGTGCCTGACGCCGGTGATCGACGACGCGGCCAAGGCGGCCGTATGGGCGCGCCGCCGCGGGGCACTGCGCACCTTGGAACGCACCCAGGGCACGGCCCGCCCGACCGCCTTCATCGACGACTGCTCGGTGCCACTGTCGGCGCTGCCCGCCTATGCGGAGGCGCTCGGCAAGGTGCTGGAGCGGCACGGGCTGGGCAAGCCGGCCTGGCACGGCCATGTGTCGCTGGGCATGCTGCGCGTGCGGCCGCTGCTGGACATGCGCAAGCCCGGCTCCAAGGGCGGCGCCGCGCTGATGCGCAAGCTGGCCGAGGAGGTCTCGGCGCTGGTGCGCAAGTTCGGCGGCTCGTTCAGCGGCGAGGGTGGCGACGGCCTGGCGCGCAACGAGTGGATCGAATGGCAGTTCGGCCCGCGGCTGAAGGACGCGTTCCGCGCGGTCAAGAACGAGCTTGACCCGCTGTTCCTGTTCAACCCCGGCAAGATCGTCCTGCCGTCCAAGATGGACGACCCGGCGCTGCTGCGCTACCCGCCGCGCGGCGCGCCGCGGGCCTACAAGGTGATCGAGCTGAAGCCGGCGCTGGACTGGTCGGCCTGGGAGCAGGGGCCCGAGTCCACGGGGACAGGTCTTGCCAGCGCGATCGAAGCCTGCGACGGCAACGGCACCTGCAGCAGCGTGGCCGAGGCGCGCTGCCCCAGCTACCGCCTTACGCTGAACGAGCAGCACGGCGTGCGCGGCCGGGCCAACACGCTGCGGCTGGCGCAGTCGGGCCAGCTCGATGGCGGCCTGGCCGGCGCGGCCGTGCACGAGGCGCTGGACCTGTGCGTCGGCTGCCGCGCCTGCCGCAGCGAATGCCCCAACGGCGTGGACGTCGCACGGCTGAAGACCGAGGCGCTCGCCCAGCGCGCCGCCGCGCAGGCCCAGCCCTCGCGGCGCGATGCGCTGTTCGCCGCGCTGCCCGAGGCCGTGCACTCCGGCCTGCGCGGCTGGCTCGCCCGGCTGCGGGAACGCTCGCCGCTGCTGGCCCGCCTGGGCGAGAAGCACCTTGGATTGACGGCGCGCCGCCCGCTACCGAACTGGCGCAAGGACAGCTTCTGGCACAGCGCGGCCGGCCCCTTCGACAGCCTGGAGGCGACGCTCGCCGCCGCGCCGATGGCGGCCGTGCTCTTCGTCGACACCTTCAACGGCAGCTTCGAGACCGAGAACGCGCTGGCCGCCGCACGCGTGCTGAAGGCGGCCGGCTACACCTTGCACGTCGCGCGCAAGGATGGTGGCCACCATTGCTGCGGCCGCACGGCCCTGGCCGTGGGCCAGGTGGCGCAGGCGCGCGAACGGCTCACGGCGTTGCTGGCCGCGCTGCAGCCGGCGGCGCAGGCGGGCGTGGCCATCGTCGGTCTGGAGCCGGCCTGCCTGCTGACCCTGCGCGAGGAGGCGCCGGCGCTGGGCCTCGGCGAACCGGCTTCAGCCGTCGCCGCCCAGGCCTTGCTGTTCGAGGAATTCGTCGCCCGCGAGGCGCGCGAGGGCCGCTTCCGGCTGGCGCTGCGCCCCGCCGGCGCGCCGCTGCTGCTGCACGGCCACTGCCACACCAAGGCGGCCGGCGCGCTACCGCCGGTGCTGGACGTGCTGCGCCTGATCCCCGATGCCGCGCCCGAGCTGGTCGACACCGCCTGCTGCGGCATGGCCGGCGGCTTCGGGCACGAGGCCGAGCACTACGAAACCTCGATGCGCATGGCCGAGGACCGCCTGCTGCCGGCGCTGCGCGCACGGCCCGAGGCCATCGTCGTGGCCGACGGCAGCAGCTGCCGCCAGCAGATCGTCCATGGTGCGCAGCGCGAGGCGCTGCACGTGGCGCGGCTGCTGGAACGGCTTATCGCGGCTTGATCGGCCCCGGCTGCCGGTCGACCCGGTCGAGCGTCTCGTCCAGGCAAGCCCAGGCCGGCGCGCTGGCGCTCCAGATGTTCGCGGCGGGCTTCACCGACGAGGGATCGTCCAGCGTGCCCACGCGCACGACCGTGAGCCCCGGCCGGCCGGTCGAGTCGGCGAACAGGTGGCTGCCGCAGCGCGGGCAGAAGCGGCGGCTGACCTGGTTGCCGCTTTCCGCCGTGCTCGTGTAGCTGGCCGGCGTGCCGGTGATCTCGATCGCCTCGCTGGGGAAGATCACGTTGACGGTGCCGTTCGAGGACAGGTGTTGGCAGTCGCGGCACCAGCAGATCCGCGAGATCACCGGCTCCGCGTTCAGCGTGTAGCGCACCTGGCCGCAGAGGCAGCCGCCTGTTCGGGTCGTGTTCATCCGGCGGAATTTACCCGGCCTTGCGGAAGGTCAGGTTGATCCGCTGCCGGCCCAGCAGCGGATGCGTGCCCTCGGCCAGCGGCAGCACGCCGTGGAAGCGCAGCCGCGCCGGGCCGCCCCAGACGACGACGTCGCCATGCACCAGCGGCACGCGCGCCGGCCGGTCGCTGCGCTTGAGGCCACCGAACTGGAACACGGCCGGCAGGCCCAGCGAGACGCTGACGATGGGCTGGCCGTAGTCCTGCTCGTCGCGGTCCTGATGCAGGCTCAGCTTGGTGCCTGGCTCGTAGCGGTTGACGAGGCAGGCGTCGGGCGCGAAACCGGTATAACCGGCAGCTTCAGCGGCGTCGTGCGCCAGCGCGGCGAAGGTTCCGGGCAGGGCGGGCCAGTGTTCGCCGCTGAGCGGGTCGGTGGCTTGATAGCGATAGCCGCGCGCATCCGACACCCAGCCGAGGCCGCCGCAGTTGGTCATCGCGACGTTCATCGTCAGCCCGCCCGGCGTCACCATGCGGCGCAGCGGTGCCTGGGCCTGGACGGCCGCCACATCGTCCAGCAGGGCGGGCGCCGCATCGAGCGCGAAGCCGCGCAGCAGCCGCGCGCCCGGGGCCAGGTCTTGCGTACCGGCCTCGTCGCCGAACAGATCCAGGTTCATCATCGTCATCTCAAGCCGCGTCGTGGAAGATCACGCCCAGCGTGTGCCGCCGGCCCGAGCGCAGGCGGCTGACGCCATGCCGCATCGCCACCCGGTAGACGCCGCGCGAACCGGTCACCGGTCGATGATTGACCGCGAACACCACCGCGTCGCCCTGGCGCAGCGGCACGACCTCGGCACGCGATTGCATGTGCGGGCGCTGCTCTGTCAGCACGAACTCTCCCCCCTCGAAATCGCGGCCCGGCTCGCTCAGCAGCACGGCGATCTGCAGCGGGAAGACGTGCTCGCCGTAGAGGTCCTGGTGCAGGCAGTTGTAGTCGCCCGCGTCGTACTGCAGCAGCAGCGGCGTCGGGCGGGTCTGGCCGGCGGCATGGCAACGCTGCAGGAATTCGCCGTGCGTGGCGGGAAAGCGCGGCTCCAAGCCCATCGCCTGGTGCCAGCGGTTGGCGATCGGCGCGAGCACGGGATAGAAGCGCTCGCGCAGACCGGCCACCGGATCGGGCAGCGGATAGGCGAAGTAGCGGTACTCGCCGCGGCCGAAGCCGTGGCGCTGCATGAGGACGCGGCTGCGGAAACCTTCCTCGCGGGCATAGAGCGCGGCGATGGCGGTGCAGTCGCCAGCATCGAGCAGGCCCGGCAGCAACGCGCAGCCCTGTTCGTTCAGCTCAGCTTCAAGACGGTCGGACAGGTTCACGCCTGCGCCTCCCGCTCGATCAGCGTCTTCTTGCGCTCGACGCCCCAGCGGTATCCGGACAGCGCACCGTCCTGCCGCACGACGCGGTGGCAGGGGATCGCGACGGCCAGCGTGTTCGCCGCGCAGGCCTGCGCCACCGCGCGTACCGAGCGCGGCGCGCCGATGCGTTCGGCCACCTCGGCATAGCTGGCGGTCTGCCCCGCCGGGATCTCGCGCAGCGCCTGCCAAACGCGCTGCTGGAAGGCGGTGCCGCGCACGTCCAGCGGCAGGTCCAGGCCGATGCCTGGCGCTTCGACCAGGCCGACGATCAGCGCCACCTCGCGTTCGAAGGTGGCGTCGCCGCCGATCAGCCGCGCCTTCGGGAAACGGTCCTGCAGTTCCCGCAGCAGCGCCTCCGCATCGTCGCCCAGCGAGATGGCGCAGATGCCGCGCGGGCTGCGCGCCACCAGGATGGCGCCCAGCGAGCATTGGCCGATGGCGAAGCGGATCTCGGTATCGGCACCGCCGGCGCGGTACTGGCTGGGCGTCATGCCCAGCAGGGCATCGGCGCTTTCGTAGAAGCGGCTGCTGGCGTTGTAGCCGGCGTCGAAGATCGCCTCGGTGATGGTCGATGCGTTGCCGAGCTGCGTGCGCATCCGCTCGGCGCGGCGGGCGGATGCGTAGTCGCGCGGCGTCAGGCCCGTCGTCGCCTTGAAGATGCGGTGCAGGTGATGCGGGCTGAGGCCCGCCTCGGCGGCCAGGGTGTCGAGATCCGGCGCCTGCTCTGAGCTGTCGATCAGCCGGCAGAGGCTGTCGACCAACTGCTGGTGGCGTTGCGCCAGCGGCGGCTGGTCGGGCTTGCAGCGCTGGCAGGGGCGAAAACCCGCCGCCTCGGCCTCGGCCGTCGTGCCGTGGAAGGCGACGTTCTCCGGCCGCGCCGGCCGTGCGCCGCAGGAGGGGCGGCAGTAGACGCCGGTCGTCTTCACCGAGTAGAAGAAGCGGCCGTCGGCGCTGGCATCGCGCGCCTGCACGGCGGCCCAGCGCGGATCGGCAACGGTGGCGGCGGCCAGCAGTTCTTTCTTGTCCATCTTCATCGCAGTCCTTTCGGGAATGGTGCGTCAAAACGCGATGAAGGGAATTTATTCAACGGGGTCCGGTGCCGCACTCCGGCGCTTGCGATTGAATTCGGCGTTCAGATCTTGGCCAGGTACTGGTGGACCATCGCCACGGCCTGCGCGCCCTCGCCGATCGCGCCGCCGACGCGCTTGACCGAGCCCGCCCGCACGTCGCCAACGGCGAACACGCCCGGCACGCTGGCCTCCAGCGCGGCGGGGCGGTGCGTCAGCGTGGTCACATCGGCGCCGGTCATCACGAAGCCGTTGCGGTCCAGCATGACGCCGCAGCCTTGCAGCCAGGCGGTTTCCGGGTCGGCGCCGACGAAGAGGAACAGGTGGCGGATGTCGCGCGTCTCCTCGAAGGCCTCGCCGCCGCTGCGCGAGCGCCAGGCGAGGGCGCTGAGACCCATGCGTGGGTCGCCGTCGAGCCTTGTCAGCGCCGTACGGGTGCGCAGCTCGATATTGGGCTGCGCGGCGATGCGGTCGATCAGGTACTGCGACATGCTGGCGGCCAGGCTCGGCCCGCGCACCAGCATGTGGACGTGAGCCGCGTGCTGGGCGAGGAACACGGCGGCCTGGCCGGCCGAGTTGCCGCCGCCGACCAGCACGACCTCGCAGTCGCTGCAGAGCTGGGCCTCGATCGCCGAGGCCCAGTAGACGATGCCGCGGCCTTCGAACTCGCTCAGGCGCGGCACGTCCGGCCGGCGGTAGCGTGCGCCGCTGGCGATGATGACGCTGCGGCTGCGCAGGCGCCGGCCGTCCTTGAGCCGCACCTGCAGCTCGCGGCCGGCCTGGCTGCAGTCCAGCGATGCGGCTTCGGCCGGGATCATCACCTCGGCGCCGAATTTCTGCGCCTGCACATAGGCGCGGCCGGCCAGCGCCATGCCGGAGATGCCGGTCGGAAAGCCCAGGTAGTTCTCGATGCGGGCGCTGGCGCCGGCCTGGCCGCCGAAGTGGCGGCAGTCCAGTACGGCCACCTTCAGCCCTTCGGATGCGGCATAGACCGCGGCCGCGAGGCCCGCCGGGCCGGCACCGACGATCAGCAGGTCGAACAGCTCGTCGCGCTCGCCCACGTCGACCATGCCAATGCAGCGGGCCAGCACGTCTTCGGTGGGGTTCAGCAGCACCGCTCCGTCGTTGCAGACGACCAGCGGCTCGCAGGGCGCGGCGCCGTGCTGGGCGAGCAGATCGGCGGCCTCGGGGTCGTCCGCGGCGTTGATGACGTGGTGCGGGTGGCCGTTGCGGCGCAGGAACTGCTGCAGGCGCAGCAGGTCGGGCGCGTCGGGCTCGCCGATCAGCACCGGTCCGGCGGTGCCGGACTCGATCAGCGCCACGCGGCGCAGGATCAGCGCGCGGGTGATGCGCTCACCCAGGTCCGCCTCGGCAATGATTAGCGCCCGCAGCTGCTCCGGCGGGATCAGCAGCGCCTCGACGTTCTCCAGCGCGTGGCCGTCCACCAGCGCCGGCCGGCCCGAGAGCTGGCCCACCTCGGCCATGAACTGGCCGGGCCCGTGGGTGACGACGGGCACCACGTGGCCCATGCCGTCGCGCTGCGTGATCGCGACCGAGCCGGACAGGATCACGTACATGCCCGCGCCGCGCTCGCCGGCGGCGAACAGCCGTGCGCCCTTGGGGAAGCCCACCGGGCTCGCGAAGCGCTGCAGCCGGGCGATGTCCCCCGCGCTCAGGAGCGGGAACATCTGGTGGCTGCGGCTGGCGACGATGTCGTCGGGCATTAGGGGCTCCGGGTGTGGGGTTTGCGGTCAGGCGATTGTTGCCCGATCCGCGCTGCCGTGCGCATCCAGTGCGCGCAGGCTTGCCAAGGTCGCGCGGCAGGCGTTCGCCACCTCGACGCCCTTCTTGACGAAGTGCGCGTGGAAGAACGCGTGATGCTCCTCGTGCTCATGGAAATCGCGCGGCGTCAGCACGGCGGAGAACACCGGCACGCCGGTGTCCAGCTGCACGCGCATCAGGCCGTCGATGACGGCGCTGGAGACGAACTCGTGCCGGTAGATGCCGCCGTTGACGACCAGGCCGCAGGCGATCACCGCCGCGTAGCGGCCGCTTTGCGCCAGGCGCTGCGCATGCAGGGGGATCTCGAACACGCCGGGTACCTCGAAGCGCTGGGTGGGCAGTTCGTGCCGATGGAGTTCGGCCGCGGCGGCGTCGACCGCCTGGCCGACGATGTCGCGGTGCCAGGTGGCCGAGACGATGGCGATAGGAAGGGGAAGGGACTGATTCATGAGGTTTCTCCAGAAGGGAGGCATTGATGAATCAGGGCGCGCAAACGCAAGCGCGGCGTCCGCCTGCGCTTTGCGCGCATGCGGCAGCCGAGACCACGCGTTTCTCTTTCATCCGGACTGTGACCGTCGGCCCTGGCATCGCACCAGGTCTGCTGACCCCTCGCCGGGACTGGGTCCGACAAGGGCGCTCGCGGGCTCATAACTGCTCTTTCGAGCGGCTACATACCGCCGGTGGGGAATTCCGCCCCGCCCTGAGAACGCTGCCCGCCATCGAGGGCGGGCGCGCGGATTCTATCGAGCCGCGCATTTGTTCGCATTTCCCTGTGGCGCCCCGGCAATCGCCCGCTGGCGTTGCCGGCGTTACGCTTCCTACACTCGATCGCATCGAGCTCTAACGCCCAATTCCATCGGAAGGTCCCCGCCGTGAATGCTGCTGCTGCCGAACGTTTCCTGGCCCAGAACGCCGCCCTGCCGACCATGCCCGAAGTGGCGACGAAGCTGATCCGCAGCTTCGACGACGACAACATCAGCCTGGGCGCGCTGGCCGCGCTGATCGGCAAGGATTCGACCCTGACGGCCAAGGTGCTGCGCCTGGCCAACTCGGCGCGCTACAGCCCTTCGCACAAGATCGAGCACCTGCCCGATGCCGCCGCCGCGCTGGGCATGGACACCCTGCGCAACCTGAGCCTGGCGGCCAGCCTGTGCAGCACCTTCCCGGTCGTCGCGGGCCTGGACCGCAGCCGCTTCTGGCGCCACAGCCTCGCCACGGCGACCTACGCGAACATGATCAGCCGCCAGCTGCAGCTCGACGCCGACACCGCCTACCTTGCCGGCCTGATGCTGCGCACCGGCGAACTGCTGATGGCCATGCAGCAGCCGCAGGAGGTGGCCGAGGCGGAGACGCACACGGCCAGGCCGGGCAGCCGTTTCGAGGTGGAGCAGGCGCGCTTCGACTGCACCCATGCCGATGTGACCGCAGCGCTGGCAGCGCGCTGGCACTTCCCGGACACCTTGGTGGAGGCCTTCCGCCACGCCGGCGCGCCGCTGGCGGCCAAGCCGTTCAATCGCATGGGCGCGGTGCTGCACCTGGCGGAGGTGCTGGCCGATGCGGTCGAGCATCACGAAGGCCCAACCGAGGCCTTGAAGCTGGTGGAGCCGGAGCTGGTCGAGCATCTGCATCTGGACCTGGCCTGGCTCGAGGAGAAGATCGTCGCGGCGGGCGACGTGGGCTGCGAGGTCGAAGCGCTGCTGCATTGAGACCGCAGCGCCGATGAAAACGCCACCCGAGGGTGGCGTTTTTCTTTGCGGATGCCCTTGCGCTCAGCCGGCCTTGATCCGCTGGGCCAGGTGCGCCAGCGCTTCCTCGACCTGGTCGACCAGCACCAGGCACAGGTCGCCCGGCTGCAGGCGATCCAGCGCGGTGTCGATGGCGATGAACTCGCCGTGGATCTCGTCGATCTTCTGGGTGCGCGTGGCGCCCTGCAGGCCGGTGCGCAGCAGGGCCATCACTTCACCCTCCTGGCGGCCGCGCTGGCAGGCGTCTTCGTACAGGATCACGTCGTCGAAGGCCTTGCCGAGGATCTGCGTCTGCACGCGGATGTCCTCGTCGCGGCGGTCGCCGGCGCCGCTGATGACGACGCTGCGGCGCTTGGCCGGCAGCGCCTCGACGGCGGAGACCAGCGCGTTCATCGCATCGCCGTTGTGGCCGTAGTCGGCGATCACGGTGGCGCCGCGGAAGTCCATCACGTTGAAGCGGCCGGGCGCGTTGTCGGCGTCGTTGGCGAAGCTGGCGACGCCGCGGCGGATCGTGTCCCAGTCGATGCCCACGCCCCAGGCGGCGGCCACCGAGGCCATGGCGTTCTCGACCTGGAAGCCGATGGCGCCGTTGCGGGTGATCGGGATGTCGCGCAGCGGGATCTGCTCGCGCCATGAGCCCTGCGCGGCGACCAGCATCTCGCCGTCCACATAGACGCAGCGCTTGCCCTGGGCGCGGTGCGTGGCCATCAGTGCGTGGTGGCGGTCGCGGGCGAAGAAGATGATCTGGCCGGGGCAGGTGGAGGCCATGTTGGCGACGACCGGGTCGGCGGCGTTCAGCACCGCGTAGCCGGTGGGCGCCACGTTCTGCACGATCACCCGCTTGACCAGCGCGAGTTCCTCGACCGTGTTGAGGAAGTTCATGCCCAGGTGGTCGCCGGCGCCGAGGTTGGTGACCACGGCGACCTGGCAGCGGTCGAAGCCCAGGCCCTCGCGCAGCACGCCGCCGCGGGCGGTCTCGAACACGGCGGCTTCCACGTCCGGGTGCATCAGCACGTTGCGGGCGCTCTTGGGGCCGGAGCAGTCGCCGCTGTCGGTCTGGCGGCCGTCGATGTAGACGCCGTCGGTGTTGGTCATGCCGACCTTCAGGCCCATCGTCGCGAACATGTGGGCGATCAGGCGCGAGGTCGTCGTCTTGCCGTTGGTGCCGGTGACGGCGACGACCGGGATGCGGCCGTCCTCGCTCTTCTGGCCGCTGCCGTAGAGGTGCGAAATGATCGCCTCGCCGACGTTGCGGCCCTTGCCGTAGCTGGGGCTCAGGTGCATGCGCAGGCCCGGCGCGGCATTGACCTCGACGACGCCGCCGCTCTGCTCCTCCAGCGGACGCAGCACGCTCTCGGCCACCACGTCGACGCCGCAGACGTGCAGGCCGACGATCTGCGCCGCGGCGACCGCGCGGGCGGCGACCTCGGGGTGCACGTCGTCGGTCACGTCGGTGGCGGTGCCGCCGGTGGACAGGTTGGCGTTGTTGCGCAGGATCACGCGGTGACCCTTCTCGGGCACGGATTCGGGGGTCAGGTCTTGCAGCGCCAGTCGCGCGACGGCGATGTCGTCGAAGCGGATCTTGGTGAGGCTGGTGGCGTGACCGTCGCCGCGGCGCGGGTCGCTGTTGACCTTGTCGACCAGCTGCTTCACGGTGAGCACGCCATCGCCGATCACGTGCGGCGGATCGCGGCGGGCGGCGGCGACCAGCTTGTCGCCGACGACCAGCAGCCGGAAGTCGCTGCCAGGCAGGAACTTCTCGACCATCACCTGGCCGATCTCGTCCGCGGCCTTGTAGGCGCTGTCCATGTGCTCGCGGGTGGCGACGTTGACGGTGACGCCCTTGCCCTGGTTGCCGTCCAGCGGCTTGACGACGACCGGCAGGCCGACTTCGAGCGCGGCTTCCCAGGCATCGTCCGGCGAGGTGCAGGGGCGGCCGATCGGCACCGGCACGCCGGCGGCCTGCAGCAGGCGCTTGGACAGGTCCTTGTCCTGGGCGATCGATTCGCTGACCGCGCTGGTCGCATCGACCTCGGCGGCCCAGATGCGGCGCTGCTTGGCACCCCAGCCGAACTGCACCAGGCTGCCCTGGGTGAGCCGGCGGAAGGGCACGCCGCGGGCGACGGCGGCGTCGACGATCGAACCGGTCGAGGGGCCGAGGCGCACGTCTTCATCCAGCTCGCGCAGCGCCTTCAGCGTGGCGTCGGCGTCGAAGGTCTTGTCGCTGTCGCCGCGGGCGGCTTCGATCAGCTGGATCGCGGCGTCGAAGGCCTGGCGGCCGACGTCTTCCTCGCTGTATTCGACAACCACCTGGAAGGTGCCGGCCTCGTTCGTGACGTGGGTCTGGCTGTAGGTGACCGGACAGCCGGCCTGGGCCTGCAGCGCCAGCGCCGCCTGCTCCAGCACGCGGGCGAGCGAGGCGTCGGCGCGCAGCGCGCCGATGGCCGGGAACAGCGCGCGCAGGCGCGGCTCGAAGCCGGGCAGGCGGGCCAGCGAGAGCTCGGCCTCGGCGCAATGGACCACGGCCTCGATCGCCGTGTGACGGCTCCACATGTTCGGGCCGCGCAGCGCGCGGGTGCGGGAGACTTCCATCGTTTCGGTCTTTCGTTTTCTGTGGATTCGATCAGGCGGCGGCCACGGCCGGTGCAGCATCAGGCACGAAGGTGTCCATGCCGGCCGAGATCAGTTCCGGCGAGATGTTCATGGCCCAGGCGGCGGCCACGGCGGCCAGCACGATGGCGGCATCGACCTCGGCCGCAGCGCCGCTGCCCGCGGCAGCGAAGCGCTTCAGCAGCGATTCGACGTTGGCGCCGGAGGTCTCCGACTGACCCTGCGCCAGCACGGCGGCACCGCCCTGCAGGAACACGGCGCGCCCGCCCTTGGCGCGGTGCTCATGGATGGCCGGCAGCGTGCCGTCCAGCGCGTAGAGCACCACTTCGCCATCGCTCAGCTCGGCCATCTCGACCAGCGCCGGAACGGCAGCATGCAGCACGGCCACGCCCTCGCTCAGCACGACGTCGATCTGCGTGCGCATCACCTTGTAGAGCTGCGCTTCGTCCTGCACGTCGTAGTGCGCGAGGCCGGGCAGGCCGCTCAGGCTGCCGTCCATGTCGGTGACGACGCCGACCTGGCAGCGGTCGTAGGCCAGGCCGTCCTTCAGGATCGAGGCGGCGCTGTTCTCTATGACGGTGGCATCGACGCCGCGGTTCATCAGCAGGCGGTGCGCGGCGTCCCAGTTCGCGCTGTCGCGGCTCTCGACGCGGCGCGTGCCCAGGAACAGGCCGACGCGGCAGGCGAGGCCGACGTGGCGGCCGTTCAGGTGCAGCAGCCAGGCCACCAGGCGCGAGACGGTGTGCGTGCCGCGCGAGCCGGCCACGCCGACGACCGGGATGCGGCCGTTGTCGTCGTCGGCGAACAGGTGGTCGATGATGGCCTGGCCCACCGGCTGGGGCGCGCCGGCGGCGGGCTTCAAGTGCATCAGCAGGCCCGGGCCGGCGTTGACCTCGACGATCGCGCCGCCCGTTTCGGACAGCGGCTTGGAGATGTCGGTCGTGACCAGGTCGACGCCGGCGATGTCCAGGCCGATCACGCGGGCGGCCAGCGAGACCGCGTGGGCGACCTCGGGGTGGATATCGGCCGTGCAGTCGTTGGAGACGTTGCCGTTGCGCTGGATCAGCACGCGGCGATCGGCCTCGGGCACGGCGTCGATGGCCAGGCCCTGGCGCTCCAGGTCGAGCAGGATCACCTCGTCCTCGGCCAGCGTCAGGCGGTTCAACGGGAATTCTTCGGTGGTGCCGCGGCGCGGATCGGTGTTGATCTGCGTGTCGACCAGCTGCTGCACGGTGGACTTGCCATCGCCGACGACCCGGGCTTCCTCGCCGCGGGCGGCCGCGACGACCTGGCCGCCGACGACCAGCAGGCGGTGTTCCAGGCCGGGGATGTAGCTCTCCACCAGCACCTCGGAGCCGTGCGCGTCGGCCACCTTGAAGGCGGCGATCACGTCTTCCTTCTTGCGCAGGTCCAGCGTCACGCCGCGGCCATGGTTGCCGTCGGACGGCTTGACGACGACCGGCAGGCCGATGTCTTCCGCGCAGTCCCAGGCGTGCTCGGCATTCTTCGCGACGGAGCCTTCGGGCACCGGCACGCCGACCGATTTCAGCAGCGACTTGGTCAGGTCCTTGTCGCGGGCGATGCCTTCGGCGATGGCGCTGGTGTTGTCGGTCTCGGCGGTCCAGATGCGGCGCTGGCGTGCGCCGTGGCCCAACTGCACCAGATTGCCGTCGTTCAGGCGGATGTGCGGAATGCGGCGGTCGGTGGCGGCAGCGACGATGGCCGCCGTCGACGGGCCCAGGTAGCAGTCGTCCAGCTTGTCGCGCACGCGGGTCACCGCGGCGGGCACGTCGAAGGCTTCGCTGTTGATCGTGGCCATCAGCAGCGCATGGCCCTCGGCCAGCGCCTGGCGGGCGACCTGCTCGTCGCGGGCACGGAAGACCATGCGGTAGACGCCGTGCTGGGAGGTCGAGCGGGTCTGGCCGAAGCCGGTGGGCATGCCCGACAGGTTCAGCAGCTCGATCACCACGTGCTCCAGCACATGGCCCATCCAGGTGCCTTCTTCCAGGCGCTGCAGGAAGCCGCCGCGCTCGCCGACGCCGCAGTGGTGCTCGATCAGCGCGGGCAGGGCGGTGGTCAGGCGGGCGGTGAAGCCGTCCAGCTTGTTGCTCGGGAAGTCTTCAAGCTCGCCGAGATCCAGCCAGACCTCCAAGACGGGACGGTAGGTCCACATATTGGGGCCGCGCAGATAGTTGATGCGCAGCAGCTTGATGTCTTCTTTTTTGCTCATGGATTGCAGGCAGGGGGAATGCAGGCAGGGCGCAATTGTGCGCTCAGATCAATGACGGCAATGGCCGGCGGAAGGGCGGGAATTCGCGGAATCGCCGGGTGCTTGAGGGGCGCTCGACGGGCTTGAGACAAAATCTACAACACGATGCAGCATCAACATTCCGCAGAAACAACAACCAAGTCCTTGGATCATCCGCAGTGGCCCGCCTTGCAAAGCCAGCTGCGTACCGGTGAGAACGTCGCGGCCTCGCTGGAGGTTGACCTGGACTCGCGGATGCACTTCGCCCGTGGCCTGCTGGTCCTCACCAACCAGCGTCTTTTGGCCTGGGATCCGGCCACGGGACCGTCCGGCACCTGGGCAGACTGGCCCCTGGCGCCCGACCTGCACCTGAAGATCCACGACCACGCCGGCGTCGGCTGCCTGGAACTGGTGGACAGCCGCCAACGCCTGGCGCAGTGGCGCTTCACGCTGCAGGTCAACCTGCAGGCGCAGCGCTTCCAGGAGGCCGTCGAGAAACGCGACGAGCCCCCCGCCGAAGACGCTGAAGATGTGAGTTATTGCCCGAGTTGCAAGGCCCCCTTGCCGCCGGACAGCGAGGAATGCCCCACCTGCGAGCGCGAACTGCACACGCCGCCGTCCACCTGGGTGCTGCTGCGCCTTTGGCGCTTCGCCCGGCCGTACCAGGGCAAGCTGCTGACGGGCTTCGCGCTGATGCTGGGCGCCATGGCCTCGACCCTGGTGGCGCCCTACCTGACCATGCCGCTGATGGACGAGGTGCTGATCCCCTTCCAGCAGGGCCACCAGATCGAGCCCGGCAAGGTCACGCTTTATATGGGCGGGCTGCTGGCCGCGGCGCTGGTGTCCTGGGTGCTGGGCTGGGGCAAGACCTACATCCTGGCGCTGGTATCAGAACGTATCGCGGCCGACCTGCGCACGGCCACCTTCGAGCATCTGCTGGGCCTCTCGCTGGAGTATTTCGGCAGCAAGCGCACCGGCGACCTGATGAGCCGCATCGGCTCCGAGACCGACCGGATCAGCGTCTTCCTGTCGCTGCACGCGCTGGACTTCATCACCGACGTGCTGATGCTCCTGATGACGGCGACGATCCTGTTCTCGATCAACCCCTGGCTGGCGCTGGCCACCCTAGTGCCGCTGCCCTTCATCGCCTGGATGATCCACCTGGTGCGCGACCGGCTGCGCACCGGCTTCGAGAAGATCGACCGCGTCTGGGGTGAGGTCACCTCGGTGCTGGCCGACACGATCCCCGGCATCCGTGTTGTCAAGGCCTTCGCCCAGGAGCGGCGCGAGGCCCAGCGCTTCCGCGCGGCCAACAAGCACAACCTGATGCTCAACGACAAGCTGAACAAGACCTGGAGCCTGTTCGGCCCGACGGTGACCATGCTCACCGACATCGGCCTGCTGGTGGTCTGGGCCTTCGGCATCTACCTCGTCGCGCACCAGAACATCACCGTCGGTACCCTGACCGCCTTCCTGGCCTACATCGGCCGCTTCTACGGCCGCATGGATTCGATGAGCCGCATCGTCTCGGTAACGCAGAAGGCCGCCGCCGGCGCCAAGCGCATCTTCGACATCCTCGACCACCGTTCCAACGTGCCCGAGCCGGTCAACCCGGTGCCGATGCCCAAGGTCGAGGGCGGCATCCAGATCGAGGAGATCGGTTTCCGCTACGGCAACCGTGCGGTGATCCGCGGCCTGAGCCTGGACATCAAGCCGGGCGAGATGATCGGCCTGGTGGGCCACAGCGGCTCCGGCAAGAGCACGCTGGTGAACCTGATCTGCCGTTTCTACGACGTGACCGAGGGCTCGATCAAGGTCGACGGCGTCGACCTGCGCCGCATCGGCGTGGCGGACTTCCGCCGCCACATCGGCCTGGTGCTGCAGGAGCCCTTCCTGTTCTTCGGCACCATCGCCGAGAACATCGCCTACGGCAAGCCCGACGCGACGCGCGACGAGATCGTCGCCGCCGCCCGTGCCGCGCATGCGCACGAGTTCATCCTGCGGCTGGCGCAGGGCTACGACTCGCTGGTCGGCGAGCGCGGCCAGGGCCTCTCCGGCGGCGAGCGCCAGCGCATCTCGATCGCCCGCGCGCTGCTGATCAACCCGCGCCTGCTGATCCTCGACGAGGCCACTTCGTCGGTGGACACCGAGACCGAGAAGGAAATCCAGAAGGCGCTGGACAACCTGGTCAAGGGCCGCACGACGATCGCCATCGCCCACCGCCTGTCAACGCTGCGCAAGGCCGACCGTCTGGTGGTGATGGACCGCGGCCGCGTCGTCGAGGTCGGGCCGCACGAGGAGTTGATGGCGCGCCAGGGCCACTACTGGCGGCTCTACGAAGCTCAGGCCCGGCGCGTCGATGCCGAGGACGAAATGCCCGATCCGCTACCCAACCCCAATGCGCACACGACGGTGCAGGCCTGAGCGATGAGTGCTAACTACCAAATCAAGCGCAATGCCTTCGGCAAGCTGGTGCTGACGGACGCGGCCGGCGTCGAGCACGTGGGCGTGAACCCGGTGCGGGCGCATCCGATCTCGGCGCCCGACGAAGGCGTCTCGCTGGTGGGCACCGACGGCCACGAGCTCGCCTGGATCGAGCGCCTCTCAGCGCTGCCGGCGGCCGAGCGCGAACTGCTGGAATCGGAGTTCGCCCAGCGCGAATTCGTGCCGACCCTGCTGCGCATCGCCAAGGTCTCGACCTTCTCGACGCCCAGCCAGTGGACCGTCGAGACCGAGCGCGGCGAAGCGCAGTTCATCCTGAAGTCCGAGGAGGACATCCGCCGCCTCGCGGAAGGACGCCTGCTGATCACCAGCAGCCACGGCATCCAGTTCCTGGTGCCGGACCGCTTCGCGTTGGACCGGGCGTCGAAGAAGATGCTGGAGCGCTTCCTCTACTGATCGCCGCGCCGCTCAGTGCCCGGCCTGAACCAGCCGGATGCCGTGGCCGGACTCCAGCTTGGCGATCAGCACCTCGTCGAAACCCGGCTCGCCGCGGTTCAGCTCGATCGCGCCGATGCTGTAGCGTTCGTCATTGGCAGGTGGCGCCTTTTGGACCAGAAACGGGCGGTTGTTCAGGTCGTCCAGCGACTTCTGCACGCGGGCACGCCGGGATTCGTCGGCCAGGTTGACGATGGAGAGCCGGCCAGCTTCGATGGCAATCGTGCCCAGGGGCTGGGTGCTGTCGTCGGCATTGACCTGCAGGGCTTCGTAGATGGTGGCGGACATGGCTTTCTTCTCCTGAATCTGGGGGGCTTGGGGTGTGGTCGGTGCCCCGGCCTGGCACGCCAGCGCAAGGGCGCCGAGCGTGCCGACGAGGGCGGCTTTTCCGATCATCACGTGGTCTCACGGTCCTGCTTGGCCTGGCGCAGCGCGGCCAGCAGCTTGGGTGCCTCGGTATCGCCGGCGCCCCAGGCGTGCATTTCCTCGGGCTGGCCCTTGTAGGCGGGCCCATCCTCGGAACCCTTCACGTAGGCGTCCATGTGGTGGCTGACGGCGAAGGTCTTCGCCTGCAGGTAGAGCGGATCGCTTTCCGGGATTTCTCCGTTGAAGAAGCGCTTCACCAGTTGATCCTGGTAGTTGTGCGTGTTCTCGTGCAGCACCGTGTTGATCATCTCCTGCGGATCCGAGAGGTAGCGGTTGTTCAAGGAGATGATGCCGGAGGTGGTGTTGAAACCGCCAAAGTCGCCCGCGTCGCCGTCGTACCAGCGGATGACCGGCACCGGGATGTTGTAGACCTTGGACTGGGCCTTCAGGATCTTCTCCAGCACGGCCTGCTGCTGGGCGACCGAGACCACGGGCTTGCCATCCTTGACGGCATTCCAGTCCTCGACGGTGTCCTGGATCTCGGTGTCGGCCGCCAGTTCTTCGCTGTACGCCTTGCGTTTCTTCGCGTCTTCCTTCTCGAAGTTCTCGTCCAGCTTCATGGCCTGGTAGAGCGCGATCTGGATCAGCCGGCCCTCGGCGTCTACCGGTTCACTTGAGCCGTGCAGGTCGGCCAGGATGTCGGTCTGGTCCTTCAATGGCAGCTTCTTCAGTTCCAGCACCAGCGCCGCCTTCTCCTGATCGCTCAGCGTGGACAGCTTCTTGCCGCCGGCCAGATCCTCGACCTTCTTGGCCGCCAGCAGCGCCTTGGGCTTGGCGGTCTTGTCCGATTCCGTCAGCGCCAGTTTCACGGCGGCAATCTGGCCCTGCAGCGTCTTGAAGTCCTTTTCGCAGCCGGCGTAGTCGCCCTGGTAGAGCTTGCGCATCATGTCCTTGTAGCCGAACAGCGCATCCTTGATGGCGCCGGACGGGGGCGCGTCGTTGGCCAGCTTCTGCAGGTAGGCGAAGTCGGGGCCACCGGTGACCAGCACGGCGGTGATGCAGTGGTCGTACTTGGCTCGCAGGTCGGATGCGGCCTTCGCGCTGTCCTTCACGCCTTGCAGCAAGGCTTGCGCGCCGAGGTAGTCGCCCTTCAGCAGCAAGGGCGCCAGTGCGTCGTGCTTCTGCTGGAAAGTGGCCTTGGCCGTCTCCAGCGGGAGCATGTCCTCGGTGGACAGGTTCATCGCCTCGTCGATGCCTGCCTGTATCTTGGCCAACTCGGACTTGTAGCTCTTGTACTGGGTCTCCAGCGTGACGGCGGACTTGGCCGCCGTACCCACGCCGGTGACCGCGCCAAGCGCACCGTCGTAGTCGCCCGTCTGCGCCAGTTGCAGCATGGCCAGGCGCTTCTGGTCGAAGGATTGCTTGGCCTGGGTCAGTGCGGCCTGGCCGTCGGGAACGATCAGGCGAGCAGCGTCGATGTCGCCCTGGATGCCCGCCAGCGCGAGCTTGTAGGGCCGGTACTTGGCTTCGAGCGCGACCAGGGCGAGAGCGGCCTCGCCAGCCCCTTGGACGGCACCGAGCGCGCCGTCGAAATCGCCCTCGGTGGCCAGCTTCTGCATCGCCTCGCGCTTGGTGCGGGCCTGCTTCTGGGCCGCGACCAGGGCGACCTGGCCATCGGGTGCGATCTGTTCCGCCGCATCGAGATCGCCCTGGATGCCGGTCAGCGCCAGCTTGTAGCGCTGGTACTTGGCCTCGAGGGCGACGAAGGCGCGGGCGGCTTCGCCGACGCCGGGGACCAGGGCACTGGCACCGGCGTGGTCACCGGCGAGCGCGCGTTGCTGCATGGCCTGGCGGCGCTGCTCGAGCAACTGGCGGGCGGTCTCCAGCGCCGGCTGCCCGTCGGTGGCGAGCAGTCCGGCGGCGTCCAGCTCGCCCTGGATGCCGGCCAAGTCCTGCTCGTACTTCACCTGGACCTTGAGGGTCTCGGCCTCCTTGACCAGTTCGGCCATGGCCAGCGAGGCGGCTGCGAAGTCGCCCTTGTTCTTGTGCTCCAGCACGGCCGGCAGGCGTCGGATCAGCGACTGCATGGCCGGGACCTCCTTCGGGATCTCGGTGGCCAGCGTCTTGAAGCGGGCCTCATGGCCGAGGTAGTCCTCGTAGGCGGCGGTGATCTTCTTGTTCTTCTTTTTCGACAACAGGCCGCGTCCGAGGAATCGGGCCACGAAGGCCTTTTGCTGTTCGTTCACGATGAGCGCTCCTTGCGCAGGCAGGAAGGTGAAGACGGAAGGCGTTGCAGGACGAGGGTGTATCCGCTCACAGCTGGGCGTGCAGCTGGCCCAGCGTGCGTTGCAGCTCGGCGCGGATGTTCGTCGGCACGAAGCCGTTGGCGTCGATCTCCTGGATCAGCGGATCGCTGTCCACGAAGGCCTGGTACTCCCGGGCGATGCCGGCGGCCTCGGCATTGAGCCGGTCGCGCTCGGCGCCTTCGGCATTGAGCGCCTCGTCGAGCTTGTCGATCAGGCGGGTGTCGAGCGTGTCGAGCATCGCGTAGAGGCTCTTGACGCTGGTGGCCACACCGGTCTCGTCGTACTCGTCCTCGGCGGATTCGTCGGCGTTGTGCTTGCGCACGGCTTCCAGCACCGACGCCTCCAGTTTCTGCAACTGCGCCTGCACGTTCTTGCGCAGGCTGTCCCAGGCGAGGCGGCTGGCCTGCATCTGGACCAGCGATCTGGGCGTGGACGGAGACTTCAGCAGCGCCTCGGCCTCGTCGAGCTGCGCGTTCGCGGCATCGAACTGCTTCTTCTGCGCCAGTGCGCCGGCCTCGGCCAGCTTGAGCTTGAGCGCGGGCGCCGCGGCCAGGCCCTTGGCCGTGGCCTCCTTGAACGCGGCGATCGGCGTGGCCAGGCGCTTGTTGAAGTGCCCCTGCTCGTCTGGCGCGGTCTCCTCGCCTTCGTGTTCAGCCCCGGGTTCGTCGCCGTCATCGTCGATGTCCGCCGGATCCTCGCCGCGCACGCGAACCTTGAAGCGCAGGTTGGTCTGCTCCAGCAGGGCGGCCTTGATCTTCTTGGCCATGCCGGCAGCCTGGGTCGCCAGTACGAAGGTGTGAGCGTTCTGCTCGAACAGGCAGTGGCCAGCGATGAACTTGACGCCGCCGGTGACGCCCAGGTAGTCCGTCAGCAGCTTGCGGCGGGACGGCGCGATGCTGCGCTTGGCAACGAGCACGGCGACCTTGGCGCCGGTGGAGGCCAGTACGACCGGGAACTCGCCGCCCTTGGCGACCTGGCGCAGCAGCGGGACCATCTGCGTGGTCAGGGCAGCCGGTGAGTCTTCTTCCTCGGCTGTGGCCTCGGCCTTCTTCGCCTCGAACTGGCTGAGCTTGCGCTGCTTGTCCAGGTCCTTGTCGAGGCTGCCCAGCCAGGTCTGCAATTCCTTGTTGCTCTTGTCGGCCTTGCGCAGGATGTCGGCCTGTTTCTCGATCTCGGCGAGCGCTTCGAGCTGTTGCGCGGGTGCCTTGGCGCTTTCCAGCGCCGCGAAAGCCTTGATGAGGGCAGCGTCCTTCAGGCCCTTGCCCTTGGCGAACTTCTTCCACTCCAGCTCACTCAGGTACTTGTCGGTCATGGTGTCCTCTTGCGGGGCGTTGATGCACGGTGAGTCGGGCGAAATTGTGGGGCCGGTTGATGTCGCTCGTACCTGGGACATCCGCGCAGAGTCGAGCTCGCGAGGGTATCGATCTCTACCGATCGACCCGCAGCGCCGGCTCCAGCAGCGGGGCCGTGGCGGCGGCGAGTTCGCGGCAGCGTTCGTCCTCGCCCGATCGCTTCTCCCATTCGGGCCGGCTACGCGCGGGCTGGATCGCCTGGACGGCCCGATTCAAGGCGGCGTCGTGGGCCGTGTCGGCGTCCTGCACCAGCGTCTCCAGCGCCGCGTGGCCGCGCAGCTCCAGCGAGCGGGCCAGGCCCGTCAGCTGGGCCGCGGCGAGGAACAGCAGCGGGTTGCCCAAGGTCAGCTCGCGCACGCCCTTGAGCTGGTTGGCGATCTTGGTGCCGATTTGGCGCCAGCCCTGCGAGGCCAAGCTGCCCAGCGCGCCGCCCAGGGCCGCGCCGGCCCCCAGCGACAGGCCGCCGACGGCGAGATCCGCGACGACGCCCAGCGAGGCGCCGATCGCCGCGCCCAGGCCCAGGCGGCGGCCGGCCGCCAGCAAGGCCTCGGGGTGGAAGAGGTCGCGGTCCCAGCGGCCGTCCTGCCAGGGCAGCTGCTTCAGCAGCAGGTCTTCGTAGCGGAAGCCGTGGATGTCCAGCAGGGCATCGGCGGCGTCACGCACGCGCGTCAGCGCCAGCTGCTGCAGCTCCCGCTCGGCGGCGGCCGGGTCGGCGCCTTCGGGCAGTTCGCGGCGCAGCGCGGCCAGGCGCACGAGGGTCTCGGCGATCAGGCGGGCATCGGCCTCGCGGCGCTGGCCGCGCTCCTGTTCGAGGAAGGCGCCCACCGCTTGCAACTGCGCGCGGCGGGCCGGCAGCAAGGTGGCCAAGTCCTGGTAGAGCTGCTGCTCGGCGCCGACGAAGGGGGCGACGGCGTCGAAGCGCGTCTGCGCATGCAGGCCGGCGGCGGCTAGGGCCTCGTGCCAGGCGTCGGCGCGGCTGGCCGGATCGCGCACGAAGTTCAGCACCGGCATCAACGGCCGCGCGCAGCCGTTCAGGATCTCGATCTCGGCGCGGTGCTTGGGCAGCACCGGCTCGCGGCTGTCGATCACGTAGAAGGCGGCGTCGGCATCCAGCATCTGGCGCAGCACCTTGGCCTCCTGCTCGAAGGCGGCGCGGGCCTCGGGGCCGGCCAGGAAGGCGCGCACGCGCGAGGGCCGGTCGTCGCCGGTGACGGCGTGCTGCAGGTGGTGCCACAGCGCGACCGAGTCCTCCAGGCCCGGCGTGTCGAGGAAGCGGAGGTCGCCAGCCTCGCCGGCGCGCAGCTCGATCGCCTCGACATGGCGCGTGGTGCCAGGGCGCGCCGACACCTCGCCGAAATCGCGGCGGCGCGTCAGCGTGCGCAGCAGCGAGGTCTTGCCGGCGTTCGTGTGGCCGACGACGGCGATCTTCATCGGCGTCATGGCGCGGTAGCTCCTACCGCTTCCAGCCAGGCCTGGGCGCTGGCGGTGTCGTCGTGGATGGCGATGCTCGCCAAGCCGGAGGCGGCGAGCCAAGTGCGCCAGCGCTGCGCGTCGGCGGCAGGGCCGAGCGGCAGCAGCGCCGTCTCGCCGGCCAGCGCGGCGGCTTCGCGCAGGAAGCGGGCGGTGCCGCGGTCGGGCGTGGAGGGGGCGTGGCAGGCGATCAGCAGTCGCCGCGGCGGTGCGGCGGCCAGCGATTGCAGGAAGCTCTCGCGCTCGGCCTGGCTGCCGGCGATGGCCGGGCCCGGCCAGTCGAGCTCGGGCGGCAGTTCGAAGCCGATCGAGCGCACACCCTCGGCGGGCGAGGAGGCCGCGTACGGCACGGTCTGTGTTTCGGTGTGCGGCCGTTCCTCGTCCAGCACCTGCACGGGTGCCAGTGCCGCGATCCGCGCCAGCAGTCGGCGCGCATAGGGCGTGGCCAGGTCCGGCGGCAAGCGGCGCATGCCCTTGCGCCAGGCCAGCACGCAGCAGGCCGCGCTGAGCAGGCGCAGGCCGAGGCCGTAGACGAGCACCGAGCCGATCAGCCACCAGGCCCAGGCGCGCGGGTCGGCACCGTTCATTCCGGCCGTTTGCAGGGCGTGAGCGTCAGGCACCGGGAAGCCCAGCAACGCCGGCAGCCAGCCGCTGGCGTGGACAAAGCCGGCGAGGGTGTCCGGCGCCAGGATCGTCGTCTCCCAACCCAGCGTGTAGGCGCGCAAGGCGAAGCCCGCCAGCAGGCCGATCAGCAGCACCGTGAAGGAGAGCGACCAAGCCAGGTGGCTGATACCGCCGAACACCCAGGGCGCGAGGCGGGCGCGCACCAGCACATCGCTGGTGGCACGGGCAAGCTGCAACGCATGCGGGCCGCGGTCCAGCGGCAGGCGCGCCGTCAGCCGCAGCGCCAGCCGCCCCAGCAGGGCGCCGCCGCCGCTGTTGCCGCCCCAGCGGACGAACAGGCTGCAGAACCACAGCAGCCAGCTCAGCGCGTGCAGGCCCAGCAGCGAGAAGAGGGCGGCTACTGCGTTGATCTGCCGGCCGCCGCCGAGCAGGCCCTGCGCCAGCAGCCAGGACGCGGCGGCCACGGCCAGCGCCAGGCCTAGCAGCACCCAGCCATCCAGGCGTTGCCAGCGTGTCCATTCGCGGTCCAGCCCGAGCCGCTGGCCGAGCAGCCGGGCGCGTTCCAGCAGGCGGCCGCGGTCGTCGGGATGGGTGGCAATGGCCTGGCGCAGCGCGGCCGTGTCGTCCAGCGGGCCGTCTTCCTCGATCAGTTCCACGGCGCGCCAGGTGGCGGCCGCGGCCAGGGGCGAGGGAGAGGGCGGCGGTGCGGTCATGGGTGCAGTCTGCCATCGGCTTACCGTGATTTCGGGTCGCCCCGCTTGAATTGACGTTTACGTAAACGTAAACTGCGCGACCGCATTCCAGGAGACATCGAATGACCAGCACCCTGCCCGGCCTCAATTTCCAGCTCGGCGAGGACATCGACGCACTGCGCGACGCCGTCCACGCCTTTGCCCAGGCCGAGATCGCGCCGCGCGCCGCGCAGATTGACCACGACGACCAGTTCCCGATGGACCTGTGGCGCAAGATGGGCGAACTGGGCATCCTGGGCGTGACGGTGTCCGAGGAATACGGCGGTGCCGACATGGGCTACCTCGCGCACATGGTGGCGATGGAGGAGGTCAGCCGGGCCTCGGCCTCGGTCGGCCTCAGCTACGGTGCCCACTCCAACCTGTGCGTCAACCAGATCAACCGCAACGGCAATGCCGCGCAGAAGGCCAAGTACCTGCCCAAGCTGATCAGCGGCGAGCACGTCGGCGCGCTGGCGATGAGCGAGCCCGGCGCCGGGTCCGACGTCATCAGCATGAAGCTGCGCGCGGAAGACAAGGGCGGCTACTACGTCCTCAGCGGCAACAAGATGTGGATCACCAACGGTCCCGACGCCGACACCCTGGTCGTCTACGCCAAGACCGAGCCCGAGCTGGGCGCGCGCGGCGTCACGGCCTTCCTGATCGAGAAGGGCATGAAGGGTTTCAGCATCGCGCAGAAGCTCGACAAGCTGGGCATGCGCGGCTCGCACACCGGCGAGCTGGTGTTCCAGAACGTCGAGGTGCCGGCCGAGAACGTGCTGGGCACGGTGAACGCCGGCGCCAAGGTGCTGATGAGCGGCCTCGACTACGAGCGCGCCGTGCTGACCGGCGGCCCGCTGGGCATCATGCAGAGCGTGATGGACAACGTCGTGCCCTACATCCACGACCGCAAGCAGTTCGGCCAGAGCATCGGCGAGTTCCAGCTGATCCAGGGCAAGGTGGCGGACATGTACACCGTGCTGCAGGCCGGCCGCAGCTTCGCCTACACGGTGGCCAAGAACCTCGACATGCTGGGCAGCGAGCACGTGCGCCAGGTCCGCAAGGACTGCGCCTCGGTGATCCTGTGGACGGCCGAGAAGGCCACCTGGATGGCCGGCGAGGGCGTGCAGATCTTCGGCGGCAACGGCTACATCAACGAGTACCCGCTGGGCCGCCTGTGGCGCGACGCGAAGCTGTACGAGATCGGCGCCGGCACCTCGGAGATCCGCCGCATGCTGATCGGCCGCGAGCTGTTCGCCGAGACCATGTAATCAAAGGGTTGTTGCGCCGCAGCGAGAATGAGCCCATGAGTACTGACCTGACCGAACTGCTTGATTCGAACAAGCAATGGGCCGCGGCCACCGAGGCGCGGGAACCGGGCTTCTTCTCGAAGCTGCTGAACCAGCAGACGCCACAGTATCTGTGGATCGGCTGCGCCGACAGCCGCGTGCCGGCGAACGATCTGGTGAACCTGCTGCCGGGCGAGCTGTTCGTCCACCGCAACGTCGCCAACGTCGTCGTCCACTCGGACCTGAACTGCCTCTCGGTGATGCAGTTCGCGGTGGATGCGCTGAAGGTGCAGCACATCATCATCGTCGGCCACTCGGGCTGCGGCGGCGTCAAGGCGGCGCTGCTGGACCAGCGCGTCGGCGTTGCCGACAACTGGATCCGCCACGTGCAGGACGTGCGCAACCATCATCAGGAATGGCTGGACAGCCTGCGCGAGGACCAGCGCTGGGGCGCGCTGTGCGAGCTGAACGTGCTGGAGCAGGCCCGCAACGCCTGCCAGACGACCGTGGTGCAGGACGCCTGGGCGCGCGGCCAGTCGGTCGTCGTGCACGGCTGGGTCTACGGCCTGCACAACGGCCTGCTGGAGGACCTGCAGATGACCGTGGGCACCCACGACGACGTGGTGCCCGCATTCCACAAGGCGTTGGCCGCTGTGAAGAAGCGCTACGCCTGACATCGATTCAAGAGACTTACCCGTAGGAGCAAGCACCATGGCTACCGATTCCATCGTCATCGTTTCCGCCGCACGCACGCCGATCGGCGGCCTGCTCGGCGATTTCTCCTCGCTCGCCGCCTGGGAGCTGGGCGCCGTTGCGATCAAGGCCGCGGTCGAGCGCGCCGGGATCCCAGGCGATTCGATCGAGGAAGCCTTCATCGGCAACTGCCTGATGGCCGGCCAGGGCCAGGCCCCGGCGCGCCAGGCCGTGCTGAAGGCCGGCCTGCCGCAGTCGGTCGGCGCGGTGACCCTGTCCAAGATGTGCGGCGCCGGCATGCGCGCCACGATGTTCGCCCACGACACGCTGAAGGCCGAAAGCGCCGACATCCTGATCGCCGGCGGCATGGAAAGCATGACCAATGCGCCGCACCTGATGTTCGCCCGCAAGGGCGTCAAGTACGGCGCCGCGCAGATGTACGACCACATGGCGCTGGACGGCCTGGAAGACGCCTACGAGCGCGGCAAGGCCATGGGCGTGTTCGCCGAGCAGTGCGTGGGCAAGTACAGCTTCACGCGTGAAGCGCAGGACGCCTTCGCTGTTTCGTCCACCGAGCGCGCGATCCGCGCCAACACCGACGGCAGCTTCGCCTGGGAAATCGCCCCGGTGACGGTCGCCGGCCGCGGCGGCGACACGGTGATCGGCAAGGACGAGCAGCCCTTCAAGGCCAAGCTCGACAAGATCCCCGGCCTGAAGCCCGCCTTCAAGAAGGACGGCACGATCACCGCCGCCACGTCCTCGTCGATCAGCGACGGCGCCGCCGCGCTGGTGCTGATGCGCGAATCCACCGCCGCCAAGCTGGGCCTGGCCCCGGTCGCCCGCATCGTCGGCACCGCCGTTCACGCCAATGCCCCCGAGTGGTTCACCACCGCCCCGGTCGGCGCCATCGACAAGCTGCTGAAGAAGAACGGCTGGGACGCCAAGAGCGTCGACCTGTGGGAAGTCAACGAAGCCTTCGCCGCCGTCACGATGGCCGCGATGGCCGAGTTCAAGCTGCCCCACGAGATCGTCAACGTCAACGGCGGCGCCTGCGCCCTGGGCCACCCGATCGGCGCCTCCGGCGCGCGCATCGTCGTCACGCTGCTCGGCGCGCTGAAGCACCGCGGCCTGAAGCGCGGCGTGGCGGCGCTGTGCATCGGCGGTGGCGAGGCGACGGCGGTGGGCGTGGAGCTGATCTGAGTCGGACGGGTCTTGATAAGATGCTTGAATTGATTCAATTCGGCATCAATCTAGATGCCGATCTGTAGCGAGGCTGCGATGCGAACCACGGTGACGATCGACGACGAGCTCTACGCCAAGGCGCTCGAGATGGCGGATCCCGACTTGGACAAGTCCGAGATTTTTCGTGAGGCCATCAAGACCTTCGTTCGAGTCCAAGCCGCCAAGCGGCTCGCGGCCTTGGGCGGCACGATGCCGGACATGCAGGACGTGCCGCGCCGAAGCTCAGGGACAGCGCGCTCGCGATGAGCGTATTGGTCGATACCTCGGTCTGGGTGGATCATTTCCGCAAGCGCAATGCCGCGCTGGTGGACTTGATCCAGCAGGATCAGGCCTTGACCCATCCGATGGTCATCGTCGAGTTGGCCTGCGGAACGCCGCCAGCGCCGCGCGCCCAGACCCTGGGCGATATCGGCCTCTTGCGCGCTGCCCGTCAGGCGACCCTCGGCGAGGTTCAGGAGTTCGTTGAGCGAGAGCGGCTTTATGGCCTGGGTTGCGGCCTGGTGGACGTGGCCCTGCTGGCCTCCACGCTGATGACACCCGGCGCCAAACTCTGGACCTTGGACAAGCGCCTCGCCGGCCTGGCCCAAGGCTTCGGCGTGGCACATCCGTAGACAAGGAAATCACCCATGACCCAAATCCTCATCATCGGCGCCTCCCGCGGCATCGGCCTGGAACTGGTTCGCCAGTACCGCGCCGACGGCGCCCAGGTCGTCGCCACCGCGCGCAGCGACGAGGGCCTGGCCGCGCTGCGCGAGCTGGGCGCCACGGCGCTGAAGCTCGACGTCGCGGACACGGCCAGCGCCTCCGGCCTGGCCTGGCAGATCGACGGCCGCCAGTTCGACACGGTGTTCATCGTCGCCGGCGTCTACGGTCCGCGTCACACCGGCCTGCAGAGCCCCACGGCCAGCGAATTCGACGACGTGATGCACACCAACGTGCTCGGCCCGATGCGCGTGCTGCCGCAGCTGCCCGACTACCTCGCGCCGGGCGCGAAGCTGGCGATCATCTCCTCGCGCATGGGTTCGATCGGCGAGCGCACGTCTGCTGCCGGCTGGCTCTACCGCGCCTCGAAGGCCGCCGCCAACTCGGTACTGAAGGACGCTTCTCTGCTGCTGGCCGGCAAGGCCACCTGCCTGAGCTTCCATCCGGGCTGGGTGCGCACCGACATGGGCGGCAGCGGCGCCGACATCGACGTGGCGGACAGCGTGTCCGGCATGCGTCGTGCGCTGGCCGCCGCCGAGCCGGAAGACAACGGCTCCTTCCGCAACTACGACGGCCAGCCGATCTCCTGGTAATGAATGGCCTGGTAACGAGACCACAAGCATGATCCTCAGCGAAGACCACCGCGCCGTGCAGGACGCCGTGCGCGCCTACGTGCAGGCCGAGATCGCGCCCAAGGCGGCCGAGTGGGACAAGTCCCACCACTTCCCGGCCAGCGAGTTGCAGGGCCTGGCCGAGCTCGGCTGCTACGGCGTCGCCGTGCCCACCGAGTACGACGGCGCGGGGCTGGACTACCTGGCGCTGTCCATCATCCTGGAGGAGATCGGCGCGGGCGACGGCGCGACTTCCACGGTGGTCAGCGTCAACAACTGCCCGGTCTGCTCGATCCTGATGGGCTTCGGCAACGAGGACCAGAAGCAGCGCTTCCTGAAGCCGCTGGCCCGCGGCGACATGCTCGGCGCCTTCTGCCTGACCGAGCCGCACGTCGGCTCCGAGGCCGGCGGCCTGCGGACCATGGCCGTGCGGGACGGCGACGACTACGTGCTGAACGGCGTCAAGCAGTTCATCACCAGCGGCAAGAACGGCGACGTGGCCATCGTGATGGCCGTCACCGACAAGGCCGCCGGCAAGAAGGGCATCAGCGCCTTCCTCGTCCCGACCGACACGCCCGGCTACACGGTGGCGCGCATCGAGGACAAGATGGGCCAGCACGCCAGCGACACCGCGCAGATCCTGTTCGAGAACTGCCGCGTGCCCTCCGCCAACCTGCTGGGCCAGGAAGGCCAGGGCCTGAAGATCGCGCTGTCGGGCCTGGAGGGCGGCCGCATCGGCATCGCCTCGCAGGCGGTGGGCATGGCGCGCGCGGCCTTCGAGGCGGCGCTGAAGTACAGCAAGGAACGCGTAACCTTCGGCCAGCCGATCTTCGAGCACCAGGTGATCGGCCACAAGCTGGCCGAGATGGCCACCCAGATCGAGGCCGCGCGCCAGCTGATCTGGCATGCCGCCGCGCTGAAGGACGCCGGTCTGCCCTGCCTGAAGGAGGCCGCGATGGCCAAGCTCTTCGCCACCGAGATGGCCGAGCGCGTCTGCTCCGCGGCGATCCAGGTGCACGGCGGCTACGGCTACGTCAGCGATTTCCCGGTCGAGCGGATCTATCGCGACGTTCGCGTCTGCCAGATCTACGAAGGCACGTCCGAGGTGCAGAAGATCCTGATCGGCCGCGCGCTCGTCTGAGCGCGGCCCCGGCCGCTCAGAGCCGGATCAGGTTGCCCTGGCCGGAGTAGCCGAAGGTCGGCGTCTGCTGCGGCTCCTCGCACTTGCGCTTGCTGCAGATCTGGCGCGAGTACTGCACGACATCCGGGCCGACCTTGGCGCGCAGGATCTCCTCGACCGGCTGCTTGCCCTTCGACGCGCGCAGCGCATTGGTGAAGCGCGAGGTGAACACGCCGTCGTAGGACACCTCCTTGCTCGACGAGGCGGTGACCACGGCGAAGTGCTTCTGGTCACGCACCGCCTGCGAGACGCGCACGGCATCGGGCCCGGCCACATTGGCCTGCGCCTGCACCTTGCCCGCGCCGACCTCCACCGTCACCAGGTTGCGCACCGCATTGCCCGAGTGGCAGGTGTCGATCACCCACAGCACCTGTTGGCAGGGCAGGGCCATGCACAGGGCCTGCAGCTGCCAGAAGTCCAGCAGCGCCGGCGTCTTCCAGTTGAAGTCGGAGAGGATCGGCATCCCGTAGCCGGACGGCGAGAACTCCAGGCTGCCGCCCGCGCCGTGGCCGGACAGGAACACGCCGACCATATCGTTGGGCCCGACCTTGGCGACGAGCTGCTTGAGCGCCAGCGTGATGTCGCTGGTCGTCGCCTTCTCGTTCTTCAGCACCAGGATGTTGGAGCGCGGCGTGCCGGCGTCCAGCATCATCTGCTCGTACTGCTGCAGGTCGTTCGCCACCCCGGGCAGGTCCGAGCATTCGGAGCCCGTGCGTTGGCGCACCGGAGCGTAGTCCACCACGCCGATGATCAGCGCCCAGCGCTGCGTCGGCGCCTCCAGCGCGGGCAGGGCCCCGCCCGCCACGGCGACCGGGGCGGCGGGCGCGGGGGCCTGTGTGGATGTCGGCGCGGGTGCCTGCGCCGGGGTTGGGGCAGGAGCTGCCACCGGCGGCGGCGGGCTCGGCGCCAGGATCGTGCTGGTCGGCAGCGCGGCGCTGCCGGACACCAGCTGCGGCGGCGCCAGCATCTCCTGCAACTGCTCGGCCGTCAGGCTGCGCAGCTTGCCGGTCGCCTGGGCGACGAACTCCTTTGCAGCCTTCTTAGCGGCCAAGTCCAGCGCGCGGCGCTCGCCGAACTCCCGCTGGCCCTCCTGCAGTTGCGTGAACATCTGGCCGCGGCCCTCGGCGGCGACCAGGATGTTGCGGCCGACGAACACGCGCGCCTGCAGCCGCACTTCGGCGATGCCGGCCTCCTGGCCCGGCACCGGGCGCAGGTTGCGGTAGGCCTGGAAGACGACCGAGAAGCCGGCGTCCGATGCGAAGGTGACGATCACGCCGGGCCCGGCGTCCATCACCTTGTAGGTCTCGGCGGTCGGCTGGACCACGCGCAGGCCCTGCTGCAGGAACTCGTCCTCCAGCGCCAAGGTCGCGCTCTGCACCACCGGGTCGAGCCGCGGCGGCGCGCTGTCCTGCTCGCGGCGATACAGCACGGTGACCACGTCGGTGCGCGGGCGGCCGCCCTGCGCGAAGGCGATGCGCTGCAGCACGGCCTGCAGACCCAGCGCGCCGGCCCCGGCCAGTGCACGGCGGCGCGAAGGATTGTTCGGTGCGTTCTTCATCGTCGTCATACTGCTTCAGTCCAGCCGTGCATTGCCCATCGAGACGTCGCTGAGGATCGCGTAGTCCCCCACCTCCAGCTTCAGCGAGGAATGCTTGCGGATCAGCTCGCACTGGCTCGTGTTGCTGCCGACGCCGTCGCAGCGCACGACCGCCAGCGGCACGGTGCTGACGATCTCTTCCTTGCCGGCGATCGGCTGCGTGCGCACGCGGAACAGCACCAGCTCGTCGCGGCCCTGGAAGCCCTGGCGGATGCCGCCCAGCAGGCCGACGCTGTCGGCATCGATCGAGACGACCTTGCCGAGCGGCCGGAAGATCTCGCCCACGCGGATCGCCGCTTCCTTGAACGCCCGGTGCAGCGCGTTCTTGTAGTCTGCCGCCAGGCTTTGCTGCACGGCGGGGCTGTTCGGATCGTCCTTCGGGCCCAGCACCGTGCGGTCACCGCTGGAGAGGCCGCTCTGGCCTTCGACCGCGATCGCGCGGTCCTGCAGCAGCTCGCCGGTGTAGAGATCCTTGATCTGCAGCGACAGCTTCACGCGGCTCACCGCGACGCGGCGGCCGCCCTCGGTCGGCTCCAGCTTCTGGTAGGCATCGGTGACCAGCGCGGTGATCTGGAAGCTCGACTGCTCGGCCGTCACCGTGTTGTCCATCGACAGCACGTCGAAGCGCCGCGAGGCGAGGATCGTGTCCATCAGCACGCGGTTCATCTGGCGCGGCGTCAGGTCGAGGCTGCGCGCCACCGCGGGCGAGAACATCAGCTTGTCTTTGCCCGGATCGCCGATGTATTCCATCTGCACGTAGAGCTTGGTGCGCTGCGCGCTGTCGATCGTGCGCAGGCCGCCCAGGTAGACGCCCGAGGGCATGCGGATCGCGCCCTGGGTCTGCTGGACCTTCTCCGGCGCATGCGGGTTCAGCACCGGTTTGTCGGTGGCGCAGGAGGCGAGCAGCGCGGCCAGGCAGAGCGTCGCGGTCAGTCGAAGTGTGTCGTTATGGGTCATGGCGGCCTTCTTGCGGATGGGCGGTCAGCGGCGCGGGGCCGAGGCGGGAGCGGCGGGCGGCTTGGGGGTCGACTGTGTGGGCGACTTCGCCGGGCTGGTTGCCACCGGTGCCTTGCAGCCCTCCACCTGCGCCTCATAGGCATAGATCGACTGCATCGAGGGCACGGCGCGGATCCAGACCCTGTCCACCTGCAGCGCGGCGTGCGAGGCAGCACCCTCGCGGTTGGCGAAGATCAGGCGCAGCAGGTGGTCGTTGTTCCACTGCGCATAGCCGTCGCCGAGGCTGCGCTGCAGCTCCGCCAGCGCGCCGGTCCGGTCGGAGGTAAGGCGGCGCTGGTCGCCGCTCAGCAGCGCCGCGGCGAGATCCTTCTCGCGCTCGGCCGGCGCCTCGAAGGCGGCGGCGAAGCTGTAGCCGTTCAGCTCCGGCTGCTGCAGGTAGTTGCGCATCAGCTCGTCGCGCCGCGCCGCCGGCACGGCGGCATCGACGAGCCGGCCGGCCATGCCCTTGTCGCACAGGTAGACGCGGTAGATCAGGCCCACCGAACCGTCGCGGACCAGCGCGTTGCGGAACTCGCGGCTGGCCGTCGGCACCGTGTCCAGCGATTCGAAGACCTGCTTGGCCGTGCCCAGCTCGCGCACCTTGCCTTCCTCGTCCCAGCGGTACAGCGAGGGATTGAAGGCCTTGCCGAGATCGGCGAACAGGCCGTTGGTGCTGAGGTCCCAGGCGGTCTGCATCGTCGTCTTCAGCTGCACGCCGAAGTCCAGCACCAGCGGCGCGGTGACCAGCAGCTCCTCCGGCTGGCGGCCCTTGTAGATCTTCAGCACGTCGCGGCCGAAGTTGCGCGCCAGCACGCTGAAGGCGACGCCGCCCAGCATCGTGCGCACGTAGGCGGTGGTGCGCTTGCTGGCCCGCTCGGCGGTGTTGCGGTAGTCCTGCCAGGCGGCCGGATCCTTCTGGCGCAGGTAGCGCAGCGCCAGATTCTGCGCCTCCATGTCGGTGGCGAACTGCTGGATCGTCAGCGCATTGCGGCGCGCGCGCAGCCAGGCCATGTCCTCGGCGCCGATGTCGCCGGCGCGGCCGCTGCCGCCCTGCTGCAGGAACTCGTAGAGCAACTGCGCGGCGGTCTCGCGGCGCTCGATCATCCTGGCGTAGTCGGCCTCGACGCCGGCGAAGTCCTCGCGCGCCTTGGCCAGCTGCTGGTTGCTGACCCGGATCGCCACCAGCATCGCCGCCATCGAGACGATGCGGCGCTTCTGCTGGATCGTCAGCCCGCCTGGCTGCGGCAGCTCCACCGCTTCCGTGCGCAGCAGCGTCGAGGATTCGATTCCGCTCAGGTAACTCGTTAGCCCCTCGGTGCCGCCGCTGCTCAGCGTGCGGTTCAGCAACTGCTCCAGCAGGTCCAGGCCGGCATCGGCGGCGGCCTGCTTCAGCGCGGCCACAGCCGTGTCCTGGCGCGGCGCCGGGTAGCTGCCCGGCGGACCCAGCAGCTCTCGCTTGTAGCCGCCGCGGGCGCTCGCGCCGGTGCGGATCTGCACCAGATCCGGCAGCAGGTCCTTGCCGCTGACCACGTGCTTCTGGAACAGCTGCGCGATGCGCACATCGCCGGTGCCGACGATGGGGACTTCGGTGGCCTGCAGCGGCGTCTTGGCGGTGATCTTGTCGAAGGCGCCGCTGACGGCCTTGACGCCGCTTTGCAGCATGTCGGCGCCGGCACTGACGACGCCGGGCGACTGCTGTGCCGGCGCGGCGGCCGTGCCGGTGTTGGTGCTGCTGCTGCTGGGGCCTTGTGCGCAGCCGCCGGCCAGCAGGGCCACGATGCCCGCGGCCACTCGAGTCTTGTAATGCA
This sequence comes from Roseateles agri, assembly GCF_034043675.1. NCBI lineage: Bacteria > Pseudomonadati > Pseudomonadota > Betaproteobacteria > Burkholderiales > Sphaerotilaceae > Roseateles > Roseateles agri. The sequence continues at coordinate 792,769 of NZ_JAXCLA010000002.1, read as the reverse complement.
TGTCCACTTCTTTCTACGTTGTGAAGCAATGTAGAACAGGCACCTCGCGCGCGGGTTGCGGGTGGACCCGGGGATGGCGAGTCTTTCAATCGCCTTGTGGATCGGGATAACACCACTCGCAGTTCGCAGTTCGCAGTTCGCACGGCGCGCAGCCGTCACGAAGGCTCGGCTAAGCTAGCGCACCCATGCATCCCGGCAGCCCCTCCCTTCCGCCCCTCGAGGCCCAGAACCAGGCCCTGCGCCAGCAGCTCGACGCCTTGCTGCGCGAAGCCCGCAGCAACGAAGACAAGATGCGCCGCTTCGACCAGCTGGAGCACCGGCTGGTCGGCGCGCGCTCGATCGTCGAGCTGCTGCGCCTGCTGCTGATCGAGTACCGCCTCGCCTTCGGCATCGAGCAGGTCAGCCTGACCCTGGTCGATCGCGAGCTGGAGGTGACGCGGATGCTGGACGCCGACCTGCGAGTCGACGCCACCCTGCAGGGCCTGACCCTGGCGCAATCGCCGGCCGCGCTGCAGGCGCTGTACGGCACGCGCCTGCATCCCTGGCTGGGCGCCTACGACGCACCGGCACATGCCGCGCTGTTCGGCGGCAGCAGCGCCATCGGCTCGGTGGCCTTGCTGCCGCTGGTGCGCCACGGCGTGCTGATCGGCAGCCTGCACTTCGGCAGCGCCAGCGCCGAGCGCTACGACGCTGATTCGGGCACGCATTTCCTGGAGCGGCTCTGCGCGATCGCGGCCGTCTGCCTGGAGAGCGCGCTGAACCAGGAGCGGCTCAAGCTCGCCGGCCTGACCGACGGCCTCACCGGCGTGCACAACCGCCGCTACTTCGAGCACCGCTGCCAGGTCGAGATCGCGCAGGCGCGGCGCTATGGCCACGCGCTGGCCTGCATGTTCCTGGACATCGACGGCTTCAAGCGCATCAACGACACGCACGGCCACCAGAGCGGCGACGAGGTGCTGCGCGGCGTCGGCCAGCTGATCCACGGCCAGCTGCGCGCCGGCGACACGATCGCCCGCTACGGCGGCGAGGAGTTCGTCGCGCTGCTGCCGCAGACCTCGCTGCAACACGCCGGCGAGATCGCCGAGCGCATCCGCGCTGCCATCGCCGCGGCACCGCTGCCCAGCGGCGGCGGCCAGACGCTCCGGGTGACCATCTCGATCGGCCTGGCGATGCTGCCGCACGACCTCGCCGGCAAGGACCTGGCGCGCCTCGCCGAAGCGCTGGTCGCTACGGCGGACAAGGCGCTCTACCAGGCCAAGAACGGCGGCCGCAACCGGGTCGAGGTCGCGGCCTGAACGTTCACGGCCGCGCCAGCGCTTCCACCGGATCGAGTCGCGCGGCGTTGCGCGCCGGCAGGTAGCCGAAGATGACGCCGATCAAGGTCGACACCGCGAAGGCGCCGACGATGCTGAACAGCGACAGGCTCATCTGGAACTTGTCGCCCGCCAGCTGGTTGAAGACCAGGCAGCCGCCCAGCGCGAGGCTCACGCCGAGCCCGCCGCCGATCAGGCAGACCAGCACTGCCTCGATCAGGAACTGCCGCAGGATGTCGCTCTGCCGAGCGCCGACGGCCATGCGCACGCCGATCTCGCCGGTGCGCTCGGTCACCGAGACCAGCATGATGTTCATCACGCCGATGCCACCCACCAGCAGCGAGATCAGCGCGATCGAGGAGATCAGCAAGGTGATCGTCGCCGTCGTCTGCTCGATCGTCTGGCGGATGCTGTCGGTGTTCATCAGGAAGAAGTCTTCCTTGCCGTGGCGCTGCGTCAGCAGCTTGCGCACGCCGGCCTCGGCCACCGCGCTCTCCACCGCATCGCTGACCCGCACGGTGACGCTCTGCAGGTAGTCCTGGCCGTTGACGCGGTTCATCGCCGTCGTGTACGGGATCCAGATGTTGATCGAGTCGTCGTTGCCGAAGGCGCTGCTCTTCTTCGCCGTCACGCCGATGATGCGCACCGGCAGCGTGCCCAGCAGGATCACCTCGCCCAGCGCATGCTCGGCCGGCTCGCCGTTGGGGAACAGCGTCTTCAGCGCGTTGTCGTCGATCACCGCTTCCTGCGCGCGCAGGCGCACGCCCTCGGTGTCGAAGCCCTGGCCGGCGGCGAAGCTGTAGCCGCGCACGCGGAAGAACTGCTCGCCCACGCCGCTGACGCCGGCCGTCACGTCGAGGCTGCGCCAGCGCAGGCCGGCGCTGACGGAGACCGTCGGCGTCACGCTGTCCACGTAGTCGAGCTGGGCCAGCGCATCGGCATCGCCGGCGCGCAGGGTGCGCACGGCGGCGGCGCGGCGGTCGCCGAAGCCGCTGCCGGGCATCACGTTGATCGTGTTGGTGCCCATCGCGCTGATGTCCGACAGGATCTTCTGGCGCGAGCCCTGGCCCAGCGCGACGACCGAGACCACCGAGGCGATGCCGATGATGATGCCCAGCATCGTCAGCAGCGTGCGCAGCCGGTGGCTGACCATCGCGCGCCAGGCCATCCGCGTCGCTTCGCCGATGCGCGCGGCCAGCGCGGCGATGGCGCGGCCCGCGCGCGGCGGCGAGGGCTTCTGCAGCCGTGCCGGCACGGGCGCGTCGGGCTTGCGGCGGTCGGCCACGATGCAGCCGTCGCTGATCTCGATCACGCGCTGCGCGTGCGCGGCCACCTGCGCGTCGTGCGTGACGAGGATGATCGTGTGGCCATCCGCATGCAGCTCCTCGAGGATCTTCATCACCTCGCGGCCGCTGGCCTGGTCGAGCGCGCCGGTCGGCTCGTCGGCCAGGATGACGTCGCCGCCGTTCATCAGCGCCCGCGCGATCGAGACGCGCTGCTGCTGGCCGCCTGAGAGCTGGCCGGGCCGGTGGTGCGTGCGCTCGGCCAGGCCCAGCCGGTCGAGCAGCCGGTGCGCGCGTTCGTGCCGCGCATCGGCGGCGGCGCCGGCGTAGATGGCGGGGATCTCGACGTTGCCGACGGCGTCCAGGTCGCCGAGCAGCTGGTAGCGCTGGAAGATGAAGCCGAAGTGCTCGCGGCGCAGGCGCGCCAGCGCGTCGGGCTCCATCGCCCCGGTCTCCTGGCCGGCGACGCGGTAGCTGCCGCGGGTCGGCCGGTCCAGGCAGCCGAGGATGTTCATCAGCGTGGACTTGCCGGAGCCGGACGGCCCCATGATCGCGACCATCTCGCCGGCCTCGATCGCCAGGTCGACGTCGCGCAGCACGGCGACCACGCCCTCGCCGGCGGGGAACTCGCGGACCAGGCCGCGGATTTCGAGCAATGCCATCGCGCGGATCAGAACGGCGGCGGGCCGCGGCGCTGGCCGTTGGCGTTGCCGGCGCCGGCCGGCGCGGCTTCGCTGGTGACGACCTGCTCGCCGGCGTTCAGGCCCTCCAGCACCTGGGCGCGCACCCGGTTGTTCAGGCCGACGCGGATCAGCCGGTCGGCCGGTCGGCCGTTCTCCAGCACCCGCACGCGGTAGCGGCCATCGGGCTCGCGGGCGCTCAGCGCGGCGCTCGGCAGCGTCAGCGCCTTCGCGGCGCGCGCCAGCACGATGCTGGCCTGCGCGGTCATGTTGATGCGCAGCTTGCCGTCGGGGTTGGGCACGTCGAAGATGCCGTTGTAGTAGATGGCGCTTGTGGTCGTCGTGGTGGTCGTGGTCGTCGTGTCGGTGGCGATCGTCGTCGGGCCGGGCTCCACGGCGCGCAGCTTTACCTCGTAGCGCTTGTCCGGCTCGCCGAGCAGGTTGAACCACACCGGCATACCGGGCTTGACGCGGGGCACGTCGGCCTCGGAGATCTGCGCCTTGACCGTCATCACGTCGAGCTTGGCCAGCTTGATGATCGTCGGCGCCGACTGGTTGGCATTGACCGTCTGGCCCTGCTCGGTGACGACGGCGACGACGGTACCGTCCATCGGCGCCGTCACCCGCGTGTAGCCGAGGTTGACCTTGGCCGTGTCGGCGGCCATCTGCTGCTGGACGATCAGCGCCTTCTGCGCGGCGATGTCGGCGCGGCTGGTCGTCAAGGTGGCCTCGGCAGCTTCGAGATCGGCGCGCGCGCCGGCGTCGATCGCCACCAGCTCGCGCAGCCGCACGGCCGCCTGCTCGGCCTGCTGCTGGGCCGCCTGCTTGGCCTTCAAGGTCGCCTGCGCGCTCTCCAGCGCGGCCTCGGCATTGCGCAGGTTGTTCTGCTGGGTCAGCGCGTCGATCTCGGCGATCAGCTGGCCCTTCTGCACCGTGTCGCCCAGCGCGACGTTGAGCTTCTTCACCTCGCCGGTCACCTGCGCGCCCACGCTGACCAGCTTGTACGCGCCGATGGTGCCGGTGGCCAGCACGCTGTCCTCGATGTCGGCCACGGTGACCGGCGCCGTCGCTACGGCCGGCGGCGGGGGCGGCGTGAACCAGACGCGCTTGGCGATCCACCCGGCCAGCGCCAGCACTACGAGCACCGCGATCAGGCGGCCCGGTTTCTTGAAAACGTTCTTCATCGCCATCATGCTTTTTTCCATCCACCGCCGAGCACCTTGTAGAGCTCCAGGCGGTTCGCTTGTTCGGTCAGGCGCAGCGCGATCAGCGACTGCTGGGCGGCGTACAGGGAGCGCTCGGCATCGAGCACTTCGAGCATGCCGGTGCTGCCGGCGCGGTGCTGCGCATCGGCCAGCGCCAGCTGCCGCTCGGCCGTGGCGACCAGCGCCTGCTGCGCGGCCAGCCGCTCGGCCAGCCGGGCGCGCACCGCGAGCGCATCGGCCACCTCGCGGAAGGCCGTCTGCACCGCCTTGTCGTACTGCGCCAGCGCGATCTCGCGGTCCAGCTTCGCGCTCTCCAGATTGGCTGCATTCGCGCCGCCATCGAAGATCGGCAGGCTCAGCGAGGGGCCGTAGCTCCACGTGCGGCTGCCGGCCTTGAACAGGCCTGAGAGTTCGCTGCTGGCGGTGCCGGCCATGGCGGTCAGGCTGATGCGCGGGAAGAAGGCGGCGCGGGCGACGCCGATGTTCGCCACGCTGGCCTGCAGCTGGCGCTCGGCCTGCAGCACGTCGGGCCGGCGCTGCAGCAGCTCGGACGGCACGCCGGCCGGCAGCTCGACCAGCCGGCTCGCCTCGGCGAGGTTCTGCGCGCTGTCTGGCGCCAGCGCGGGCGGCAGCGCGGTGCCCAGCAGCAGCTCCAGCGCATTGCGGTCTTGCTCGACCTGCGTGGCCGCCGTGGCGATGTCCAGCCGCGCCGAATCGACCAGCGATTGCGACTGGGCCAGCGCCAGGCCGCTGATCGCGCCGAGCGCATGGCGCCGCTGGTCCAGTTCGAGGCTGCGGCCACGGCTCTCGAAGGTCTGCTGCGCGAGGCCTTGGTTGGCGAGGTCGGCGGCGAGCGACAGCCAAGCATTGGCGGTCTCGGCGACAAGACTGATCTCGGTGCTGGTGCGGCCGGCCTCGCTGGCCAGCCAGGTCTGCAGCGCTGCCTCGCTCTCGTTGCGAAGCCGGCCGAACAGGTCCAGCTCGAAGGCCGCCAGCGAGAGCCCGGCGCTGTAGCTGGTGCCGATGCTGTTGGCGCGGCTGGCGCCCGCATTGGCGCTGACGTTGGGCAACTGCGCCGCATCGGTCAGGCGCGCCTGCGCCCGCGCGCGCTGCACGTTCAGCGCGGCGACTCTCAGGTCGCGGTTGTTCGCCAGCGCCAGCTCGACAGTGGCGCGCAGGCGCTCATCGGTGAAGAAGGCCTCGCGGCCCAGCGCGGAGGGATCCGCCGCCGGCACAGGCGCGCCGGGCGCGGGCAGCGCGGGTGCGGGGCGTTGGTACGGGGGCGCGAGGTTCGCGCAGCCGCCCAGCAGCGCGAGTCCGCCGACGAGGAAAGCAAGAGCCCTGAGTTTCAAGCGGCCGATCCGATCGAGCAAAGCCCACGACTCTACGGGCGGGCGCCGGGTGCCGCACAAATGTTCCAGATAATTTACGAACTCTCGCGCAACCCGGTCAAACGCCGGCGGAAGGGAACATTTTTTGCAAGACCCGAGCGATCCCCCAGCGATCCTCGGCCTCATTTCTTGCAGGAGTTCTCCACCATGCTCGACACCACAGGCACCCGGTTCTCGCACGTCAAGCCCGCCGACACCGAATGGAAGGGCGGCGGCCTGCGCGATTTCTTTCTCTACAAGGATCTCGGCGTCGCCGAGGCCACGCACGGCAAGGTCATCGCGCACCTTGTGAAAGCAAACGAGGCACCGGAGCAGGGCACCGGCTGGCACCGCCATGAGGCGGAATTCCAGATCGTCATCATGACCAAGGGCTGGGCCCGCTTCATGTACGAGGACCAGGTCACGCTGGTCGAGGCCGGCGACTGCGTCCACCAGCGGCCGGGCATCCGTCATTTCCTGTTCGACTACTCGCCGGACATGGAGTACCTGGAGATCGTCGGCCCGGCGGACTTCAAGTCGATCGACGTCGACCCGGTCTGCGAGGTGCCGGCGCCGACGCCGTGGAAGTAGGGCCTCAACCCGGCACGAGCGAGCGCGTGCGGGCTTCCAGCCGGCCGCGCAGTTCGGCCACTTCGGTGGCCAGGTTGTCGCGGGCCGTGGTGGCGCCCACTCGTTCCATCTCGGCCGCCAGGCGCGCGTCGGATTCGGCCGCGGAGATCGCCACCTGGCGTTCGAGCTGGCGGCGCAGTTCGGCGAGCTGGGCGTCCTTGCCCTCGATCGCCAGTTGGTCCTTGGCCTTGCCCACCAGCGCGTTGGAGGCGATGTCGCGCGCGCTGCGAACCTCCACGGCGAGGCGCTCCAGGCTCGCCTCGCCTTCGCTCAGCGCGGCCTGAACCTGCGCATGCGCGCGGCGCAGCGTGTCCAGCTCGTTCTGCAGCCGTTCGAGCCGCGCGCGCAGCGGCGCCGCGGCCTGCTCGGCCACCTGCTGGGCCCAGCCGGTCAGCGCGCTGCTGATGTCGGCAGGGAGCGGCGGGGCCGCCGTGGGGTCGTCGGTGATTTCCTGAGCTGCCATCTGAACTGATTCCGTCATGAACAAGGAGAACGCGCCATCCCCTCTCAGGCGACCGGTGGCGGCAGCTTCTTAAATGCGCGCTCAGAAATCCATGTCCAGATCCTCGATCTCGTCGGGCTCCAGCTTCGCCGCGGCGATCCATTCCTTCATCTCCGGCAGCGCCATGATGGTCTGGCAGTAGAGGATGCAGGGCTTGTTCAGCTTGACGTCGTAGGTGAGGAAACGGGTGACGACCGGGGCGAACATCGCGTCGGCCATGCCGGGCGTCGCGCCGAACAGGTAGGGGCCGCCATAGGTGGCGAGGCAATCGGTCCAGATCTCGACGATGCGGTCGATGTCGGGCTGCGCGCCGGACCAGATCTTGTGGCCCGGGTGGCGGGCCTTCAGGTTCATCGGCAACGAGGAGCGCAGGTTCGCGAAGCCGGAGTTCATCTCGCCGCACACGGAGCGGCAATGCGCGCGTGCCAGGCGTTCGGCAGGCAGCAGGCCGGCGCGGGGCTTCAGCTCATCGAGGTAGCAACCGATCGCGAAGGTGTTCCAGACCCGCGCGCCCTCGTGCGTCAGGCAGGGCACGCGGATCGACGGGGCCAGCAGCAGCAGCTCCTGGCGCGCGTCCACGTCGTCGGGCGACACCATCAGCTCGCGGAACTCCAGCCCGGCGAAGCGGGCCAGCAGCCAGCCGCGCAGCGACCACGAGGAGTAGTTCTTGCTGCTGAGCGTCAGCGTGGTGGCGATCTCCTGTTGAGGCGCGGTGGCCTTCGCGGCCTTCTTGCGGCTGGCGGCACTGCTTCGGGTCTTGGCGGCAACAACCGGCATGGCGGCTCCTCCTGGCTTGCGCCATGGCCACGCAAAGCCTGTGCCATCCGGCGGGACCCGCTCATGGCTCGCTCCTTGCGAGGGACTGGCAGGAGCGCACAGGGAGCAGAAGAAAAGCAGACGGAGCCTCCGACGATGATGTATCACGCCTACCAAGCGCACAGCGACATGAGCTGGCCGCTGCGCACCTTCGCCCGGCTTTCCACGCCGCTGCTGCGGGAAACCGCGCAGGCCGGCTGGCGCGCCGCGCGCGAGGCGGTCGCCGCCTGCGGGGTGATGGAGCTCGCCCGCGTCACCCATGCCCGCCCGCCCTGGCGCATCGACGAGGTCGAGCTTGCGGGCGGTGAGCGTTGTCCGATCGTTGAGGAAGTGATCTTGCACACGCCGTTCGCGACCCTGCTGCGCTTCGCCCGGCAAGGTCCGTCAACCGACCTGCCGAAGGTGCTGATCGCGGCGCCGATGTCCGGCCACTTCGCCACCTTGCTGCGCGACACCGCGCGCACGATGCTGCGCGACCACGACGTCTACATCACCGACTGGCACAACGTCCGCGATGTGCCGCTCGCCGCCGGGCGCTTCGGCCTGGACGAGTACACGCAGCACCTGATCGATTTCATCGCCGCGCTGGGCCCGGGCGCGAACGTGCTCGCCGTCTGCCAGCCCTGCGTCGCGGCGCTGGCCGCGGTGGCGCTGATGTCGGAGGACAAACATCCCGCCACGCCGGCCAGCTTGACCTTGATGGCCGGCCCGATCGACTGCCGCATCAGCCCGACCACCGTCAACGAGCTGGCCATGTCACGGCCGATCGAATGGTTCGAGCGGCAACTGATCAGCGTCGTGCCCTGGCACCACCGCGGCGGCGGGCGACGGGTCTATCCGGGCTTCGTCCAGCTCTCGGCCTTCATGAGCATGAACAAGGAGCGCCACGCCAACGCCTTCGCGGACTATTACCGCCACCTCGTCGACGGCGAGTTCGAGCAGGCCGAGATCACCCGCACCTTCTACGAGGAGTACATGGCCGTCTCCGACCTGGCCGCCGATTTCTATCTGGAGACCGTGCGCCTGGTGTTCCAGGAACACGTGTTGCCCAAGGGCGAGCTGCACATCCAGGGCCGGCGGGTGCGGCCCGAGGCGATCCGCCGCACCGCGCTGCTGACGGTGGAGGGCGAGCGCGACGACATCTGCGCCGTCGGCCAGACGCTGGCTGCGCAAGACCTGACCCCGGGGCTCAAGCCCTATATGCGCCGCCACTACGTGCAGCCGGGCGTCGGCCACTACGGCGTATTCAGCGGCCGGCGCTGGCAGCAGCAGATCTATCCGCTGGTGCGGGACTGGATCCAGGTCTCGCGTTGACCGCGTCAGAGCCCGCCCCGGGTCAGCTTGGCTGGGTCCAGCAGCGCTTCGAGCTGGGCGCGGGGCAGGCCGCTGTCTTCCTCGGCCACGTCGAGGATCGGCCGCTTCTCCTTGTAGGCGCGCTTGGCGATGGCCGCGGCCTTGTCGTAACCGATTACCGGATTCAGCGCGGTGACGAGGATCGGGTTGCGCGACAGCGCCTGCTGCAGCGAGGCCTCGTTGACGGTGAAGGTGGCGATGGCCCGCGCGCCCAGCAGCTCGCTGGTGCGGGCCAGCAGGTGGAGTTGATCCAGCAGGTTGTGAGCCACCAGCGGCAGCATCACGTTGAGCTCGAAGTTGCCGCTCTGGCCGGCGATGGCGATGGCCGCATCGTGGCCGATCACCTGGGCCGCGGCCATGGCCACCGCCTCCGGGATCACCGGATTGACCTTGCCCGGCATGATGGACGAGCCCGGCTGCAGCGCCTCCAGCTCGATCTCGGCCAAGCCGGCGAGCGGGCCGGAATTCATCCAGCGCAGGTCGTTGGCGATCTTCAGCAATGTCACCGCCAGGCCGCGCAGCGCGCCGGACAGGGCCACGGCCGCATCCTGCGAGCCCATGGCGGCGAAGAAGTCCGGCGCGGGCTTGAACTCCAGCGCCGTCAAGGTGCTCAGTTCCACGCAGAAGCGCACGGCGAAGTCGGGGTGGGCGTTGATGCCGGTGCCCACGGCGGTGCCGCCCTGGGCGAGCGCCTGGATGCGCGGCTGCAGCGCCTGCAGCGCGTCGATCTGCGCCTCCACCTGCGCAGCCCAGCCGCCCATCACCTGGCCCAGGCGTACCGGCATCGCGTCCATCAGGTGCGTGCGGCCGGTCTTCACGTGGTGGCCGTCGGTCTTCGCCTTGGCGCGGATCGCGTCGACCAGGCCGCGCAGCGCCGGCAGCAACTCGCGGTGCAGCGCCAGCGCGGCGGAGATGTGCAACGCCGAGGGGATCGAGTCGTTGCTGCTCTGGCCGTTGTTGACGTGGTCGTTGGCGCTGACCTTGGCGCCGGACGCGCGCGAGGCCAGCGAGGCGAGCACCTCGTTCGCATTCATATTGCTGCTGGTGCCCGAACCGGTCTGGAACACGTCCACCGGGAAGTGCTGCATGAAGTCACCCTGCTGCAGCAACTGCGTGGCCGCCTGCTCGATGGCGCGGCCCATCTCCGGCGTCAGCAGCTTCAGCGCCACGTTGGCGCGCGCCGCCGCGGCCTTCACCAGCAGCAGTGCGGCGATGAAGCGCTCCGGCATCGGCCCGCCGATGCGCTCGAAGTTGTTGACCGCGCGTTGCGTCTGCGCGCCGTACAGCGCGTCGGCGGGCACTTGCATCTCGCCCATGCTGTCGCGTTCGATCCGTGTGTTTCCCATGCTGAATGCTCCTGCTCGTCGGGTGATGGGGCAGCATAGCCTCGTGCAAATCCCGGTGCGTTGACGGTGCATTTGGACTACTGTTCGCACATCATGATCGAGACTTCTTCCTTCCCTGACCGCGGCGTGGCGCCGCTGCAGCGCCCGCCGATCCAGTTCTATTTCGACTTCTCGTCGCCGTACTCGTACATCGCTTCCGAGTGGGTCAACGCGGTGGCCGCGCGCCATGGCCGGCGCGTGCAGTGGCATGCGGTGATGCTGGGCGTGCTGTTCCAGCCGGCGGAGCTGAAGGCGCCGGTCGAGTTCCCGATCAAGCGCGAGTACATCCTGCGCGACTTCGAGCGCTCGGCCCGTTTCGCCGGCCTGCCTTACCAGCAGCCGGAGACCTTCCCGATCGCCACGCACAACGCCGCCCGCGTGTTCTGGTGGCTCAACGAAGAGGATCCGTCCCGCGCGGTGGCCTGGGCCCGCGCGGCGCTGCGCGCCTACTTCACCCGTGGCGTGGCCTTGAACGACGCGGCGCAGCTGAAGGCGCTGGCCGAGCAGAGCGGCCTCGATGCGCAGGCCGCCGAGGCCGCCTGGGCCGACCCGAAATGGAAGGACGCGCTGAAGGCCGCCAACGCCGCGGCGACGGCGGCCGGCGTGTTCGGCGCGCCCTTCTTCATCATCGACGGCGAGCCCTTCTGGGGCAACGACCGGCAGGAGCAGATCGTCCAATGGCTTTCCACCGGACCGTTCAAGGGACTCTGATCCTCGCGCTGCTTGTTTCGGGTGTGGCGCATGCCGACCCGAAGCAGGACGAAGTCTTCGCCGCCGAGCGCGCCTTCGCGGCCTCGATGTCGCAGCGCGACCTGAAGGCCTTCTCGGACGCCGTGTCCGAGGAGGCGGTCTTCTTCAGCGGCGGGAAGAACACGTTGCGCGGCAAGGCGACCGTGGTGCAGCGCTGGTCGGCCTTCTTCGAAGGCGCGGCGGCGCCGTTCTCGTGGGAGCCCGATCACGTCGAGGTGCTGGACTCCGGCACCCTGGCGCTCTCCACGGGCCTGGTCCGCGGTCCGGACGGCAAGCCCTTCGCCCGCTTCAACTCGATCTGGCGCTACGAGCCGCCGGGCCGCTGGCGCGTGATCTTCGACAAGGGGTCGGAGCTGGACGCCGCCGACCCCCGCTAGTCGATCAGAACGACTTGTCCAGGCTCACATAGGCCGTGCGGCGCTGGCCCCACTGCGGCGCGCCGACGCCGATACCGCTGCCGTCGCGCAGCTGGTAGCTGCGGTCGAACAGATTGATGATCGAGAGCCGCGTCTCCACCTTGCCCATCGCGCCGCCGAAGTCGATCGTCTTGCTGAGGTCGGCGTTCACCGTCGTGTAGCTCGGCAGGTGCCCGGTGTTGGCGAAGTCGTCGCGCAGGCCGCTGCCGTACAGCGCGCTGCCGCTCAGTGCGATGCCGTTGGCGAAGCGGTAGCTGGCACCGGCCGAGGCCGAGAGGCGCTGCTCGTGGTCGAGGTGGACCCAGTTCTGCTGGATGTAGGCCAGCTCGTCATCGTCGAAGTTGAACTGGCCGGTCTCGATCTGCGTCGCCCGTGCATGCGTGAAGCCCAGGTTCAAGTAACCGGACAGTGCCTTGTCCTTGTAGTTCGCCGACAGGTCCAGGCCGTAGATGCGGCCCTTGGCGTAGTTGAAGGCCGAGTAGATCAGCGCGTTGCCGAACTGGCCTTCGTCCTGCAGGTGGCGCACGTCGCGGTAGTAGCCGTCGATGCCCAGGGTCAGCTTGTCGGTGGCGGCCCAGGCGAGGCCGGCGTCGTAGTAGTCGGAGCGTTCGGACTTGACGGCGGTGTTGGCGTCCGAGGGCAGGGCGTTGGTCGTGCCGAGGAACTTCTGCACCGAGGTCGTATCGATCTTCTCGGTCGGCGGCGGCGTGAAGTAACGCGCGTAGCCGGCGTGCAGGTCGAGGTTGGGCGTGATCTTGTAGACCAGGCCCAGGCGCGGGCTCAGCTGGCTTTCGTTGACGACCGTCTTCGCCTGGTCGTAGCGCAGGCCGTAGTTGACGGTCAGCGCGGGGCTCACCTTCCATTCGTCCTGCAGGTAGGCGCCCCAGAGGTCGCCGCTGAGCCGGGAATCGTCCTGGATGCTGACCGGAACGGTGCTCGTCGCATTGCCGTCGGCATCGGCCGGGAACACCAGCGAGTTGTTGGCCGTCGAGACCTTTTCGTGCTGGCCGAACAGGCCGGCGCGGACCGTGTGCTGGCTGTTCAGGCGCCAGCTCATGTCGGCCTGCACGCCGTCGGCGATGTTGCGGCGCAGGATGTCGGCGGCCACACCCAGGTACTGCAGGTCGCCCGTGGTGTCGGGGCGGTAGTGGACGTCGGTCGTGCGGTGGAACAGCGAGATCTGGTAGTCGACGAAGGCGCCGGCCGAGCCCTGGTAGCTCAGCACGCCGAAGCGGTTCGTCTCGCGCTGGTTGGCATCCAGCAGCGAGGAATCCTTGGGCGGTGCGGACGCGGTGACGAAGTCCGGCGTCTGGCCGGGCACGTTCGGGATCTGGAAGCGGTTGTTCGTCGTGCCGAACATCGCGGTGATGCGGCTGTCGTCGTTCAGCAGGTAGCTGAGGTAGCCGAAGGTCTTGCCCTGGTTGGTCTTGTCGTGCAGCGCGTCGCGCGAGTCGACCGGGTTCTCGATGCCCAGCTTGTTGTGCTCGAAGGAGCCGGTCAGGTAGTAGCTGAAATCGCCCTTCGTGCCGTTCAGCTCGATATTGGTCTCGAGGCTGCCGCGGTCGCCGAAGGTCACGCCGATGCTGCCGTTGCCCTGCTGCTCGTCCTCGCCCTTGGTCGTGATGTCGACGATGGCGGCCGTGCGGTAGCCGTACTGGGCCGGCAGCGCGCCGGTCAGGATCGACAGGCGGTCGGCGAAGCGGGTTTCCAGCGCTTGGCCGAAGCCGCTGATCGACTCGGGGATGACGACGCCGTTGATGCGGTACTGCACATTGCCGTGGTCGCCGCGCACGTGCAGCTGGCCGTAGGAATCCTGGACCACGCCGGGCGTCTGCAGGATCACCTGGTTCAGCGGCGTGTTCTCGCCCTGCGGCAGGTTCTGGATGTCGTCCTTGCCGATGCGGGTGATGCTGCTGCCGGTGTCGGGCGAGAGGCCGTTGCGCGCGGCGTCGAGCTTGCTGCGCGTGCCGGTGACTTCGACCTTCTGCAGCTCGGTGGTGTTCGTAGTCGTGCTCGCATCCTCGGCGGCGTGCGAGGCCAGCGGGTAGGCGAGGGCGATGGACAGCGCGAGCAGCGCGCGTCGCGGCATGATGTTCTTGGACATGAATGAAAGGCTCTGAAACTGACGATGACGGCCGGCGCCCGCCCATGCCTTCAAGGGCGCGGACGGACGGCGGGTGCGATGCGGATCAGAGCCGGATCGGGGGCCCGCGGCTGCGGGCCTGCGGCGCGGGCGCCGCCAGGAAGGCCACCTCGGCGGCGGCCGCCTTCACGTGCGCCGCATCGGCCAGCATCAGCGGCGGCGGCAACGTGGGCGTGGCCGTGACCGCCAGGTGCGCGAACGAGAGGCAGACCGCGCAGAGCTTGTCGACCGGGTCGTCCTTGCGCTGCTGCTGTTGTTGCTGCTGCTGGTTCCAGTGCCCGATCTCGTGCCACGCTGCGCCCTGCTGCGAAAGCAGCATCAGCAGGGGCATCAGCAGGGCAAGGACGAGGCGGCGCATGAAGGGCGTCATTGTGCCTGCGACGGCGTGATGCCGTCGGAGGTCATGGTTAGGCCAGTCTTAAGCGCTCGCTGGCCCCGTCAGAGTTCCGACACGCTTTTGATCCGGATCGCCGCGGGCGCCGCGCTCGCGGCTTCGGTGCGGCGGCCGTGGAACAGGTCCAGCAGGTCTTTCTGGCGCGCACGGGCGGTGACGACGTTGGCCAGCTTCACGTGGCCGTAGCCGCGGATCTGTTCGGGCAGGCGGGCGAGCTTGACGGCGGCGTCCAGGTTCTCCGGCTTCAGGTTGGCCAGCAGTTCGTCGACCAGGGTCTCGTAGTCGCTGACCAGCTGGCGCTCCATGCGGCGTTCCTCGGTCTTGCCGAACACGTCCAGCGCCGTGCCGCGCAGGCCCTTGAACTTCGCCATCAGCTTCAGCGCCTTGAAGGTCCAGGAGCCCAGCTCGACCTTCTTCGCGCGGCCGTCCGGACCCGGCTTGGAGATCAGCGGCGGGGCCATGTGGAAGCTCAGGGAATCCCAGTTCTCGAACTGGTCCTTCATGGCCTGCTCGAAGGTGCCGTCGGTGTAGAGGCGGGCGACTTCCCACTCGTCCTTGATCGCCAGCAGCTTGGCGTAGTAGCGGGCGACGGCCTTGGTCAGCCGCTCGCCGCCGAGCTTGGCTTCGGCCAGGCGCACGCGCTCGACCAGCGCGGCATAACGCTGCGCATAAGCGGCATCCTGATAGGCCGTCAGGTGCTTGACCCGGCGGGCGACCAGCTCGTCCAGATTGCCGTCGAAGTTGAGGAGCTGAACGACAGCTTGCTGCTTCCCGCCGGCCAGGCGCTTCAGCGCCTCGGGTGCGGCGATGGCGAGGCGGCCCAGCGCGAAGGCGGTCTTGTTGCCTTCGGTCGCCACGCCGTTCAGCTCGATCGCGCGCATCAGCGCTGCCTCGGTCAGCGGGATCAGCCCGCGCTGCCAGCAGGCACCGAGCATCACGATGTTCGAAGGCATCGTGTCGCCCATCAGTTGCTGCGCGATGGCCTGTGCGTCGATGGTGGCGAGCAGGTCTGCATCATGGACGGCGTGCTGCATCTTCGCCAGCAGCGAATCGGCATGCAGCGAGGCATCGGGGTTGCGGACGAAGGTGGCCGTGGGCAGCTCGTGCGTGTTGGCGAGGATCACCGTGCGGCCGGCCTTGACCGTGCCCAGCGCGTCGGCCGAGGCGCCGACGACCATGTCGCAGGCCAGCAGCACATCGGCCTGCTGGGTGTCGATGCGGACCTGGTTCAGCAGGTCCTGCGTCGGCGCCAGGCGCACGAAGGACAGCACGGCTCCGCCCTTCTGCGCGAAGCCCATGAAGTCCAACACGGAGGCCTGCTTGCCTTCCAGGTGCGCGGCCATCGAGACCAGCGCGCCGACGGTGACGACGCCAGTGCCGCCGACACCGGTGACCAGCAGGTCGAAAGGCCCGGTCCAATCCCAGGCGGCGGGCTTGGCGATGGCCGCGATCTCGCGTGCCAGGTCTTCCTTGGTGTAGCCGCTGCCGGTCTTCTTCTTCAGCTGCGCACCATGCACCGAGACGAAGCTGGGGCAGAAGCCGTTGACGCAGGAGAAGTCCTTGTTGCAGGACGACTGCTCGATCGCGCGCTTGCGGCCGAAGTCGGTCTCCACCGGCACCACGCTCAGGCAGTTCGAGGCCTGGCCGCAGTCGCCGCAGCCCTCGCAGACCTGCTCGTTGATGAAGATGCGCTGCGGCGGATCCGGGAACTCCTTCTTCTTGCGGCGGCGACGCTTCTCGGCGGCGCAGGTCTGGTCGTAGATCAGCACCGTCACGCCTTCTATTTCTCGAAGCTCGCGCTGCACCTTGTCGAGTTCGCTGCGATCGTGGAAGGCGGTGCCGGCCGGGAACAGATCCTGGTGGCCGTCGTACTTGCCGATCTCGTCGGACACCACCACCAGGCGCTTCACGCCCTCGGCCTCCACCTGCCGCGCGATCTGCGGCACGCTGGTCTGGCCGTCCACCGGCTGGCCGCCGGTCATCGCCACCGCGTCGTTGTAGAGGATCTTGTAGGTGATGTTGGTCTTCGCGGCGATGGCCTGGCGGATCGCCAGGTAGCCGGAGTGGTAGTAGGTGCCGTCGCCGAGGTTCTGGAACACATGCTTCTCGGTCGTGAAGCGGCTGTGCGCCGCCCAGTCCACGCCCTCGGCGCCCATCTGGATCAGGCCCGAGGTGCCGCGCTCCATCCAGCTCGCCATGAAGTGGCAGCCGATGCCGGCCAGTGCGCGCGAGCCTTCGGGCAGCTTGGTGCTGGTGTTGTGCGGGCAGCCGGAGCAGAAGTAGGGCTGGCGGCGCACGCCGTCGGCCTCGTTGGACAGCAGGCAGGGTGTCAGGAAGTCGACCACCAGGTGCCGGCGATCCAGCGCCGGGTTCAGACGGGCCAGCCAGTCGGCCACCGTCGGCATGATGCGCGAGGGCCGCAGCTCGCCGAGCGCGCTCAGCACGGCGGCGCCGCGTTCGTCCGTCTTGCCGACGACCCGCGGGCGCTGCGCATCGGGCAGGTGGTACAGCAGCTCCTTGATCTGGCGCTCGACGACCGGGCCCTTCTCCTCGATCACCAGCATGTCGGTCAGGCCCTGCGCGAACTCGGCCATGCGCGTCGATTCCAGCGGGAACACGAGGCCGACCTTGTAGACGCGCACGCCGGCCGCGGACAGCGCGTTCGGGTCCAGCTCCAGCCGGCGCAGCACCTCCATGAAGTCGTAGTGCGCCTTGCCGACGGTGACGATGCCCAAGGTCGCGGCCGGGCTGGTCACGATGTGCTTGTCGATCGAGTTGAGCTTGCTGAAGGCGCGCACCGCGTCGAGCTTGTGCGCGAGGCGCGATTCCAGCTCCAGCGAGGGCAGGTCCACCGCGCGGATGTGCAGGTCGGTGGGCGGCTTGTGGTCGACCGGCAGTTCGAAGTCCAGCGGCACGGCGTCGAGATCGACCGTCATGCCCGATTCGACGACCTCCGAGATCGCCTTGAAGCCGACCCAGGCGCCGGAGAAGCGGGAGAGCGCCCAGCCGTAGAGGCCGAACTCCAGGTACTCGGCCACATTGCCCGGATGCACCAGCGGCATGCTCCAGGCCTGCAGCGCCTGGTCGCTCTGGTGCGGCGTGGACGAGGACACGCAGCCGTGGTCGTCACCGCAGACGACCAGCACGCCACCGGTCTTGCTGGTGCCGTAGACATTGCCGTGCTTCAGCGCATCGCCCGAGCGGTCGACACCCGGCCCCTTGCCGTACCACATCGCGAACACGCCATCGACGGTGCGCTTGGCGTCCAGCGCCACGCGCTGCACGCCCAGGCAGGCGGTGGCGGCCAGGTCTTCGTTGATCGCGGGCAGGAAATTGATCTTGGCGGCGTCGAGGAACTTCTTCGCCTTCCACAGCTGCTGGTCGACCATGCCCAGCGGCGAGCCGCGGTAGCCGGAGACGAAGCCCGCAGTGGAGAGGCCCGCGCGCTCGTCCTGCGCCCTCTGCGCCAGCAGCAGGCGCACCAGGGCCTGGGTGCCGGTCAGGAAGACCTGGCCCGAGGTGGCGGCGAGGTTGTCGGAGAGCTTGTAGTCGCGCAGCATGGGCTGTACTTCCGTGGCGGGGGTGTCGGTCATGCGCGTCTCCTGGCTGGGCGTGGTTGGCGCAGATTTTTTGTCATTGCCGGGAGAGTTTGTTTCCTTCTTGCCCTGCTCGATCGGTGTGAATGAGAAAATAAATCTCAGAGGTGATGAAAATGGAGAACGAACGTTTCGATCGAGCGACGCGCGGCATCCTCGAGGCGCTGCAGGCCGACGGGCGGCAGAGCACGCAGCAACTGGCCGAGAAGGTCGGGCTCTCGGCCACGCCGGTGTGGCGCCGCGTCAAGGAGCTGGAGGACAGCGGCGTGGTGCGCCGCTACGTGGCGCTGGCGGACCGCGAGAAGCTGGGCCTCTCGATCTGCGTGCTGGCCAATGTGAGCCTGGTGCGGCACACCGAGGGCGCGGTCGAGGCCTTCGAGCGCCTGGTCGGCGCGAGCCGCGAGATCATCGAATGCCATGCGACGACCGGCGAGGCCGACTACGTGGTCAAGATCGTCGTGGCCGACATGAAGGCCTATGACCAGTTCCTGCAGCAGCAGGTCTTCAAATTGCCCGGCGTGGCCAGCGTGCGCAGCAACGTGGTGCTGCGCGAGGTCAAGTACGAGACGGCGCTGCCGGTGCCTTGATAGGTGCCATCAGGCGGCGATCGGTGGAATACTGGAAGCGATGACACCCGCACCGATCCCCGACGACGAAGCCGAGCGGCTGCAGGCCCTGGAGGAACTGCTGCTGCTCGACACGCCGCCCGACGAGCGCTACGACCGCGTCGTGCGCTTCGCCGCCGAGCAGCTCGACATGCCGGTGGCGCTGGTGAGCCTGGTCGACGGCCGGCGCCAGTGGTTCAAGTCGCGGCTGGGGCTGGAGGCGTCGGAGACCTCGCGCGACATCTCCTTCTGCGGCCACGCGATCATGTCGCCCGAGCTGTTCGTGGTCGAGGACGCCAGCCGCGATCCGCGCTTTGCCGACAACCCGCTGGTCACCGGCGACCTGCACCTGCGCTTCTACGCCGGCGCGCCGATCAGCACGCCCGGCGGCCACCGCATCGGCACGCTGTGCGTGATCGACTCGGTGCCCCGCCAGCTCGGGCCGGTGGAGCTGGCCGTGCTCGACGCGCTGCGCGAGCTGGTCAACGAGGCTCTGGCGGGCGGCGGCGATGAAGGGCTGCCTGCATGACGGCGCCGCGCAGCCTGCCGCGCGTGCTGCTGTTCGAGCCGCATTTCGTGATGCGGCGGACCATCGTCTCGGTGGCGCGCGACCTGGACGTGGCCGATGTTCAGGACGTCAGCACCATCGATCGCGCCCGCGCGCTGCTGGCCGGCGGCGCCTACGAAGGCGTGGTGCTGGACATGGACGACGCGTCGCGGACGATCGACCTGCTCGGCGAAATCCGCCTCGGCCGCTTCGGCAGCCGGTCCGATGCGCCGGTGGTCGTGATGGCCGCCGAGCTGCGGCGCGGCGAGGAGGAGCAGCTGGAGGCCTTGGCCGTGACGCAGGTGCTGCGCAAGCCCTTCAAGATCGGCGAGCTGCTGAAGCTCGTTGGCGGCGGTCGCCCCTCGATCGCTCAAGTCACCAGATAGTCACTTGTCGGTGGAACGTCGTTTTCCGGCGCTTCGCCCATCATCTCGCGCAGCGTGCCCTCGATCGTCCGCGACATCGCGTCCAGCGCCAGGTCGTTCGGCTCGCGCCCGAAGGGCTCCTCGATCTCGGCGCTGAGCGCCTCCAGCGCGAAGAAGGTGTAGGCGATCAGCGCCACCACGACCGGCGTCATCGCATCGATCGAATCGACCAGGCCGAAGGGCAGCAGCAGGCAGTAGAGGTAGATCGTGCGGTGGATGATCACCGAGTAGGTGAACGGGATCGGCGTGCCGGCGATGCGCTCGCAGCCGCCCAGCGCCTCGGTCAGCTTGGCCAGCGGCACTTCCATCGCCTGGGCCAGCGCCGGCGGCAGGCCGCCGTCCCGCACGCGCTCGCCCAGCCACTCGCCGGCCATCAGCATCAGCAGGGCCGGCTTCCAGCGGGCGGTGGCCAGGCGTTCGCAGTCGGCCGCCGGCAGCAGGCGGGCGAGATCGGCCGAGGCATCGCTGCCGCGCAGCTGGTGGCGTAGCGCATGGATGAAGGCGATCAGCCGGCGCGCCAGCGCCGGCGCGTGGCGGGCGGCGCCGGGGTCCAGGGTCAGCGCCTGGCGCAGCAGGTTGCGCGTCTCGTTCAGCAGCACGCCCCACAGCGCGCGCGCCTCCCACCAGCGGGCGTAGCTGGTGCTGTTGCGAAAGCCCAGGAAGATCGCCAAGGTCAGGCCGATCAGCGAGAAGGGCACGAAGTTCAGCGGGATCTTCCAGTGATAGACCTGGCCGTGGGCCATGGTGACGAGCACGGCCAGGCCGGTCGTCACCAGGAGCTGCGGCGCGATCTCGAGCAGGACCGAGCCACGCAGCACGAAGAGCATGCGCAGCCAGTGGAGGCGGGGGCGGACGATCATGATGCGGAGATTGTGCGTTGCCGGGCACGCCGCGGCGATATCGCGTACCGTACAGGCTTCCCGTTAGCAGCGGAGCACAGATGACTCAAGTGAACGCCAAGGCCTCCGGCTCCTTCGAGCTCGGCGGCGACATCTCCATCCACCGCCTCGGCTTCGGTGCGATGCGCATCACCGGCGCTGGCGTCTGGGGCCCGCCGAAGGACCGCGCCGAGGCGCTGCGCGTGCTGCGCCGGCTGCCCGAACTGGGCGTGAACTTCATCGACACGGCCGACAGCTACGGCCCCGCCGTCAGCGAGGAGCTGATCCGCGAGGCCCTGCACCCCTACGACGGGCTGCTGATCGCCACCAAGGGCGGCCTCGTGCGGCCCGGGCCCGACCACTGGACCATGAACGGCCGGCCCGACTACCTGCGCCAGTGCGTCCATGCCAGCCTGAAGCGCCTGGGCGTCGAGCGCATCGACCTGTGGCAGTTGCACCGCATCGACCCCGGCGTGCCGCAGCGGGAGCAGTTCGAGGTGATGCGCGAAATGCAGCGCGAAGGCCTGATCCGCCACGCGGGGCTCAGCGAGGTCTCCGTCGAGGAGATCGAGGCCGCGCGCAAGGTGCTGCCCATCGTCAGCGTGCAGAACCGCTACAACCTCGCGGACCGCGATAGCGAGGATGTGCTGGACTACTGCGAGGCCCACGGCATCGGCTTCATTCCCTGGTATCCGCTGGCCGCCGGCGAGCTGGCGCGGCCCGGCTCCAAGCTCGACGCGATCGCCCGCCGCCACGGCGCGGACCACGGCCAGGTGGCGCTGGCCTGGCTGCTGCGCCGCAGCCCGGTGATGCTGCCGATCCCCGGCACCGGCAGGCTCGCGCACCTGGAGAGCAATGTGGCCGCCGCGGCGCTGACCTTGTCGGACGAGGAGTTCGAACAGCTCGAACGGCGATGAGCGACCAGGACATCGAGCGTCAGATCGACGGCTTCCTCGCCCGGTACGCGCCGCCCATCGAGGCGCTGCTGCGCGAGGCGCGCTCGCGCGTGCGCGGGCTGTTTCCGCGCGGCCACGAGCTGGTCTACGACAACTACAACGCGCTGGTCTTCGCGATCAGCCCCAGCGGCCGCACGCCGGACTGCTTCCTCTCGGTCACCGGCTATCCGCGCTGGGTCACGCTGTTCTTCGCGCACGGCAATGAGCTGGACGACCCGCAGGGCCTGCTCGAAGGCGAGGGCAAGCACATCCGCGGTGTACGGCTGACGCAAGCTGCGGATCTGGACTCACCGGCGCTGCGCGCGCTGATCGACCAGGCGGTGCAGCTGCGGCAGGCCGCGCTGGACCAGGCGCCGCCACTCGCCACCACCATCAAGGGCGTGTCCGCCAAGCAGCGGCCCCGGCGCTGACGCCGCTCGTCGGTGCCGTCCGACAGGTCGGCACGTAGCGGGCGGCTAACTTGGCGGCATGTCCACCGCCGCCGCTCCCTCCCCGCACATTCCCCGTCCGCGCCGTGAGCGTCCGCGGGCTCCCCAGCTTTCGATGGCGGCCTGGCGCCAGTTCATCCAGGTCGCCAAGCCCTACTGGCTCGGCGACCAGCGCCGCAGCGCCTGGACGCTGCTGGCGGTGCTGGTCGTGCTGATGCTGGCGCAGACGCAACTCGCCGTCGTGCTGAACAACCAGGCCGGCGAGATGACCTCGGCGCTGGCGGCACGCGAGGCGCCGCGCTTCTGGCGCGCCGTGCGCCTGTGCCTGGTGATCGTGGCCATCGTCGTGCCGGTCACGGCCGGCTACTACTACATGCGCGACCTGTTCTCGAACCAGTGGCGCCGCTGGCTCACCGGCCGCTTCCTCGACGGCTACTTGGCCGACCGCCGCTACTACGAGCTGGGCGCCAGCGGCGAACTGGACAACCCCGATCAGCGGATCAGCGAGGACATCAATAACTTCACCGGCCGCTCGATCAACTTCCTCTTGATCTTCCTCGGCTCGGCGATGCAGCTGGTGGCCTTCTCGGCCGTGCTGTGGTCGATCTCGCGCACGCTGGTCGCCTTCCTGGCGGTGTACTCGGTCGTCGGCACCGTGGTGGCGCTGTGGGTCTTCGGCCAGCCGCTGATCAAGCTGAACTTCTGGCAGATCCGCCGCGAGGCGGACTTCCGCTTCGGCCTGATGCGGCTGCGCGAGAACGCCGAGGCCATCGCCTTCTACCGCGGCGAGGCGCAGGAGCGCGCGCAGCTCGACCGGCAGTTCCAGTCCGTCTACGCCAACTACGGCACCTTGATCAAGAAGCAGCGCTCGCTGAATCTGTTCCAGACCGCGTTCAGCCAGCTGACCCTGGTCGTGCCCAGCATCATCCTGGCCGATGGCGTGCTGTCCGGTGCGCTGGAGGTGGGCCGCGCGGTGCAGGCGGCAGGGGCCTTCGCGGCGGTGTTGAGCGCGGTGGCGGTGATCGTGGACAACTTCGAGAGCCTGTCGCGCTTCGTCGCCGGCATCGGGCGCCTGGACACGCTGGCCAAGCAGGTGCTGGCCGGCCCTCCCGGCACCGAGGCCGAGAAGATCGAGGCGCGAGTCGGCCCGCATGTGGCGCTGGAGGCGGTGACCCTGCGCACGCCGCAGTTCGACCGCCTGCTGATCAGCGAGCTGAACCTGGAGCTGCCACCCGGCGAGGGCCTGCTGATCACTGGCGTCAGCGGCTGCGGCAAGAGCTCTCTGCTGCGCGCGATCGCGGGCCTGTGGCGGCGCGGCAGCGGCACGGTCCAGCATCCCGAGATGACCGGCGTGCTGTTCTTGCCGCAGCAGCCCTATATGCAGCACGGCAGCCTGCGAAGCCAGATGCTCTATCCGTCGACCGAACGCCCGGTGGACGATGCGCGGCTCTTGCAGATCCTCGACGAGGTGCAGCTCGGCGGCCTGGCCGAGAGAGTCGGCGGGCTCGATGCGGTGCAGGACTGGGAGAAGCTGCTGTCAGTCGGCGAGCGCCAGCGCCTGGCCTTCGCCCGGGTGGTCGTCCACGAGCCCGAACTGGTGATCCTGGACGAAGCCACCAGCGCGCTGGACGCTGCCAACGAGGCGCGCCTCTACGCCGACCTGCGCAGCAAGGGTTGCACAGTGATCAGCATCGCCCATCGCCCGGCGCTCCTGCGCTATCACACGCGGGTGCTGGAGCTGAAGGGCGAGGGAGCCTGGGCGCTGCACGAGGCCCAGGCCTTCCGCTTCGAGGACTGAAGCTCAGTCCTGACGTGCCGTCTTGCGACGGCGTGCGATGCCGCCGACCACGCCGAGGCCGCCCAGCAGCAGCGCATAGGTGCTCGGTTCCGGCACTGTGGCGGCGGGGTCGGTGCCCACCGAGGGGACGGCCATCGAGAGGCCGCCCACGCTCAGCTCGCTGTAGAAGTTGCCGACGATGGACTGCGACGAGGCATTGGCGAAGCTGATGTCCAGCGTGCCGCTCCAGCTCTGCTTGGCGCCGGTGATCTTGCCGTTGCTGTCCATGGCGGCGTCCACGTACAGATCCTGGCCGGCGTCGGTGTACAGCGAGCTGCCGTCGGTGGCCGTGCCGTCGAAGAACATCAGCACGTGGCCGGAGGCGTGCTCGAGGTTGCCCGTCAGCGGGTCGTAGCCCAGCGTGGTCTGCACGTTCAAGGTGGCGTCCACGGTGATCGTGATCGCCGTGTTCGGCGACAGCACGAACTGAGAGGACGTGTAGTTGGCCGCCAGCGCGCCGAACTCACCGAAGCCGACCGTGCCGCTGGTGGCGGAGCCGGCCACCGTCATCGAGCCGATGCCGGCCACCGTGTTGGCGCCGATCATCGTGGCGCTGGACGAGGCGAAGGGTGCCTGGATGCTGTCCGTCACCGTGCTGGACGCGTTCTTGCCCAGGTGCGCATAGCCGTCCTGGATGAAGCCCGGGCCGTAGCTGCCGACCGCGCCGTTCAGGTAGGGCTGGCTGCCGAAGTTGATCGACAGCGAGGGCGTGATGCCGTCATTGGGGTCCAGGTCGGTCAGCGTGATGTGGACATTGCCCAGCGTGCCCGAGGCCGTGCTGTCGGCCAGGGCCGAGCCCGCGGTGAGCGCCAAGCCCAGGGCGAGGACCAGGACGCGGGGAGTGGTGTTGAGAGTGTTCTTCATGACTTTGTTCGGATCTTTCGACTCAGGCGCGGCGGCGGCGAGAGATGCCGCCCACGGCGGCGAGGCCGGCGAGGAGCAGCGCGTAGGTGGACGGCTCCGGCACGACGGCCGCGGCAACGACCGAGGTACCCGAGGCGGACAGCAGGGCCGCGAAGCGGCCGTCGACCGCACCGGACGTGGTGTTGCTGTAGCCGCTGACGAGCTGGCCTTGCCACGACTGCGATTCGCCGCTGACGGTGCCGTCGGCGGCCACCGTGTACCAGGCCACGGCAGCGCCCTGCTGGCGGTCGTAGACGGTGCTGGAGCCGTCGGCGCTGGGGCCGCTGGTCTCGAGCTGCAGCACGGCGCCGCCGTTCTCCACGAAGCCGGTGTCGGGGTTGCCGCCCAGCGTGGTCTGGCCGGTCAGCCAGCCGGTGACGGTGAAGACCACCTCGGTGTTGGCCGACAGCGTGAAGAACGCGGCCGGAGCATTGGCAGTGGCGTGGTACACGCCGCTGATGTCGACGCCGCTGAGTGCCGAGCCGCTGACCGACAGGGTCGAGAAGCCTACGCCGGCCGCGCCGGTGGCCGAGCTGCTGGCCGTCGACCAGGCGGTGCTGCTGCCGCCGGTGACGGTGTCGGTCTGTGCGAGGCCCTGGTGCGTGTACTCGCGGTAGATGTCCTCGTTCGGCGTCGAGGCGCGCACATAGCCGTTGAGGTAGGGGCCGACATAGTCGCCGGAGGGTGCGGCGAAGGTGATCGACGGGGTCACGCCGTCAGTGGGGTCGAGGTCGATCAGCGTGTAGCTGACCGAGGTGACCGCGCCGGCGCCGGTGGAGGTGGCGTGAGCCAGGCCGCCGGCGAGAGCCAGCGCCAGGCAGGTGGCCAGCTTGGAGTAAGAGAGAGACACGTTCATTCCTTTGGGTAGAAGGGATGTGATGGGGGCGCCAGTGCAGTGGTGTCAGCCTGCGCCCGTGGGCGCGATTGAAATGGCAGCCGGGCCGATCCCCACCTAGGGCTCGCCCCCGGGGCTTTCCTGATAGGCAAGCGCACATCCGTTCGTGAAGAAAGTCACGTTCTTCAGGTACAGGTTTCTCCGCTGCGTGACCGCCCTGATGGGGGGCATGAGGGGCGATTGCCAGACCAAATCGAACCAGGCGCGTGCGCAGGGCGAAGGCTTGTTCCAGACTGAGACACCGTGACCGCGCGCATTGGCTGCGCGTCGTCTGTCACACAACTGTCACATATAGGGTCAGGTCTTGCCTATGTGTCAACGCAGCAACACACCACCGCCGCGACGGCATCGGATAAATTGCCGTCATGGACCTCGACGCCTACTTCCGCCGTATCGGCACCGACGCCGCAGGCGCGCCTTCGCTGGCAACGCTTACCCGCCTGATCGAACGCCACCAGGCGACGCTCCCGTTCGAGAACATCGAGACCCTCTGCGGCCGCGTGCCGGCGCTGGATCTCGATGCGCTGCAGCGCAAGATGCTGCTCGGCCGCCGCGGCGGCTACTGCTTCGAGCAGAACACCTTGTTCATGGCGGTGCTGAGTGATCTGGGCTACGCGGTACGCGGGCTCGAAGGCCGCGTGCGCACCGGCGTGCCGGCCGAGGTGAGCACCGCGCGCACGCACATGGCGCTCGGCGTGACGATCGCCGGCAAGGACTGGCTGGTCGACGTCGGCTTCGGCGCGTTCTCGCCGCCGTATCCGCTGAGACTCGAGGTTAGTGTCAGCGATGGTGGCGGCGGCGATGCCTCGCATCGCTTCGTCACCGCGCCGCACGGCGAACTGCTGATGCAGGCCCGCAGCTTCGACGGCTGGACCGACGGTTACCTGATCATGCCCTCGCACCCGCTGCCCATCGACTACGAGATGGGCAACTGGTGGACGGCCACCTATCCGAACGCGATGCTGCGCAAGAACCTGCTGGTCTCGCGCGCCGTGGCCGACGGCGGGCGGTTGACCTTGTTCAACCGCCGGCTGACCCTGCGCCGGCCGCTGGACGGCGCGCCGCAGGAACGTGAGCTGAGGGACCGCAACGAGATCGCGGCGGTGCTGGCCGAGGACTTCAACCTCGACGTCGCGCCGCAGGATCTCGACGCGATCATGGAGCGGCCGGGGCTCCTCAGTCCTTCCGCGGCCTGATCTTGCGGCGCACCAGCAGCGCCAGGCCCACGGTGGCCGCGCCGATGATGCCCAGCATGGTCCAGAAGCCGTGGCCGTGGTCGGCGAGCGGGATGCCGCCGACGTTCATGCCGAACAGGCCCGAGATCAGGTTGATCGGCAGCGCCAGCACGGTGACCATGGTCAGCGTGAACAGCGTGCGGTTGTTTTCCTCGGCCACGCGCGCCTGAGATTCGTCCTGCATCAGCTTGATGCGCTCCTGCAGCGCCGCGATGTCGCCCAGCACCAGCGCGAACTCCTCGCTGGAGCCGTTGAGGTCCTGCAGGTCGGCGGCCTTCAGCCAGCGCGGCGGGCGCGCCAAGGTGCGCTGCAAGGCGCTGGGCTCGGGTGCGAGCAGGCGCTGCAGGCGCACCATCAGCCGGCGCAGCCGCGAGAGCTCGGTCCCGTGGCCGTCGGGGCGGCCGTCGAGCATCGCGTCCTCGATGTCGTCGACCTTGCCCGTGGCGCCGCGGACCACGCGCTGCAGCTCGTCCGCCTGGTCACGCAGCAGGTGGTCCAGCAACTCGGCGCTGGAGCGCAGCGTCTCCCCGCGCTTGACGGCGGTGCGCAGCCGGTCGATCGCACGCAGCGGCCGCGAACGGGCGCTGATCACCGCGTGCTCGCTGACGGCCAGCCACAAGGTGGCGACGTCGCTGGCATCGAAGCTGAAGTCGAAGGTGACGTCGTTGATGACGGCGAACAGGGTTTCGCCGTCGCGCTCGATGCGGGTCGAGCGCGAGCCCTCGTGCAGCGCGTCGAAGAAGTTCTCCGACAGGTTCGTGTGGGCCCGCATCCAGGCCAGCGCGCCGGCGTGGCTGAGGTTCAGGTGCAGCCAGACGAAGCCGCCCGACACAGACGGGCCGGCCAGGTCTTGCAGTGCTTGCGTGGCCGATGCGACCGGTTCCGCCGGCTGGTCCGGCGCGAAGCGGTAGCCGCAGATCAGACCGTTTTCGTCGGAGCCGTAAGTGGTGTTTCCAGAGGCCATCTGCATGGCCTCGGATTCTAGGGTCGAGCTCAGAAGAGTTTCGTGAACAGCCAGTACAGCGAGCCGCTCAGCAGCATCGCCACCGGCAAGGTCAGCACCCAGGCCATCGCCAGATTGCGCATCGTGGACCACTGCAGGCCGGACTTGTTCGCCAGCATGGTGCCGGCCACGCCGGAGGAGAGCACGTGCGTGGTGGAGACCGGCAGGCCGAGGCCGTCGGCGGCGCCGATGGTCGCCATCGCCACCAGTTCGGCGCTAGCGCCCTGGGCGTAGGTCAGGTGCGTCTTGCCGATCTTCTCGCCCACCGTCACCACGATGCGCTTCCAGCCCACCATCGTGCCCAGGCCCAGCGCGATCGCCACCGCGGCCTTCACCCACAGCGGGATGAACTTGGTGGCGTCGTCGATCAGCTTCTTGAAGGCCTTCAGGTTGGCCTTGGCATTGGCGTCCAGCTTGGCGGCGGGGTCCTTGTCGAGGAAGCGGATGGCCTCGGACGCGAGGTACATGTCGTTGCGCACGTTGGCCACCTGGTCCAGCGGCAGCTTGGACAGCACGCCGTGATCCTTGACCTGCTGGCCGATACGGTTCGCCATCGCGCTCAGCGCCGGCAGGACCTCGGGCGTCAGCGTCTTGGTGCGCACGTAGTCGCTGAGCACCTGCGGGGCCTTGTCGGCAAGGACGATGACGTCGGTGCCGGTCTTCAGCGACTGGCTGGTCGCCTGTGCCATCGCGACGAACTGGGTCATCTGGTCGGCGGGCATCGCGCGGTTCAGCGCGTAGGCCATGGGCACCGTGCCGACGAGGATCAGCATGATCAGGCCCATGCCCTTCTGTCCGTCGTTGGAGCCATGGAAGAAGGACACGCCGGTGCAGGTCAGGATCAGCAGGCCGCGGATCCACCAGGGCGGCGGCTCATTGCCCTTGGGTGCCTCGTACAGCGCCCGGTTCTTGACCAGCGTGCGCAGCACCAGCAGCAGCACGGCGGCCAGCACGAAGCCGAACACCGGCGACAGCAGCAGCGAGTAGCCGACCTTCTCGACCTGGCCCCAGTCCACGCCGCTGGTGCCATCGCGGCCGTGCATCAGCGCGTTGGCGACGCCCACGCCGATGATCGAGCCCACCATCGTGTGCGAGGACGAGGCCGGCAGGCCCAGCCACCAGGTACCCAGGTTCCACACGATGGCCGCGATCAGCAGCGCGAACACCATCGCGAAGCCGGCACCGGAGCCCACCTGCAGGATCAGTTCCACCGGCAGCAGCGAGATGATGCCGAAGGCCACCGCGCCCGTGGACGTGACCACGCCCAGGAAGTTGAAGAAGCCCGACCAGATCACCGCGAAGTTGGGGGGCAGCGAGTGCGTGTAGATCACCGTGGCGACGGCGTTGGCCGTGTCGTGGAAACCATTGACGAACTCGAAGCCCAGCGCGATCAGCAGCGCTACGCCCAGCAGGAGGTAGGGCAGCCAGGTGACGCCGGTCGGCCCGACGGCGGTGATGTCGCTCGTGATGCTGTAGCCGGCGAACAGCAGTCCGATGGCGAGCAGGCCGATGAAGATGATGGCCGTCAGCGGGCTGGTCTTGGCATCGAGCTGCGGGCGGCTGTCGTGCTGGGGCTGCTGAGGCATCTGCCCCAGCGAGGGAGCGTGGATGCTCATGTCAGTAGATCTCCGGGACGATGATTTCTTGCGGGACGGGGCGACGTGCGTAGTCGTCGTGGCGCTCGCGCTCGGGCAGCTCGATGGCGGCGTGCTCGGTGGCGTGATAGGGCATCTGGCCCAGCAGGTGGTGGATGCAGTTCAGCCGCGCCTTCTTCTTGTCGTCGGCCTGCACGACCCACCACGGCGCCTCGGCGATGTGGGTACGCTCCAGCATCACTTCCTTGGCCTTGGTGTAGTCCTCCCAGCGGCGGCGGGACTCCAGGTCCATCGGGCTCAGCTTCCACTGCTTCAGCGGATCGTGGATGCGGCCGAGGAAGCGCAGGTGCTGCTCTTCGTCGCTGATCGAGAACCAGTACTTGATCACCTGGATGCCCGAGCGCACGAGCATCTTCTCGAACTCGGGCACCGTGCGGAAGAACTCCTCGTACTGTGCGTCGTCGCAGAAGCCCATCACCCGCTCGACGCCGGCGCGGTTGTACCAGCTGCGGTCGAACAGCACGATCTCGCCGCCGGCAGGCAGGTGCGAGACATAGCGCTGGAAGTACCACTGCGTGCGCTCGCGGTCGTTCGGCGCCGGCAGCGCTGCCACGCGGCAGACGCGCGGGTTCAGCCGCTGCGTGATGCGCTTGATGACGCCGCCCTTGCCAGCCGCGTCGCGCCCCTCGAACAGGATGACGACCTTGTGTTTGGTCTGGACGACCCAGTCCTGCAGCTTGACCAGCTCGCCCTGCAGCCGGAACAGCTCGCGGAAGTACTCCTGCCGGGCCGACTTGTCCTCGCTGACGCCGCTGAAGTCCGCATCGACCAGGTCGTCACGCTCCAGCTCCAGTTCCTCGTCATAGCTGTCCGCCAGATCCGCGTGAATGCGGCGAATCAGCTCGCTGTCGTTGGCAATCAAGGTGCACTCCAGGGAATTTGAGATCAATCCCCGGAGGCTACGGACCGACTATGACGATTCGGTGACGCCGCTATCGTCGCTTACCCGCGCTGGTCAATTCAGCGACACACTGAATCCGATCGTTGCCCGGCCGTCCGCATATTCGGCGAACACCTCGCCGCGGTGCATCGCTGCCACCGCCTTGACGATGGCCAGGCCGAGGCCGTGGTTCTCGCCGCTGTTCGGGCGGGAGGTGTCGACGCGGTAGAAGCGGTCGAACAGGCGGGCCAGTTGTTCGGGGGCGATCGGGGCGCTCGGGTTGGTGATGCGCACGCGGGCGTGGTCGGCGGCCTTGACGATTTCCACGCGGATCTCGGCGCCGCCGGTCGAGTGCTGGATCGCGTTGTGCAGCAGGTTGGTCAGCGCGCGGCGGAACAGTGAGGTCTCGATCGGCGCGGTGGCGTCGCCGCGGACTTCGACCGTCATGCGGGCATCGTCCAGCAGCACGTCGAGGAACTCGACCGTCTTGCCGACCTCGTCGGCGATCGAGGCGTCGACGCGGCTGCGTGCCTTGGCGCCTTGTTCGGCGCGGGCGAGGAAGAGCATGTCGGCGACGATCGCGCGCAGCCGCTCCAGTTCTTCCAGGTTGCTCTGCAACACCTCGCGCAGCTCGCCGGCATCGCGCTCGCGGGCCAGCGTCACCTGGGTCTGGCCGATCAGGTTGGCCAGCGGCGTGCGAAGCTCGTGCGCCACGTCATCGCTGAAGGTTTCCAACTGGTGGTAAGCGGCATCGAGCCGGTCCAGCGCCTGATTGAAGGACATGCCGAGGTCGGCCAGTTCGCGTGGCAGCGAGGGCAGTTGCAGGCGCTGCGCGCGGTTGCCGGGGCCCACGCGCTGCGCATCGGCCGAGAGCCGTTCGACCGGCGCCAGGCCCAGCCGGGCGATCCACCAGCCGAGTGCGGCGGCGAGGCAGGTGCCGGTCAAGGTCAGCGCGAGCAGGGCCTTCTCGAAGGCGTGCAGCGTGCTGATGAAGGGCTGGCTGTCCACGCCGACGGCGAAGCGCACCTCGGGCCAGAGATCGTTCGCCGGCACGGTGCGGCTCTTCAGGCGCATCTTGTTGCCGGCGATGTCGACCTCGGCGCCGGGCGAGTTGTCGCGCACGAGGCCGAGCATCTGGGACACGTCGGTGCCGTACTGGAAGGCCGGGTCCTTGCTCCACATCCAGACGCGCGTGCGCGGGCCGGCCGATTCCAGCGCGTCCAGCTTCTGGCGCATGCGCTCGCCGAGCCCCGGGCTGCGGGCGTGCTCCAGCACGTAGCTGATGTCGGCGATGCGGTTGGTGATCTGGTCGTTCTGGTGCCGCGCCAGTTCACGCACCAGCACGTGGTGCAGCGCGGCGCCGATCAGCGCGAAGCCGACGATCGAGGCCAGCGCGAACATTCCCGCCAGCCGGACCGCGATGGAGTGCTTCATTCGGTCCCGGGGGCCCCGGCGCTGCGATCCTCCAGCACGTAGCCCATGCCTCGGATCGTGTGCAGCAACTCGGTGGGGAAGGGCGCGTCGAGCTTGCTGCGCAGGCGCTTGATGGCGACCTCGACAACGTTCGTGTTGCTGTCGAAGTTCATGTCCCAGACCATCTCGGCGATGACGGTCTTCGAGAGGATCTCGCCCTGGCGGCGCGCCAGCAGGGCCAGCAGCGCGAACTCCTTGGCCGTCAGGTCCAGGCGCTGGCCCTGGCGCTGGGCCTTGCGGGCGATCAGGTCGACCTGCAGATCGCCGACGCGCAGCAGCGTCGTCTCCTGTGCGCGGCCGCGGCGCGTCAGCACCTGCAGGCGGGCGAACAGCTCGAGGAAGGAGAAGGGCTTGACCAGGTAGTCGTCCGCGCCGCCCTGCAGGCCGCGCACGCGGTCTTCGACGCCGTCGCGTGCGGTCAGCATGATCACCGGCGTGTTCTTCACCGCGCGCAGCGACTTCAGCACGGCGAAGCCGTCCAGGCCGGGCAGCATCACGTCCAGCACGATCACGTCGAAGTCGTAGTGCAGCGCGAGGTGCTGCCCGTCGATGCCGTCGAAGGCAAGGTCGACCGTGCAGCCCTGCTCGCGCAGGCCCTGCTCCAGGTACTCCGCGGTCTTTCGCTCATCCTCGACGATCAGGACTCTCACTTGGCGGTGACCTCATGCTGCGGCGGATGGCCACCGTTGCCCTTGCGCGCGGCGCGCGCTTCCTTGCGCTTCACATACCAATGATGCGCGCGGTCCAGGTAGAGGTAGACGATCGGTGTCGTGAACAGCGTCAGCATCTGCGACAGGATCAGGCCGCCGACCATCGCGTAGCCAAGCGGGCGGCGCAGTTCGGAGCCGGCACCGTGGCCCAGCATCAGCGGCAGGCCCGACAGCAGTGCGCACATCGTCGTCATCATGATCGGGCGGAAGCGCAGCACGCAGGCTTCGTAGATGGCGGCCTCGGGCTCCATGCCCTTGTCTCGCTCCGCGTGCAGCGCGAAGTCCACCATCATGATGCCGTTCTTCTTGACGATGCCGATCAGCAGGATGATGCCGATCAGCGCGATCACCGAGAGGTCGTAGCCGCCGGCCATCAGGATCAGCAGCGCGCCGACGCCTGCCGAGGGCAGCGTGGAGAGAATCGTCAGCGGGTGGATGTAGCTCTCGTACAGCAGGCCCAGCACGATGTAGACAGCGATCAGCGCCGCGGCGATCAGGTAGGGCTGCGTGCGCAGCGAATCGCCGAAGGCCTGGGCCGCGCCCTGGAAGGTGCCGCTCAGCGTGGCCGGCACGCGCATCTCCTCCTGCGCCTGCTGGATCTTCTGCACCGCCTCGCCCAGCGAGGTGCCCGGACGCAGGTTGAACGAGACCGTCACCGCGGGGAATTGGCCCTGGTGGTTCACGGTCAGGTAGCCGGTACGCGAGGTGTCCACCTTGACGAAGGTCGACAGCGGCACCTGCTGGCCGGTGACCGGCGAGCTGATGTAGATCTGGTCGAACAGGCGTGCGTCGCGCTGCAGCGCCGGCGTCACTTCCAGCACCACGTTGTAGCTGTTGAGCTGCGTGAAGTACTGGGCGACCTGGCGCTGGCCGATGGCGTCGTAGATCGTCGCGTCGATCACCGCGGGCGTGATGCCGAAGGTGGAGGCGCGTTCGCGGTCGATCGTCAGGTTGGCGATCGGCGCGGCGTTCTGCTGGTCGCTGGTGACGTCGGTGAGGCCGTCCAGCGTGGCGAGCTTGGCGGTGATCTTCGGCGCCCAGGTGTTCAGCTCTTCCAGGTCGGTATCCACCAGCGTGTACTGGTACTGCGTGCGCGATTGGCGGGCACCGACGTTGATGTCCTGGCCGGCCTGCATGTACAGCGTCACGCCCGTCACCTTGGCGAGCTTGGGGCGCAGCCGGGCGATGATCTCGTCGGCGGTCGCGGTGCGGCCCTCGTCCTTGGGCCGCAGGCCCATGAAGATGTTGCCCTGGTTGAAGGTGGAGTTGCCCACGGCCACGCCGAAGCCGGTCACGTCGGGATCCTGGCGGACGATGTCGGCCAGCGCCTGCATGCGGCTGTACATCGCGACCGAGGAGATGTCCTGGCCGGCGACCGCCTGGCCGCCGATGAAGCCGGTGTCCTGCTGCGGGAAGAAGCCCTTCGGAATGACGATGAACAGGGCGACCGTGGCGGCCACCGTGGCCAGGAAGCTCATCAGCGTCAGGAACTGATGGCGCAGCACGAAGTGCAGGCCGCGCTTGTAGCCGTCGAGCAGCCAGTCGAAGCCCTTCTCGAAGGCGCCGAAGATCTTGCCGTGCGGCACGTCGTGCGTGTTGCGCAGGAAGCGCGAGCACAGCATCGGCGTCAAGGTCAGCGAGACGATCACGCTGACGGCGATGGTCAAGGTCACCGTCACCGCGAACTCGCGGAACAGCCGGCCGACGATGCCGCCCATCAGCAGCAGCGGGATGAACACGGCGACCAGCGAGACGGAGATCGACACGATGGTGAAGCCGATCTCGGCGGCGCCCTTCAGCGCCGCTTCCATCCGCGGCATGCCTTCCTCGATGTGCCGGTAGATGTTCTCCAGCATCACGATCGCGTCGTCGACGACGAAGCCGACCGCGATGGTGAGCGCCATCAGCGAGAGGTTGTCCAGGCTGTAGTTCAGCACGTACATCATCGCGGCCGTGCCCAGGATGGCCAGCGGCACGGTGATGCTGGGGATGATCGTGGCGGCCACGTCGCGCAGGAACACGAAGATCACCAGCACCACGAGGCCGATCGACAGCACCAGCGTGAACTCGACGTCCTTGACCGAGGCGCGGATCGTCTGCGTGCGGTCGATCAGCTTGTTGACGGTGACCGAGGGCGGGATCGATTCGCGCAGCTTGGGCAGCGCCGCCTCGATGCGGTCCACCGTCTCGATCACGTTGGCGCCCGGTTCCTTGGTGATGGCCAGCAGGATGGTGCGGCCGTTGGTGATCTTGGCGTCGGGGTCGGCGCCGGCGGCGCCATAGGCCCAGGCAGCCTGCTTGGAGTTCTCGGGGCCGTCGATGGCCACACCGATGTCGCGGATGCGGATCGGCGCGCCGTTCTTGTAGGCGATGACCACGTCGTTCCAGGGCTTGGCGCTCAGGATCTGGTCATTGGTGTCGACGTTGAAGGACTGGCTGGCGCCGTCGATCGTGCCGGTGGGGCTGCTGACGGTGGCGTTGGCGATCACGCCGCGCACGTCTTCCAGCGACAGGCCCAGGTTCTTCAGCCGCGCCGGGTCCACCTGCACGCGCACCGCCGGTTTCTGCTGGCCGAAGATGTTGACCAGGCCCACGCCCTCGATGCGCGAGATCTGCTGGGCCAGCACGTTGTCGGCGTAGTCGTTGACCTTGATCAGCGGCAGCACCGGCGACTGCACGGCGAAGATGACGATGGAGGTGTCCGCCGGGTTGATCTTGCGGAAGCTCGGCGGGCTCGGCAGGTTCTTGGGCAGCTGGCCGGTGGCGGCGTTGATGGCGGTCTGCACGTCCAGCGCCGCGCCGTCGATCGCGCGGTCCAGGTCGAACTGCAGCGAGATCTGCGTCTGGCCCAGCGAGCTGGTGGACGTCATCTGCGTCAGGCCCGGAATCAGCGAGAACTGACGCTCCAGCGGCTGGGCCACGTTGGCGGCCATGGTCTCGGGGCTGGCGCCGGGTAGGCGTCCGGTGACTTGGATGGTCGGGAAGTCGACCTGCGGCAGCGGCGCCACCGGCAGCAGCGGCCAGGCCGCCAGGCCGATCAGCAGCACCGCCAGCCCGAGCAGCGTGGTGCCGATGGGCCGCTTGATGAAGGTTGAGGAAATGCTCACTTCGAGGCTCCCGGTGCCGCGCCCGATGCGGCGCTCGCGGCGGCCGTGGCCGCTTCGGCGACGTGGGCGCCCGGCTGCAGGCGGTACTGGCCTTCGGTGACGACGCGGTCGCCGGCCTGCAGGCCCTTGCCGACGACGGTCTTCTCGCCGATCGTCTCGGTCACGTCCAGCGGCTGCATGCGCACCTGCTGGCCGTCGACGACGTAGGCGAAGTTGCCGTCCTGGCTGCGCTGCACGGCGGCGGTCGGGATCGTGATGGCGTTCTCCTGGTCGCCCAGCACGATGCGGGCATCGACCGACTGGCCGGGCCACAGCTTGTGCGCGGCGTTCGGGAAGTGGCCCTTCAGCGCGATGGTGCCGGTGGTGGTGTCGATCTGGTTGTTCAGCAGCACGAGGTGGCCGGTGGCGAGCACCTCGCGGCTGCCGCGGTCGATCGCCTCGACGACCAGCGCCTTGGCACCGCGCTGGCGCAGGGCGGCGTTGATCTGCTGGAAGTTCGATTCGGGCAGGCTGAACTGCACGGCAATCGGGTCGATCTGGTTGATGACCAGCAGGCCGTTGGCGTCGGCGGCGTGGACGATGTTGCCGGCGTCCACCAGGCGGGCGCCGACGCGGCCGGAGATCGGCGCGGTGATCGTCGTGTAGCTCAGCTGAACGCGCGCGGCATTGATGGTCGCGTCGTCCGTCTTGACGGTGGCGGCGAGCTGGGCGACCAGCGCCTTCTGCGTGTCGAGCTGCTGCTGGCTGGTCGCGTCTTCCTTGATCAGCTGGCCGTAGCGGGCCAGGTCGGCACGGGCGTTGGCGAGCTGGGCTTCGTCGCGGGCCTTCTGGGCCTCGGCCTGCTGCAGGGTGGCCTGGAAGCTGCGGGGGTCGATGCGGGCCAGCACCTGGCCGGCCTTGACGTCTTCACCTTCCTTGAAGCCCAGGCTGTCCAGCGCGCCGTCGACACGCGTGCGCACGGTGACCGAGGACACCGGCAGCACCGCGCCGATGCCGCTCAGCGCGATCGGCACGGTCTCGCTCTTGGCCACGGCGCTGCGCACCGGCACGGGCGGCTGCTGCGGCCGTTCCTTCTTGGTGTCGGACTTGAAGACGCCGGACGCCCACAGTGCACCGACGATCACCAGCACGGCGACGACGGGCCAGATCCAGGTCTTGCCGGCCTGAGCGGCCGCGGAGTTTTGTACGGGGGCGGACATGGGAGAACTCACGATTCGTTGACTCGGTTTACTTGTTCGATGCGGTGTGGGCGTCGGCGCCCCGCGTCGCCAGCGGCTCGGCCTGCCAGCCGCCGCCGGTGGCCTTGATCAGCGCGACGCTGGCGGCGTATTGCCGGCCGACCAGCTGCAGCGCCGTGCGCTCGTTGGTCAGCGACAGCGTCTGCGCGGTGATGACGGACAGGTAGGTGGTGGTGCCGGCGCGGTACTGGCTCAGCGCGACTCTCTCGGCCTCGCGCGAGGCGGCGACGGCGGCGTCCTGCGCCACGCGTTCCTGCGCCAGGTCGTTCAGCGCAGCGAGGTTGTCCTCGACTTCCTGGAAGCCGGCGAGCACCGTCTGGCGGTAGGTGGCCGCGGCGGCGTCGAAGGCGGCTTGCGCCTGCGCGTTCTGCGCCTTGCGGGCGCCGCCGTCGAACAGCGTGGCGGCCAGGGTGGTGCCGAGCGCCCAGACGCGACCCGGTGCGGAGAACCAGTCGCCGAAGCCGGCGCCCTGGTAGCCGCCGCTGGCGCCCAGGCTGATGTTCGGGTACCAGGCGGATTGGGCAACGCCGATGTTGGCATTGGCCGCGGCCACGCGGGCCTCGGCGCCGGCGACGTCGGGGCGGCGCTCCAGCAGCGCGGACGGGACCAACTCGGGCACTGCGGGAATGGCGAGGCTCGGTTCGGCTGGGGCCAGCGCGAAGTTTGCCGGCGTCTTGCCGAGCAGCACGGCCAGCGCGTGCTCGAGCTGGCGGCGGGTCAGGTCGACGTCGATCGCCTGCGCCTCGGCGCCGGAGAGCGTCGCCTGGGCCAGCGCGACGTCGGAGCGGGTGTTGGTGCCGGCGCGGAACTGGGCCTGCGTGATCGAGAGCGACTTGCGGTAGCCCTCCAGCGTGCGGGCGTACAGGGCCTTCTGCTGGTCGGCGAGGCGCAGCTGCACGTAGTTGTTGACGACGGCCGCCTGCACGACGAGCCGCGCCGCGGCGAGATCCGCCGCGCTGGCCTGTGCGCTGGCGCCGGCGGCTTCCACCTGGCGGCTGACGCGGCCCCACAGGTCGGGCTCCCAGGCCGCCTGCAGTGCCCAGGCGTGGCTGTTGCCGAGCGAGCTCTTGCCGTTGCTGATCGCACGGCCACGGGTGACCGAGGCGTCGACGCCGACGGTGGGATACCAGGCCGCCTGCGCGCCCTGGACGAGCGCCTGGGCCTGGGCGTACTGGGCCTGGGCTGCGGCGAGCGTCTGGTTGGCCTTGTTGGCTTCATCGACGAGGCCGTTCAGCACAGGATCGCCGAAGGCGGTCCACCAGGCGCCGGCTTCGATGGCGGCACCGCCGCCGGCCTGGCGCCAGGGACCGTCTTCCTTGAGGGCCAAGGTGGCGCCGGGCGGCGGGGCGGGGCGGACGTAGTCGGGGCCGACGGCGCATGCGCTGAGCACCAGCGTTAGCAGCAGCACGGCGGACGGCAGGGAGGGCGAATGGGGTCGCATGGGCAGTGAAGCAGGAATGTGAGCGGACTGTAGGAAGCGGGCCTAGACGCCACGCTGTCTGTTGAATGACAAGATTGTCAGTTTCACGCCAGACGATGCGGCGCGCCATACTGCGCGATTCCAAAATGGAGGAGTTCCATGAAGCAATGGATTGCAGGTGCCGCGGTCGCCGTGATGTCCGTTCTGGCCTGCCAGGCGGCCGAGCCGGATGCGGCGCTGCGAACGGCGGTTGCGGGTGCCCAGCGCACGCCCGAGAACGTGGCGCGGGATGGCTGGCGGCATCCGGTCGAGACACTGGGGTTCTTCGGCATCCGGCCGGACCAGACGGTGGTCGAACTGGTGCCCGGCGGCGGCTGGTACACGGAGATCCTGGCGCCCTACCTGCGCGACCATGGCCGGCTCGTTGTCGCCGGCTCCGATCCGAAGAGCGCCGGCGGCCAGCGCCAGCAGCAGCGCTTCGATGCCAACCCGGCCGTCTACGGCCGCGTTCAGGTGGGCATGCTGGATGCGAAGAACGGCCGTTTCGATTTCGGCCCGCCCGGTAGCGCGGACCTGGTGCTGACCTTCCGCAACACGCACAACTGGGTGGACCTGGGCGAGGCGCAGACGCGCGCCGTCTATCAAGCGGCTTTCGACGCACTTAAATCAGGCGGCGTGCTCGGTGTGACCGATCACCGGCTGCCCGAGTCGCGACCGCAGGACGCGCATGCCAGTACCGGCTACCTGCACCAGAGCTTCGTGGTGAAGATGGCCGAGAGCGTCGGTTTCCGCCTGGCGGGCAGCAGCGAGATCAATGCGAACCCGAAGGACGATGCCGACCATGAGGGCGGCGTCTGGGCGCTGCCGCCGACCTATGAGAACAAGGACAAGGACCGCGCGAAGTACCAGGCGATCGGCGAGAGCGACCGGATGACCCTGAAGTTCGTCAAGCCATGAGCCCGAACATCGCCGTGATCGGCCCCGGCCGCTTGGGCCGGACCCTGGCACTGGTGCTGGCGGCGCAGGGTGAGACGATCTGCGCCGTGGGTGCGCGGACGCAGCCGCCTGAGGTCCTGGCCGTGCGCATCGGCGGGCCCTGTCTTGCGACAAGTCCGGAGGCGGCCGTCGAATGCGCGGATCTGGTGTTCCTGACGGTGCCTGACGATGCGATCGCGCCGCTGGCGGCGGCGCTGCCCTGGCGCACAGGGCAGGCGGTGGTGCATTGCAGCGGCGCGACCGAGCTGGCGGCCCTGGCGCCGGCCAAGGCTGCGGGCGCGCGCGTCGGCGGCTTCCATCCGCTGCAGATCTTCTCTGACCCCGAGCGGGCGCTGGCGCTGTTGCCGGGCAGCGCGGTGGCATTGGAGGCGGAGGATGCCGCGCTGGCCAGCGAACTGCGCCGGTTGGCCGGATTGCTGGGCATGAAGCCGCTGACGCTGCAGCCCGGCACGCGCGCGGCGTATCACGGTGCGGCCAGCTTCGCGGCGAGCTTCCTGCTGTCGATGCTGGATGAGGCGGCGCAGGTCTGGGGGGCTATCGGCCTGCCGCAAGACCTGGCCCTGCAGGCGCTGCTGCCGCTGGCGCGTGGCACGCTGGGCGCCGCCGAGGCGCGCGGCCTGGCGGGCGCGCAGGCCGGGCCGATCTCGCGCGGCGACGCGGGCGTGGTGGCCGCGCATCTGAAGGCGTTCGATGCGCTGGGCGGCGCGCATGGCGCCTTCTATCGTGAGCTGTCGCGGCGACAGCTCACGCTGGCACGGGCGAGCGGTCGTCTCGAAGAGGCAAGCCTGCAAAGGCTGGAGCGACTGCTGGATTGACCCCTGCCGGGTAGGGGCAAAAAAAAGCCCGAGATCTTGCAATCTCGGGCTGAATCCACCATTGAGGCGGTGGAGGAGACAAACGGTGCGCTACGAAGATCTTGGGGATTGCCAAGCAAGCTGAAGATCTGTTGCAACGCTTGGATCCAATTCTAACGCTTGCTATGCTGCGCCGCAATAATTTCTGCTCAAAAAGATGTGGAGTAATTGCTCCCACGAGCAAAAAACAAGGAGTCTTTGACGATGGAATGCACGATCAACTGGATGGGCGCTGCTCAGGGCATGAGCTTCGTGGCCGAGACTGGCAGCGGCCACCTGCTGACGATGGATGGCGCGCCGGACGGTGGCGGGCGCGACCTGGCGCCGCGCCCGATGGAGACGGTGCTGGCCGGCACGGGCGGCTGCACGGCCTATGACGTGGTGTTGATCCTGAAGCGCGGCCGCCACGACGTGCGCGGCTGCCAGGTG
Source organism: Roseateles agri (assembly GCF_034043675.1). Classification (NCBI taxonomy): domain Bacteria; kingdom Pseudomonadati; phylum Pseudomonadota; class Betaproteobacteria; order Burkholderiales; family Sphaerotilaceae; genus Roseateles; species Roseateles agri. The sequence goes on along the minus strand of NZ_JAXCLA010000002.1, from coordinate 752,459 downwards.
AGCCTGAAGGCGGACCGGGCCGACACCGAACCCAAGGTGTTCACCGCGATCCATATGCACTTCACGGTCACCGGACGCGGGTTGAAGCAGGAGGTGGTCGAGCGGGCGGTCGCGCTGTCGCACGAGAAATACTGCTCGGCCAGCATCATGCTGGCCAAGACCGCGAAGATCACGACCTCGGTGGAGATCGTCGAGGTCTAAATATGGTGGGCCGTCAGCGTCATCACCCGGGCGGCCATTCGCATCAGGCCCTTGACCGGCGCAGGCAACAGTTGAGCGCCTGCGGCCAAGGCCTCGTCGGCGTGCCGGGCTTCGTCGTCGCGCATGCGTTCGACGATGGCTCGCGAGGCGAGGTCAGCTTCCGGCAGGCGATCCAGATGGCTGGCGAGGTGCTGTTCGACCTGTCGTTCTGTCTCGACGACGAAGCCGAGGCTGATGCGATCGCCGGCCAAGCCTGCGAGGCTGCCGAGCGCGAAGGCGCCGCCATACCAGAGCGGGTTGAGCCAGCTGGTGTGGGTGCCGAGTTCGTGCACGCGCTGGCTGGTCCAGGCGAGGTGGTCGAGTTCCTCGCGCGCCGCGTGTTCGAAATGAGACTGCAGTGCCGGGCTGCGGCTGACGAGCGCCTGGGACTGATAAAGTGCCTGCGCGCAAACTTCGCCGACGTGATTGACTCGCATCAGGGCACCGGCAAGTTGGCGCTCGTCAGTTGACAGCGGCGAGGCTGGGGTCGGTGCCGTGGGTGTCGGGATCGAGGACCTGGGCGTAGCGAACACCGTGCGCAATCCCTCGTCCAAACTGGAAAGCAGGCGGTCTCGAGCAGAAAGTTGCGAACGGTGCGACATTAGAGCGCTTGGAAGAACGGGACTCGTGCAATTCGGCGGGGCAGTCTACCCGGGCTCCAAGTGCTGCCTTTTGCTCACATTGCCTTCCCGGCAATATGTCTGTTTTGTGAGCCTAGGCTGATGTTGTTCATCGACAACGTATTTTCAAAATTTATCTATTCGGAACTTCCCTAGGGGATGTGTCGTCTGGTGCAATGCAGCGACTTCCACTGGGAGGTTTGCCCAAGACGTCTTGCTAAGCCTTGTTCAGAGGTGTTCGCAAACAGGGCTTCGTTGAATTTTTAGGAGTAACTAATGAAAAAATCTATCGTTGCATTGGCTGTGCTGAGCTCGGTGGCTGGTATGGCTTCCGCTCAATCGTCGGTCACCCTGTTCGGTGTGATTGACCTCGCGACCCGCTACACGAAGTCCAATGGCGAGTCCAAGATGAACCTGTCCAAGGACGGCCTCGCAAGCAGCCGTTTGGGCGTTCGCGGTGTTGAAGACCTCGGCGGCGGCCTGAAGGCTGGCTTCTGGCTGGAAGGCGGCCTGAACGCCGACACCGGCGCAGCTGGCGCCAACGTCGGTTCGACCGGCGCGGCCAAGACCACGACCTCCACGTTCTGGAACCGTCGCTCGACCGTGAGCCTGTCGGGTGATTTCGGTGAAGTCCGCCTGGGCCGTGACAAGACCGCTACCCAGTTGCTGATGGACGATTTCGATCCGTACGGCGACGTGGGCCAAGGCGCCATGTACAACACGTACTCGGTGCTGGGCAGCGAAAACGGCCAAGCCTTCGGTGACTCGACCCAGAACCGCAACAACAACCAGATCATCTACATCGCTCCGGGCAACCTGGGTGGTTTTTATGGTCAGTTGAACGTTGCCGCCGGCGAAGGTGCTGGCGTTGCTGGTGCTGGCGGTCAAAAGCAAGTCAGCGGTCGTGTCGGATACAAGCTGGACGCCCTGCACGTTGCTGGTGGCCTGAACCAAACCACGATCGATGGCGCCCCCGAGAAGCTGAAGCTGGGCACGATCGCCGGTTCGTATGATTTCGGCATGGTCAAGCCGGCCGTCATCTACACGCAAGTCAAGTACGGCTCGCTGAAGCAAGACAACTGGACGATCGCCGCCACGGCACCGGTCGGCCCGGGCCTGATTCTGGCTTCGTACACGAACAGCAAGTTCAACGACACCGCTCGCGTGGCTGGCCTGGGCGACAAGGCTGACCACTACTCGGTCGGCTACGTGTACAACCTGTCCAAGCGCACCGCCCTGTACGGCAACGTGAGCGAGATCAAGAACAAGGGTGCTTCTGCCTTTGCTCTGGCTGACGCTTACAACCCGGTCAAGAATGGTTCGTCGGGCAGCGTCGACGTCGGTATCAAGCACGCCTTCTGATCGACGACGCAGCTTCGCTGCATCGCGAGGCCGCCTTCGGGCGGCCTTTTTGCTTTCTGTCTGCTGAGTCACCTGAGCGACAGGGTTAGCTCTTGTTGGTTGATGGCAACAAATCGTCACTGGTTTCGGGATGTTCCATGAGAATGCGCTGTCGTTCCCCATATCCCTAAAAGCAGGAGACATCGATGAAAAAAGCAACTCTGGTCCTGGGTTTGCTGGCCGCAAGTACGAGCGCCGCATGGGCTCAGTCCAGCGTGACCATGTATGGCATCGTCGACGCGGCTGCGCGCTATTCCAGCAATGCCAACCCTGGCGGAGCGAAGAAGCAGCTGTCCAACAGCGGCATGTCGCAAAGCCGACTGGGGATCAACATCAATGAAGACATGGGTGGCGGCCTGCGTGCGATCGCCAACCTGGAACACCGTCTCTCTCTTGACACCGGCACCACGGCGGCCTCCTCGCCGGCGGGTGTTTTCTGGTTCCAGTCCTGGGTGGGTCTTGCATCGAACGATTTCGGCATCGTCACCTTGGGTCGCCAGTACAACATCCTGTTCGACCTGAACGCCTCGACCTTCTCGTCCTACAAGTACTCCACCTACATTGATCAGTACAAGCCGGAACTGGGCATGACGCTGAACAATCGTCAGGACAATATGGTGAAGTACAAGTTCATCGCGGGCCCGATCACTGGAGAACTGCAGGTGAGTGCCGGCGAAAACAGTGCAGTGGACAAGTCGGCTGGCGGTGCGCTCAAGTATTCCGACGGCGCTTGGGCGTTTGGCGGTGGCTACCTTGAAACGGAAGGTGCGACGGCGGCGACCTCTGCTGGCAAGAAGGTCAAGGGCACAATGTTGGGTGGTGCGTACTCGTCCGGCCCGATCTACATCAACCTGTCCTGGATGAAGAACAAGTTCGACGCCGGTGCGAACGTCCTGGCGGCTACCTATGCCGCCGGCTTCCTCAATGGACAGTCGATGGGTCCCCTGTACACGGGTGCCGCCGTGCCGCTGACTTCCTCCCAGTCGCGCGACATGATCATGTTCGGTGGCACCTACCAGCTGACGACGCAGATCAACCTGGGCGCCGAGTACTACCACATGGAGCACAAGGTCGACCAGACCGGCGCCAAGTACAAGTCTGACTACCTCTCCTTCGTCGCCGACTACGCGTTCTCGAAGCGCACCGATGCTTACTTCGAGGCTGATCGCACGAACCTGAAGAACGGGGAGACCTATCTGACGACCGGCTACACCCGTCGCTACAACGCGATGCTCGGCCTGCGCCACCGCTTCTGATCATCAGCGTTTCGCGACGAGCCAAACCGAAACGGGCCGCCTCGCGGCCCGTTTTTCTTTTCGTGTGCCAAGGCCGCATAAACTGGGCTCAATGCTCGTCTTCATCCTCCGCCGTCTTGTCCAGGCTCTGATCGTGATGCTCGCGGTGGCTTTCATCGCGTTCATGCTGTTCCAGTACGTCGGCGACCCGGTGAGCAATATGCTGGGGCAGGACGCGACGCCCGAGCAACGCACCGAACTACGCCGGCAATTGGGCCTCGACGCGTCCTTCCCGGTCCAATTCGCGCATTTCGTCGCTAACGCGGTTCAGGGCGATTTCGGGCTCAGCCTGCGCCAGGGGCGGCAGGTGTCGAGCCTGATCGTCGAGCGTTTTCCGGCCACGCTGGAGTTGTCGCTCGTCGCTGCGGTGATCGCCCTGTGCGCCGGCATTCCCTTGGGGGTCTATGCCGCGCTGCGACGAGGCCGCTTCGGTGCGCAATTGCTGATGATGCTGTCGCTGCTGGGCGTGTCGCTGCCGACCTTCCTGATCGGCATCCTGCTGATCCTCGTCTTCGCGGTCATGTTGAAGTGGTTGCCGAGCTTTGGCCGCGGCGACGTCGTGTCCTTCGGTTCCTGGACCACAGGCCTGTTGACGGCCGATGGCCTGCGCCACTTGCTGCTACCCGCCGTCACGCTCGCCGTGTTCCAGCTGACCCTGATCATGCGTCTCGTGCGTGCCGAGATGCTGGAGGTCTTGCGCACGGACTACATCAAGTTCGCCCGCGCCCGAGGGCTCAGCGACCGTGCCATCTACTTCGGGCATGCGCTGAAGAACACGCTGGTGCCCGTGATCACCATCACCGGCCTGCAACTCGGTTCGCTGATTGCCTTTTCCATCATCACCGAGACAGTCTTCCAATGGCCTGGCATGGGCCTGCTGTTCATCCAGGCCGTGCAGTTCGCGGACATCCCGGTGATGGCCGCCTACCTGTGCCTGATCTCGCTGATCTTCGTCGCCATCAATCTGGCGGTGGATCTTCTCTATTTCAGCGTCGACCCGCGGCTGCGGGCGGAAGGCAAGGCGCACTGACGATGGCTGGCTTGCTCACCCGCTTTTTCGATGGCGACGTCTGGCACTCGTTCCGCTCCTCGCCAGTGGCGATCGCCGCGGCGCTCATCGCGCTGGCCTGTCTCTTCTGCGCCTGCTTCGCGGAATGGGTGGCGCCGCACAACCCGTTCGACCTGGCCTCGCTGGAGTTGATGGACGCACGGTTGCCGCCAGCGTGGGTGGAGGGCGGGAGCAGTAAGTACCTGCTTGGCACCGACGATCAGGGCCGCGACATCCTCTCCGCGCTGATGTACGGCGCGCGGATCTCGCTGCTGGTGGGCTTCGCGTCGGTGCTGCTGTCGATGCTGCTGGGCGTCGGCCTGGGTCTGCTGGCCGGCTTCGTCGGTGGCAAGGTCGATGCCTTCATCATGCGCATCTGTGACGTGATGCTGTCCTTCCCGTCGATCCTGATCGCGCTGCTGATCGATGGCGTCGGCCGCGCGCTGTATCCGGACGCGCATGACGTGCTGGCCTTTCTGGTGCTGATCCTGGCGATCTCGCTGTCCGGCTGGGTGCAGTACGCGCGCACGGTGCGCGGCTCCACGCTGGTGGAGCGCAACCGCGAGTACGTGCAGGCCGCACGCGTGATCGGCGTTCGTCCGCTGCGCATCATGCGGCGCCATGTGCTGCCCAACGTGCTCGGGCCGGTGCTGGTGCTGGCGACGCTGCAGGTCGCAGCGGCGATCATCACGGAGGCCACGCTGTCCTTCCTTGGCGTTGGCGTGCCACCGACGAGCCCCTCACTGGGCACGCTGATTCGCGTCGGCAACGATTTCCTGTTCTCCGGCGAATGGTGGATCACGATCTGGCCCAGCGTGATGCTGGTGCTCATTGCGCTGAGCGTGAACCTGCTGGGCGACTGGCTGCGCGACGCGCTGAATCCGCGGCTGCGCTGAAACAACGAGCTAGCGATGACCAGCCCCACGCTCTTGCTTGAAGTCCGCCACCTGCGGGTAGAGTTCCCGACCCGCCGCGGCACCTTGCTGGCGCTGGACGATGTGTCCTTCGACATCGCGCCGGGCGAGATTCTTGGTGTGGTCGGCGAATCCGGCGCCGGCAAGTCGCTGACCGGCGCGGCCATCATCGGCCTGCTGGATCCGCCGGGACGCATCGCCAGTGGCGAGATCCTGCTCGAAGGGCGGCGCATCGACAACTTGCCCTACGAGCAGATGCGCCGCATCCGTGGCCGGCAGATCGGCGCCATCTTCCAGGATCCGCTGACTTCGCTGAATCCGCTGTACACGATCGGCCGACAACTCGTCGAGACGATCACGACCCATCTGGGCCTCAGTACCGCGCAGGCACGCAAGCGCGCCATCGAGTTGCTGGAGGAGACCGGCATTCCGGCTGCAGCGCAGCGCATCGACCAGTACCCGCACCAGTTCTCCGGCGGCATGCGTCAGCGCGTCGTGATCGCGCTGGCGTTGGCGGCCAATCCGAAGCTGATCGTGGCCGACGAACCGACGACGGCGCTCGATGTCTCGATCCAGGCCCAGATCATTTCCTTGCTCAAGCGCGTCTGCCGAGAGCAGGGTGCCGCGGTGATGCTGGTTACGCACGACATGGGCGTGATCGCCGAGACCTGCGACCGCGTCGCAGTGATGTACGCGGGCCGGCTGGCCGAGGTGGGCCCGGTCGCCGAAGTGATCCATCGGCCGGCGCATCCGTACACCGCTGGCCTGATGGGCTCGATCCCCGCGATGGACGAGGACCGCGAACGCCTGTTGCAGATCGATGGTTCGATGCCGCGCTTGAATGCCATTCCACTGGGCTGTGCCTACAACCCGCGCTGTCCGAAGGTCTTCGATCGCTGCCGTATCGAGCGGCCGGATCTGATGACGGTCGAGGGCACGCAGGCCGCTTGTTGGCTGCATTCGGTGCAGACGGAGTTGGCGCGATGAGCAGCAACACGCCGCTGGTCGAAGTGCAGGACCTCTCCAAGACCTTCGATGTCTCGTTGCCGTGGCTGAACCGCGTGCTGGAGCGCAAGGAGCGGCTGTTCGTCCATGCGGTCGATGGCGTCAGTTTTGCCATCGAACGTGGCACGACGCTGGCGTTGGTGGGTGAGTCCGGCTGCGGCAAGAGCACGGTGGCGCGCCTGCTGGTAGGCCTCTACGAACCTACGCGTGGCAGCGTCAGCTTCGATGGCGTCGATGCGGCGCGCACGCTTGCGTCCCGGGACGGTCTGACACTGCGCCGCCGCATGCAGATGATCTTCCAGGATCCGTACGCCTCCCTGAATCCGCGCTGGAAGGTGCAGGAGATCGTTGCCGAGCCGCTGCGCGAGCACGGTCTGGTCAGCGGGGCCGGCGAGTTGCGCGAGCGGGTCGGCGAGCTTTTGCGATCGGTGGGCCTGACTGCGTCCGATGGCGACAAGTTCCCGCACCAGTTCTCTGGTGGCCAGCGCCAGCGCATCTCGATCGCCCGGGCCCTGGCGACGCAGCCGGAGTTCCTCGTCTGCGACGAACCGACCTCGGCGCTGGACGTGTCGGTGCAAGCCCAGGTCTTGAACCTGATGAAGGACCTGCAGCGGCAGCGCGGCCTGTCCTACCTGTTCATCTCGCACAACCTGGCGGTTGTGCGCCATGTGGCCGATCGGGTCGGTGTGATGTACCTGGGCCGGCTGGTCGAGTTGGCGCCCAAGGCCGAGCTGTTCGCCCGGCCGCGCCATCCGTACACGCGGATGCTGCTCGATGCGATCCCGGACATCCACATGACCGGGCGCAGCCGCACGCCGGTCCAGGGCGAGGTGCCGAACCCACTGCAACCGCCCAGCGGCTGCAGCTTCCATCCGCGCTGTCCGCACGCGAACGAGCGCTGCAAGGCCGAGCGGCCGGTGCTGCGGGTGGATGCCACGAGCGTGCAGGTGGCATGCCACGCCGTGGAAGAGCGTCGGATCTAGTTCCCTATTGCTTGGCCTGCACGGCCGAGGCAGCGGCTGCGGACGGAGCGCTGGTGGCCGCCTGGGGCGGCTTCGGCAGCACCAATGGCCCCTTCTGGCCGCAGCCCATCAGCAGCGCGGCGCCGAGCGCCAGCACCGACAGGCCTACACTTCGCGGCAATTTGTTCTTGTCGTTCATTCCCGGAAGTTTATCGCCCATGTCCCAAGCCCCCGCCGCCACACCGCTGACCGATGCCGATTACCACGCCAAGACGAAGGCGCTGCTGGATGGCCTCGAGGTGCTGCTGGATCGCTGGCTGGACGAGGACGTCGTCGATATCGACACCCACCGCACGGGTGGCCTGCTGGAATTGAGCCTGCCGGGCGGCAGCAAGATCGTCATCAACACCCAGCCGCCGCTGCAGGAGATCTGGCTGGCCACGCGCGGCGGTGGCTTCCACTTCCGCTATTGCGATGGCCGCTGGCTCGACACGAAAACGGCCGACGAGTTCCACGCCGTGCTTTCCGAGCACGCGAGCTTGCAGGCCGGCAAGCGCTTGACTTTCATCGCCTGAATTTCAGCGCTTGAACAGGTCGAGGATGCTCTTCTTTTCGTCCTCGGAACCCTGCTGCGGCAACTTCGTGTCGTCGCCGCCCAGCGTGTGGACGCCCGCATTGCCGCTGTACTCGTCGTAGTACCACTCGCCGTTCACATTGACGACGCCTTCGGGCACCGGTTGATCCTCGATCGGCGCGTTGCGCAACGCGAAGCTGGCGTACTCGATCCAGACCGGCAGGGCCAGGCCGCCACCGGTTTCGCGGTCGCCCAGCTTGCGCGGCGTGTCGTAGCCGATCCACGCCACAGCGACCAGTTCCTTCTGGTAGCCGTTGAACCAGGCGTCCATCGAATCGTTGGTCGTGCCGGTCTTGCCGCCCAGGTCGGGGCGCTTCAGCGTGGCCTGCACCTTGGCGGCGGTGCCGGTACGGGCGACCTCCTCGAGCAAGCTGTTCATGATGAAGGCGTTGCGCGCGTCGATCACGCGGCTGTCCTCGCCCAACGACACGGTGGGCGCTTCGAACAGCACGCGGCCCTTCGCATCGGTCACGCGCGAGATCAGCTGTGGCGCGACACGATGCCCACCGTTGGCGAACACCGCGTAGCCCTGCACCATCTGCATCGGCGTGACCGAGCCGGCGCCGAGCGCTGTCGTCAGGTAGGCCGGGTGCTTGTCGGCGTCAAAGCCGAAGCGTGTCACCCAGTCCTGCGCATAGCGTGCGCCGATCGACTGCATGATGCGGATCGACACGAGGTTCTTCGATTGCGCCAACGCGCGGCGCATCGTCATCGGGCCCTCGAACTTGCCGTCGTAGTTCTTCGGCTCCCAGGGCTGGCTGCCGGTGGCGCCGGCATCGAAGAACAGCGGTGCGTCGTTGATGATCGTGGCGGGCGTGAAGCCCTTCTCCAGCGCGCCCGAGTAGATGAAGGGCTTGAAGCCGGAGCCGGGCTGGCGCCAGGCCTGCGTCACGTGGTTGAACTTGTTCTTGGCCCAGTCGAAGCCGCCGACCAGCGCGCGCAGCCGCCCGTTGCGCGGATCCATCGCCACGAAGGCGCCCTCGACCTCGGGCAGCTGTGTGATCGTCCAGACGTCCTTGCCCGCCTTGTCCACGCCCTTGACGACGCGGATGATCGCGCCGCGCCGGATGCGCGTCTTGGGGTTGCCCTTGTCGGCCAGGCCGGAGGTGGCGGGCCTCAGGCCGTCGCCGACGATCGTGATCGATTCGCCGCTCTGCAGCGCCGCGACGACCTTCTTCGGGTCGGCCTCCAGCACCACGGCAGCCAGCAACTCGTCGTTCGCCGGGTGATCGGCCAGGGCCTCGGCAACGCGGGAGTCGAGATCGGCCGGGTCACCGGGCAGGTCGGCATAGGCCTCGGGGCCGCGATAGACCTGGCGCTTCTCGTAGTCGAGGATGCCACGGCGCAGCGCGCGGTAGGCGACGTTCTGCTCGTCGGCGCGGATGGTCAGGTAGACGTTCAAGCCACGCGTGTAGGCGGCGTCCCCGTACTGGGTGAAGATCAGCTGGCGGGCCGATTCGGCGACGAATTCGCCATGCGCGGGCAGGTCTGTCACCGTCCGGTAGCGCAGCACCTGCGCCTTGGCGTCGTCGCGCTGCTCGGGCGTGATGAAGCCGTTTTCCAGCATCCGTTCGATGATGTACTGCTGGCGCACCTTGGCGCGGCGCGGGTTATTGATCGGGTTGTAGGCCGACGGCGCCTTCGGCAGGCCGGCCAGCATCGCGGCTTCGGCGACCGTGACGTCCTTCAGCGGCTTGCCGAAATAGACCTCGCTGGCGGCGGCGAAGCCATAGGCGCGGTGCCCCAGGAAGATCTGGTTCATGTAGATCTCGAGGATCTGTTCCTTGCTCAGCGCGCTCTCGATCTTCAGTGCCAACAGGATCTCGTAGATCTTGCGGGTGAAGGTCTTCTCGGTCGACAGGTAGAAGTTGCGCGCCACCTGCATCGTGATCGTCGATGCGCCCTGGCTGCGCGATTCGCCCACATTGGCCAGGCCGGCGCGGATGATGCCCAGGTAGTCGACCCCGCCGTGCTGGTAGAAGCGGGCGTCCTCGATCGCCAGCACCGCGTCCTGCATGACCTTCGGGATCTCCTTGATCGCCAGATAGTTGCGCCGCTCTTCGCCGAACTCGCCGAGCAATTGGCCATCGCTGGAGAGTACGCGCAGTGGCAGCTTGGGGCGGTAGTCCGTCAGGCCGCTGATGTCGGGCAGGTTCGGGTAGGCCATCGCCAGCCCCAGGGCGACCAGCAGCGCCAGGCCGAAGGCGCCAGCCGCAATGATTCCAGCCAGAATCGCGAAGGCACGAAGGACGAAGGAAAGGGCGGGATTGCGAGAAGCGGTACGAGACTCAGAGGGTTTCTGAGAGGTGTTGTTCTTGGCGTCGCTCATGGGCTTCCGATGCGGTGGCCGGATTATAGAAAACCCGCAGCCCGGGTGGCTGTGCCTAAAAAGCGGCAACCGGCCGGGGTGATGACCGTGAACAAATCGGCGGAAGACCAGCGTCTTTCAGTCTTTTACCGCTGGGCATGCGTGTATGTTACGCAACGGCACGTTACGGGCTGTGACCCCTAAACCTTGGGGCCTCAACGGCTTTGCTGCTAGCATTCAAGTAACTTATTAATAGTCTGGCAACGAATCTTGCAGATGCTTCCAAATCTGTTCGGGTGCTGGAATTCCGGGGAATCGCGTCATGGGCTTTCTTGACGTACTGATGGGTCGCAAGCACCCGCCCATGATTGGCTTGGATATCAGCTCGTCGAGCGTCAAGCTGGTTGAGCTGGGCCAGAGCGCCAATGGGGAAATGGTGCTCGAGCGGTTTGCCACCGAGTCCTTCGAAAAGGGCTGGATAACCGACGGCCAGATCGAGAAATTCGATGAGGTCGCCGATGCCGTGCGCCGCGTCGTCGCGCGCAGCGGCAGCAAGACACGCGATGCAGTGCTCGCCATGCCGCAGTCGGCGGTCATTACCAAGAAGATCATGCTGCCGGCCGGTCTGCGCGACGAGGAAATGGAGCTGCAGGTCGAAGCCGAGGCAAACCAGTACATTCCTTTCTCGCTGGATGAGGTGAGCCTCGATTTCTGTGTGATCGGCCCGAGCCCGACCTCGGTCGGCGACGTCGAGGTGCTGATCGCCGCTTCCCGCAAGGATCGCGTGCAGGATCGCCAGGGCCTGGCTGAGGCGGCGGGGCTGAGGCCGGTGATCCTCGATATCGAGTCGCACGCGTCGCGCATGGCCATGGGGCGACTGATCGCCAACCTGCCCAACGCCGGCAAGGACGCACTGGTGGCGCTGTTCGAGATCGGTGCCGATACGACCAGCCTCAAGGTGCTGCGCGACGACGAGATGCTGTACGACCGCGACCAGGCCTTCGGCGGATCGCAGCTGACGCAGCTGATCTCCCGGCAATATGGTTTCTCGTTCGAGGAAGCCGAGCAGAAGAAACTGTCCAACGATTTGCCGGAAGATTATGAATCCGCTGTGCTGAATCCCTTCGTCGACAGCCTGTCTCAGGAAATCGGCCGCGCGCTGCAGTATTTCTTCACCAGCACGCCGCACCACAAGGTGCATTACGTGATGCTCGCCGGCGGCACCGCGACGCTCCCCGGCCTGAAGGAACGCGTGACCGAGCTGACGGGATTCGCCTGTATGGTCGTGAATCCGTTCGAAAATATGGCGCTTGGTTCGGCGGTGCGCGAGCCGAAACTTCGGCGTGAGGCGCCTGCCTATCTGACGGCCTGCGGTCTGGCGATGCGGAGGTTTTTCCAGTGATTCTGATCAACCTGCTGCCGCACCGCGAAGACAAACGCAGGCGGCGCAAGCAAGCCTTCTTCGTCGGGCTGGGCATGTCGGCAGCAGTCGGTGTCGGCATCGTCGTCGCCGCGTTCCTGCTGCTGCAGTATCTGACCTCCGAGCAACAGCGCCGCAATCAGTACCTGGGCGCCGAGATCGGTCGCCTGGAAGTGCAGATCAAGGATATTGCGAATCTGCGCGCAGAAATCGAATCGCTGAAGTCGCGGCAAAAGGCGGTGGAGGACTTGCAGACCGACCGCAATACGCCGGTCCATTTGCTCAATGAACTCGCCAGCACCGTGCCCGAAGGCATTTACCTGACGGCGATTCGACAGACCGACAAGCTCGTGACGATCAGTGGCATTGCGCAGACCAACGAGCGGATTTCCGAGTTTCTGCGCAATGTGTCGCGCAATTCGGAGTGGCTGGAAAAACCCGAACTGGTGGAGAGCAAGGTGGCGAATCTGAGCACCAACAGTCGCGACCAGAAGCGGCTGTTCGACTTCTCGATGCGCGTGTCCATCAAGGCGCCGGCGACCGAAGCAGCCGCGGGCGCCGCATCCGGCCCCGCGGCTAGGTCGGCGACGCAATCCTGAACATCATGGCGACCAAGTCAATCAATTTCGACCTGAACGCCTGGTTCGAAGGCGTGCAGGATCAGTTCCGCGGCCTGAATCCCAAGGAACCGGGTCAGTGGCCGCTGCTGCCCAAGATGACCGCGTTCATCGCGGCAGGCATCGCCGTCGTCGTGCTGGGCTGGCTGCTGATGCTGTCCGATGCGCAGACTTCGCTGGATACCGAGCGGGCGCGCGAACCCACGCTGAAGGAAGACTTCAAGGGCAAGCTGGCCCAGGCGGTCAATCTGCCGGAACTGCGCAAGCAGAAGAGCCAGGTCGAGGAGTACGTCACCCAACTCGAGAAGCAACTGCCCGGCAAGGCCGAGATGGATGCGTTGCTGTCCGACATCAACCAGGCGGGTCTCGGCCGCGGTCTGCAGTTCGAGCTGTTCCGGCCCGGGCAGGTGGTGGTCAAGGACTATTACGCGGAACTGCCGATCTCGCTGCGCGTGTCCGGCCGCTATCACGACATCGGCGCCTTCGCGGCCGACGTGTCCAACCTGTCGCGCATCGTGACCCTGCACAACCTCAGCGTCGTCGCGCCGACCGGCAAGGACGCCAGCTCTGGCAACCTCGCGATGGAAGCCACCGCCCGGACCTACCGCTATCTCGACGCGACCGAGGTGGCCGATCAGAAGAAGGCAGCCGCCAAGGCGGCGAAGAAGCCATCATGATGAAGCGCGCGACCTACCTCATCCCGCTGGCGGCGCTGGTGCTGAGCGGCTGCTCCGCCGATCTGGACGAATTGCGCCAGTGGATGGAAACCGAACGGCACAACGCCCACGCGACGATCAAGCCGCTGCTTCCGCCGAAGAAGTTCCTGCCGCAGCCCTACGAAGCCGCCGGCGCGGTGGAGCCGTTCAGCGTGCAGAAGCTCAGCGTGGCGATCAAGCAGGAGGCGGCTCAGCCCAATTCGCTGCTGACGGCCGAGATGAACCGCCGCCGTGAGCCGCTGGAGGCGTATCCGCTGGACAGCATGTCCATGGTCGGCAGCATCACTCGCGACAACCAGCGCTACGCGTTGCTGCGGGTGGACAACCTGCTCTACCAGGTCAAGGCCGGGGACTACCTGGGCCAGAACTTCGGCCGAATCGTGAAGATTTCAGAAACCGACGTGACCTTGCGGGAAGTCGTGCAGGACGCTGCAGGCGAATGGGTAGAACGCTCAAGCACCCTCCAGCTTCAGGAGAAGGGTCGATGAATATGGCAGCAGCACGGCAGCGGCACGGAAAAAAAGGGCCCCGGATGACGAATCATTGGCGCGCGACATGGACGCTGGCTGCGGGCCTGGTGTTGGGGCTGGCCGCGAGCGGCAGTGCCTTCGCGCAGGCGGCGATCCGCTCGATCAACAGCACGCAGCAGGCCGGTGTCGAGGTGGTCCGGATCGAGATGTCCGAACCGCTGAAGGAAGTGCCCAAGGGCTTCACCGTGCAGACGCCGCCGCGCGTGGCGATCGACCTGCCTGGCGTCGTCAACGGCATCGGCCGCTCGGTGGTCGACATCAACCAGGGCAATTTGCGCTCGGCCAATGTGGCGGAGGCGGGCGAGCGCACGCGCGTTGTGCTGAACCTGCGCCAGCCCTCGGGCTACCGCGCACAGCTGGATGGGAACGCTCTGCTGCTGGTGCTCGAAGCGCCGAGCGCCGCCGCGCGCACGGCCGGTGGCACGACCGCCGAGCCGGTGCATTTCGCCCAGAGCATGAACGCAGCGCCCGAGGCCCTGCGCGACATCGACTTCCGTCGTGGCGCGGACGGTGCCGGCCGCGTCGTCGTTGACCTGCCGAGCAACCAGGTCGGCGTGGACATCCAGCAGCAGGGCCAGAGCGTCGTCGTCGAGTTCCTGCGTTCCAGCCTGCCCGAGCGGCTGCGTCGGCGCCTGGACGTCACCGACTTCGGCAGTCCGGTGCAGTTCATCACGGCCAGCCAGACCGGTGGCCGCGTGCGCCTCGTCGTCGAACCCAAGGGCGCCTGGGAGCATTCTGCGTACCAGAGCGACAACCAGTTCGTGCTGGAGGTGCGGCCGCAGAAGATCGATCCCAACAAGCTGACGCAGGGACCGGGCTTCACCGGCGAGAAGCTGTCGCTGAACTTCCAGAACATCGAGGTCCGCGCGCTGCTGCAGGTGATCGCCGACTTCACCAATTTCAATGTCGTCACCAGCGACACCGTCACCGGCAACGTGACGTTGCGACTGAAGGACGTGCCCTGGGATCAGGCGCTGGACATCATCCTGCAGGCCAAGGGCCTGGGCCTGAAGAAGTCCGGCAATGTGCTGCTGATCGCGCCGAAGGATGAGCTCGCTGCGAAAGAGAAGCTGGAGCTCGAGTCGAAGGCCCAGATTGCCTCGCTTGAGCCGTTGCGCACGCAGTCCTTCCAGCTGAACTACACGAAGGCGGCCGACATCGCTGCCGGCCTGACCGGCCAGGCGACGGCGCAAGGCAGCAGCACGAGCAGTAGTAGCTCAACTAACACCCGCATCCTTTCGCCGCGCGGCAGCGTGGTTTTCGAGACGCGCACGAATCAGCTTTTCGTCTCCGACACGCCGTCCAAGCTGGAAGAGATCCAGTCGATGATCGCCAAGATCGACATTCCGGTGCGCCAGGTGCTGATTGAGGCACGCATCGTGGAAGCCACGGACTCCTTCGGCCGCTCGCTGGGTGTCAAGCTGGGCACGACCGACCTGCGCGGCTTGCAAGGCGGCGTTCCGGGCTGGAGCGTCGGCGGCAGCAACTACCTGTCGGTCGGCAACAACTACGCTTCCAGTGCCTACCAGACGCTGCAATCCGGCACCACTACGGACTTTGGCAACACGCAGTTTGTCAACTTGCCGGCCAACGTTTCCTCCGACGCATTTGCTGGCGCGACCAGTGCGGCTACTTTCGCACTCTCGCTGTTCAGTGCCTCGGCGAATCGCTTCCTGAACCTAGAACTTTCCGCCCTCGAAGCTGACGGCAAGGGCAAGATCGTGTCGAGTCCGCGCGTGATCACGGCCGACCAGGTCAAGGCGCTGATCGAGCAGGGCGAGGAACTGCCCTATCAGGTCGCCACCTCCAGCGGCGCCACCTCTGTGCAGTTTCGCAAGGCCAATCTGAAGCTCGAAGTGACGCCGCAGATCACACCCGAAGGCAGTGTGATCCTCGCCGTCGACGTGACCAAGGACAGCCGCGGCACGCTGACCCCGCAGGGCTACTCGATCAACACCAAGCATGTGCAGACGCAGGTGCTGGTCGAGAACGGTGGCACGGTGGTCATCGGCGGCATCTTCACGATCGACGAACAGGAGAATGTCTCCAAGGTCCCATTGCTGGGTGATATTCCGGTGCTGGGCAATCTGTTCAAGAACAAGACGAAGACGTCGAGCAAAACGGAGCTGTTGATCTTCCTGACGCCGAAGGTGGTCAGTGAGCGGGCGCCGGTGCGCTGAGCGGTTCAGGGAAGAACGCCGCCGACGGTCGGCAGGAGAGGAAAAGTCGTGAGCAATTTCGTTGTAGCAGCGCGTCGGGCCATTCAGAGCCTGGTGAGTTTGGTTCTGGTCACCGCTCTGGTTGCATGCGGAGGTGGTGGGGGCGATGCGGGAGGATCCGTCTTCGCGCCCAGTTCGCCCGCGAGCGGCGGTTCGTCCACGCCGACGGCGACCGCGAGTGATCTTGTCGTTGAGCTGGATAAGACCAGCGTGACGAATATCGACACCGTCGGCGTCACTGTGACGGTGACGGCGATCGATGCCAACCGCAATGCCGTTGCGGGCGCTGGTGTGGCCTTCGCGGTCGACCGCGGTATCGTGACCCCGGGCGGGACTGTGACCGATGCCACTGGCAAGCAGACGGCAACCGTCACCCTCGGCGGCAGCGGCAGTGCGGTCAACGGCAGAATCACGATCACGATCGTCAGCGGTAGCATCACGAAGACGCAGTCCTTTGACGTCGTCGATCCGCCCGCCTCGGCTCAGACGCCGACTGTGGCGCTGGCGCTCTCGTCGACAACGGTCACGGCTGGCGCACCAGCCACGGCGACGGTGACAGTGAAGAACAATGCAGGCGTCCCGCTCTCGGGAGTTGTGGTCAAGTTCTCCACCGATGCGGGCCTCGGCAGCCTGAGTGCGCCGTCGGCGCTCACGGACCCGACTGGGAAGGCCTCGATTGTGGTGTCGCCAGCGCAATCGACCTCGACTGGCGCAGACACGTTGCGGGCGACGGTGAGCTACCTCGGGACTACCTATTCCGATGCGACTGGCTTCCAGCTGACGGCGACCAACGTCACGATCAGCTCGTTCACTTCTGACGTGACCACCACGCTGTCGGCTTACGGCCAGGCCAATCTGACTGTCCAACTGACCGGCACCAGTGCTAACAGCGCGGTCAATCTGTCGATCACTTCGTCCTGCGCCGCCGCGGGCAAGGGGACGATCACGCCAGCCAGCCAGACGACGACTACCGGTAAAGCCACCTTCACATTCCGCGACGGCGGTTGCGGTGCCACAGCCGGTGTCGAGAACTTGCAGGTGTCCGTTGCCGGCACGACCTTGACGCAAAACCTCTCGATCGCCGTTGCCCCGCCGACGGCTACCAGCATCGGCTTCGTCTCGGCCTCGCCTTCGAATATCTACCTGAAGGGCTCGGGCTTGGTCGAAAGCTCGAACATCACGTTCAAGGTCAAGGACCAGAACAACAACGGTTTGCCGGGCAAAACTGTGGTGTTGGTTGCCAACACACAGGCCGGTGGTCTGACATTGGATGACCAACCCACCAGTTCGACCCCGCCTACCGTTACGAAGCTGACAGACTCGGACGGCAATGTGATCGTGCGCGTGAACTCGGGCACTGTGCCGACACCGGTGCGCATCAAGGCGACCCTGCAGGACTCGAGTATTTCGACCGTGTCGAGCGTGCTTTCGGTCGCCGTGGGTTTGCCATCGCAAGTCAGTTTCTCAGCCGCGCCCGCCACAATCAACATCGAAGGTTTCAATATCCAGGGCACGACGAATACTTTCACCGTGATCGCATCTGACCGGCTCCGCAATCCGGTGCCGGACGGCACGGCGATCAACTTCGTTGCCGAGGGAGGGCAGATCGAGGCGAGCAAGCAGACCGCGGTCAATAGCAGCGGCAACGCGACTGCAACGGCCAACTTCGTCAGCACGCTGCCGCCGCCTGCCGATGGTCGGCTAACTGTGGTGGCGTACGCGCTTGGTGAAAAGTCTTTCATCGACCTGAACGGAAACAACGTCTACGACGCTGGTGAGGACTTCCAGGATCTGGGCGACATCTACATCGACCTCAAGTACGACAACTTCTACGATCCCGCCGAAGACCAGTTTGTTTCCACGACGACGGGGCAGACGAACGCTTGCCTCCCCGCCAGTTCTGACACGCTGCAGGTGGACGTCACAATCCCGTCGCGGCCGAATACTTGCAGTCAAACCTGGGGTCCCGCGTACGTCCGGCGCGCAATGCAGACGATCATGTCGACGTCCGCTGCCGGTCCCAAGTGGGGTACGACGTGGCCTGGCAACGTCTATGGCGGCTGCGCCACGCAGTTGCTGACTACTGGCTACTCGAATGGCGTACCGGTAAAGCAGAGTTTCGCTGTGTTCGGCAGCGGCACGATCATGACTAATTTGGCCCGGTCTGGTGTCTTGTCCTTCGCGGCATCGGATGCCAACACAACAGCCTACAACCCGATGGCCGCCGGAACTGTGATTACGGCCTCCGGCACGGATGGTCTGTCGGTGTTCGTGCAGGGCGGGTCGCCCGTCCCGAATACCGCGACGCCCTCTGGTGTGACCATTTCGTACAAGTTCGACGACACGACGAACGCGGGCACCATCACGGTCAGCTTCAAGTCGCCCAGTGGCCTGGTGTCGTCGTTTTCGCAAGCAATCGTGACCACAGCGCCGTCCGGCTCGCCTTGCAGCCCCTGATCATTTCTCTTGTCGGCATGCCCGGCGGTGGCAAGTCCACCGTCGGCAAGCAGTTGGGGCGGCAGTTGGGCGTGCGCTTCGTGGACTCCGACCACGAGATCGAACTGCGGATCGGTGAGCCGATCCGCAGTTTTTTCGAGCGCGAGGGCGAGGCCCCGTTCCGCGAGATCGAGGCTCAGGTGCTGGCCGATATTCTCGATTCCGAAGGCGAACTGGTGCTGGGCACCGGTGGCGGATCGGTGCTGCGCGAGGAGAACCGGGCGTTGCTGCATGGCAGCTCGACTGTGCTGTACCTGCGCTCCACGCCCGAGGATCTGTTCCGCCGGCTGCGCCACGACACGCAGCGGCCCTTGCTCCAAGTGAGAGATCCGCTGGCCAAATTGCGAGAGCTCTACGCGCAGCGCGATCCGCTGTACCGGCGCTGCGCGCACTACGTGCTCGAAACCGGCCGGCCGTCCGTGCACGGGCTGGTCAACATGGCACTGATGCAGCTGGAGCTGGCGGGTCTGATCGACTCCGCACGGGTCGCCGCAACCGTCGGTGCGCAACGCGCCGACTAAACTGCGGGCATGCAGCACCCCCCCGAATCCGTTTCCATCGCGCTCCCCGACGGCCGCAGCTACGACATCCTGATCGGCACCTGCCTGTTCGACGCCGCGGCCACCTGGCAAGGCCTGCCGCGGGCCGCTGCGGCGGTCATCGTCACCAACGAAACGATCGCGCCGCTGTACCTGGAGCGTCTGAAGCGGCAACTCGCACCGCATTACGAAAGAGTCGACGTGGTGCTGCTGCCCGACGGCGAGGAACACAAGAACCAGGATTCGCTCAACGCCATCGTCGACCACCTGCTGGGCCAAGCCTGCGATCGCAAGACCGTGCTGTTCGCGCTGGGTGGCGGTGTGATCGGCGACATGACCGGCTTCGCGGCGGCGATCTACATGCGTGGAGTGCCCTTCGTGCAGGTGCCGACCACGCTATTGGCTCAGGTGGATTCGTCGGTCGGCGGCAAGACGGCGATCAACCATCCGCTCGGCAAGAACATGGTCGGCGCGTTCTATCAGCCGGTGCGTGTCGTCGCCGACCTAGACACGCTCGACACGCTGCCCAGGCGCGAGCTGTCGGCGGGCCTCGCCGAAATCATCAAGTACGGCCCGATCGCCGATCCGGCATTCCTGGAATGGCTGGAGGCGAACATCGACGCGCTGCTGGCGCGCGACAAGGCCGCGCTGGCCTACGCGGTCAAGCGCAGCTGTGAGATCAAGGCCGATGTCGTCGGCCAGGATGAGCGCGAGCAGGGCCTGCGTGCGATCCTGAACTTCGGCCACACCTTCGGCCATGCGATCGAGACGGGCCTGGGCTATGGCGAATGGCTGCACGGCGAGGCGGTCGGCTGCGGCATGGTGATGGCCAGCGACCTGAGCGTGCGCCTGGGCCTGATGCCGGCGGAATTCCTGCCGCGGATGAAGCGGCTGATCGAGCGGGCGGGCCTGCCGGTTGTCGGCCCGAAGCTGGGCATCGCTCGCTATCTGGAGCTGATGCAGGTGGACAAGAAAGCCGAGGGCGGGGCGATTCGCTTCGTCGTCATCGAGGGCCTCGGCAAGGCCGGCATGCGGCCCGCACCGGACGAGTTGGTGGCCGCGGTCATCGAGGCTCATACGGCCTGAACGATGACGCTTTCGGCCTACGCTTGTCACCCGACACATAGCCGCGGCCGTCGCATCGCCGAGCCGAAGGCGCCGACGCGCAGCGAGTTCCAGCGCGACCGCGATCGCATCATCCACAGCACCGCCTTCCGCCGTCTCGTCTACAAGACGCAGGTGTTCATGAACCACGAGGGCGACCTGTTCCGCACGCGGCTCACGCATTCGCTGGAAGTCGCGCAACTGGGCCGCTCGATCGGCCGCAGCCTCAGGCTAGACGAGGACCTGATCGAGGCGATCGCCCTGGCCCACGACCTGGGCCACACGCCTTTCGGCCACGCCGGCCAGGATGTGCTGGACGACTGCATGAAGCCCCACGGCGGCTTCGAGCACAACCTGCAGTCGCTGCGAGTCGTCGATGTGCTGGAGCAGCGCTACCCGGCCTTCGACGGGCTGAACCTCTGCTTCGAGACACGCGAGGGCATCCTCAAGCACTGCGCGCGCCGCAATGCCGAGGTTATCGAAGGCGCGGAGCCCGGCGGCGTCGCCCATCGCTTTCTGCACGGGCAGCAGCCGAGCCTCGAAGCACAGCTGTGCAACCTGGCCGACGAAGTCGCCTACAACGCCCACGACATCGACGACGGTGTGCGCTCGGGCTTGGTTGAGTTGGAGCAGTTGCGGCAGGTGCCGCTGGTCGAGCGCTGCCTGCGCGAGACGCTGGACGAGTTCCCTGCGCTGAAGGGCAAGCGTCTGCTGTTCGACACGATCCGCCGGATGCTGTCCGCGCAGGTCTACGACATCATCGATGCCAGCCGCACGGCCATTGGCGAGGCGGGGCCGGACAGCGCCGACGCTGTCCGCCAGCAGCCCAAGCCGCTGATCCGTTTCAGCACCGGTATGCGCGCCGCCAGCAGCGAACTGAAGCGCTTCCTCTTCGCCAATCTCTACCGTCACCCGCAGGTGCAGGGGATGCGCGTGCGGGCCGAGGAGCTGTTGCGCGAGCTGTTCGCGCTCTATGCCAACGATCCCGCGCTGCTGCCCGAGGAGTACAAGCAAGGCGGCTTCCGTGCGATCGCCGACTACATCGCCGGCATGACCGACCGCTTCGCGATGAAGGAGCACGAGCGCCTCACCGGCCGCCGGCTGTTCTGAACATAATTGGGGTCAGATTGAAACCGACCCCATGGCCCGACTCGCAAGACTGACCCTCGCCGGTCAACCGCACCACCTGATCCAGCGCGGCCTGAACCGCCAGCCCATCGTCGCCGACGACGTGGACCGCGAGCGCCTGCTGGCCGAGCTGCGCGAATGCGCGGCGCTGCACAAGGTGGCCGTGCACGCCTACATCCTGATGGACAACCATCTGCATCTGCTCGCCACGCCGGAGACCGGCGAAGGCCTGAGCCGGATGATGCAATCGCTGGGCCGCCGCTACGTCGCCGCCTTCAACAAGCGGCATGGTCGCAGCGGCACCCTGTGGGACGGCCGCTTCCGCGCAGCGCCGCTGGAAGCACAGGCGCACCTGCTCGCCTGCATGCGCTACATCGAGACCAATCCGCAGCGCCTGGGCCATGCGATCCGGCCGGAGGACTACCGCTGGTCCAGCGCCGCGCACCATCTGGGTCGGCGGCGCGATCCGCTGGTCGTGGACCACGCGCTGTTCTGGGGCATGGGCAACACGCCTTTCGAGCGCGAAGCCGCTTACAAGGCCTGGCTGGAGCAGGGCGTCGCGGACGATGAAGCGCGCCGCCTGGGTGAGGCCGCCCTGAAGGGCTGGCCCCTCGGATCGGCAAGCTTCTTGCGTGCGATTGGCGACACGACCGAGCGACCCGTCGCCCCGCGCCGGCGCGGCCGGCCACCCCGCGTGCGCTCTGAATGACTATGTCCCTATTTAAGTGATGTGTTGAAGACTCAATTTCATTAATAAGAGTCTGACCCCATTTATTGTTTGTTGAAGCATTTGCTGCGCCGCAGTAACCTCGGCCCTCGCGGTTTTTCGACCGTCCTGTTCCTCCAGCGGAGAGCGCCATGCAGAAGTTCATCCCGATCACACCGCTAGCTGCCACGGTCAGCCCAGCCATCTCGCATCAAGAAATCCAGGACCTGGCTGCCCACGGCCTGTACCGCACGGAAAACGAAAAGGACGCTTGCGGCCTCGGCTTCGTTGCTCACATCAAGGGCCAGAAGGCGCACCACATCGTCCAGCAGGGCCTGAAGATCCTGGAGAACCTGGACCACCGCGGCGCCGTGGGTGCCGACAAGCTGATGGGCGACGGCGCCGGCATCCTGATCCAGATCCCGGACGAGTTCTACCGCGCCGAGATGAAGCTGCAGGGCATCGAGCTGCCGCCGCCCGGCGAGTACGGCGTCGGCATGATCTTCATGCCCAAGGAAGCCGCCTCGCGCCTGGCCTGCGAGCAGGAGCTGATTCGCGCGATCAAGGCCGAGGGCCAGGTCTTGCTCGGCTGGCGCGAGGTGCCGGTGGACCGCGACATGCCGATGTCGCCCACCGTGCGCGAGAAGGAGCCGGTGATCCGCCAGATCTTCATCGGCCGCGGCCCGGACATCATCGTGCCCGACGCGCTCGAACGTAAGCTCTACGTGATCCGCAAGACCGCGTCCAGCGCCATCCAGGCGCTGAAGCTGACGCACAGCCGCGAGTACTACGTGCCCAGCATGAGCTGCCGCACGGTCATCTACAAGGGCCTGCTGCTGGCCGACCAGGTCGGGCGCTACTACAAGGACCTGGCCGATCCGCGTGTGGTGTCGGCCATCGCCCTGGTGCACCAGCGCTTCTCCACCAACACCTTCCCCGAGTGGCCGCTGGCCCACCCGTACCGCATGGTCGCCCACAACGGCGAGATCAACACGGTCAAGGGCAACTTCAACTGGATGCGCGCTCGCGAGGGCGTGATGAAGTCGCCGGTGCTGGGCGACGACCTGCAGAAGCTGTACCCGATCAGCTTCGAGCACCAGTCCGACACGGCCACCTTCGACAACGCGATGGAGCTGCTCACGATGAGCGGCTACCCGCTGGCCCATGCGGCCATGATGATGATCCCCGAGGCCTGGGAGCAGCATGAGCTGATGGACGAGCGCCGCCGCGCGTTCTACGAGTACCACGCCGCGATGATGGAACCGTGGGACGGTCCGGCCGCGATGGTGTTCACCGACGGCCGCCAGGTCTGCGCCGCGCTGGACCGCAACGGCCTGCGCCCGGCCCGTTACTGCATCACCGACGACGATCTCGTCGTGCTGGCTTCGGAAAGCGGCGTGCTGCCGATCCCGGAGAACAAGATCGTCAAGAAGTGGCGCCTGCAGCCGGGCAAGATGTTCCTGATCGACCTGGAGCAGGGCCGCATCGTCGACGACGAGGAACTGAAGACCCAGTACGCCAACGCGCGCCCGTACCGCCAGTGGATCGAGAACGTCCGCGTCAAGCTGGACGACCTGCCGCCGGTCGACCTGAGCCCCGCCGAGTTCGCCACCCCGCTGCTGAACCGCCAGCAGGCCTTCGGCTTCACGCAGGAAGACATCAAGTTCCTGATGGCGCCGATGGCGACCAACGGCGAAGAAGGCATCGGCTCGATGGGCAACGACTCGCCGCTGGCCGTGCTGTCGGGCAAGGACAAGCCGCTGTTCAACTACTTCAAGCAGCTGTTTGCCCAGGTCACGAACCCGCCGATCGACCCGATCCGCGAGAACATCGTGATGTCGCTGAACAGCTTCATCGGCCCGAAGCCGAACCTGCTGGACATCAACGCGGTGAACCCGCCGATGCGCCTGGAAGTGCACCAGCCGATCCTGGACTTCCAGGACATGGCCCGCCTGCGCGCGATCGAGGCGCACACCAACGGCAAGTTCAAACCCTACGAGCTCGACATCACCTATCCGGCTAGCTGGGGGCGTGAAGGCGTCGAGGCACAGCTGGCCTCGCTGTGCGCCGAGACCGTCGACGCGATCAAGACCGGCCACAACATCCTGATCATCACCGACCGCCACCTCAGCGCCGACCGCATCGCGATCCCCGCACTGCTGGCGTTGTCGGCCGTGCACCACCACCTGGTGCGCGAAGGCCGCCGCACGACGGCCGGCCTGGTCGTCGAGACCGGCACCGCCCGAGAGGTGCATCACTTCGCCGTGCTGGCCGGCTTCGGCGCCGAGGCGGTCCACCCGTATCTGGCGCTGGAAACGCTCACCAGCATGCATGCCGAGCTGCCCGGCAACCTGAGCGCCGAGAAGGCGATCTACAACTACGTGAAGGCCGTGGGCAAGGGTCTGTCGAAGATCATGTCCAAGATGGGCATCTCGACCTACATGTCCTACTGCGGCGCGCAGATCTTCGAGGCCATCGGCCTGAAGAAGGACTTTGTCGAGAAGTACTTCCGCGGCACGCCGACGCAGGTCGGCGGCATCGGCGTGTTCGAGGTCGCCGAGGAAGCGATCCGCCTGCACAAGGCCGCCTTCGGCGACGACCCGGTCATGGAGTCGATGCTGGAGACCGGCGGCGAGTACGCCTGGCGCGTGCGCGGCGAAGAGCACATGTGGACGCCTGACGCCATCGCCAAGCTGCAGCACAGCGCGCGCTCGGGCAAGTTCGACACGTACAAGGAATACGCCCAGATCATCAACGACCAGAGCAAACGCCACATGACCTTGCGCGGTCTGTTCGAGTTCAAGTTCGATCCGGCCAAGGCGGTTCCGCTGGAAGAAGTCGAATCCGCTGCCGATATCGTCAAGCGCTTCGCCACTGGCGCGATGTCGCTGGGCTCGATCAGTACGGAGGCGCACTCGACGCTGGCCATCGCGATGAACCGCATCGGCGGCAAGAGCAACACAGGTGAAGGCGGCGAGGATCCGGCCCGCTATCGCAACGAGCTCAAGGGCGTCAAGATCACCGACGGTACCAAGGTGTCGGACGTGCTGGGCAGCAAGGTCATCGCCGCCGACTACGCGATGAAGGATGGCGACAGCCTGCGCTCCAAGATCAAGCAGGTGGCCTCGGGCCGCTTCGGCGTAACGACCGAGTACCTGGTCAGCGCCGACCAGATCCAGATCAAGATGGCCCAGGGCGCCAAGCCCGGCGAGGGCGGCCAACTGCCCGGTGGCAAGGTCAGCGAGTACATCGGCTTCCTGCGCTACTCGGTGCCGGGTGTCGGCCTGATCAGCCCGCCGCCGCACCACGACATCTACTCGATCGAGGACCTGGCCCAGCTGATCCACGACCTGAAGAACGTCAACCCGCGCGCCGACATCTCGGTCAAGCTGGTGTCCGAAGTGGGCGTCGGCACGGTGGCCACCGGCGTGGCCAAGGCCAAGGCCGACCACATCGTCATCGCCGGCCATGACGGCGGCACCGGTGCTTCGCCCTGGAGCTCGATCAAGCACTGCGGCACGCCCTGGGAGCTGGGCCTGGCCGAGGCGCAGCAGACCCTGGTGCTGAACCGCCTGCGCGGTCGCGTCCGCGTGCAGACCGATGGCCAGCTGAAGACCGGCCGCGACGTCATCATCGGCGCGCTGCTGGGCGCCGACGAGTTCGGCTTCGCCACCGCGCCGCTGGTGGCCGAGGGCTGCATCATGATGCGCAAGTGCCACCTGAACACCTGCCCGGTCGGCGTCGCCACGCAGGATCCGGTGCTGCGCGCCAAGTTCACCGGCAAGCCCGAGCACGTCGTCAACTTCTTCTTCTTCATCGCCGAGGAAGCGCGCCAAATCATGGCGCAGCTGGGCATCCGCAAGTTCGAGGACCTGATTGGCCGCTCCGACCTGCTCGACACCCGCAAGGGCATCAGCCACTGGAAGGCCAAGGGCCTGGACTTCAGCCGCGTGTTCCATCGCCCGGACGTGCCGGCCGACGTGGCCCGCATCCACGTGGACAAGCAGGACCACGCGCTCGACAAGGCGCTGGACGTCAAGCTGATCGAGAAGTGCATCCCCGCCTTCGAGAAGGGCGAGAAGGTGCAGTTCATGCAGCAGGTGACGAACGTGCGCCGTACGGTCGGCGCGATGCTGTCCGGCGAGCTGATCCGCCGCAAGCCCGAGGGCCTGCCCGACCAGACCATCTTCATCCAGATGGAAGGCACCGGTGGTCAGAGCTACGGCGCCTTCTTGGCGCAGGGCATCACCTTCTACCTGATCGGTGACGCCAACGACTACACCGGCAAGGGCCTCTCAGGCGGCCGTGTCGTCGTGCGCCCGTCGATCGACTTCCGCGGCGACGCGACGAAGAACATCATCGTCGGCAATACGGTGCTGTACGGCGCCACCCGCGGCGAGGCCTTCTTCCGCGGCGTGGCCGGCGAACGCTTCGCGGTGCGCCTGTCGGGCGCCTCGGCGGTTGTCGAAGGCACGGGCGACCACGGCTGCGAATACATGACCGGCGGCACGGTGATGGTGCTGGGCAAGACCGGCCGCAACTTCGCGGCCGGCATGAGCGGCGGCATCGCCTACGTGTACGACGAGGACGGCGAGTTCCACAAGCGCTGCAACACCTCGATGGTGGCGCTGGACAAGTTGCTGCCCTCGGCGGAGCAGGAAGCGAGCATGGACAAGGCCATCTGGCACCACCTGGGCGAAGCCGAGCAGCAGACCGACGAGGCCATCGTCAAGAAGATGCTGGAAGACCACCACCGCTGGACCGGCAGCCAGCGCGCCCGCGAGCTGCTGGACAACTGGGCCGCCTCGCGCGCCAAGTTCGTCAAGGTTTTCCCGCACGAGTACAAGCGCGCCCTGGGCGAGATCAATGCCGCCAAGGAGGCCGCCGAAGCCATCGTCCACGCCAAGGCTCCCGCCTCGGCCGCCGCAAAAGTCTAAGGAACAAGAGCCATGGGAAAAGTCACCGGCTTCATGGAGTACGAGCGTCTGGAAGAGGGCTACGAGCCCGTGCCGGCGCGGGTCAAGAACTACAAGGAATTCGTCATCGGCTTGAACATCGAGCAGGCGAAGGTGCAGGGCGCGCGCTGCATGGACTGCGGCACGCCCTTCTGCAACAACGGCTGCCCGGTCAATAACATCATTCCGGACTTCAACGACCTCGTCTTCCGCGGGCGTCCCGAGGACTGGAAGAACGCGATCACCGTCCTGCAGAGCACCAACAACTTCCCCGAGTTCACCGGCCGCATCTGCCCCGCGCCCTGCGAGGCGGCCTGCACCTTGAACGTCAACGACGACGCGGTGGGCATCAAATCGATCGAGCACGCGATCATCGATCGCGCCTGGGCCGAGGGCTGGGTCAAGCCGCAACTGCCGAAGACCAAGACCGGCAAGACCGTCGCCGTCGTCGGCTCCGGCCCGGCCGGCCTGGCAGCGGCGCAGCAGCTGGCGCGCGCCGGCCACAGCGTCACCGTGTTCGAGAAGAACGACCGCGTCGGCGGCCTGCTGCGCTACGGCATCCCCGACTTCAAGATGGAGAAGTCGCACATCGACCGCCGCACCGCGCAGATGGAAGCCGAGGGCGTCGTGTTCAAGACCGGCGTGCTGGTCGGCAGCATCCCCGAGGGCCACAAGGTCACCAACTGGGCCAAAGAAGTCATCAGCGCCGATGAGCTGAAGGCCCAGTTCGACGCCGTGCTGTTGACCGGCGGCGCCGAGAACTCTCGCGACCTGCCGGTGCCCGGCCGCGAGCTGCAGGGCGTGCACTTCGCGATGGAGTTCCTGCCGCAGCAGAACAAGGTCAATGCCGGCGACAAGCTCAAGGGCCAGATCCGCGCCGACGGCAAGCACGTCATCGTCATCGGCGGGGGGGACACCGGCAGCGACTGCGTCGGCACCAGCAACCGCCACGGCGCCAAGAGCGTCACCCAGTTCGAGGTGATGCCGCGGCCGCCGGAAGAGGAAGACCGCCCGATGACCTGGCCCTACTGGCCGATCAAGCTGCGCACCTCGTCCAGCCACGAAGAGGGCTGCGAGCGCGTGTTCGCGATCTCCACCAAGGAGTTCGTCGGCGAGAAGGGCAAGCTCACGGGCCTGAAGACTGTCCAGGTCGAGTTCAAGGACGGCAAGCTCACCGAGGTGCCGGGCACCGAGCAGACCCTGAAGGCCGATCTCGTCTTCCTGGCCATGGGCTTCACCGCCCCGATCGCCACCGTGCTCGACGCCTTCGGCGTGAGCAAGGACGCCCGCGGCAACGCCAAGGCCACGACCGACTTCACCGGCGGCTACGCGACCAACGTCGAAAAGGTCTTCGCCGCCGGCGACATGCGCCGCGGCCAGTCGCTGGTCGTCTGGGCGATCCGCGAGGGCCGGCAGGCGGCGCGGGCGGTGGATGAGTTCCTGATGGGGGTCAGCGAGCTGCCGCGCTGAGCGATCTGCCCCCAAGTCGGTAGAAAGCCACCCTCGGGTGGCTTTTTCATTTCCCGTCTGCACGGAGTCGGTGCAACATTAGGGATTGCAGGCCGTTACATCAGCGCCGCGCCTAGGTGCCATTGATCGACAGCGGGCTTCCGTTCGTCGCATCCCAGCCGAAATGCGTGCAGTTGTTCACGCCGACTTGCAGCCCATGTGCAGAGAATTCGCCCCATCGAGCTAACCCGCTATGTCCACTGACACCCACACCATGGTCACCCAATCGCGCC
Source organism: Roseateles agri (assembly GCF_034043675.1). Taxonomy (NCBI): domain Bacteria; kingdom Pseudomonadati; phylum Pseudomonadota; class Betaproteobacteria; order Burkholderiales; family Sphaerotilaceae; genus Roseateles; species Roseateles agri. The sequence goes on along the minus strand of NZ_JAXCLA010000002.1, from coordinate 723,860 downwards.
GCGTTGCTGCCGGCTTCACCTTGATCGAGCTGCTGATCACTGTGGCGATCATCGGCATCCTCGCGGCCGTGGCCTTGCCGGCCTATACCGACTACGTCCGGCGGGGTTCTCTCCCCGAGGCGACCTCCGCGTTGTCGGACTACAGGATCAAGATGGAGCAGTACTTCCAAGACAATCGGAACTATGGCAGCGGGGACTGCGCGAAGGGCGGCAGCGCGACGCCGAGCTGGGCAACTTTCCCGGTCATCACGAAGACCTTCACCTACAGTTGCTCGCTGACCTCCTCCGGCTACCAACTCACCGCGACCGGCAACACCGGCACCCGCGCCGCAGGCCACACCTTCAATGCCTTCCCGAACTCGATCTCCACGACGATGTTCAAGGGCGCTGCCGTCACCGGCAAGAGCTGCTGGCTGATCCGCGGGGATGAGTGCTGAAGATGATGCCGGCGGCCTCTGCACCGATTCGCTTGCGTCAGCGTGGCGTGAATCTCATTGAGGTGATGGTCGCCCTCATCGTGATGGGCCTCGTGCTGACGCAATTGGTGCCCTATGTCGCTGAATGGCTGCAGAACCTGAAGCTGCGCAATGCGGCGGAATCGATGCGTGGTGGCATCGAGCGAGCGCGCATGGAATCGCTGCGCCGCAACACCAACGTCACCTTCTGGATGGTGGTCGACGCCAACTCGAACGTGCCCGGCGCCAACTGCGCGGTCTCCAGCAGCTCCGCGGCCTGGGTCGTCAGCGTAGGGAATCCTGCCGGCAAGTGCGACACCAAGCCCTCAATGACCGATGATCTGCAACTGTCCTCCCGCTCACAGGCACTCGAGGTCAGCAGCATTCTCAGCGTCAGCGGCGTGTCTTCGGGCAACAACTCGGCCAACCATGTCACCTTTAATGGACTGGGGCAGGTGGTGGCCGACGGCAGCAATCCGATCCAGGTGATCAACGTCGCGCCGACCAGCGGCAACGCCCGCCCGCTGCGCGTCGTTGTGCAGGCCGGCGGCGCGATCCGCACCTGCGACCCCGCGGTCGCCAGCGACGACCCCCGTGTCTGTCCCAATCTGTAGGCGGAGGAACAGCTCATGACCACGCTTGCCAAGCGCGCCAGGAACCAGGGTGGCATCGCTCTGATCGAGGCCCTTGTGGGCATGCTGATCTTCACCTTCGGCATCCTCGGCATGATCGGCCTGCAGGCCTCGATGACGCGCGCCCAGGGCTCTGCCCACTACCGCGCCGACGCATCCAATCTGGCCTCCGAACTTTTCGGCCTGATCCAGACCGACACACTGGCCAATATGGACAAGTACGCTAGCGGGAAGTGTGCCGACTATGCGCGGTGCGCCGACTGGCTGCGCCGCGTCCAAGCCACATTGCCTTCGGGACAAGCCGTGGTCGCAGCGGCCAGCACGAGCGGTGCGGTCAACGTGACGGTATCGTGGGCGCAAGGCGGCGACCGCAATAACTACCAGACCTCGATGGTGTGGCAGCCGTGATCAAGACGATGAAGACGAGCACGCCGCGCTGCAGGAGTATCGGTTTCACGCTGATCGAGCTGATGGTGGGCATGGCCATAGGCTTGTTGATCACGCTGGCTATCGCCACAGTCCTGATCAATGCGGAAAACCAGCGTCGCACGACGACCAGCGGATCCGATGCGCAAATCAACGGCGGCCTTGCCATCTATACGATCGAGCGGCAGCTGAAGATGGCCGGCTACGGCATCGTGACCGACGTGACCACGACCGGTTGCACGTTCACGATCCAGTCCGGCGGATCCGCGATTGCGGGCGCGCCGCCGGTGCTGGCGCCGGTTCTGATCACGGCCGGCGCGGTGGGCACTTCCGACACGGTGCGCATCTTGTCCAGTTCTAAGCGCAACTTCGCGATGTCGGTGCCGGTGAAGGCGCCGCTGTACGACCCGAACCAGACGGCCTCTGCGCAGGACACGACCTTTATGGTCAAGTCTGCGCTTGGCGTGGCGGCGGGCGACCTGCTGGCGCTGGTCTACAACGCGCCGGACACAACCTGTGAGGGCTTCCAGGCGACCTCGATTCCCGCGGTCGATACAGTGAAGCGCGATGCCAACAGCTGGAACGCGAGCAAGTTCCCGACCAAGGCGGCCAATGCCACGTCCTACCTGGTCAATCTCGGCACGTTGGTGGACCTCACCTACAGCGTCACCGCCGATCAGCGCCTGCGCCAGTCCAGTTTCAGCCTGGCCACGCAAACGGCGACAACGCAGGATCTGCAGTCGAACGTGGTGATCATGAAGGCGCTGTACGGCAAGGACACGACTGGCAGCGGCGTGATAGACACCTACGACGCGGTCACGCCGACCACCAGTGCCCTGTGGCGGCAGGTGCGCGCGGTACGCGTCGTCGTGCTGGCGCGCAGTTCGCAGTACGAGAAGGATGAGGTCACGACGACGCTGCCGCAGTGGGATGTCGGCTCTGGCCTAACCGTTCCCGCGGCCACCGGGGTCACCGCCTGTGGCACCAGCCAGTGCATCCCGCTGAAGGTCGATAGCGACAGCAACTGGAAGCACTATCGCTACAAGGTCTTCGAGCTGCTCGTGCCTTTGCGCAACCAGATCTGGAATTCGTGATGAACCGTCGGCCCAACTCAAGCCATCAACGCGGTGCCTCCATGCTGTTCGCGCTGTGTGCGTTGGCTGTGCTGACGCTCGGCGCGGTGGCCCTCGTGCGATCGGTGGATACCGGCGTTCTCGTGCTTGGCAATCTTGGTTTCAAGAAGGACGCGGTCTACGTGGCGTCGCAGGCGACGGAGACAGCGATCACCTGGTTGCAGAACAACACGGCCAACGGTGGCCTGGATGCCGATCTACCGCTGAAGGGCTACTACGCCACCGCGCCGGACAACATCGATCCGACGGGCGGTGGCCTGGCAACCAGCACCGGCACCGTCACGCTGGTTAACTGGGGTACGACTGGCTGCACCGCGCCGGGCACTTCCGGCCGCAGCGTTGTCTGCCTCACGCCAGTCGATCAGACTATCAGCAGCGATACGACCGTCAGCTACGTCATCACACGTCTGTGCCTGAGTGCCGGCCCCAACGACAGCAAGAACAGTTGTGTCGTGCCGGTGACCTCTCAGGCCACAGCTTCCAGTCAACGCGGCGCTTTGCAGCCGGGCGGGCGCTTCATCACCTATTCCAATGGCACGGCCTACCGCATCCTGACCCGTACGGTCGGAACGCGCGGGACCGTGGCCTACACCGAAACCTTGGTGCATTTCTGACTGGCGTCTCAGGGGAATCTTATGAAAAAGACATCTGACTCGCGATCCACCGGGAGCCGCTGGCTTCCCGCAATGGGTTGGCTCGGCCTGACTGCTGCGCTCGCAGGCGGCAGCCCGCTGGCGCTGGCAGACACCGACATCGCTACCGCACCGCTGTTCACTACGTCTACCAGTCAGGTCAAGCCGAACGTGATGTTCGTGCTTGACGATTCTGGCTCGATGTCCTGGGACTACCTGCCGGACGACGCCGACTTCGCCGTCCCGGCCAGCGGCAGCAATGGCAATGTGCAGTACGGCCGCCGCACGGCGCAGTGCAACGGCGTGGCCTACAACCCGACCATCACGTACACGACGCCCAAGAATGCCGATGGCACTTCGCAGGCCGACAACGCGACGACCTTCCTGAACGGCGCGAACCCGGTCGCCAACACCTACAACCGGCGCCTGACGACGCAGAGCAATCTAAGCATCGTCAGCAGTGGCACGTTGAGCTTGACAGTGAACGTCAGCAACATGCGCACGGCCTGGTATCCGGTGGGCAGCGTGGTGACAGTCTTCAACGGCTTGTCTACCAGCCAGAACTACATGATGGGTACCGTGAAGACGTGGGATGCGTCGTCCGGTGCGATCACTATCACCGTGCTGGCTTCGGTCGGCTCCGGCAAGCTGGACAACGTCACCGTCGGTGATGGCACGCCGGTGCTGCAGTACTACTACAAGTACGCGACGCCGACGGACGGCACGGCGATGAGCTACCGCTATCCCGGCAATGTGCTGACCACCAACTCCACGTTCTACACGCAATGCGCCAGCACGATCGGCTCTTCGCCGGGCGCCGATGTGTTCACGCTGGTCATTGTGACGCCCTCGTCCAGCGAGGCGAAGAATTACGCGAACTGGTACAAGTTCTATCGCACGCGGATGCTGATGATGCAGACCGCTGCGAGCCAGGCCTTTTCGCCGATGAACAGCGACTACCGCATCGGCTTCACTACCATCAACGACAGTACGGTCACGTCCTCCGGCTTCCTTAACGTCTCCGATTTCGACAGCACACAGAAGACCAGCTTTTACTCCAAGCTGATGTCGGCCTCGCCGACCGGCTCCACGCCGCTTCGCGGCGCGTTGTCCAAGGTCGGCCGCTACTATGCGATGAAGGCGGACTCGCAGACCTACGACCCGGTTCAGTACTCCTGCCAGAAGAACTTCACGATCCTGTCGACCGACGGCTACTGGAACACGCCGGTCGAAGTGACCGGCAAGGGTGCTGCGCTGAACTACGGACCCTACGGGCTGGACAACACGACCTACGTCGGCCAGCAGGATGGCCCGGGTACGACGCGACCGCAGTACGACGGCAACGTGTCGGTGGCGACAACGGCGACCAAGTGGAACATCGTCTCGACCTACGACAGCACCAAGGTCACGCCGCGCACCTCGACCTCTGGCTCGGTGGTGACGCAGACAGACAAGACGCCGACCGTCCAGCATCGAGTGCTCTACGCGGCTGCGGGCACTTACTACGCTCCGATCAGCAATTCGACCGTCGCCAATTGTGCAGTTGGCGCCAATCCCTGCAAGATCACGATCACGACGAGTTCCGCGCATGGCATGGCGACCGGCAATTCGGTGACCCTGTCGGGCATGACCCCGTCTAGCCTGAACGGCAGCTACCCGATCACGAAGGTGGGCAGTTCCACGACCCAGTACACGATCACGGTGACGAGCCGGCCGAGCTCGATCACTGGCAACGGCACGAGCTTCTACTCGCCAGTCGGCTGCGCGGCGAACCAGGCGCAGCAGTCCAGCCAGGGGCAGATCAGCACGCTCACGTCCACGACGACGACGAAGACCACGACCTACACGGACACAACGATCGCTCCAGTCACGCAGACGACGCATTACAAGTCGACTACGCCGTATACCGAGACCTTGATCCTCTGGAACGGCATCCAGCAGTCAGACAAGACGGTGCAGGGCACGACAAGCAACAGCTCGACCACCGACTCCGCGACCACGGGCTCTGCACCGTATCCGGACGGACCGAGGACCAACCCGAGCACGGTCGTCGGCACACCATCTACGTCCTCCAGCAGTAGTTCCTGGGCCAGCGACGGCACCGCCGCCGTGCTGAGCTGCGTGACCACGGCCACGGCCAAGGCCTCCGGCGCCACCTCGGCCGTTACCTCGGATCCGGCTGGCACCACGACGACCACTTACTCGTCTCCGGTCGCCACCAGCCCGGCCACGACGACGACCAGTGGCACCCCTTATACGGTGACCACTGACCCGGTACAAACGCAGGTTGCTGTCAGTGGTCCGACAACGGTCAACACCAGCACCGGCGGTTCGACCAACTCGCTGGCGGATGTGGCGATGTACTACTACATGACCACGCTGCGCAGCGACGACCTCGGAAATTGCCAGGGTGCGCTGAAGAAGTCCGTCTGCGATGCCAGCCAGCCAGTGGTTGGTTTCGACGAGGACACGAAAAAGGAGCTGCACATGAGCACGTACACGCTGAGCCTCGGCAACAGCGGCACGATGCTCTACGACCCGAACTACCAGTCGCAGACGGTTGGCGACTACGCCAACGTGAAGAACGGTTCGGCCAACTGGCCGGTGCCCAGCAGCGACGCCGGCGCCGTCAACATCGACGACCTCTGGCACGCGGCGGTCAATGGGCGCGGCCGTTATTTCAGCGCCAACGACCCGAACAGCCTGGCCTCGAGCCTTGCCGGCACGTTGAGCACGATCACCGGCGTTATTGGATCGGCGTCAGCTGCGGCGACCAGTACGTTGCAACCGGTGAAGGGCGACAACGGGGTTTTCATCGCCCAATTCAAGTCGCAGGACTGGACTGGCGACCTCAAGGCCTACACGACCATGGACGTCAACACTGGTGCGGTCGTGACCAGCAAGCTGGACGACAAGGGCAATCCGGTGGACTTGGCCATCTGGTCGGCATCGGCGCTGCTCACCAGTGACACCGTCCGGACGATCTACTATTTCCGGCCTTCTGGCGTCTCAGACAGCTTCACCGGTAGCTTGCAGCCCTTGGTTTACAGCACGTCGGCTATGACGACCGACGAGCGAGCCTTCTTCGATAACGCATGCAGCAAGGCTGCCAGTCTGACCCAGTGCACCGGCAATGCCACCAACGACGCGGCAGTCAACTCGGGTGCCAATATGGTGAGCTTTCTCCGCGGGCAGACGTTGACGCAGTACCGTGCGCGCAAGAGCGTGCTCGGCGACATCGTCAATTCCTCTCCTGTGTATGTGGGCAAGCCATCGATGAACTACACCGAGAACAACTACACGACTTTCAAGACCCAGCAAGCCAGCCGCAAGGCGACCGTCTACGTCGGCGCCAACGACGGCATGCTGCATGCCTTCAATGCCGAGATGTCCAAGGATGGTGACGGCAATGCCATCGCCACCGCCGACTCGGGCAAGGAGCGTTGGGCCTATATGCCGCGCCTGGTGATGCCTTATGTGTATCAGCTCGCGGACACCTTTTATGCATCCAAGCACCAGTATTTCGTCGATGCCACGCCGGCCGTCGGTGACGTCTACGATGCCACGTTGGGCAAATGGCGCACGATCCTCGTCGGTGGTCTGAACGCTGGTGGCAAGGGCTACTACGCACTGGACATCACCGACCCCACCGCTCCGATCGCGCTGTGGGAATTCACCGACGCACAGAGACTTGGTTACAGCTTCGGCAACCCGATCATTACCAAGCGCAAGGACGGTACCTGGATCGTTGCCTTCACCTCGGGTTACAACAACACCGACGGCGGCGGCCACCTGTTCGCGGTGAACGCGTTGACGGGCGCCAAGGTGCTCGGCAGTACCAGCGGCACGATCGACACCGGCGTTGGCTCAGCCGGTAGTTCCAGCGGCCTCGGCAAGCTGAATGTCTGGGTCGATTCGGACACCGAGAACCTCGCTCAGCGTTTCTACGCAGGTGACTTGCTGGGCAACATCTGGCGCTTTGACATTGACGGCAACCAGGAGCCCAAGAATGCCGCGCTGGCAATTGCGCAACTTGCGGACAGTAGCGATGCGCCACAGCCGATCACGACGATGCCGATGCTGGCCCAGGTCGATTCCGATGGCGTTAGCGTGCCGGTTGTCTATGTCGGCACCGGCAGGTACCTCGGTAAGAGCGACGTGACTTCGACCGGGCAGCAGAGCATCTACGCCATCAAGGACAGCCTATCGAGCACCGGTATCGGCAAGGCCCGTGCTTCCGCGGCGCAGTTGGTCAAGCAAAAAGTGAGCGATACCTCGCCACGGGTGGTCGGCGATGCCTCGACACCCGTGAACTGGTCCAGCAGCAATGGTTGGTATGTCGATCTCGTGAGCGCCGGCGAGCGCATCAATGTGGACATGTTGCTTGCCTTCGACGTGTTGACGGCCGCCGCCAACAAGCCCGCAGCAGTTGCCACCGATTGCACCGATGCTGGCAAGGGCACGTCCTTGATCTACAAGCTGAACATCAAGAATGGCATGGGTACGGCAACGGAAATGAGCACGATGGTGGCCGGCCTGAGCGCCGTGCAATTGCAAAGCGGCATGGGCGTCGTCATCGTCACGAAGACCGATGCCACGACTCCGGCAACGATCGGTATCGATCCTTCGGCTCAGCCCGGCAAGCAAGCCCATCGCACCTCCTGGCGCGAACTGGCTGACTGATTGATGGTGCTATGAGCCCGGCCTGGCGAACCTGCCTACTCGGCTCCGTTGGACTGCACGTCGCAGTGTTGCTTTGCGCTCCGGCCGCTACGGCGCTTCGACCGGGCGGGCCGGAGCCGGGTGCGGTGCCTCGCGCGCTGAGTACGCGGCAGATTCAACAAGCAGATCCGGTTGCACCACTTCTGATACTGGCTGACGACTCGGCGGTTCTCAGCCGCCTAGCGCGTGTGGAATTGGCGCCGGCGCCGATGCCGGTTGTGCCCGATCTCGACAGCCTGCCATCGGCGTTGCCGCTACCGGGTGATGACAGCCTTTACCTGCCGCGGCGGCAACTCGACCAGGCGCCGCGCGCGCTCTCACCGATCGACCTGCCTTGGCCCGAAGATGGGCCGCCGGCTGGCCATTTCGCGGAACGGGTGTCGCTGTTCATCGACGAGGCCGGTTCCGTCCAGCGTGTGCGCATCGACGGACCAGGCCTGCCGCAAAGCTTGCAGGCTGTCGTGCAAGATGCGTTCTTGCGCGCCCGCTTCAGCCCGGGCCTGCTCGCCGGGCAGCCGGTGCGTTCGTGGATCCGGTTGGAGGTCGTTTTCGATGCGGCCGCGACAGCGAGATCACGCGGCCTGCCTCGGTGAGCGTGCTTCACAGGCTGGCTAAACGCCGCCCCGGTGTTTCCCCTATGATGCTCGGCTCATGCCTGCAATTTCCCCGTCATCTGCGTCCGTTGAGGCGCCCCTGATCGAACTGCGCGACGTCACCGTTGGCTATGGCGACCGGGTGATCCTGGAACGCGTCAATCTCACGCTGAAGCGCGGCCAGGTGCTGGCCTTGATCGGCACCTCCGGCGGCGGCAAGACGACGATTCTTCGGTTGCTCGGCCGCCAGATCCGGCCGATCCAGGGCCAGGTCTTGTTCGACGGCCAGGACATCGCCCCGCTTAATCTGCAGCAACTCTACGCCGTGCGGCGCCGCATGGGCGTGCTGTTCCAGTTCGGCGCGCTGTTCACCGACCTGTCGGTGTTCGAGAACGTGGCCTTCCCGCTGCGCGAGCACACGAAGCTGCCGGAAGCGATGATTCGTGACCTCGTGCTGATGAAGCTCAATGCCGTGGGTCTTCGCGGTGCGCGCGACCTGATGCCGTCCGAGGTGTCTGGCGGCATGGCGCGGCGGGTGGCGCTGGCGCGGGCGATCGCGCTGGATCCGGACCTGGTGCTGTACGACGAGCCCTTCGCCGGCCTGGACCCGATCTCGCTGGGCGTGGCAGCGCGGCTGATCCGCAACCTGAACGATGCGTTGGGTCTGACCAGCATCATCGTTTCGCACGACCTGCACGAGACCTTCGGCATTGCCGACCAGGTGGCGATGGTGGCCAATGGCCGCGTCGTCGCGCAGGGCACGCCGGACGAACTGCGCCGCAGCACCGATCCGCTGGTGCGCCAGTTCGTCGGTGCCGAGCCGGACGGGCCGGTGCGCTTCCACCAGCCGGCGCTGCCGGTGGGCGAGGATTTCGGGGTGGCGGCATGAATTTCTTTGCTGCCATCGGCGCAGCGGTGCGCCTGAAGCTGGTCGACGTGGGCGGTGGATCGCGCCTGTTCTTCCAGCTTCTGAGCCGCTCGCTGACTTCGCTGCTGCGTTTCAGCCTGGTGCGCGAGCAGATCTTCTTCGTGGGCAACCGCTCGCTGTCGATCATCGGCGTCTCGGGCCTTTTCGTTGGCTTCGTGCTGGCGCTGCAGGGCTATTACACGCTGCAGCGATACGGCTCGTCCGAGGCGGTGGGCCTGCTGGTCGCGCTGAGCCTGGTGCGCGAACTGGGGCCGGTGGTCACGGCGCTGCTGTTCGCCGGGCGCGCCGGCACCTCGCTCACGGCCGAGATCGGCCTGATGAAGGCGGGGGAGCAGTTGACGGCGATGGAGATGATGGCCGTCGATCCGCTGACCCGCGTGCTGTCGCCGCGCTTCTGGGCCGGCGTGATCGCAATGCCCTTGCTGGCGGCGGTTTTCTCGGCTGTTGGCATCATCGGCGGCTGGCTGGTGGCGGTGCCGCTGCTGGGCATCGATGCTGGTGCGTTCTGGTCGCAGATGCAGGGCGGCGTGGCGGTGTTCGCCGACGTGGGCAACGGCGTCATCAAGAGCCTGGTGTTCGGCGTGACGGTGACTTTCGTCGCGCTGCTGCAGGGCTGGACCTGCCGGCCGACACCGGAAGGCGTCTCGGAGGCGACGACGCGCACGGTGGTGATTTCTTCTCTGGCGGTACTGGGTCTGGACTTCATCCTGACCGCCATGATGTTCTCGATTTGAGGGAGTAAAGAGCGTGCAACAAAGCTCCAAATATGACGCCTGGGTCGGCCTGTTCGTGGTGCTCGGCGCCGCGGCCCTGCTGTTCCTGGCACTGAAGGCCGGCAACCTGCTGAGCCTGAATTTCGACCCGACCTACCGGGTCACCGCCTATTTCGACAATATCGGCGGGCTGAAGTCCAACGCTGCGGTGAAGAGCGCCGGCGTGGTCGTCGGCCGCGTCGAGTCCATCACCTTCGACGACAAGGCCTACCAGGCCAAGGCGGTGCTGACGCTGAACAAGAACTTCGCGTTCCCGAAAGACACGATGGCCAAGATCCTGACCTCGGGCCTGCTGGGCGAGCAATACATCGGCCTGGAGCCGGGTGCCGACGAGAAGAACCTCGCCGATGGCGACAAGTTCAAGCTGACGCAGTCGGCCGTCGTGCTGGAGAACCTGATCAGCCAATTCCTGTCGAGCAAGGCGGCCGATGCAGGCTCCGCCGCGCCGGCCCCGGCCGCTGCGTCCGGAGGCAAGCCATGATGATGAATCGCCTCCGTTCGCTGCGCAGCCTCGCGCTGCTGCTGTGCGTCGCCGTATTCATGAGCGGGTGTGCGACCTTCTCCGGCAAGCAGAGTGCCGGCCAGAAGCTCGACCCCTGGGAGTCGTGGAACCGCAAGGTCTTCTCCTTCAACGAGGGCCTGGACGAGCACGTGCTGAAGCCCGTGGCGACGGTCTATGCGGACGTCGTGCCACACCCGGTGCGTACCGGCGTCAGCAACTTCTTCAACAACGTCGGCGACGCCTGGTCGGCCGTGAACCTGGTGCTACAGGGGCGCTTCTCGCTGGCCCTCCAGCAGGGCTTCCGCTTCGCGGTGAACTCGACCCTGGGCTTCGCCGGCGTGCTCGACATTGCCACCGAGGCCGGCATCGACCGCAACAGCCAGGATCTCGGCCAGACCTTCGGCCGCTGGGGCTTCGGCACCGGGGCCTACATCGTCTGGCCGCTTTTCGGCCCCTCGTCGGTGCGCGACTCGCTGGCGCTGCCCTGGGACCGCCTCGCCTCGCCAGCGCTGGCCTTCGACGATGGCCGCGACAAGGTTGGCATCTACCTGCTGCAGACGGTCAACACCCGTTCGAACTACCTGCAGGCCGGCGAGATGCTGGATGGCATCGCGTTGGACAAGTACACCTTCATCCGCGATGCCTACCTGCAGCGCCGCGGCAGCTTCAGCACCGATGACGATGACTACGAGGTGCTGACGCCCGGCTCGGCAGCTTCCGCGTCGCAGAGCGCGCCGGCGGCGAGCGCTGCTGCCAGTGCTCCGGCCAGCGCCGCAGCGGCAAGCTCACCTTCTGTTGCAGCTTCCGCCCCCGATCAGTGAACCGCCGGTGCGGCTGGCACGTTGGATGCCCGATGGCGCTGCCGTCCCATGAGCAATGATGAATGGACACCATGATGAACAAACGTAGCCTGATCAAGAGCCTTTGCGGCGGCCTGCTGGCCGTCGGTCTCGGTGCGCTGATGAGCGTTTCCGCCCACGCGGCCGACGTCACGGCGCCGGATCAGCTGATCCGCCAGCTGTCCCTCGATATCCTGGAAACGCTGAAGAGCGACAAGGCCATCCAGGGTGGCGACGTCAGCAAGATCATCGCCTTGGTCGACACCAAGGTGATGCCGCACGTCAACTTCCAGCACATGACCTCGTCGGCCGTCGGCCGCTTCTGGCGCCAGGCCACGCCCGCGCAGCAGCAACAGCTGCAGGACGAGTTCAAGACCCTGCTGATGCGCACCTACGCCGGCGCGCTGACGCAGGTGAAGGACCAGACCGTCGCGCTGAAGCCGCTGCGCGCGCCGGCCGATGCCACCGACGTCGTCGTCAAGACCGAGATCCGCGGTAGCGGCGACCCTATCCAGCTCGATTACCGTCTCGAGAAGCTGGCCGACGGCTGGAAGATCTACGACGTGTCCGTGCTGGGCATCTGGCTGGCAGACCAGTACCGCAACAGCTTCGCCCAGGAAATCGGCGCCAACGGCATCGACGGCCTGATCAAGGCGCTGGCCGACAAGAACAAGAAGGCGCTGGCCGCCCCGGCCAAGAAGGCTGCCTGATCGATGTCGGCGACGACGATGCTGAAGCTGCCGGACGCCGTCCGCATGGACGACGCACCGGCCTTGTGGAAGCGCCTGGAGGCCGGCCTTCGTGCCGAAGCCGCCCAGGTGCGCAGCGCCGCCGGCCAGCAGGTCGAGATCCGCCTGGCCGAGCTGCAGGCTTTCGATTCCGCGGCCTTGACCCTGCTGCTGAGCGCTGCGCGCCTGTGCAAGGCCGAAGGCGTGCAGCTGGTGCTGCACGATGTGCCCGCCAAGCTGCGCGAACTGGCGCGGGTCTACGGCGTGGCCGAACTGCTATGGCCTGAGGCGGCTCCCGCTCAGCTCGTGTAGCGCTTGCTGCGCAGGTTCTTCTTGATCTCCTGCAGCATCGGCCGCAGGTTCTGACCCAGCCGCAGCGCGACGCCTGTGGTCAGCACGTCTACCGCGATCAGGTGCAGCAGACGTGACACCATCGGGCTGTAGCGGTCGTAGTCTTCCGGGTGATCGACGGCCAGCAGGACCTGGCCCGGGCTCTGGCCCAGCGCCGCGAGCGGCGAGCCGCTGGCGGTCATGATGATCGTCGTCGCGCCCTTCTTGCGGGCGATCTCGGCAGCGTCGATAAGGTCACGGCTGCGGCCTGAATTGCTGATGATCACCGCGCAATCGCCGGGCTCCAGCATCGTGGCGCTCATCAGCTGCACATGGCCGTCGCTGTTGGCTGAGGTGTTGATGCCCAGGCGGAAGAACTTGTGCTGCGCGTCCTGCGCGACGATGCCTGAATTGCCCACACCGTAGAACTCGATGCGCCGGTGGTTGCGCGCCGATTCGGCCAGCGCGGCGATCGCGCGCTCGAAGGCGTGCGAGGCCGCGTCGTTGCGGTAGTGCAGCAGTGCCGCGACCGCGTTGTCCACGACCTTCACGATCAGTTCGGCCGGCTTGTCGTCCTCGTCCACCGCACGATGCACGAAGGGCACGCCCTCGTTGACGCTGCCGGCCAGCTTCAGCTTGAAGTCCGCCAGCCCGTCGTAGCCGACGCTGCGGCAGAAGCGCACGACCGTCGGCTTGCTGACGTGAGCCCGGTCCGCCAGCTCGGTGACCGGCAGGCTGGCGAAGGCGCGGGCATCAACCAGCAGCAGCTTGGCGACGCGCTGCTCCGCCGGCGGAAGGGCCGGCAAAGCCGCCTTGACCCGTTCCAGAATGCTCATGCCTCTTCAGCCCACGAGAAGCCGTCACGCGCCACCAGCGCGCTCGCGGCCGCCGGGCCCCAGGAGCCGGCGTTGTAGTGGCGCGGGCCGATGCCGTCGTCCTTCCAGGCGTCGAGGATCGGCTCGACCCAGCGCCAGGCCTGCTCCTGCTCGTCGCTGCGCACGAACAGGTTCAGGCGGCCGGCGATGGCGTCCAGCAGCAGGCGCTCGTAAGCACCCACGCGGTTACTTGCGAAGGCCTTGTCGAAGTCCAGGTCCAGCGACACCGGCGTCAGCGCCTCGCCGTTGGCGCTGCCCTTGCTCGCCAGCAACTGCAGCTCCAGCCCGTCTTCCGGCTGCAGCTTGATGATCAGCCGGTTCGCCTGGTTCGCGCCGTGGAAGATCGGGTGCGGCACCTCGCGGAAATTGACGACGATCTGCGCGTCGCGCGCGGCCAGGCGCTTGCCGGTACGCAGATAGAAGGGCACGCCGGCCCAGCGCCAGTTCTGCACCTCGGTGCGCAGCGCGACGAAGGTCTCGGTCTCGCTCTCTGCGGGGATCTTGCCTTCGTCCAGGTAGCCGACGACGGCCTTGCCATCGACGTTGCCGGCGCGGTACTGGCCGCGCACCACGTCGCGGGCCACGCTCTCCGCGGTGAAGGGCTTCAGCGAGCGCAGCACCTTCAGCTTCTCGTCGCGGATCGCGTCGGCGTCGTTGGTGGACGGCGGCTCCATCGCGATCATCGTCAGCAACTGCAGCGCATGGTTCTGGATCATGTCGCGCAGCGCGCCGGTCTGGTCGTAGAAGGGGCCGCGCGTGCCGACGCCCAGGCTCTCGGCCAGGGTGATCTGGATGTTGGCGATGCTCTCGCGGCGCCACAGCGGCTCGAACAGCGCGTTGCCGAAGCGCAGCGCCATCAGGTTCTGCACCGAAGGCTTGCCGAGGTAGTGGTCGATACGGAAGGCCTGGCTCTCGTGGAACACCGAGCGCACGACCTTGTTGATCTGCTGCGCGCTGGCCAGGTCCTGGCCCAGCGGTTTTTCCAGCACGATGCGGATCTTGGGCGTGTTCAGCCCGGCGGCACCGAGCTGTTCGCAGATCTGCGTGAACAGGTGCGGGCTCGTGGCGAGGTAGAGCACGGCCGTGTCGGCGTTGCGCTCTTCCAGCCAGTCCTTCAGCTTCTGATAGTGCTCCGGCTGCGAGAGATCCATGCGGCGGTAGTGCAGCAACGCGCCGAACTTCTCGAATTCCTCGTCGGTCGGGCGCTTGGAGCCGTCGACCTCACGGAAGCGTTCCTTCAGCCACTCGCGGTAGCGCTCGTCCGGCATCTCGTCGCGGGCGACGGCGAGGATGCGGCCGCCTTCGGGCAGCTTACCGTGGCGGAAGGCCTGGAACAGCGCGGGCATCAGCTTGCGCCAGGTCAGATCGCCGGTGCCGCCGAAGAAAACGAGATCGAATGACATGTCTGGAATCCGGGAAGGAAGAGCTTGATGTAACGAAGTTACGCGAATTATGATGCCCCAGTTTCTTGGCTCGGTCAATCGGCCGATCCTGGCAAACGATAATTGCGGCTTACCCGAATCAGTCCCAGGAGCGCCACTCATGAACCAGCTCGACCAGCTCAAGTCCTTCACGACCGTCGTCGCCGACACGGGCAACTTCAAGCAGCTCGCGCAGTTCGCGCCGCGCGATGCGACGACCAATCCCTCGCTGATCCTGAAGGCCGTGCAGTCGCCCGACTACGCGCACCTGCTGGAGGAAGTGGTGGCCGCGCACAAGGGCAAGCCGACCGACGAGATCGTCGATCAGGTGCTGGTGCGTTTCGGTCTGGAGATCCTGAAGGTCGTGCCGGGCCGTGTGTCCACCGAGGTCGATGCGCGCCTGTCCTTCGACAAGCTCGCCAATATCGCCCGCGCCCGCCGCATCATCGGCCTGTACGAGGCCGCCGGCATCTCGCGCGAGCGCGTGCTGATCAAGGTGGCATCCACCTGGGAAGGCATCCAGGCGGCCGCCGAGCTGGAGCGCGACGGCATCCACACCAACCTGACCCTGCTGTTCTCGTTCTGCCAGGCGGTGGCCTGCGGCGACAACGGCATCCAGCTGATCTCGCCCTTCGTCGGCCGCATCTACGACTGGTACAAGAAGAGCGCCGGTGCCGGCTGGGACGAGGCGGCGCAAGCCGGCTTGAACGACCCGGGCGTCAAGTCGGTCACGCAGATCTACAACTACTTCAAGAAGCACGGCATCAAGACCGAGGTGATGGGCGCGAGCTTCCGCAACATCGGCCAGATCCAGGCGCTGGCCGGCTGCGACCTGCTGACGATCAGCCCCGAGCTGCTGGCGCAGCTGCAGGGCTCCGAGGCGCCGCTGGCCCAGGCGCTGGATGCCAAGGCCGCCGAGGCCATGGACATTCCGCGCGTCTCCTTCGACGAAGCGGGCTTCCGCTTCGCGCTCAACCAGGACGCGATGGCCACCGAGAAGCTGGCCGAGGGCATCCGCGCCTTTGCCGTCGACTCCGGCAAGCTCGACAAGATGATCGAGGGCCTCGTCAAATGACATCCATCGCATCGCGCTGCGACCAGAGCCCGGCCTGGTCCCTGCTGCAACAGCACTACGCCCAGACCGGCAAGAGCTTCGACCTGCGCGAGGCCTTCGCGGCCGACGCCGGTCGTTTCGCCGAATGGTCCTTCCAGGCGCCCGAGGTCTTTGCGGACCTGTCGAAGAACCGCATCGACGCCGCCACGCTGGAGCTGCTACTTCAACTGGCGCGCGACTGCGGTCTGGAAGCGCAGCGCGATGCGATGCTCAAGGGCGAGCCCATCAACCTGACTGAGGGCCGCGCCGTGCTGCACACGGCACTGCGCGCCCCGGCGGGCCAGGGCCTGTTCACCGATGAGGTGCAGGCCTCGCTGGCGAGCATGCTGGCCTTCGCGGACAGCGTGCCGCAGCAGGGCTTCACCGACGTCGTCCACATCGGCATCGGCGGCAGCGACCTCGGGCCGGCGATGGTCGTCATCGCGCTGCAGGCCTACGGCCGGCCGGGCCTGAAGCTGCACTTCGTCTCCAACGTCGATGGCCACGACATCGCGCCGGTGCTGGCACCGCTAAACCCGGCGACGACCTTGTTCGTCATCGCCTCCAAGACCTTCACGACGCAGGAAACGCTGGCCAACGCGCTGGCCGCGCGGAGTTGGTTCCTGGCGAACGGTGGCACCGATGTGGCGAAGCACTTCGTCGCCACCAGCAGCAACACGCAGGCGGCCGGCGCCTTCGGCATCACGACAACCTTCGGCTTCTGGGACTGGGTGGGAGGGCGCTACTCGCTGTGGTCGGTGATCGGTTTGCCGATCGCGATTGCCGTGGGCTCCGAGAACTTCCGCGCGCTGCTGGCTGGCGCGCATGCGATGGACCAGCATTTCGCGCAGGCGCCGCTGGCGCAGAACCTGCCGGTGCTGCTGGGCCTGATCGACGTCTGGTATCGCAACTTCCACGGCTTCACCAGCCGTAGCGTCGCGCCCTATCACCAGGCCCTGCGCCGCCTGCCGGCCTACCTCCAGCAATTGGAGATGGAGAGCAACGGCAAGGGCGTGGATCGCGCGGGCCAGGCCTTGCCCTATGGCACGAGCCCGGTCGTCTGGGGTGAGGCCGGCACGAACGGCCAGCATGCCTACTTCCAGATGCTGCACCAGGGCACCGACGTGATCCCGGTCGAGTTCATCGCAGTGAAGACGCCGAACTTCGGCGCGCACGTGAAGGGCGAGCTGGCCGAGCGCCTGGCTGACCAGCACCAGAAGCTGCTTGCCAACTGCCTCGCGCAGTCGCAGGCGCTGATGCAGGGCAAGCGCTTCGACGAGGCACTGGCCGAGAAGGCGCCGACTGCCTCGCAGGAACTCGATGCCGAAACGATCGCCCGCCACCGCAGCTTCCCCGGCAACCGGCCCAGCACGACGCTGGTGCTGGAGCGCTTGACGCCCAGCTCGCTCGGCGCGCTGATCGCGCTGTACGAGCACCGCGTGTTCACCACCGGCGCACTGTGGGGCATCAACAGCTTCGACCAATGGGGTGTCGAGCTCGGCAAGGCGCTGTGCAACAGCCTGCTGCCGCGCCTAGCCTCCGGCGATTCCACCGGCCTGGACGGTTCGACCGCCGGCCTGCTCAAGCACCTTCGCGCATGACCAAAAAGAAAAACATCGTCTTCGACTTCGGCGGCGTGCTGTTCCGCTGGCATCCGCCGAGCTTCATGACCCGCATCTGGCCGCATCGCGCGGCCGACGAGGAGCAGGGCCGCGCCGTGGCGCTGGAGTTCTTCGAGAACTACCGCGGCGCCTGGGGCGATTTCGACCGTGGCGTGGCCGAAGCCGATGAGGTGATCGAGCGCATCGTCGCGCGCACCGGCTGGCCGCGCGCGGAGGTGCAGGCGGTGGTCGACGCGATTCCGGCCGAACTGGAACTGCAGGCCGAGACGGTCAAGCTGATCGAGGAGCTGAAGTCCGCCGGCCACCGGCTGTTCTTCCTCTCCAACATGCCCAAGCCGATGGCCACGCACCTGGAGACGAGCTTCCCGCTGCACGACTGGTTCGAGGCGGGCATCTTCTCAGGCCGCGTGAACCACGTGAAGCCCGGTGCGGAGATCTTCGACCTGGCCTGCGCGACCTTTGGCGTGAAGGCCGAGGACTGCGTGTTCCTCGACGATCATCCCGAGAACATCGAGGCTGCGAAGGCGCTCGGCTGGGACGCGCTGCTGTTCAAGTCGGCGGCCGACGTGCGGCCGCAACTGATGGCGCTGGTCGCCTAGTGGCTTAACGGCTCGTCGGCGTCGTCCGGGCTCGGCGGCTTCGCCTCGACGGCATAGCTCTCGCTGGCCCAGGCGCCGAGGTCGATCTGGCGACAGCGCTCGCTGCAGAACGGGCGCCACAGATTGCTCGGCGCGAACACGCTGTCGCCGCCGCAGGTGGGGCAGCGGACGATGCGCGGCTTCACCGCGGAATCGTTGGCCTTCATGCGCACAGCGTCAGCTCGAAGCCGACGTCCTGCTGGCTGAGCTTCAACCGGCCTTCCTCGTCCTGACGCATCAGCCGGATCGAGATCATCAGCCGGTGGCCGCTGATTTCCGGAATGAAGCCCAGGCTCGGGTCGATGCGCATGCGCAGCAGCTGGTAGACCCGCCCGGCGGCCAGACTCTGCTGGAACTGGCCGTTCGTGGCCGCCACCTTGTGCGGCGCGCCGGAGTCGCGCAGCAGGCTCAGCAACACCTGCAGCGCCTCGGCCATCGGCATCAAGGTCTGCGTCCACTGCACCAGGTCATTGCGGCGGCGCACCGGCAGCAGCTGCTGCCAGGTGTAGTAGGCCGGCAGGTCGAACTCGCAGGTGCCGCCCGGGATACTGATGCGGCTGCGGATGCTCATCAGCCACTCGTTGCCGGTCAGCGCCGCGCCGGCCTTGCCCTGCACGTTGTTGAGGCCGTTGAAGGCGTGGTCGATGCGGCCGATCACTTCGTCCAGCACGGCCTCGGCCACGCCGGGTTTGCCGCGGAAGGCCATCAGCTGCGACTTGTGTCGCTCCAGATCCTTCAGCAGATCGGCCTTCAGGTCGGCGCGCGAGGAGACGTCCATGATCTCGAAGATCGTCACCAGCGCGAAGTGATGGTCCAGCGGTGTGTCGCGGGCGATCAGTTGACCCAGTCGGTCGAACAGATGCTCCAGGCGCAGCATCGTGCGGATGCTCTCGTTGAATGGGTACTCGTAAAGGACCAAGGCGGCATCCCAATCGGTCAGCGGTGCGTGCTCGCACCAATCCCCGCGATTGTTCCACAGCCCCAACGTTGCGCGAGAGCCAGGACCTGCAAGCGTAGGGTGGCCAGCGTGAGTCCTTCGTCGTTGACGATGACGGCGTCGGCACAGGCGCGGCGTTGCGCGCGGCGGGCCTGCTGGCGGATCACCGCCTCGGCCGCCTCGCGCGTCCAGCCGGGGCGCTGCATCACGCGAGCGAGTTGCGTCTGCTCGGCGCAGTCGACGATGAGCACGCGCTCGACGCGCTGGCGCCAGCGCAGGCCGGCTTCGACCAGCAGGGGCACGTCGAATACGATGGCCGATGTTGTTGCCGCCGCGGCTTGTGCCTGCGTCTCGGCGCTGATCATCGGGTGCAGGATTGCTTCGAGTCGCTGTTTCGCGCCGGCGTCCGCGAAGACCAGGGCGCGCATTGCGTCGCGGTCCAACGCGCCGTCCGCGCGGATCAGCTGCGGGCCGAATTCGGCCGCAATGGCCGGGAGGGCCGCACCGCCGGTGGCGGTCAGTCCGCGCGAGATCGCATCGGTGTCGATGACGGTGGCACCGGCTTCGCGCCAGAAACCGGCGACGGTGCTCTTGCCGCTGCCGATGCCGCCCGACAGACCGATCCGCATCCGCATCCGCATCCGCGGTCTACCAGCCGAGCCAGCCCAGCACCATCGGCTGGCCGGCGAACAGCACCACGACGCCCCCGCCTGCCAGGAAGGGCCCGAAGGGCACGTAGCGGCCCTCGCGCAGGCTGCTGCTGAACTTCATCGCGATGCCCACGACGGCACCGATCACCGAGGCCATCAGCACGATCGGCAGCACCATCTGCCAGCCCAGCCAGGCGCCCAGCGCCGCCAGCAGCTTGAAGTCGCCGTAGCCCATGCCTTCCTTGCCGGTGGCGAGCTTGAACAGCCAGTACACCGACCACAGCGACAAGTAACCAGCCAGTGCGCCGATCAGCGAGGCGGCCAGCGGCACGCCGCTCCAGCCCAGCAGCGAAGCGAGCAGGCCGGCCCACAGTAGCGGCTGGTTCAGCGAATCTGGCAGCAGCGTCGTGTCCCAGTCGATGCCGGCCAGCGCGATCAGCGCGGCGACGAAGCCGCACCAGAGCAGCGTCGTCGGCTGCGCTCCGAAGCGCCAGGACAGCGCGGCGAACGCGATGCCTGTGGCCAGCTCGACGAGCGGGTAGCGCTTGGAGATCGGCTTCTTGCAGGACGCGCACTTGCCGCCCAGCCGCAGCCAGCCGATCACCGGCAGGTTCTCCCCGGCACCCAGCTGATGGCCGCAGTTCGGGCAGCGCGAGCGGGGCAGGGCGATGCCCAGCTTGGGCAGCTTCTCGATCCGCTGGGACAGTGCCGTGGCTGTGAGCGCCAGCTTGTCGGCCTCCCCCCTCGGCATCTGCGTGGCCTCGGCCAGTTCCTCGGCATCGGCCAGCTGCGCAGCCGCATCGCCGAGCCACTCACGCTGCATCATCAGCGGCAGCCGGTGGATCACCACGTTCAGGAAACTGCCGACGCACAGGCCCAGCACGCCGAGCGCCCAGGGGCTCAGCAACCATTGATATTCAGCGGACATGCAGGATCAGACGACTTGGCCGAGTTTGAAGATAGGCAGGTACATCGACACGACGATGCCGCCGATGATGGTGCCCAGGATCACGATGATGAAAGGCTCCATCAGGCTGGACAACGCCTTCACCGCCTCGTCCACCTCGTCCTCGAAGAACTCGGCGGCTTTGCCGAGCATGTGGTCCAGCGAGCCGGACTCCTCGCCGATCGAGGCCATCTGCAGCACCATCGTCGGGAAGACGCCGGTGGACTGCATCGAGGTCGTCAGCGCGGAGCCGGTCGACACGTCGCGCTGGATCTTCTCGGTGGCCTCGACGAAGACGGCATTGCCCGAGGCGCCGCCGACGGAATCGAGCGCTTCCACCAGCGGCACGCCCGCGGCGAACATCGTCGCCAGGGTGCGCGTCCAGCGCGCGACGGCGGACTTGTAGAGCAGGTCGCCGAAGATGGGGATCTTCAACAGCAGCCGGTCCATCGTCTTCTGCATCTTCTCGGAGCGCTTCCAGCTCTCCAGGAAGAAGTAGATGCCGCCGCCGATCACGCCGAAGATCAGCCACCAGTAGGAGACGAAGAACTCCGACATCGCGATCACCATCAGCGTCGGCGCTGGCAGGTCGGCGCCGAAGGACTTGAAGACGTCCTTGAAGGCCGGCACGACGAAGATCATGATCACCGCGACGACGACGAAGGCGACCACCATCACGGCCACCGGGTAGGTCAGCGCCGACTTGATCTTGTTCTTCAGCGCAACCGTCTTTTCCTGGTAGATCGCCAGGCGGTCCAGCAGTTGCTCCAGGATACCGCCGGCCTCGCCAGCCTCGACCAGGTTGCAGTAGAGCGCGTCGAAGTACAGCGGGTGCTTGCGGAACGCGGACGAGAGGCTCGTACCGGTCTCGACGTCCTGGCGGATGTCGTTGAGCAGGCGGGTGAGCTTCGGGTTCGGGCTCCCGCGGGCGACGATGTCGAAGGACTGCAGCAGCGGCACGCCGGCGCGCATCATCGTCGCGAGCTGGCGGGTGAACACGGCCAGGTCCTTGGGCTTGATCGACTTGCCGCCGCTGGTGCGACGCTTCTTGACCTTGCTGACCAGGATGCCCTGGCGGCGCATCGTGGCGCTGACCATGGCCTCGCCACCGGCCCGCAGCTCGCCCCGCACGATCTTGCCGTTGCGGTCCTTGCCTTCCCACTCGTAGACAAAGTCCTTCACGTTCTTGGCCAGAGCGCCAGTCGCCATTCAGATCTCCCCGATCGATCGATCAATCATTCGTTCAGTCGACATTGGTCGCCGAAAGCACTTCCTCGAGCGTCGTCACGCCGACCCGCACCTTCACCAGCCCGAACTGCCGCAGGTCGCGCACGCCATCGGCCCGGGCCTGGGCGGCGATGTCGATTGCCGTGCCCTCGGACAGGATGAGGCGCTGGATCGACTCGGTGACCGGCATCACCTGGTACACGCCGACACGGCCGCGATAGCCGTTATTGCAGTTGTTGCAGCCGACGGCGCGGTAGGGCTTCCAGCTGCCGTCCAGCTCTTCCTCGACGAAGCCGGCACGCAGCAGTGCCTCGCGCGGGTAGTCGGCCGGCTGCTTGCAGTTCTCGCACAGCCGCCGTACCAGCCGCTGCGCGGTGATCAGGATCACGCTGGACGCGATGTTGAACGGCGCCACACCCATGTTCAGCAGGCGGGTCAGCGTCTTCGGCGCGTCGTTCGTATGCAAGGTGGACATCACCATGTGGCCGGTCTGCGCCGCCTTGATCGCGATGTCGGCCGTCTCCAGGTCGCGGATCTCGCCGACCATGATGATGTCGGGATCCTGGCGCAGGAAGGACTTCAGCGCAGCCGCGAAGTTCATGCCCGCCCGGTCGTTGACGTTGACCTGGTTGATGCCCGGCAGGTTGATTTCCGCGGGATCCTCGACGGTCGAGATGTTGACGCCCGGCTGGTTCAGGATGTTCAGGCAGGTGTATAGCGACACGGTCTTGCCGGAGCCGGTCGGGCCGGTGACGAGCACCATGCCGTAGGGCCGGGCGATCGCGTGCATCAGCCGTTCCTTCTCGATCTTCTCGTAGCCCAGCGCTTCGATGCCGAGCTTGGCCGAGGACGAGTCCAGGATACGGATCACGATCTTCTCGCCGAACAGCGTTGGCAGCGTGGAGACGCGGAAGTCGATGCTCTTGGAGCCGAACTTCAGCTTCATCCGCCCGTCCTGCGGCACGCGGCGCTCGGCGATGTCCAGCCGCGAGATCACCTTGATCCGCGAGCTGAGCTTGTCCTTGATCGCCACCGGCGGCTGGGTGATCTCGCGCAGTTCGCCGTCGACGCGGAAGCGCACGCGGTAGTGGAACTCGTAGGGCTCGAAGTGCAGGTCGGACGCGCGCATATTGATCGCGTCGACCAGCATCTTCTGGAGGAAGCGCACCACCGGCGCGTCCTCGACGTCCGCGATGTCCTGCGCTTCCTGCTGCGTCTGCGCCGTGTCCTCGGCGATGTCGAAATCGAAGTCCTCGCCGGCCATCGATTCCAGCGTCTCGGTGGCGCTGGTGCCGCTGCCCTGCAGGAACTTGGAGAGCTTGTCGTGCTCGACGATCACCCACTCGGGCGACAGCTGCGTGGCGAACTTGATCCGCTCGACGACCTCCTGGTCGGTCGGATCCGCGCCGCCGATGAAGAGGCGGCTGCCGCGCCTGCCGAGCACGACGATCTGGTACTGCTGCGCCAGCTTGCTGTCGATGATGTTCTGCGGCATGCGCTGCGGATCCATCGCGCCCAGGTCCAGCAGCGGCAGCGACAGCGCGGTGGACAGCGTGTGCGCCAGGTCGACCGGCGAGACCGCGCTGGCGGCGATCACCGCATTGACGAAACTGACCTTCTTTTCGCGCGCCTGCTTGACCAGGTCTTCGGCGGCGCGAGACTGCAGCTTGCCGGCGGCCACCAACATGCGCGCGACCCCGGAAAGGGCAGACTGGGGCGGCTCGGCGAGGGTGGTTTCCACGATGGTGCTGCTGTTCCTGTTGGTCCGACGGCGCCCGGCAATTGCGCGCCGCCGTAGTTGTCTCGCACTGTAAACCG
Organism: Roseateles agri; assembly: GCF_034043675.1. NCBI lineage: Bacteria > Pseudomonadati > Pseudomonadota > Betaproteobacteria > Burkholderiales > Sphaerotilaceae > Roseateles > Roseateles agri. Next base: position 699,940 of record NZ_JAXCLA010000002.1, on the reverse strand, counting down.
GAAGGGCGGATCCGATGTGTTTGGAGGTTACGCGCTCCGTGCAAAGATGACTTGTTAGCATCGCGCTCTTCCTAAGGTTTTCCCTATGCGCATCCTGCTGGTCGAGGACGACCCCCTGCTTTCGGCCGGCCTGCGCGACGCGCTGGGCCAGGCCGGCTACGAGATGGACCACCTCGCCGCCGCCGAGCCGGCGCCCGACGCGCTGGCCCACGGCATGCACGACCTGGCCATCGTCGACCTGGGCCTGCCCGGCATGGACGGCCTGACCTTGGTGCGCCGCCTGCGTGCTGCCGGCAACAAGCTGCCCATCCTCGTCCTCACCGCGCGTGACGGCCTGTCCGACCGCGTCAGCGGCCTGAACGACGGCGCCGACGACTACATGATCAAGCCCTTCCTGCTGCCCGAACTGCTGGCGCGCGTGCAGGCGCTGATCCGGCGCAGCCAGTCGGTCGCCAGCTCGCTGCTTGCCGTGGGCCCGCTGAAGCTGGACCTGTCCACGCACGAAGCCTGGCTGGCCGGCGAGCCGCTACCACTGACCGGCCGCGAATGGGATCTGCTGCAGGCGCTGGCGCTGGCCGCACCCAAGGTCGTCGCCAAGCGCCGCCTCGCCGATTCGCTGAGCCGCTGGGACAAGGAGGTGACCGACAACGCGGTCGAGATCTACGTCTCGCGGCTGCGCGCCAAGCTGGGCGATGGCGGCCTCGTCATCCGCACGGTGCGCGGCATCGGCTACCGCATCGACGCATGAAGATGGCGACGAAGAAGACCCGGCGCCCCACGCTGCGCGGGCGGCTGCTGCGCACGGTCGGCTGGCCGCTGGTGGCGGTGCTGCTGGCGAGCTCGTTCTACGACTACTACAGTGCGCTCGACCGGGCCACGGACAGCCAGGACCTGGCGCTGGAGCGCATCTGCATCGCACTGGCCACGCGGATGGACATGGATGCCGACGATGACGGCCTGGTGCCCCACCTGGACCGCACGATGGCCGCGATGCAGCTCACCGACGGCCGCGACCGGCTGCACTTCCTGATCCTTGGCGAAGGCAGCTCGGTGATTGCCGGCGACCCGGCGCTGGCGCAGCTCGTGGATCCTGCGGCCGACCGGGCGGAGCGGAGCACCTTTGCCGACCACGGCCATGACCGCGAGACCCTGCGCGTGGCCACCTTTCCGCACCAGTCGCCGCGGGGGCCGCTGACCGTGGTCGTCGCCGAGACGACCCGCCGCCGCGATGCGCAGGCGCGCGTCGTGCTTATCGACACGGTGACGCCGGACCTCGCCCTCGTCGTGCTTGCGCTGGGCCTCGTCTATCTCGGCGTGCGCTGGGGCATGCGGCCGCTGGACCGGCTGCGCGGCGTCGTCGCGGCACGCGCGCCCGACGACCTGAGCCCGCTGGCCGACGACGGCCTGGCCGGCGAACTGCTGCCGCTGGTGCGCTCGATCAATGCCCTGGTGGCTAATCTGCGCGCCTCGGCCGAGTCGCAGCAGGCTTTCCTGTCAGTCGCCGCCCACCAGCTGCGCACGCCGCTGGCCGGCATGCAGACGCAGATCGAGCTGGCGCGCAAGGAGGCCGAGCCGCAGCAGCGGGCGCGGCTGGATGCGCTGCACGAAGCGATGCAGCGCATCGGCCGCTCGACCAGCCAGATGCTGGCGCTGGCGCGCTCCGGCCCGCAGGCGATTCAGGCCGAGACCTTCGCCACCGTCGACCTGCAACAGCTGCTGGAGGAGTCGGCATCGAGCTGGCTGGATTTCGCGCTGGCCTCGCAGGTGGACCTGGGCTACGACGCGCAGCCGGTGCTGGTGCACGGCTCGGTCTGGATGCTGCGCGAGCTTCTCGGCAACCTGATCCACAACGCGATCCGCCACAGCCCGCCGCAGGGGCGGGTGACGGTGCGCTGCTCGACGCTGGCCGACGGCGCTAGCGCGCTGGAGGTCGAGGACGAGGGGCCGGGCATCCCGCCGGCCGAGCGCGACAAGGTCTTCGAGCGCTTCTATCAGGCGCCCGGTGCCGCGCAGGGCGGCAGCGGCCTTGGCCTCGCGGTTGTGCAGGAGGTGGCGCTGCGGCATCACGCCACTGTCACATTGAGCGACGCGGCCCGGCCCACCGACGACGGGCTGCCCGGCCTGCGGGTGAGCGTGCGTTTTCCGGTCGCGGTGGGGGCGAGCCCGTCAGGCGTTTGAAGGATTCGCCCGCCCACACTGGCGTGGACGTTTGCTTTCCCGCGTTCCTGCCATGACCGATGTACCCGCCGTGGCTGCCCTTGCCACCGAAGGTGTCCTGCCTGCCCCCACCACCGCCTGGCGCCGGCGCGGGCCTGGCGCTTCCTACACCACCGCCACGCCGCTGGATCTCGGCGTGATGCCGGCGGGCCGCACGCCGCGGCCACGCTTGCCGACGCTGTCCTGCGTCGTGCCTTGCCGCAATGAGGTCGCCAACCTCGCGCTGCTGCTGCCGCAACTGACGGCGCAGCTGGCCGAGTGCAGCAGCGGCTGGGAGATCGTCCTCGTGGACGACGGCAGCACCGATGCCAGCGCCGCGCTGTTCGACGAATGGTCGACCCGCCCCGGCATCGTCGTGCTGCGCCTGTCGCGCAACTTCGGCAAGGAGGCGGCGTTGACCGCCGGCCTGGAAGCCAGTGGCGGCGAGGTCGTCGTGATGATGGACGCCGACCTGCAGCACCCGCCCGCGCTGATCCCGAGCTTCGTCCGCTACTGGCTGGCCGGCGCCGACGTCGCCTATGCCGTGCGCGCGAACCGCCAGGACGAGAGCGCCTTCAAGCAGTGGGGCTCGCGCTGGTTCTACCGGCTGCTGAACCTGGGCGACCGCTTCGAGGTGCCGCCGGATGCCGGCGACTTCCGGCTGATCGATCGCGCCGTCGTGCAGTCGTTGCTGGCGCTGCCCGAGCGCAACCGCTTCATGAAGGGCCTGTACGCCTGGGTCGGCTTCGATGCCGTGGCCGTGCCTTATCTGCCGGCCGAGCGCGCGCACGGCGCCAGCAGCTACCGGCCGCTGCGCCTGGTCGGCCTGGCGCTCGACGGGCTCACGGCCTTCACCACCTGGCCGCTGCGCGCGGTCAGCGCGGTGGGCGGCTTGCTGGCGCTGTGCGCCTTCCTCTACGGCGCCTATTTGACGCTGGTGTACCTGCTGTACGGCCACGTCGTCAGCGGCTGGACGACGATCGTTGTCGGCCTGATGCTGTTCTCAGGCATCCAACTCGTGTCGATCGGCGTGCTGGGCGAATACATCGGCCGCATCTTCGAGGAGGTGAAGGCACGACCGCTCTACATCGTCAAGAAGCTGATGGGACGCGGTTTGACATGAAAGCTCGGGATCTATTGATCGCCGCCACGGCCCTGTTGCTTTGGCTCGCCGCGACGGCCGGCCTGCGCCTGCTGGCCTTGCCCGATGAGGGACGCTACGTCGGCGTGGCCTGGGAGATGCTGCGAAGCGGCGATTGGTTGACGCCGACCCTGGACGGCATGCCCTTCTTCCACAAGCCGCCGCTGTTCTACTGGATCACGGCCGGTGCGATGGAGTTGCTGGGCCTGCATGCCTTTGCGGGGCGGGCGGCCTCGCTGCTGGGCGCCACACTGGGCGGCTTCGCGCTCTATGCCTTCGTGCGCCGCTGGTGCGACGAGCGGCTCGCGCGCCGCGCCGCCGTCTTGCTGGCCGTGCAGCCGCTGTTCTACATCGGCGCGCAGTTCGCGAATCTGGACATGCTGGTGGCCGGCTGCATCACCGCCACGACCCTGCTGCTGGCTGACGCGGCGCTGCGCATCGAGCGGGCGCTGCCCGCGCGCCGCAGCCTGCTCGCGGCTTATGCCGCAGCCGCGCTGGGCGTGCTGGCGAAGGGCTTGATCGGCTTCGTGCTGCCGGGTGCGGTGATCGTGCTGTGGTTGCTGATCGGTGGGCGCTGGCGCACGCTGCTGCGCCTGCTCTCGCCGCTCGGGCTGCTCGTGTTCCTCGCCATTGCGGCGCCCTGGTTCGTGGCGATGCAGCAGCGCTTCCCCGATTTCCTGCACTACTTCTTCGTCGTCCAGCACTTCCAGCGCTTCGCCGAGGGCGGCTTCAACAATGTGCAGCCTGTGTGGTTCTATCCGGCCGTGCTGGCGCTGGCGAGCCTGCCGGCGCTGCCGGGATTCGTTGCGCTCTTGCGGCGGCCTGACGTGCTGCGCGACGACGTGCGGATGCTAATGTTCGTCTGGTTCGGCGTGATCGTCGTCTTTTTCTCCTTGCCGCAATCGAAGCTGGTCGGTTATGTGCTGCCGGCCGTGGCGCCGCTGGCCTTGCTGATGGCCGAGGGTTTCGATGCGCTGTCGCAGCGCTGGTGGCGCGCGGGTGTTGGCTTGTCGGCGCTGGTCAGCGTGGGCCTGGTCGTCGGGCTCGCGGTGCATCCGCTGAAGAACTCGCGCGATCTGGCGGCTGTGCTGAACGCCCATGCGCGGGACGGCGAGCCGCTGATCATGCTGAAGCAGTACGCCTACGACCTGCCGTTCTACGCGCGGCTGCGGGCGCCGGTGGCGGTGGTCGACGACTGGTCTTCACCCCAAGTGCAGGCCAGCGACAACTGGCGCAAGGAGCTGGCCGATGCGAGCCGTTTCGAGCCGGCGGCCAGCGCGCGGCTGCTCGAAGCCGCGGACCTGGGCTCGGCCCTGTGTAGCGCACCGGTCAGCTTCGTCCTGGGCGAGGCCGCGCAGCGCGAACGCTGGCCGCAGCTCGCCGCTGCCGAGCCGCTGGCCACTGTGCGCGGCACGACGCTGTGGCGTCTCGAATCTAAGGCCCTGGACTGCGCAGGAACGCCCAGCGCCGGCTCAGCCAGTAGGTGAGGCTGGCCACGCCGACCAGCACGCACGCGAGGATCCATTGATAGCCCGCCCCCTGTCCGAGACCGAGCAACAAGGCATAGACCGCCTCGTTGACGGCGAAGCCGCCGGCCGACAGCGCGAAGAAGCGCAGCATCGTGCGCAGCAGCGGCGCGCCGTGGGCGCGGAAGGTCAGCCGGTGATGGCCCCCGAACGAGACCAGGAAGGCCGTCAGCCAGCCGGCGACATTGGCCGCCAGCGGCCGCCAGCCACCATGCTCGACCAGCAACACGACGACGCTCCAATGCACCGCCGCCGCGGCGCAGCCGACGAGCAGGAACCAGCCGATGCGGCCCATCGGACGACAGAGGCGGTGGGTGTGGTGGAGATGCGGCATGGTGGCGGGCGCGAGCATAGCTTCTGCATCTGCGTGGACGACTACGGCCTGCACCCTGGCATCAACGAGGCCGTGCTGCGCCTGGCCGAGCAGGGCGTGATCGACGCGACCGGCTGCATGGTCGGCGCGCCGCACTGGCGCGAGGGCGCGGCGCGGCTGCGCGAGTCGCGGCTGGCTATCGATGTCGGCCTGCATCTGGATTTCACCGAGCACCCGTTCGACGCTGACCTGCGGCGAGGCGTCGGCCCACTGATCGTGAGCAGCTACCTTGGCCTGCTCGATGTGGCTGCCGTGCGGCGCGAGGTCCGTGCGCAGCTCGATGCCTTCGAGGCGGTGATGGGTCGCCTGCCGGACTTCGTGGATGGCCACCAGCATGTGCACCAACTGCCGGTGATCCGCGAGGCGCTGCTGGACGAACTGGCCTATCGCTATCGCGAGGCGAAGCCGCTCCTGCGCTCGACGCGGCCGCCGCCGGGTGCGGGCTTCAAGGCGCGCCTAATCGGCAGTCTCGGCGCCGCACGGCTCTCTGCGCTGGCGCGCGAGGCTGGCCACCCGCAGAACGGCCGCCTGCTGGGCGTCTACGATTTCCGCGGCGGGCCGATGCGCTATGCGGCCTTGCTGCGCGGCTGGCTGGCCGCCGCGCGGCCGGGCGACCTGCTGATGTGCCACCCCAGCGCGCGCATCGACGCCGACGATCCGCTGTCCGGCGCGCGGCGCGCCGAGTACGCGGTGCTCTGCGCCTTTCCGTTCAAACGATCCTGACTGCGTCCTCGAAGGACAGCCGCGGGCCGCGCGGGCGGTTGCCGCTCGGGTCGCCCCAGCCGATGTTGACGAGGAAGTTGGAGCGCCACTGGCCGTCGGGGAAGAAGGCCGCGTCGAGCTTGGACGCGTCGAAGCCGCCCATCGGCCCGCAATCGAGACCCAGCGCGCGTGCCGCGAGGATCAGGTAGGCGCCCTGCAAGGTGCTGCCGCGCAGCGCGTTCTGTAGTGCGCCCTGCGGATCGGCCTCGAAGCGCGCACCGGCGCCGGGTGCCGCGGGGAACTGCGTGGCGAGCTGATCGTAGAAACGGCTGTCGTAGGCCACGATCGCGGTCACCGGCGCGGCCATGGTCTTGTCCACATTGCCGGCCGACAGCGTCGGCTTCAGCTTCTCCTTGGCCTCGGCGCTCTGCACAAACACGACGCGCGCCGGCTGGCTGTTCATCGCCGTCGGGCCCCATTTCCAGAGCTCGTGCAACTGGCGCAGCGTGGCCTCGTCGACCGGGCGATCACTGAACTTGTTGAAGGTGCGGGCGGTGCGGAAGAGCTGGTCGAGCGCTTGGGGGGAGAGGGCTTCGGCGGTCATGCGGCAGGCGAGATGTTGAAAGGGTCTAATGCTGCCATGAACGCTTCAAACCCGTTGCCCATCGTCGGCATCCAGCCGCTCGGCTTCCCCTGGCCGACGCTCGATCCCTTCCTGTTCTGCGTCTATCACGACGACGCTTATCCGGCCGGCAACGGCGCCTTCGGCCCGCAAGCCTCGCTGGCGGGCCGGCAGATCGGCCAGGACTTCGCCGGCAAGGACGGCTGGCGCATGTACCACGGCAAGACGGTGCCGGGCTTCCCGGCGCACCCGCACCGGGGCTTCGAGACGGTGACCGTCGTGCGCAAGGGCCGCATCGATCACGCCGACTCGATGGGCGCCACGGCGCGCTACGGCGATGGCGATACGCAGTGGCTCACGACCGGCAGCGGCATCGTCCACGCCGAGATGTTCCCGCTGCTCGACGAGCAGGCACCGAATCCGCTGGAGCTGTTCCAGATCTGGCTGAACCTTCCGGCCCGCAGCAAGATGGCGGCGCCGCATTTCACGATGTTCTGGGCCGAGCAGATCCCGCGCCACCTGGACAGCGGCGTCGAGATCGCCTGCATCGCCGGCCGCATCGGCGACGCCACGCAAGGCCTGACCCCACCGCCGGACTCCTGGGCATCGCAGGCCGAGGCAGATCTGGCGATCTGGACGCTGAAGCTGCAGCCCGGTGCGGCATGGACGTTGCCGGCGGCCGCCGGCGGCAACTCGACGCGCCGCCAGCTCTACTTCTTCAAGGGCAAGGGTCTGCAGCTCGCCGGCCAGGTGATCGGCAGCCACGTGGCGATCGAGCTGCGCGGCGACGCGGCGGTGCCGCTCGTCAATGGAGGCAGTGACGTCATCGAGCTGCTGATGCTGCAGGGCCGCCCGATCGGCGAGCCGGTCGCGCAGTACGGCCCCTTCGTGATGAACACCGAACAGGAACTGCGCCAGACCTTCGACGACTATCGCCGCACCGGCTTCGGCGGCTGGCCTTGGCCCGATGAAGCGCCCGTGCACGGTGCGGATCCCGAGCGCTTTGCGCGGCACGCGGATGGGCGGGTGGAGCGGGCCGGCAAGCGGGCGTAGTGCTCAAGCTGGGGCGTAGCGAGACTACTGGCTACCCCCCGAGAACGCGGGGCAACCAGCATTTCCCCGGGGATGCAAAGGCCGTGGTGGCCGGCAGAGTGGGTCGGCTTTTCCCACTTGTTCCATGAGGAGTCGTCCATGTCCGCAGTCCCGTTTGCGCGCTATCCCGCTGCCTTGATCGCGGCCTCGCTCGGCCTCGCCGGTCTCGTTGCTTCGGGCGCGGCCCAGGCCAACGTGGTCTACACGCAACTGCCGACCGCACTGACGACCAGCCCCAACAGCGGTGGCGGTTGCTGCGACGGCACGGGCGTCTGGTTCAACCCATTGACGGGTTACGCCGAGGAGCGTGGCTATTTCTTCCCGGACAACCTCTACGAAGACGGCAAGTTCTTCCTGCTGACCGACACCTCCAGCGGCAGCGCCGAGGCAGAGGTCTATGTGCAGGGCCTGTTCTCGCGGGGCAACGGCGTGATCTACCAGTCGGCGTCCAACCTGAATCCGGCGCTGTTCGGCGTGGGTCAATCGATCGGCCCCGCCAGCGGCTACCAGAGCCCGGGCGCCGGCTATCCGGACCTCGGCCCGAGCTTCGGCAACTGGGACGTGGGTCGCGGCTTCCTCGGCCTCACGCTGCGCAACCCGGCCGGCGCCTCGAGCAGCGACATCTACTACGGCTTTGCCGACATCACGGTCAATGCCGACTACACGATCACGCTGAACGCATTCGCCTTCGAGAACACACCGGGCCAGGCGATCATGACCAGCTTTGCCGCCCCGGTTCCCGAGGCCTCGCCAGCCGCGATGCTGGCCGCCGGTCTGCTGGTGTTGGGCGCCGTAGCGACACGCCATCGCACGAACCCTGCGGTGAAGATCAGCTAGAAATGACAAAGGCCGCGTTTCCGCGGCCTCTGCAAGTCCTTGGCATCCAAGGTAATTCTGGTCGGGGTGAGAGGATTCGAACCTCCGGCCTCTACGTCCCGAACGTAGCGCTCTACCAGGCTAAGCTACACCCCGATGTGTGTCTTTCAATCCAGATTGCGGCCTGGTCTTGATGCACTCTGCTCCGTCAAATCAAGAAGTCTTTTAGAAAGATCTCTCAACCGACTGAGCCGCAAATTCTAGCAGAGATTTTTTCCACTTGGAAGCAGGAAGTTGAATCAGGCAGTCCTGCGCCGCTTGTGCTTCGATGCGTGCGGCCTCGCGGGTGGCTTCCAGGGCGCCGGTGCTGCGAACGATTGTGACGATGTCGGCAAGCTTCTCCTGCTCGCCATGTTCGATGGCATGGCGGATCAGCGCGCGTTGCTCTTGCGTGCCGCGTTCCATCGAGATCAGCAGCGGCAAGGTGGCCTTGCCTTCGCGCAGGTCGTCGCCGATGTTCTTGCCCAAGGTCTGCGTGTCGCTCTCGTAGTCGAGCACGTCGTCGATCAGCTGGAAGGCCGTGCCCAGGTGGCGGCCGTAGGCGGCGCAGGCTTCCTCGAGTTCGGGGCCGGCATCGGCGAGCACTGCACCCAGCCGCGCACTCGCTTCGAACAGCTTGGCGGTCTTGTAGCGGATCACGCGCAGATAGCTGTCGACGTTGATGTCCGGGTCGTGCATGTTCATCAGCTGCAGGACCTCGCCCTCGGCGATCACGTTCGTCGCGTCGGCCAGGACTTCGAGCACCCGCATGCGGTTCACCGACACCATCATCTGGAAGGCGCGCGAATACAGGAAATCGCCGACCAGCACGCTGGCCGCGTTGCCGAACAAGGCATTGGCGGTCTGCTTGCCGCGGCGCAGCTCCGATTCGTCGACGACGTCGTCGTGCAGCAGGGTCGCCGTGTGGATGAACTCGACGGTGGCGGCCAATTCGAAGCGGTTCGCATCGTCACAGCCCAGTGCGTTGGCGAACAGCAGCACGAGCTTGGGCCGCATCCGCTTGCCGCCAGCGTGGACGATGTAGGCGGAGATCTGGTTGATCAGCGCGACGTCGGACGACAAGCGGCGCGCGATGACCGCGTCGACATCGCGCATCTGCGCGTTCAGTTCGGCGAGGGCCTCGGCGACGGGATCGGAAGACGACGGTGATGAGGAAGCAGGCGACGCGACGGGCACACTCGGCTCTCTTTGCGGGGCGAAACGCTGATTATAGGAACACGCGGTTACCGCTCCCCGGCCGACCGAGGGCGCCGCCTCGCAAAGCGCCCGCCGAGGTGCCGTGGCCGTCGTTCATGGCGGCGCTTGGTGTTTTCCCGCCCACCGTGCTAGACTCGCGGGCTCTGCGCTTTTGGGTGCGGAGATGTTTCAACTGAAAGGGCTGATATGTACGCGGTCATAAAAACCGGTGGCAAGCAATACAAAGTTGCCGCTGGCGAGAAGATCAAGGTAGAACAGATTGCTGCGGACGTTGGCCAAGAGATCGTGATCGACCAAATTCTGGCCGTCGGAAACGGCGCCGAATTGAAGGTTGGCACTCCCTTGGTTGCTGGCGCAAGCATTACTGCAAAGGTCGTGTCCCACGGCCGTCACGACAAAGTGCGCATCTTCAAGCTGCGCCGTCGTAAGCACTACAAGAAGAGCCAGGGCCATCGCCAGAACTTCACCGAGCTGGAAATCAGCGCGGTGAACGGCTGAGCAAATCCCTCTTCCTCTACGCCAACAGTTTCAAGGAGCTAATCCATGGCACAGAAAAAGGGCGGCGGTTCCACACGGAACGGCCGCGACTCCAAACCGAAGATGCTCGGTGTGAAGGTCTATGGCGGCCAGGTCATCTCGGCCGGCTCGATCATCGTCCGTCAACGTGGCACCAAGTTCCACGCTGGCACGAACGTCGGCATGGGCAAGGATCACACCTTGTTCGCGCTGATCGATGGTCAAGTGTCCTTCGCCGTCAAGGGCGAGAACAACCGTCAGACGGTGTTCGTCACGGCGGCCTGATCCAACACTGGATCACGCCCATCACCGGCGGCCGCCTCGCAGCCGCGCGCCGGTGAATGATCGAAGAAGCCCCGCTCAGCCGGGGCTTCCTTGTTTTTGTTGAGGCTGCGAGGATTCCTTCCCTCGAAAGGCACACAACAATGAAATTCGTAGACGAAGCCACCATCGATATCGTCGCCGGCAACGGCGGCGCCGGTTGCGCGAGCTTCCGCCGCGAGAAGTTCATCCCCTTCGGCGGCCCGGACGGCGGCGACGGCGGCCGGGGCGGCAGCGTCTGGGCGATGGCCGACATCAACCTGAACACGCTGATCGACTATCGCTACGCGCGCCGCCACGAGGCCCGCAATGGCGAGGCCGGGCGCGGTTCCGACCAGTTCGGCGCGGCCGCGGACGACATCGTCCTGCGCATGCCGGTCGGCACCATCGTCACCGACCTGGAAACCGAGTCCGTGATCGCCGAGCTGATCGAGCCGGGCGTGAAGGTGCTGCTGGCCAAGGGTGGCGACGGCGGCTTCGGCAACCTGCACTTCAAGACCAGCACCAACCGCGCGCCGCGTCAGAAGACGCCGGGCTGGCCGGGTGAAGGCAAGAAGGTCAAGCTCGAGCTGCGCGTGCTGGCGGACGTGGGCCTGCTGGGCATGCCCAATGCCGGCAAGTCCACCTTGATCACGGCCGTGTCCAACGCGCGCCCGAAGATCGCCGACTACCCGTTCACCACGCTGCACCCGAACCTGGGTGTCGTGCGCGTCGCACCGGAGAAGAGCTTCGTCGTCGCCGACATCCCGGGCTTGATCGAAGGCGCCTCCGAAGGTGCCGGTCTGGGCCACCTGTTCCTGCGCCATCTGCAACGCACGCGGCTGCTGCTGCACGTCGTTGACCTGGCGCCGTTCGATCCTGAGGTCGATCCGGTCAAGGAAGCCAAGGCCATCGTCAACGAACTGAAGAAGTACGACGAAGCCTTGCATGACAAACCGCGCTGGCTCGTGCTGAACAAGCTCGATATGGTGCCGGAGGACGAGCGCGCCGCGCGCGTCAAGGACTTCGTCAAGCGCTACAAGTGGAAGGGCCCGGTGTTCGAGATCTCGGCACTGACCCGCGAGGGCTGCCAGCCGCTGATCCACGCGATCTACGACCACGTGGCCGCCGAGCAGCACAAGGTCGTCGAGCCCGACATCCGCTTCGACGGAACGGAAACCTCCTCCTAACCCTCAAGTTCATCGCCATGCTCAAAGACGCCCGCCGCATCGTCGTCAAAGTAGGCAGCAGCCTCGTCACCAACGAAGGCAAGGGCGTCGATGCCGAGGCGATCGGCAACTGGTGCCGCCAGCTCGCGGCGCTGGCGGGCGAGGGGCGGGAGGTCGTGATGGTCTCCAGCGGCGCGATTGCCGAGGGCATGAAGCGCCTGGGCTGGGCCACGCGGCCGAAGGAATTGCACGAGCTGCAGGCCGCTGCCGCCGTCGGGCAGATGGGCCTGGCGCAGATGTACGAGACCAAGCTGCGTGAGCAGGGCATGGGCAGCGCCCAGGTGCTGCTGACCCATGCGGACCTGGCCGACCGCGAGCGCTACCTGAACGCGCGCTCGACGCTGTTGACGCTGCTGCAGCACCGTGTGCTGCCGGTCATCAACGAGAACGACACGGTCGTCAACGACGAGATCAAGTTCGGCGACAACGACACGCTGGGCGCGCTGGTCGCGAACCTGGTCGAGGCCGACGCGCTGGTCATCCTGACCGACCAGAAGGGCCTGTATTCGGCCGACCCCCGCAAGGACCCGAGCGCCCGCTTCATTCACGATGCCGTCGCCGGCACGCCGGAGCTTGAGGTGATGGCCGGCGGCGCTGGTTCCAGCCTCGGCCGCGGCGGCATGATCACGAAGATCCTCGCCGCCAAGCGCGCTGCCGTCAGCGGTGCAGGCACGGTGATCGCCTGGGGCCGCGAGCCGGACGTGCTGCTGCGCTTGGCGCGCGGCGAGGCCATCGGCACGGCGCTGCGCGCCAGCACGCCGAAGCTGGCGGCGCGCAAGCTGTGGATGGTGGGCCACCTGCAGCTGCGCGGCGCGGTCAGTGTCGACGCCGGCGCGGCGGCCAAGGTGCAGGGCGAGGGCAAAAGCCTGCTGCCGATCGGCGTGACCGAGGTGCAGGGCGAATTCCACCGCGGCGACGTGATCGCCGTGCGCGATCCGCAGGGCCGCGAGATCGCGCGTGGATTGACGAACTATTCGAGCGCCGAAGCACGCTTGATTGCGCGCAAGGCCTCAGGCGAGTTCGAGAAGGTGCTCGGCTATGCGGCCGAACCTGAGTTGATCCACCGCGACAACCTCGTTCTCGCGTAAATCAGTTGACGAGTCCGAACTCCGGGCTCGCGACCATGCCTTCGATGTCGAGCAGGATCAGCATCCGCTCGCCCACCTTGCCCAGGCCGGTGATGAAGCGCGAGTCCATGGCGGCGGCGATCTCGGGCCGCGGCTTGATTTCCTCGGCGCTCAGTTCCAGCACGTCGGAGACCGAATCGACGACGACGCCGACGACCCGGCCCAGCACGTTCAGCACGACGACGACGGTGAACTCGTTGTACTCGCCGCTCTGGCCCAGGCGCAGCCGCAGGTCGACGACCGGCACGATCACGCCGCGCAGGTTGACCACGCCCTTGACGAATTCCGGTGCATTGGCGATGCGGGTCGGCTGTTCGTAGGAGCGGATCTCCTGCACGCGCAGGATGTCCATGCCGTATTCCTCGGCACCGACGCGGAAGGTCAGGAACTGGTTGGCATCGGGCAGCACGCGGCTGGTCTGCACCTGCAGCGCGTGGGACGACGAAGCGGAGGTCTGGGCGACGAGTTCGGTGGAGCTCATGTGAAGGCAGCGGTGGCTGTTGATCGGACTGCGATGGCCACGATTGTGCAGGGCCTAACTTCGAATTCGAGCGGGGTCCGGCGCGCCTCCGTGCGCCATGTCACGCTTCCTTCGGGCTTGCCAGCAGCTGGTCCAGCAGCGCGAGCAGCGCGCGCACGTCCAGCGGCTTGGTGAGGTAGTGCTGGGCCCCGGCAGCCGCGCTGGCATCGATCTGCGCCTGCACCGCATTGGCCGACACCACCACCACCGGCAGTGTCTGCGCCGGCCAGCGCGCGCGCAGGCGGCGCAGCACGTCGAGGCCGTCGATGTCGGGCAGCTGCATGTCCAGCAGCAGGAGGTCGGGCGGTGCGGCCAGCACGGCCTCCAGGCCGGCCAGGCCGGTTTCGAAAACCTGCAGGTCGATCAGCGGCCGCTGCTCCAGCGCGCCGCGCATCAGCTCGGCGTTCATCTCGTTGTCTTCGATGTAGACGATGCGGCGGCGGCCGGTCATCTGCGGCGCGCGCGGGGCCTCGCCGGATTGCGGCGCCGTTGCGCTGGACAGGGACCGGCTCGGGCCGGCGTCGCCGGCCGGCAGCCTCAATGTGAAGGTGGAGCCCTTGCCGACGGTGCTGGCGGCGCTGAGGCTGCCGCCCATCAGCTCGGCGAGCCGCTTGGCGATGACAAGGCCGATGCCGGTGCCAGTGGTGTCGCCATGCTCGCGTCCGAGCCGGTTGAAGGGCTGGAACAGGCCGGCGAGCTGCTCGGCGCTCAGGCCCGCGCCGCCGTCCTCAATGGCGATGTCGACGAAGCCGGCGCTGGCCCGCCGGCCGCGGATCGTGATGTGCCCGCCCTCGGCGTTGTATTTGACGGCGTTGCTGAGCAGGTTGGTCAGGACCTGCTTCACGCGGGTGACGTCGCCCATCGCGTACAGCGCGTCGGGCGCGAAGTCGCGGCCGATCGCGAGGCTGCGCGCCCGCGCGTCGGCCTCGACCAGTGACAGTGCGTCGTCCAGCAATTGCCGCAGGGCGAGCCGCGCTGGCTCCAGCTTCAGCGCACCCGATTCGATGCGCGACAGGTCCAGCGTGTCGTTGATCATCTCCAGCAGGTGCCAGCCGGCCTGCTGGATCTGCTGCGTGCGTGCGCGCTGGCGCGGCGCCAGCGGGTCGGTGGCGTCGATGTCCATCAGCTGCGTGAAGCCCAGCATCGCGTTCAGCGGCGTGCGCAGCTCGTGGCTCATGCGCGAGAGGAATTCGGTCTTTGCCTGGTTGGCCGCCGCTGCGGCCTGGGCGGCGCGGGCCAGTTCCTGCATCTTCAGCTGGTCGGCGATGTCCTCGACGACACCCACCAGCCGGTGCACCTTGCCATCGGGCTTGCGCAGCGCGCTGACGGTCACGCGCACCTGCACGATCTGGCCCTGCCGATCGACGTAGCGCTTGTGGCGGCGGTATTGCTCGACCTCGCCATTCAGCAGCTGCAGGGCTAGGCGCAGGTCCTCGGGGCCATCGTCCGGATGCGTGATGTCCTGGCTGCGCAGGCCGCGCAGATGCTCCTCGGTGTAGCCGACGAGCCGGCGGAAATGCGGGTTGGTGTCTTTGATGACGCCGTAGGGATTGGTGAAGACGATGCCCACCGGCGCGTGCTCGAAGATGTTGCGGAAGCGTCGTTCGCTGGCGACCAGCGCCTGCGCGCTCTCCGCGTGGCCGGCCACCTCGCGCCGCAGCTCGTCGGTGCGTTCGAGCACCAGTTCCTCGATCCGCTGCGCGCGTCCGGTCATCATCAGCAGCAGCACGCCCAGCAGCGCCGTCGACACCAGGCCCACCAGCGCGAACGGCCAACTGCGGCCGTCGTCGATCGGAATGCCCTTGGGTGCGAGGACGCGGATCTCCCAGTCTCGGCCGCCGAAGGCCAGGCGTCGCAGCCGCGTCGGCACCGCCCGCGTGTCGAGCTTCTCACAGCCCTCGTCGCCGGCCAGCCGCGGGCGCAGCGTGCCCGGTTCGGTATCGATCAGGCAGATCGACAGGTAGGCGGGTGCGCCGCGCAGCACGCGCTGCACCAGCAGGTCGGGCCTCAGCGTCGCGAAGACGGCGCCGCGCAGCGCCGCCTCGCGCTCGGCCGCCGTGGCCGGCGCGCCATCGAACAGGGCCTGGTAGACGACGACGCCGATCGTCCGATGGGCCGCCTGCGACAGCTGGATGCCGGGCGTGGCCGCCGCCTCGCCGCTGGCCGTGCTGCGCGCCAGCGCTGCCCGCGAGCCGGCCACCGAGCGCACGTTGACGCCCAGCGCGGCCGCATTGCGCGCCAGCGGCTCGATCAGCCGGATCGCGACGACGTCCTCGTCGGCCGGCGGAGTCATGTCGTCGTCGGAGATGCGGCGATCGTGGATGTTGTAGCCCGCAAGCCCCTCGGCCTGCGCCGCAGCATCGAAGGCCGGCACGCCAGCGCGCGCGACGCGACGCGCCAGCCCCAGGGCCTGCAGCGGGCCATCCTCGCTAAGGAATGCGGCCGTGGCCTTGCGGAAGCCGTCGCGGCCCAGGGTCGGCGCCACCTGCAGGGCGCTGCGGCTGCCCTGCAGCGCCATCAGCGGCTCGCGCAGCATGATCTCCAGCGCACTGGAGGCGCTGGCGGCGTCGCGCTCGAAGACGTTGCGCGAACGCTGCTGTTCCCAGTCGGTCACGCCGACGATGGCCAGCGCCACCAAGCCGGTCGTCACCAGCATCGGCAGGGCGACGCTGAGCCGCCGCGGCGCCCAGGCTGAGCGAGGCTGGCCGATCAGTGCCAGAACGATAGGCGCGCCGATCAGCACGCCCAGCGTGTCGCCGAGCCACCAGGCGGCCCAGGTGGAGGGGAATTGCGATGCGTTGATGCTGCCCACCGCGAGCAGTGCCGCGCAGCCGATCGTCGGGCTGATCACGCAGGCCACGCCGGCGCCCAGGCCGAAGAACAGTGCCAGGTCGCGCGGCTCGGAGAGCACCAGCGGCTGCGCCACCGTGCGGCGGATCGCCCAGGCACCGAACAGCGCCTGCAGCACGGCGCCGACGCCGGCGCCCACCGCGGTCGTCCATGAGGGCACGCCGTGGGCCTGCGCGATGACCGCATTGATCGCCACCGCGCCGATGAACAGGCCCGGCGCCTGCCGCGGCCCAAGGGCCAGCATGGCGGCCAGCGCCAGCCCGGCGGCCGGGTACAGCGGCGTGGCGTAGACCGGAGGGATCGCCAGCCCCATGCTCAGCAGGCCGACGGCGAAGTAAGCCAAGGCCAGGCCGAGCGAGCCGGTCAGATACCGTCCAGTTTGGAAGTTAGCAGGCATGGCCCCGAAGGGTAGCCGCTAACGGAGGCTCAGGCGAAGGCGGTCAGACGTTGAACAGGAAATTCAGCACGTCGCCGTCCTTGACGACGTATTCCTTGCCTTCGGCGCGCATCTTGCCGGCATCCTTCGCGCCCTGTTCGCCCTTGAACTGGATGTAGTCGTCGAAGGCGATCGTCTGCGCGCGGATGAAGCCGCGCTCGAAGTCGGTGTGGATCACGCTGGCGGCCTGCGGGGCGGTGTCGCCCTTGTGGATGGTCCAGGCGCGCACTTCCTTGACGCCGGCGGTGAAGTAGGTGTGCAGGCCCAGCAGCGAGAAGCCGGCGCGGATCAGGCGGTTCAGGCCCGGCTCGTCCTGGCCCATCTCGGCCAGGAACATCGCGCGGTCCTCGTCACTCATCTCCGACAGCTCGGCTTCGGTCTTGGCGCAGATCGCGACGACCGGGCCGTTCTGGGCGGCGGCGTATTCCTTCAGGCGATCCAGGAAGGGGTTGTCCTCGAAGCCGTCCTCGGCCACGTTGCCGACGAACATCGCCGGCTTGGCGGTGATCAGGCACAGCGGCTTGATCAGTGCCCACTCTTCCTTGGCCAGGTCCAGCGCGCGCACCGGCTTGCCTTCGTTGAGCACCGGCAGCACCTTGTCCAGCACCTTGCACAGCGCGATCGCCTCCTTGTCGCCGGCGCGGGCCACCTTCTGGTAGCGGTGCAGGCTCTTCTCGACGGTGGACAGGTCAGCCAGGCACAGCTCGGTCTGGATCACCTCGATGTCGGAGATCGGGTCGACCTTGCCGTTGACGTGGATCACGTTCGGATCCTCAAAGCAGCGCACGACGTTGACGATCGCATCGGTCTCGCGGATGTGCGAGAGGAACTGGTTGCCCAGGCCTTCGCCCTTGGAGGCGCCGGCCACCAGACCGGCGATGTCCACGAACTCGACGATCGCCGGCACGATGCGCTCGGGCTTGACGATCTCGGCCAGCGCATCGAGGCGCGGGTCCGGCAGTTCGACGACGCCGACGTTCGGCTCGATCGTGCAGAACGGGTAGTTCTCGGCGGCGATGCCGGCCTTGGTCAGGGCGTTGAAGAGGGTGGACTTGCCGACGTTGGGCAGGCCCACGATGCCGCATTTGAGGCTCATGGCAGGGCTTTCTGGTGGGTAGCTCCCCGGGAGCCGGGGGCGAAGCCGGTGATTTTATCCGCCCGTCATACGGGTTCATACGGCCTGCCTACAATGCCCGCCATGCAACAGATCTACGAGGTCCTGGTCCGGGGAAGCGGCTGCGTCGGACGCAGCCTGGCCCTGGCATTGGGCGCCCAGGGATTGCGCGTCGCGCTGCTGGGCACGGCCGAGCCCGCGCCGGCGCAGCGCGAAGACCTGCGTACCTATGCGCTGAACGCTGCCTCGGTGGCGCTGCTGCGCGAGCTGAAGGTCTGGGATTCGCTGCCGGCCGATGCCGTGAGCCCCGTCTACGACATGCAGGTGGCCGGCGATGCGCCCGGCACCGTGCTGGAGTTCTCGGCCTGGCAGCAGGGCGTGGCCGAGCTGGCCTTCATCGTCGATGCCGGAGCGCTGGAGCAGCAACTGGCGGCGGCGGCGCGCTTTTCGCCGCACGTTCAGGTGATCGATGACGCCACTAACGTCCAAGCCCAACTGACCGCGCTGTGCGAGGGCCGCGACTCCGCCCGGCGTGCCGAATTGGGCGTGCGCTTCGACGCGCAGCCCTACGGCCAGCGCGCGATCGCCGCGCGGCTGGTGGCCGAACGCCCGCACCAGGGCGTGGCGCGGCAATGGTTCCGCGCGCCGGATGTGCTGGCGCTGCTGCCCTTCGAGCGGCCGCAGCCGGCCGCGTCCTACGGCCTGGTCTGGTCGCTGCCCGAGGCGCGTGCGGCCGAGCTGATGGCGGTGAGCGATGAGGATTTCGAGGCCGCGCTGAACGACGCCACCGGCATGGCCGCCGGCCGGCTGAAGCTCGCGGGCGGGCGTGCGGCCTGGCCGCTGGCGCTGGCACGCGCGGAGCCGGTTGTCGGCCCGGGCTGGGTACTGCTGGGCGATGCCGCGCATCTGGTCCATCCGCTGGCCGGGCAGGGCCTGAACCTGGGCCTGGCCGACGTGGCTGCGCTGGCCCGCGTGCTGCGCGAACGCGAGAGCTGGCGGCCGCTCGGCGACGAGCGCCTGCTGCGCCGCTACCAGCGCGAACGTCTGGCCGCGAACTGGGCGATGGGCGAGCTGACCGATGGCCTGCAGCGCCTGTTCGCCAGCGAGATGCCGCTGGCCCGCACCTTGCGCAACACCGGCATGAATGCATTGAACGCCGCCGCGCCGCTGAAGCGCTGGCTGACCGCGCAGGCGCTGGGCGCCTGACCGACCGACATTGAGGAAGACGAAGATGCTGTCGATGATGAAGAAGTTGTCCCTGGCCGCGCTGATCGCGCTGCTGTCCTTCGGCAGCCATGCCAACGAGCAGGTGATCCGCAAGAGCCTGGCGGAGAAGCTCGCCGGCCTGCCGAAGGTCGACGAGGTCCGGCCTTCGCCGATGCCGGGCCTGTGGGAGATCCGCATCGGCAGCGAGATCCGCTACACCGATGCCACCGGCAGCTTTCTGATCGAGGGCGACCTGATCGATCTGAAGACCCGCAAGAACCTCACCGAGGAGCGCGTCGACAAGATCAACCAGGTGGACTTCGCCAGCCTGCCGACGAAGGACGCGATGGTCTGGAAGAGCGGCAAGGGCACGCGCAAGATCGCCGTCTTCGCCGATCCGAATTGCGGTTACTGCAAGCGCTTCGAGAAGGCGCTGCAGGAGACCAAGGACATCACCGTCTACACCTACCTGATCCCGATCCTCGGCGGCGATTCGCCGGAGAAGTCGCGCGCGATCTGGTGCGCGAAGGAGCAGACGGCCACCTGGCAGAACTGGATGCTCGACGGCAAGGCGCCGCCGAAGACGACGGCCGCCTGCGACGATGCCGCGATCGAACGCAACCTGGCGCTGTCGCGCAAGCTGCGCATCAACGGCACGCCCGGCGTGATCTTCGAGGACGGCTCGCGCGCACCCGGCGCGCTGACGGCCGAGCAGCTCGAGCGGCGCCTGCAGCCGCAGGCCAAGTCCTGAGCGGGCGATGAGCACCACCACGACCGTCCCTGCCGTCGCAGCAAGCGCGCGCCCGCTGAACCCGGTGGCGCTGCGCATCGCCTACTGGGGCCTCGTGCCCTTCATCGTTGGCACCGGCCTGGTCTGGCTGATCGGCGATCGTGATCTGGAGCAGCACGTCTTCGTCACCACGGCGCTGTCGAGCTATGCGGCGCTGGTGATCTCCTTCCTCGGTGGCATCTACTGGGGCTTGGCGGCGCGCCAGCCCGACGGCCCGTCGCGGCCCTTCGTCATCGGCATCGTGCCCTCGGTCGTCGCCTGGATCGGCGTGCTGATGCCGCCGTACTCGGGTCTCGTCGTGCACGGCGTGATGCTGGTCGCGGGCTATCTGGTCGACCGGCGCTTCTATCCGCAGCTGGGCGTCGCCGCCTGGCTGACGCCGCGTTTCCGCCTCAGCGCCGTGGCCGCGCTGTGCTGCTTCCTGGCCGCGGCCGGCAGCTGAATCGAGGCATGGGCATTCGCTACGAGATCGCGCTGGACGAGGCGCGGGAGCATGTCTATCGCGTCACGCTGCGGGTCGATGCACCGGCTGAAGGCCCGCTCACCGTCAGCCTGCCGGTCTGGATTCCCGGCAGCTACCTGGTGCGCGAGTTCGCACGCCACCTCAACGGGCTCGTGGCCGAGCAGCACGGTTCGGCGCTGACTGTCACGCAGCTCGACAAGGCAAGCTGGACCGTGGCCGGTTGCCGTGCCGGGCAGCCGCTGGCGCTGAGCTACCGCGTCTACGCCTTCGACAACTCGGTGCGTGCGGCCTGGCTCGATGCGCAGCGCGGTTTCTTCAACGGCACCAGCCTGTGCCTGCGCGTACATGGCGCGGAGGCGCTGCCGCATCGGCTGAGCTTCAGCGGCTTGCCTGCCGGCTGGCAGATCGCCACCGCGGCCGCCCGTGACGGCGATGCCTTCGTCGCTGCCGACTACGACGAACTGGTCGACCATCCGTTCGAGCTTGGCACCTTCTGGGAAGGCTCGTTCACCGCCGGCGGCGTGCCTCATCGCATCGTCATCGCCGGCGCGCTGCCGTCCTTCGACGGCGAGCGGCTGCTGGGCGACGTGCAGCGGATCTGCGAGACGGAGATCGCCCTCTGGGGCGGTGTTGTGCCATTCGAGCACTACACCTTCATGCTGAACGCCGTCGACGATGGCCACGGCGGCCTGGAGCACCGCGCCAGCACGGCGCTGATCGCCCCGCGCCGCGACCTGCCGCGGCTCGGCCAGGCTGATGCATCCGACGGCTACGTGCAGTTGCTGGCGCTGTTCAGCCACGAGTACTTTCACAGCTGGAACGTCAAGCGGCTACGGCCCGCTGAATTTGCGCGTTATGACTACACGCGCGAGAACTACACCGAGCTGCTGTGGTTCTTCGAGGGCTTCACCTCCTACTACGACGAACTGATCCTGGTGCGCGCCGGCCTGATCGACGAGGCCCGCTACCTGCGGCTGCTGGCCGGCCACATCAGCGGCGTGCTGGCCACGCCGGGCCGCAAGACGCAGAGCCTGGCGCAATCGAGCTTCGACGCCTGGACGCGCCTCTACCGGCCGGACGAGAACTCGCCCAACAGCACGATCAGCTACTACAGCAAAGGCGGGCTGCTGGGCCTGGCGCTGGACCTGCGGCTTCGCGAGGCGGGCATCGAGGCCGGCCTGGACGCGCTGATGCGCGCGCTGTGGCAGCGCAGTGGCGGTGGGCCGATCGGCGAGGGTGACGTGCTGGCGGAGGTCGGGAAGCTTGCCGGCACCGCCGTTGCGCAGGCGCTCAAGGACTGGGTCCACGGCACCGACGACCTGCCGCTGCAGACGCTGCTTGCGCCGCTGGGTGTGCAGTGGCGCCAGGACCGCAGCAGCGTTGCGCAGCGGCTGGGCCTGCGCGCCAGCGAGAGCGCGCTGACCGGCGTGCGCGTGTCGCAGGTGCTGGCCGGGTCGGCCGCGCAGGCGGCGGGCCTCAGCGCCGGCGATGAACTGTTGGGCTGCAATGGCTGGCGGCTGCGCCGGCTGGACGACGCGCTGCTGACCCTGGCGAGCGATGCACCGGCGGCGCTGCGGCTGCTGGTGTCGCGCGATCAGCGCCTGGTCGAACTGAACGCCGAACTACCCGAGCTGGGCCAAGCGGCACCGGTGCTGCTCGCCGTTGATGAGAAGGCGCCGGAGTCTGCGCTCGGCCGTCGCCGGGCATGGCTGTCGGGCGGCTGAGCCGCCGCCCGCTCGCGTTGGCGGCGCTGCTGCTGGCGGTGCTGCTGCTCCACCTGGGCGTGGGCGAATGGCTTCAATCGCTGCGGGCCGACTGGCGGCCCGTCGAGCCGATGCCGCCGCCTTTGCAGGTCAGCTTCGTGCAGCCGCTGGTGCCGCGTGCGCCGCCGCCCGCGCGCGCGCCGCGCCTGCGTCGCCTAGGCAGTGGCGATGCTGCTGCTGTCTCCGTCGATCGCGCTGACGCCATGCCGCCCGCGCCGGAGGCCGCAGCGTCAACGCCGGAACTGGATGTGCTGACGGCACAGGCGCCGGTGGAAGCCCCGGCCGATGGCGAGCCCGGACCGGAGTGGCCGCTCTCCACGCGGCTCAGCTACCAACTGACCGGTTACTTCCGCGGGCCGGTCAGCGGTCACTCGAGCGTCGAGTGGTTGCGCCAGGGCTCGCGCTACCAGGTCCGGCTCGAGGTGGCCGTCGGGCCGCGCGTGGCGCCGCTGATCTCGCGCCAGATGATGAGCGATGGCCGGCTGACCCCGCGCGGCATCGCGCCCCAGCGCTTCGACGAGGACACGCGCATCCTGATCGCACCACGCCAGCGTCGAACCTTGCTGTTCGACGCCGACGGTGTGACCTTGGCCGACGGCCGCCGCGAGCCCGCACTGCCGGGCGTGCAGGACGCCTCCAGCCAGTTCGTGCAACTCACCTGGCTGTTCCTTACCGGCCGCCAGCAGATGCGGCCGGGCCTGGTCGTCGAGCTGCCGCTGGCCCTGCCGCGGCGCCAGTACTGGTGGGCCTACCGCGTGCTGGGCGAGGAAGTGCTGGACACGCCGCTGGGCCCGCTCAGCGCCTGGCACCTGCAGCCGACGCGAGGCCCCGGCGGCGGCGATCTGGTCGCCGAGGTCTGGCTGGCGCCGAGCCTGCAGTACCTGCCGGTGCGCCTGCTGATCCGCGAGGATGCCCAGAACTTCGTCGACCTGCGCATGGACAGTGCGCCGCTGCAGGAGGCCCCTATAGTTCAGCCACTCCCATCGCAGAAGGACTCCCCATGAGCTACGAATGCATCCTCGTCGAGACACGCGGTGAAGGCTCCCGCAAGACCGGCCTGATCACGCTGAACCGGCCCAAGCAGCTGAACGCGCTCAGCGACCAGCTGATGGACGAACTGGGCCAGGCGCTGCTGGCCTTCGACGCCGACGACGGCATCGGCTGCATCGTGCTCACCGGCTCCGAGCGCGCCTTCGCCGCCGGCGCCGACATTCCGACGATGCTGCCGCACACCTTCATGAGCGCCTTCAAGAGCGGCCTGATCTCGAAGAACTGGGAGACCATCCTGCAGGTGCGCAAGCCCGTGATCGCCGCAGTGGCCGGCTTCGCGCTGGGTGGCGGCTGCGAGCTGGCGATGATGTGCGACTTCATCATCGCCGCCGACACCGCCAAGTTCGGCCAGCCCGAGATCAAGCTGGGCATCATCCCCGGCGCCGGCGGCACGCAACGCCTGCCCCGCGCCGTCGGCAAGAGCAAAGCGATGGACATGCTGCTGACCGCCCGGATGATGGACGCCGCCGAGGCCGAACGCGCCGGCCAGGTCTCACGCGTGGTCCCGGCCGATCAGCTCATGACCGAAGCACTGGCCGCCGCCGAGACGATCAACGGCTTCAGCGGCCCCTCGGTGATGCTGATCAAGGAACTGGTGAATCTGGCTTACCAGGCGCCGCTATCCGAAGGCGTCGGCGTCGAGCGCCGCTACTTCCACGCGCTGTTCGGCAGCGAGGATCAGCGCGAGGGGATGGGCGCGTTCCTGGAGAAGCGGGCGCCGGCGTTCAAGCATTCCTGAAGCCGGCGATGCGGCGATGAAAAACGGCCCCGAGGGGCCGTTTTCTGCTTACGCCTCCCGCCGCAACGCCGGGAACAAGATCACGTCGCGGATGCTCGGCGAGTCGGTGATCAGCATCATCAGGCGATCGATGCCGATGCCGCAGCCGCCGGTCGGGGGCATGCCGTATTCCAGCGCGCGGATGAAGTCGGCGTCGAAGAACATGGCTTCCTCGTCGCCGGCGTCCTTGTTGGCGACCTGCGATTGGAAGCGTGCGGCCTGGTCTTCGGCGTCGTTCAACTCGGAGAAGCCGTTCGCGTACTCGCGGCCGGTCATGAACAGCTCGAAGCGTTCGGTGATCTTCGGGTCGGCATCGGAGGCGCGGGCCAGCGGCGAGACCTCTACGGGGTAGTCGATGATGAAGGTCGGATGCCAGAGCTTCTCTTCGACCTCGGCCTCGAACAGGCCGAACTGCAGCTCGGCCAAGCCCCAGTGCGCATGGACCTGCTCGCCCTTGGCCTTGATGCGCGCGGCGAGCACGGTCTTGTCATCGGCCTCGGCTTCGCTCAGGCCCGCATGGACGATCAGCGACTGGCGCACCGACAGGCGCGCGAAGGGCTTGTCCAGGTCCACCGCCTTGCCGGCATAGCTGATGGCGGCGCTGCCGGTGGCGGCGATGGCGGCGTGGCGCAGCACCTGCTCGGTGAAGTCCATCACGTCGTGATGGTTCCAGTAGGCCGCGTAGAACTCCATCATCGTGAATTCCGGGTTGTGCCGGACGCTGATGCCTTCGTTGCGGAAGTTGCGATTGATCTCGAACACGCGCTCGAAGCCGCCGACGACCAGGCGCTTCAGGTACAGCTCGGGCGCGATGCGCAGGTACATCTCCTGGTCCAGCGCGTTGTGGTGCGTGATGAAGGGCTTGGCGTTCGCGCCACCCGGGATGGGATGCAGCATCGGCGTCTCGACCTCCAGGAAGCCGTTGTCGACCATGTAGCTGCGGATCGAGGCGACGGCCTTCGAGCGGGCGACGAAGCGTGCGCGGGCGCTGTCGTCCGAGATCAGGTCGGCGTAGCGCTGGCGGTACTTCTGTTCCTGATCGGCCATGCCGTGGAACTTGTCGGGTAGCGGGCGCAGGCTCTTGGTCAGCAGGCGCAAGGTCGTGACGCGCACCGACAGCTCGCCGGTCTTGGTGCGGAACAGCGTGCCCTCGGCACCCACGATGTCGCCCAGGTCCATGTGCTTGAAGGCGTCGTAGCTCTCCTCGCCGACGCCATCCTTGGTGACGAAGAGCTGGATGCGGCCGGTCGAGTCCTGCATGGTGCCGAAAGCGGCCTTGCCCATCACGCGCTTGAGCATCAGCCGCCCGGCCACGCTGACGGCGATCGCCTGCGGCTCCAGTTCCTCGTTCGCCACCTCGCCATAGCTCTGCGACAGCGGCAGCGCGCGGTGCTGGGGCTTGAAGTCGTTGGGGAAGGGCACCGCGGTCTTGGCGCGGATGGCGGCCAGCTTCTCGCGGCGTTCGGTGATCAGCTTGTTCTCGTCGGGCGCGGCGGGTGTGGTCGTCGTGTTCATGGGCAGCGTTGGAGTGAGCGCGGGATTTTAGATGCTGGCTACGTAGAATCCCGGCCCATGCTGATTCCCGACCGCCCTGTCCGTTTTGCCCTTGTCGGCTGCGGGCGCATTTCCAAGAACCATATCGAGGCGCTGGCCCGCCATGCCGGTCGTGCCGAGTGGGTCGGTGTCTGCGATACGAATGCCGCCGCGCTGGCCTCGGCCACCGCCGCGACCGGCGCGCCGGGCTTCGCCAGCCGGGCCGAGCTGCTGGCCGGCTGCGAGCCGGACGTGGTCGTGCTGGCGAGTCCGTCGGGCCTGCATTCGCAGCAGGCGATCGAGGTGGCGCGCGCCGGCCGCCATGTGCTGACCGAGAAGCCGATGGCGACCAAGCTCGACGAAGGCATGGCCATGGTGCGCGCCTGCCGCGATGCCGGCGTCAAGCTCTTCGTCGTCAAGCAGAACCGGCTCAACGCGACGGTGCAACTGGTCAAGCGCGCGATCGAGCAGGGCCGCTTCGGCCGCATCTTCATGAGCACGGTCAACGTGTTCTGGACCCGGCCTCAGAGCTACTACGACGCGGCCAAGTGGCGCGGCCGCTGGGATCTGGACGGCGGCGCGTTCATGAACCAGGCCAGCCACTACGTGGACCTGCTGGACTGGCTGGTCGGCCCGGTGGACAACGTCCATGCCTACACGGCCACCCTGGACCGCGACATCGAGGCCGAGGACACCGGCGTGATGAGCCTGCGCCTGCGCCATGGCGGCCTGGCCTCGATCAACGTGACGATGCTGACCTACCCACAGAACCTCGAAGGCTCGATCACGATCCTCGGAGAGAATGGCACGGTCAAGGTCGGCGGCACGGCGGTCAACAAGATCGAGCACTGGCAGTTCGCCGAACCGCATGCCGACGACGATGCCGTCAAGGCGGCGAGTTATGAGACGGGCAGCGTCTACGGCTTCGGCCACGCGGCCTACTACGACAACGTGATCAAGACCTTGCGCGGCGAAGGCGACGCGGCGGTGGACGGCTACGAGGGCCTGCGCTCGCTGGAGATCCTGGTCGCCGCCTACCGCAGCGCGCGCGACGGCCAGCGCGTCGGCCTTCCCCTGGTCTTCTGAACATGAGCTACTGGAAACACGAGAGCGCCATCGTCGACGAAGGCGCCCAGCTCGGCGAGGGCACCAAGGTCTGGCACTTCGCGCACGTGAGTCCGGGCGCACGCATCGGCACGCGCTGCTCGCTGGGCCAGGGCGTGTACGTGGGCAACGACGTCGTCATCGGCGACGGCTGCAAGGTGCAGAACAACGTCTCGGTCTACGACGCGGTGACCTTGGAGGACGAGGTCTTCTGCGGCCCCAGCATGGTGTTCACCAACGTCTACAACCCGCGCGCCGCCGTGGTGAAGAAGGACGAATACCGCCGCACCACCGTGCGTCGCGGTGCCACGCTGGGCGCGAACTGCACGATCGTCTGCGGCGTCGAGGTCGGGCGCTATGCCTTCGTCGGCGCGGGCGCCGTCGTGCAGAAGAACGTGGCCGATTTCGCGCTGATGGTGGGTGTGCCCGCGCGGCGCATCGGCTGGATGAGCCGCCACGGCGAGCGCCTCGAATTCAATGCGGATGGCGAAGCTGCCTGCCCCGCCACCGGTGAACGCTATCGCCTCAACGGCGAGAAAGTGGAACTGCTTTGAACCTGCCCTTCATCGACCTCAAGGCGCAGTACGCGGCGCTGAAGACCTCCATCGACGCCCGCATCCAGCGCGTGCTCGATCACGGCCAGTACATCATGGGCCCGGAGGTCAAGGAGCTGGAGGAGAAGCTCGCGGCCTACGTCGGCGTGAAGCACTGCGTTACCGTGGCCAGCGGCACCGAGGCGCTGCTGATCGCGCTGATGAGCCTGGACCTGAAGCCCGGCGACGAGGTGATCACCACGCCCTTCACCTTCGCCGCCACCGTCGAGACCATCGTGCTGGCCGGCCTGAAACCGGTCTTCGTGGACATCGAGCCGGACAGCTGCAATATCGACGCCTCGAAGATCAAGGCCGCGATTACGCCGAGGACCCGCGCGATCATGCCCGTGAGCCTGTACGGCCAGGTGGCCGACATGGACGAAATCAACGCGCTGGGCCTGCCGGTGATCGAGGATGCGGCCCAGAGCTTCGGCGCCAGCTACAAAGGCAGCAAGAGCTGCGGCCTCAGCACCTGGGGCGCGACCAGCTTCTTCCCCAGCAAGCCGCTGGGCTGCTACGGCGACGGCGGCGCGCTGTTCACCGACGACGACGTGCTGGCCCAGGCCGCGCGCGAGATCCGCGTGCACGGCCAGAGCGCCCGCTACACGCACACGCGGCTGGGCGTCGGCGGCCGCATGGACACGCTGCAGTGCGCCGTCGTGCTGGCGAAGCTGGAGCGCTTCGACTGGGAAATCGAACGGCGCCTGGCGATCGGCGCGCGCTACCAGGCGCTGCTGGCGGATCTGCCGGTGCAACGCCTTGCCGTGCGCGACAACCGCGACTGCGTCTGGGCGCAGTTCACCTTGATGGTGGACGATCGCCCGAACGTCCAATCCCGGCTGACCGAAGCCGGCATCCCGACGGCCATCCACTACCCGAAGCCGCTGCACCGTCAGCCGGCCTATGCCCAGCCCGTCGACATGCCCAATGCCGAACGCGCCGCCGAGCGAGTGATCAGCCTGCCGATGAGCGCGGACCTGAGCGACGCGCAGCAGGACACCGTCGTCGCGGCGCTGCGCGCGGCGCTGAGCTGACGGCGATGCTCTGGGGCTACCGGCTCGATGCTGCACGCGGATGGCTGCGCGCACTCGCCGCCGCCTGCCTGGGCCTGCGCGTCGGCGCGCGGGTCCAACTGCATCCCGGCTCGCGCATCCGCAGCGGTCCGGGCAGCGCGATCGGCGCCGGCAGCACCGTCTACCGCCGGGTGCAATTGCTCGCCACGGGTGCCGGTCGCTTCACGATAGGCACACGCAGTCATATCGCGCCGGATGGTTACTTGCTGATCGGCGGGCAGCGGCTGACCATTGGCGACGACGTCGCGATCGGCCCGGGACTGATGCTGTTCTGCGAATCGAACGCCATCGGCTACGAGTTCGACCGGCTACACCGCGAGTGCTACGAACGCGCGGACGTGAGCATCGGCAGCAATGTCTTCATCGGTGCTCGCGTGACCGTACTGCCGGGCAGCCGCATCGACGACGGTGTCGTCGTCGCCGCGCACTCGTTGGTGCGTGGCCGACTCGAATCCGGCTGGGTTTACGGCGGCGTGCCGGCGCGGCCGATCCGCCTGCTGGACGGAAAGGAGGCGCGATGAAGGGCCACATCGTCAGCGCACTGCGCTGGCGCGACCTTCCTGCGGCGCTGCTGCACTGCCTGCAGCGTGGCGTCGAGGGTAGTCGCGACGATTTCCGCCGCGCGTTCGCGCGCAGCCTCGGCGTCGATGCGGACCAGGTGCAGTTGTTCGGTAGCGGCCGCGCCGCGCTGCATGCGTTCACTGCCTCGCTGAAGCTGCCGGCCGGCGCCGAGGTGCTGCTGCCCGGCTACACCTGTGTCGTCGTGCCGAACGTGTTCATGCACCTGGGACTGTCGGTGCGCTACGTCGACATCGAGCCCGGTGGCTTCAACCCGAGCGCCGAAGCCTGGTCGGCGGCGATAGCCCCGGCGACGCGGCTCGTCGTCGTGCCGCACAATTTCGGCCTCGTCACTGAAGGCTTGGCGGCGCTGCGGCGGCGGCATCCGGGTGTCGTCTTCGTCGAGGACTGCGCCCATGCCTGGGGTAGCGCCGATGCGACCGGGCGGCTGGCCGGCACGCTCGGCGACGCTGCCTTCTTCAGTTTCGAGTATTCGAAGCCGCTGAGCTGCGGCATCGGCGGCGCGCTGGTCGGACCGCTCGCGCAGGTACCGGAGCTGCACACGGCCTCGAATGCGGCGATGTTGCGCCAGGGGCTGACGCTCGCATGGCATCGGCTGACGATGAGCCTGCCGCACGCGGCGCTGCAGGCGCTGGTAGC
Organism: Roseateles agri; assembly: GCF_034043675.1. Classification (NCBI taxonomy): domain Bacteria; kingdom Pseudomonadati; phylum Pseudomonadota; class Betaproteobacteria; order Burkholderiales; family Sphaerotilaceae; genus Roseateles; species Roseateles agri. The sequence goes on along the minus strand of NZ_JAXCLA010000002.1, from coordinate 670,552 downwards.
GGTCTTGCGCGCGCCGTCGCGCGCGCTGGGCTTGGTGGCGAAGACGCCCGACAGCGAGGTCGCCGGCGACAGCTGGCCCGACTACGCGCTGGCGCTGCATCCGCTCGGCGCTGCGCTTGGCTGGAGGCAGGCGCGCCGGGCGGTATCGCTGCACGCCTTGCGCGTTGCGCAGGCGGCTGAACTCGACGCGCTGCTGGCCGATGCACCCACCTGGCGCCGTCCGGGGCGCGCCGCGGGCACGGTGCTGCTGCGCTATCCAGTGCTGCTGCCGGATGCGGCCTCGCGCGATACGGCGCTGCGCGCGCTCGAGGCTGCTGGCATCGTCGGCGGCACCTGGTTCGACGACGTCGTCCATCCGCGCGGCAGCTTCCGCTTCGGCTATAACGCCGGTGATTGCCCGATCGGCGAGCTGGCTGCGCGCACGGTGCTGAACCTGCCGCTGGGCCTGCACGCGCGGCTCGACGCGGCGCAGCGCGAAGCGGTGCGCAGGATCGCGGGCGGGGACGGGCGATGACGCTGCGTGTCCGCTTCGCGCAGCTGGCCAGCGCTTCGGCGCTGTCGCAGGCCCTGCCGCTGCTCGTCGCCCCTATGCTGACGCGCTGGTACGGGGCAAGCGCACTGGGCCACTGGGCGTTGTTCGCGGCGGTGGCGGCCAACCTGGCGACGATCGCCAATGCCCGCTACGAATTCGCGATCGTGCTGCCGCGCCGCGACGGCGAGGCGGCGTTGCTGCTGCAACTGGCGCTTTGGATCGCCGTGGGCATGGGGCTTCTGACGGCGTTGGGTACGGCGGTCTGGCACTTCGGCATGGCGCATCACGTGAAGCTCGGCGGACGTTGGGCGTCGCTCTCGGCACTCGATCCCTGGCTGCTGATGCTGGCGCCGGTCGTCGCGCTGGCCGGCATGCAGCAGGCCTTGAGCCTGTGGAACAACCGGCAGGGGCGGATCGCCGTGATCGCGCAGGCGCGCGTGCTGCAGCAGGGAGGCATGGCCGCAGCGCAGGCACTGGCCGTGCTGACGGGCTGGACGAGCGTCGGCGCGCTGGTCGTGGCGCAGACCGTCGCAGCGCTGCTGGCGCCGCTGTGGCTGTTGCGCCGCGGCACGCGCTGGCGCCGGGCGACGCGGCTGGACAGCGCAGGCAAGACCTGGCACTGGCGCCACCTGCGGCGCTTGGCATCGCGCTACCAGCAGTTCCCGCTGCTGAACAGCCCGCATGCATTCGCGAACGCGGCGCAGGAGACGCTGGTGCTGGCGCTGATTGCCGCTTTCGCCGACGTCGCGACGGCCGGCTACTACGCGCTGATGGTGCGGCTCGTGAAGGCACCGGCCAGCCTCGTCGGCGGGGCGCTGTCCGAGGCGTTGGTGAGCGAGCTGGCGCGCGACTGGCAGCGCGGCGTGGACCTGCGGCCGCGGCTCGTGCGCACCATCCGCCTGCTGGCGATGATCGCGCTGCCATGCGCGCTGCTGCTGATCGCCGCCGGGCCTGCGCTGTTCGGCTGGCTGCTCGGTGCGGACTGGTCGCGCTCCGGCGAATACGGCCGCTGGCTAGCGCCCTACGTGGCCGCGCATTTCATCGCGGCGCCGCTGACGGTGACGCCGATGGTGACCGGCCGTCAGCGCGGCGCACTCGCCTTCAGCCTCGTCGGCAATGTGCTGTACGTGCTGCCGATCGCGGCGGTGCTGATGAGCCGTGGCGGCGCGCTGGTGCAGGCGCTCGCGGCGATCTCGGTGCTGCTGCCGGTCTACTTCGCGCTGTACCTGCGCTGGCTGCTGCGCGGTGCCGCGCCGCAAGCTTCCCTGTTGAAGGGACGCTCGGCGTGAAGCTCGTGCTGATCGGCGACGGCCAGAGCCCGCACCTGCTGAAATGGGCACGGGCGCTGGCGCCGGAGGTGGACCTGTGGGCCGCGTCCACGCGCGGCTTCGCGCCGGAGTTCGATTTCCTGATCCCGCGCCGGCAGCGCCTCTCGCTGGACACCAACCCGGCTCACGGCGGCGGCAACATCGCCGTGCTGGCGCAGTTGCCCAAGCTGGGCCGCTGGCTCGCCGAGGTGGATGCCGACTGGCTGCATGCGCACTACCTGACCTCGCACGGCACCCTGGCCTGGGCCGCGCGCAAGGGCTGGCGCCTGCGCGCGCAGATCGCCGGCTCGGCCTGGGGCAGCGACATCCTCGTCACGCCGAACCAGGGTGCGGCCTACCGCTGGCTGACACAGAAGGTGCTGCAGGCCTGCGCGCTGTGCACCTCCGACTCGCGCCACATGACGGCGCGCATGCAGGAACTCGGCGCCGGGGAGGTGATGACCTTCCCCTTCGGCCTGGAGGAGATGCCGCGGCAGAACGTGCGCAAAACGCCCTGGCTGTTCTATGCCAACCGAGGGCTGGAGCCGATCTACCGGCCGCAGCTCGTCATCGAGGCCTTTGCCGCGGTGGCGGCGCAGCGGCCGGAGGCCCGGCTGGTCGTCGCCAACGATGGGTCCTTGCGAGGCGCCCTGGAAGCTCAGACAGCCTCGCTGGGCCTGACCGACAAGGTCGAGTTCGTCGGCCGCCTGCATCCGCAGGCCCAGGGCGGCCACTACGCCCGCGCGCGCTGGTACCTGAGCCTGCCGGAGAGCGATTCGGTGGCTGTGTCTGTGCTGGAGGCGATGGCGCACGAATGCGTGCCCATCCTGTCCGACCTGCCGGCCAACCATGAACTGGTCGGGCCCGATGCAGGGCAGGGCGTGGTCCTGCCTGCACCGGCCCGCTTGCCGTCGCTGCTGGAGGCCATAGACGCCGAGGCTGCGGGCAAGGCCAACCGCGCCTGGGTGGCCGAACACGGCCTGTTCGCGCCCGCGGTGAAGCGTTTCCTGGCGCGCCTGAACGAGTTGAAGACGAAGAAACCGAATTGAAGATCCTGCTGATCAACCACTATGCCGGCTCGCCGAAGCACGGCATGGAGTTCCGCCCCTACTACCTGGCCCGCGAATGGGTGCGCATGGGCCATCAGGTGCTGGTCCTGGCGGCCTCGTATTCGCATGTGCGCAGCACGCAGCCGCCGGGTGCCGGCGTCGAGGTGATCGATGGCATTTCCTACTGCTGGTACCGCACGCCGGCCTACGAAGGCAACGGCCTGGGCCGGGTGAAGAACATCTGGTCCTTCTGCCGGCAGGTGTGGGGCGATGCCGACGCGCTGGCCGAATCGTTCGCGCCCGATGCGGTGATCGCCTCCAGCACCTATCCGATGGACGTCTGGGTGGCGCGGCGCGTGGCGAGGAAAGCGAAGGCCAAGCTCGTCTACGAGGTGCACGACCTGTGGCCGCTGTCGCCGATCGAGCTGTCTGGCATGAGCCCGCGACACCCGTTCGCGATGCTGTGCCAGAAGGCCGAGAACGACGCCTATCGCGACAGCGACGCGGTGATCTCGATGCTGCCCAAGGTGCACGAGCACATGGCCGCGCACGGGCTCGACCTGAAGAAGCTCGCCATCGTGCCCAACGGCATCACGCTGGACGAATGGGCCACGGATGCGGCCGAGCCGCTGGATGCGCAGATCGCCGCCCACATCGCGCTGCAGCGCGCCGCCGGCCGCCGCGTGATCGGCTACGCCGGCTCGCACGGCCTGCCGAACGCGCTGGACGTGCTGCTGGACGCGGCCAAGCTGCTGAAGGAGGCGCAGGTGGCCTTCGTGCTCGTCGGCGGCGGGCACGAGCGGGTGCGGCTGGAGCAGCGAGTGCGCGACGAGGGCATCGCCAACGTCGCGATGTTCGGAGCGATCGCCAAGCGCCAGATCCCGAGCCTGCTGGCGGCCTTCGATATCGCCTACATCGGCTGGCAGCGCACGCCGATCTACCGCTTCGGCATCGCGCCGAACAAGCTGATGGACTACATGATGGCGCGCCGCCCGGTGCTGCATTCGGTGGAGGCGGGCAACGATCCGGTAGCCGAGGCCGGTGCGGGGCTGACGGTGAAGCCGGAGGATGCGCGCGCCGTGGCCGATGGCGTGCTGGCGCTGATCGGCCGCACGCCGCAGGATCTGGCCGCCATGGGCGAGCGCGGCCGGGCCTTCGTGCTCGCGAACCACACCTATCCCGTGCTGGCCGGGCGCTTCCTGGCCGCGCTGGGCTGATCGCCGACAATGCCAGGCTTCCCCGACCACCGAATCCATCATGAGTGACCCCGCCTTCCTTCCGTTCGCCCTGCCCGAGATTGGCGAGGAGGAGATCCAGGAAGTCGTCGCCACGCTGCGCTCCGGCTGGATCACGACGGGACCCAAGGCCAAGCAGTTCGAGGCGGCGTTTGCAGAATTCCTCGCTGAGCCGCAGATCGAGTGCATCGCCGTCAACTCCGCCACCGCCGGCCTGCATCTGGCGCTGGAGGCGCTGGGCATCGGCCCCGGTGACGAGGTGATCACGACGACGCATACCTTCACCGCCACCGCCGAAGTGGTGCGCTACCTCGGCGCGGACGTGGTGCTGGTGGACATCGATCCGGCCACGCTGAACATCGATCCGAAGCTCGTCGAGGCCGCGATCACGCCGCGCACGAAGTGCATCGTGCCGGTCCACTACGCAGGCCTGGCGGTGGACATGATCGCCATCCTCGACATTGCGCGCCGGCACGGCCTGCGCGTGGTGGAAGACGCCGCGCATGCGCTGCCGACGACCTTGGAGAAGGAGCTGATCGGCACCATGGGCAGCGATGCCACCGTGTTCAGCTTCTACGCCAACAAGACGATGACGACCGGCGAGGGTGGCATGCTGGTGACGCGCAATGCCGAACTGGCCAAGCGCGCCCGCGTGATGCGCCTGCACGGCATGAACCGCGACGCCTTCGACCGCTTCACCGCCAAGGTGCCGAGCTGGTACTACGAGATCGTCGCCCCGGGCTTCAAGTACAACCTGACCGACATCGCCGCCGCTTTGGGCATCCATCAACTGAAGCGCCTGCCGGGCTTCCAGCAGCGCCGCGAGCAGATTGCCAAGACCTACGACGAGGCCTTCGCCGACCTGCCGCTGATCCTGCCGCCCCGCGCGCCCGAGGGCGACGTGCACTCATGGCACCTATACGTGCTCCGCCTGGGCGACTCGGCCGCGCTGGAGCGCGACGTGTTCATCGAGAAGATGTATGCCGCCGGCATCGGCTGCAGCGTCCACTACATCCCGCTGCACCTGCACCCGTACTGGCGCGACCGCTATGGTCTGAAAGCGGAGCAGTTCCCGCATTCGCAGAAGGCCTTCGAGCGGATGGTCAGCATCCCGCTGTACACGGCGATGACGGACGCGGACGTGCAGCGCGTGATCGCCGCCGTGCGCTCCATCCTCGGGCGATGAGCAAACGCTTGTTCGACATCGTCTGCACCGCGCTGGGCCTGCTGCTGCTGGCGCCGCTGCTGCTGGTGCTGGCGCTGTGGATCAAGCTCGATTCGCCGGGGCCGGCGCTGTTCCGCCAGGAGCGGGTGGGGCGCTTCGGCCAGACCTTCCTGATCCACAAGTTCCGCACGATGCGCGTGGACAACGCCGGACCGCAGATCACTGTTGGTGCCGACAGCCGCATCACGCGCGCCGGCGTCTGGCTGCGCCGTACCAAGCTCGACGAACTGCCGCAGTTGTGGGACGTGCTGCGCGGCGCGATGAGCCTCGTCGGCCCGCGGCCCGAGGTGCCGCGCTACGTGGCGCTGTACCCGGCCGATCTGCGCGAGCTGGTGCTGTCCGTGCGGCCCGGCATCACCGATCCGGCCAGCCTGCGCTTCCGCAACGAGAGCGAACTGCTGGCGCAGGCGGCCGACCCGGAGCGCGAGTACGTCGAGACCGTGATGCCGGCCAAGCTGCGCGCGGCCGCGGACTATGTGCGCGAGGCCACGCTGGCCAGCGACCTGCGCCTGATGTGGCGCACGCTGGCGACGATCTTCCACTGACATGAACTGGCTCACCCTCGACACCTTCCTGACCCGCATCCGCCCGCACCGCGAGCGGCTCTCGCTGCTGCTCGACGCGATCGTCGTCGCGCTGGCCTGGCAGGCGACCTATCTGTTCCGCCTGGGCTTTCGCAACTGGCTGGACGAACGGCCGCCCTATGACGGCGCCGTGCTGGCCGGCCTGGTACTGCTCTACGTGCTGGTGCTGTGGCTGCTGAAGGTGCCCAAGGGCATGTGGCGCTTCTCTGGCTTCGGCGAGATCAAGCGTCTGGCGGCGGCCTGCGCGATCGCCGGCCTGGTCGGCGCGACGGTCGTGCTGATGGCCCACCTGAACGGCATTCCCCGCGCGGTGCTGGCGTTGCATCCGGTGTTCGCGCTGATGGCGCTGTCGATGATGCGGATGGGCTACCGCATGCTCTACGAGCACATGCGCGGCAAGATCAGCGGCAGTGCGCTGGAGCAACGCAGGGCGCTCGTGATGGGCGCAGGCGATGCCGGGCGGTTACTGGTGGCGGGCATCCAGAACAACCAGGGCTGGGTGGTCGTGGGCTTCCTGGACGACGCCAAGACAAAGCAGGGCGCGCGCGTCAGCGGCGTGCCGGTGCTGGGGCCCTTGGAACGAGCCAGCCACTTCGCGGAGATGCACGGCATCACGCACCTCGTCGTCGCGATGCCCGGCGCGACCTTGGCCGAGCGCCGCCGCGCGCTGGACCTGGCCGGCCAGACCGGCCTGCCGGTGCTGACGGTGCCGTCGAGCGCCGAGCTGATGCAGGGCCGCCACGTCGACCAGGTCCGCGACATCGAACCCGAGGATCTGCTCGGCCGCGAGCCGGTGGAACTGGACGAGGGCGGCATCAGCGAATGCCTCTCCGGCAAGGTCGTGCTGATCACCGGCGCGGGCGGCTCGATCGGCTCGGAGCTGTGCCGGCAGGTCGCGCGCTACGGCCCCGCGAAGATCGTGCTGTACGAGCTGAGCGAGTTCGCGCTTTACGCGATCGAGCAGGAACTGGGGGAGAAGTTCCCGCATATTCCGCTGGTGCGGCTGGTTGGTGACGTGAAGGACCTGGAGCATCTGCGCCACGTGTTCGGCAAGTACAAGCCGCAGATCGTCTTCCATGCGGCGGCGTACAAGCATGTGCCGTTGATGGAGGAGGAGAACGCGTGGGCCTGCGTTCGAAATAACACGCTGGGTACTTACCACGCCTGCCTGGCGGCGGCGGAATCGAGCGTGGAGCGTTTCGTGCTGATCTCCACCGACAAGGCGGTGAATCCGTCCAACGTGATGGGCGCGACCAAGCGCGCGGCGGAGCTGGTCATCAGCCACATGGCGGGGCGGGGCCACGCGACGAAGTTCATGGCAGTGCGCTTCGGCAACGTGCTGGGCAGCAGCGGGAGCGTGATCCCGAAGTTCAAGGAACAGATCACCAAGGGTGGACCGTTGACGGTGACGCACCCAGAGATCACGCGCTACTTCATGACGATTCCCGAGGCGGCGCGGCTGGTGGTGCAGGCGGGCGCGATCGGGGAGTCGGGGCAGGTGTTCGTGCTCGACATGGGCGAGCCGGTGAAGATCTTGGACCTAGCGCGGACCATGATCCGCATGAGTGGCAGGGACCTGAAGGACATCCGGATTGAGTTCTCCGGGCTGCGGCCGGGCGAGAAGCTCTACGAGGAACTGCTGGGTGACGAGGACACGACGCTGGCCACGCGGGTTCCGGCGCTGCGCGTTGCCCGGCTGGGCGACCGCGTGGCGGACGACGAGGCGGTGAATATGGTGTTGGCGGCACTCGAGTCGGGCGGATGCGCCGGCGAGGGCTCGGCCGTCCGGGAACTGCTGGGGCGCTTGCCGTTGAGTTACAGCGGCAGGGCTTGAGGCGGGGAGGGACGGGGCGCAGCGATGGGGGAGACCCGGGCGCTCACGCGCCGAGGCCTCCTGGCGCACGTTCAGGTGCGCGTCTTCTTCCAGACCTTACGGTTCACGAAGTCGGTGTAGCTGATGATGATCCGCAGCACCTTGTCCGAGACGTTGGCCGGCGCGTAGTCATCGACCAGGCGCAGCAGGCGCTCGTCGCCGCGCGGCTGGCCGTCCAGCACGCGCAGGCCGTCCAGCACACGCTCGACATCCAGGCCGACCATCATGACGGAGGCTTCCTCGACGCCCTCGGGACGCTCGTGGACCTCGCGTAGGTTCAGCGCGGGGAAGTTCAGTATGGACGATTCCTCGGTGATGGTGCCGCTGTCCGACAGCACCGCGCGGGCGCGGGTCTGCAGGTGGATGTAGTCGAGGAAGCCGAACGGCTTCATGAACTGCACCTGCGGATGCACCTTCACCGCATCGCCCAGCTGCTCCAGGCGCTTGCGGGTGCGCGGATGCGTGGACACGATGACCGGCTCGTCGTAGCGCTCGGCCAGCGTGTTCAGCACCGCTAGCAGGCGCTGCAGGTTCTCGGCTGAGTCGACGTTCTCCTCGCGATGCGAGCTCACGACGAAGTAGCGTCCCGCGGTCAGGCCCTGGCGGGTCAGCACGTCGGAGGCCTCGATGCCGTCGCGGTAATGCTCGATCACCTCGCGCATTGGGCTGCCGGTGCAGATAACCTGATCGGGCGGCAGGTTTTCGCGCAGCAGGTAGTCGCGGGCGATCTGGCTGTACGTGAGGTTGATGTCGGAGGTGTGGTCGACGATGCGCCGGTTGATCTCCTCGGGCACGCGGAAGTCGAAGCAGCGGTTGCCTGCTTCCATGTGGAAGATCGGCACCTTGCGACGCTTCGCGGCGATCGCGGCGAGGCAGCTGTTCGTGTCGCCCAGGATCAGCAGCGCGTCGGGACGCGTCTGCTCGATCACCTTGTCCACGTTCATGATGACCTGCGCGATGGTCTCCGCGGCCGTGCCGCCGGCCGCTTCCAGGAAGTGGTCGGGCTTGCGGATGCCCAGGTCGCTGAAGAAGACTTCGTTGAGCTCGTAATCGTAGTTCTGACCCGTGTGCACCAGCACGTGCTCGCAGAAGCGGTCCAGCTTGTCGATCGTGCGCGACAGCCGGATGATTTCCGGCCGCGTGCCGACGACCGTCATCACCTTAAGCACGGACGGCCTCCCGCACTATGTCCAGCTTCATCAGCACTTCCTTGACGCCCTCGACGTCCAGGCGATGCGTATTGTGGGACGTGTAGTCCTCGATGCGCGAGATCGCGGTCTCGCCCTGCACGAAGTACTTGTCGTAGTTCAGGTCGCGGGAGTCGGCCGGGATGCGGTAGTAGCCGCCCAGATCCTCGGCGCGGGCCATCTCCTCGCGCGACACTAGCGACTCGTACAGCTTCTCGCCATGACGCGTGCCGATGACCTTCACCTCCGTCTGCGCCTTGAGCAGCTCGCGCAGCGCCTGCGCCAGGTCGCCCACGGTGGAGGCGGGCGCCTTTTGCACGAAGATGTCGCCCGGGCTCGCGTGCTCGAACGCGTACAGCACCAAGTCCACGGACTCGTCGAGCGACATCAGGAAGCGCGTCATCGCCGGATCAGTGACCGTCAGCTGCTTGCCTGCGCGGAGCTGGTCCAGGAATAGCGGGATCACCGAGCCGCGCGAGGCCATCACGTTGCCGTAGCGCGTGGCGCTCAGGACAGTCTTGCCGGGGTCGCACAGGCGTGACTTGGCGACCATGACTTTCTCCATCATCGCCTTGGACATGCCCATGGCGTTGATCGGGTAGACGGCCTTGTCGGTGCTCAGCACGACGCAGCGACTTACCTCGTTGGCGATCGCGGCGCGGATGACGTTCTCTGCACCGACGATGTTGGTGCGCACCGCTTCCATCGGGTAGAACTCGCAGGAGGGTACCTGCTTGAGCGCGGCCGCGTGGAAGACGTAGTCGACGCCGCGCAGCGCGTCGTGGACCGCATCGTAGTCGCGCACGTCGCCGATGTAGAACTTCACTTTGTCATTCTTCAGCGCGATGCGCATGTCCTCCTGCTTCTTCTCGTCGCGCGAGAAGATGCGGATCTCCGCGAAGTCGGAGTGCAGGAAGCGCTGTAGTACGGCGTTGCCGAAGCTGCCGGTGCCGCCGGTGATGAGGAGAGTCTTGTCTTTGAACATGATCGGAACCGTGTCGGTGGAATCGGAGGCTCAGCCGAACGCGCGCATGCGACGCACGAGTTCGGGCCAGTTCGGGGGCTGATAGCCGGTAGCTTCGCGGAAGCGGGAGGAGTCAAGCGAACGATCGATCACGAGGCGATCGTCCGGCGTGATGGGGGTGTCGCGGTCGTATGCCTTCGCGACCAGCGTTAGCAACGCGTGCTTGTCGATAGGCGTGGCCGATACGTGATACAGGCCGCGCAGTTCGGGGCGGGGCAGCACATGGTCTCGGATCACGCGGGCCAGCTCGACAGTGGGTAGGCCGGAGAAGATCGCGCGGGTGAAGCCCTTGACGCCACCGGTCTGCGACAGGAACCAGCCGACCAGCCCGTTCGCACTGTCGAGCTCGTGGCCGATGATGGAGGTGCGCAGCGTGACGGCGTGGGGATAGTCGACCTCGCCCATCAGCTTGCTGCGGCCGTAGAGGTCGGTCGCGTCGGGCGTGGCGCTCTCGCGGTAATTGCCGGCCTTGCCGGAGAACACGCAGTCGGTGCTCATGTGGACCAGCCGGGCGCCGGCCACCTCGCAGAGGCGCGCTAGCCGGTGCGGCAGCAACGCGTTGATCGGGATCGCGGCCAGTGGGTCGTCCGCCTCGGCCAGTTGCTTGATCAGGCCGACGCAGTTGACAACGACATCCGGTCGCGTGACGGCGAACAGGCGCGCTAGGCTGTCGGCGTTGTCGACGTCAACGCCGGTAACTATGTGTGAATGCAGCTTGACGGGCAGTTTGCGCAGCAGCGCGGCGGAGCGCGCCGAGCCGGACACGCGGTAGCCGTCGCTCTCGGCGAATAGGCGCAGTACGGCGTTTCCGAGCATGCCGGAGGCGCCGATCACCAGGACGTGGGTGCGAGAATTCATGGGGATTGCTTGTCTTGTGCGTCGGTGAAGGGCCAGTCGCCGCGCGATCCGACCACCAATTGCTGGAAACGCGCGGCCAGGCGGGCGGCCAGTGCTTCCGGCGCGAAATGCCGCTCGTAGTACCGCCGACCGGCATCGCCCAGCGCCTGGCGCGTCTGCGGCGTCATCGCGTGGAGCCGCAGTATGCCTTCGGCGAGTGCGGCGGCGTCCTCGGCCGTGACAGCGATGCCGGCGCCAGCGGCCTCGACGACGCGAGCGCCTTCACCATCGAGCGAGGCGATGATGGGGCGGCCGGCGGCGAGATAGGCCTGAACCTTGCTTGGCACCGTCTGAGACAGGATCTCGCCGCGGTTCAGGCTCACCAGCACTGCGGCCGCCTGGTCGAGGAGGCCGGGCATGGCCTGCGGCGGGAATCGGCCGGCTAGCACCAAGTTGTCCAGGCCGCGGCGCGCGATCTCTGCCTCTAGCCACGCGCCGCGGCTACCGCTGCCGACCATCACGATGCGGATGCCGGGTGACAAATCGGCGCGGTCGCGCAGCAGGGCGGCAGCCTCGACCACGGTCTCCAGCGCCTGCACCGTGCCGAAGTTGCCGGCGAATACGACGTTGAAGCCCTCGGGGAGCGTCAGCGCCGCCGGCCCGGTGCCGGCTGGCGCGCTGAAGGCGAGCTCGCCGGGATTCGGGTGGTATTCGACCGGTGTTGCGCCCGCCATCGCCCGCACCGGCGGCTCGAAGGCTTGCGACTGCACCAGCAGCAAGTCGTTGCGACGATAGATCCAGCGCACCACGCTGGCGACGGCGCCGAGCAGCTGTGGGCTGCGCACGAAGCCGGTGACCTCCAGGCTCTGGGGCCACAGGTCTTGCACCCAGGTCACCAGCCGGGCACGCTTGACGTGCTTGAGCACGATACCGGCGATGGCCTGCAGGATCGGCGAAGTGCCGTAGACGAAGATCACGTCGAAGTGACGACCGCGCAGCGACCAGGGTCCCAGCACGGAGGCTGCCGTCAGGAAGGACAAGTAGTTCGCGACCAGCCGTTTCGCGCCGCCGGCGCCGCGCGGGCACAGCGGCACTCGGTGGATGCGGTACCCCGACGGGTGCGTCTCCACGGCCAGGCCCGCGGCCCGGTAGCCGTCGAAGATCCGGCCCTCGGGATAGTTGGGCTGTCCGGTGAGTACGGTCACCTCGCAGCCCGCTGCGATCAGCGATTCCGCGACCTCGTTGATGCGGAAGGTCTCAGGCCAGAAGTGCTGGCTGAGGATCAGCACCCTCATGCGCGGACGGCGGCGGCCGGCAGCGACGCACGCAGCAGCTCGTCCTTCTGCTCCGGCGACGGATAGCTGATCAGCACCGCGCGGTACTGGCCCTTGAAGACGAAGAAGCTGCCCGCGGACGCGCCGACCACGCTGCATTCCTTGATCAGCGCGCCGATGTCCTGCAGCGAGCCCGCGCCGCCCAGCACCGACATCGGCAGCCGGGTGGCGTCGCGGATCTTGCGCGCCAGCGCCAGGTCGTAGCCCTTCATCTGGCCGTCGCGGTCGATCGAGTTGATGACGACCTCGCCGGCGCCCAGGCGTTCGGCTTCCTTGGCCAGCTCCAGCGGGGACTTGCCGCTGTTCTTGCGGCCGTTGTGGGTCCAGACCTCCTGCTTGCCGAACAGGCTGGTCTTGACGTCCAGCACGACGACCACGCTCTGGCTGCCGACCTCGGCCGCGATGCGCGAGATCAGCGTGGGGTCTTCGACCGCGGCGGCACTCAGCGCGACCTTCTCGACGCCCAGGCCGATAATGCGCTTGGCCTGCTCGACGGTGCGCACGCCGCCGCCGTAGCACAGCGGCATGCGGCATTCGGCGGCGAATTGCGCGATCAGTCGGAAGTTGGGCTCGCGACTCTGCACGGTGGCGTCGATGTCTAGGACGATCAGCTCGTCCGCTTCCTTCTCGTTGAAGATCTTGACCGCGTTGATCGGGTCGCCGACGTACTTGGGATCTTTGAACTTGACGGTCTTGACCAGGCCGTCGTCGTGGACCAGCAGGCAGGGGATGATGCGGGGACGCAGCATGTCAGAGCTCCGCGAAGTTTTTCAGGAGCTGGGCGCCGAAATGGTGGCTCTTCTCCGGGTGGAACTGGACGCCATGGATGTGGCCGGCGCTGACGGCGCAGCTGAATTCCTTGCCGTAGCTCGACACCGCGGCGACGTGCGCCGGGTCCGCGCACTCGAAGTAGAACGAGTGCAGGAAGTAGAAGCGGGCGTCGGTCGTCAGCTCATTGAAGAGGCGGTGGCCGGCGGCCGGGCGGACGTCGTTCCAGCCCATGTGGGGCAGCAGCAGATCGGGCTGATTCAGGCTCTTAAAGCCCTTCACGTCGCCGGGGATCCAGCCCAGGCCGGGCAGCTTCCCTTCGTCGCTTCGGTCGGCCAGCATCTGCATGCCGACGCAGATGCCCAGCACCGGCCTCTTCTCGCCCAGCACCAGTTCGTCCAGACGGGCTCGCATGCCGGAGCGGTCGAGCTCCTCCATCGCATGGTCGAAGGCGCCCACGCCCGGCAGGATCAGGCGGGTCGCGTCCGACAGGTCGTCCGCCGTTTTCGCCAGGCCCACCGGGACGTTGAGCCGCTTGTACATGTTCTGGAAGGCCAGGATGTTCCCGAGACCGTAGTCGATGATCCTGATCATCGGATGATCGCCCGCTGGATGCCCACGGCGCGCATGACCTTTGTGCCGAGGTCGATGAGGCCCTGGCGGGACTTGTAGTCGCGCCAGCTTTTGTTCGGACCGTCGTGCAGCGCACGCAGCTCGTCGACCGAAATGTCGAGCTTGGTGGCGATGTACTCGAAGTCCTGGGCGATCGTGGCCTCGTCGTAGGCCGGCTTGGCGATCTTCTCCAGCGCCTCGTCGCGGGTCATCTGTCCGGTCAGGATCAGACTGGAAAAGTGGGCGCGGCGCTTGTCATAGCCAAACTTGGTCGGCTGCCAGTAGCCCTCGTAGAAGCGGGTGAAGCGCGACTCGTAGTGCTTGTGCGCGTACTTCTGCCAGCCGAACTTGTCGATCAGCAGTTGCATCGCCTCGTCCTTGATGTACGGCACGCAGTTCAACGGGCGCCAGACCTGCACGCCCTTGATGTAGCGGTAGTACAGCTTGTAGGTGAAGATGTCCGACAGCGGGAAGGTCTTGAGCGGCCGTTTGCCGAATTTGCCGTGGATGTCCTTGAGCTGCGCCAGGTCGGAGGCGTGGTAGGCCCATTCCAGTGGCTCGCGCACGCACTCGGTCGAGTAGTTGCCGCCGTTGAGGATGTACTTGATCTTGTGCTTGGCCGCGAAGTTGTAGAGCGAGGCGAAGAACGCGTGGTCTTGCGGCGTGTCCAGGTGGGGCACCTGGGCCTTGAAGTAGGCCAGCTGCAGGTCCTTCATCTCCTGCCAGTTGATTACCTCGGTGTGCAGGTGCAGGCCCAGACCCTCGACGATGCGCTCGATGTTGTGCACCGCCTGCTGCGAGTTCCAACCCGCGTCGACGTGGAAGATCAGCGGCCGCAGGCCGAATTTCTCCTTGGCGAGGTAGGCGAGGTAGGAGCTGTCGACACCGCCGCTGATGCCCAGCAGCGAGTCGTACTCGCGGCCTTCGCCGTCCTTGCGGATCTTGGCGACCATGGTGTCGATCTCGGCCTGGCCACGTTCATCCGTGTGCCAGTGCGGCAAGATGTTGTCGTGATAGTTGTTGCAGTAGTCGCACCAGCCGCGGGCATCGAAGGTGATGCCCGCATCGCTGGTGTCCATGATGCAGTTGGCGCAGATGCGGTAGTTCTGTTGTGACACGGCGGACAGTCCCTGGAGAGATTCAGATGGTCGAGTAGAGGTGGCGGTTGTGTTCGAGCGCGACGGGGTCGGACAGCCGGGCGGCGGCGGCCTGCCGGACGGCCGGTCGCACAGCGGCACGGGCCTCCGGCGGCTGGTCCGCGAGTTCGTCCAGCACGCGGGCGAAGGCGCCGGTGTCGGCGAGGTCGAGGTCCCAGCCGACGCCGTCGGCCGCGAGGCCGCGCCACGGTGTGTTCTGGCTGATCAGCACGCGGGTGCCGACGGCGATCGATTCCGCGATGACGTGGCCGTAATTCTCGCCGTGGGATGGGAACAGGAACACGTCGTAGCCGGCCAGGCGCTGGAAGACCTCCTCCGGCGCCACGGGGCCCAGGTAGCGGGCATGGATCTGCGCGGGCAGCTGCTTCAGCAGGGCCGCGCATTCGGACCAGTACACCGGATCCTCTTGCGGGCCGATGATGTCGAAGTCCATCGGGCGGCGCACGTGCTGCAGGATGCGCAGCGCGCCGTCGAGGTTCTTCTCGCGGGTGAGGCGCGACAGGAAGACGACCCGGAGGCGCGGCTGCGGCGGTGCTTCCGGGGCGAGGGCGGTGGCGTCGCGGATCGGCAGGTCGATGGCGGAGCGCACGCGCTCGTCCGGCAGCCGCATCGCCTGCATGATGCCCTGGGCCTCGTGCGGGCTCGAGGCGTGCCATCGCATGTCGCGGCCGTAGAAACCAGCCAAGCGCGAGAGTTCCATGTAGAGCTTCTTCTTCGGATATTTGATGCGCAGCGGGCCTTCGACGAATTCGCCGCGCGGCGACATCACTACGCGCCGCGGCCGGATGAGGCCCAGTCGCATCAGCAGCAGCAGCTTGATGGTGAAGACGGGGTCGAAGAAGCTGTTCAGGTGCAGGATGTCGTGCGGTGTGCCGTTGACCATCTCCGCGAGCGCCGGCATGCCCAGTTCCTCGGGCGCGAGGTAGCGCACGCGGGCGCGGCCCATCGGCACCCATTCGCCGCGGGGGACGTCGTAGGGCCGGTCCGAGCCCAGGTCGCGGTCGCGCGTAACGATGAGGAAGGAGAACTCGTCGCCCAGCCACTCAACCGTGTTCAGCACGGTGCGCGCGATGCCGCCCGACATGTAGCCGGGGAAGTAGTTGGGGACGAAGATCAGGACTGTCTGCATGAGGGGCGGCTCAGGTCGGCGCGAGTGGCGGCTGTCGCGACGCGACGGACGGGGGCGCATCGAGGGTCCGACGCGGCTCGATGGCGAAGGCGATCAGCAGGAACAGGTAGATGTGGAACACCGCGCTGTCGGTGGACATCGCCTGATTGCCGTTCGTGCCCATATAGAAGAGGAACGAGAAACCCGCGGACATCAGGAACAGGCCCAGCGGATCGCGGATGCGGCGTGCCTGGAGCACGCCGTAGACGTAGCTGCCGAAATACAGCAGGCTGCCGACCAGGCCGAGCTTCATCAAGGTGGCGAGGAAGTCGACCTCGTAGCTGAAGGGACGTTCCTCGCTGCGGGTATAGGCGGCGACGGTGCCAAAACCGCCTCCCAGAACGGGGTTCTCGACGATCTTGTCCAGCAGCGCCGGGATCTGGGCATAGCGCTCGGCGGAGGAGATGTCGTTGTCGGAGAACTCGAAACGCTGCTGGATCCAGTCGAGGTTGGCTCCGATGGTGAGCGTGAGCGCCAGCAGCGAGCCTAGGATGAGTCGCAGCCGTGCACGGGACGGTAGGGTCATCAGCAGGCGGGGCGCGACGATGAGCAACTGCAGCGCCGTCGCAATCACTAGGGCGCGGCGACCGTCCAACACTAGCGCCACCATATATAACAGCGAGAGCAGCAGCTCCCGTCGCCGCTGTGTTTGTGAAAAACGATAGAGCGATAGCGCGAGGCCGAGCATCATCAGATGCGCGATGTTGGTGTAAAGACCCAGCATGCCCGAGTTGTTGTCGATCTTCCAGGACAGGCCCAGGCCGGCGAGGAAGGCGTTGACCAACAGCAGCGGCTCCGATTCGATCGATCCGAAAAGTACGAAGAAGCCCACCGCCAATGCGACGCTGATCACCGCGATCGCGATCGACAGTTGGTCGATCAGCCGGAAGAACGACCGTTGCAGGCCGTTCTGCGTGACCAGCAGGTAGAGCACCGGCAGCACGAAGACGTAGAGCAGGAAGCCGGCGGAATCGGTCACGATGTACCGGCTCAGGTTGCCGTGCACGAGCGCGACGCCCGACCACCCGACGTGGACGACCAGCATGGCAGCCCAGATGCCCCACACGAAGCTGGACGGCACGCGGAGGCGGCGACGCACCAGGCCGGCCGAGGCCAGCAGGGCCGCCACCGCGAACGACAACACCATCGCCGGGGCGATGAACTGCTCCAGCAGCGGGTAGAAGCCCAGCGACCCGCAGGCCAGCAGCAGCAGCAGTCGTTTCAACCGCATAGCAGGCGTTGACGACGGTACGGGGAGTTCAGCGAGAACGGAAGTACGCATGGATCAGCGGCCCGACGCGCATCTTGCGCCGCAGCGTGGTCATCGACGCCGCGGCCGCGCGCAGGCGGAACTCGCCTGGGCTCGTGCTCTTGGCGTCGCCGTGATAGATCACCATGCGCGGGTCGTAAACCACACGCAGGCCGCGACGGACGCAGTTGAAGGCGATCAGATCCTCCTCGCCGTACATGAAAATGTCCTCGTCCAGTTCACCGAAGGCGCGCAGGTAGTGTTCGGACAGGAACAGGAAGCAGCCGTGGACCATGTAGACATCGGCGACTCCCGGCGCATCCGGTCCGCTCGGATCCGGCGTTCGGGTGGTACGCGGCTTGACCACCGTGTGCATCGCGATCCGCTTGAGTGCCGTCCACAGCTTGCCCAGGTGGATGGCCGCGATGTACTGCAGGGTCAACTGCGGCAGCATCGGGTTGTCTGAGCCGGCTTCGTCGCCGCGCACATAGGGGCCGGCGACGGCGATGCCGGCGTCGCGCGCGGCCACGCAGCGCGCGATGAGATCGGGCGACTCGACGCGAGTGTCGCTGGTGGCGATGACGACGTTGAGGATGCCCCGCTCCCGCAGCGCGCGGATTCCGACGTTGTTGCCGGCCGAATAGCCGCCGTTGCGACCCGCCTGCAGCACGCTTACACGGGCATGACCGGCGAAATGCCGCGCCAGCACGTCGAACGCGCCGTTCGGCGAGGCGTTGTCGACGATGACGACCGGTGCCGCGCCGGCCAGTGCGAGGATGCTGTCGACGCAGCGCACTGTCTCGTCGTGGTTGACGTAGTTCAGGACGACGAAGCCAAGGTCGGGGGACATGGGGAAACGGTCAACGGGAGGTGGGGCGGAGCACGCGCGGCGCATCGACCACCGTGCCCAGGATTTGAAGGTAGCGTTGGCCGAACTCGACAGTCCGTCGGTGGAGCGCGATTCTAGCGGCGGCCTCGGCGGCCTCGTCAACGCCGCTGGGCAGCGACTGCCAGGCCTTACGGAGCAGCGCGGCCAGCGCCGCGGAGTCCTTCGGGTCGAAGTAGACCGCCTGGGGATGGGCCTGCTCGCGGTGCACGGCGAGGTCTGAGGCAATCAGTGGCTTGCCCATGGACTTGGACTCCTCGACGCTGCTGCTCCAGCCCTCGAAGAAGGAGGGGTTGACCACCGCGACGCTGGCGCGCATCAGCCCCTGCACGTCGGCGTAGGCGATGCTGCCCAGCAGCCGGACGTGCTGGTGCAGATCCTGCTCGTCGCGGACGCGCAGGGCCTCTTCGGCCAGCGTGTTCCCGTTCGGGTCCTTGATCCAGCCGGTGCACACTAGCGTGACATCCAGGCCCTCCCGCTTGAGCTGGCCGACAGCCTCGAAGGCTGCCCGGTGGTTCTTGTGGGCCCAGAACTGATTGGGCAGGAAGAAGAAGCGCTCCGGCAGGCTGTGCCTGTCCAGCAGCGCGCGCGTCGCCTCGGCGTTGGCCGGACCGAGGTGCAGCTGAGAGACGAAGGGCAGCACGTGGGTCCGCGCCGGACGGGCCTCGCCCGTCACCTGGGCGAAGTCCTTGCGCGCGTCCTCGCTGCTGACGACCACCGCGTCGCTGCGGCGGTGCAGCGCGCGCAGGTCGGCGCTGCGGCGGTCGACATCCAGTCCCGGGAAGAGGTGGGGTAGGTGCAGGTACTGGAAGTCCGGGATCCAGGAGATTAGCCGGAAGCGCGGGCTCAGGCGCTCCACCATCGACGGGTGCGACACGACGTCCACGCCGTGGCGGCGCAGTTCGCGTTCGACGAACACCTGCGAGCGCAGGCCGCGGTAGGCCAACCGGTGGAAGAACCAGGGCACCGTGCCGCGGGTGAGGATGTCCAGCTGGACGACCTCGGCCACGGCCTGGAACTCCGCCAGCAGCCGGTCCGGCAGGTCCTTGCCGATGAACAGCGTGACGCGCAGGTGCGCCGGCCGCGCGGCGTGCACCGCATGCAGCAGGTTCCGGAAATAGTTCAGGCCGCCGGCATAGGCCAGGCCGAAGTCGAACCAGAAGCCGACATGGATCGGCTTTTCGGGGGAGGCGGTCACGGGTGTCGTGGCAGTCATGGGGCGGGAGGGCGGGCGGCGCGGGCCCACGCGGCGTAGTCGGCAAGGCCGTCGTCCAGCGACGTCTCCGGACGCCACCCCGTGGCGTGCATCCGTTCGACGGCGGCGAGGTAGAAGCGGGGATCGCCGGCGCGGACGGTGCCGTTGAAACGGATCTCCGCGTGACTGCCGAGCAAGCGGGCCAGCCGTTCCAGCACCTCGCGCACGGTCACGCGTTCGCCGGAGGCGCCGTTGACGATCTCCAGGCGGGCGGGGATCACTGGCGCTGCCGTGGCGCGGTTGGCGAGGTGCAGCATCAGCGCCGCCGCGTCCTCGACGTGGATCCAGTCGCGGGTCTCGTCGCCGGTGCCGAAGAAGGTCTGCTGCGATTCGCCCGACAGCAGCCGCCCCGACGCGTCCCACAGCAGTTGCTTGCGCAGGCCGGGGCCGTAGATGGAGAAGAAGCGCACCGCGACTGCCGGCTGGCCGAAGCAGGCGGCGTGCGCCGCTAGCAGCGTCTCCACCATCTGCTTGTGGAAGCCGTAGGGCGAGACCGGGTTCGGAGTGTCCGACTCCAGCAGCGGCCGGTCCGGCGCCGCGCCGTAGACGGCCGCGCTCGACGGATAGAGCACCACGGCGACCGGTGCATGCCGGCGCAGGTGCTCCAGGAGCATCACCGTACTGCCGACGGTGCGCTCGTAGGCGTCCAGCGGCTGCTCCAGCGAGTACGGCACGGAGCCGTTGCTGGCGCAATGCGCCACCGCGCGCAGATTCTGGCCGAGATCGGCCAGGCCGGTGAGCGCCTCGGCCGTCACGCCGGCATTGACCCAGCGGTCGTAGCCGGCGACGCGGGCCTCGTCGTCGGTCCAGCGGCCATGACCGAGGCCCACGACCCGCCAGCCCGCGGCGCGGAAGCGCCGCGCGCAGGCCTGGCCGAGGAAACCGGCGCCGCCGGTCACGAGCACGGTGCGCGTCATGTTAGTGGCGGACTCCGTCGTCGGCGCGGACCAGGTCGCGGATCTTTCTGAGCTGGCCGGTGCGCAGGTCGTACAGCGACAGGTCCCCGATCTTGGCGAGCCGGGTCTCGAAGTCGTCGAAGGTCAGCTGGCCCTGCTCGTCATGGAATTCGCGAAACTGCGCGCGGCGGTAGACCTCGTGGGGCGTCTTCACCGGCAGGTCGCCGAGCACGTCGTCGCGCACGAAGAAGACGTTGTTGCCGGCCCGGTTGCCGGCGACCAACGAGTAACCCTTGCGCGCCGCCAGCGCGGTCAGCGCCGAGATCGACGCGCCGTAGTAGACGCGGGAATGGTGCGCCTGCCCGCGGACGAAGGCCGGGTCGTAGGGCGTGGTGACCTCGGCGTCGGGGCCGAATTGGCTGCTGTACTCGCAGATGACGATGCGCGGCGAGACCGCGTCGATCGCTTGCCAGACCCAGTAGTCGTTGCCGTCGATGTCCACCGACAGCAGCCCGATGTCGCCGCTCATGCCGTTGGCGCGCAGCAGCTGGTTGATGTTGTCCTTGTCGATGAAGGCGCACTCGGCCTTCAGGTTGGACGCCCAGTAGATGACGTCCTGCTTGATATAGGCAATGTTCTCGGGCGAGCCGTCCATCACCAGGCCCGACCACTGGTTGTTGGTCAGCAGGAAGCGGGTGTTGGACTCGACGTAGTTCTCGACGCCGAACTCGACGAAGACGCGGCGCTTGATCGGCACGCGGCGGATGAGGTGCTGGATGATCCCGTCCTCGCCCCACTGGGAGAAGACACGGAACTCGGCTTCTTCAAGCGTGGCGGCGCTGGTCTGTCGCTGCTCGATCCGGCCCAGCGCTTCCTGCACGCGCATGAGTCGTTCCGACAGCGAGTTGAAACGCCGGTAGGTTCTCAGGATTCTCTTCAGCATGGCACTCAATTCCCCTGGTTGAGATGGCGAAGGATCTTGGCCGGTACACCGCCGGCCACGGTTCGATCAGGCACGTCGCGGGTGACGACGGCATTGGCGGCAACGACGGCGTTGCGCCCGATGGTGACGCCCGGGAGGATGACGGCGCCGGCGGCAATCCAGCATCCCTCGAGCAGGCGGACCGGCCCCTTGAAGCCGTCTTCCTGGGCGCGGATCGGCAGGTCGGGGCGGTCGAAATGGTGGTCGGCGTCCAGTATCAGCACGCGGTCGCCGATCAGCACGTTGGCGGCGATGTCGACCTCGCGCCAGGCGTTGATCTGGACCATGCGGCCGATGTAGGTGCCGTCGCCGATGCGCAGCGTCGGCTGGCCGTCGCCGCGGTCGTCCTTGGCGTTGAGCCAGGCGTCGGCGCAGATGTGCACGTGGTTACCCACGTTCACCAGGTGCGGCGACATCAGCTTGGCCGGGTACTCGAGGCGCGAGCGCGGCCCCCACTGCGCGAAGCGCCAGCGCTGCAGCTCCGTGTGCAGCCGGAGCTGGACGGACCGCAGCCGGTCCAGCCAGTCCTCATGGCGCGGCTGGGCGTGGCGGAGCTCAGACATGGGGCGCGGCCTCCGCGGTCCGCCGGCCCAGCGAGGCCCAGCGCCGGTGGTGGTTGAGCAGCGACACCGGAGTGTCCGAAGCTACCGAACTCATCACCGTGTCCACGGTCGGGTCCTGGGCCAGTTCGGCGAACGGCCGGCGGCTCCAGGCCGGGAAATCGGGCACGGTGAACGAGGTCTGCATCCAGTTGCAGCACTGCGTGATGTAGTAGCAGCACAGCGCGTCCTCGCGCATCACTGGCGTCACCGCGCGTCTGCCGGCTACGGCGTCGTCGAGGAAGCCGAAGTAGGCCTGGGCCGTCGTCGCCTTCAGCACGAAGCCGAGGTCGGCGTAATAGGACGTCGACTCGGTGATGACCAGCTTGCCGTGGGCTACCGCCTCAACGCCAACGGTGGAGGAGTACACGACCACGGCCGCGACCTGTTCCATCAGGTCGTAGCTGTTGACCGGATCCTCGGCGCCGATGAAGTGCAGCCGCGGATGGTCGCCGAAGTGCTGGCGCAGCAGTGCGCGCGTGTCGTCCACGCTGCGGGCGATGGGCAGGCGCTCGACCGGATGCTGGCGCACCAGCACCGGCGCCTGGGAGTGCTCCAGCACGTGCCGCACCGTCTGGACGATCCAGTCCTGCGTGGTCTCAAACACCGCATGCAGCCCCAGCGCCGCGGAGTCCCACGGCGAGTTCAGCGCGATGAGCACGCCGCCTTCGTATTCGGGCCGCTTGCCCGAAGCGCCCTTGACCTGCGACGAGAACTTGTCGGTGCCGGCGCGGCGCCTGCCGATCTCCTCCTCGGCGAAACCGATGACGAGCAGGCGTTCTTCGGCCGCCTGCGTCTCGTCCCGCAGCGTGGCGTAGGCGCGCGGGATGTCGTGCAGTTGGCAGGCGATGCCGTCGGCGGCCAGCAGCAGCACGCCGTAGCCGCCCGAGTCGTAGGTCGACACGCGGATGCCGCGCGACCGGCCGGTGCGCAGCCACAGGCCAGAGGTGGCGCAGATGCCGCCGGGCACGAAGAGCAGGTCCTGCGGATGCCGGTCGAGCAGGGACGTGATCGCCCGCTGCGCGTCGACGAGCTGTGCGGCGGAGCACCGCATTCCCTCCGCATCTATCCCGGTCTCGCCCTTGCGGACCCAGACGGCGTTCAGGTAGGCCAGGCGGTCGATGGCGGCGCGGGTGTCGGTGTCGATGTCGATGTCGCTGGCGGTGCGGTAGTCGCTTAGCCGCAGCACCGGGTGCCGGCGGCCGACGACCGCCAGCACCGCGCGTAGACAACTCAGCTGCAGGCGCCAGATGCGGCTGTCGGCGCCGAAAAGCTGGTCGTCCAGCACGAAGGTCACGCGCTGGCCCCGGCCCGCCAGTAGCAGGCCGACGGCCATCGAGAACCATGGTACCGGCGATCCGAACCAGGGCGTGATGACCGCGGCCGCGCGCGGCGCCTCGGCGCCGGCTGGCGCGGACGGCGCCTGCCGCACGAAGCGGAGCATGCGCCAGGTGTCGCCCAGCCACTGGACGAGCGTCGGCTCGTCCCAAAGGCGGCGCTTTAGGGTCTTGAGGGATTCCGGCAGGAACGACGTGGAGGACATGACGCGAAGGGGAGCCCGGGTTAGGAAGACTTGCGATGGAAGAGGAACAGCGCGATGCCGACGAGCGCCAGAATCGCGGCCTTGATGCCGATCAGCGCCGGCGCTGCCAGCGGCAGCGCCTGGATCTGCAGCGCGGTCCAGCCAATGCCGGCCGCCGCGGCCGTGCCGCCCAGCGCCGAACGCCAGCGGGACGTGCCTGTCAGTCGCCAGGCCGCCCACTGGCTCATCAGCATGCGTACCAGAAAGCCGCCGGCCACGGCCAACGCGCCGCCAGCGACATGATGCGTCGGCACCAGCCACAGGCCCAGCCCCGCCGCAACCACCGCGCTCGCGATGCTGATCGTCACCGACGTCTTGATCTTGTGGTGGTAGAGCAGGGCCGTCTCGGATACCAGCGTCGCCGCCAGCGTGAAATTGCCGACCGCCAGCACCGTCATCGCGTCCAGCCCGTGGCCGTAGCCGTGCGGTGCCACGACGGCGATCAATTCGTGCGCGAAGAGCATCAGCGCGGCGAACACGGCCGTCATCATGAGCAGCAGCAGCCGGCCGGCCTTGGCCAGTGCCTCGTTCACATGGGCGGCATCGCTGCCGAAGATCATCGGTTGCAGCGCGGCCCCGAAGGAGGTGCAGGCCATGGCCACGATCATCGACAGCTGCTGCGCCAGGCCGAAGACGCCGAGCTCCTCGGAGGACACGTGGCGTTGCAGCAGCAGCGTGCTGAAGCGGCTCAGCACGAAGTAGGCCAGATAGCCTACCAGCACGGGCAGCGCGAATTTCAGCGTCTGGACCAGGTCGGCACGACGCGGCCACCAGTGAAAGCGCCGGCCCAGCAGGGCCGGCAGCGCGGTCGCCGGCACCAGGGCGCTGATCAGCAGCGCCAGCAGGATGCCCTCGAGCCGCATCTGTCCCGCGAGCAGCGCGGCGGTCGCCACCGCGGCCATCACCGCCGAGGCACCCAGTTGCAGGCCGACCACGGCGAACACCTTGCCTTCGGAGCGGAGCCACACCACCGACAGCGCGCCCAGGAAGCCGGCGGCTGAGATCGCCAGCGCGAAGGGCAACGCCGGTCGCACCGGCACCGCGGGCGACATCAGGCGCCACAGCGGGCCGCCCCAGAGCAGCGAGACGCCGCCCAGCAGGGCCAGCGTGGCCAGGAACATCCACAGCACCGAACTGATGTACGCGTGCTGCTCGCCGGCCTTGCGGCGATCGAAATACAGCCGTGCCACGGCGGAGGGAATCCCGAGGTGCAGTGCGTAGGTCAGGATGTCGATGTTGGCCCGGACCGCCACGTAGTGGCCGAACTCCGCCTGGCTGAGCGCACGGGTGTACAGCGGCAGCAGCAGGAAGCCGCCGACGGCGACCACGGCCACGTCGGCCAAGCCGTAGAGGGCGCTTGAGGAGAGGAGACGTCGGGTGTCCATGGGGTGTCGCGGGAGGGGACACGGGCGCGCGTCCCCGTCCGGAGACCGCATGCCGCGCACGCCCTCACTCGTGCGCGTTCAGCGCCTTGTAGCCATGGCCCTTGACCAGCTCGTCGCGCTGCGCGCTGATCAGGTCCTCGCGGGTCATCTCGCGCACCAGCTCCTCGAAGCTGATCTTGGGCGACCAGCCGAGCTGCTTCTTCGCCTTGCTGGGGTCGCCCAGCAGCGTCTCGACCTCGGCCGGACGGAAGTAGCGCGGGTCCACCGCCACGGCGACGCGCTCGCCGCCGGCCGCGTCGACCAGGTAGGCCTTCTCGTCGATGCCGCTGCCTTCCCAGCGAAGCGTCATCTCCAGTTCCCTGGCGGCGGCCTTGACGAAGTCGCGCACGCTGTACTGCACGCCGGTAGCGATAACGTAGTCCTCGGGCGTGTCCTGCTGGAGCATCAGCCACTGCGCTTCGACGTAGTCCTTCGCATGGCCCCAGTCGCGCAGCGAGTCCATGTTGCCCAGGTAGAGGCAGTTCTGCAGGCCCAGCTTGATGCGGGCCAGCGCGCGGGTGATCTTGCGCGTCACGAAGGTCTCGCCGCGCAGCGGGGACTCGTGGTTGAACAGGATGCCGTTGCACGCGTACATGCCGTAGGACTCGCGGTAGTTCACCGTGATCCAGTAGCCATAGAGCTTGGCCACGCCGTACGGGCTGCGCGGGTAAAAGGGCGTGGTCTCCTTCTGCGGGATCTCCTGCACCTGGCCATACATCTCGGAGGTGCTGGCTTGGTAGAAGCGGGTCTTCCTTTGCAGACCCAGCAGGCGGACCGCCTCCAAGATGCGCAGCGGGCCGATGGCGTCGGAGTTGGCCGTGTACTCGGGCTCCTCGAAGCTTACGTGCACGTGCGACTGCGCGGCCAGGTTGTAGATCTCGTCGGGCTGGACCTGCTGGATGATGCGGACCAAGCTGGACGAGTCGGTCATGTCGCCGTAGTGCAGGAACAGCCGCGTATCGGGCAGGTGCGGATCCTGGTACAGGTGGTCGATGCGGTCGGTGTTGAACAACGACGAACGTCGGCGGATGCCGTGCACGACATAGCCCTTGCCGAGCAGGAACTCCGCCAGGTAGGCACCGTCCTG
The DNA here is from genome assembly GCF_034043675.1 of Roseateles agri. Classification (NCBI taxonomy): domain Bacteria; kingdom Pseudomonadati; phylum Pseudomonadota; class Betaproteobacteria; order Burkholderiales; family Sphaerotilaceae; genus Roseateles; species Roseateles agri. Next base: position 644,700 of record NZ_JAXCLA010000002.1, on the reverse strand, counting down.
GCCGGTGATGCCGGTGATGAGAGCGACTTTTTGATTCATGGCTGCGCGTTCGATGAAATGCGTGGGAGTGGGACGAGGGACGGGCAGAATCAGCGGGCACCGGGCGCGTCGGCCCAGTGCGAAGCCAGCGCCCAGTCGTCGGCGGTGTCGATGTCCAGGCTCTCGCGAGCGTCGGTCATTACGAAGGGCAGGACGCCAGGCCGCACGATGGGGCGGCCGGCGCGGGCGTCCTCGGCCGGGATCACGTAGAGCGCGCCGTTGAGCGCGTAGGCCGGGGTCAGGTCTTGCGAGCGCAGCGACAGTGGTTCCCAGCCGAGGCTCGGACGCAGCTCGCCGTCCAGCCAGGAGAAAGTCCAAGCCGGGTGCGAAGCCGCGGGGCTGACGCTGACGACCGGGTGGCGCGTTGGCCCGGATTGATCGGCGTAGGCACGGACCGCACCGCGGATCGCTTCGGAGCTCCGGAACGGGCTGGTTGGCTGCAGCAGCAGCACCGCGTCGACGGCGCCGTGCGTCTGTTCGTACCAGGCCAGAGCATGTGTGATGACGCCCGCGCTGCCGGCGGTGTCGGTCGCCAGTTCGGTCGGCCGCAACCAGGGCACCATCGCGCCGCCGGCGCGGGACGTCTCGGCGATCTCCTCGTCGTCGGTGCTCACCAGCACGTCGGCGCAGACGCCGCTCTCGAGCGCCGCCGCGATCGACCACTGGATCAGCGGACGTCCGCCGAGCGGCAGCACGTTCTTGCGCGGCAGCCGCTTGCTGCCGCCGCGGGCGGGCACGAGCGCGAGCAGGCGCGGCAGATCAGCCATGGAACAGCCCCGCGACGTCGTACTGGGCGCGCTGGAAGTCTTCCATGCGGCCGATGTCCAGCCAGTACTCGTGGACCGGGAACATGTTGACCGGCTGGCCCAGGTCCATGCGCTGCTGCAGCAGCGTGGGCATGTCGATGCGCTGGCCGCGCGCGACGCCTTCCAGGACGGCCGGCGACAGCACGTAGATGCCGGCGTTGATGAAGTAGCGGTAGGCCGGCTTCTCGACCATCGAGGTGATGCGCAGGCCGTCGCCCTCGATGACGCCGTAGGGCACGCGGTGCTCGTGCTCGCGCACGCACATGGTGGCGATGCCGTCGTGGCTGTCGTGGAAATCCAGCAGCTTGTTGAAGTCGAGGTTGGTCAGCAGGTCGCCGTTCATCATGAACATCGGCTCGCGGATCGCGTCGCGCGGCAGCAGGCCTAGCGCGCCGCCGGTGCCCAGCGGCTCGTCCTCGTGCACGTACTGGACCTCGATGTCCCAGCGGCTGCCATCGCCGATGTGCTCGCGGATCATCTCGGGCAGATAGTGCGTGGAGATGAAGAAGCGGTGAAAGCCGGCACGGACGAAGTTCTCGATGATGATCTCGAGGATGGGCTTGTCGCCGACGTTGAGCAGCGGCTTGGGGCAGTTGTCGGTGAGCGGCTGCAGCCGGGTGCCGAAGCCGCCGGCCATCAGGAACACCGCGTTGTCGCGGCGCTTGCCGTGCAGCAGGCCGTGCAGCGTCTCGATGCCGACGACGCGGCCGTCGGCGTCGACCAGCGGGATCTGCGAGACCTGGTGGCGTTCCATCAACTGCAGGATGCGCTCCTTGGTCGAGCCGGCAGGCGCGGTGCGCGGCTGGCGCGCCATCACGTCGGCGACCGGCGCGTCGAGGCGCACCTGGCGGATCAACGCGCGGCGCACGTCGCCGTCGGTGACGGTGCCGAGGATGCGGCGCTGCGCGTCGACGACGACGGCGATCTGCAGCCCGCCGCGGTCCAGCACGCCCATGGCGGCTTGCAGCGGCAGGTCAGGGGCGATGAGGACGGAATCCCAGGAAGTCATGCTTGTCGTCAGTCCAGAGAGGGGGCGTTCGACGCGGAGGTCGCGCCGGTGCGCCGGTGCGGCGCGTGGCATGCGCCGTCGGGCAGATCGCGCGCCAGCGTGCTGCCGGCGGCGACGAGGCAGCCGCGGCCGAGCTTCACCAGCGGCAGCAGCGTCGCCGACGCGCCGACGAAGCTCTCGTCGCCCACGCGCACACCGCCGCACAGCACGGCGCCCGGAGCGATGTGGACGTGCTCGCCGATGTCGCCGTCGTGATCGATCGTCGCGCCGGTGTTGAGGATGGTGTTGCGGCCGATGCGGACGTCGGGTTGGACGATGACGCCGGCCATGAACTGCGCGCCGTCCGCGACGACCGCCGATTCGTCCACCAGCGCCGACGGGTGGATCAGCGCCGGGAAGCGGTAGCCGAGCGCCGTCAGCGCGCGGAAGCGCTCCGCGCGCAGGCGCGAGCCGGGCGCCGTGCCGATGCCCAGCGCCAGTTCGTGACCATCGGGCGCGAAACGCGTCAGCGCGCTGTCGTCGCCCAGCACCGGCAGCCCGCGCCATTCGCGCACGCCCGCGGCCGCGAGCGACGGGTCGCACACGCCCGCCAGCCAGCGTCCCGCGGCCCGCGCGAGCGCGGCCACGACCTTCGCGTGCCCGCCGGCGCCGAGCAGGATCAGCGGCGGTGCATGCACGGGGAGGGCGGTGGGGGCGGGATGCGGCGTCATGGTGCTGATGTTCAGACGGTGTCGCCGCCTTGGTAGTCGCGCACGGCGACGGTCCCGACCAGGCCCCACAGCGCCGTCGGAGGCAGCCCTTGGCCGCTGCGCGCAGTCGACAGGTCGGCGCGCGCGAAGGTGTCGCCGGCGCTCAGGTCGCGGGTCACGACCACTTGCTGGCGCGCCGCCTTGCGGGTGTCCCATTCGCTGGCCTGCGGGCTCTTGACGCCGTCCCCCAGGGCCAGCGCGATGGCGCGGATCTCGCGGATCATGCGGGACAGTTCGTCCGGTTCCAGCGAGGCGCGGTGGTCCGGCCCGAGCATCGTGCGGTCGAGGGTGAAATGCTTTTCGATCAGCACCGCGCCGCGCGCCACGGCGGCCACGGGGATGAGGACGCCTTCGGTGTGGTCGGAGTAGCCGACCGGCAGGCCGAACGCATGACGCAGCGTGTCCATCGCGATGAGGTTCACCTCGTGCATCGGCGTCGGGTACTGCGAGGTGCAATGGAGCAGCGTGACCCGGCCCTGCAGCGAGCGGCGCCATTCGGCCCGGCTCCAGCCCTGCCACACCTCGTCGACGTGGCGCGGCTCCTCGTCGACGTTGAAGGCGTGCACGATCACCGCCAGCGCCTGCTCGACCTCCGACAACGTCGCCATGCCGGTCGACACCACCAGGGGTTTGCGCTGGCGTGCGAACTTCCACAGCAGCGGCCCGTTGGTGATCTCGCCCGACGGCACCTTGTAGAAGGGCATGCCGAGCGATTCGAGGAAATCGAGGCTGTCCGGATCGAAGGCCGTGGACAGGAACTGGATGCCGCGGGACAGCGCGCGTTCACGGAGTTCGTAGTGCCACTCGCGCGGCAGTTCGAGCTTGCGCAGCATGTCGAGCTGCGACTCCGCCGCCTCGGTGGTCTGCTTCTGATAACCGGCCTTGGGCGCGGTGCGGCTGGCCAGCTTCTTCGCGTCGAAGGTCTGGAACTTGACCGCGTCGGCACCTGCGTCGGCGGCCCGGTCGACGAGTTCGCGCGCGAGCGCCAGGTCGCCGTTGTGGTTCACGCCGGCCTCGGCGATGACGTAGACAGGGTTCATGGGGCGTTGACGCTCGGCGCGCCGGTGGGGGTGCGATTCACGAAAGGCTTCTCGAGCGTGGCCAGCGAGACGCTCTCCAGGACGTCGACGATGCGCCGCGCCGCGCCGGGGCGGCCGTACGGGGTGTCGCGGTCCTGGGCTAGGCGGCGGTGGTCGTCGCTCAACGCCTGCGCCAGCGCGGCGCGGATGGCGTCGAGGTCCTCGCCGCAATGCAGCACCGACGGTGCCCGCAGCCGGCCCTGCTGGCGGCTGCCGATGTCGAGGGTGGGCACGCCCATGGCGGGCGCCTCGAGCAGGCCGCTCGACGAATTGCCGACGACGGCGTCGACCTGCGCCATCAGGCTCAGGTAGCGGCGCGCGCCGAGCGACTCGACCAGGACCACGCGCCCAGGACGTTGCGCGGCGAAACGCTCCAGCGTCTGGCGGATGCCCGACGCGCCGGGGTCGGCGTTGGTCCCGGTGATGACGACGCTGCCGCCGGTCTCGTCCAAGGCGGTCAGCAACGCCTTCATGGCGCCCAGCCCGGCGTCTTCGCGGAGGGTGACGGGGTGGTAGGTCACCAGGAAGCTGGGCGAACGCAGCGTCAGCCCCAGGTGCTGTTCCAGCGCCTCGCGCGGCACGGCGTCCAGCGCCGCGATGTTGTCCATCGCCGGCGCGCCGACGTTCCAGATCCGGGCCGGCGACTCTCCCATCTGGCGCAGGCGCTCGGCATACGGTTCGGCGGCCGGGAAGTGCAGGTGGGCCAGCTTGCTGACGGCATGGCGGATCGACTCGTCGATCGCGCCCTCGGTGGTCTCTCCGCCGTGCAGATGAGCGATCGGCACCCGCGCCAGTACCGCCGCCTGCGCCGCCGCCAGCAGCTCGTAGCGGTCGCCGAGCAACACGAGGAGATCGGGGTGCAACCGATCCAGCGCTTCCGCCGTGCCCATCATGGCCAGTGCGGCCGATTTGGCTGTGGCCACGGCGCTGTCGCCGGTCAATAGCATGTCGACCGCGGCGTCGATCAAGAAACCGTCAGCCTCGATGTCGCGGCGGGTCAGGCCGTGCTGCGGCGACAGGTGGGTGCCGCTGGCAATGACCCGCAGCACCAGTCCGTCCCGGTCCGCGATCTCGCGCATCAACGGGCGCAGCAGGCCGTACTCGGCCCGCGTACTGGTGAAGACGGCAATGCGGCGCGGGGTCATGTCGCGTCCGGCGTCACGCTGCTGGGCAGGTTCACGACGCGCGCTTCCAGCCATTCCGCGTTGTCCAGCGGACCGCGCGGCGCGTTCGCGTACAGCGGCAGGCGGTTCATCAGCGCCCAGATCGGGCGCGTCATCACGCCGGCGTCGTTGGTCGCCTTGAGCAGCGCGTCGCGCTGCGCCGGCGTCTCGCAGATGACGCCGTTGAGCCAGTAGTTGGAGCGGCAGTGTTCGGGCTCGACGATGGGCTGCAGGTCCGACCCGGCGAAGAACGCGATGTAGCGCTCCGCCAGCGCGCGCTTGGAGGCCAGGAAGGCCGGCAGCTGCTCCAACTGCGCGCAGCCCAGCGCCGCGTTCAGGTTGGGCATGCGGTAGTTGTAGCCGACCTCGTCGTGGAAGAACTCGTACGGATGCGGGATCTTGGCCGTCGTCGTCAGATGCTTGGCCCGCTTGCCGATGACCTCGTCTGCCAGCACCATGCCGCCGCCGCCGGTGGTCATGATCTTGTTGCCGTTGAAGCTCAGCACGCCGATGCGGCCGAAGTTGCCGGTATGGCCGCCCTTGTAGGTGCTGCCCAGCGATTCAGCCGCGTCCTCGACCAGCACCAGGTGCCAGCGTTCGCACACCGCGACCAACGCGTCCAGCTCGACCGGATGGCCGAAGGTGTGCATCGGCAGGCAGGCGCGGATGCGCCGGCCGCCGTCCCGCGTGCGGCATACGCCGTCGTCGTCGATTCGCGCATGCTCATCGAGCCACGCATCCAGCGCCGTCGGCGACAGCCCGAGCGTGTGTCGGTCAACGTCGATGAACAGAGGCTCCGCGCCGCAGTACGCGATCGCGTTGCAGGTCGCCACGAAGGTCAGCGCCTGCGTCACCACCAGGTCGTCCCGCTTCACGCCGGCCAGCACCAGCGCGATGTGCAGCGCCGCCGTGCCGTTCATTACCGCCACCGCGCGCGGGCTACCGGTGAAGGCGGCCATGCCCTTCTCGAAGCGGTCGACATAAGCGCCCACGCTCGACACGAAGGTCGAGTCGATGGTGTCCACCAGCAACTCGCGTTCGCGTCCGCGGAACACGGGCGCGTGCAGCGGGATGAACTCGTTGGTGGCGTACTGCTCGCGGATGAAACCGACCAGGCGATCGAACACGGCTTGTCTCCCCGGGGCTCAGACGTTGTAGATGTGGGCCTTGTACTTCACCAGGTTGGCCGGCTGCGTCATCCACTCGATGGTGCGGCGCAGGCCGTCGCGGATGTCGTGACGCGGCTCGAAACCGGTGAGCGCGTGGATGCGGGTGTTGTCGCACCACAGGCGGAAGACCTCGGACTTCTCCGGGCGGATGCGCTGGTCGTCGGTGATGAACTCTACGTCGCTGCCCATCAGTTCCTTGATCAGGTTGAGCGTGTCGCCCACCGAGATCTCGAAGTTGGAGCCGATGTTCACGGTCTCGCCGATGGCTTCTTTGCAGCGCGCCAGCTCGAGGAAACCGCGGCAGGTGTCGGCCACGTAGTTGAAGTCGCGCGTGGGCGTGGTGTCGCCCAGCTTGATCTGCTTCATGCCCGAGGCGATCTGCGTGATGATTGTCGGGATTACCGCGCGCGCCGACTGGCGCGGGCCGTAGGTGTTGAACGGGCGCGCGATCGTCAGCGGCAGGTTGAACGCGTTGAAGTAGCTCATCGCCATCGCGTCCGCGCCGATCTTGGACGCGCTGTACGGCGACTGCGGCTGCAGCGGGTGCTTCTCGTCGATGGGTACGTAGCGCGCGGTGCCGTAGACCTCGCTCGTCGAGGTGTGGATCACGCGCTGCACGCCGTTGTCCAGCGCAGCCTGGCAGATGTTGAGCGTGCCCTTGACGTTGGTGTCGACGTAGCTGTCTGGCGCCACATACGAGTAGGGGATCGCGATCAGCGCCGCCAAGTGGAACACCGCGTCCTGTCCCTGCGTGACCTTGCGGCAGAAGTGGGGATCGCGGACGTCGCCGCTGATGACCTCCACATCTTTCGCGCAGTCGATGTCGTCCAGCCAGCCCCAGTTGTTGAAGGAGTTGTATTGACTGAGTGCCTTGACCTCGAAGCCTTCGCGGACGAGCAATTCGACGAGGTGAGAGCCGATGAAGCCATCGGCGCCAGTAACGAGTACGCGTTTCATGGTTTTATTGAATCGAATGTCTGTCTATCTGCGAGGGCGTTCCGGGCTGCCGCATCTTCAACCTGCGGAGTCGCAAGCTCCGCATGAAGTTGATCGATCATCAATCGCAGCGATTCGAACTCCGCCTCCTTACGGGCAAGGAATTCACGGGTCATCTGAGCCTTCTCACGTAACCCTGTGGGTGTGAGTAGATAGCTGTAGGCCAACTTCTGCCCGCTCTGTTCAAAGTTCCGTACCTTGATTAGCCCTTTCGCTAGCAAGGCCTGCAACAGATAGTGAGCCTTGCCCAGACTCACGCCGAGCCGTTTAGCAAGAAGGCGCTGCGAAATGTGTGGATCCTGTTCCAGCTCGCGGAGAACCATAAGCCGCGCGTCATCATGCGCGGCAGGCAGCGGGACGGGGGCGAATGGCGGGGCGATGCTCAAGGTTGGTGTTCAAGCGTTGAACGCCAACTGTAGCATGACAGGCGCCTCACATGCGGCGCCTCTTCGTGTCAACTGGGCTAAGTCGCGGCGCTCTCGGTCAACGAGGTCCTGATGTGGCGGGTGATCGTCACTACGCTCAAAAGCAGGAACGCGACCAATGTTGCGACGACGCCGATGATTGCCCGTTTCGGCTTACTCTTCCATTCAGGAACCTGGGCAATATCGATAATTTGGATTGCAGTGTTATCGTGACTCTCATCAAGTCTCGCAGCCTCGTACTGCTTGGACAGTTGCTCGTAGAGTGCTTCCTGATACTTGTATTCGCGGTACTTGTTCAAATAGTTAGCGTTCTGCGATGTGTTTGTGCGTAGCTCCATTGCCTGAAGCTGCTCGCGCAAGACCGCAGCCGTTGAAGCAAGTTGGCGAACTTCTGGGGCAGTGTCGGTGAGGCGGGTGCGCATAACCTGGAGTTGCACTTCCAGCGTCGTCAATTGGGCCTTTGTGCGTCCGTACTCTTCTGCGGCAGTCTTCGGTTCGGCGCGAATGGCACCTGGGTCAAACCCGCTGGTCTGTAGGGCTTGTTCAGCCGCAATCAGACGGTCATGAGTCTGTTTCATTTGCTGCTCGAAGAAGGCGCGCCGACGCTGGGCATCAGTCAAATTCATCGATGCACTGAAAATCTTGAGTTCCGTAACGTATTGGTTTGCGATGTCTGCGGCTCGCTTGGGGTCCGCGTCGTCGACTTCCAAATTGATGATGCCATCGCGTTTACCGAATGTGATGCGAGTCCGATTCATCAGGATGCCGCGGGTCTCGAATTGGAACTTTGCCTTGTACAGCTCTTTCAGCTTGAAGCGTTCGATCAATCGGTCTGCGATGGTTTCGCTCTTCAGCAAAGAAACGAAAGTCTCACCCGAAACGCTGGATGGGCCCGAGCTACCGGCAAGTCCGGCTAGTGGACCCAAGGCTGAAAGCGCTGCATTCAGCGTACCGCCGGAGCTCTGCGGTGGGATGAATGCGGTCCTAGCGGTGTATTGGGGTGCCAGAAGGAACGAGAGTCCGAATGCCGCGGCACCAATCAATAGCGCTCCAAAGCACAACTTCAACTTGTGCTTCCAAAGTTGGCCCACTATGACGTCGAGCCCGAATTCGTTCAGCGGCGAGGCTTGAGGGCTTGCCAACATCTGATGGTCTTGTTGCATACTCAATTGCGAATAGTCTTCAGCGCGGCGGCGCCCAAGCCGAATTGATACAAGATTTGCGTCCACTGCTGAGCGGACTGAGCGAAGGTCGTCTTGTCGAGTTCTTCCGGGACGAAAATCGTGTCCCCAGGCAGCGCGGGCAGGTTATTGATGCCAGAGCCCATGCTGAGCCAGCCGCTGTCTGTTTGCCGCGAGCTGACCACACTACCATTCGCGCGCAATACGAAGACGCTTCCTTCGTCTGCTCCCTTTTTGGCCCCACCGGCTAGTTTCATGACATCGTTCAGCGTGCTGCCACGGGTTAACAGGTAGCTGCCGGCATTGAACACGCTACCAAATACGCCAACTGTTGTTGGCCGGGGTGGCACAGTCAGTCGGTCGCCGTCTTCGACGACCAACTGCGGCAGTGTGCTGCCTGCGGGATCAAGCTGAAGGACAATTCGTCCAGTCGGCCGGACGGTGCGCAGTCGTTCGATGAGCCGTGATGCCCCGGTTGCCCGCTGTGCTTGAGTGGCAGCCTCGTCGGCCGTCAGCGCCCTTTGGGTTGACGTAGTGCGTGTGAAGTCCGTTTCCATATCTCGCAACGCGCGGTCGTAATTGTCTTGCTGGACCTTGCGCACGCTCTCGCGCGAGAAGTCTGTACCGAAGACATAGGCTTGCGGGGTTAGACCGCCTGCAGCCTGAAGTGCGTCCTGCAGCGTGCTGGCGGGCGGAAGCAAGTAGTCGCCCGGGCGCAGGACTTCCCCTTCGACACGCACACGCTTGTATTGCCGATCTTGCGCCAACTCGGCGTCGACTGCGCTGAAGGCGCGCAGCACATCGCCGTTGGAGACTGGTGCGCCGCTCTGCGCGGGCAGGTCGAGTTGGACAACGCGCTTGTCGTTGCGGTCGCTCAGTCGTTCGACGGAGATGCGCGATCGGTCGGCGACGGCGCTGAAGCCGCCAGCCATGTTGATGGCATCCGCGACAGTCTCACCGGCCTTGAGTTCGATGATGCTGGTCTTGTTCACGCTGCCGAGTACGGCTGCCTGGGCGCCGACCTGGCCGATGTAAAGGACGTCTTCTGCCTGTAGAGGCACATCGGTACTCTTGTCGCCCCGCAGCAGCAGGTCGTAGGCGTCGAAATGAGCGATGGTCTTGCCGGATCGGCGGAGTTCGACGTTTCGGAAGCTGCCAGCGGCCGATGGGCCTCCGGCCTGCATCAAGCCGGTCACGACCGTCGAGAGGCTGCTCACCGTATACGGGCCCGGGTGCTGCGTATAGCCGGTGACGTAAATGCGGAAGCTGCGCAGGCGTCCCAGTGCTGTTGTGACCTGGAAGTTCTTGAAGGTCTGGGCCACGCGAGACTGGACGACGTCGTTCAACTGCCCGTAGCGAACGCCCGCCACCATGATCGGGCCCACGCGCGGCACATTGATGCGACCGAGCCGGTCAACGACCAGACGCAAATCAGCGTCGACCGAACCCCATAGCGTGATCTGTACTTCGTCGCCGATACCTAGCACGTAGTCTTCGCCAACCGCGCGCGGTCCGTCTGCCATGCCGTCGCGGCCATCCAGCATCAGGTCGGCGCCGAGCCTGCGCACGATCAACTGAGGCCGGGGTTCGCGAACCTCTCCGGAGGCGGTCGTTTCCGCGGGCATCCTCTGTACCGTCGTGTACGGCTGCACGTCGACGCCGAGCAGTTTATTTACGTACAGCTCGAACTCTCCGGGCTCGTAGCGAGCGGGCCGCCCTGAAATCGTGCGGCGCTCCGAGTCTGCATTGCGCTGGCCTGTGCTCAGATCTTGTTGGGCGCTCGTCTGTGCCGAGAGTCGGAAGGGGCCGTTCGAGCTTGTTGACGTCGAACTGACATCCGTGCTGTCCGCCGCAACTGCAGAGGTGCCAATGCACAAGCAGACCGCGGCAAGCATGGCTACGACGATGTTTGCGCGCTCATGTGAGGCAGGCCGCAAGCCGGCGCGAACGCCGGCGAATGTGAAGTCCATGGGGATATTCATCCGAAGAGAGAAATGGGCAGACGGCCGTAACCGGCGTTTGCGGTGCGCATTCTAGGTTGGGATTTGCGCGGTCCGGCGAAGCGAGCTTAGCCGGGCTTGGCCTGCGGATCGGGCGGAAGTTGGCAACCTATACTTCGCCCATGTTGTATCTGCTGACAGCCTTCTTCGTCGCCGCGGCGGTCACGCTTTTCGTCGTCCGCTCGTCCACCAGGCACGGTCATCTATCCGCGGACCATGATTTGTCGGGGCCGCAGAAGTTTCACGCTCGCCCTGTCCCCCGCATCGGCGGCGTCGGTATTGTCGCCGGGGTATCAATCGCTGCGTTGCTGATGTACGTCACCGACCGCAGTCGCACCGAATTGGCGCTACTGCTACTTGCAGGGCTGCCTGCATTCGTGGTGGGTCTGATTGAAGACTTCACGAAGAAGGTTTCCCCTGGCAAGCGCCTTCTTGCCACTGCAATATCGGCCGTCGTTGGGGCTGTGCTGCTCAATGCCCTCATTGACCGCACCGACATTCCTGGCCTTGACTGGATCGTCTCCTTCGGCGTCGGCGCCCTGATCATCACCGTCTTCGGCGTTGCCGGCGTCGCCAACTCGATCAACATCATCGACGGCTTCAATGGTCTTTCGTCGATGTGCGTCAGCCTGATGCTGCTGGCCTTTGCCTATGTGGCCTACCAGGTCGGCGACAACGAACTCGCGCTGGTGGCCCTGGTTGGCGTCGGCGCGGTGATGGGTTTCTTCGTCTGGAATTTCCCGGCGGGTCTGATCTTCCTGGGCGATGGTGGTGCCTACTTCATGGGCTTTTTCTTGGCCGAAGTGGGCGTGCTGCTGATCAGCCGGCATCACGAGGTTTCGCCGTTGTTTGGCGTGATGGTGTGCATCTATCCGGTCTTCGAGACCCTGTTCTCGATCTACCGCCGCCGCGTGCTGCGCGATGCTTCGCCGGGCCAGCCGGACGGCATCCACTTGCATTCGTTGATCTACCGCCGCCTGATGCGCTGGGCGATCGGGGCACGCGATGCGCGGGCGATGACGCGGCGCAATTCGATGACGGCGCCCTACCTCTGGACGCTGTGCGTGTTCGCGCTGATGCCGGCCCTGCTGTTCTGGGATTCGACGCCCCTGATCGCCGGCTGCATGCTGTTGTTCTCCGTCGGCTATGTGAGCCTCTACTGGCGCATCGTGCGCTTCAAGACGCCCAAATGGCTGGTGCTGCGGGGTAGCCTTCGCGATGTCGATGAATCCGCGCTCGGGAAGCAAAGTCTGGGTAAACCCGATTGATTTCCGCGCATGGCGGATAATCGGAGGATGACCGAAGCCCAACAAGCCGCCGAGATCGACGCTCAGGCCCCTGCCGCATCAGCGCGATTCGACACCCTCCCGCTCGACCCCAAGCTCCTCCGCGCCGTGGCCGACCAAGGCTACGCAACGATGACGCCGATCCAGGCCAAGGCCATTCCGATCGTGTTGGCCGGGCGTGACGTGATGGGCGCGGCCCAGACCGGCACCGGCAAGACCGCCGCATTCTCGATCCCGCTGCTGCAGCGCATGCTGAAGCACGAAACCGCGAGCGTGTCGCCGGCGCGGCATCCGGTGCGGGCGCTGGTGATCGCGCCGACGCGCGAACTGGCGGACCAGGTGGCCAACAACGTCAAGGCCTATTCCAGGCACACGCAACTGCGCGCGGCCTGCGTGTTCGGCGGTGTCGACATGAAGCCGCAGACGGCCGAACTGAAGGCCGGTGTCGAGGTGTTGATCGCCACCCCCGGTCGCCTGCTGGATCACATCGAGGCGAAGAACTGCGTGCTGAACCAGGTCGAGTACGTCGTGCTCGACGAGGCCGACCGCATGCTGGACATCGGCTTCCTGCCCGACCTGCAGCGCATCCTGAGCTACCTGCCCAAGACCCGTCAGACGCTGCTGTTCTCGGCCACGTTCTCGCCGGAGATCAAGCGTCTCGCGCAGAGCTATCTGCAGGAGCCGATCCTGGTCGAGGTGGCGCGGCCCAATGCCACCGCCTCGACCGTCGAACAGCTGTTCTATAGTGTTGCCGACGAGGACAAGCGCAACGCGATCAAGCAGATCATCCGGCAGCGCGAGATCAAGCAGGCGATCGTGTTCGGCAACTCCAAGCTTGGCGTGGCGCGGCTGGCTCGCGCCTTCGAGCGCGACGGTCTGCGCACGGCGGCGCTGCATGGCGACAAGTCGCAGGACGAGCGGCTGAAGTCGCTCGATGCGTTCAAGCGCGGCGAAGTGGACCTGCTCGTGGCGACCGACGTCGCAGCCCGCGGCCTCGACATCGCCGATCTGCCGGCGGTGTTCAATTTCGACGTGCCGTTCAACGCCGAGGACTACGTGCACCGCATCGGCCGCACGGGTCGTGCCGGCGCTTCCGGGATTGCGGTGACGCTGGTGACGCGCTCCGATGCCCGCCTCGTGGCCGACATCGAGAAGCTAATCAAGCGCAAGATCGATCTCGAAGCGCTGGAGGTCGAGGAAGAGCGGCGCGAGCGCCGTCCGCGTCGTGACTACGAAGCGCCGCCGCGTGCTTCGGAGGCCGCTGGCAGCGGTGCCGCCGCGGCACCTCGCCCGGCCTACCGTGCGCCGGCTCCTTCGCCGCGCGATCCCTTCTTCGACAAGCCTTACGAGGCCAGTGCCGCCGGCGGCGATCTGCCCGCCTGGGACAGGGGCCACGCTGCGACGCCGCCCAAGGGCCTCTCGGCCTACATCAAGCCGAAGAAGAAGGTGGCAGCGCTGTTCGGTGCGAAGAAGGTCCCGGAGCCGGTGCAGGAATCCTGAGCCGGCCGTTCAGGCGAGCAGGGCGAATACGGCCGGAACCTTGTCCGGTAGCCCGGCTTGATCGCCGGCAAGCTTGCGCCATTGCGCCACGGTCGCGCTCCGCGTCCAACCCTGCGGCACGCTGAGGCCGCAGCTCACCGACAGCCGCGTCTGCGGCTTCAGTGTCGCAAGCAGTGCCTGTAGCAGGGCGCTGTTGCGATACGGCGTCTCGATCATCAACTGCGTCTGCTGGTGCCTGCCCGACAGTGCTTCCAGTTCGCGGATGCGCGTCGTTCGTGCCGGCGCGTCCACCGGCAGATAGCCGACAAAGGCGAAGCTCTGTCCGTTGAGCCCGCTCGCGGATAGCGCCATCAGCAGCGAACTCGGACCGCTGAGCGGCACCACCTCGATGTCGGCCGCGTGCGCCGCTGCCACCAGGAGTGCGCCGGGATCGGCGATGGCGGGCAGGCCGGCCTCCGATATCAAGCCCAGATCCTGTCCGTCGAATATCGGCGTTAGCAATGCCTGCCAGGCGGCGTTCTGGCTGGCAGCGTCGCCGGCTCGCCCCTTCGGTGCGCGCGGCAGTTCCTTGATGTCCTGCTGTTGCAGCGGCGTTACCAGCGGCACCAAGGCGTCGACGCGCTTCAGGAAGGCACGCGTTGTCTTCGCATTTTCCGCGGCCCAGTGGCCCAACCGCGCGGCGATGTCGATCACCTGTTGCGGCAGCACTTCGCGCAGGTCGGTAGCCGCTGCGCCTTCGATGCCGAAATCCAGGGTGTTCGGCACCAGGTAGAGCCTTCCTTTGGCTGGTGCAGTCATGTTGGCGTCCCCGAATGCAGTAGTGGATTGATGCCCGCCTCACGCAGCATGGCGCAGGTGCGGATCAGCGGCAGGCCGACCAGCGCGGTAGGGTCATCCGATTCGATCGCATCGAGCAGCGCGATGCCCATCGTTTCCGACTTCGCACTGCCGGCGCAGTCGTACGGCTGCTCGGCGAGCAGGTAGCTCTCAATTTCAGCGTCGGCCAAGGTGCGAAAGCGTACCCGCACCGGCGCCAGTCCCTGCCGGACGAAGCCTCTGGCGGCGCAGACGACGGCCACCGCCGTCTGGAATACGACCGACTGACCGCTCATCGAGTGCAACTGCGCGACGGCACGCTCGTGCGTACCGGGCTTGCCGATCGGCTCACCGTTCAGGTCCGCAACCTGGTCCGAGCCGATCACGACCGCATCGGGAAACTTGCGGGCCACCGCCCAGGCCTTGGCGAGTGCGAGACGGGTGGCCAGCGCGGCCGGTGCTTCACCGGGCTGCGGCGTCTCGTCGATGTCGGGAGGACTGACGGAGAAGGGCAGCCGCAGGCGCTCCAGCAATTCGCGCCGATAACGCGAGGTCGAGCCGAGAATGAGCGTGGGGGAGGGGCTTGTGAGGCTGGTTTCGGGCATTCCGCAAGTGTCCCACCCTTACACTTGCGCCCATGAAGAAGCGCGCATTTGTTCCCGAGAAACTGGACGTCGAAAACTTCATCAAGGATGAGGCGAGCCTCGAGGGCGAATGGCCGGCGAGCGACTTGGCCCGGTTTGCCGCGTCGGCGGCACCGGAGCGGCCTGCTGACGGCTGGCCGCCGGTTCGGTGGCGTCTGCAGGGGCAGTTGCGCGAACAGCGCCGCGCCGATCCCCAGCTGTGGCTGCAGGTCGAAGCGAGCGGCGGTGCCTGGCTGACTTGCCAGCGCTGCCTGCAGCCGGTCGAGGAACGGCTGGACGTTTCGCGCTGGTTCCAGTTCGTCGGCAGCGAAGACGAGGCGGCAAGCCTGGACGCCGAGGCCGAGGAAGATGTTCTTGCGTTGACGCGCCACCTCGACGCACGCGAGCTGATCGAGGATGAGCTGCTGCTGGCGCTGCCGCTGGTGCCTCGCCACGAGAGCTGTCCGGAGCCGCTGTCGGCGCAGGGCGGTGGGTTGGCCGAGGATGAAGGGGCTGATGAAGAGCAGCGTCC
Source organism: Roseateles agri (assembly GCF_034043675.1). NCBI lineage: Bacteria > Pseudomonadati > Pseudomonadota > Betaproteobacteria > Burkholderiales > Sphaerotilaceae > Roseateles > Roseateles agri. Next base: position 629,327 of record NZ_JAXCLA010000002.1, on the reverse strand, counting down.
TAATCCATTTGCCAAGCTGGCCGCTCTGAAGAAGGGCGGCCCGACGCAGTAGTCCGAAGCCGGCGGGCTCGCTATTTCGCCAAAACGCAATAGCGTGCTAGAATTTTGGGCTTTCCCCGGTTCGAGTCTCACAGTAGCGCGCTGCAAGGCGGCGGCTGGCGCATGGTGCGCATGAACTCGTGCACATCAATTGCGGCATCCGGGGTGTGGCGTCTGTGATCAGGCGGTCCACTCATCGGAGCCTTAGGAGAATTTCATGGCCGTTCAGCAAAACAAGAAGTCGCCCTCCAAGCGTGGCATGCACCGCTCGCACAACGCCCTGGTCACCCCGGGCACCGCGATCGAGCCGACCACCGGCGAAACGCATCTGCGTCACCACATCAGCGCCACCGGTTTCTACCGTGGCCGCAAGGTCCTGAAGACCAAGGCTGACGCCTCCTGATCGATCAGGTTTCGTGCGGCGATTGCCGCACGATCGTCTGTTCAGACAAATACCCGGCCTGTGCCTTGTTGCAGTGCCGGGTTTTTGCGTTGTGACCTCTGTCGCAATGCTGGCGTAAAGTCGCCGCCGTCTCCCATCTGCCGGGCCTCGTGCCTGGACTGATCTGCATATGCCCACTGCCGCCGCCGCTCCTTCCGATGTGATCCGCATTGCCATCGACTGCATGGGCGGGGATCACGGACCGTCGGTGACGTTGCCTGCCGCCCAGGCCTTCCTGGCCGCGCATCCGCAGGCCGAGCTGGTACTCGTCGGCCTGCCCGAGGCGCTGGCGCCGGCTGCCGGCTGGGCGCGCTGCCGGCTCGTCTACGCCGCCGAAGTCGTCACGATGGACGACCCGATCGAGGTCGCGCTGCGCAAGAAGAAGCAGTCTTCGATGCGCGTCGCGATCACCCAGTTGAAGGCGGCCGATGGTGCGTCGCCACTGGCCCATGCCTGTGTGTCCGCCGGCAACACCGGCGCCCTGATGGCCGTCGCGCGCTATCTGCTGAAGACGCTGGATGGCATCGATCGTCCGGCCATCGCCACCGTGATGCCCAACCAGGCCGGTCGCTACACGACGGTGCTGGATCTTGGTGCCAACGTCGACTGCACGGCCGAGCACCTGCTGCAGTTCGCCGTGATGGGCAGCGCGCTGGTCGCGGCTGTCGACGGCAAGGAAGACCCGAGCGTCGGCCTCCTGAACATCGGCGAGGAGATGATCAAGGGCAGCGAGACGATCAAGCGCGCCGGCGAACTGCTCCGCCAGGCTGCGGCCGACGGCCACATGAACTTCTACGGCAACGTCGAAGGTAACGACATCTTCAAGGGCACGACCGATCTGGTCGTCTGCGACGGCTTCGTCGGCAACGTCGCACTGAAGACCGCCGAGGGCGTGGCCACGATGATGGGCGCGATGATCAAAGAGGAATTCAGCCGCAGTTGGCTGACGAAGCTGTCCGCCTTGGTGGCGATGCCGGTCCTGCAGCGTTTCCGTGGGCGTGTCGATCATCGCCGCTTCAATGGCGCGGCCCTGCTGGGCCTGCGCGGCCTGGTCTTCAAAAGCCATGGTTCGGCCGATGCCTTCGCCTTCGAGCAGGCTCTGAACAGAGCTTATGATGCGGCCCGCAACCGGCTGCTCGACCGGGTCCACGACCGCATCGTCGAAACCTTGCAGGCGATGCCTGCGGCTCCGGCCGATGACACGACTGTCACAGGAGACGGGGCGCTAGACATCCCCCAGACTGCATGACCACCGCTTCCCCCCGCTACTCACGCATCATCGGCACCGGCAGTTTCCTGCCACCGCGACGACTGACCAACGCCGATCTGGCGGTGCAACTCGCCAAGGACGACATCGAGACGTCCGACGAATGGATCGTCGAGCGCACCGGCATCCGCGCCCGCCACTTCGCCGAGCCGGACGTCACTTCGAGCGACCTGGCGCTGCCGGCCGCGCGCGCCGCGCTCGAAGCCGCCGGCGTGAAGGCTGAGGAGATCGACCTGATCATCGTCGCGACCTCGACGCCGGACATGATCTTCCCGTCCACCGCCGCGCTGCTGCAGCACAAGCTTGGCATCCACGGTTGCCCGGCCTTCGATGTGCAGGCCGTCTGCTCCGGCTTTGTCTATGCGCTGACGGTGGCCGATTCAATGATCAAGAGCGGCGCTGCGAGCAAGGCGCTGGTCATCGGCGCCGAAGTGTTCTCCCGCATCCTCGATTTCAAGGACCGCACGACCTGCGTGCTGTTCGGCGACGGCGCCGGCGCCGTCGTGCTGGCGGGCAGTGACGAACCCGGCATCGTTGCCAGCGAACTGCACGCCGATGGCCGCCACGTCGACATCCTCTGCGTGCCCGGCAATGTCGCCGGCGGCAAGGTGCTGGGCGATCCCTTCCTGAAGATGGACGGCCAGGCAGTGTTCAAGCAGGCCGTCAACGTGCTGGAAAAGGTGGCCCGTTCGGTGCTGCAGAAGGCTGGCCGCAGCGAATCGGACATCGACTGGCTGGTGCCCCATCAAGCCAACATCCGCATCATGCAAGGCACGGCCAAGAAGCTGAAGATGCCGCTGGAGAAACTGATCGCCACGGTCGACGAGCACGGCAATACCTCGGCCGCCTCGATCCCGCTGGCGCTGGATGTCGCCGTGCGCGATGGCCGCATCAAGCCCGGCCACACCGTGATGCTGGAAGGCGTCGGCGGTGGCTTCACCTGGGGCGCGGTGCTGCTGGACTTCTGAGTTATTCAATCGATAGTTACCTATGAGCGCAACGTTTGCATTCGTGTTCCCCGGCCAGGGATCGCAGGCTGTCGGCATGCTGGACGCCTGGGGCGACCACCCCGAAGTGGCGCGCACGCTGGCTGAAGCCTCCGCCGCACTGGGCGAGGACATCGGCGCCCTGATCAAGGCCGGCCCCAAGGAACAGCTGGACCTGACGACCAACACCCAGCCCGTGATGCTGACCGCCGGCATCGCCTGCTACCGCGCCTGGATCGCCGAGACGGGCCTCGTTCCCGCCGCCGCCGCCGGCCATTCGTTGGGCGAGTACACGGCGCTGGTCGCTTCCGGCGCGCTGAGCCTGGCCGATGCGCTGCCGCTGGTGCGCTTCCGTGCGCAGGCGATGCAGGAGGCCGTGCCGGTCGGTGTGGGCGCGATGTATGCCGTGCTGGGCCTGGATGGCGAAACGGTGCGCACGGTCTGCAAGCAGGTCGCGGCCGACAGTGGCGAGGTGATCGAGGCTGTCAATTTCAATGACCCGAAGCAGACCGTCATCGCAGGCAGCAAGGCCGGTGCGGACAAGGCCGCCGAGGCGCTGAAGGCCGCGGGCGCCAAGCGCGCGCTGCCGCTGTCGGTGTCTGCGCCTTTCCATTCGAGTCTGATGAAGCCGGCCGCCGAGCGGCTGCGCGAGAAGCTCGCTGCGGTGAACTTCGGCGCGCAGGCCTTCCCGGTCGTCAACAACATCGACGTGGCCGTCACGCCCGATGCTGCGGCGCTGCGTGATGCGCTGTACCGCCAGGCCTTCGGCCCGGTGCGCTGGGTCGAGGTGATCCAGGCGCTCAAGGCCCGCGGTCTGACGCACATCATCGAATGCGGCCCGGGCAAGGTGCTGGCCGGCATGGTCAAGCGCATCGACGGCGAACTCGCCAGCACCACGGTGCTGGACCCGGCCTCGCTGGCCGAAGCCAAGGCCCTGCTGGGCTGACGAGAACCTCTTATGTCTACTGAGAACACGAACAAGCAGGTGGCGCTGGTCACCGGTGCCAGCCGCGGCATCGGCCGCGCGATCGCACTGGCGCTGGCGGAGCAGGGCTTCACCGTCATCGGCACCGCCACGACCGAGGTCGGCGCCGCCGGCATCACGGAAGCGCTGGCGAGCCTTGGTGGTCGCGGCATCGCGCTGAACGTCAACGACGCGGCGGCCGTCGATGTGGCCATCGACGCCATCGTCAAGACGGACGGCGGCCTGCAGGTGCTGGTCAACAACGCCGGCATCACGCGCGACAACCTGTCGATGCGGATGAAGGACGACGAGTGGGATGCCGTCGTCGACACCAACCTGAAGGCCGTGTTCCGCATGAGCCGCGCGGTGATGCGCACAATGATGAAGCAGCGCTACGGCCGCATCATCAACATCACCTCGGTCGTCGGCGCATCCGGTAACCCGGGCCAGGCCAACTACGCGGCGGCCAAGGCCGGCGTGGCCGGCATGACGCGCTCGCTGGCGCGCGAACTGGGCAGCCGCGGCATCACCGTCAACTGCGTGGCGCCGGGCTTCATTGCCACCGACATGACCGAAGTCCTGCCCGAGGCCCAGAAGGCCGCGCTGCTGGCTTCGATTCCCGCCGGCCGGCTGGGCGAGCCGAAGGAGATCGCCGATGCGGTGGCCTTCCTCGCCTCGACGCGCGCGGGCTACATCACCGGCACCGAACTGCACGTCAACGGCGGCATGTACATGAACTGAGGCGGTCGCTGGCGTTTGCAGCGGCCACCCACCGGATCGGCCCGGCCGGTGAGGGCCTCGGAAGACGACCGTCTTCGAGGCCTTAGAATCCCGGGCTGTTCTTAGCAATCCACTCCTGGAGGAGTCATGAGCGATATCGAAACCCGTGTCAAGAAAATCGTCGCCGAACAACTCGGCGTGCCCGAAGCGGACGTGACGAACGAAAAGGCGTTCGTTGCCGATCTGGGCGCTGATTCGCTCGACACGGTCGAACTGGTGATGGCCCTCGAAGACGAGTTCGGCATCGAGATCCCGGACGAAGAGGCCGAGAAGATCACCACGGTGCAACTGGCGATCGACTACGCCGTCAATCACCAGAAGGCCTGAGCGGCACACCGCTCAAGCCACACCGTTTCAACTGATTTCCGCACCGCATGAGCCGTCGTCGCGTCGTCGTCACCGGTCTCGGTCTGATCAGCCCCGTGGGCAACACGGTCGCTGAGGGCTGGGCCAACATCCTGGCCGGCAAGACCGGCATTGACCGCATCACCCGTTTCGATCCCACCAACTTCGCCTGCCAGTTCGCAGGCGAGGTGAAGGGTTTCGACGTCAGCGAGTACCTCAATTCCAAAGAGGCGCGGACGATGGATACGTTCATCCATTACGGATTCGCGGCTTCTGCCCAGGCGATCAAGGACGCGGGTCTGCCAACCGGCGATCAGTTGACCGAAGAGCAGGCCGAGCGCATCGGCGTGCTCGTGGGCTCGGGCATCGGCGGTCTGCCGATGATCGAGGAAACCCACGCTGAACTGGTGGCTCGCGGCCCGCGCCGCGTGTCTCCATTCTTTGTGCCGGCGTCGATCATCAACATGATCTCCGGCCACGTGTCCATCAAGTTCGGCTTCCAGGGGCCGAACCTTGCGATCGTCACCGCCTGCACCACCGGTCTGCATGCCATCGGCGAGGCCGGCCGGATGATCGAGTACGGCGATGCCGACGTGATGATCGCCGGCGGCGCCGAATCGACGGTTTCGCCGCTGGGCATCGGCGGCTTTGCCGCGGCCCGCGCGCTGTCCACTCGCAACGATGATCCCAAGACGGCCTCGCGCCCCTGGGACAAGGACCGCGACGGCTTCGTGCTGGGCGAGGGTGCCGGCGTGCTGGTGCTCGAAGAGTATGAACACGCCAAGGCCCGCGGCGCCAAGATCTATTGCGAACTGGTCGGCTTCGGCATGGGTGCGGATGCGTACCACATGACCGCACCGAACGTCGACGGCCCCAAGCGTTCGATGAAGGCTGCCTTGCGCAACGCCGGCCTGAACCCGGACCAGATCCAGTACATGAATGCTCACGGCACCTCTACGCCGCTGGGTGACGTCAACGAGACGAACGCGATCAAGCTCGCGTTCGGCGACCACGCCAAGAAGATGGTCGTCAGCTCGACCAAGTCGATGACCGGCCACCTGCTGGGCGGCGCCGGTGGCATCGAATCGGTGTTCACGGCCCTGGCCATGCGCGACCAGGTCGCGCCGCCGACGATCAACATCTTCAACCAGGATCCCGAGTGCGACCTGGACTACTGCGCCAACGAGGCGCGGCCGATGAAGATGGAGTACGCCGCGAAGAACAACTTCGGCTTTGGCGGCACCAACGGCACGCTGATCTTCAAGCGCGTCTGAGCGGGGTGAGTGGGCCGTGAGCACGGCCCAGCGCCACCCGCCCGCCCTTCGTATCGAGGTGAGCGCGCAGCCGCGGCTGCAGGCCGCCATTGCGCTGCTTACCATGCTTTCCTGGACCAGTCTTGTCGCCGGCCTGGCGCAGCACCTGCCCGGCCTGGCCTGGTTGATGCCGGCCGTGCCCGTGGTCGGGCTGGCTGGCTGGCGGCTCGCCCGCGTCGAGCCCCGCCGGCTGCAATGGGATGGGCAGACTTGGCGCCTCGGCCCGGACTCGCAGGTCGAGCCCGGCGCGGACGTCGACCTGGAATCCCTGTTCGACTTCGGTGACTGGCTGCTGCTGCGTGCGCAGCCTCCGGGCGCAGGCTTGCTGCCGCGTCGGCGCAGCTACCTGCCACTGAGCCGGCGGGCGGTCGGCGCCGATTGGGGGCGCCTGCGCGCGACGCTGTATTCGGCGCGGCCCCGGCGACCGGCCGCAGCATGACCATCGACGACCCGGATGCACCGCTGGTGGAGCGGGCGCAGCGTGGCGACATGCAGGCCTTCGAGATGCTGGTCGTCAAGTACCAGCGCCGCGTCGAACGCCTGATCGCTCGCATGCTGCGTGACGTGGATCTGGTGGCCGATGTCGCGCAGGACACCTTCCTGCGCGCTTACCGAGCGCTGCCGGGCTTTCGCGGCGAAAGCGCGTTCTACACCTGGCTCTACCGCATTGCCGTCAACACTACCAAGCGCCACATGAGCCGGCTGCAGCGGGATCTTCTCGTCAGCGAGTCGACCCTGGAATCGGGGGATGGAGATCAGGAACTTTTCCGCCCCAGCGCGACTCTCAGCGATGGCGTGACACCGGAAAGCCAGCTCGCAGCCAAGGAGCTGGCGCAGGCGGTCAGTGCCGCCGTCGACGGCCTGGCCGAGGATTTTCGGCGTGCGTTGCTGCTGCGTGAAGTGGACGGCATGAGCTACGAGGAGATCGCGGAGCTGCTCGGCTGCCCGGTCGGTACCGTGCGTTCGCGGATCTTCCGGGCCCGCGAAGCCGTGGCGGCGCAGTTGCGGCCGTTGCTGGGCACGCGCGGCGGCGATCGATGGTGAGAGACATAACGAGGGGGCAAGCGCCATGAAGGAAGAAAGCGATGTGACGGGTGAGCCCTGGCGGCAGGCCTTGTCCGATCTCGCCGATGGCCGCGCCGGCGCCGGGCAGGCGGGTGCGCTGGCCGCCGCCTGGAAGGGGAACCCCGAGATACGGCGCGATTGGCACGCCATCCATCTGATCGGCGACACGCTTCGTTCCGCCGAGCTGGCGCAGGAGGCCCGACCGGCGGCCGATTTCCTCGCCGAGCTGCGCGGTCGCCTGGCTGCCGAGCCGGTGCCGCTGCGCCCGCGCCGCTGGCAGGCCTGGCTGGCGCCGCTGGCCGTCGCGGCGAGCTTCGTCGTCGTCGCGCTCGCGGTGCCGGGGCTGCAGTCGATGCTGGGCGGCCGGCAGGGCAATGAGCAGTTCGCGCTGCAGACGCCATCGGGTGTTGCTGCAGCGGGATCGACGCTTGCCGGCAACCAGCCGAGCTTCGCGCAGAGCGTGGCCGAACCTTCCGTGCCGGTGATCGAGACGGTCTGGCAGCCCGCTGGCAACGCCGATGCGGTCGCGCCGTTCGAGCTGGCGGTGCCGGCCGCTGCTCCGTCCGCGCCGAGGCCGGCCGCGCGTTGATGGCATCATGCACGGCGGCCTCTCGCCGTGCGTCTTGTCGCTTCGACCTTCCATCATGACCATGCCCGCTTCACGATCGCTGTCCCTGCTGCTGTCAACCGCCGTGCTCGGTCTGGGCCTCGGCATGGCATCGCTTCCCGCCGCCGCGGACACGGTGACGCTGCCGGACTTCACCGAACTGGTCGAGCGCGTCGGCCCTGCCGTCGTCAATATCCGCACCTCCGAACACCTGAAGATCGGCGGCGCCACCGGCAATCCGCAGATCGACGAGCAGATGCAGGAGTTCCTGCGTCGCTTTGGCATCCCGATTCCGCCGCGCAAGGGCACGCCGCCTCGCAAGGCGCCGGGCAATCCCGCCGATCCCGGCAGCGATGACGACGACGATGACAGCCCGCAGCGCAGCGGTGTGGCCTCGGGCTTCATCCTCAGCGCCGACGGTTTCGTGATGACCAATGCCCACGTCGTTGCCGATGCGGACGAGGTCTTCGTGACGCTGACGGACAAGCGCGAGTTCAAGGCCAAGATCATCGGCGCCGACGAGCGTTCCGACATCGCCGTGCTCAAGATCGAGGCCACCGGCCTGCCGGCGGTGAAGATCGGCGATGTGAGCAAGCTGAAGGTCGGCGAATGGGTGATGGCCATCGGTTCGCCCTTCGGCTTCAGCAACACGGTGACGGCCGGCATCGTCAGCGCCAAGGAGCGCGACACCGGTGACCTGCAGTCTTTCATCCAGACCGACGTGGCGATCAACCCCGGCAATTCGGGCGGACCGCTCCTGAACATGCGCGGCGAGGTCGTCGGCGTGAACTCGCAGATCTACAGCCAGTCCGGCGGCTTCATGGGGATCTCGTTCGCGATCCCGATCGACAGCGCGATCCGCGTGTCCGAGCAACTGCGTGGCTCCGGCCGGGTCGTGCGCGGCATGCTGGGCCTGTACCCGGACGACCTGAGCAAGGAGATCGCCGAAGCGATCGGCCTGGGCAAGCCCACCGGCGCGCTGGTCCGCCGCATCACGGCCGATGGCCCGGCCGACAAGGCCGGCATCGAAGGCGGCGACGTGATCACGAAGATCGATGGCAAGACGGTCGAGAAGGCGTTGGATCTGCGCCGGCTGATCGCGGCCATCAAGCCTGGCAGCAAGGTCACGCTGCAGGTCTACCGCCGCGGTGCCTACAAGGACATCGGCGTGACGATCGGCGAGCTGCCCGATGAACGCAAGGCAGCGGCCGGTGGCGAGGAAGAGCCCGAAGGCAAGGGCGGTGCTGGCGCCAAGCCGCAGCCCGCGGCGGCGGCCTTGGGGCTGCGCGTCAGCGACCTGACCCCGGCGCAGAGGCGCGAACTGAAGCTGCAAGGCGGCGTGCGCATCGACGCGGCGACCGATGCCGCCGCGCGCGCCGGCCTGCGCGAAGGGGATCTGATCCTGGCGCTGAACAATGCGGAAGTCGGCGGCGTCAAGCAGTTCCTGGCTCAGCTCGCCAAGCTGGACAAGTCCAAGCCGGTCAACCTGATGGTGCGCCGTGACGACGTGGTCAGCTTTGTGTTGCTGCGCCCCGGCCGCTGAGAAACAAAGCGGACTGCCGGCGCGGGTCTTTCCACATCATGGGACTACAGCAAGCTGCTAGCGACCGCTCGGTCGGATGATTGTGGAAAGATGTTTGTTGGTGCTTGCTAACTCTGTCTCACCCCGAACCCGATTGTTGGCGTGCTCGGATAGAATCGGCGTTTTTGGCGCCCGTTTCGAGCGATTTCGCGCATGACGTCCGCGGGTCGACTAGGGCAAACCAGAATCGAAAAGTCGTGCACAGCTTGTCCCGCCGAATCTGTGGATAAGCTGTGGATGGATTTTCTTGTTGGCGGACCGCAACGACCGGAAAACGAGCAGCGGTGCGGTTCCCAGCGAGGCCTTTTGGCTACAATGGAAGCCCAACAAGCAGTTGCCATAAGTTTTGTTGGAAGGCGCGTCACCGATTCGACGTGCCTTTTTTTTATGTCCCGCACGGCCTCTGCGAGGCCTTCACATCGCTGCGCGATATGAGTCTCCGTCGCAACGGCTTTGCCCTTGCATCATCGGCCCGACCTTCGCGCGATTCAGCATGAACCACATCCGCAATTTCTCCATCATCGCCCACATCGACCACGGCAAAAGCACGCTGGCCGATCGCATCATCCAGCGTTGCGGAGGGCTCTCGGACCGCGAGATGGAAGCGCAGGTGCTGGACTCGATGGACATCGAGCGCGAGCGTGGCATCACGATCAAGGCGCAGACGGCCGCCCTGAAATACAAGGCCCGCGACGGCCAGGTCTACAACCTCAACCTGATCGACACGCCGGGGCATGTGGACTTCTCGTACGAAGTCTCGCGCTCGCTGTCGGCTTGCGAGGGCGCGCTGCTGGTCGTCGACGCCAGCCAGGGTGTCGAGGCGCAGACCGTGGCGAACTGCTACACGGCGCTGGAGCTCGGCGTCGAGGTCGTGCCGGTGCTCAACAAGATGGACCTGCCCAACGCGGATCCTGAGAACGCGAAGTCGGAGATCGAGGACGTCATCGGCATCGACGCCACCGACGCGATCCCCTGCAGCGCCAAGACCGGCATGGGCATCGACGACATCATCGAGGCGGTGATCGCCCGCATGCCGCCGCCCAAGGGCATAGTCGATGCGCCGCTGCGCGCGATGATCATCGACTCCTGGTACGACGCCTACGTCGGCGTCGTGATGCTGGTGCGGGTGGTCGACGGTACGCTGAAGAAAGGCGAGCGCATCCGCATGATGGCTTCCAACGCCGTCTATCCGGCCGACAACCTGGGCGTGTTCTCGCCCAAGTCGGAGTCGCGCGACCAGCTGAACGCGGGCGAGGTGGGCTTCATCATCGCCGGCATCAAGGAACTGCAGGCCGCCAAGGTCGGCGACACCATCACGCTGGAAAAGAAGCTGCCGAACAATCTCGGGCCGGCCGAGACCGCGCTGCCCGGCTTCAAGGAGATCCAGCCGCAGGTCTTCGCCGGCCTCTATCCGACCGAAGCCAGCGAGTACGACCAGTTGCGCGACGCGCTGGAGAAGCTCAAGCTCAACGACTCGTCGCTGCGCTATGAACCCGAGGTCTCGCAGGCCCTGGGCTTCGGCTTCCGCTGCGGCTTCCTCGGCCTGCTGCACATGGAGATCGTGCAGGAGCGCCTGGAACGCGAGTTCGACCAGGACCTGATCACCACCGCGCCCAGCGTCGTCTACGAGGTCGTGATCGGCAACGGCGATGTGATCGAGGTCGAGAACCCGTCCAAGATGCCCGAGATCGGCCAGATCCAGGAGATCCGCGAGCCCATCGTCACCGTGCACCTGTACATGCCGCAGGACTACGTCGGCCCGGTGATGACCCTGGCCAACCAGAAGCGCGGCAACCAGATCAACATGGCCTACCACGGCAAGCAGGTCATGCTGACCTACGAGATGCCGCTGGCCGAGATCGTGCTGGACTTCTTCGACAAGCTGAAGAGCGTCTCGCGCGGCTACGCCTCGATGGACTACGAGTTCAAGGAATACCGCGCCTCCGACGTCGTGAAGGTCGACATTCTGATCAACGGCGACCGCGTGGACGCGCTCTCGATCATCGTGCACCGCGCGCAGAGCCAGTTCCGCGGCCGCGGCGTGGCCGCGAAGATGCGCGAGCAGATCCCGCGCCAGATGTACGACGTGGCCATCCAGGCGGCGATCGGCGCCAACATCATCGCCCGCGAGAACATCAAGGCGATGCGCAAGAACGTGCTGGCAAAATGCTACGGCGGCGACATCACCCGCAAGCGCAAGCTGCTCGAAAAGCAGAAGGCCGGCAAGAAGCGCATGAAGCAGATCGGCTCGGTCGAGGTGCCTCAGGAAGCCTTCCTGGCCATCCTTCAGGTCGACGATTGAAACCCGGCGCCTAACCCGACACCTCAACTGACCGATTTCCTGATGAGTGCATTGACCGGATTTCTCTACGCCATCCTCGTCGCCTATCTGGGCGGTTGGTATTTCGGCTACTGGACGGGCAACTTCTCGCTGCTGCTGTTCATCCTCACCGTGGTGACGCTGGCCTACTGGCTGGCCGAACGCTTCCACTTCAAGCCGGCGCGCGACAAGGCCGCCGCCGAGCTGGTGGCCAACGACGCGCAACGCCGCGAGAAGCTGGCCGCGCAGGGCATCGAGCGCGTGGACGGCGACGTCGAAGGCGCCCGCCAGCAGATCCTGCAGCAGCCCTGGTGGCTCGATTGGACCGCCGGCCTGTTCCCGGTGATCCTGATCGTCTTCCTGCTGCGTTCCTTCCTGTTCGAGCCCTTCAAGATCCCGTCCGGCTCGATGGTGCCCACGCTGCGCGTCGGCGACCTGATCCTGGTCAACAAGTTCCACTACGGCATCCGCCTGCCGGTGATCGACAAGAAGATCATCTCCAACCATGACGTGCAGCGCGGCGACGTAATGGTGTTCCGCTACCCGGTCAACCCGACGCAGGACTACATCAAGCGCGTCGTCGGCATCCCGGGCGACGAGATCGCCTACCTGAACCAGAAGCTCTTCGTGAACGGCCAGCCGATCGAGGAGCAGTCGCTCGGCAACTTCTACGACGACGACGCGATGGTCTACCGCCCACAGTTCACCGAGAAGCTGACCGGCGTGGAGCACAACATCCTCGTCGACCCGACGCGCCAAACGCCGCCGGTGCCGCGCCTGAACTTCCCCTTCATCGAGAACTGCCGCTACAGCGTCGAGGGCGTCACTTGCAAAGTGCCCGCGGGCCACTATTTCATGATGGGCGACAACCGCGACAACTCGGAAGACTCGCGCTTCTGGGGCTTCGTCCCGGACGAGAACATCGTCGGCAAAGCCTTCTTTGTTTGGATGAATTTCGGTAACCTCAAGCGCATCGGCTCGTTCCACTGAGCGGGCGCGCAGGAATCGAAAAAAGGAATGCGATCAATGCATCAAGCCGGACGTCGTCAGCGCGGTATCAGCCTCATCGGCCTGTTGTTCTGGGGCGTGGTGATTGCCTTTGTCGGTGTGGTTGCGGCCAAGACCTTCCCGACGGTGCTCGAGTACTACACGATCAAGCGCGTGATCAACCGCATCGTCGTCAGCAACCCGACCACCGTGCCGGCCGTGCGCGCCGAGTTCGACCGCGCCAAGCAGGTCGAGTACTCGATCGAGAGCATCTCGTCCGCCGATCTCGTCGTCACGAAGGACAACGACAAGCTGCAGATCAGCTTCGCCTACGACAAGCAGATCGAGCTGGGCGGCCCGGTCTACCTGCTGATCAAGTACGAAGGCCAGTCCAACTGAGCCCCGACACGCGCATGACGCCGCAACTCGCCGCCCTCCAGCAACGCCTCGCGCACCCGTTCGGCCAGCCCGAACTGCTGCAGCGCGCGGTGACGCACCGCAGCTTCGGCGCGGACCATAACGAGCGGCTCGAGTTCCTCGGCGACGCGGTGTTGAGCCTGGCCGTCAGCAGCCTGCTGTACGAGCGCTTCGCCGGCTCCGACGAAGGTGACCTGACCCGCATCCGCGCCCACCTGGTGCGCGAGGACAGCCTGCACCGGCTGGCGCTGGGCCTCGGCCTGCCGCAGGTGCTGCGCATGTCCGACGGAGAAGCCAAGGGCGGCGGCGCGCAGCGTCCGTCGATCTTGGCCGACGCGATGGAAGCGATCATCGGCGCCACCTTCGTCGATGCCGGCTACGAGGCAGCGCGCGCGCTCGTCACGCGGCTGTTGTCCGACGCGATCGCCGATGCCGCCAGCGGCAGCTCCGAGACCTGGGGCAAGGATGCCAAGACGGCGCTGCAGGAATGGCTGCAGGCCCGCAAGCTCGCCGTACCCAGCTATCGCATCAGCGAGACCCGCGGCCAGGCGCATGCGCAGACCTTCGAGGTCGAGTGCGCGGTACCCGCGCTGAGCCTTCTGACCAAAGGCGAGGGCCGCTCCCGCCGCGCCGCCGAGCAGGATGCCGCCCGCCGCCTGCTCGACGAATTGATTGCACGCGACAAGCCCGGCTCCGGCTTGCGCGACTGACCGGCCCCGCCATGAACCAGCCCACTCCCACTCCCGAAGCGCCGGCCCAGCGCTGCGGCCTGATCGCCATCGTCGGCCGTCCGAACGTCGGCAAGTCCACCTTGCTGAACGCGTTGGTCGGCCAGAAGGTCTCGATCACCTCCGACAAGGCGCAGACCACCCGCCACCGCATCACCGGCGTGCGCACCGTCGAGGAGGCGCAGTTCGTGTTCGTCGACACGCCAGGCTTCCAGACCCGCCACAACGCCGCGCTGAACCGCAACCTGAACCGCACCGTGCACGGCGTGCTGTCGGATGTGGACGTGGTGCTGTTCGTCGTCGAGGCCGGCCGCTTCGGCATCGACGACGCCAAGGTGCTGACCCTGCTGCCCGAGGACAAGCCGGTCGTGCTGATCGCCAACAAGCTCGACGCCGTGCAGCGCCGCACGGATCTCGTGCCCTGGCTCAAGAGCATGCAGGACCGCCGCAACTTCAGCGAATTCGTGCCGCTGTCGGCCAAGAAGGAAGCCGACGTCGCGCGCCTGTTCAAGATCCTCAAGCCCTACCTGCCCGAGCAGGGCTGGTTCTACGAGGAAGATGCGCTCACCGACCGCAGCGAGAAGTTCCTCGCCAGCGAGATCATCCGCGAGAAGCTGTTCCGCCTGACCGGCGACGAGCTGCCCTACACCTCCACCGTCATCATCGACAAGTGGGAAGACGAGGGCGAACTGCGCCGCATCAGCGCCTCCATCGTCGTCGAGCGCGACGCCCACAAGGGCATGATCATCGGCCAGGGCGGCGAGCGCCTGAAGCGCATCGGTTCCGAGGCCCGTCAGGAGCTCGAGCACCTGATGGACGGCCGCGTGTTTCTGGAGCTGTGGGTCAAGGTCCGCTCCGGCTGGGCCGACACGGAAGAGCATCTGCGCACCTACGGCTACGAGTGACCGTGAAACGCCCCCCGGCGGTTCAGCAAGCGTTCGTCCTGCACCACTATGACTGGAGCGAGTCCAGCCTGATCCTGGACCTGTTCACCCGTGAGCAGGGGCGGATGGCCGTCGTCGCCAAGGGTGCCAAGCGGCCGTACTCGCAGTTGCGCGCGGTGTTGCTGCCTTTCCAGCGCATCCAGGTCACCCTGTCCAAGCCGGTCAAGAGCGACGATGGCAGCGAGGGCGTCGTCACCCTGCGCGCTGCCGAGTGGGCCGGCGGCAGCACCATGCCGGCCGGCGCTGCGCTGTTCAGCGGCTACTACCTCAACGAGCTGCTGCTCAAGCTGCTGGCCCGCCAGGACCCGCAGCCGCTGCTGTTCGACCTCTACGCCCAGACCCTGCCCGAGCTGCATGCCGCCGAGGACGCCCAGTCCCAGGCCGCGCTGCGCGCCTTCGAGCTGCGCCTGCTGGCGGAGCTGGGCCTGCTGCCCGACCTGAGCCTGGCCACCCTGACGCAGACGCCGCTGCAGGCTGGCGCCGGCTACGCCATCTCGCCCGAGTCGGGCGTGATGCCCGGTGGCGAGCTCGATGGCGCCACGCTGGTGAACATCCAGGCCGCGCTGCTGCACGGCAGCCTGCCGGCGCTGCGCCAGGCCTGCGCGCCCGCCTTGCCGGCCCTGCGTAGCCAGTTGCGCGCGCTGCTGCAATACCATCTGGCAGGCAAACCGCTGCGCACGCGGCAGGTGATGCTGGACGTGCAGAAACTGATGGAATGACATGAACCCATTGATGAGCCCCGGCGCGCGCTGCGCCCTTTCGGTCAACGTCAACAAGGTCGCGCTGCTGCGCAACACGCGCCACCTGGGCATCCCCAGCGTGCTGAGGGCCGCCGAGCTGTGCCTGCTGGCCGGCGCCCAGGGCATCACGGTGCACCCGCGGCCCGACGCGCGCCACATCCGCACGCAGGACGTCCACGAGCTCGCCGCGCTGATGAAGCAGTGGCCGCAGGCCGAATACAACATCGAGGGCAACCCGACGCAGAACCTGATGGACTTCGTCCGCGAGCTGCGCCCGCACCAGGTGACCTTCGTGCCCGACAGCGAAGACCAGTTCACCTCCGATCACGGCTGGAACCTGCCGGCTGACAACGAACGCTTGAAGCCGTTGATCGACGAGTGCCGCTCGCTCGGTGTTCGCGTGAGCCTCTTCATGGACCCGTTGCCCGAGGTGATGCGCCAGGTCGCCGCCCTGGGTGCCGAGCGCATCGAGCTCTACACCGAAACCTACGCCAGCGCCTTCGGCACCGCGCGCGAGGCCGAGGTGCTGGCCGGCTTCACCGCCACCGCGCAAGCGGCCCTGGCCGCGGGCCTGGGTATCAATGCCGGCCACGACCTCAGCCGCGACAACCTGACGAAGTTCCTGCAGGCCGTGCCCGGCGTGCAGGAGGTGTCGATCGGTCACGCGCTGATCGCCGATGCGCTGGAACTCGGCTATGCCGAGACGGTGCGCGACTACCAGCGCTGCATCCAGCGCGCCTATGCCTGAACTTCGCCCCGCCGAGCCGGCCGATCTGCCGCGCATCGCTGCGCTGGCGCGCTGGGTCTGGCTGGACAGCTATGCCGCGCAGGGCGTCAGCAACAGCTTCGCCGGCTACGTCGAGCAGGCTTTCTCGCCTGATCGGCTGAACGGCCCGATGTGGGTGATCGAAGAAGGTGAGTTCCTGCTGGCCTGGGCGCAGCTCGATCCGCAGGCGGAGCAGGGTGTCGAGCTGATGCGCCTCTACGTGGCACCGCGCTGCCGGGGCCGCGGCCTGGGCGCGCGGCTGCTGCGCCGTGCGCGTGAGCATGATCCACGGCGCCCGCTCTGGCTCAGCGCCTGGGAGGGCAACGAAGGCGCACTGCGCTTCTACCGCCGCAAAGGCGCGTCACTGCTCGGCGAGACCTGGTTCGAGCTCGACGGCCAGCGCCACCGCAACGAAGTCCTGGGTTGGGAGGCATTGCAGCCATGAGCATCTACGGCATCGGCACCGACATCTGCGACATCCGCCGCATCCGCGAGACCCTGGCACGCCGAGGCGAACGCTTCGCCGAGAAGGTGCTCGGCCCGCACGAGATGGCCGTCTTCCGCGAGCGCAAGGCCAAGGTCGAAGCCCGCGGCGTCGCCTACCTCGCCACCCGCTTCTCCGCCAAGGAGGCGTTCTCGAAAGCCATCGGCATGGGCATGCGGATGCCAATGACCTGGCGCGCCTGCGAGATCGTCAAGGCCCCCAGCGGCAAGCCGGAGATCCGGCTGCATGGCGAACTGGCCGCCTGGTTCGAGGCGAAGGGTCTGCGCGCCCATGTGACCGTGACCGACGAGACGGAGTACGCCGCGGCCTTCGTCGTTGTCGAGACGCGCTGAGTCTCAGGCGTCTTCCGGCTCGCGCTTCGCGCCGTTGATTTGCAGCGAGAGCCGGGCCAGGTTGGTCCTGCTCCAGGCCCGGCGCACGAGGGGCAACAGCGCGGCGCCGGCCAGCAGGCATGCAGCGATGTGGGCGAAGCCGCGCGGCCAGTGAATCATTGCGTCCACCGCTGGCCGCTGCCAGCACAGGGCGCCCAGCAGCAGCACGCCCACCAAGGCCGCGAGGCCTGCCACGGCGATCGACCCCGTGTCCTCCCCGGCGAAGCCGCGAGCGATCACCGCCAGGCTGGTCGCCAGCGCCAGTTCGGCGAGCAGCGGCAGCCATTGCCCGGGCGCTTCGGTGATGACTGCTGCCCAGCCCCTGTGGGAGATCAGGCCCTGCGACAGCAGCACCAGCGGCACGAGCAGGAGCAGCACACGGCCAATGCCCCACAGCGTGTGGCGCAGCACGTGCAGGCCCAGGCGCTCTCGCGTCATGCCACCGGGTGCCAGAAGGCGGCGCCACTCGAGACCCGGGCAGCGCAGCAGGGAGCCCGTCATCACGCAGAGCACGAGCAGCCGCAGGCCCCAGCGCCAGTCGAGCTCGATGCCCCAGTCGGCCAGCAGTGGCGTGCCGACCAGCGAGTTGCTGGTCCAGAAGATGATGCCGCTCGCATACAGCATGCCCCAGGCGCGCCACATGGTGCGGTAGTTGATGCCTTGGAAACCCGTGGCCGAGCGCTTCATCCAGCGCTCGAACAGTTCGCTGGGAGCGCGGCGGCCTGTCGCCACCGAGCGTGGCAGCAGGTGTGGCAGCAAGCAGGGCAGACCAACCAGCAGCAGCAGGTGCAGCGGCCAGGCATGCATCCAGCGCGACCACGGGCGCAGCAGCGGGTCGGTGTCGATTGCCAGCACGAGCAGCACCGGCAGCAGCAAGCCGATGCGGGTCAGCGGACCCCACCAGAGCGTGCCGCCGAGCAGGCCCAGCGCCAAGGCCAGCGCCAGTGCCGCGGCCGCCGCGGCGAGCGAGCTGAAGTCGCCGCTGCCATAGACGTTGGCGCCTGCCAGCAGCACCAGTGGCAGAGTGCTGAACACCCAGGCGGCCAGTAGCGCGTTCAGAAGACCCTGCCGCACACCGGCCACGCCCCGCTGCGGACTGACGCGAGCCTGCACGACGGCCAGGGCGCGGGCCAGGCTGTTGCCGCCCGAGGCCGCGGCGGCGGCCAGCAAACCACCCGGCAGCATGCACAGCAGCAACTGCGCTTCGTCGGACACCGGCTGCTGCGTCATGAAGACGCGAAAGCCGGCGATGGCCAGCGCCACGAATCCGTTTAGCCCGAGCAGCAGTAGCCAGATCGGCCAGCTCGGGCTGAAGAATAGGGGCGGGAACTCCGGCACGAGGCGCAGCCTGGCATTCATGCGTTCAACTCCTCGAACAGGTCGTCCATGCGCAAGACTTGGCCCCGGTCGGCACCGATGCCGTCTACGTGTCGCAGGTCGAACAGTGCATGCCAGACGCCGCGGCCCGCCGGTCGGCAGTGCACGAGCCCGGGCAGCGCCGCGTCCGGTTCCGCATCGAGCTTCAGCAGCCGCAGGTTCTCGACCAGTGCATCCCATTCGTCAACGAGCTGCACGCGGCCTTCGCGCAGGAACATCACGTGGCTGACGACCCGCTCCAGGTCGCCCAGCAGGTGGCTGGACAGCAGCACGCTGCGCGGCCGATCCGCCTTGGCCGGACTGCGCTCGGCGAACAGCGCGCGCATGAAGTCGCGCCGCGCCAGCGGGTCGAGGCTGGCGACCGGCTCGTCCATCAGCAGCAGGTCTGGGTCGTGGGCCAGCGCCAGCACGACGGAGAGCTTCTGCTGGTCACCCAGCGAGAGCTTGTCGGCCCGCGTGCTCATCGTCAGGTCAAGTCGCGTGGCCAGCGCCAGCGCGCGGCGCTCATCGAAGTCGCGATACAGCCGGCCCAGCTCGTGCAGGTGTTCATGGCCGTTGAGCCAGCCAAACAGGTCGGGCGTCTGCGCCACGTAGCCGAGCCGTTCGCGTAGGTCATCGGTCAGCGCCTGCGAGGGGCACCCCAGCAAACGGGAATTGCCCGAGGTCGGCAGTGCGAGGCCGAGCAGGCAGCGCAGGAGGCTGCTCTTGCCGGCACCGTTGCGGCCGACGAGGCCGATGACGGCGCCTTCGGGCAACTGGAAGCTGACATCCTGCAGGACGCGCGTCTCGCCGACGAAGCGCTTCGGATAGCTGAGGCTCAGCGCTTCGGCCTCGAAGGCGATCGGGCTTGGGCTCGACATCGTTGTCGTCATTTGTTCATCTCCTCTTGCAGGCACTGCTGGAACAGCCGCAGCGCCGCTTGCTCATCCAGGCCCAGCTGCACGGCCTGTGACGCAGCCGCCTGCAAGGCGGGCTGCAGCAGTGCCAGCCGCTCGCCTTTGCCCGCACGCAGCGGCTGTGTGCTCGCCACCACCATGCCCACGCCGCGCCTGCGCTCCAGCAGGCCCTCGGCCTCGAGCAGGCTGTAAGCCTTGCTGACCGTCATCGGATTGATCGCATGGAGCTGCGCCAGCGCGCGCACGCTGGGCAGCTCGTCGCCGGGCCGGCACTGGCCGCCGGCGATGCCTCGGCGCAATTGCTCGACGATCTGCCGGTAGATCGGCAGCGTGTCCTGGGGCGAAATGTCGAAGTCTATGTGCATTGGTGTATTGATTCAATAATACACATGAGTAATAAAAAAGCCACCCTCGAACGGGTGGCTCTTCGAAGCTGGAAGCTTGGGGCTTTCAGCGATAGCGCTCGCCGCGGGCGTCCATCTTCATCGTCATGTCCATCTGCATGGACACGTCGGCCGGCATCTGCATGTCCATGCGCATGGAGAGCAGCATGTCGTTGCGCATGGGCAGGTGGTCGGCGATCCGGTAGGCCATGGTGCCGGTACCACCGCCGGTCATCGCCATCTTCATCTGTTGCGCCTCGCCTTCGTTGGAGGCCATGTCCATCTTCATCTTGACGACGGTGTCGAAGTTCGCGATGCCGCCGCGGATGCTCTTGAGGGTGAAGCCGAGGGTCGCGACGATGTGCGCGTTGGCCGGCAACTGCGCCATCGGCATCTGCACGTCGAACGGGATCTCGGCCGAGTCGCCGATCTTCATGCGCCGGCCTTCCAGCTCGCTCATCGCGCCGAAGGCCTGCTTGATCAGGCCCTGGCCCATGCTCTCCAGCATTTTGGAATCCTTGAGTGCGGGCTGCGCGCTCTTGATGCGCAGGATCTCCATCTTGTTGTGGTCGACGTTCGTCAGCGTGTCCAGCTCCAGGTCGCCCACGGGATTGGGCATGGCCTTGGGCGGCTGGTCGGCCATCTTCAAGTTCATCTGGCCGCCTTCGCCGCGTAGGTGCAGCAGGTAGTCGCCCTTGGCATCGGCGTCGCTGGCCTCGACGCGCATGGCCATCTTCATGTCCATGCTCATGCCCTTGCCCAGCTTCTTGGCGCCTTCCTGCAGCTTGGCGCGCTGTTCTTCGTTGGTGTCGGGCCCGGGCAGCATGTTCATGGCCATCTGCATGTTCATGTTGATGGTCTGGCGCAGCTTGTCGCCGGGCTGGGGTTGGAAGCGCAGTTCCACCTCCTGCGGTTCGGCCTTGGCGGCGAGGGCCGGCGAGGCCAGCAGGGGCAGGAGCAGAGCGAGTACCAGTGTGCGCACGAACAATCCTTTGAAAGTTTCAGACGGACCCATCATGCCAAGGCCGCCGTATGGATTTCATACGGGCCCGCTCGGACGATGAGGCCGATTTCAGCTCCGGTAGTTGTCCTGCATCGGATAGCGCCGCGCGTAGAGGCCGAAGAGGCTGGCCGCCAGCAGTGCGAAGCCGGCGAAGAAGAACATCAGGAAGGCGGTGGTCGACAGGCCCGTGCCGGCGATCGACGCGGTCACGGCCGGGCTCTTGAGGCTGGAGTTGGACAGCAGCACCCACAGGTTGCCGATCGTCACCGACAGGTTCCAGAAGCTCATGATCACGCCCTTCATCGACGCCGGCGCCTGGCTGTAGGCGAACTCCAGCCCGGTGGTCGAGACCAGCACCTCGCCCAGCGTCAGGATCGCGTAGGGCAGCACCTGCCAGACGATCGAGACCTCGGCCTTGTCGTCCAGCCACAGCTGCATCATGCCGACGACGATCCACGCCACGCCCGACAGCGCGATGCCGGCGCCCATGCGGCGCAGCGCCGTCAGCTTGAGGCCGGCCTTCTCCAGCAGCGGATAGAGCACGAGGTTGTTCAGCGGGATCAGGATCATCACCAGCATCGGGTTCAGCGCCTGCATCATCGAGGACTTGAACCACTCGGGCTTGCTCATCTGGTCGGCCTGCAGCACCCAGGTTGAGGCCTTCTGGTCGAACAGCGACCAGAACGGCGTCACCAGCGCGAACAGCACCAGGAGGCGCAGCACCGCGCGCACGCCATCGACCGCTTCGGCCGGATGCGCCGTACGGGCGCGGTCGAGCTGGATCCATGCGCCCGCGCCGCCGAAGCCGAGCGTCAGCACCAGCACCAGGCATAGGGCCGCGACGATGCCGATGTCCGGCGTCAGCGCCAGCGCGCCGATCGACAGCAGCACGCCCAGGCCCGCGAACACCTTGCCCGCCGTACCGGCCGCCAGCGCGGTGCGCACGACGGCGAGGAAGCGGTGCGGGTCCTTCGTCGTCGCCACGGGGATGTGCACGTATTTGCGCCGGCCGGCCCAGAAGCACAGCGTGGCGATTGCCATCAGCACGCCGGGAATGCCGAAGGCCACCGAGGCGCCGAGCTTCTCCAGGAAGATGGGCATCAGCAGCGAGGCGAAGAAGCTGCCGAAGTTGATGATCCAGTAGAAGGCGTCGAACACCTTCTGCGCCAGTGACCGGTTGCTCTTGTCGAACTGGTCACCGATGAAGGAGGCGACCAGCGGCTTGATGCCGCCCGAGCCCAGCGCGATCAGGAACAGGCCGGTGTAGAAGCCGCGGATGCTGTTCTCGAACATCGCCAGGCAGGCGTGGCCGGCGCAGTAGACGAGGCTCAGCCAGAAGATGGTGTTGTACTTGCCGAAGAAGCGGTCGGCGATCCAGCCGCCCAGCAGCGGGAAGAAATAGACGCCGATCACGAAGGTGTGGAACACCTCCTTGGCCTCGCCCTTGCGCAGTTCCTCGGGGATCGCCAGCAGCAGGCTGCTCATCAGGAACACCGTGAGGATGTTCCGCATGCCGTAGAAGCTGAAGCGTTCGCAGCCTTCGTTGGCGATGATGTACGGGATCTGCGGCGGCATCGTGGGCCTGGCGGATCCGGCGTGGGCGTCGACGGCGGCAAGGGTGGTGCTCATGTCGTGTCCTGGGTCTCGGTTGATGTGGAAACGCCGCCGGGCGCGAACCCGGCGGCGTTTGGTGGGAAGCGCGGCGCGCTTGCCGCTTACTTACTGCTGCTCGAACGGCAGCTTGATCTGAGCCAGATCCTTGCGGGTCTCGACCAGCACCAGCGGACCTTCATCGACGACCACCACCGGCGGCCGCTCGCGCGGCACGTGGACCGGCTTCGGCTCGGCGGCGATCGCTTCCTGCGCGGCGCGGATCTTGTCGGCATCCGAATTCACCCACTGCAGACCAGCGCCCTCGGCGATTGCTTGCAGCGCGTCGACGGACAGCACGAAGGCGGGCGCTGCCGGGGCGACCGGAGCGGCAACCACGGCCGGTGCCTGCACGGCGACCGGCTCGGCGACGGCCACGGGGGCTGCCGCTTCGCTGGTCGGCACGGCCTGGGCCGTGGCCACGGCGTGCTCGTCGGTAGCGACGGCGGGTTCGACCGGTACTTGCGCAGCAACGGCGTCCACACCTGCTTCGCCTTCGACCTGGCCGTCCGCCGGCTGGCCGTCACGGCGTTCGCGGCGATAGCGGTCACGGCTGCGGCGGCGGCGGCCGTCACGGCCCTGGCCTTCGCCGTTGTCGTCGCCCTCGGCGGCTTCGACGCGCTCGGCCGTTTCGGTGGCAGCGGCTTCCGCGGCTTCCACGACGGCGGCTGCCTCAGCCGCTTCGGAGTTTTCCGAGCCTTGCTCGTTCTCGACACCGGCACCGTTGGCAGCGCCTTCGCCACCACGGCCACCACGGCGGCGGCGGCGGTTGCGGTTCTGACGTTCCTCGTTCGAGGCAGCATCACCGGCGGCAGCGCCTTCGATGCCCTCGGCCTGCGAGTCGACGAAGGCCGGCGTGTCGTGCGAAGCCGGCGGGATGTCGGCCAGCGTCGTCTGCACCGGGGCGTTGTTCACGTCCTCGATCGGACGCTCGGCGCGCTCGCCACGCGGGCGACGTTCGCCACGCTCGGGACGCTCGCCGCGTTCCTGGCGCTCGGCGCGAACCTCGTTGTTGCCCGCTTCCGGCTTGTCGGCGCGCTCGGGGCGGCGATTGCCACGTTCGCCGCGTTCACCACGCTCGCCGCCACGGTCACCGCGCTCGGCACGCGGCTGCTGCGGCTGGCCATCGGCCTGCTGCGGCTTGTTCTCGCGGCCTTCGCGCTTGGCATTGCGCTCGCCACCACGGTCGCCACGATCGCCGCGCTCCGCACGGTCACCGCGTTCGCCACGCTCACCGCGGTTGCCGCCGCGGCCACGGCCATCGCGGCCGCCTTCGCGCTTGGGCTTGTCGCCCGCCGCGCCGGCCGGCTTGACCGGCGCCACGGCCGGTGCCGCTTCGGTCTTGGCCGGCGCAGCTTCGCCGCCGCCGAACAGGCTCTTGATCCAGCCGAAGAAGCCACCACCGGCGGGCACCGGAGCGGCCACCGGGGGCGCGACCACCGGCGCCGGAGCCGGCTTGACCGGCTCGGGCTTCGGTGCGACCACCGGTGCCGGCTGCTCGGGCAGGATGCCCTTGATTACCGGTTCCTGCTTGTTCTT
Source organism: Roseateles agri (assembly GCF_034043675.1). NCBI lineage: Bacteria > Pseudomonadati > Pseudomonadota > Betaproteobacteria > Burkholderiales > Sphaerotilaceae > Roseateles > Roseateles agri. The sequence continues at coordinate 605,311 of NZ_JAXCLA010000002.1, read as the reverse complement.
CTTCTCGCCCGCATCGCGGCGGGTGATGCCGACCTCATCGGTCGGCTCTTCGATCATCGTGTAGCTGGCCTGCAGGTTCTCCAGGCGCGGATCGTCGTGGCGCAGGCGCTCCAGCTTGTAGTTGGGCGTGTCGAGATGCTTGTTCGGCACCAGCAGCACGGTCACGCGCTGCTTCAGCTCGATCTTGGTGATCTCGGTGCGCTTCTCGTTCAGCAGGAACGAGGTCACTTCCACCGGCACCTGCACATGCACGGCGGCGGTGTTGTCCTTCATCGCCTCTTCCTGGACCATGCGCAGGATCTGCAGCGCCGAGGACTCGGTGTCGCGGATGTGGCCGGTGCCGTTGCAGCGCGGGCAGGTGATGTGGTTGCCCTCAGACAGAGCCGGGCGCAGGCGCTGGCGGCTCAGTTCCAGCAGGCCGAACTTGCTGATCGAGGCGAACTGCACGCGGGCGCGGTCCTGGCGCAGCGCGTCGCGCAGGCGCTGTTCCACTTCGCGGCGGTTCTTCGACTCTTCCATGTCGATGAAGTCGACGACGATCAGGCCGCCCAGGTCGCGCAGGCGCATCTGGCGGGCGATTTCATCGGCCGCTTCGAGGTTGGTGCGGGTGGCGGTCTCTTCGATGTCGCCGCCGCGCGTGGCGCGGGCCGAGTTGACGTCCACCGAGACCAGCGCCTCGGTGTGGTCGATCACGATGGCGCCGCCCGAGGGCAGGTTGACCGTACGGCTGAAGGCCGTCTCGATCTGGTGCTCGATCTGGAAACGGCTGAACAGCGGCGCATCGTCGCGGTAGCGCTTCACGCGATGGCCCTGGTCGGGCATCACGTGGTTCATGAACTGGTGGGCCTGCTCGAACAGGTCGTCCGTGTCGATCAGGATCTCGCCGATGTCGGCGGTGAAGTAGTCGCGGATCGCGCGGATCACCAGGCTCGATTCCTGGTAGATCAGGTAGGCGCCCTTGCCGCCCTTGGACGCATCGTCGATGGCCGTCCAGAGCTTGAGCATGTAGTTCAGGTCCCACTGCAGCTCGGCGGCGGAACGGCCGATGCCGGCGGTGCGGGCGATCAGGCTCATGCCCTTCGGGTACTCGAGCTGGTCGAGGTTTTCCTTCAGCTCTTCACGGTCTTCGCCCTCGATGCGACGGCTCACGCCGCCGCCGCGCGGGTTGTTGGGCATCAGCACCAGATAGCGGCCGGCCAGCGAAACGAAGGTGGTCAGCGCCGCGCCCTTGTTGCCGCGCTCTTCCTTCTCGACCTGGACCAGCAGTTCCTGGCCTTCCTTGATCGCGTCCTTGATCGTCGCGTTGCGCACTTCGACGCCGTCGCGGAAGTACTGGCGGGAGATTTCCTTGAACGGCAGGAAGCCGTGGCGGTCCTCGCCGTAGTCGACGAAGCAGGCTTCCAGCGAGGGCTCGACGCGCGTCACGACGGCCTTGTAGATATTGCCCTTGCGCTGCTCGCGGCCTTCGATTTCGGTCTCGAAGTCCAGCAGCTTCTGGCCATCGACGATCGCGAGGCGCCGCTCTTCCGGCTGCGTCGCATTGATCAGCATGCGTTTCATGTCATCACTCCTTGCGCCACCCGTTCTTGTGTGTGGGGCGGCGCGCAGCATCGCGTTGCCGCAGGGCATGAACCCGGCGGCAACCATTCAATGCACGAGCGCTGGAGTCGAACCGAGGAAGGAATCGCCCTGGACTGGCCTGATGAGACGCCGCCGTTGGTTCGGCTGTGGCGCTTCAGGAGGTCAGCGTTGGCGCGTGCGACACGACAGCCGCGGCGGACGACGCTCCCGAACACAGCGCGCGCAACAGGTGCGGCGGCGCTGCGGCCCGGCCACGGCGAGGCGGAGCAGCGACGTCGGCCACGACGGCCGGCGCTGCGAATCGCATGCGGTGGGGGGTGAGGGGAGGGATCATCCGAAGGGACTGTTGGACGCTGGCGGGAGGCTGTCAGACTCTTGATCGACCTGCCTCGCGCCGTGGAAACCTTTTTCTTTGCCCGGCCGATTTCAGTGTCCGGCCCGGCATGGTTCGTTCTTCATTGCTCTGCCGCATGGTGGCCGGAACCGCCTTGTCACTTGGGGACAAGGCCCGAACCGATCATCCTGCGTTGCATCACCTTGGTACCTGCTGCCGCCGCTAAAATCAGATAAATCAAATACTTACGGCGGTAACGTGGCGAGCAATATTATAAGGGCCAAACATAAGCCGCCGGCCGCTGGAAATCCCCACCCGAGCCGTACTGCGCTGAAACAGACAGTTAGCGCAAAACCTGGCCCCGCCGGTGAGCGTGCGCTGACTTTGAACGTTAGCCCCGCGCCGGCGGTACGCCGGGTTACGGTGGATGAGAACTCCGCCGGCCAGCGTCTGGACAACTTCCTGCTGCGCGAACTGAAGGGCGTGCCGAAGACGCACGTCTACCGGGTGATCCGCGCCGGCGAGGTGCGCGTCAACAAGGGCCGCGCGCAGGCCGACACCCGGCTGGAGCTGGGTGACGAGGTGCGCGTACCGCCCGTGCGCCTGCCCGAGCGGGCGAGCGGCGAGGCCGCGGCGGCCCACGTGCCCGCCCGTGAGTTTCCTGTGATTTACGAAGACGATCACCTGATCGCCGTCAACAAGCCGGCCGGCGTGGCCGTGCATGGCGGCTCCGGCGTCAGCTTCGGCGTGATCGAGCAATTGCGCCGCGCGCGGCCCGAGGCGAAGTTCCTCGAACTCGTCCACCGGCTCGACAAGGAAACCTCCGGCCTGTTGCTGATCGCGAAGAAGCGCAGCGCGCTGACACATCTGCAGGACCAGTTCCGCGAACGCGAGACCGGCAAGACCTATGCGGCGCTGGTGATCGGCGACTGGCCCGGCAACAAGAAGGTGCTCGACGTGGCGCTGCTGAAGTTCACCGGCAGCGACGGCGAGCGCTGGGTGCGCGCGGTGGAGAATTCGCACGACCCACAGGCCGAGCAGGCCAAGCGCTCGATCAGCCTTGTCAAGGTGGCGCAGAAGTTCCCCGGCTACTCGCTGCTCGATGTGACCATCAAGACCGGCCGTACCCACCAGATCCGCGTCCACCTGCAGCACGCCGGCCATCCGATCGTCGGCGACCCGAAGTACGGCGATTTCGAGGCCAACCGCGCGATCGCCCGCGGTCCGCTGAAGTTCGAGCGCATGTTCCTGCATGCGAAGCGCCTGCGCGTTGCGCATCCGGCGCGGCCCGAAGAGACCCTGGAACTCGAGGCGCCCTTGCCCCCCGAGTGCGAAAAACTGATTGCAGACCTGAAACGATGAGCCGACCCCAGCAGTTCGACCTGATCGCCTTCGACTGGGATGGCACCCTGTTCGATTCCACCGCCCTGATCACGCGCAGCATCCAGAACGCCGCCGTCGACCTGGGCCTGCCGCGCCCGTCGGACGAGGCTGCCAGCTACGTGATCGGCATGGCCCTGTACCCGGCGCTGGCCCATGCCGTGCCCGAACTGCCGCCCGAGCGCTACAAGGAAATGGGCCTGCGTTACCGCCACCACTACCTGGGCGCGCAGCACGAGGTGACCCTGTTCGACGGCACCGAGGCGATGCTGGCCGCGCTGAAGGCGCGCCACCACTGGCTGACGGTGGCCACCGGCAAGAATCGCCGCGGCCTGGACGAGGTGCTGCAGGTCTCCGGCCTGGCGGCGATGTTCGACGGCACGCGCACGGCCGACGAGACCCAGGGCAAGCCGCATCCGCAGATGCTGCTGGAACTGATGCGCGAGTTCGGCGCCGAGCCCGAGCGCACCCTGATGATCGGCGACACCACGCACGACCTTCAGATGGCCGTCAACGCCGGCTGCCCCTGCGTCGGTGTCAGCTACGGCGCGCACGACCATGAGAGCTTCGCCGAGTTCAAGCCGCTGTTCGTTGCCCACACGACGGCGGAACTCCACCAATGGCTGATCGACCATGCCTGACAACGACAAGAACGACAACGCGGCCGCACCGCTGCCGCTGTGCCCCTCCGCCGAACTGCAGGAGCGCGGCAAGGCCCACTGCTTCGACGTGATGCAGTACCGCCAGTCGGCCACGGCCTTCGCGCTGCGATTCGACGGCGAGGTCCATGCCTACCTGAACCGCTGCGCCCACGTGCCGACCGAGATGGACTGGCAGGAGGGCGAGTTCCTGGACAGTGGCAAGCAGTACATCATCTGCTCGATCCACGGGGCGGTGTATGACCCGAAGACCGGCCGCTGCGTGATGGGCATGTGCGGCCGCATGGGCTTGACCAAGATCGCCGTCGAGGAGCGTGAGGGACAGGTGTATTGGTATCCTTCCCGCGACACGCGGCCTGCGTTCGAAGACTGAAGAAGAAGCGGTTCATGAGCCCCAACGACGAAACCCAGCTGCCCCCGCCGATTCCGGATCCGACGCCGGCGCCTGTGCCTATTGCTGCACCGGTTGCGGCACCGGCCTCCGCGTCCGCTTCTTCCGCTCGGCCTGCGAACTACGAAGCACTGCTGGCCGAATTCGCCCGCGAGTACCTGCGTGACCGCCGCAGCCAGCGCCTGTGGAGCCGCTTCGTGCGCATCTTCTGGCTGGTGCTGCTGTTCGGCGCCATCTGGTTCGTCTTCACGCAGAACCGCCACGGCATGGCCGTGCCGACCGGCCCGCACACGGCCCTGGTCGAGGTGCGCGGCGAGATCGCGAGCGACACCGACGCCAGCGCCGAGCTGATCCTGTCGGCCGTGCGCAGCGCCTTCGAGGACCCGAACGCGCAGGCCGTTGTGCTGCGCATCAACTCGCCCGGCGGCAGCCCGGTGCAGGCCGGCATCGTCTACGACGAGATCAAGCGGCTGAAGGCAATCCACGGCAAGAAGGTCTATGCCGTGGTCGAGGAGATCTGCGCTTCCGGCGCCTACTACATCGCTGCGTCCGCCGACGAGATCTACGTGGACAAGGCTTCCATCGTCGGCTCGATCGGCGTGCTGATGGACGGCTTCGGCTTCACCGGCCTGATGGACAAGGTCGGTGTCGAGCGCCGCCTGCTGACCGCCGGCGAGAACAAGGGCATGCTGGATCCGTTCACCCCGCTGAACCCCAAGCAGCGCGGCTATGCGCAGGCCATGCTGGACCAGATCCACCGCCAGTTCATCGCCGTCGTCAAGGAAGGCCGCGGCGAGCGGCTGAAGGAAACGCCGGAGATGTTCTCGGGCCTGTTCTGGAACGGCGAGGAAGCGATCAAGCTGGGCCTGGCCGACCACTACGGCAACCTCGACTTCGTCGCCCGCGAGGTCGTCAAGGCCGAGGACGTCATCGACTACACGCCGCGCGACAACGTCGCCGAGCGCCTGGCCAAGCGCTTCGGCGCCGCCTTCGGCGAGACCGCGGTGAAGTCGCTGCGCAGCCTCCCTTCGATTCGCTGAGCTTGAGCCCGATGCGTGCAGCGCTGCTGTCATGCCTGCTGCTGTCGGCAAGCGCTGCCTGCCTCGCGCAGAACAGCAACGGCGTTGACCTGCCTGGCCTGACGCTCGAATCCTTGCCGCGCCCCAGCACGCCGCCGCCCGAGGTCGGGCCGGTCGTGCCTTCGCAGGTACAGCGCTGGCGCGAAGAGGGCGAGGCCTACGAGTACGGCAGCAACGGCATGCCGCGCGATCCGGTGCAGGCGGCCAAGCTCTATTGCCGCGCCGCGCGCTACGGCGATCCGCTGGCGCAGTACGCACTGGGTTGGATGCTGACGAATTCGCGCGGCATCGAGCGCGACGACGCGCAGGCCGCGCACCTGTTCGCCGCCGCGGCCGAGCAGGGCATGGTGCAGGCGCAGAACATGATCAAGTCGATGGGCACGCCGCTGGGCCCGCCGCCGGCCTGCCTGCGCCCGCCCGACACCGATCCCGCGCCGCTGGCGGCCGCACCCAAGCGCACCCCGATGACCAGCATGCAGCTGCTGAACGCGCAGCCGCTGCCGCCCAATGCGCCGGACGTGCTGGTCCGCTTCGTCAAGCTGGAGGCGCCCGAGTACAAGCTCGCGCCTGCGCTGGTGCTGGCCGTGATGGCGACGGAGTCGAATTTCGACCCGCTCGCCACCTCGGCCAAGAACGCCCAGGGCCTGATGCAGTTGCTGCCCGACACCGCCACGCGCTTCAAGGTCAGGAAGCTCAGCGATCCCGTGCAGAACATCCGCGGCGGCATGGCCTACCTGCGCTGGCTGCTGGCCTACTTCGAGGGCGACGTGTCGCTGGCGCTGGCGGCCTACAACGCCGGCGAGCGCGCCGTCGAACGCTACCGCGGCGTGCCACCCTATGCGGAGACGCGCATGTACGTGCGCCGCATCATTGCGTCCATCGGCGGGCTGCGCGAACACCCGTTCGACGCCTCGATCACGCCGCCCTCGCCGATGCTCGGCTTGCTGCGCAAACCCTGATCTTCGTCATCGGGGGTCAGGTGTTGCCAGGGTAATTCCGGAGCTCGAAACTCCGCTGAACCCCGCAGTTATGGGTGGCCGCGAGCAGGGGCGCTTGCTACGCTGCGTCATCGCTCATCCACCTTGAATCCCAGACCCATGAAATCGCTGCTGACGCTTGCTTCCCTGGCCCTCGCCGCTTCCTTCGCCCATGCCGCCGAGGGCGTCACCGTCGAAACGCTGCGCACCGAATGCGCCGCCAAGTACAGCGCCAAGCTCGACACCAAGGATGATGGCGCCGCCAACAGCTACCACTTCGTCTACGCCAAGGGCGAGTACAAGGGCGAGCTCCAGTCCGGCAAGGCGCTGCCCTGCACCGAAGGCCAGTACGTCGCCTACCTCGACACGCAGGACCCGACCCGCGTGATGTCGGCCTACCCGACGGCCGCCGGCCGCCCGACCGCCGCCAAGAAGTAATCGCGGCCTATTGCGGCGATTCCAGGCGCTCCCTCAGCGCCATCGCCGCGGCCGGCGCCTTCTCCTTGGCGCCGCTGATGAAGAACATGAACACGTCACGTGGCTTCGCCTCCGGCGGCGTGCCAGCTTCCACGCGCGGCACGCCGGCCGGCTCGCCGCCATCGCGCCAGGCCTGGCCGCAGGCGGCCAGCGCGTCCAGGGTCTCCGGCGTGCAGCCCAGTGGCAGCGAGGCGTCGGTGCGCATCATCCGCGTGTAGACGAAGTCTGCCGTGAGGTCGGCGAAGCTCGGGTAGTCGTCCGAATCGGTAAACACGGTGCCGGCCTTGTAGCGCCGCGCCAGCGCGAGGAACTCGGGGCACAGAAAGGTCTCGTGGCGCACGTCCAGCACGTGGCGCAGCGCGATGCCATCGGCCTTCTCCGGCAGCAGCTTCAGGAAGGCCTCGAAGTCGGCCGGATCGAAGCGCTTCGTCGGTGCGAACTGCCAGACGATCGGCCCCAGCTTGTGCGCCAGCTCGACGATGCCGCTGCCGATGAAACGCTCGATCGACTCGCCCGCCTCAGCCAGCACGCGCCGGTTCGTCGCGAAGCGGTTGGCCTTCAGCGAGAACACGAAATCGTCGGGCGCCTCGTCGCGCCATTTCGCGAAGGTGGCCGGCTTCTGCGAGCTGTAGTAGGTGCCGTTCACTTCGATCGCGCTGAGCTTGCGGCTGGCGTACTCCAGCTCGCGCCCGTGCGGCCAGCCCTTGGGATAGAAGTTGCCGTCGCGCCAGGGCTCGAAGGTCCAGCCGCCGATGCCGGTGCGGATGCGTGGGGTGGTGCTCATGGGCCGCATGGTGCCCGAGGCGGCCGGGCCGTCAAGGCGGTGTTCTCCCCGACAATGGCTGTTCATGGACGCATACACAGTGGGCAGGGATGACGATGATCGATCCTGAAGAATTCAACCGCCGCGGTGCCGAGATGCTGCCGGGCCACCTGGGCATCGTGATCAAGAGCATCGCGCGCGGCGAGGTGCGGGCGGAGCTGCCGGTACAGAAGAGCGTGATGGCGCCGAACGGCTTCCTGCATGCGGGCAGCGTCGTCACCCTGGCTGATACCGCCTCGGGCTACGGCTGCGTGGCCAGCCTGCCGGAAGGTGCCGTCGGCTTCACGACGATCGAGCTGAAGTCCAATCACCTGGGCACCGCGCGCGAGGGCACGATCGAGTGCGTGGCCACCGCCGCCCACCTGGGCCGCACGACGCAGGTGTGGGACGCGGTCGTCACGCACCGCGAGACGGGCAAGACGATCGCGCTGTTCCGCTGCACGCAGATGGTGCTGTACGGCAAGGGCTGAGCCCGAGCTACTCCTTCACGAAGCGCAGATGCTGGCCGCCCTGCAGCACCGTCAGTCCCGGGGTCGGGCCGGTGTCGCCGTCGAACTTGATCGGCAGCGGCGTGACGCGAGCGAAGAACTCGCGCGGGCCCTTGGCGAACAGTTCGAACTCACCCTGGCCGGTGGCCTGGGCGAACAGGCGGGCACCGCGGGCGCTGATGGTGATCTTGAACTGCGGGTTCATCGCGTAGGTGCCGTCCAGCGCGGCGAGCTGCTCAGCGTCGACAGTGACAGCTGCCTGCTTGGTGCTGGAAAAGTCCTGCAGCGGGATGCGCGAATCGATCAGGTGCAGGCCGAGGTCGGTCACCGGCACGAAGGCAGCGCACAGCGCGAGCGAGGCGCGGGCCCGGTCGACATCCAGCCACAAGCTGCTGGAGAAGCCGAAGGTGCCGCCGTCGTGGCCGTAGATCCAGCGCTGATCCAGCGGCGCGAGGTTCCAGGCCAGGCCGATCGGGTTCTTCGGCGCGGCACCGTCGGCACGACGCTGCAGGCACAGCGCGAACGCCTCCTTCAGCGGATGCTCGAAGGCACCCACCGCCGCCTGCGCGTAGCGGGCCAGACCACGCGGCGTGGCCAGCAGCGCGCCCGCGGCGGCTATGGCCTCGGTGAAGCCCCAGTGCGGCACGACCTTGCCCTTCGCATCGTGGCCGTCCACCAGACGGCGTGAGCCCGAGGGCACGAGCATCACCTCGTCGAGCGCCAGCGGCTTGAGCACGCGTTCCTCGAGCAGCGTTGCATAGGGCTTGCCGGCCTTCCAGGCCAGCGCCCGGCCCATCAGGCCGAAGCCGAGGTTGGAGTACTCGTAGACGGCCTGCCGCTCGCGCGTCGGATGCCAGTCTTTCAGGAAGCTCAGCAGTGCCTCGTCGTCGTAGTCGACGTAAGGGTTGGCCGGCGTGCGCGGCGCCATATTGGATGGCAGGCGCGGCAGGCCGGAGCGCTGCGTGGCCAGGTCCAGCCAGCGCAGCGGCTGGTCCTTGCTGTCGCGCAGCTTGATCGATTGCGGCAGCACCTGCTCGACCGGATCCTCGAGCTTCAGCTTGCCCCGCACGACGGCGTCGGCCAGCAGCAGGGCGGTGAAGGTCTTGGTGATCGAACCGATCTCGAACAGCGAATCGGGCCCGCAGGCGCGTGCGCCGAGCTCGATTTTCATGCCGTCGATGCGCGCGGCGGCCAGCGCGGTGTCCGGCGTCAGGTCTTGCGCGCCGGCCCGCTGCTCGACAAGGGCCTGCAGGCTGCCCTCGCTCGTCGGAGAGGATTGCGCCCGGGCGGCGAGTGCCGGCGTGGCGGCCATCAGGATCAGTGCATCGCGACGTTTCATGGTCGCCATCATGCCGCGACAACGGCGTCGTCCACGCTCCAGTAGGCGTCGGCCGATGGCAGGCCGGGCAGGGCGGCTCGGGCGAGCAGGTCCTGCAGCTCATCTTTCACGCGGGCCAGCAGCAGGCGCTGGCCGCGAGCCTGGACCCAGGCCGCGAACTCGGCGAGTGCTTCAAGGCTGGTGCCGTCGAGGTCCGGCGATTGCTCCAGGCTCAGGATCACCCGGTCCACGTCGGATGCGGCGGCGACGCGATCCCGCAGCGCCGCGAACACCGCATCGGCGTTGCCGAAGAACAGCGGCACGTCCGGCCGTGCGATCAGTGTGCGAGCCGGCGCGCGTGCATCCGCATGGCGCGCCAGGTCTACGAAGTCATGGCTGTCGCCCAGCCGGCCCAGCCAACTGATGCGCGTGGCCGCGAGACTGCGCAACAGCAGGGCCAGGCTGGCGGCAATCGAGATGAGCAGGCCATCGAGCACGCCCAGCAGCAGCACGGCCGCGAAGGCAAACAGGGCGATCAGCCGGTCGCGCCGCCAGCGGAAATAGGGGGCGAGCCCGCCGGGGGCCAGGGTGTGGCCGACCGCATGGATCACGATCGCCGCCAGCAGCGGCTGGGGCGTGTGCGCGATCCACGGCAGCAGGGTCAGCGCGGCCAGCAGCACCACCGCGGCGGCCAGCAGCCCCGCCGCCTTGCTCGTTGCGCCAGCGGCCTCGTTGGCCGAGGTGGCCGAGTAGCCCGCACCGACCGGCATGCCCTGCAGCAGGCCGGCCAGCAGATTGGCGGCGCCGAGCGCGAGCAGATCGCGGTTGGCATTGACTGGATCGCCGTGCCGGACCGCAAAGCCGCGGATCGAGCCATAGGACTCGGCATACAGGATCAGGGCGAGCGCGAAGGCCAGCTCGCCCAGGCGCAGCCACGTCTCGCGCGCGAGCATCGGCCAGCGCAGTCCGTCGAAATGGAGCGTTAGCGTGCCGACGGCGGGGATGTTCCACAGGCGGTCGCCACCCGCCAGGTCGAACGCGACGCCCAGCGCAATCACGACCAGCGCGCCGGGCAGTGTGCGCCAGCGTGAGAACAGCTTCAGCAGCACCAGTCCTGCGACGCCGACCGCGGCGCTGCCCCAGTTCCAGCGCGGCAGCGCCGCGACCAGGTCCCACGCGAGGCGGAAGAAGTCGCTGTGTTCGAGCTGGACACCCAGCAGGGTCGGGCATTGCTTCAGCACGATCGTCAGCGCCAGGCCCATCGAGAAGCCGCGCAGCACGGGCTTGGCGACCAGGCTGGACAGAGCCCCGAGCCGCGCCAGCGCGGCCAGCACGAACAGCGCGCCGGTGAGCAGCACCAGGCCCGCCGCGAGCGCCATCCGTTGATCGGGCGCGCCGGGCGCCAGGTCAGCGGTCATGCTGGTCATGGCGGCCAGCAGCAGCACGGCCGACGACGAAGTGGCGGAGACGATGGCGAAGCGGCTGCTGCCCAGCAGCCCGTACACCAGCAGGCCGGCGAACAGCGCCATCACGCCTGCTTGCGGCGGCATCCGGGCGAGGCCGGCGTAGGCGACGGCCTCGGGAAGCAGCAGGCCGGCCATCGACAGACCGGCGATCAGGTCGGCCGGGCGCAGCGCCGGAGTCTTCATGCCGCCTCGGCCTTGCCGCTCCAGCCGGGCAGGTGTCGTGCGTCCGGGCCGTGCGCAAGCTCCATCGCGAGCTTGAGCTTGGCGGTCGGGATCGAGCTGCCGGGCTTGAGCGCGCCGAGCTTGCGCAGGCCGGGCTGCCGGCGGAAGAACTCGGCCCAGACGAACTCGGCGTAGGGCGCCGTGTCCTTGGCGAAGCCGCCGGCATGGCGTGCCAGGCCGGCCAGGCTGCGATAGGGGTCATCGCCCAGGTCGTCCAGCCGGGAAGGCATGTCTTCGTAGTGGCGGCGGCAGCCCTCGGCGTCGTAGGGGTGTGCCCAGTGCTGGAACTCCATCAAGCGCCAGAACATGTCGATCTGCAGGTCCGCGTAGTCCGCCAGCTGCATGACCCAGACCTGCTCGACCTCTTCCTGCAGCAGCGCCGCGCCGAGGTGGTGGTGATCGACGATGTAGAAGTGCTCGCCGGGCCCGCGCACGGCGGGGAACCAATGCTCCGCGAGTGCCTGGGCGCGGTCGCGCCGCTTGAGGCGGGCCCACTCCGCGCGCTTGGCCAGGACTTCGGCGGCGCCGAAGGCCATCTGGGTGGGCCGCAGATCGCTCAGTGCGGCGAGGGTCAGGGGCTTGGAGAAGTGCATGGCGGCGTGGCGGTGGCTGGGTGGGGTCGCTAGCCTACCGTGTCACACCGCCCCGCCGGCGGCCGTCATGTCGCGCTTTTGGTGGCCGCGCCGATCAAGGGCAGATGCGTGATCAGCGCCTGCCGCCACGCCGCCGACTGCACCTCGTCGGGATAGCTGCGCAGTGCGCGCACCTCGTGCGGCGGCATGCCGAAGCGCTTCTTGAAGGCACGGGTGAAGGAGGTCGGGTGGGCGAAACCCAGCTCGTGCGCCAGCTGCTTCAGGCGCAGGTGGGCGGCATGCGGGGCGGTGATGGCTTGCAGGGCCCGGTTCAGCCGGCGATCGAGGATGAAGGCCGCCACGCCGCCCAGCGGCTCGAAGAGGCGGTACAGCGTGGCCCGGGAGAGGCTGAATTCATCGGCCAGCACCTCCGGCCCGAGGTCGGCGCGGCCCAGTTGCTCCTCGATGAAATCCGTCATGTCGGTCAGCGATGCCAGGCCCACGTGGGCGGCCGAGCCGGCGGCCTGGCGCTTGGCGGACTGCAGGCCCGCGACGACCAGCTGCAGCGTCGCGTCGCTGACGGCCTGCGATTCGGCCGTGCTGATCCGCGGCGCTTCCTCGACGCAGGCGCGCAGGTGGGCCAGCAGCAACTGCTTCGTGGCACCCTGCCGCAGCACGAAGCCGTGGATGTCGGTCATCGCTGGCATCAGCGCCGCCAGCCGGCGCCGCGGAATGTGCAGCGCGATGTTGTGGATCGGCTGCCGACTCTCGATGGAGAAGGGCCGCGTCAGGTCGAAGAAGGCGATCTCGTTGGCCTCCACGACGCTCACCCGGCCGTCGATCTCGGATGTGAACGATCCGCTGAGGTAGACCGTTACGAGGATGTCGTCGATGCCGGAGCGGGCGATGGCACGCTGGTTGCGGTCGAAGCGCGAGGCCGAAGTCCTGGCGTGCGACAGCAGCACGTCCGGCAGGAAGGTGATCGACGAACGAGCGAAGAAGGGCAGATCTTCACGCAGGCGCACCACGTCGAACATCGGGCGGACCACGATCTGGAACCTGGCGAAGCTGTCCGGCGCGTCGGCGGGCACCTCGATCTCCTGGTGCTGGACGAACGACTCTTGTGGGGGACGGGTCATGCGCGGGAATTCTGCCAGCGCGTCGTTTTCCGCGCAGACCGCGCCGGCCACGCATACCCGCCGTCTTGATTGCTTGACGCGGCATCTCAAGTCACGGCGGCCGCTCCCTCGCTGCGGCATGCTGCCGCGCTCTGCGCGAGCCTCGCTTCGCGCCATCAAAAAACTAGGAGGGCCACCAACCATGCCGACTTTTTCCGACGTCGATTTCAAGACACGCCTTGCCAAGGGCTTGACCGACAAGCTCTCAACCAAGGACATGCTGAAGAAGATCGACACGATCCTCGACGACTGCCTGAAGCTGGCGCAGACCAATCTCAAGACCTTGGACAGCGCGATGGCCGACTACAAGCGCATGGCCAAGGATGTGTACGGCGACGTCGAGCGCAATCTGGAGCTGATCAAGAAGGGTGACGAGCACTCGGAAGCCTTGCTGCTGGAGATGCAGCGATCGCAGAAAGACCTGACAAGGATCGAGAGCCAGTCCAACTCCGATGGAACCGCGTACTCCAATGCCTTCAACGACGACGGCTTCCGAGCGAATCTGCAGGAGGTCATCGTCGATCGGTTGAAGACCTTGACGAAGGTCACGGAATATCACGAATGCACGAAGACCACCGAACTGGGCAAGGAGATCCTGAAGCTCGCCAAGCCGGTCACCGACGCCAGAGAAAAGATCATCAACCAGATCGCGCTGATCAATGGCGAACGGGACCGGATTGCCGAGTACGTGAAGCGCGTGACAAGCTACATCGACACGGCGTCCAAGCTGGTGCAGGGGGAGAAGGCGGAGAAGGGCAAGTTCGTGACCCAGGCCACCAGCATCCAGGGGCGCATCGGCAAGCCCGGTGCCGATGTCCAGGGTTCGCTGTGGCGCGACTACGAGTCCCTGGAAACGCGGATCACGCGTGCCCGTGGCTATCTGACGCTCGACAACGTCGAAGCGGTGCAGAAGATCAAGGACAGCTTCTTCAACGAAGGCGAGGCGAGCCGCAAGGAGTTCTCCGGCATCTTGAAGACCGTCGTGATCGACATGCAGGCGCTGCGCACGCTGCACGGCAAGCGCTTCTACGCCAAGCTCGCGCTGCCGAAGCTGGAGAAGTCGCTGAACGACATCGCCAACGAGTTCAAGATGCAGCAGGCACGCATGGTGGAAACCGGCCGCCTGCTGGAGCAGCACCTGAAGGAGCTGGGGAATTGAGCCCGCGCGCCCTTGCCCTCGGCGCCGTCCTTTCGATGGCACTGGCTTCGACCGCCCAGGCCAGCCTCGTCACCTGGACGCTCAATGACGTGAGCTTCGACGATGGCAGCACCGCCACCGGCTGGTTCCAGTGGGACAGCTCGGCCTGGAATCCGACGCTGGCGACCGACGACCCCTGGTACACCGGCGGCGACTACGGCGAGTACAGCATCCAGACCTCGACAAACGGCGGCCTGGGCTGGAACTACAACTCGGCGGACGGCAACAACATCGGCTACTTCAGCAATCTGTGGGGTTCCACCGGCCTGGCCTGGGCCGGCTATGCGCTGGACACGCCCTACCTCGACCTGATGTTCGCCACGGCCCTCACCGACGCGGGTGGCACCGTGTCCGTCGTCGATGGATGGGAGTGCACCGATGTGAGCAGCACCACCTGCCGGCAGATCACCGCGGGCACGGTCTCGGCCGTCATCGCGGCGGCGGTGCCGGAGCCGGCTTCGCTGGCGCTGGTGGGCGTCGCGCTGGCGGGCCTCGCGACCATCCGCAGGCGGAAATCTTGACGGACCTCGACGAACGCCGATCCCTGGTGGTCGACATGCTCCAGATCGCCGCCGCGGAGGTGCCCGGCACGCCGGCGTCGCGCAAGTTCCGCGGGCTCATCGAAGGCGGCAAGTCCGAGCAGGCGCTGCTGATGCTCGAAGAGGCGGGCGAGGATCACCCGGTCAGCCGCAGCTATTGGTCCCAGCTGATGCAGGCGGCGGAAACGCTGGGCCTGCGTCAGCTGCGGCTGGAGTTCGGGCGCCGGCAACGCCGCTGCGCCGGCTGAGCATCCTGGTCGACCGCTCGATGAAGCGGCATGTCCGTTCGTCGGCGCGGATCTCGTACACCCGGAAAGGAGGGCGTCTTGCTTCGCGCCCTCCCGAAAGGGAGTGCGATGGACGGCTTGTTCAAGGCCCTGCTGACGGCGGCCACGGTTTTGCTGGTGATGGTGGCGGCCCGCTACGGCGGCCGACGGGTGGCGGGCCTGGTGGCCGCGCTGCCGACGATCACCGCGCCGACCCTGGCCTGGCTGGCGCATGACGAGGGCATGTCCTTCGCCATCAGCGCGGCGATCGGCAGCGTCGCGGCCTGCGCGATGCTTGCGGTGTTCGCGCTGGGCTATGCGCGCGCGGCGCGCTACGGCGGTTGCCTGCTCGCGCTGATCTGCGGCGTGGGCGGCGCGCTGGCGATGGCCCTGCCCGCACGGGCGGCCAGCACCGACCTCGGCTGGGCGCTGGTGCTGGCGCTGGGCAGCAGCGCGCTCACCTTCGCGGCGATGCCCAGGATGGGGGCGGAGGTCGTGCCGCCGCGGGGCCGGCCGCGCTCGATGCTGCTCGTCGCGGCCAGCGCGGGCGGGCTCACCGCGCTGGCCACCTTGATCGGCCCGGCGATGGGAGGCTTCGCCGCCGGGCTGCTGTCCTCGCTGCCGCTGATCACCGGCTCGGTGGCGATGGCCGAACATGCCCAGGGCGGCCACCGCGCCTCCGCGCACTTCCTGCGCGGCTATGTCGGTGGTCTGTTCGGCAAGGCGGCGTTCGGCGCCGTGTTCGTGCTGCTCGCGCCGCGTACCGGCGCGCTGCCGGCGCTGTCACTGGCCTGCGTGTGCGCCTGCCTGCTGTCGACCGTGCGGCCGCGCCTGTCGGGCCTGGTTGCGCCGGCGCGTGTTACACGATGAAGCAAGCTGCTCCGCAATTGAGTCGATGCACCTGCCCGGGCAGGCCGGTGCCGGCGCTACCATGCCCGTCCCGAGCAACGTTCTGGACGGAATCGCGACATGGGGGAAGTGACGCAGCTGATTGGACAAGCGCGCGACGGCGATCGCGGCGCCTTCGACCGGATCTTCGAATTGCTCTACCCCGAGCTGCGTCGGGTGGCCCGCCGGCGCCTGTCCCGCGGCACTGGCGACGAGTTGATGCAGACGACCGCGCTGGTCAACGAGTGCTACCTGAAGCTGCTCAAGCGCGAGACCCTGACGCCCGCGGACCGCGCGCACTTCCTGGCCTACGCTGCGACGGTGATGCGCTCGATCATCGTGGACGCCGCGCGCGGCGCGAAGACCGATCGCCGCGGCGGCGATGCCGAGCAGGTCACGCTCGATTCCGAACTGATGGTCGCGCAGCCCGAGGCCTCGGACGAGATCCTCGCCGTGCATGCCGCGCTGGAGGATCTCGGCCGGGTCGACGAGCGGCTCGGGCGCGTCGTCGAGATGCGCTATTTCGGTGGCCTGGAGGACGAGGAGATCGCCGAGGCGCTGGGTCTGTCCGCCCGCACCGTGCGCCGCGACTGGGAGAAGGCGCGGCTGCTGCTGGCCCACGCGCTGCACGCATGACGGCGCGGCCGGCAGCGGCATGAAGGGGCTGTCGCGCTTCGAAGGCGACTGGCCCGCGATCAGCGCGCTGCTGGACGAGGCGCTGGGTCTGCCGCGCGATGAGCGCGACACCTGGCTCGATGGCCTGGCCGGCGAGCGGGCCGCGCACCGCGACGCCCTGCGCGCGCTGCTGGCGCACCAGGCCCAGGTCGAGACCGACGACTTCCTCGAGACCTTGCCCCCGCTCTTTGCGCAAGACCAGGTCTCGCGCGACCCGGGCGCCTCCGCTGGCAGCGGTGTCGGCGCCTACCGGCTGATCGCCGAACTCGGCCGGGGCGGCATGGGCACGGTGTGGCTGGCCGAGCGGGCCGATGGCCTGGTGAACCGGCGGGTGGCGCTGAAGCTGCCGCGCATCGTCTGGGGCGACAGCCTGGCCGAGCGCATGGCGCGCGAGCGGCAGATCCTGGCGACGCTGGAGCACCCGCACATCGCCCGGCTCTACGACGCCGGCATCGACGCCCAGGGCCGGCCCTTCCTGGCGATGGAGTACGTTGACGGCACGCCGATCGATGCCTTCTGCCGTGACCGCGCTCTGTCTGTGCGCGAGCGGGTCGAGTTGCTGCTGCAGGTGATGGCGGCCGTGGGCCACGCGCATTCGCGCCTGGTCGTCCACCGCGACCTGAAGCCGAGCAACATCCTGGTGACGCAGGACGCGCAGGTGAAGCTGCTGGACTTCGGCATCGCCAAGCTGCTGCAGGGTGACAGCACCTCGCGCACGGCGCTGACCGAACTGTCCGGCCGCGCGCTGACGCTGGACTACGCCAGCCCCGAGCAGATCCGCGGCGAGCCGCTGGGCACGGCCAGCGATGTCTACAGCCTGGGCGTCGTCGCCTACGAGCTGCTGGCCGGCGCGCGGCCCTACCGCTTGAAGCGGGGCAGCGCGGCCGAGCTGGAGGAGGTGATCGCCGCGGCAGAGGTGCCGCTGGCGAGCAGCACCGGCAGCGACCCCGCACTGCGCCGGCAACTGCGCGGCGACCTCGACGCGATCCTGAACCATGCGCTGAAGAAGTCCCCCGCCGATCGCTATCCGACGATGGAGGCCTTCGCGCAGGATCTGCGCCGCTGGCTGGACGGCCAGCCGGTCGAAGCGCGGCCCGACGGCCTGGCCTACCGCGCCGCCAAGTTCGTGCGCCGGCATCGCCTGCCGGTGGCGGCCGGCAGCGTCGCTGTGCTGGCTCTGGTGGTCGGGGCCTCGCTGGCGCTGTGGCAGGCCCGCCAGGCCCAGGCCGAGGCGGCTACCGCGCAGGCGGTGCAGGGCTTTCTCGAAGGCGTGTTCCGCGCGAACACCGCCGACCAGGCCGACCCGGCCAAGGCCCGCGACACGACGGCGCGCGAACTGCTGGACCGCGGTGCCGAGCGCATCGACGCCGAACTCCGCAACGCTCCGGCCGCGCGCCTGCGCCTGCTGACCGTGCTGGCCTCGATGTACCAGGACCTGGGCCTGAACGAACGCGAGGTCGAGTTGCAACGCCAGCGTCTGGCGCTGGCGCGCGAGCTGTACGGCCCGTCCAGCGACGAGGCGGTGCTGGCGATGGCGGCGCTGGCCAATGCGCTGGGCCTCGCCACCCAGCGGGACGAAGCCGCCGAGCAGTTGAAGCAGGCCAGCGCTCTGCTGGATGCGCGGCGGGATAGCGACTCTGTGGCGCGGCTGCAGGTGGAGATCGGGCAGGCCTCGCTGAACCGCCGCACGAATCCCGAGCTGGCCATCAGCTTCGCCGAACGGGCGCTGGCGATCGCCCGCCGCGACGGGGCCAGCAGCCGCAGCGATCTGCTGCAGGTGCTGCACATCCTGGGCGACGCGGCCCTGTTCAATAAGTCCTTCGAGCGCGCGCAAGCGGCCTACACCGAGGCGGTGCAGCTCTGCGAGGCGCATCCGCCGCTGGGCGCCGGCGATCTGTCGCTGCTGTACGAATTCCTCGGCCACTCGCAGCGTGCGCTGGGCCGCTACGCCGAGGCCGAGACGAGCATGCGCAAGGGCATGGAGGCGGAGGTGGCACGCAAGGCCAACCCGGTGCGCATCGCGGAGACGCAGACCCACTACGCGATCCTGCTGAACCAGTCCGGCCGCTTCCGCGACAGCCTGGCGGCGCTGGCCCCGGCCTGGCAGTGGAGCCAGGACGCCCCGGCCGACCTGCCGCAGCGCCGCTGGGTGCGCATGTGGCAGGCCCGCGCGCTGGCGAACTACGGGCAGACGGAGGCGGCGCTGGCGGTCAGCAAGGGTGACGTGGCCGTCGTCGGCACGCCCCATGCCGCGGACGGCATGGACGAGCAGGTGTTGACGGACCGCGCGCAGGCGCTGACCAGCCTCGGCTGGCTGGCCGAGGCTCGCACGATGCTGGAGCGCAGCCGGCAGTTGCAGCAGGCGGCCGGCAAGCCGCCGGGCAATCTGTACGCCGTGGCGCTGCGGCGCTGGCTGGTGCAAAGCGGGCAGGCCAAGGACGCGCGGGTCGATTTCCAGACGCGGCGCGCGGCGAAGAAGCTGCCGGCCGCACCGACCGCGAGCGAGCCGGTGACGGACCAGGTGGAATCGGCCTGGCTCGAACTGTCCGCCGGCAACGCCACCGTGGCGGAGGCGCAGGCGCGGCAGGCGCTCGCAGCCATCCGCGATGGCGGCCATGCCGACTACCGGCGCGACCACGAGGCACGCGCCACCTTGCTGCTCGGCCAGGCCCTGCTGCAGCAGCACCGGGCCGCTGAAGCCCGGCCGGTGCTGCAGGAGGCGGTGCGCCTGCATCGGCTGATCTACGACCCGGCGTCGAGCCCTTTGCTGGTCGAAGCGCAAGCCGCGCTGACCCAGGCGGAGCAGGCACCCCAGCGCTGAATCCGTCGTCGGGATGACGGGCCATGTCCGCTTTGCGGCCGCGGGCTCGTAACCAGGGAGGAGCGGGTGGTTGCATCCGCCTGGAGATCCCGATGAGTTCGATCAGCGCTACCCGTTTCTCGTCGCTGCGCTGGCAGCCCGTGCCCTGCGCGGCCGCCACCTCGGCCGCCTACGTCACGCTGTACGCGCTGTCCAACCAGCTGACCAGCCATCGGACCGACGTAGGCGCCGGCGTGTTCGACTGGGAACGCTCGATCCCCTTCATCGGCTGGACCATCGTCCCCTACCTGTCGATCATCGTCTTCTTCGTGGGGGCATTCTTCGTCGACACCGACCGGGAGGCCCTGCGCCGCCACGTGCTGCGCCTGGCCATCGTGCTGCTCGTCTCGCTGCTCTGCTATGCGGCGTTTCCGCTGCGCTACACCTTCGAGCGGCCGCGCACCGAGGGCTTCATCGGCGTGCTGTTCGAGCTGCTGGGCCACTGCGACATGCCCTACAACCGCGCACCTTCACTGCACATCGGCGTGCTGGTGCTGCTGTGGGCCCGCTTCGCGCCGGTGCTCCGGGGCGTGTGGGGCACGGCCTTGCGGATCTGGTTCGCGCTGATCGCGGTCTCGGTGCTGACGACCTACCAGCACCATGTGCTGGACGTGCCGGCCGGTGTGGCGGTCGGCATCCTGGCATTGCTGCTTACGGCGCCGGCGAATCACCGCTATGAGCGGCCTTATCGCGCAGCAAGCTCATCACCTTGGTGGTGATGATGTCCACCGCCGGACCATTGGCACCGTGCGGCAGGATCACGTCGGCGTTGCGCTTCGTCGGCTCGATGAACTGCTTGTGCATGGGGCGCACGGTTTCCAGGTACTGATTCACCACGGACTCGGTGCTGCGGCCACGCTCCGAGATATCGCGCTGCAGCCGGCGGATGAATCGCACGTCCGAGGCCGTGTCCACATAGATCTTCAGCGACATCATGTTGCACAGCTTGTCGTCGTACAGCGCGAACAGGCCCTCGACCACGATCACCGGTGCGGGCTTCACGGTGATGGTCTGGCTGGAGCGGTTGTCGGCTGCAAAGTCATACACCGGCATCTCGATCGCCTCACCCTTGCGCAGCGCGGCCAGGTGCTGCGCCATCAGCGGCCAATCGAAGGCATCGGGATGGTCGTAGTTCTGCTTGCGCCGATCCTCCGGCTGCATGTGGGATTGATCGCGGTAGTAGTCATCCTGCATCACCACCGCCACGTTCTCCGGCCCGATCGCGGCCAGCACCTGGCGCGTCACCGTCGATTTGCCGCTGCCGCTGCCGCCTGCGACGCCGATGACGAAAGGTTTGTGGGAGTTCTTGGGCATGAGGTCGCGCTGCGGGATTTGACGAAGCCTGCGAATTTACAGGCTGGCGAGCAGATCCCTGGCGACCTTCCTAGGAAACGCGGCCCGATGCGAGTCGCTGGCGGCGACGCGCCACGGCGGCCAGTCCGACGAGACCGGCGAGCATCAGTTGGTAGGTCTCCGGCTCCGGCACGGGCGCGATCGCTGCGCCGACGTCGCCGTCGTGAACGGCCCAGGCATACAGGAGGTTCTCCTGCTTGGCCCAGCCCTGTGAGCCGAAGTCGGGATAGAACAGCCAACTGGCCGGCGCGTAGCGGGGATCGCCCGCGTGCTGATCGAAGCTCGTTCCGAACCAGTAGCCCCAGCCGGCGTCGTAGCTGCTGAAGGGCCCCGCATTGGTGATGCCGTAGCCCTCCTGATCGTTGCCCGAGGTGTCGACGATGCTCTTGTTGCCCAGTTCGACATGGAACATGTAGGCCATCTCGCTGTTCTTGCTGACGATGTTGTAGCTTTGATCGCGCGAGCCGGTCCACCAATCGTTGGCGCTGTAGTACTGCCAGTCGATGCCGTTCACCGGGCTGACTTTGGGCAAGCGCCAACCGGTGACGCCTCCAACGCTCAAGTCGGTGACCAGCGTCTGCGCCTGATTCCAGGTGATCGCGCCATTGCTATCCTGCGTGTCATAGACCGAGCCCTTGCCGAGATTGGCGTTGGCCATCCAGGTGATGTTCAAGGCGCTGTCGTAGTAGGCCTCCGGTCCGTTGGCAAGATTGCCGTCCAGATCCCGGGCCTGCAGTGTCGTGGTCCAGGTTCCCTGTGAGGGTATCGATTGCGCGGAGACAGTCATTCCGACGCACATTCCGAGCAAGCCAATGACGGTACGGACGAACACGTTCTTCATCGAGAGCCCTTCCTTGGGAGTGGTGTGAACTCAGCATAGAAGTAAAGCTGCTCTCGGAAATGGCTGACTTCTGTCATGGCTGAAGTCAGCCAATACGCCGGCGCCGCGGCGTTCAGGCCATGTACGGATTCACCGAAGCCATCGCGCCCTGGAAGAAGCCCTTCGCGCGTCGGCCGGTGCTTTGTCTAGGATCGAAGTGGGGGCTGCTTTGCAGCGTTGGCGGTCACTCGCCGGTGGAAATCTAGTTCACGGTTTTGGCGCCAATGCGGTCACTGAGGAATCTGACTTAGGGCTGGACGACCGCAATCGGGGCGAAAGCTAAAGCGGGCAGACGTGCAGAATCCGATTTCAGCCTGAGCGGAGATTCAAATTGGTTCAGCCGACAGAATACGACCACCAAGCGATCATGGATGACGCGCGACTGGGTAGCCCTCCATCGAAGGACTACCTTCGAACGGTGGACATGCTCGACAACGTTGTTCGCGAGTGCATGTACGTGTCGCGAAGCTACGCCGGAATCAAGTCGCCGACATCAAAGCACTTCTACGCCTCTGTCCTTTTTACGGCTCTGATCACACGGGGGGTCAGCCTGGCGCAGCTCATGCCCTTTACTCCTTGGGCCGAGAAACGGATTGAGCACTGGGATTACGCCTCAGCCGCGGGGATCGTCCGCACGATGCTGGAACTTCGCGTAGCGTTCTACTACCTCTGTGTCGATTCATGCCCTGACGAAGAGTGGAATTGCCGCTGGAATCTGTTCAATCTGCATGACTGCGTGTCCCGTATTCGTCTCTTTTCTGCTGTGCAGAACCCGGAACAGGTCGCAGCTTTCGAAACACATGCCACCGAGCTTCGGCAAAGACTGCAGACGAATCCGTTCTTCTCATCTCTGCAAGCAGGCCAGCAACGAAAGTTTCTTCACGGGCAGACGGCCTATCTAATGCCTCTGGAGGACATCGCGGAACATGCTGGCATCGAGAAATCAGTTTTCCGCTGGATCTATGTGCTCTTCTCTTCCCACGTACATGGTCTACCAATGTCCTTCTACCGGATTGGCGACCGCGGCAGGGGCTTGCCGTCCCCAACGGAGGAAGGATACACATCGCTTTGCCTGAGCTTGGCATCCACGTTTCTAGTCACCACAAGAGACGAGGTTCACGAGTTGTTTGTGGACTTCAAGTCACAGGCTGATGATTGGGTCAAGTCAGAAACGTCGATCGAAGCCACGTCAGATGTGCCGGTCAGCGGAAAGCGGTTGGCAGTTGGCGAAACGATCACCCTGACAGAAACAGGCGACTTGGCCATCGAGGTGACCATGTTGACCAGTGATTCCGTGGAATCCGTGTACCGCCACAAGCCGACTGGCAGCATAGTCCTTCGACGCACGGACTCCGACACGGACGGCGCCTCACTGGACTTTTTCGACGGGTTCTATTGGACAGTGTTTGTCAACAACCTACCCACGACCCAGTCGCAGGTCGAAGCTCTCGACGCAAAAGCGTTCGCGTTCAAGGTCGATCATGCTTCGAGAACGCTGCATTTGAAGGTGGAGGAGTAACCCTCTTACCGGCATCGCTAAGCAGACAGACTTCAGCCATGGCTGCTGAACTCTAGGAACCATGGGCGGTCCCCGCAAATCGCTGTCGCTCGCCGCGCGCGTCGACCAATGTCAGGTATCGGCAACCGCCGTCATCGGACGCTCGAATCCAGACTGACAGCAACCAGCCTGTTGCGGCAATTGGTCCGGGCTAAGCATTCTCAGCCGGCCAAGTGACTCAGTCCTGCTGACCCGGCTGCTGGGTCAGCGCTTCCGCACGCTCCGCGGTCCCCAACGAGTCCAGCGCACGCCGCAGGCCGCTGGCGCTCGGCTTGTCGACGAACACGCACTGCTTGCCGTGGCGCTTGCAGTGGTCCTTCACGCGCCAGTAGGCGTCGTGGCTGATGCAGCCGGTCTGGCAGATGACGAGGTCGGCGGCGGCGAGGCTGGCGTCGAGCTTGGTGACGGCGTCTTCTTCGCCGCCGTCGTGGTGCAGGAAGCGGCCGCCGATGCGTTCGATCAGTTGCCGGTAGACGGGCACGACGGCCTGGCGGCCGCCGACGCAGAGCACCGAGCGTTCGTCGAGCCGGGGCAGGGCGGCGGCTTCGTCGGCCGTGGCCGGGGTCAGGTCTTGTGCTGCGGCGCTGCGTTCCAGCTCGCGCTGCAGTTCCTCGGCGCGGGACTGTTCGCGGTCGGCGCGTTGTTGCGCGGCCAGCAGCGCGCGCTCCAGCTCGTGGATGCGCGAGAGCTGCATGCGGATCTGCCCGGCCTGCTCCTGGCGGCTGCGCAGGCCCGGCGTGGCGGCCTCCAGTGCGCGGATCTCGTCAGCGAGGCTGGCGGCCAGCGTGTCGCGGCCGAGCAGCTCGGCGCGCAGCTTGACGATGTCGGCGGCCTGCTGCTCGATCTGCGTGGCCCGCTCCTGCAGAAGGCGGGTGCTGCGCGCCTGCGCGCGGGCCAGCTCGCGGCCCAGCACGGCGTTCTCGTCGACCAGTTCTTCCAGCCGTTGCAGGTCGGCGCGGTTCGCTGCGCCGACCTGGTGCTGCAGCATGTGGATGTCGCGCAGCACCTGTTCCATCAGCGGTTCGTCGCAGCGCGCGTGGGTCAGCGTGGCCCACAGGCTGCCGGCGGGGTTGCTGCCGGTCAGCGCCGAGTCCCACCAGTCGCGCAGCATCAGCGTCGTCTTGCATTTGGCCGCATCGCGTAGCGCGCGGATGTAGCGCTGGTCGAGTTCCTTCTGCAGCACCTCGGCGGTGGGCGTGCGGCGGTTGCATTCGTTGATCGCGCCGCAGTGCAGCTCGTAGTCGTTGGCCTTGGACGTGCCGCCGTTGAGCTTGTCGAAGCGCCGCCGCAGCAGCGGCATCGGCAGACAGACGCCGATCACCGGGCACAGCGCCTGCGAGGGCAGTTCCCACAGCCGGCGCCGGCGCGAGCCGCTGGGCAGGTCGACGAGGATGCCGCGCGGCGGCGTCGCCGCCTCGGCCGGTGCGCCCTCGACGAGGGCGGTGAAGACGTTGGGCTTGTCGCACATAAGTTGAACTCCTAGTTCAGGGCGAATTGCGGGTTGTGAGCGGCCTGGCTGGCGCTGCTGGCGACGACAGCCAGGCCCTCCGCATCGCGCAGCAGCCGCAGCCGTACGCCGTAGAGCTGTTCGAGCAGCGGCAGCGCGGCGGGCACGGCGCCGCAGTCGGCGCGGATGCGGCCCTCGGCCAGCAGCCACAGGCGGTCGAAATGGTTCAGCGCGGTCGTCAGGTCGTGCAGCACGGCCACCAGCGCATGGCCGCGCTCGCGGGCGAAGCGCTGCATCGCTTCCATCAGCTCCAGCGCCAGGCCGGGGTCCAGCGCGGCCAGCGGTTCATCGACCAGCAGCAATCCCTCGCGTGCATCCCAGGCCTGGGCGAACACACGGGCGAGTTGCACGCGCGCTTGTTCGCCGCCGGAGAGGGTGTCGAAGCGTCGTTCGGCCAGGTGGTCGGCGCGGGCCTGCACCAGGGCCTCGCGCACGATCCGCTGCTGCGCCGGATCGCTGGCCCGCGAGACTCGGCCCAAAGCGACGACCAGCGATACCGGCAGGCCGAAGGCCACCGCGCCGGCCTGCGGCAGCACCGCGCGGCGCTGCGCCAGCTCGGCGGCGGGCCACTGCTGCAGCGGCCGACCGTCGAACACGATGCTGCCGCCGGCCAGGCGGTGTTCGCGGGCGATCAGCTTCAGCAGGCTCGACTTGCCCGCGCCGCTGGGGCCGAGGATCGCGACCGTCTCGCCGGCCTGCACGCTCAAGCTGAACGGGCCGAAGGTGCGGCCGGCGAGGCTGAGCTTGGCATCAGCCAGCTTGAGCAGGGCGGGATGGCTCATGCGGTGCCCATGCGGCGCAGTGCGCCACGCAGCAAGAACAGGAACCAGGGCGCGCCGATCAGCGCGCTGAAAATCCCGACCGGGATCTCGGCCGGTACAGCCAGGGTTCGCGCGAGCGTGTCCGCCGCCACCAGCAGCAGCGCGCCGCACAGCGCGCTGGCCGGCAGCACCTGGCGTGCATCGGCGCCGACCAGTTGCCGCGCCAGGTGCGGCGCCATCAGGCCGATGAAGCCGATGCTGCCGCACCAGGCGACGGCCAGCGCGCTGAGCAGCGCCACGGCCAACACGGCGCCGGCGCGCAGCCGCTCGACGTCGATGCCCACATGCGCGGCCACGGCCTCACCGAGCGCCAGCGCGTTGAGCCGGGGCGCGAGTTGGCGGGTCAGCGTGAACACTGCGGCGAGCAGCGCGGTGCTGCTGAAGGCCATCGTCCAGTTGGCGCCGGCCAGCGAGCCGAGCGTCCAGAAGTTCAGCGCGCGCAACTGCTCGTCGCTGGCGAGGAAGCTGCAGAGCCCGACGACGGCGAAGGCCAGCGCCTGGATTGCCAGGCCGCTGAGCAGCAGCGCGGCGATCGAGCCCGGGGCCAGCCAGCGCGACAGGCGCTCCAGCCCGAAGCAGACCGAGATCGCGCCGGCGAAGCCGACCGCCGGCAGCAACCACAGGCGCAGCTCCGGCGGCACGGCCAGCTGCAGGCCGGCGAACAGCGTCAGCGCCAGCGCAACGGCGGCCGCGGCGCCGCTGGTGACGCCGAGCAGGCCGGGGTCGGCCATCGGGTTGCGGAACAGCGCCTGGCTCAGCGCGCCGGCCAGGCCCAGCGAGGCGCCGACGGCCAGCGCCAGCATCAGCCGCGGCAGCCGCAGCTGCCACAGCACGTAGGCGCTGCCGGAGAGCGGCTCGCTGCCGGCGTGCCAGGGTGGCGTGAGCCAGTCCGCCGCGGCGATGGGCACGGCGCCGAGCTGCGCGGCGAGCACGGTGGCGAACGCGAGGATCAGGCCCAGCAGTGCCATCCGCGGCAGGCGCGCGGCGCGGGGCTCAGCCATCGCGACCGAGATCATGCCGGGTGCAGCGCCTGCGCCAGCCGCGCGACCGACTGCGGCAGCCTCGGGCCGAAGCCCAGCAGCTCCAGCGCGTCCTGCGAGACGACGCGGCGGGCGCGGCCGGCGGGCGTTTGCGCGATGCCGGGCAACTTCAGGATGCCGTCGATGCCGCCACCGGCATCCAGGCTCATGTCGGTGGTGAGGATCGCGTCGGGCGCGGTGGCGATGACGGCTTCGGGCGTCAGCGGCTTGTAGCCGTCGACGTCCTGCAGCGCGTTGACGGCGCCGGCGTAGCGGATCACTGCATCGGCCGCGGTGTTCTGGCCGGCGATGCGGACCTGGCCGGCGGCGTGCGAGAGGATGAAGAGCACGCGCGGCGCGGCATGGCCGGCGCTGGCCTTGGCCACCTGCTGCTGCGTCGTGCGCCAGCGGGCGCTGAACTGGTCGGCGAGTGCGGTCGCGGCGGGCCGGCGGTCCAGCAGTTCGCCGAGCTGGCGGGTGCGCTCCAGCAGACCTTCGAAGCGGTGCTCGGCGCGCAGCGTGTGCAGCGGCACGTGGGCGGCTTCGACCTGGCGCAGCACGGCGGTGGGGCCGGCGTCCTCGGTGGCGATGATCAGCGTAGGCCTCAGCGACAGCAGGCCTTCGGCCGACAAGGTGCGGGCGTAGCCGACGTTGGGCAGGCTGCGCGCGGCGGCCGGGTAGAGCGAGGTGGTGTCCACGCCGACCAGCAGCGACTGCGCGTCCAGCGCGTAGACCAGCTCGGTCAGCGCGCCGCCGATGCTGACGAGGCGCACCGGCGATGCCGCCGCCTGCGCGCGATGCAGTAGCGGAAGGCTGCTGAGGGTCAGGAGTAGTTGGCGGCGCTTCATGCTGCGTTCTCCGCGCGTTCGGCCAGGCTTTCCAGCAGCGCGCGCCAGTCGCAGCGTTCGGCCTGGCCGGGCTTGCGTTCGCCGAACAGCATCGCGATCTGGCGGCCCTCGGCGTCGAACAGCTCCAGTGAGCTGACGAGGCCGTCGACGGTGGGCTTGCGCACCAGCCAGGCGGCGGCGATGTGGTCTTCGCGCAGGTGCAGGTTGAAGCCGGGGTCGAGGATGTTGATCCACGGGCCCATCACCGCCACGCGCGCCACCGGCCCGCTGTGGATCTGGATCATGCCGACGTTGCCGGTGAAGACCATGATGGGCACGCCTTCCTGCGCGGCGCGGCTGATCAGCTCGTGCGCGCTGCTGGTGGGCAGCGGCTGCGCGAAGCGGGGCTCGGCCAGGCGCAGCGCCTGCGCGCGCTGCAGGCCGTGCTTGCGCAGCAGGCCGAAGAACTCGTGCGTATCGCGCAGCGCGGCCCAGCCGCTGCGGAAGGCGGCCAGGTCGATCGAGGTGTCGGGCTTCTCGGCCTCGGCCGCCGTGCGGGCGCGGACCTCGATGCCGGGCTGCTGATCGATGTCGGCGAAGCGGGCGACCAGCGCGCCATAGGCGTCGAGCTGGCTCTGCGGCTTCATGAAGACCTTGTGGATCGCGTCGCCGGCGGCGTCGAAGAACTGCAGGCTCTGCTGCAGCGCGCCGTCGGACAGGCGCTCGCGCACCGCGAAGCCGTGCGCCCAGTGCGAGTAGAAGAGGCGCAGGTCGATCGCGCCGCCCAGCACCAGGCCGATGGCCGGTGCGTCCTCGTTGTGGCTGGCACCGCGGTAGACGCCGACCTTCTCGTGCACGCAGGACTCGTTGCGCGTCAGCGCCATGACTTCGCCGAGCGGCTCCAGCGCCTCGATGAGGCGCGGCCATTCGGCGCGCAGGCGCGTGGCCCGCAGCGGGGATTCCTCGTGGGCGAAGGCGCCGAGGTGGGCGGCGATCAGCTCGCCTTCTGAGATCTGCAGCGCTGCGGCGATGTCCCGATGGCGGGCCTTGCGGGGTTCCTGTCGGGCGTCGGCAAAAGCTTGGCGAAGCGCTTGGCTGGCTTGCATCGGTCGTGAGTCCTGGAAAAAGAGGCGGACTGCACGGGCTGGCGCTGCTGCTGGCTTGTGCGGAAGGTCTTGCGCCGGGGCGGCGCGGGTAGCGAGGGCTACTTGGTGAGGATCAGCTTGCCCAGCGAGGTCTGGCGCAGCCGGTAGAGCTGGCCGGCGTGTTCGATCTCGACCTCGCGGTCGAGCCCGAACAGCGTGCGGCTGCTCCAGCGCTTGGGCGCCACGGGCGCCGGGATCGGCGGCAGGTGGGCGTCGATGGCGGGCCGCAGCGGCGTCGCGACGACGCCAGCGGAGGAAGTGGGGTGGGGCTGGTGGCTCGGCATGGTGGTTATATTAAATGCGAATTAATCGCATTTGCAATAGATCATACCAAGAGGGTCGAAATACCTAAACGACTGAGTCTGAGAATGTTTCGCATGCAGAGCGTCGGTGCGCGGGCATTGCGTGGTTCGCGCGGGCTTGCACGCACAATGACCTCTTGCACAACAAGGAGAAGAAGCCATGAAGGGTGATGCCAAGGTTCTGGAGTTCCTGAACGCACAGCTGAAGAACGAACTGACCGCGATCAACCAGTACTTCCTGCACTACCGGATGCTGAAGAACTGGGGCTTCGCGCGGCTTGCGAAGCACGAGTACCAGGAATCGATCGAGGAAATGAAGCATGCGGACAAGCTGATGGACCGCATCCTGATGCTCGAAGGCCTGCCGAACCTGCAGGACCTGGGCAAGCTCTACATCGGCGAGAGTGCCGTCGAGATCCTCTCCTGCGACCTGAAGATCGAGATGGGCTCGCACCCGCTGCTGAAGGACGCGATCGCCCACTGCGAAGCGGTGCGCGACTACGTCTCGCGCGAGGTGCTGGAAGAGATCCTGAAGGACACCGAGGAGCACATCGACCACCTGGAAACGCAGATCGCGCTGGTGGCCCAGGTCGGCGAGCAGAACTGGCTGCAGACGCAGATGGGTGAAGGCGAGGAGTGATTCCCCGAAACTTTGCACGGTCTTGATGCAAAGATGATTGAGAAGGGTTCGCATTTGCGTTAGAGTCAGCTCGAACTGATCCAGTTCGAGCACTCAGCGCATCATGATCGTCTGCCTCTGCCACCGAGTTTCCGACCGCGACATCCGCCGCAGTGTCGAATCCGGCGTGCGCAATTTCGATGTTCTGCAGGACGAAACCCGCGTGGCCTCGGCCTGCGGCTGCTGCCACGAGTGCGCGGTCGAGGTGTTCGAATCGGCCGTCGGTACCTGCCCGGGTACCTGCCGCATCGACGATGCCGGCCAATTGCAGGCCCAGGCCCAGGCGGCGAAGAGCTACCCCGTCATCGAACTCGTTCGCGCCTGAGTACCTTCCCTCTCAATGAGCGGCCGCCAACAAGGCGGCCGTTTCGTTTTGGCCGGCCTGCATTGCGATCTCCCGGGCCGTCAGCCCGCGGTCGTCGCGGGCGGCTGTGTCGGCGCCGCGGTCCAGCAGCAGTCGGACCGTCTCCGCATGGCCATTGCCTGCGGCCCACATCAGCGCGGTGAGCTGATGGTCGTAGGCCGCATTGACCGGCACGCCCCGCGCGAGCAGCAGGTCGACGATCGCCGCGTGCCCCTGGCCGGCGGCATAGACCATCGCGGTCTTGTCGACCTGGTCGGTGGCGTCGAGCTTCGCGCCGGCATCGAGCAGATGGCGCACAACATCCGTGGCGCCGGCATGGCAGGCCGCCATCAGCGGCGTGACCTTGTTCACCGCGGCCAGTTGCACGTCGGCACCGGCGGCGAGCATGGCGTCCGCCAGCGCTGTCTCGCCCCGCTCGGCAGCCATCAGCAAGGCCGTCTTGCCGATGCGGTTGCGCGCATCCGGCGCGGCGCCCATCGCCAGCAAGCGCTGAACCGAGGGCAGGTCGCCCTGCCGGGCCGCCGCGAGCAGTTGCGCGTTGAGGCTGATATCGCTGACGGTCTGACCACCGGCTGACGCCGCGGCGAGAAACAGGCCCAGCGTGGCGATCCGCAGACGCTTGTTCATGTCGTCCCTCAATCTGATGAGCCATCCGCCGGTACTGGGGACGTCGCCCGTGCGCCGGGAAGTTTTCCCGATATTCTCGGCCGCCGAGGATACGCGCGACCTGACTGTCGCCACCGTGTCAGCCCGCAGTCTGTCCCGCAGACTGACGAAGGCGACGCAGCCTGAGCCCTCCACGTGCCCTCCACGAGCAACCACAAGCACTTGGAGAGACCATGCGATCGCAGAATCAATGGGCGGCCCGCGGCCGCATCGTGCTCGGCCTTCTGGCCGCCTGCTGCTGGAGTAGCGCCTGGTCCCAGGCCGAGATCCAGGGCGGCGCGGCGGCGACGGGCCAGCCGGTACCGAAGACCATCTCGGTGCCTCAGGCCAGGCTGGATGCCGCCGCCGGCGACGGCAGCAACTTCCTGCATTCCAACGGCAGCTACGCGCAGACACGCTACTACGCTGCCGCGCAGATCAACACCGGCAACGTCGCCTCGCTGAAGCCGATCTTCAACTTCCAGACGGCGGTGCTGGAATCGATGGAGACCGCGCCGATCGTCGTCGACGGCGTGATGTTCATCACCACCTCGTACAACCACGTCTACGCGCTGGATGCCGTCACCGGCCAGGAGTTCTGGCACTACAAGCACAAGATGGGCGCGGTGACGACCTATTGCTGCGGCCCGAACAACCGCGGCGTGGCGGTGCTGGACGGCAAGCTCTACATGGGCACGCTGGACGCCAAGCTCGTGGCGCTGGACGCCAAGACCGGCAATGTGCTTTGGCAGACGCAGATCGCCGACCCGGAAGCCGGCTACTCGGAGACGATGGCGCCGGTGGCCGTCAACGGCAAGGTGCTGATCGGCACCAACGGCGGCGAGTACGGCATCCGCGGCTTCGTCAAGGCCTTCGACGCGAACGACGGCAAGCTGCTCTGGACCTTCTACACGATCCCTGACAAGGGCCACGAAGGCGTCTGGAATCCGAACGACGCCACCGGTCGCGACATGCACCGCGACATCGCGGCCGAGAAGGCGCAACTGGCCAGCAAGGGCAGCGACTTCTACAAGACGCTGGGCGGTGGCGTCTGGATGGCGCCGGCGGTCGACAAGGAGACCAACACCGTCTTCTTCGTCGCCGGCAATCCGAGCCCGGACCTCTATGGCCGCGAGCGGCCCGGTGACAACCTCTACACCAACTCGATCGTCGCGGTGGACCTGAACACCGGCGCCTACAAGTGGCACTACCAGTACATCTCCCACGATGTCTGGGATCTGGACGCCGTCTCGCCGGTGATCCTGACCGAGGCCAAGGACAAGAACGGCACCACGCGCAAGGTCGCCATCCACGGCGGCAAGACCGGCCACATCTACATCCATGACCGCTCCACCGGCGAACTGCTGCGCTTCAGCGACGCGATGATCCCGCAGGAGAACATGTGGGTGCTGCCGACGCCGGAAGGCAAGCGCATGCTGCCCGGCGCCAATGGCGGCGTCGAGTGGAGCCCGATGGCGGTCAATCCATCGCTGCACCTGGCCTATGCGGCGAACCTGCACCAGCCGATGACCTACCACGTCGAGGAATCTCGCTACCCCGGCGGCAAGCTCTGGCTCGGCGGTGCGTTCAAGACGATCGCCAGCGAGAAGCAGTGGGGGCGGCTCTCCGCCGTGAACCTCGACACCGGCAAGATCGCCTGGCAGTTCGACACCGAGCAGCCGCTCATCGGCGGCGTGCTGGCCACGGCCGGCGGACTGGTCTTCAACGGCGAGGGCAATGGCCTGTTCCGCGCGTTCGATGCGAAGACCGGCAAGATGCTCTGGCAATACCAATGCGGAGCGGGGGTCAATGCACCGGCGGTGTCGTACACGGTCGGCGGCAAGCAGTACGTGGCTGTTGCCGCTGGCGGCAACACGCAACTCGACTTCAAGCGCGGGAACTCCGTGCTGGTCTTCGCGCTGCCCTGATGCGCGCGCTGTTGCTACTGTTGGCACTGCCGGCCCTGTTGCCGACCCTACTGCCCACCAGTTCGCTGGCGCAGGAGGTGGCGGTGCCCGCCAAGGCCGCTACCTGCGTCGCCTGCCACGGCCCCGGCGGCGCGAAGCCGATCCAGGACGACTACCCGCGCCTGGCCGGCCAGACGGCGCGCTACCTCTACCTGGAGATGAAGGACTTCCAGGAGGGCCGGCGCGAGAACCCGCTGATGACGCCGATGGTGGCCGGCCTAAGCCGCGATGAGATGCAGGAACTGGCCGCCTATTTCGCCGCCCAGACGCCGCTGCCGCAAGCCTTCGTCGCCGACCCGAAGAAGGCGGCGCTGGGCAAAGCCAAGGCCGATGAAACCCTGTGCTCGATGTGCCACCTGGGCGGCTTCACCGGGCAGAACGAGATCCCGGTCGTCAAGGCCCAGAACTTCGCCTACATCGTCAAGCAGCTGAAGGACTTCAAGGCCCGTACGCGGACCAACGACGCCGGCAGCATGACCTCGGTGGCGAACACGCTCAGCGACGCCGACATCGAGAACCTGGCGCACTACATCACTGGGCTCTGATCAGGCTTTCAGCATGCCCTTGGTCTCGATGAAGTCGATCACCTCGGCCAGGCCGGTGCCCAGCTTCAGGTTGCTCATCACGAAGGGTCGCGTCGGCCGCATCCGCTTCGTGTCGGCCTCCATGATCTCGAGGTTCGCGCCGACGTAGGGCGCGAGGTCGGTCTTGTTGATCACGAACAGGTCGCTCTTCGTGATGCCGGGGCCGCCCTTGCGCGGGATCTTCTCGCCGGCGGCGACGTCGATCACGTAGATCGTCAGGTCCGACAGTTCGGGGCTGAAGGTGGCCGCCAGGTTGTCGCCGCCCGACTCGATGAAGACGATGTCGGCGTTTGGGTACAGCTTCAGCATCCGGTCGACGGCTTCTAGGTTGATCGACGCGTCTTCGCGGATCGCGGTGTGCGGGCAGCCACCGGTCTCCACGCCCATGATGCGCTCGGGCTCCAGTGCCCCGGCCACCGTCAGCAGGCGCTGGTCTTCCTTCGTGTAGATGTCGTTCGTGACGACGACCAGGTCGTAGCGCTCGCGCAAGGCCTTGCACAGAACCTCCACGAGCGTCGTCTTGCCCGACCCCACCGGGCCGCCGACGCCCACGCGCAGCGGCGGCAGTTTCTTCGTGCGGTTCGGGATGGCATGCAGGGCGGTGGTCATCGGAGTCTCGTCTTTGGAGTTGGAGCGGATGACGACAGCCTAGCAAAGTCGGTGCCACAAAAAAGAAATCCGCAAGGCGCGAACCTTGCGGATCTCGGCGAGCGACCTGGGGTCAGGCTTTGCCTGACCGTGCGATCACTTGGCGGCCGAAGCGGCCTTGGCGGCGTCTTCCGGCGCGTCACCCTTGGCCTTCTTGGCGTGGTGCTTGGTGTGCTTGGCAGTCTTTGCCGGTGCCGTCGCAGCGGCCGGGGCCGCGGTGGCCTTGCTGGCATCTTCGGGAGCATCGGCGGCCATGGCAACACCGGCAACCAGCAGGGCGGGCATCAGGAGGAAGGCTTTCATCGGGAGAACTCCAAGGGAGGGGTGGAAGGTACTGGCACAACGATGTGTTTCGCGAGTGCGTTGACCGCCCCGCCATCCTTTGCACTTCCTTACAAGCGGCCGTTCGGGCTGTTCGATCGCTCACAATCGTCGGCATCCGATCAGCGAGCCGACGACGATGAACTTCGACTGGACCTCCCACTACCCCAGCACCCGCAGCCCCGTCTTCGCGCGCAATATTGTCTCCACCTCGCACCCGCTCGCCGCGCAGGCGGGCCTGCGGATGCTGGCCGCGGGCGGCAACGCGGTGGACGCGGCGATCGCGGCCGCGGCCTGCATGACCTTGGTCGAGCCCTGCAGCAACGGCCTCGGCTCCGACGCCTTCTGCATCCTCTGGGATGGCCAGAAGCTGCACGGCCTGAACGCCTCCGGCACCGCGCCCCAGGCCTGGACGCCCGACTTCATGCACAAGACCTACGGTGCCGACGCGAAGACGCCACCGAAGCGCGGCTGGGGCTCGGTGACGGTGCCCGGCGCCGTGGCCGGCTGGATGGCATTGAGCGAGCGCTTCGGCAAGCTGCCTTTCGCCGACCTGATGGCCCCGGCCATCGACATCGCCGAGCGGGGTTACGCGGTGCCCGTCGTCGTCCAAGGCAAGTGGGCGCTCGCCGCGGCGCTGGACGAACTGAACACGCAACCCGGCTTCCGCGACACCTTCATGCCGCGCGGCCGTGCGCCGCAGGTGGGCGAGCTGTTCCGCTTTCCGGACGCCGCGCGCAGCCTGCGGCTGATCGCACAGACGAAGGGCGAGGCCTTCTACCGTGGCGAGATCGCCGCCGCCATCGCCGTCTTCGCGCGCGCTACCGGCGGTGCGATGGGCGAGGCGGACCTGGCGGCCTACCAACCCGAGTGGGTCACGCCGATCTCGCAGGCCTACGCCGGCCACGAGCTGCACGAGATCCCGCCAAACGGCCAGGGCATCGCCGCACTGATCGCGCCGGGCCTGCTGAAGCATTTCGACGTGGCCGCGCTGCCGGTCGACGGCGTCGCCTCCACGCACCTGCAGATCGAGGCGATGAAGCTCGCCTTCGCTGACGTGTATCGCTACGTCAGCGCGCCGGAGTCCATGCAGGTCAGCGTCGATGAGCTTTTGGACCCGGCCTACCTGAAGCGGCGCGCGGCGCTGATCGACATGAGCCGCGCCCAGGATTTCCAGGCCGGCAACCCGGTCAAGGGCGGCACGATCTACCTGACCGCCGCCGACGAGAGCGGCATGATGGTCAGCTTCATCCAGAGCAACTACATGGGCTTTGGCTCGGGCCTGGTTGTGCCGGGCTATGGTGTCTCGCTGCAGAACCGCGGCCACGGCTTCACCTTGGAGCCGGGCCATGCCAACGTCGTCGCGCCGGGCAAGAGGCCTTTCCACACGATCATCCCGGCCTTCCTGACCAAGGACGGCCAGCCGCAGATGAGCTTCGGCGTGATGGGCGGCAATATGCAGCCGCAGGGCCATGTGCAGACCTTGCTGCGCATGCTGGACTACCGCCAGCAGCCGCAGGCCGCCTGCGACGCGCCGCGCTGGCGCTTCAATGAGGGCTTGTCGATCAATGTCGAGCCCCACATGCCGCCGGACACGATCGCCGGCCTCGCCGCGCTGGGCCATCAGATTGGCGATATTCACGACAGCTACCAGGACTTCGGCGCCGGCCAGTTCATCTGGCGGCTCCCGGAGGACGGGGCGGGTTACGTCGCCGCCAGCGACCCACGCCGCGACGGTGCGGCCGTTGGCTTCTGAGCGCCGCGCAGCTAAGATCGCCCGACCATGACCAAGCTCCTCGACCGCACCCGACGTTGCTCGCCAGCGACCTCGCGTTGACGATGAATTGATCCGCTGCGCTCCCGCGCAGCCCTTGGTCCTGCGCCCGCTCCCGCGGCGCCTGTTTTTCCTGGAGTACCCCATGCAGACAACCCGGCCGATGACCTGGTTCGATGCGCTCTTGAATGCCGTGCGCCTGCCGCCTGGCGACCTGCTGCGCGACGCCATCTACCGGCGCCTCTGGTCCTCGATCCTGATCAGCTCGCTCGGCGGGCAGATCACCTTGCTGGCCCTGCCGCTGACGGCCGCCGTGCTGCTGCACGCCAGCCCCACGCAGATGGGCCTGCTGACGGCGATGGAGATCATGCCCTTCGTCATGTTCTCGCTGCCCTGCGGCGTCTGGCTGGACCGCGTGCGCAAGCTGCCCGTCTACGTCAGCGGCGAGCTGACCCTGGCGCTGGCCGTCGGCACCGTGCCGGTGGCGCACTGGGCCGGCTGGCTGACGATGAACTGGCTGTACTTCGTCGGCTTCATCCTCGGCTGCGTCAATACCGGCGCCGGCAGCGCGGCGCAGATCGTGCTGACGCAGGTCGTCACGCGCGACCGGCTCGTCGAGGCCCATGCCAAGAACGCGCTGGCCTCGTCCGGCGCCGAGGTGGCCGGGCCTGGTGTGGCCGGCCTCTTGATCAAGATCCTCGGCGCGCCGCTGGCGCTGGCCGTCGATGCCTTGCTGGTGTTCGGCTCGGCCATGATCCTGCGCGGCATCCGCATCGAGGAACAACTGGTGAAGAAGGCCGACGGCGACTTCTGGCGTGACCTGAAGGCCGGCCTGCGCTTCGTGCGCGAGCGGCGCTTGCTGGTGAGCCTGGCGGCCACCGTCGGCGCCTGGCAGATGTGCAACAACGCGGCCCAGGTCGTGCAGATCCTGTTCGCCACGCGCGAACTGCACTTGAGCGGCCAGAGCGTGGGCCTCTGCTACGTGGCGCTGGGCGCGGGCACGGTGCTGGCCAGCGTCTTCGGCCACCGCATCAGCCGCCGCCTGGGCCCCGGCCCCTGCCTGGTGGCTGGGGCTGCCGTGACGGGCCTGGGCTGGCTGGTGCTGTCGGTGATGCCGGCCAACGCCTTCGGCGTGGCGGCCTTCGCCTTCATGCTGTTCTGCTTCGGCGTTGGCGCAGTGCTGATCTTCATCAACTTCCTGTCGCTGCGCCAGAGCGTCACGCCCGCGCCGATGCTGGGTCGGATGACCAGCACGATGCGCTGGCTGATCCTGATCCCGGCCGGCCCCGGTGCGCTGCTGGGAGGCTGGCTCGGCGAGCACGTCGGCCTGCGCTCGGCACTGCTGTTCGCCGGCGTCGGCGCGCTGCTGCTGAGCGCCGTGGCCTGGCGTCATCCGGTCATCCGCCGGGTGAGGGAGTTGCCGAAGATGGATACCGGCGACAAGGCGGCGCTGGCGACGGAGCTGGCCAACCCATGAACCCGCTGCTGATCGAGGTGCCGGAGAAGATCGAGACCGAGCGGCTGCTGATCGCCGTGCCGCGCCCTGGCGTGGGGCCGGCGCTGAGCGCCGCAGCAGCCGAGTCCGCCGAACTGCTGCAGACCTGGCTGCACTGGGCGCAGCAGCTGCCGGACCTTGAACAGGCCGAGGCCGTCGTGCGCCGGCAGATCGCCGAGTTCGTGCTGCGCGAGGCACTGCGCTACCAGATCTACGACCGCGCGCCCGAAGGCCGGCAACTGCTCGGCGGCATCGGCCTGCTGCGCATGGACTGGGAAGTGCGCCGCTTCGAGATCGGCTACTGGATCCGCAGCTCCGCCCAGGGCAAGGGCTATGTCACCGAGGCGGTACTTGCGCTGACGAAGATGGCCTTCGAGCAGTTGCGTGCCCGCCGCGTCGAGATCCGCATGGATCCGAACAACACCAGGAGCCGCGCGGTGGCCGAGCGCTGCGGCTTCGAGCTCGAAGGCATCCTGCGCAACGACGGCCTCACGCCGCAGGGCGTGCTGCGCGATACCTGCATCTACGCGCGGCTGTCACTTTGAAGGGCGCGCCGCCGGCTCCGACGCGCTGAGTCGCCCCAGTTTCACCTCGGCGTCGATTCGCGTGCCTTCGATGAACAAGGGCTGCTGAATCGCCGGATGAACGCCGCAATCATTGCTGCGAGAGCACATCCAGACCGTTCCCGGCTCGGTCGAGGCCAGGCCAACGACAAAGATCGGCAAAAACTCCTCCAGCACCTGGGCCATCGGACGGTAGCCCGGGCCGGTTCCTGTCGGAGCGACAGTCGCCGTGTGATAGTCCCCGGCGAAGGCAACAACCGTGTAGTCGCCATGTTCGGCGAAGAAGGCCGCGATCGAGTCGGCCATCAGGCGATCGTTCATCCGGCTCGCGAGATCGTGCGCCAGCACCATCGCCCGGCGGTCCCTGGGCAGACGCGGATCGGCCTGGTGCTGCATGGCGAGAATGCCGATCGGCTGCCCGGCACGGCGTAGCACACGGACGCTTTCGATCAGTGCCAGCATGGCGCGGCTGTTGCGCCCGTCCTGCATCGGCCAGACCCACATGCCTTGCCCGAGAAGGGCCTGGCGCTCCGCCTCGCTGCCGTCCGATTCGATGTAGCGGTCCAACGCGGCCTGCTCGCTGCTTGGCCGCTCCAGCGCCAGCATCACCGGGCGCCCGGCCTGCAGCAGGCTGCAGACGAGTCCGCCGACAAAGACAGGGACTTCCGCCGTGCCATGCATTTCGCCGACGACGAACACCTGGGTCTTCACGGTCGCGACGTCCAACTGGGTCTGCGCAGTGCAATCGGCAGCGGCTTCGGCGCGGCCGATGAGGACGGAAAGAAGAAGCACTGTCGATACGAGTCGCTTCACGCACGACCTCCTGGCTGAGCCGGCGCGAAGCGATCCACCGCGTCCGTAATGATCCCGTCGATGCCGTTGGAGATGAGCCACTGCGCGCTCGCCGGATCGTTGACCGTGTAGACAGCGGCCTTCATGCCCGCCGCGTGGATCGCGTCGATCGTCGTCCGATCCATCAGCGTGTAGTTCGCGACCACGCCGATGCAGCCGAGGGTCTTCGCCTGCTCCAGCCAGCCGGGTTTCAGCGCGTCCAGCAGCAGCGCGCGCGGCACCTCGGGCGCGCTGCGGGCGGCGCCGATCAGCGCGTCGGGCTTGAAGGAACTGAACAGCGGCAGGTGGTTCGGCTGGCCGGTCCACAGGCGCAGCACCTCGCGGCCGACGACCTCGCCGGTCTCAAGTTCGCTGCCAGTGGTCGGCTTGATCTCGATGTTCAGCGCATGGCCGTTGGCGATGCAGAACTGCGCGATGGCGTCCAGGCTCGGCA
The DNA here is from genome assembly GCF_034043675.1 of Roseateles agri. Taxonomy (NCBI): domain Bacteria; kingdom Pseudomonadati; phylum Pseudomonadota; class Betaproteobacteria; order Burkholderiales; family Sphaerotilaceae; genus Roseateles; species Roseateles agri. Next base: position 566,203 of record NZ_JAXCLA010000002.1, on the reverse strand, counting down.
GAGTCTCGCCGGCGTAGGCACGGCTGTGCCAGGCGCCGGCGTCGATGCGTGACAGCTCGGCCCAGTCACGCGCGCCGGCGATGCCGCGCTCGCGCGTCGTGCGGTTCAGCGTGTCGTCGTGGAGCAGGAAGGGCAGGCCGTCGCGGCTCAGCTTCACGTCGCACTCGAAGGCGCGGTAGCCGTGCTGCGCGCCGACGCGGAAGGCCGCCAGCGTGTTTTCAGGTGCGAGCTTGCCGGCACCGCGGTGGGCAACCCAGAAGGGCAGGGGCCATGTCATGCAGGAATTCTCCGTCGGGTCTCGGCATCGAACCAGTGTTGATGATCGGGGCTGACGGCCAGCTTCAGCGCATCGCCCGGCTGCGGTGCGGCTTGGGTGGCGTCGATGCGCAAGGTCAGCGCCTGCTCGTCGCCGAGGCGGCCATGCACCAGGCGTTCGGCGCCCAGCATCTCCACCGTCTCGACCTGCAGCGGCCAGCCGTCGGCGGCGATGAACAGGTGCTCGGGCCGGATGCCGACGATCTTCTTCCCGTCCTGGTGGCGCAGCAGGTTCATCGGCGGTGAGCCGATGAAGCCGGCGACGAAGGTCGTGGCCGGGCGCGCGTAGACCTCGTCCGGCGTGCCGATCTGCTCGATGCGGCCGGCGTTCATCACGATCATCCGCTGCGCCAGGGTCATCGCCTCGACCTGGTCGTGCGTCACGTACAGCGAGGTGATGCCCAGCTCGCGGTGCAGCTTCTGGATCTCCAGCCGCGTCTGGCCGCGCAGCTTGGCGTCGAGGTTGGACAGCGGCTCGTCGAACAGGAAGACCTGCGGGCTGCGCACGATCGCGCGGCCCATCGCGACGCGCTGGCGCTGGCCGCCGGAGAGTTCGCGTGGCCGGCGCTGCAGCAGGCCGCCGAGTTCGAGGATCGCCGCCGCCTTGTCCACCCGCGTGCGGATCTCCGCCGGCGGCACCTTGGCGATCTTCAGCCCGTAGGCCATGTTCTCGAACACGCTCATGTGTGGATACAGCGCGTAGTTCTGGAACACCATCGCGATGTCGCGCTCGGAGGGCTCGATCTCGTTGACGACGCGCGCGCCGATCGCGATCTCGCCGCCGCTCACCTCCTCCAGCCCCGCCACCATGCGCAGCAAGGTGGACTTGCCGCAGCCCGAAGGTCCGACGATGACGACGAACTCGCCGTCGGCGATCTCGGCCTCGATGCCATGGATCACCTCCTGATCGCGATAGCGCTTGACGACCTGACGCAATGAGACGCTTGCCATGGATGCTTTACTTTTCAGAGTCGACCAGGCCCTTGACGAACCAGCGCTGCATGCCGACGACGACCAGCGCCGGCGGCAGCATCGCCAGCAGCGCGGTGGCCATGATGATGTTCCACTCGTTGGCGGCCTCGCCGCCGGCGATCATCCGCTTGATGCCGATGACGACGGGGTACATGTCCTCGTTCGTCGTCGCCAGCAGCGGCCACAGGTACTGGTTCCAGCCGTAGATGAACTGGATCACGAACAGCGCCGCGATCGAGGTTCGCGAGAGCGGCAGCAGCATGTCGAAGAAGAAGCGCATCGGCGAGGCGCCGTCGATGCGCGCGGCCTCCAGCAGCTCGTCCGGCACCGTCATGAAGAACTGGCGGAACAAAAAGGTGGCGGTGGCCGAGGCGATCAGCGGCACGCTGAGGCCGGCGTAGCTGTTCAGCAGGCCGAGGTCCGAGACGACCTGGTAGGTCGGCCCGATGCGTACCTCCACCGGCAACATCAGCGTGACGAAGATGCTCCAGAACACCAGGCGCTTGAACGGGAAGCGGAAGTAGACGATCGCGAAGGCGCTTAGCAGTGAGATCGCGATCTTGCCCAGCGCGATCGCCAGCGCGCTGACCAGGCTCACCCACATCATCCGCGCCACCGGCGCGTGCGAGCCGGAGCCGCTGTCGTTGCCCAGCAGCGCGGCGCGGTAGTTGTCCAGCAGGTGCGGGCCCGGCAGCAGCGGCATCGGCGCCTGCACCACCTCCTGCGCGGTGTGCGATGAGGCGACGAAGGCGATGTAGAGAGGGAAGGCGACGATCAGCACGCCGAGGATCAGCACCAGGTGCGAGAGCACCGTGAGGGCAGGGCGCCGTTCAACCATGGGCTTCAACCATATTGCACCCGCCGCTCCACGTAGCGGAACTGCACCACCGTCAGCGCGACCACGACGCCCATCAGCACCACCGACTGTGCCGCCGAACCGCCCAGGTCCATCGCCTTGAAGCCGTCGTAGTAGACCTTGTAGACCAGCACGGCCGTGTCCTTGCCCGGCCCGCCGCGGGTGGCCGCGTCGACGATGCCGAAGGTGTCGAAGAAGGCGTAGACGATGTTGATCACCAGCAGGAAGAAGCTGGTCGGCGACAGCAGCGGGAACACGATGGTCCAGAAGCGCCGCCAGGGGCGTGCGCCGTCGATCGCGGCTGCCTCGATCAGCGAGCGCGGGATCGCCTGCAGGCCAGCCAGGAAGAACAGGAAGTTGTACGAGAGCTGCTTCCACACGGCGGCCAGCACGATCAGCGTCGTCGCGTCCCGGCTGTCCAGCAGCGGGTTCCAGGCCACGCCCAACTGCTCCAGCGCGTACGAGAGCACGCCGATGGACGGCGCGAACATGAACAGCCACAGCACGCCCGCGATCGCCGGCGCCACCGCGTAGGGCCAAACCAGCAGTGTCCGGTAGATCGCCGCGCCGCGCACCACGCGGTCCGCCATCACCGCCAGCAGCAGTGCCAGCGCCAGGCCCAGCCCGGCCACCAGCAGCGCGAAGACGGCCGTGATCCGGAACGACTCCAGGTAGGACGGGTCGGCGAACAGCTGCTGGAAGTTGGCCAAGCCCACCCACTCGGTCGAGGTGCCGAAGGCGTCCTGCTGCTGCAGCGACTGCAGCAGCGCCTGGCCTGCCGGCCAGAAGAAGAACACGGCGATGACGGCCAACTGTGGCGCCAGCAACAGCCAGGGAAGGACCCTGGCCCGCAGCTGGACGCGCTTCTCCGTGCTCACTTGCTGTTGGCCTTCTGGAAGCGTTCCAGCTGCTCGTTGCCCCGCTTGATCGCGGCGTCGATGCCTTCCTTGGCCGTCTTCTTGCCCGCCCAGACGCCTTCGAACTCCTCGTCGATGATCGTGCGCACCTGCACGAAGTTGCCCAGGCGCACGCCGCGGGACTTGTCGGTGGTCTTGCGGATCATCTGCGTCACGGCCACATCGGTGCCCGGGTTGTCCTTGTAGAAGCCGCTCTTGTCGGTCAGCGCGTAGGCGGCCTTGGTGACGGGCAGGTAGCCGGTGCGCTTGTGGCTCTCGGAGGCCACCTCCGGCTGCGACAGGTAGGCGAAGAACTGGGCCACGCCCTTGTATTCGGGCGCCTTCTTGCCGGCCATCACCCACAGGCTCGCGCCGCCGATGACGGTGTTCTGCGGGGCGCCGGCCACGTCGGGGTAGTAGGGCAGCGGTGCGATGCCGAAGGCGAACTTGGCGCTCTTCTTGACGTTGGCGTAGAGGCCCGAGGAGCCGGTCATCATCGCGCACTCGCCGGACACAAAGGCTGCGTCCGCCGCATTGCCGCGGCCCTTGTAGACGAACAGGCCCTGCTTGGCCATGTTGGCCAGGTTCTCGATGTGGCGAACATGCAGCGGCGTGTTGAAGGCCAGCCGCGTGTCGAGGCCGCCGAAGCCGTTGTTCTTGGTCGCGAACTCCACGTTGTGCCAGGCCGAGAAGCTCTCCAGCTGCGTCCAGCTGACCCAGGAAGTGGTGAACGGGCACTTGTGGCCGCTGGCCTTCAGCTTGGCCGCGGCCAGCGCCACCTCGGGCCAGGTGGAGGGCGGCTTGTTGGGGTCGAGCCCGGCGGCCTTGAAGGCGTCCTTGTTGTAGTGGAAGACCGTCGTCGAGCTGTTGAACGGGAAGCTCAGCATCTGCCCGTTGGAGGCCGTGTAGTAGCCGGCCACGGCGGGTACGTAGGCGCCGGCGTCGAAGGTGACGCCGCCGAGCTTCATCACCTCGGTCACCGGCACGACGGCGCCCTTGCTCGCCATCATCGTGGCGGTGCCGACCTCGAACACCTGCAGGATGTGCGGCGCATTGCCAGCGCGGAAGGCGGCGATGGCGGCGGCCATCGATTCGTCGTAGCTGCCCTTGAAGGTCGGCACGATCTTGTAGTCGTGCTGGCTGGCGTTGAAGTCCTTCGCCAGGTCGTTGACCCAGTCGCCGAGCGCGCCGCCCATCGAGTGCCACCACTGGATCTCGGTCTGGGCATGGCTGGTGCTAACGCCCAGGCTCAGCAGCAGGGCAACGAAGGTGGCCTTCTTCAACATGGTGTGTCTCCTCTGTTCGGGCGATTGTGGACGAGGCCGCCCGCACTGCGCCGTGGGGACTTACCGCAGGCCCGGACCCCCGATGCTGCGCTGCGGTACGATGACCGGCTGGCATGTACTCAGGCCTTTCCCTGATCCCGGGGACGGTATTCCTTGCCGGATTTCCGGGCCACAAGCCCGCTGCCGCCCATCGATCCCGTAGTTCATCCGGCGCTTTGCGCGCCCGGCCGCCATGAATGCTCCGCATCCGCTGATGCCCGCCGTTAGCTCTGACGACGACTCCGCCGCCCACGGCGCCCCCCGCCTGCGCGAGATTCCGTACAACTACACCTCGTTCTCGGACCGCGAGATCGTCATCCGCCTGCTCGGCGCCCACGCTTGGGAACTGCTGAGCCAGCTGCGCCAGGAACGCCGCACCGGCCGCTCGGCGCGGATGCTGTACGAGGTGCTGGGCGACATCTGGGTGGTGCAGCGGAATCCCTACCTGCAGGACGACCTGCTGGACAACCCGAAGCGCCGCGCGCAGCTGATCGAGGCGCTGAACCACCGCTTGACCGAGGTCGAGCGCCGCCGCGATCCGGCGAGCGACCCGCAGCGCGACGCGCTGGTCGGCGAGTTGCTGTCGGCCGCGCGCGCCGCGGTGGCTGCCTTCGCCAAGTTCTTCGGCGACGTCTGGGACCTGCGCAAGCGCGCCGCCAAGGTGCTGGGCCGCCACACGGCCAAGGACAACATCAAGTTCGACGGGCTCTCGCGCGTGTCCCACGTGACGGACGCGACCGACTGGCGCGTCGAGTACCCCTTCGTCGTGCTGACGCCCGACAGCGAGGCCGAGATGGCCTACCTCGTCAAGGACTGCATCGAGCTGGGCCTGACGATCATTCCGCGCGGCGGCGGCACCGGCTACACCGGCGGCGCCGTGCCGCTGGTGTGGAACAGCGCCGTCATCAACACCGAGAAGCTGGAGGCGCTGAAGGGCGTCGAGCTGCTCGCACTGCCGGGCGTGGACAAGCCGGTGCCGACGGTCTTCAGCGAGGCCGGCGTGGTCACGCAGAGAGTCGCGGACCTCGCTGAACTTCACGGTTATGTCTTCGCGGTGGACCCCACATCGGCCGAGGCCTCCTGCGTGGGCGGCAACGTGGCGATGAACGCCGGCGGCAAGAAGGCCGTGCTGTGGGGCACGGCGCTGGACAACCTGGCCTCCTGGCGCATGGTCACGCCCGGCGCCAAGTGGCTGGAAGTCACGCGGCTGAACCACAACCTCGGCAAGATCCACGACGTCGAGACCGCTAGCTTCGAGCTGAAGTATTTCGACGCGACCGGCAAGACGCTGGAGCGTACCGAGCGCCTGGACATCCCCGGCCGCCTGTTCCGCAAGGAAGGCCTGGGCAAGGACGTCACCGACAAGTTCCTCGCCGGCCTGCCGGGCATCCAGAAGGAGGGCTGCGACGGCCTGATCACCTCCTGCCGCTGGATCGTTCACCGCATGCCGGCGCATGTGCGCACCGTCTGCCTGGAGTTCTTCGGCAACCCGAAGGACTGCGTGCCTTCGATCGTCGACATCAAGGACTTCATGTTCGAGGAGATGAAGAAGCCGGGCGGGGCGATCCTCGCTGGCCTCGAACATCTGGACGACCGCTACCTGAAAGCGGTCGGCTACTCGACCAAGAGCAAGCGCGGTGGTCTGCCGAAGATGGTGCTGATCGGCGACATCGTCGGCGACGACGCCGACGCCGTGGCCCGCGCCACCAGCGAGGTCGTGCGCCTGGCCAACGGCCGCAGCGGCGAGGGCTTCATCGCCATCAGCGCCGATGCGCGCAAGAAGTTCTGGCTCGACCGCAAGCGCACCGCGGCCATCTCCAAGCACACCAATGCGTTCAAGGTGAACGAGGACGTGGTGATCCCGCTGCCGCGCATGGGCGAGTACACGCTGGGCATCGAGCGGATCAACATCGAGCTGAGCCTGCGCAACAAGCTGGCGCTGGTCGACGCGCTGCGCGAGCTGTTCCAGCGCGGCAAGCTGCCCCTGGGCAAGACGGACGACGCCAACGAGATCCCCAGCGCCGAGCTGCTGGAAGACCGCGTGCAGCAGGCGCTCGCGCTGCTGGCCGAGGTGCGCGCGCAGTGGCTGGAGTGGAAGAACGGCCTGGACGAGCGCTACTTCCCCGCGCTGCAGGATCACAGCCTGCGCGCCTCGTGGAAGACGCAGATCCTCAAGCCGCTGCAGGAGCTGTTCTCCGGCGATGCCTTCAAGCCGTTGATCGAGGAGTGCCGCCGCATCCACAAGGACGTGCTGCGCGGCCGCGTCTGGGTGGCGCTGCACATGCACGCCGGTGACGGCAATGTGCACACCAACATCCCGGTCAACTCCGACAACTACGAGATGCTGCAGACGGCGCACGAGGCCGTGGCGCGCATCATGACGCTGGCGCGCAGCCTGGACGGCGTGATCTCCGGCGAGCACGGCATCGGCATCACGAAGCTGGAGTTCCTGAGCGACGACGAGCTGTCCGGCTTCGCCGACTACAAGAAGCGCATCGACCCGGAAGGCCGCTTCAACAAGGGCAAGCTGCTGCGCCCCGGCACCGTCGGTGCCGAGACGCCCTATGCCGACCTGACCAACGCCTACACGCCCAGCTTCGGCCTGATGGGCCACGAGTCGCTGATCATGCAGCAGAGCGACATCGGCGCGATCAGCGAGTCCATCAAGGACTGCCTGCGCTGCGGCAAGTGCAAGCCGGTCTGCGCGACCCATGTGCCGCGCGCCAACCTGCTCTATTCGCCGCGCAACAAGATCCTCGCGACTTCGCTGCTGGTCGAGGCCTTCCTGTACGAGGAGCAGACGCGCCGCGGCGTGTCGATCAAGCACTGGGAGGAGTTCGAGGACGTGGCGGACCACTGCACCGTCTGCCACAAGTGCGCCAGCCCCTGTCCGGTGAAGATCGACTTCGGCGACGTCACGATGAACATGCGCAACCTGTTGCGCAAGATGGGCAAGAAGAGCTTCCGCCCCGGCAATGCCGCGGCGATGCTGATGCTCAACGCGACGAATCCCGAGACGATCAAGCTCGCCCGCACGGCGATGGTGGACGTGGGCTTCAAGGCCCAGCGCATGGCGCACGACCTGTTCAAGGGCCTGGCGCGCAAGCAGACCGAGGCGCCGCGCGCCAGCGTGGGCACCGCGCCGATCAAGGAGCAGGTGATCCACTTCATCAACAAGAAGCTGCCGGGCAACCTGCCGAAGAAGACGGCGCGTGCGCTGCTGGACATCGAGGACAAGGACTACGTCCCGATCATCCGCAACCCGCAGGCCACCACGGCCGAGACCGAGGCCGTGTTCTATTTCCCCGGCTGCGGCTCCGAGCGCCTGTTCAGCCAGGTAGGCCTGGCCACACAGGCGATGCTGTGGCACGCCGGCGTGCAGACCGTGCTGCCGCCCGGTTACCTGTGCTGCGGCTACCCGCAACGCGGCTCGGGCCAGTTCGACAAGGCCGACAAGATCATCACCGACAACCGGGTGCTGTTCCACCGCGTCGCCAACACGCTGAACTACCTGGACATCAAGACGGTGGTCGTCTCCTGCGGCACCTGCTACGACCAGTTGCAGGGCTACAAGTTCGAAGAGATCTTCCCCGGCTGCCGCATCATCGACATCCACGAATACCTGCTGGAGAAGGGCATCACGCTCGGCGCCGCGAGTGGCGCCGGCGCCAGCTACCTGTACCACGACCCCTGCCACACACCGATGAAGCTGCAGGAGCCGATGAAGACGGTGAAGGCGCTGGTCGGCGACGGCGTGGTCAAGAGCGATCGCTGCTGCGGCGAGAGCGGCACGCTGGGCGTGACGCGGCCGGACATCTCCACGCAGATCCGCTTCCGCAAGGAAGAGGAACTGCGCAAGGTCGAGACCGAGCTGCGCGACAGCGGCAAGGTCGCCGCCGGCGAGAACCTGAAGATCCTCACCTCCTGCCCGAGCTGCCTGCAAGGCCTCTCGCGCTACGGTGGCGACCTGCAGAACGGCCTGCTGGAGGCCGACTACATCGTCGTCGAAATGGCCCGCCAGATCCTCGGCGAGGACTGGCTGCCGGAGTACGTGAAGAAGGCGAATACCGGCGGCATCGAGCGCGTGCTCGTCTAAGGGAGCAGAAGCCTCTCGATCGTCTCCTGCACGGCCAGCGCCTCGGCGAAGCCGGGCAGGCTGTGCGAGCGGCCTTCGATCATCGCTTCCCACTGCTTGAGCTGGTCGACCTGGCTGGCGTTGCGCACGGCCTCCGGGTCATCCTCCAGCCGCGTGCCCTCGTGCAGGCGTTGCTCGATCTGGCCGAACCAGCGGGTCAGCTCGATCTCGCCGCCGTCGGCGTGCCAGAGCATGCGGTTGTAGTCGGCGCGTTCGTCGTTGCCGATGCGGCCGTCGATGCGCACCGGCACGCCGCCGGCCAGCAGCTCGGCGCGCAGGGCTGTTTCGGCGGTGATGCCGTCATCCGGATAGGCGACCCGATGCGCCTGGACCTTCGCCGGCCCCAGTACGCGCTGCAGCACGAAGATGAAGTGCGACAGCACCTCGCGCGCAAAGCCGCCGCCCGAGTGGCGTTCGTTGAGCCAGGGGCCTGCCGCCGCCTGCATCGGGCGCGGCCAGGTGGCGAAGGCCAGCTCGATCTGCACCTCGCGCAGCGCGCCCAACGGCAGGTGCGAGGCGATGCCGAAGCGGGTCTGCAGCACTGACAGGCCCGGCGACGCGGCCAGCGCGAAATTGACGGCGGCGCGATGGCCTTCCGCCTCGATGCGGGCGATGCAATGCCGGGCGGCGTCGAAGTCCACGGTCAGCGGCTTTTCGCAGAACACGGCAAGCCCCGCGTCGAAGGCGAGTTCGCTCAGCGGCATGTGCGGGCCCGGCGGCGTGGCGATGTAGACGGTGTCCAGGCCCGGGTGGGCGATCAGTTCTTCGGCGCTCGTCGTGGCATGCAGCGCCGGATAGGCGGCCAGCGCGCGGGCGATGGCGGCAGGATCGGTGTCCCAGACGGCCACGGCTTCGAGCCGCTGCTGCGCGGCCAGCCGGCCGAGCATCCGCTGCCCGACGACGCCCAGGCCGATGACGCCGACTTTCAATGTTTCAGCCATCTTGTGCGGATTGCGCCTTGTGGAAGGTTTCAAGTGTAGAGCGCCGCTAAACTGCTTGAGCCCGATGTCGCGGCCCGCCCCGCGCCACATAACGACAAGAACCCCCGCATACATGAAGCCCCCACGCTCGCCTTGCTCGCTGCCCCCCGAGGGGGCGCCTCGGCGCCTCCGGACGGCCGAGCGGCGCCGAGGATGAACCCCGATGCCAGCCGCCTGTGGCGCGCGCCACGATGGGCGCTGTCCGTCCTGCTTGCCTGCCTGGGCATGGTCGGGCCGTTCTCGATCGACACCTTCCTGCCGGCCTTCACCGGCATCGCGCAGGCGCTGGACGCCACGCCGGTGCAGATGCAGCAGACGCTGTCGAGCTACCTGTTCGGCTTCGCGATCATGAATCTGTTCCACGGCGCGCTGTCGGACAGCTTCGGCCGCCGGCCGGTGGTGCTGTGGGGCATGGCGCTGTTCACGCTCGCTTCGCTGGGCTGCGCGGTGTCCACGACGATCGGCCAGCTGGTGTTCTGGCGCACGGTGCAGGGCGTGTCGGCCGGCGCCGGCATCGTCGTCTCGCGGGCGATCATCCGCGACATGTTCGCGCCCTCGGAGGCGCAGCGCGTGATGTCGCAGATCACGATCTTCTTCGGCGTGGCGCCGGCGATCGCGCCGATGGTCGGCGGCTTCCTGTTCGTGCACGTCGGCTGGCACTCGATCTTCTGGTTCCTCGTCCTCGTCGGCGCCGCGCTGTTCCTGCTGAACTGGCGGATGCTGCCGGAGACCCTGCACTCGACGCTGAAGCAGCCCTTTCACATCGGTGCGCTGATGCGCGAGTACTGGCGGCTCTCCAGCAGCCCGCGCTTCATGCTGCTGGCGCTGGCCAGCGGTGTGCCGTTCAACGGCCTCTTCATGTACGTGCTGGCCGCGCCGGTCTTCCTCGGCGACCACCTGAAGATGCCGCCGGAGCACTTCTTCATCTTCTTCCTGTTCTCGATCGGCGGGATCATGGGCGGCGCCTTCATGAGCGGGCGCCTCGCCGGCAAGATCAAGCCGCGGCACCAGATCCGCCACGGCTTCCTGATCATGACGGTGACCTCGGTGGTCAACATCACGCTGAACCTGCTGCTGACGCCGAGCGGCTGGTGGGCCTTCCCGCTGATCTTCGGCTTCGCCTTCGGCTGGGCGCTGATGGTGCCGGTGGTCACACTGCTGGTGCTGGACCAGGCGCCGGACCGCCGTGGCATGGCCTCGTCGCTACAGGCCTGCGTCGGCAGCCTGGCCAACGGCCTCGTCGCCGGCGCGCTGGTGCCGCTGGTGATGCACTCGACGATCGCGCTGGCGCTGACCTCGGCCGGGCTGATGCTGATCGGGCTGGTGTCCTGGGTGTGGGTCAAGAAGGCTGTCGCGTACTAAAGCCAGGCGCGGAAACGCCGAAGAAGGAACCCATGCGCCCTCTGCTTTGCGCCGGCCTGCTGCTGGCTGTTCTCCTCACGCCGAACCTCCATGCTGCCGAGCCGGCGACGGGCGAGGACTCGATGGACGTGCTGCGCCAGCGCCTGTCCGAGAAGCTGACGAAGGAGCCGGCCGGGCAGGTGAAGCTGGTCGGCCGTGGCGGCAAGGAGGCGGCGACGCCCAAGGCCGCGACGAAGCCGGCGCCGCGCCGCGAGCCGCCGCCCTGGGGCTACGAAGGCGAGGGCGGCCCCGAGCACTGGGCCGCGCTGAATCCGGACAACGCGCTGTGCGCCACCGGCAAGCGCCAGAGCCCGATCGACATCAAGGACACCTTGAAGGTCGATCTGGAGAAGATCCGCTTCGACTACCAGCCGAGCGCCTTCTCCGTCGTCGACGATGGCCGCACGGTGCGGGTGGACGTGGCTCCCGGCAATGCGATCACGGTGATGGGCCGGCGCTACGAGCTGCAGCAGTTCCACTTCCACCGGCCCGCCGAGGAACGGCTGGCCGGCCGGCAGTTCGACATGGTCGTGCACCTGGTGCACAAGGATGCGGACGGACGCATCGCCATCGTCGCCGTGCTGCTGGACCGCGACCTCGACAACCGCGTGCAGCCGGTGGTCCAGCAGGTCTGGAACAACCTGCCGCTGGAGCAGAACCAGCCGCTGGCGGCGAGCACCCCGCTGGACCCGCGCCAACTGCTGCCCGAGGACCGAAGCTACTACACCTACATGGGCTCGCTGACCGAGCCGCCCTGCACCGAGGGCGTGCTGTGGATGGTGATGCGCCAGCCGGTGATGCTGACGATGGACCAGATCGCGATCTTCGCGAAACTGCACCCGATGAATGCGCGGCCGATCCAGCCCGCGTCCGGCCGCTGGATCAAGGAAAGCCAGTAGTCCGGTAGCCCAGTAGCGCGCAGGCACGCCGCCTGCCGGAGCGCCGCCATGAAGCTCCAAGGTTCCTGCCACTGCGGCAAGGTGCGGTTCAGCGTCGAATCCGCCGAGCCGGTACCCTTCACGCGCTGCTACTGCTCGATCTGCCGCAAGACCGCGGGCACCGGCGGCTATGCGATCAACCTGGGCGCGCAGACCCGCACGATGGAGGTCACCGGCAAGCGTGCGCTGCGCATCTATCGCGCGCGGCTGCCGAACGACAGCGGCCAGGGCACGCACATCAGCAGCGCGCGGCGCTACTTCTGCGCTCATTGCGGCACGGCGCTGTGGCTGTGGGACCCGACCTGGCCCGAGCTCGTCCACCCGCATGCCGGCGCGATCGACACGCCGTTGCCGGCGCCACCGAGCAACGTCCACTGCCTGCTCGACTCGAAGGCGCCGTGGGTGGCCGTGGAGGGCAGGCGCGGCGATCCGCGCTTCCCGCACTACCCGTCGATGTCGCTGGCCGAGTGGCACGAAACCAAGGGCCTCACGTCGCCTCCCTGCGACGAGTGATTCAGACCGTCTTCAGCGCCCGCTGCTCGGCGCTGCGCACCAGCCAGGTCCGCAGGGTGTCGAACAACTGCTCGGCCACCACCGGCTTGGCGACGTGGTCGTTCATGCCCGCGTCCAGGCAGCGCTGGCGTTCTTCGGCGAAGGCGTTGGCGGTCATCGCAAGGATGGGGATGTCGCGGCCCCAGGCGCTGCCGCGGATCGCGCGGGTCGCATCCAGACCATCCATCACCGGCATCTGCACATCCATCAGGATCAGCGCGTAGTCGTTCTCGCTGGCCATCTTGAGGGCCTGCTGGCCGTCGCTCGCCACGTCCACCTCGATGCCTGCGCTGCCCAGCAGGGCCACGGCCACTTCCTGGTTCACCGCGTTGTCCTCGGCCAGCAGGATGCGGGTGCCGGCGAACTGCGCGAGCTGTTCGCGCGCGGCATTGCTGCGCGGCAGCGGCAGGCTGGCGGGTGGCGGTGTCAGCACCACCGGCGTGGGGCCGGCCTTGTCCAGGCTCAGGGTCAGCCAGAAGGTGCTGCCCTGGGCCAGCGCGCTCTTCAGCCCGACCTGGCCCTGCATCAGGTCCGCGAGGCGGCGGCAGATCGCCAGGCCCAGGCCGGTGCCGCCATAGCGCCGCGTCGTCGAGCTGTCGGCCTGCTCGAAGTCCTGGAACAGCCGGCCCTGCACCTCCTCGGCGATGCCGATGCCGCTGTCCTCGACCTCGAAGCGCAGGCGCAGCCGCGCGCCATCATCGTCGCCCTCGATGTGCACGCCCAGGCGCACGAAGCCCTCGTCGGTGAACTTGACGGCATTGCCGGCGAAGTTCAGCAGGATCTCCGAGATCCGCTGGGCATCGCCGATCAGGGTCTGCGCTTCCAGCCGCGGATCGATGCGGATCTGCACCGGCAGCTGCTTCTCGGCCGCGCGGTGCGCCAGCATGCCGGCGATGTTGTCCAGCATCTCGCGCACGGTGAATTCGGTGCGCGAAAGCTGCAGCTTGCCGGCCTCGATCTTCGAGAAGTCGAGCACGTTGTTGATCACGGACAGCAGATGCTCCGCTGCATTCGCCACCTTCTGCAGCCGCTCCTGCTGCTCGGGCTCGTGCGTGTCGCTGCGCACCAGGTAGGTCAGGCCGATGATGGCGTTCATCGGCGTGCGGATCTCGTGGCTCATGTTGGCGAGGAAGGCGCTCTTGGCCAGGCTCGCCGCCTCGGCCGCCTTCATCGCCTCGGCCAGCTCCGCGGTGCGGGCCTCGACCAGTTCTTCCAGGTGGTGCCGGTAGCGGCCCAGCTCCAGCGCGTCGCGGCGCTGGCGCGAGATGTCGGTCAGGAAGCCGTGCCACAGCACGCCGCCGCCGGCCGCGGGGTCGACCTTCTGCGCGATCGCGTTGCCGTAGAGCCAGCGCTCGCTGCCGTCGGGATTGGCGACGCGGAACTCCTGCTGCCACGGGGTCAGGTTGCGCGCCGAAGCCAGCAGCGATTCGCGCACCGTGGCACGGTCCTCGGCATGGATCTGCTCGAACCAGGGCTCGGCATCGTCGCTGAGCGCGTTCGCGCTGAGCCGGAAATAGTCGCGCACCGCCTCGCTGACGTAGGCGAACGAGAACTTGCCCTGGGCCGTCAGCCGCAGCTGGTAGACGACACCGGGTACCGTCTCCGCCATGCCGCGCAGCCGCTCGATCAGCGAGCGCTGCGCGCCGAACTGCTGCTGCAGCGCGTGCCGCATGTGCTCCAGGTGGCCGCCCAGCAGGCCGATCTCGTCCTTGCGGCGCACGTCCAGCTGCGCGTCGAAGCGGCCCTCGGCGAGGTCGTTGGCGAAGTGGCCCAGCTCGCGCAGCGGCCGCATCAGCCGCGAGTTCAAGAGCCACAGGATCAGCGCCAGCGAGGCCAGCAGCTGTCCGCCGACGGTCACGCCATAGAGCCAGCGCTGGCGCGCCAGCGCGGCGGTGCTCAGGTGGTCGTCCATCTCGATGCGGATGTGGCCGATGCGCGTCGTGCCGCGGTAGATGTCGCGCTCGCCCTTGATCGCATGGCCCAGGCGCCGCGCCGGCTGTTCCTTCTCGAAGAAGGGCGTGCCCTGGGAGGCGTCGCTGACGCTGACCAGCACGACGTCCGGCGACTTCATGATCGCCAGCACCACCTCGGTGGCCGCCACGTTGTCCAGGTTCCAGAGCAGTTCGGGCAGGCTGCTGGCCAGCACGTCGAGCTTGGCTTCGAGATCGCGGCGCAGCTCGGCCGCGGCCGACTGCGATTCGCGCAGCCCGGTCAGCCAGCCACCGACCATCAACGCCGGCAGCAGCAGTCCGATGCTGCCGGCCAGGGCGATCGCGATGAACAGCGAGCTGCTGGGGGTCTTGCGGCCGCTCAACGGGGCCTCACGCGGCGGGCCGGGGGCCGCCCGGTTTCGGGAAGGTGGTCCATGACTAGAGCTGCTGTTGTGGAGGCATCCTACCTCCCCCCACGATTGAAGTGACAAGCGTGGAACCCCGTGATGGCGGGGCTTCCTGGGCGGTTTGCCATTCTTCGACGGCCAAGTGTCGAGGCGAAATCAGGCGAATGCGCGCCTTGCTGGTGCACGATCCGGCCTGCGCCAACATTCTTGGTGCGTGACCGCGCAATAGTTCACGATCAGGCCATCGGGATCGACCCTGGGCCGCAAAAACAACTGGCGTGTTGGCGCGCCGAGGCTGGTGCGTATATTGCAGAGACGGTATCAGGAGGCTTTACATGCGACCCAGCTTCGATGAGATGAACGCCCCCGGCGCCGATGGGCATCCCGGCAGGACCCGTGACCACTACCTGGACTACCAGCGCTGGCTGGCCGAGCAGCCGCTCGAGGCGATGCAGGCCCGGCGCGAAGAGGCGGAGATGATCTTCCGCCGCGTCGGCATCACCTTCGCCGTCTACGGCGACAAGGACGACGGCGAGGGCACCGAGCGCCTGATCCCCTTCGACCTGATCCCGCGCGTGATCCCGGCGCACGAATGGCGCGAGATGGAAGCCGGCCTGTGCCAGCGCGTCACCGCGCTGAACCGCTTCATCCACGACGTCTATCACGACCAGGAGATCCTGAAGGCCGGCGTCGTGCCCGCCGAGCAGATCCTGAAGAACGCGCAGTTCCGCCCCGAGATGATGGGCGTGAGCGTGCCGCGCGACCTGTACTCGCACATCGCCGGCGTGGACATCGTGCGCGCCGCCAACCCCGACGGCTCGGGCAGCTACTACGTGCTGGAGGACAACCTGCGCGTGCCCAGCGGCGTCAGCTACATGCTGGAAGACCGCAAGATGATGATGCGGCTGTTCCCCGACCTGTTCGAGCGCCACCGCATCGCGCCGGTCGCCCACTATCCCGACCTGCTGCTGGAGACGCTGCGCAGCGTCGCGCCCTCCGGTGCGACCGAGCCCACCGTCGTCGTGCTGACGCCCGGCATGTACAACTCGGCCTACTTCGAGCACGCTTTCCTCGCGCAGCAGATGGGCGTGGAGCTGGTCGAGGGGCAGGACCTGTTCGTCGAGAACGGCTACGTC
Organism: Roseateles agri; assembly: GCF_034043675.1. Lineage (NCBI taxonomy): Bacteria > Pseudomonadati > Pseudomonadota > Betaproteobacteria > Burkholderiales > Sphaerotilaceae > Roseateles > Roseateles agri. The sequence continues at coordinate 550,359 of NZ_JAXCLA010000002.1, read as the reverse complement.
TACATGCGCACCACGCGCGGCCCGAAGCGGGTGGACGTGATCTACCGACGCCTGGACGACGACTTCCTCGATCCCACCGTGTTCCGTTCGGACTCGCAGCTGGGCTGCGCGGGCCTGGTCGATGCCTACAAGGCCGGCCACGTGACCCTGTCCAACGCCATCGGCACCGGCATCGCGGACGACAAGTCCATCTACCCCTTCGTGCCGAAGATGATCGAGTTCTACCTCGGCGAGAAGCCGATCCTGAACAACGTGCCGACGCATATGTGCCGCGACCCGGAGCAGCTGAAGTACGTGCTGGCGAACCTCGGCGAGCTGGTCGTCAAGGAGGTGCACGGCGCGGGCGGCTACGGCATGCTCGTCGGCCCCGCGGCGACCAAGGCCGAGATCGAGAAGTTCCGCGAGGTGCTGATCGCCCGGCCCGACAACTACATCGCCCAGCCCACGCTGAGCCTGTCCACCTGCCCGACCTTCGTCGAATCCGGCATCGCGCCGCGCCACATCGACCTGCGGCCCTTCGTTTTGTCGGGCGAGACGGTGCGCACCGTGCCCGGCGGCCTGACCCGCGTGGCGCTGAAGGAGGGCTCGCTGGTCGTCAACAGCAGCCAGGGCGGCGGCACCAAGGACACCTGGGTCCTGGAAGCCTGAACGAGAAGAGGAGACCACGAACATGCTGTCAAGAACCGCCGATCACCTCTTCTGGCTCTCCCGCTACATGGAGCGGGCCGAGAACACCGCGCGCATGCTGGACGTCAACTACCAGACCTCGCTGATGCCGCAGAGCCGCGAGCAGGCCGAGCAGGGCCTGCGCAGCCTGCTGTCGATCTCCGAGCTGTCGGGCGACTACGAGGCGCGCCACGGCACGCTGGATGCGCGCCAGGTCTACGACTACATCGTCCGCGACGAGAGCAACCCGTCCTCGATCACCAGTTGCCTGCGGGCCTCGCGCGAGAACTCGCGCGCCGTGCGCGGCACCTTGACGACCGAGGTCTGGGAGACCGCCAACACCACCTGGCTCGAATTCCAGCGCCTGCTGAAGGACAACCTGCTCAAGCGCGATCCGTCCGCGCTGTTCGAGTGGGTGAAGTTCCGCGCCCACCTGCTGCGCGGCGTGACGGCCGGGACCATGCTGCAGGACGAGGCCTTCGACTTCCTGCGCATCGGCTCCTTCCTGGAGCGCGCCGACAACACCGCCCGCCTGCTCGACGTGAAGTTCCACGCCGTGCCCAAGGGCGTGGACGCCCACGTCGTCGATTCGCAGTGGCAGACCCTGCAGGACCAGCAGGCCGAGAAGCCCAGCGACGTGGCGCGCGAGTTCTACCACTGGTCCGCGGTGCTGCGCTCGGTGTCGGCCTTCGAGGTCTACCGCAAGGTCTACAGCAACGTGATCCAGCCCGAGAAAGTGGCCGAGCTGCTGATCCTGCGCAAGAACATGCCACGCTCGCTGTACAGCTGCGTCGCCCGGCTGATGAACGCGCTGGAGCGCGTCGCCAACGATCCGAGCGGCCACACGATGCGCCAGGGCGGACGGCTGCGCGCGGAACTGCAATACGCCCGTATCGAAGAAATATTAGAAGAAGGGCTGCACGCTTACCTGATCCAGTTTCTGAAGCGCATCAACGCGCTCGGCGGCTCGATCAGCAGCGATTTCCTCATTCCCGTGACCGAAGCCTGAGGGAGATCCCGCCTTGTCCATCCACGTCGCGCTGAAGCACGTCACCCGCTACCGCTACGACCGGCTCGTCGGCCTGTCGCCGCAGATCGTCCGCCTGCGCCCGGCGCCGCACTGCCGCACGAACATCCTCAGCTACTCGCTGCGCGTGGAGCCGGCGGAGCACTTCATCAACTGGCAGCAGGACCCGTTCGCGAACTACCTGGCGCGGCTGGTCTTCCCCGAGAAGACCGGGCTGTTCGAGGTCACCGTCGACCTGGTGGCCGAGATGGCCGTCTACAACCCCTTCGACTTCTTCCTCGAAGACCACGCGCAGCAGTTCCCCTTCGACTACGAGGCGAGCCAGAAGGAGGAGCTCGCGCCCTATCTCGTCGCCGACAAGTTGACGCCGAGGCTCGCCGCCTATCTCGAAGGCGTGGACCTGAGCAAGCCCGTCGCCACGGTGGACTTCCTGGTCGGCCTGAACCAGCGGCTGCAGCGGGACATCTCCTACCTGATCCGCATGGAGCCCGGCGTGCAGACGCCGGAGGAGACGCTGGAGAACGCCTCCGGCTCCTGCCGCGACACCTCCTGGCTGCTGGTGCAGCTGATGCGCCACCTGGGCCTGGCCGCGCGCTTCGCTTCCGGCTACCTGATCCAGCTCGCGCCCGACGAGAAGGCGCTCGACGGCCCCAGCGGCACCGAGGTGGACTTCACCGACCTGCACGCCTGGTGCGAGGTCTACCTGCCCGGCGCCGGCTGGATCGGCCTGGACCCGACCTCGGGCCTGCTGGCCGGCGAGGGCCACATCCCGCTGGCCTGCACGCCGCAGCCGTCCAGCGCCGCGCCGATCAGCGGCGCGGTGGACAAGGCCGAGGTCGAGTTCGGCCACGAGATGACGGTGACGCGCATCTACGAATCGCCGCGCGTCACCAAGCCCTACACCGACGGGCAGTGGGCCGACGTCGTGGCACTGGGTCGCCGCGTCGACCGCGAGCTGCAGAACGGTGACGTGCGCCTGACGATGGGCGGCGAGCCCACTTTCGTCTCCATCGACGACCGCGACGGCGCCGAATGGAACACCGAGGCGCTGGGCCCCACCAAGCGGCTGCGCGCGCAGGATCTCGTCCACCGGCTGCGCGAGGAATACGGCCGCGGCGGCTTCCTGCACTTCGGCCAGGGCAAGTGGTATCCGGGCGAGCAGTTGCCGCGCTGGGCGCTGTCGATCTACTGGCGCGAGGACGGCCAGCCCTGCTGGCAGGACCCGAGCCTGTTCGCCGACGAGCGCGAAGGCCACCGCTACACCAGCGAGGACGCGCACCGCTTCATCGCCGCGCTGGGCGCGCGCCTGGGCATCGAAGACAAGTTCGTCAAGCCCGGTTATGAAGACACCTTCTACTACCTGTGGCGCGAGCGCCGGCTGCCGGTCAACGTCGATCCGTTCGAATCGCGGCTGGACGACGAGATGGAGCGCACGCGGCTGCGCCGCGTCTACGAGCAGGGCCTGTCGGCCGTGGTCGGCTACGTGCTGCCGCTGCGCCGTGCCGAGGGCGCGGAGATGTTCAGCAAGGTCTGGGTCAGCGGTGCCTGGCACCTGCGCGACGAGCGCCTGTACCTGCTGCCCGGCGATTCCGCGATGGGTTACCGCCTGCCGCTCGACGCGCTGCCCTGGGTGCGCGAGGGCGACTACCCGTACATGATCGAGCAGGATCCCTTCGCGCCGCGCGAGGCGCTGTCGACGGTGGTTCGCAGCCAGTCGCAGCTCAAGCGGGAGCCAGAGTCCGAGACGCCGGTGCCCGCCCGCCAGAAGAGCGATCCGAGCGTCACCCGCACCGCACTGTGCGTGGAAGTGCGCGACCCGCGCCGCGCCAACGGTCCGAAGGCGGAAAGCCAGGGCACGGCCAGCGGCGTGATGTACGTCTTCATGCCGCCGCTGGCGAAGCTTGAGGACTACCTGCTGCTGCTCGAGGCCGTCGAGGCCACGGCGCGGGAGCAGGGCGTCAAGATCGTGCTGGAAGGCTATCCGCCGCCGCGCGACCCGCGCCTGAAGCTGCTGCAGGTCACGCCCGATCCGGGTGTCATCGAGGTCAACATCCACCCGGCGCGTGGCTTCGACGAGCTGGTTGCCAACACCGAGTTCCTGTACGAGGCGGCGCGGCTGTCGCGCCTGAGCAGCGAGAAGTTCCTGATCGACGGCCGCCACACCGGTACCGGCGGCGGCAACCACTTCGTGCTGGGCGGCGCCACGCCGGCCGATTCGCCCTTCCTGCGGCGGCCCGAGCTGCTGGCATCGCTGCTGGCCTACTGGCACAACCACCCGAGCCTCAGCTACCTGTTCTCGGGCATGTTCATCGGCCCCACCAGCCAGGCCCCGCGCGTCGACGAGGCGCGCAACGACCAGCTGCGCGAGCTGGAGATCGCGCTGCAGGAGATCTACCGCAACCGTGCCGTCCATGGCCGCGACATGCCGCCCTGGCTGGTCGACCGCGCGCTGCGCAACGTGCTGGTGGACGTGACCGGCAACACGCACCGCAGCGAGTTCTGCATCGACAAGCTCTACTCGCCCGACTCGGCCACCGGCCGGCTGGGCCTCTTGGAGCTGCGCGCCTTCGAGATGCCGCCGCATGCGCGCATGAGCATCGTCCAGCAGCTGCTGCTGCGCGCGCTGGTGGCGCGCTTCTGGAAGGAGCCCTACCGCGCGCCGCTGGTGCGCTGGGGCACCGAGCTGCACGACCGCTTCCTGCTGCCCACCTTCGTGAAGATGGACTTCGACGACGTGATCGAGGACATGCAGCGCGCCGGCCACGATTTCGACGCCGCATGGTTCGCGCCGCACTTCGAGTTCCGCTTCCCCAAGGTCGGCGAGCTGACGGCGCGCGGCGTCCACCTGACCCTGCGCAACGCGCTGGAGCCCTGGCACGTGATGGGCGAGGAGGGCACGGCCGGCGGCACGGTGCGCTACGTGGACTCGTCGCTGGAGCGCATCGAGGTCCAGGTCAGCGGCCTGGTCGATCCGCGCCACCGCGTCACCGTCAACGGCGTGACCCTGCCGCTGCAGCCGACCGGCCGCGTCGGCGAGTACGTGGCCGGCGTGCGCTACCGCGCCTGGCACCCGCCCTCGGCGCTGCACCCGACGATCGGCCTGCACGTGCCGCTGACGATCGACCTGGTGGACACCTGGACCCAGCGTTCGCTGGGCGGCTGCCAGTATTTCGTCGCCCACCCGGGCGGCCGCAACTACGCCACCTTGCCGGTCAACTCCTACGAGGCCGAGGCGCGGCGCTTGAACCGCTTCGTCAAGCTGGGCCACACACCGGGCACGATGGTCACGCAGCCCCCCCAACTGAGCCTTGAATTCCCATTTACGTTGGATTTGCGCCGCGTCGGCCGGTGAAACGAGCCTGGGGCCGGGCATGATGGCGCGCTGATTTTCACAAGCTGTCATGACCACCCCTCCCGCGCCGCTGCAATCGAGCCTGCTCGCTGACGAAGAATCACCGGATGCCGCCGCGCTCGCGGCCGCCTCCACGCTGCGCGGCAAGGACGGCCACTACAGCGAGCTGCACGGCCAGCTGAACAAGGCGGGCGGCGGGCACCCGCCGCTGTCTCCGCTGTGGCGGGAGTTCTTCGCGGCCACCGGCGTCGACGGCTGGCAGGACCTGGGCCCGCGCGCCCAGCGCACGCAGCGCCGCATCCAGGAGGACGGCGCCAGCTACAACGTCTACGACAACGCCCACGAGGGCGGCGGCCAGTCCTCGCGCGTCTGGCCGCTGGAACTGCTGCCGATGCTCATCAGCGCGCAGGAGTGGCAACACATCGAGGCCGGCGTGATCCAGCGCGCCAAGCTGCTGAATGCGGCGCTGGCCGACGTCTACGGCCCCCGTCGTCTGCTCGACGAGGGCCTGCTGCCCGCCTCGCTGGTTTTCGCCCACCCGCAGTACCTGAGGCCGATGCACGGCGTGGTGCCGCTGGGCGGCGTGCACCTGCACGTGCTCGCCTTCGACCTGGCGCGCGGGGCGGACGGGCTCTGGTGGATCGTCGGCCAGCGCACGCAGGCGCCCTCGGGCCTGGGCTATGTGCTGGAGAACCGGCTGATCATCGCCGAGCAGTTCCCCGAGGCCTTCCGGAGCATGGCCGTGCAGCGCCTGGCCGGCAGCTTCCAGACCCTGCTGCAGGGGCTCACGCGGCTCTCGCCGGAGGGCGAGCGCTCGCGCGTGGCGCTGCTGACGCCGGGCCCGCGCAACGAGACCTACTTCGAGCACACCTTCCTCGCCCGCTACCTGGGCATCACGCTGGTCGAGGGTGGCGACCTGACCGTGCGCGAGGACAAGGTCTACCTGAAGACCACGCAGGGGCTGGAGCGCGTCCACGTGCTGCTGCGCCGCGTCGACGACAACTTCCTCGATCCGCTGGAGCTGCGTTCCGATTCGGCGCTGGGCGTGCCGGGCCTGGTGCAGGCGATGCGTGCCGGCCAGATCGTCGTCGCCAACACGCCCGGTTCAGGCTGGCTGGAGAGCCCCGGCCTGTCGGCCTTCTGGCCCGGCGTCGCGAAGGAGCTGCTGGACGAGGAACTGCTGCTGCCGGACACCAACGCCTGGTGGTGCGGCGAGGCCGCGGCCTGGAACGAATACCGCGACGAGCTGGACGATTTCGTCGTCGCCCCCACCTTCCCGAGCAGCGAGACCACGCGCGGTTTCGCGCCCAGCGTGATCGCCAGCCTCGCGCCGGCGGCGCGTGCGGCGCTGCTGGCGCGCGTTGCGCAGGATCCGGCCGCGCACACGCTGCAGGCGCGCATCCAGCCGAGCGAGACGCCGGTCTGGAACGAGGGCTCGCTGGAGCCGCGCCCGGCCGTCGTGCGCGTGTTCGCCGTGGCTGACGGCCGCGGCAGCTGGACGGTGCTGCCCGGCGGCCTGACCCGCGTCGCCACGCACCGCAGCGGCGCCGTCGGCGGTCGGGGCCGCGACGATCCGCCCGATCCCTGGCTGTCGATGCAGCAGGGCAGCGCCAGCATCGACACCTGGGTGCTGACCGAGGGCAAGGTCGACCGCACCAGCCTGCTGGCCAAGCCGCTGTCTGCCGCCGACCTGAAGAACGTGCACTGGACGGTCACCAGCCGCTCGGCCGAGAACCTCTTCTGGCTGGGCCGCTACACCGAGCGGGCCGAGAACAGCGTGCGTCTGGCGCGGCTGACGCTCGATGCGCTGACCAGCGCCGCCCGCGGCAGCACGCCGCCCGAGGTGCTGCGCGTGCTCGACGCGATGGCGCGCCGCTACGGCCTGGTCGGCGAGAGCGTGCCATCGGCCGAGCAGTCGCTGCGGGTGTTCGAGCGCTCGCTGGTGCGCTCGCTGGCCGACACCCTGGAGTCTGGCAGCGTGGCCTGGAACCTGCGCGCGCTGCAGAACTGCGCGCAGTCGCTGCGCGAACGGCTCTCGTCCGAACACTGGAAGCTGATCCACGAGGTGGGCGACGATTTCACCGAGCGCATGCAGGTGCTGCTGGGCTACGACTTCGGCGCGCCCTCGTCGGAAGTCACCGGCGCGCTGGCCCGCGTCGACACTCAGCTCGCCGCCATCACCGGCGCCCAGACCGACCGCATGACCCGCGACGACGGCTGGCGCCTGCTCAGCGTCGGCCGCCAGCTGGAGCGCCTGGACTTCTTCGCCAACGCGCTGATCGAGGGATTCGCCCATAGGCTGCACCTGAAGGAAGAAGGCTTCGCGCTGCTGCTGGGCCTGTTCGATTCCACCATCACCTACCGCGCCCAGTTCCAGGGCCGCCGCGAAGTGCCGCCGCTCCTGCACCTGCTGGTCCACGACACCGACAACCCGCGCTCGCTGGCCTGGGTCGCGCGCACCCTGCGCGAGCGCTTCCTGAAGCTGTCGCGCCACGACCATGACTGGGCGCTGGAGCAGGCGCGCGGCTTCCCGCAGCCGGAGTACTGGTCGCTGGAAGACATCAGCCGCGCCGATGAAGACGGCAGTTACTCACGGCTCAGTGGCCTGCTGAACGACTGCAGCGCGCGTGCGATGGACCTGTCAGTGCAGATCGGCCGCCGCCTGTTCAACCACGTCGGCTCGGTCGACCGGATGGTGTGGCAATGATGGAGCCCCTCGTCCAGCGAGTACGCTGGCCGGTCCCCCGAGGGGACGGCGATGCTTGCCGGATCGACCGGCAAGCACATCGCCACGTGGGCCGGCTTGGGAGCGGCCCGGCGCTCGGCCCTGAAAGACACCCTCATGAATGATCGACGTTGGCTACGTGTCACCCACGAGACCAGCTACGCCTACGACGAGCCGGTCGAGCTGGCCCATCACGTCGCCTGCCTGAGCCCGCGCGACACGGCGAACCAGGTGGTGCGCGACTGGCGGCTGACCATCACGCCCAGCCCCGACGGTGGCATGGAAGTGCGCGATCGCCTGAGCCTCGACGCCTGGGGCAATGCGCGGCTGGTGTTCAGCCATGCGCAGGTCCACGACAAGCTGACCGTGTCCAGCGTCTTCGAAGCCGGCATCACCGCCGCGCCGCCGCCGGACGAGGCTGCCAGCCCGCCCTGGGAGGAGGTGGCCGAGGCGCTGCGCTACCGCGCCGGCGCCGTGCACAGCGAGGCGGTCGAGTTCACCCTGGCCTCGCTGTTCGCGCCGCGCGACGCCGCGCTGGCCGCGTTCGCACGCGAGGCCTTCCGGCCCGGCGTCCCGGTCGCCACCGGCGCGCTGGCGCTGATGCGGCAGATCCACAAGCAGTTCAAGTACGAGCCGGCCGCCACGCACGTCAACACCCGCGCGCCCGAGGCGTTGGCGCTCAAGCGCGGCGTCTGCCAGGACTTCGCCCACGTGATGATCGGCGCCTGCCGCTCGCTGGGCCTGGCCGCCGGCTATGTGTCCGGCTACCTGCTGACCCAGCCGCCGCCAGGCAAGCCGCGCCTGATCGGCGCCGACGCCTCGCACGCCTGGGTCGCCGTCTGGTGCCCGCATCACGGCTGGATCGCGCTGGACCCGACCAACAACGTCCAGGCCGGCCTCGATCACGTCACCCTGGCCTGGGGCCGCGACTATGCCGACGTCGCGCCGCTGCGCGGCGTGATCCGCGGCGGCGGGCGGGCCGAACCGCGGGTGGCGGTGACCGTCGAGCCGCTCAGTTAGCGGCAACGGCCGCGGCTTGCGCGGGAGGCGACGCGGGCTCGGATTCGGGCACCTCGCCGTCGAGTACCGCCCGCGCACGCTCGAGGTCGATGTCGCCCTCCCAGGTGGCGATCGCCACGGTGGCGACGCAGTTGCCCACCAGGTTGCCCAGAGCGCGCGGGATGCCCATGAACCAGTCGACCGAGAGCACCAGCACCAGGCCGACGGCGGGGATGGCGGGGATCGCCTGCAAGGTGGCGGCCAGCACCACGATGGCCGAGCCCGGCACCCCGTGCGCGCCCTTGGAGGTCACGAGCGCCAGCGCCAGGATCGTCAGCAGGTCGCCCATCGCGACGGGCGTGTTGGTGGCCTGCGCGATGAACACCGCGGCCAGCGTGATGTAGATCGAGAAGGCGTCGAGGTTGAACGAGTAGCCGGTCGGGATCACCAGGCCCACCGTCGAATCGCGGATACCCAGGTTGCGCAGCTTGGCCATGATCTGCGGCAGCACGCTGTCGCTGGAGGTGGTGGCGAAGACGATGGCCAGTTCCTCGCGCAGGTAGCGCAGCAGCTTGATCAGCGAGAGGCCGGACATGCGCATGATCGCCCCCAGCACGACGAAGACGAACAGGGCCACCGCGAAGAAGAACAGCGCGACCAGCAGGCCGAGCTGCTTCAGCGATCCGATGCCGTACTTGGCGACCGTGAACGCGATCGCGCCGAGCACGCCCAGCGGCGCGAGCTTGATGATCAGGCCCATCACCTTGAACAGCACCTGCGAGAGATCGTCGATGAAGCGGCCGACGAGCTCGGCCGGCTTGCCGATCATCGCCAGCGCGCAGCCGAACAGCACGGCGAACAGCAGCACCTGCAGCACGTCACCGGCGGCGAAGGCGGAAACGACGGTCGTGGGGATCAGCTTCATCAGGAATTCCGCCGTGCCGCCGCCGGTAAGCTTGCCCGCCGTCTCGGCGTAGCCGCTCATCGCCTTGGCGTCCAGCGTGGCCGGATCGACGTTCATGCCGGTGCCCGGCTGGAACAGGTAGGCCAGCAGCAGGCCCAGGGCCAGCGCGATCGTGGTCACCACCTCGAAGTACACCAGCGCCTTGATGCCGACCCGTCCCACGCGGCGCAGGTCGCCGGCGCCGGCGATGCCGTGCACCACGACGCAGAACACCAGCACCGGAATGATCATCTTGATCAGCTTGATGAAGCCGTCGCCCAGCGGCTTCAGCGCCAGGCCGAAGCCGGGTGCCGCCAGGCCGATCACGACGCCCAGCACCAGCGCCAGCATCACGCGGCCGAACAGCGATCGAAAAAGGAAGCGGGTCATGGCATGTCTCCTAACGCCGAACTTCGGCGCAATGGCGATGCAAGATTCAGGCCCTGGGCCCGCCCGGGGCGAGGGTCAGTCCTTGCCCGCTACGGGCAATCTCTGTTGTCATTTCACGTGGGCACACTACATTGCGGCGGAACGGGATCACCGCATCCTCACCCAGACAGAGCAAGACAGGAGACAAGCATCATGACCATCGATCGCCGCCACTTCGTCCAGGGCCTGGCCCTGGCCGGCCTTGCACCGGCGCTGCAGCAGCGCGCGTTCGCCCAGGGCGAGGGCCTGAAGATCTCGCACCAGTTCCCCGGCGGCACCTTGACCGAAGGCGACTTCCGCGACCGGCTGTGCCGCCGCTTCGCCGCCGAGGTCGAGAAGCGCACCAGCGGCGCGCTGAAGGCCACCGTCTACCCCGGCTCCTCGCTGATGAAGACCAACGCCCAGTTCTCGGCCATGCGCAAGGGCGCGCTGGACATGAGCCTGGTGCCGCTGTCCTATGCCGGCGGCGAAGTCGGTGAAACCAATATCGGCCTGATGCCGGCCCTGGTGCCCAGCTACGAGCAAGGCGCCCAGTGGAAGACCGCCGAAGTGGGCAAGCTGCTCACCAAGGTACTGGACGACAAGGGCGTGATCATCGTCAGCTGGGTCTGGCAGGCCGGCGGCGTGGCCAGCAAGAGCCGGCCGCTGGTGACGCCGGACGATGCCAAGGGCCTGAAGGTGCGCGGCGGCAGCCGCGAGATGGACATGATGCTGAAGCAGGCCGGCGCGTCCGTCATCAGCCTGCCGTCCAACGAGATCTACGCGGCAATGCAGACGGGCGCGATGGAGGCCGCGATGACCTCGTCGACCAGCTTCATCTCGTTCAAGCTGGAAGAACTCGCCAAGCATCTGACCACGGGCCGCGACAAGACCTACTGGTTCATGCTGGAGCCGCTGATGATCTCCAAGGAGGTGTTCGGCAAGCTGACGAAGGCGCAGCAGGACGTGGTCATGGCGGTCGGCGCCGAACTCGAGACCTTCGCCCGCGATGCCGCCAAGGCCGACGACAAGCTCGTCGCCGAGCTGTACCAGAAGGCCGGCGCCAAGGTCTATGACATGGACCTGAGCACGCTGAAGAAGTGGCAGGCGATCGCACGCGACACCGCATGGAAGGACTTCGGCGAACGTAACGAGACCTGCGCGGCGCTGCTGAAAGCGGCACAGAAGCTCGTATGAGCGGGAGCTCTGCAGTCGCAGTCGACGGGATCCTGGGCCCGGTCGATCCCGACACGCCGAAGCTGCTGATGCCGCTGGCGCGGGCACTGCGCAGCGTCAACCAGGCGATGGTCTTCGCCGGCATGGTGGCGCTGCTGGTGGCCGCCGTCGTGCTGACCTCCAGCGTCGTCACCCGCTACCTGCTGCAGGCCTCGACCGACTGGCAGGACGAGGCGGCGGTGTTCTGCCTCGTCGGTGCCACCTTCATGTGCAGCGCCTTCGTGCAGGCGCTGCGCGGGCATGTGGGCATCGAGGCGCTGGCGGGCGTGCTGCCGCCGCTGGCCAACCGGCTGCGGCTGACGGCGGTGGACCTGCTGTGCCTGCTGTTCTGCGCCTTCTTCGCCTGGAAGTCCTGGACCCTGTTCCACGAGGCCTGGACCGAGGGCCAGACGACCTCGTCCACCTGGGCGCCGCCGCTGTGGATTCCCTACTCGCTGATGGCCGCGGGCATGTCGCTGCTGGCGCTGCAGCTGATGGTGCAGCTGACCGCGACCTTCAATCGACTGATCGGCCGCCGATGACGCCTCTGATGTTGGGGCTGCTGTTCCTGGCGGTCACCCTGCTGTTCATGTTCTCCGGTGCGCCGATCGCCTTCGCGCTGGGCAGCGTCGCGGTCGTCTTCATGCTGGGCTTCATGCCGGCCTCCGCGCTCGACACGGTGACGCAGAACGTCTACGAGGAGATGGCCAGCATCACCTTGCTGTCGATACCGCTGTTCATCCTGAAGGGCGCGGCCATCGGCCGATCGCGCGCCGGCCAGGACCTGTACGCGGCGCTGCACGCCTGGATGGGCCGCGTGCCCGGGGGCCTGGGCATCGCCAATGTGCTGGCCTGCGCGCTGTTCGCGGCAATGGCCGGCTCCAGCCCCGCCACCTGCTCGGCCATCGGCAGCGCCGGCATTCCGGAGATGCGCCGGCGCGGCTACTCGCCGGGCTTCGCGGCGGGCATCATCGCGGCCGGCGGCACCCTGGGCATCCTGCTGCCGCCGTCGATCACGATGATCCTGTACGCGGTGGCGGCCGAGCAGTCGCTGGGCCGGCTGTTCCTGGCCGGCATCTTCCCGGGCTTGCTGCTGGTCGCGCTGTTCGCCGCCTATGCGATGTGGCGCTACAAGCGCGAGTACGCGGCTGCTTCACCCGGCTCGCCGCTGCTGCAGCGCGAGACCTTCACGCGCCGCCAGAAATTCGAGATGCTGCCGCGCGTGATCCCCTTCGTGCTGCTGCTGACCGGCGTGATGGTGGCGCTGTACGGCGGCTTCGCCACGCCCAGCGAGACGGCGGGCCTGGGCGCGCTGCTGGCGCTGCTGCTGATCGCGGTGATCTACAAGGTCTGGCGGCCGCGCGACCTGGCGCCCATCCTCGCCGCCACCCTGAAGGAGTCGACGATGCTGATGATGATCATCGGCATGTCGCTGCTGTTCTCGTACGTGATGAGCTACCTGCACATCAGCCAGAGCACGGCGCAGTGGATCGTCGGCATGCACCTGTCCAAGTGGGTGCTGCTGGCGGCGATCCTGCTGATGATCGTGATGCTGGGCTTCTTCCTGCCGCCGGTCTCGATCATCCTGATGACCGCGCCCATCGTGCTACCGCCGCTGAAGGCCGCCGGCTTCGACCTGGTCTGGTTCGGCATCCTGATGACGATCGTGATGGAGGCCGGGCTGATCCACCCGCCCGTGGGCCTCAACATCTTCGTGATCAAGAACATCGCGCCCGACATCACGCTGGGCCAGATCATCCGCGGCGTGCTGCCCTTCGTACTGCTGATGTTCGTCGCGGTGCTGCTGATCTGCATCGCGCCGTCGATCGCGACGGCCTTGCCTGATGCGGTGATGGGCAGCTAAGCAGTCGTCGGCCGTTGCGCCGGCGCCAGGTCCGGCGCGCCGCTGCCGCCCGCCGCACGCCAGCGCGCGGCGGCACTGGCCAGGGTGTCGGCCCAACCGGCATCGGCGCTGGCCAGCAGCGCGGGCCCGGCGGCATCGCGCAGCGCGACCGGTAGTTCGACGTGCGGTGCCTCCCAGGTCAGTGTGCGCAGGCCCGCCTCCTTGGCGAGGTCCGGCAGGCGCTTCCAGTGCGCGCCGAGATCGCCGGTGCTGCTCCAGGTCCATTGCCCGTTGACGAACAGCACCAGGTCCACGGCCAGCCCGTACTGGTGGAAGGACTCCCAGGGCTTCGCGTTGGTGACGATGCCGCCGGGGCGGCTGCGCCCCTGCTCGTAGAGCCAGCGCTGGCGCTCCGGGGTGCGGAAGGCCTCGAAGACCTTGAACGGCCGGTTCTCCGCCGCCAGCTTGTCCAGCAGCACACCGAGCGCCTGGCGGAACTGCGGATGCAACTGCGACTGGTCGCTGAGCCGCGTCTGCGGATCGGCCGGCAGCGGCACACCACCCGTCGGTGCCGGCACGGGCGCGGGCGAGGGCGCCGCCGCGCCCGGCGCCACGCGCACGTAGTTCGCCGACAGGTAGCCGCTCAGCTGCTGGTACGACACCGGCAGCCAGCCGTCCTGCGCGTCGCCGGCGCCCACGCATTGCTGGCCGCGGCGCAGCACCGTCAAGATGTCGCCGGCCGCACTGGGAGAGGCGCGCAGGTTCAGCGCGGTCGCGGTCACTTCGTAGCGGGTCGGCATGGCTCAACCTTTCGCGACAAGCGCTTCGGCCTGCGACAGCAGCGTGCCGAGGGCCGACAGGTCCTGGGCCAGCCCGGTAACCTGGGTCTGGATGTCTTCGGCGCTGCCCTTGCCGCTGCCGAGGTCCTTGATGGCGGCGGCCAGCTTCGTGCGCCGCTCGTCGGCGGCTGCCAATGCTTCGTCGGCCTGGGCCACCGCCGTGGCCAGCGCGGCCTCGTTGCCTGGCGCCGCCTGCTCGCCGTGCAGCGCGGTGAGGCGTTTGTGCGCGTCGGCCAGGTCGGCGTCGGCCTTGTCGATCTCGGCGGTGGTCGAGTCGGGCAATTGCACCGGGCTGCTGCCGTCGCGTGGCGCCTCGCTGCTGCGGCTGCCGAAGTAGAAGCTCACCACCGAAGTCACCAGGGTCACCAGCGCGGTGACGATCTGCTTCTGCAGGTCGATCGTCTCCGCCGGCTTGTAGTGCTCGATCCGGTAGAGCTTCAGCGTCCAGCTGTCGCCGTTGTTCGCCTGCGGCACCGCGACGATGCCGAGATCCTTGTAGCGGGCGATCTCCGCGTCGCGCGCTTCCGGCTTGCCGATGAGCACGGCATCCGTCAGCGCTTCGCCCACGCGCTGGCTGGAGGACTCCGGCGCCACCATCTGCAGCCCGAACACCGCGAACAGCACCATCACGCCTACGGCCAGCAAGGTGCGTATCGAGCCCGCCGGCAGCCCGAAGGCCTCCAGCGGTGCCGAGAGCCCGAGCCAGCGGAACACCAGCGCGATCAGCGCCAGCGCGGCCCCGAAGACGACCAGCATCGCGATGAACCACACCGGGTTGGAGCGGGCCGCACTGCCCTGCAGGGCCAGCATCAGCGAGAAGCCGAAGACCAGGGCCAGCAGGCCCAGGGCCACGATGATGCCGGTGGCGCGCTGCTGATCCGCGCTGCTCGTCAGGGACTTTGCCATCGAGGACTCCTTCGCCTGCACAGGCGCCGCGGCAGTATCCAAGGCTCGGCGCCAGCGGCCATCAGCACAAGTGACGAAGCGCCGGGGGCGGGCGAGGAATGAGGCGTTCCCGCATCACCGCTCGGATAACGGGTTATCCACGCGGTGCTTTTTCCTGACAGCGCCGTCAGAATACGCAGGCAGCGGAGGCTTCATTGCTGTGAAGATCGACATCCCGACCCTGCTGCTCACCCTGTTCGCGGGTTTCCTGCTGCTGTCGCTGCAGCTGTGGATCGCCCTGCGCGGGGCGCTGCGCCAGCCGGAACTGCGTACCTGGGCGCAGGGCTCGGCCGCGATGCTGGCGGGCTTCGGCATGCTGTTCCTGCGGCCCTGGACGCCGCTGTGGATGTCCGCGCTGGTGGGCAACTGCCTCTTCTTCCTCAGCATCTCGCTCTACACGAAGGCGATCTTCCGCTACGTGCTGGACCACCCGCTGCCGCGCTGGTACCTGCCGACGGTCGGCCTGTTCTGCATTGCGCTGCTGGGCATGCAGCACTGGGTGTTCCAGCAGCGCACCGCGGTGGTCTCGTTCATGCTGGCGCTGATGCTGACACCGGCGACCCTGCTGACCCTGATCCGCGGCTGGGGCAATGTGGCCGGTGCGATGCGCAACGTGGGCCTGATGATGGGCCTCACCTGCCTGGCGATGTATGCACGCGGCTTCGATGCCAGCCTGCGGCCGCAGCAGTACGCCGAGCTGATGGCGGGCGATCTCGGGCCGGGCCTGGTGCTGCTGCTGAGCTTCCTGTGCCTGATGGGCGCGGGCTTCGGCTTCGTGCTGGCCTGCTTCGAGCGCGTGGCCCTGCGCATGGAGGAACTCGCAACCCACGATGGCCTGACCGGCTGCCTGAACCGCGTCACCACCGACACGCTGCTCGCGCACACGCTGGAGCGCGGGCGGCGCGAGGGCTCGCCGCTGTCCTTCTGCCTGCTGGACATCGACCATTTCAAGTGCGTCAACGACCAGTTCGGCCACCAGGCCGGCGACATGGTGCTGCGCGGCTTCGCCCAGGCCGTGCGTTCGCGGCTGCGCGCCTCCGACGTGTTCGGCCGCATGGGCGGCGAGGAGTTCGCCCTGGTGCTGCCGGCCACCGACGGCCCCGGCGCGCTGCGCCTGGCCGAGCTGGTGCGCCAGACCATCGAGCAGATGGCCCTGGCCGACGAGCAGGGGCGGCAGATTCGCGTCACCGTGTCGATCGGCGTGGTCGTCGCCGCCTCGGACAGCGGCCTCTCCGCCACCCGCCTCTACATGCTGGCCGACGGCGCGCTGTACCGCGCCAAGCATGGCGGCCGCAACCGCGTGATGCTGGCCGACGAAGCGAGCGATGCCCTTGCACGCCCGGCAGGGACGATAGAAAAACCATCTTCTGAAACTGTCGCAGGCAACTTTTCTTAATTCCAGGGGCGTTGATACTGCCCCGCCATGCGCAGCAAACTCTTTGTCCCCGGCGCCCGGCCCGAGCTGTTCGCCAAGGCACTGGCGAGCGATGCCGACGCGATCTCGATCGATCTCGAAGACGCCGTGCCCGACGACCGCAAGGCCGAGGCACGCGATGCCGTGCGCGCCTTCCTGGCCAGCGAGGCGGCGCTGCGCAGCGGCAAGCAGCTGATCGTCCGCGTCAACGCGCTCGGCAGCCCGCACTTCGAGGCCGACCTGCGGGCCGTCGCCTGTGCCTCGCTGTCGCTGGTGAACCTGCCCAAGATCGAATCCGCGGCCGACGTGCAGCGCGCCGCCGCCGTGCTGGCCCATGCGCAGACGCTGGGTCGCTGCGAAGGCAGCGACATCCGCCTGCTCGCCAACATCGAGACGCCACGCGCGCTCCGCGCCGCGCACGAGATCGCCGCGGCGCACCCGAAGCTGTGGGGCCTGCAGCTGGGCCTGGGCGACCTGTTCGAGCCGCACGGCATCGACCGCCGCACGCCGGCCAATGTCCATGCCGCGATGTTCGCCGTGGCCATGGCCGCCGCGGAAGCGGGTGTGGCCTGCTGCGACGGCGCCTTCCCCGACCTGCAGGACGAGGCGGGCCTGCGCGCCGAGGCGCAGATGTCCCGCGCGCTGGGCTTCGTCGGCAAGAGCTGCATCCACCCGCGCCAGGTCGCCGTGTGCAACGAGGCCTTCCGGCCCGATGCAGAGAAGTTGGCGCAGGCGCGCCGCATCGTCGATGCGGCCGCGCAGGCCACAGCACAGGGCCGCGGCGCCTTCGTCGTCGACGGCAAGATGATCGATGCGCCCTTCCTGGCGCGCGCGCGCCGGCTGCTGGCGATCCATGACGAAAAGAAGAAATGACGATGCGCGAGTTCTTGAAGACGTTCCGCTGGCACCTGCTGGGCTGCCTGGCGGCGATGGTGCTGATGGTGGCATTGCCGCTGCCGGCGCAGGCCAAGAGTGGCGAGAGCCTGGCCAGCGTGTGCAGCGGCAGCTTGCCGGCGCTGCCCGCCGATGCGGCGGCGCAGGCGCTGGTCGCCATCGACGGCCGGCCGCTGGCACTGGGCGAGAAGCAGGCCTGGCTGCTGGATGAGGCCGGGCAGCGCTGGACGGCGCAGCCCTTCGCCGCGGGAGCCATAACGGCGAGCCTCAGCGCAGGCCCACAAGCCTTCCTGTTGGGCGCCGACCTGAAGATCCGGCGTCTGTCCATCGAGCGCGACGCGCTGCATGCGGCCGAATTCGCCGTGCTGCCGCAACCGCTGACCGACGCGCGCATGGCCAAGCTGGGCGATGCGCTCTACGTCGCAGGCTTGGCGGTCGACGGCACGCCGACGCTGCTGCAGCGTCCGCTGGCGGAGGGCGATGCGGCGTGGAAGCCGCTCGCCGGCTGGCCGGGTGCCGGCCGCCCGCAGGCGCTGGTCGCGCAGACCGGCGCGCTGTGGCTGGCGGTCGACGGTGAGGGTGCCGGCCGCATGCTGCGCTGGTCCGCCGACAAGGGCTGGACCGAGCGGGGCCAACTGCCCGGCGCGGTCATCGCCAACTCCGGCCGCGCGCTGGGCCAGGCGCACGAGCTGTTCCTGATCCAAAGCGAACCCGCGCCGCGGCTGATGACCTTCCAGACGATCACCGGTTCCTGGGCGACTCTGCCCGCGCAGGTGCCGGCCAACGCCAAGCTCGCCGCGCCCTGGCAGGCGGGCTTCCTGTGGCTGAGCGCGGACGGCCAGGCCAGCACCGCCGCCGTCGAGGCCGGCAAGCAGCTCTTGCGCTGGCTGGACTGGGTCGTGCTGGTCGTCTACCTGACCGCGATGCTGGGCATGGGCCTGTACTTCTACCTGCGCGAGAAGCGCAACTCCACGTCCGACTTCTTCGTCGGCGGCCGCTCAATCCCGTTCTGGGCCGCGGGCGTCAGTCTCTACGCGGCCAACACCAGCTCGATCAGCTACATCGCCATTCCCGCCAAGGCTTTCGAGACGAACTGGCAGTACCTGACGAACAACCTCGTCGCCGTCGTGGGCCTGATGTTCGTGGCCGTGTGGATCGTGCCGCTGCTGCGGCGGCTGGATCTGATGAGCGTGTTCTCGTACCTGGAGACGCGCTTCCACCCGGCGATCCGCATGCTGTCCAGCGCGCTGTGCATCCTCGTGCAGCTGGGCAGCCGGATGAGCGTGATCCTGTACCTGCCCTCGCTGGCCATCGCCACGATCACCGGTATCGACATGGTCTGGAGCATCCTGCTGATGGGCGGCTTCACGATCGCGTACACGGCGCTCGGCGGCATGAAGGCAGTGGTGTGGACGGACGTGGTGCAACTGGTCGTCAAGATGGGCGGCGCGATCTTCGCGATCGGCTTCATCGTCTGGCAGCTCAAGGGCGGCTTCGGCGAGTTCACGCAGGTGGCCGCGCAGTACGACAAGACCAAGCTGTTCGACTTCAGCTTCGACCTTACCAAGGCCACCGTCTGGGGCTTCGTGTTCCTGGTGCTGTTCGACGTGGTGCTGACCTTCCCGAAGGACCAGGTGTTGATGCAGCGCACGCTGTCGACGAAGAGCGACCGCGACGCCGGCCGCTCGATCTGGGCCTTCGCCGCGATCATGATCCCCGGCGGCTTCGTGTTCTACACGATCGGCACGGCGCTGTTCGTCTACTACCGCGCCAACCCGGAGCGCATGAACCCGCTGCTCTCCATCGACGCCACCTTCCCGATGTTCATCGCCGCCGAGCTGCCGATGGGCGTCACCGGCCTGATCGTCGCCGGCATCTTCGCGGCGGCGATGGCCACGCTGTCCAGCATCATCAACAGCGTCGCCACGCTCGCCTCGGTGGATTTCTACGAGAAGCTGGTCAAGAACCGCGACCAGAAGAAGAGTGTTTTCTTCGCCGAGCTGATGACGGTGGCGGCGGGCCTGATCGGCGTGGGCTTCGCGCTGATGCTCACCCGCTTCGACATCCACTCGCTGTTCGACGTGTCGATCGAGCTGGCCGGCCTGCTGGGCGGCGGCTTCGCGGGCGCCTACACCCTGGGCATGTTCACCCGCCGCGCCAACACGCCGGGCGTCGTCATTGGTGTGGCCTCCAGCATCACGCTGACGACGATCGCGTGGAGCATGAAGCTCGTGCACCCGTACTTCTACCTGGCGATCTCGATCATGCTGTGCATCGTGATCGGCTACGTGGCGAGCCTGTTCTTCCCGCCGCCGAAGCAATCGCTCAAGGGCCTGACAATCTACAAGGACAGCTAACTGCCAATTTCAGCGGAGCGCCTTGGACACCCAATTCCTGAACACCTTCGTCGCCGTCGTCGACCGAGGCTCCATGGCTGCCGCGGCGCGGCTGCTGAACATCACGCCGGCCGCGGTGGCGCAGCAGATCCGCACCTTGGAGCGCGAGATCGGCGCGCCGCTGATCGCGCGGGTGGGCCGCACCGTCAACGTCACCGAGGCCGGTGCCCGCATCCTGGAACGCGCCCGCACCTTGCTGCGCGACGTGGCCGACCTGCGCACCGTCGCCAACGACGACGCCACCGCCGGCGAGCTGCGCCTGGGCGCCGGCACCAACGCGCTGACCGGCATGCTGCCGGACATCCTGGCCCGCATGGTCGACAAGTTCCCGCGCATCCAGGTCTTCATCAAGCCCGGCTACTCGCCCGAGCTGCACCGCGCGGTGGACAGCGGCGAGCTGGATGCCGCCATCGTGCTGCAGGCACCCTATGCGCTGCCCAAGACCTGCGACTGGGAGCTACTGCGCGAGGAGCCGCTGGTGGTGCTGGCGCCCGCGCGCATGGCGCAGCGTGATCCGCACGAGCTGCTCGCCAGCGAGCCGCTGATCCGCTACGACCGCAGCCAGTGGGGCGGCCGCCAGGCCGACCAGTACCTGCGCACGGCGGGCATCGTGCCGCACGAGCGCTTCGAGCTGAACGCGCTGAACGCGATCGCGGTGATGGTGGACCGGGGCCTCGGCGTCTCGCTGGTGCCCGACTGGGCGCGGCCCTGGCCCGAGGGGCTGAAGCTGGCGCGCATCCCGCTGCCCCAGCCCTTCGAGCCGCGGCGCATCGGCATCGTCTGGTCGCGCTCGACGATCCGCCTGCGGCTGGTGCAGGCCTTCGTCCAGCAGGCGAGGGCGGCAATGGCGGCCACGCAGCATGACGACGATTGACCGCCGCGCGCTGCTGGGCCTGGCTGCGGCCTTGAGCACCGGCGTGCGGGCTGCGCAGGCGCCATCCCAACTGCTCGACCAGCGCGTGGACTCCACCGCCGGCCCGGTCGACTTCAAGCTCTACCTGCCCGCCGGCCACACGGCCGAGGGTGAGTACCGCTACCCGCTGCTGCTGCTGCTCCACGGCCGCGGCGACCGCATGGCCGCCTGGACCCGCATCGCGCCGCTGCTGGACCAGTTGATTGCCGCCGGCGCGCTCCCGCCGCTGGTCGCCGTGATGCCCGATGCGCCCTGGAGCCATCGCGGCGGCTATTACGTCGACTCCGCGCATGCCGAAGGCCGGCCGATCGAGACGGCGCTGCTCCACGACCTGCTGCCGCAGGTGCAGGCGCGCTGGCGCACGCGCGGCGACCGGGCCGGCCGCATCGTCGGCGGCTATTCGATGGGCGGCTACGGCGCGCTGCGCTACGCGCTGGCCTGGCCCGAGCTGTTCGGTGCGGCGCTGGTGCTGAGCCCGGCGGTCTACACGCCGCTGCCGCCGCAGGGCTCCAGCGCTCGCGAGTTCGGCGGCTTCGGCCGTGGTACGGAGCTCTTCGTCGACGAGATCTACCGCCGGCTGAACTATCCCGCGCTGCTGCCGGGCCTGGTCGAGCGCGGCATCCCACTGCGACTCTTCATCGCCGCCGGCGATGCCGAGTACAAGAACCCCGATCCGGCCGAGGCGATGAACGACATCGACATGGAAGCCCACCTGCTGTTCGCCCGCCTCAGCCGCACGCCGAAATGCGAGACCGCGCTGCGCATCCTCGCCGGCGGGCACGACTGGCCGGTCTGGGAGCCGGCCTTCCACGAGGGGCTGCTGTGGGCGGCGAAGCGGCTGGGTTGGTGAGATCGCCAGCCTAGGTGTTCATGCCGGCTCGCGGCTGGCGAGGCAGGCCCGGTTGCGGCCTGCTGTCTTGGCCTGATAGAGCGCTTCGTCGGCGCACCGATAGAGCGGATCAAGGTCTTCACCGGCGAGGGTGAGGGCGATGCCGATGCTCAAGGTGACGACCTCGGCCGCAGACGATTGAGCGTGTGGAATCGACAGCTGGTGCTCGACGTCCCGGCAGATGCGCGCCGCCGTCTTCTCGGCGAATTCCTGGTCAACGTCGTAGAAGAACAGCGCGAACTCTTCGCCACCGACCCGTGCCGCCAGGTCCAGCGGGCGCATCGGCACCCGCGCGAGCGCCTGGGCTATGGCCTTCAGCGTTTCATCACCGGCCGGGTGGCCGTAGTGGTCGTTGTACTTCTTGAAGTGGTCGACATCGACCAGCAGCAGCGCAGCCCAGCAGTGCTCACGATTGGCCTGGCACAAGGACTGGCGGACCATCAGCTCGAAAGCCCGGCGGTTGTGCAGGCCGGTCAGCCCATCCATGCAGGCCATGTGCTGAAGCGAGCCGTTCATCAGGAATTGCGCCCGCGTCGCGTGCTCCTGGTAGTAGCGCATGGCGATCAAGGCGGTGAGCACGCTGAGCTGAAACGGCATCTGCACGAAGAAGTCGTGGCGCTGTTCTGCATCGACCAGGTTCGGGATCAGCAGCCAGCCGAGCGCCGTCACCAGTGCGAGCATCCTGGCCGAGTTCCAGAAGCTGTAGCCCAGCGGAAACAGCACCGTGATGAAGATCAGGGTCATGCCGTCCAGCAGGAGCGGCAACTTGAAGTCGGCGTGCCCTTGCGCGTACAGCAGGATGATCAGCAAGGTGCCAATGCTGGTCGAGCCCTGGGCCAGCATCGTCCACCTGGCGCCGGCCTCGACGTCGTAGGTCTTTCGCAGGCGCAGGAAGCAGAACACGGCCAGGGCAATCATCAGCACGCGCGTGATGAGCACGCTTCTGCCCAAGTCTGTCGCGCGATCAACGATGCTGAGATCGAAGACCAGGAAGGCCAGCAGGGTCAGGATCAGCAGCACCATCGCGGCCTGCCGGGTGACGCGAAAGCCGAGTGCGTTGAAGCTGTTGTATTCACGCTCCAGCTCGGACTCGAAACGCAGCCAGGCAAAGCCTTGACGCTGTTGCCGCATATAGCGGCTTTCGTGGCCATCCAGCAGCAGTGCCAAGCCCGGAACTGTCGTCATGTACATCTCGATCTGGAAGCCTCGAAGGATCTTTCGAGCATCGAGTCGCTACTGTAGGACTGCCGAGGCTCGCGGAAACCAAGTCAATTCTCTGAAAAGACATAAAAACTGTCTTCTGAACATAGAAACAGGCCGTTCCTGTTTGTTCCCGATTCGATGAGACTGCCGCGCAACATCGGCGTTAGGTTAGCTCTGGCCGGTGCCGTCCTCCATAACCACATCAGAGACAAGCAAGCCATGAAACACGTCGTTCCGGTCGCCACGCTCACCCTTCTTGCCACGGCCCTGTCGGCCGCCTATGCCCAGGACGCTGCGCCGCCGCCGGCGGCAGCCGCCAGCGCGGCGGAATCGGCGGATCAGCCGACCCAGCTGGAGCGCACCATCGTCACCGGCACGCGCACGGCCAAGTCCATTGACAAGATCCCCGGCGCGATCACGGTGATCGGCAAGGCCGAGCTGGCGCAGACGCTGGCCGTGACCGAGGACGCCACCGCCGTGCTGGCCCGCACCGTGCCAGGCTATTCCGAATCGTCGCAGGCGATGAGCAACACCGGCGAAACGCTGCGTGGCCGCATCCCGCTGCGTCTGTTCGACGGCGTGCCGCAGGGCTCGCCGCTGCGCGAAGGCACGCGCAACGCGACCTTCACCGACATGGGCATCGTCGGCCGCATCGAGGTGATCAACGGCCCGTCGGCGGCCGAGGGCATCGGCGCGGCGGGCGGCATCATCAACTACATCTCCAAGACGCCCACCAAGATGGGCGACGAATTCACCCTCGTCACGCGACTGAGCACCGAAGGCCACGACGACAGCACCAGCTACAAGGTCGGCGGCAGCTGGGCCCGCAAGACCGAGGACTACGACCTGCTGATCGCCGGCTCGCACATCGATCGCGGCATGAGCTACGACGGCCACGGCAACGCGATCGGCCTGAACACCAGCGGCTCGCTGATGGACAGCAAGTCCAACAACCTGTTCGCCAAGTTCGGCTTCGACTTCGGCACCGACAAGAGCCAGCGCCTGCAGTTCTCGATCAGCGACTTCAAGGTCACCGGCAACAACCGCTACCACCTGGTCGACGGCGACCGCACGACCGGGGTCACCAACACCTCGGTGCTCGGCACGATCCCGGGCTCCAAGGCCGAGTTCAACGACTTCAAGCAGTTCAACGCCTCGTACACGAACACCGACCTGGCCGGCGGCACCTTGCAGCTGGACGCCTACTGGGCCCGCCAGGCGATGCGCTACCCGGCCGAGAATACCGATGACAAGCAGGATCCGCTGATCGCGCCGCTGGGCACCCTGTGGGACCAGTCCGAGATCCTGGCGAAGAAGAAGGGCCTGCGTACCTCGTGGAGCCGCTCCGACATCTTCTCCGTCAAGGGCCTGGAGTTCCGCGGCGGTGTCGACCTGACGCAGGACAACGCCCAGCAGCGCCTGGCGCTGACCGACCGCCTGTGGGTGCCGCCGATGATCTACGACAGCGTGGCGCCGTATGTGCAGCTGTCCTGGGACCTCGGCCCGCTGACCCTGTCCGGCGGCGTGCGCCGCGAAGACGGCTCGCTGAAGGTGGACGACTACACGACCACCTACTACCGCAACCGCGTGGCCGTGGAGGGCGGCAAGCTCGAATACGGCTCCACCCTGCCGAACATCGGCGCGGTGTGGCGCATGACGCACGACTGGTCCGCCTATGCCTCGCTGAGCAAGGGCTTCACCCTGCCCAACGTCGGCATCCCGCTGCGCAACATCAACAAGCCCGGCCAGAGCGTGTCGGGCATCCTCGACTTGCAGCCCATCATCGTGCGCAACAAGGAGGTCGGCGTGAACTGGCGCGGTACCGATGCGAGCTTCGGCGCCTCGGTCTACCAGTCGTACTCGAGCCTGGGCGTGTCGCTGTCGATCGACCCGGTCACCAACGACTTCATCATGAACCGCGCGCCGGTGCAGATCAGCGGCTTCGAGCTGAGCGGCGACTACTCGCCGACGCGTGACCTGAAGCTCTCCGGCCTGTACTCGCGCATCCTCGGCAAGACCACCTTCGTCGCCGGCGGCCCGCTGGACAAGCGCATGGGCGTCAACGACACCAACCCCGACAAGATCGGCGGCAGCATGACGTGGACCTTCATGCCCAAGGCCGACGTGACCCTGGGCTTCACCAAGCTGCTGGACCGCGACCTCAACGTCGGCACCAGCGCCGAGGAGCACACCAAGGGCTACACGCTGTGGAACATGTCGGGCAACTACGACTGGGGCAAGTACGGCAAGACGACGCTGGGCATCGAGAACCTGACCAACAAGTTCTACATCCTCAGCTGGTCGCAGCTGGCCGGCTACCGCAATTACTGGTCGGGCCGCGGCCGCGTGGTGTCGCTGACGCAGGCGTTCACGTTCTGATAATCGGAGCATCCTCATCTCGCCTCACGCCACCATGCCTTCTTCGTCCGTCCTGATCGCTGGCTCCGCCAACCTCGACTTCGTCGTCCGCTCGCACCACGTGCCCGCGCCCGGCGAGACGGTGCTGGGCCGCGACTTCGCCAACTTCCCCGGTGGCAAGGGCGCGAACCAGGCGGTGGCCGCGGCGCGGGCCGGCGGCGCCGACACGCAGATGCTGCTGGGCCTGGGCGCCGATGCCGCGGCCCAGGTGCTGGAAGCCTCGCTCGCCAAGGCCCGCGTGCACATGCACGTGGTGCGCGCGGCGAGCCTGGCGACCGGCGTGGCCTTCGTCTGCCTGTCGGATTCGGCCGAGAACGCGATCACCGTCGCACCCGGCGCCAACAACGCGCTGAAGCCCGAGCATCTGCCGTCCCTGACCGGCGTGAGCCATCTGCTGATGCAGCTGGAAACGCCGGTCGAGTCGATCACCGCGTATGCGCAGGCGGCGCGCGAGTCCGGCGTCCAGGTCGTGCTGAACGCCGCGCCGGCGCAGTCGCTGCCGAAGGCCTTGCTGGACGCGGTGGACGTGCTGATCGTCAACGAGGGCGAGCTGGCGCAGGTCACCGGCATCACCGGCAGCGTGGCCGAGGCGCTGGCCGCGCTGACGCAGGTGAAGACGGTCGTCGTCACGCTCGGCTCGCGCGGCTGCTGCGCGGCCACCGGCGGCGGCTTCCGGCTGCAGCCGGCCTTCCCGGTCGAGGCGCTGGACACCACGGCGGCGGGCGACACCTTCTGCGGCGTGCTGGTCGCGGCGCTGGCGCGGGGTCAGGACTTGCCCGAAGCGCTGCGCCGCGCATCTGCCGCTGGCGCGCTGGCCTGCACGAAGCTCGGCGCGCAGAGCAGCATCCCCACGACGGCCGAGCTCGACGCTTTCCTCGCCACGCAGCCCGCGGCTGAACAGGCCGCGCTGAACGAGCTGGCCATCTACTGCGGTCTGGCCTCGGCCTGACCGGCGATCCGGGGATAGGCGATGAGCACTCCCCGCAAGACTTTCCTGCATGCCATGACTGACCATATCGTCCCGCCCGGCGACGACGAACGCGGCCCGCTGAAGACCGAGTTCCGCTTCTCGCACGTCACCACCGGCCGCTACCTGCCCACACCCGGCAAGGCGCCCGGCTGGCCCTTCGCCGACATCGGCCACTGGAAGATGGACGCCAAGGGCACGGCGGAGGACTGGGTGCGCGAGCTGCTCGACTGGCGCCGCGAGCACCTGATCCGCATCGGCTACGACGACGTGAACTACCGCCGCCCCGAGCTGCAGTGGGCGCAGCGCAACTTCGTCCACGTGCAGATGATGGTGGAGGACCGCTACTTCTACGACCCGGTGAAGGGCGAGTACACGGTCGACCGCTATCTGGACGACCTCGAGGCCCGCTTCGGCGGTGTCGACTCGGTGCTGATCTGGTACGTCTACCCGAACATCGGCGTGGACGACCGCAACCAGACCGACCTGGCCCACGACTTGCCCGGCGGCCTGGCCGGGCTCAAGAGTGCGGTGGACGCCTTCCACAAGCGCGGCGTCAAGGTCTTCCTGCCCACCAAGCCCTGGGACAACGGCACGCGGCCGCAGGGCCAGCGCGACTGGGACGCGATCGCGCAGATCGTCAAGGCGGTCGGTGCCGACGGCATCAATGGCGACACCTACAACGGCGTGCCGCGCGCCTTCTTCGATGCCTGCGACGCACTGGGCTGCCCGGTCGTGCTGCAGCCCGAGTCGACGATCTCGTCCGAAGAGCAACTGATCTGGAACGTGCAGAGCTGGGGCAAGAAGGTGCCCGACAGCGTGATCCCCTCGGTCGCGAAGTGGAAGTGGCTGGAGCCGCGCCACATGATCAACTACGAGAACCGCTGGGGCCGCGACCGCACGAACGACCTGCAGTACATCTTCTTCAACGGCGTCGGCTACAACGCCTGGGAAAACATCTGGGGCATCTGGAACCAGTTCACCCCGCGCGATGCCGAGACGCTGCGCCGCATCGCCGCGCTGCAGCGCTTCTTCCCCGCGCTGATGGTCAGCATGGATTGGCGGCCCTATGCGCCGACGCTGCAGGCCGGCGTGTTCGCCAGCAGCTTCCCCGGTGACGACGGCACGGTGCTGTGGACGCTGGTGAACCGGCACGAGTCCGAGATCGAGGGCGAGCAACTGGCCGTCGAGCACGTCGAGGGAATGCGTTACTTCGACGCCTGGAACGGCACCGAGCTGCAGCCGCGCGTGATCGCCGGCCTGGCGATGCTGAACTTCACCCTGGAGCCGCGCGGCTACGGCGCGGTGCTGGCCACGCGCACGCCGCCCGCCGGGCTGGATGGCTACCTGGCCCGCGCCGCCGGCTGGGCCAGGACGCCGCTGCAGAGCCTGTCGAACGTCTGGCGCGCGATTCCGCAGCGCCTGGTTCCTATCGAGAACACCAAGCCGCAGCCCGTCGCGCCGCTGGGCATGGTGACGGTGCCGGCCGCGGAGTTCGACTTCGCCGTCGGTGGTGTCGAGATCGAAGGCTTCGTCTGGGACGGCGTGGACGTGCAGTACCCCTGGGAAAGCAGCCCGCGCCGCGGCCACCGCCGCCGCCTGCAGGTCCCGGCCTTCCACATCGACGTGCATCCGGTCACCAACGCCGAGTTCAAGCGCTTCATCGACGCCAGCGGCTACGCGCCGCGCGACGCACACAACTTCCTGCGCCACTGGGTCGCCGGCATGCCACCGACCGGCTGGGCCGACAAGCCCGTCACCTGGGTGAGCCTGGAGGATGCCCGCGCCTACGCCGCCTGGGCCGGCAAGCGCCTGCCGCGCGAGTGGGAATGGCAGTACGCCGCGCAGGGCAGCGACGGTCGCCTCTACCCCTGGGGCAACGCCTGGGACACGCAGGCCGTGCCCGCGCCGAACCGCAGCCGCACGATGCGTGCGCCGGCCGACGTCGGCACCCATCCGCGCGGCGCCAGCCCCTTCGGCGTGCAGGACCTGGTCGGCAGCGTCTGGCAGTGGACCGACGAGTACGAGGACGAGCACACCCGCGCCGCCATCCTGCGCGGCGGCAGCAGCTACCAGCCGCAGACCTCGCACTGGTACTTCCCGCAGGCCTACCGCAACGACCAGCACGGCAAGCTGCTGCTGATGGCACCCGCCAAGGATCGCTCGGCGGGCATCGGCTTCCGCTGCGTGGTGGACAAGGCGTGAGTCTTGTCGCCGCTATGGCCGCCGCGAGCATCCTGTTGATTGCCGGCAGCGGCCATGAAGGTCCGGGTCGGCATGAATACGCGGCAGGCGCGGCGCAGATTGCTGGCTGGCTGAAGGACGCGCTGCCGCAGGCGGACGTGCGCGTCAGCCAGGGCTGGCCGGTGGACCTGGGCACGGCATCGACGCTGGTGCTCTACCTCGATGGGGCCGAGGCTCATCCGTTGAACGATGCGGCGAAGCGGCGTGCGTTCGAGGCCGCGATGCGGCGGGGCGTCGGCGTCGTGGCCTTGCATCAGGCATCGACCGGCGACGACGCATTGCAGCCCTGGCTCGGCGCCGTGCGGCCCGGCCTGTTCGACCGCACGACCGAGATGACCGTACTGCGGCCCGCCGGCGATTCGCCGTTGACGCGCAGCCTGCGGCCGATCGAAGTGCTCGACGAGTTCTATCCGACCTTGAAGCTCGCGCCCGGTGCGATGCCGGTGCTCAGCGCCGCGCTGCATCCGCAGTACCGCGATGGCAAGGCGGTGCTGTCGAACGAGGCCGAACAGCGCACCGTGGCGTGGACCTATCAACGCCCCGACGGCGGCCGCTCTTTCGGCTACACCGGCGCGCATTTCCTGTCCTCGCTGGCGCCTCTGCGGCCGGTGCTGATCAATGCCATCGCCTGGACGGCCGGCCTCGACGTACCGCCGCGCGCCGACGTCACCACCTTCCACCACGATGCCCAGCGCAGCGGCTGGTTCGCCAACGAGACGGCGTTGACGCCTTCCGCCGTCGCATCCAGCTTCGGCCAGCTCTGGCAGTCGCCGCAGCTCGCTTCCTTCGACGGCCAGGACGCACGGCTCTACGCCTCGCCGCTGTACCTCGAAGACCTGCAGCTGACGGCCGGCGAGCTTCGCGGCCAGAGCTTCGCCACGGTGATCGCCGCCACCAGCAATGGCGACGTCTACGCGATCAACGCGCGCAAGCAGGGCGACATCGCACCCGGCCGCATCCTGTGGCGCACGCACCTGGCCGACCCCTGCCGCCTGCAGCCCGCGCCGCTGGACGGCGTGCCGACCGGCATCCTCTCCACGCCGGTGATCGACGCCGCGCGCGGGCGCCTCTACGTCACCGCCTGCGAGACCACGCAGCGCTGGCAGGCCTATGCGCTGGACCTGGGCAGCGGCGCCGTGCAGGCCGGCTGGCCGGTGCGGCTGGACGAGAAGCGGCTCAATGAGGTCAACCGCAACGCTGGCCCCGCGCCGGTGCCGCCGACGCGCAAGTTCGACTTCCGCGTGCAGCGCGGCGCGCTGAACCTGAGCCCGGACGGCACGCGCCTGTATGTGGCCTTCGGCGAGACCGAGACCGGCTGGCTTGCCGCCGTTGATACGAGCGAGCCGCGCGTGGACAGCGCCTTCGCCGCCGTGGCGATGCCACACCGTGGCAGCGGCGGCATCTGGGGCGCGGGCGGGCCGGCGGTCGATGCGGACGGTGCTGTCTACGCCGTCACCGGCAGCGGCTTCGATGGCTACAAGGACCAGCCGAACGATTGGACGCAATCGGTGCTGAAGCTGGACCGCGGTCTGAACCTGCTCGGCACGTACACGCCGTTCAACCACTGCGTCACCGCCAAGAACGACATCGACCTCGGCTCCGGCGGTGTCGCGCTGCTGCCCGGCTCGAGCTTGCTGACCGTCGGCGGCAAGCAGGGCAATGTCTACCTGCTGGATCGCGAGCACCTGCCCGGCCGGCTGGATCGCCGCCCGGCCTGCAGCGGCGATGCGGCCAGCGACGCCTCGCTGCACGACGGCCGCGGGCCGCTGAATGTGTTCGGCCCGTACTCCGAGGTGGACGCCGCACTGGACCTGGCGCGCGCCCGCTCGGTGCCGGCCACCTTCCGCGCGCCGGACGGCAGCTTGCAGATCGTGGCCAGCGGTACCAGCAAGGCGGCGGCTGGTTCGTCGGACAGCGTCGCGCCCTCGCTGGTGCGGCTGAGCGTCGTGGCGAAGCAGTTGAAGCCGGCCGCCCGCGCGATGGACCTGGTGTTCCAGAACCCCGGCTCGCCTATCGTCAGCAGCCGGCCCGACGGCAGCGAGGCGATCGCCTGGGTGCTGGACGAGAACGCCCGCCGCTCGGCACCGCTGAACGGGCCGAACGCACCCGCGCCGGTGCTGCATGCGGTCGACGCGATGACGATGAAGCCGCTGTGGCACAGCGCGCCGGGAGAGCTGGCGGCCAGCGGCAAGTACAACGAGCCGATCGTCGTGCGCGGCCAGGTGATCGTCGGCACGGACCGCATCCAAGCCTTCGGTTTTGGCGGTTCGCGCGCAGCCGTGCCCATAACGCCCAAAGCGAGCGCAGCCGTCGTCGCGGCCGACGATGGTCGCCCGGTGGACGGCGCCGCCGTCTACCAACAGCGTTGCGCCGCCTGCCACGACGCGCCAGCCGGCAGCATCCCGTCGAAAAGCTGGATCGCCTCGCGTGGCCGCGAGCGCATCGTCGAGGCGCTGAGCCGCGGTGCGATGCAGGTGCAGGCTGCGGGCCTCAGCGCCCGCGAGATCGAGGCCGTCGCCGGCTACCTCCACCCATGATGATCAAGACCGAACTCGGCGGCCTGCTCGGCCGCGCCCTCGAAGCCAACCGCCGCGGGCGGCTCTCCACCTTCATCACCGGCCCGCAGAGCCCGGCCATCGCCATCTTCGACCCGGCGCGCGTGATGCAGAACCTTGAGGGCGACTGGTACGGCGAGCACGCCGGCAAGTGGCTGTCCGCGGCCGCCCGTGCCTTCGCGCGCACGCAAGACCTGATCCTCGGCGAGAACCTGCGGCGCGTGGCCGCCTACCTGATCGGCCGCCAGGATGCCGACGGCTACCTCGGCACCTATGCGCCGGAGCGCCGCTTCACCGTGCCGCAACCGCCCAGGCCGCTGAGCTGGAACGGCGAGCCCGCGCTGCGCACCTGGGACATCTGGACCCACGCCTACCTGATGCTCGGCCTCCTGGAGCTGCACCGCGCGATGCCCGAGCCGGGCTACCTCGATGCCGCCAGGCGCATCGGCGACCTGTGCTGGCGCACGCTGGTGCAGGGCGGGCTGAACATCACGACGATGGGCAACCACCACGGCATGTCGGCCACGGTGCTGCTGGACCCGGCCGCCGACCTGTACCTGGCCACCGGCGAGCCGCGCTACCTGGAGCTGGCCGAGGCCATCCTGGCGCAAGCCAATGCGCACCCCGAGCTGGCGCTGCTGACGAAGGCGCTGGCCGGCACCGATGCGGCCGAGATCGCCACCGGCAAGGCCTACCAGCTGGCCTGGAACCTGGTGGGCCTGGCCAAGCTGCACAAGGCCACCGGCCGTGCCGAGCTGAAGCGCGCGATCGAAGGCCTGTGGGCCAATATCCGCGAGCATCACCTGAGCCTCGGCGGCGGCCCGTTCGGCGGCGTGGCGAACCGTTCGCGCGAGGTGTTCAACGCACGTGGCAGCTTCGAGCCGCAGGCCTACATCGAGACCTGCTCGACCCTGGCCTGGATCCAACTGAACCGCGAGCTGCTGGCCATCACCGGCGAGGCCCGGTACGCCGAGGAGATCGAACGCAGCGCCTACAACGACCTGCTGGGCGCGCTGGCGCCCAATGGCGAGGACTGGTGCTACTACTCCTTCGCCAACGGCAAGCGAGTCCACACGACCTACTGGCGCTGCTGCAAGAGCAGCGGCGCGATGGCGCTGGAGGAACTGCCACCGCTGGCGTACGCAGTGACGCCGGCCGGCGCGCTGGCGGTGAACCTGTACGGCCCGTCCTGCGTCGCGGCTACGCTGCCCGGCGCGGGGCTCGTGAAGATCGAGCAGCACACGCGCTACCCGTTCGCCGGCCTTGTGTGCCTGCGCATCGCGGACGTTGAACGCGACGGGGCCAAGTTCGCGCTGCAACTGCGCGTGCCCTCGTGGGCCGAGGGCGCGCGGCTGAAGCTGAACGGCGAGCTGAGCGCCGTCGAGCTGAAACCGGGCGAGCATGCGCAGATCGAACGCAGCTGGCGCAAGGGCGATGAGCTGTGCCTGGAGCTGCCGATGGCGATCCGCACGCACCGGCGCGTCCACCAGAACACGCAGGAATCGCGCGCGCCGGACGGCTCGCCGGTCGCGCAGCAGGTGCTCTACCACGCCTGGCTGGCGCTGACGCGCGGCCCGCTGGTCTACGCGACGCCGCTGATCGACGGCTTCAAGACCGAGGAGACCATCCGTCTTCCGGAGGTTGCCGACTGGCTCAGCGAACTGCCCGCCGCACCCGATGCCGAAGGCCCCGAGATCGAGATGCGCCTGGGCTACCGCGCGCCGCTGAAGTTTTCGCCGTACTACCGCACGGGAGGCCGAGAGGACGGCGCCTGGCGGTTGACCTGGCTCTCACTAGCCCCTGAAGAGGCTCCGAAGTCATGACCATGATGAAGAAGACCGCTGTCCACGAAGGCCCGCTGGCCGGCATCCGCGTGCTGGACCTGAGCGCCTACATCGCCGGCCCCTACGGCTGCACCTTGCTGGCCGACCAGGGCGCCGAGGTGCTGAAGATCGAGTCGCCCGATGGCGACAACCTGCGCAACTACCCGTCCACCCTCGTCAACGAGAGCCGTGCCTTCCTGGGCGTGAACCGCAGCAAGCGCGGCCTGGTGCTGGACCTGAAAAAGCCGGAAGGCCTGGCCCTGCTGATGCGCCTGGTGCGCGAGGCTGACGTGCTGGTGCACAACTTCCGCCCCAGCGTGCCCAAGCGCCTGGGCATCGACTTCGACACGCTCAGCGCGATCAACCCGCGGCTGATCTACTGCGCCGTCACCGGCTACGGCGAAGCCGGCCCGATGAAGGACAAGGCCGGCTACGACCAGGTGCTGCAGACGATGACCGGCATGTGCGCCTTCCAGGGCAAGCCGGGCCATGCGCCGGAGATCCTCTACGGTTCGGTGGTCGACTACTACGCCGCGGCCCTGCTGGCCGGCGGCGTGGCCTCGGCGCTGTACGAGCGCGAGAAGAGCGGCCTCGGCCAGTCGGTGGGCGTGTCGCTGCTGCGCAGCGCGCTGACGATGCAGTCCGCGCGGCTCGTCTGGGCCGATGGCGAGCCGCTCGACGTTGGCCGTGACATGCGCTCCGGCGGCGTCACTGGCATCCATCCGACGAAGCAGGGCCACCTCTACATCTCGGCCAACACCGCGCGCTTCTGGACCTCGCTGTGCGAGAAGATCGGCCTGCCCGAACTGGCCGCCGACGAGCGCTACGACACGGTCAAGAAGCGCGCCCAGCACGCCGCGGAACTGGTGCCCCGCCTGCATGAGGCCCTGCGCCAGCGCAGCGCGCTCGAATGGGAAGCACTGTTCGGCGACGAGGTGCCTTGTGCCGCCTCGCGGCGGATCGAGGAAATGTTCGACCATCCGCAGGTCCAGGCCGAAGGCATGATCGCGACGATGGCCCACCCGGTGCTGGGCAGCTACCGCGGCCTCACCCGCGCGATCAAGTTCGCCCGCACGCCGGGCCCCGCGCCCTTCGCCGCGCCCACGCCGGGCCAGCATGCTGCTGAGGTGCTGGCCGAGCTGGGCTGCGATGCGGCCGAGCAGCGGGCGCTGCGCGCCGCGGGCGCGCTCGGCTGAGCCTGCGCTGGCGACTCAGCGCGCGCCGTGCGGGCAGCCGGCGCCGATCGTCACGCCGTGCGTGATCTTCTGGTAGCGGCCGTCGGCCTTGAGCTTGGCCAGGCCCTGTGAGAAGCGCGTGGCCAGTTGCTGGCCCTCCGCGGTGTTCTGGAAGGCGTAGTACACGTCCTGCCGCGAGACCGGCAGCTTGGGGTCGTACTGCATCTGCGCCGTCAGCCCCAGCTTCTCGAAGGCCTGCAAGCCGGTCTTCTCGTCCAGCACGAAGGCGTCCAGATGGCCGGCGATCAGCTTGCGGATATTGGCTTCGTCGGACAGCGCGGCCTCGACCGTGTAGCTCTTGTTGTCGGTGACGTCGCGCGCATACGGATAGCCCCGCGTGATGCCCACGCGCTTGCCCGCGAGATCGCCGATTGACTTCAGGAAGGGCGCCCCCTTGCGGGTGAAGACGAAGTCCTCCTTGCAGTCCAGCGATTCGGCCGTCCGCGTGATGTGCTGGCCCGGCGAGAAATTGACGTCCAGCGCCGGGAACATGCCGGCGAACTTGCCTTCCGCGTAGTCGTGCGCGGCGCGCGGCGGCGGCATGACCTTGATCGTGATGTCGGTGTCCGTGACCTTGGCGATCTCGCGCGTCAGCTCGATGAACAGGCCCTTCGTCTCGCTCTCCACGTGCATCGGGATCGGGAAGGTGACGATGTCGACGCCCGCGTGTGCGGTCGGCATTGCGGCCGACATCGCGCCCAGCATGCCCAGGGGTAGAAGCCATTTGCGCATCGCGTGTCCTCCAAAGGGGTCTACCGATATTGCACAGCTTCCGGCTGCACATCGTTCCAGGATCGCATGATCTGCTGTGCTTCGGCGAAATCGAAGGCCGCCACGCTGGCGCGCAGCGCGGCGAGGGTCGGGCCCATGGCCGGCGCGAGCATCGCGGCGTGCGCCTCCAGGTAGCCCAGTGCCTCGGGGTTGTCGTCTTCGAACAGGCGGGTCAGTTCGGCCATAACCGGGTCCAGCTGGTCCTGGTCCGCCTGCGGGGCGGGCGCGAGTTCCGCCGGCTGGGGCGCCGCGGCGTCGAAGAAACGGTCCAGGCCGGCGATCAAGGCCGCCAGCGGCTGCTCCAGCGCCCGCAGCATCGGCGCCAGCGTCTCGGCGCCCGTTGGGGCCACGACGGCCCTCTCCACCGCCTGGGCGAGCGGCACCAGGCCACGGGCGCCGATATTGCCGCAGACGCCCCGCGCGGAATGCGCGAGACGTTCCGCCAGGGCGATATCGCCGCGGGCGAGCGCATCGGCGATGTCGGCCGTCAGGTTGCGCTGCGTGTTGACGAAGCGCCTGAGCAACGACAGGTAGAGCGTTCGGTTGCCCGACACCCGCGACAGGCCCTCCGTGCAGTTCAGCCCGTTCAGCTGGGGCAAGGCCGGCGCATCGGCGGGCGTCGCCGTGCTTGACGGCCGCGGCGCGGCATCCGGTGGCGCTTCCCCCGTCCGTTCAACGGGGCGCACCCAGGTGTTCAGCGCCGTCCACAGCCGCCGGGGCTCGATGGGCTTGGTCACGAAGTCCTGCATGCCCGCCGCCAGGCAACGCTCCACGTCGCGCTGCAGCGCATTGGCGGTCATGGCCACGATGGGCATCTTGTCGAACCGCGACTGCCGGCGGATCAGCTCCGTGGCGCAGATGCCATCCATCACCGGCATCTGCATGTCCATCAGCACGACGTCGAACTCGGCGCTGTCCAGCCGGTCCAGTGCCGCCTGGCCGTCATCGGCGACCTCGACGACGAAGCCCGCGCTGCGCAGCATCTCGCAGGCCACCTCCTGGTTGATCTCGTTGTCTTCGACGAGCAGGACGCGGGCGCCCGCCAGGGCCCGGACCTGCTCTACGTCGTCGCCGGTGTCCGTGTCGTCGTCCGGCACGTGCTGCCAGCGATGGCGCAGGCGCATCAGTTCGTCATGGAAGCGGCTGGCGTCCACCGGCGCCTGCAGCGCGCCGTCGAAGGGCTCGGGGACTTCATCTCCATCCGGCCCCATCACCAGCACGGCCGGCCAGTCATGGGCATCGGCCGGGCGCTGCAGCTTGGCCCGCAGCGATTCGTCGCAGAGCGACTGATCGACGACCACCACGGCGTAGTCCTCCAGGTGATCGTCCGGCCGCTGCGCCCACTCCCAGGCCAGCCCCAGGTTGCGCGTCCAGAACGGCATCTCCGCATGGGCCTGCGGCGCGAGCAGCAGCAGCCGGTCGGGCGGCGGCTCGCCGGCCTGCGCCGTGCGTTCCGGAATGCCCAGCATGGCCGTGAACCAGAAGCGGCTGCCCACGTCGGGGCTGGACTGGATGCCCACCGTGCCGCCCATCAGGCCCGCCAGGCGCTTGGCGATCGCCAGGCCCAGGCCCGTGCCGCCGTACTTGCGGGTGATCGAGGCGTCCACCTGCGAGAAGCTCTGGAACAGGCGGCCCTGCTGCTCCTGGCTCATGCCGATGCCGGTGTCGACCACGGTGCAGCGGATCGCGACATGGCTGCTGGTCTGCGTCTCGCCGCGCACGACCACGGTGATGCGCCCCTGCTCGGTGAACTTGATCGCGTTGTTGCAGTAGTTGATCAGGATCTGCCGGAAACGCAGCGGATCGCCGACCAGCACCTTGGGCACGCTGGCGTCCACGTCCACGACGAACTGCAGGCCCTTGGCCTGGACCTTCTCGGCCATCATGTCGGCGATGTCCTGCAGCAATTGGTCGATCGAGAACTCGACCGCTTCGATGTCCAGCTTGCCGGCCTCGATCTTCGAGAAATCCAGGATGTCGTTGATGATGCCCAGCAGGTGGTCGCCCGAGGCCCGGATCTTCTTCATGTGATCGCGCTGGCGCAGGTCCAGCTCGGTCTTGAGCATCATGCGGCTCAGGCCCAGGATGCCGTTCATCGGCGTGCGGATCTCGTGGCTCATATTGGCCAGGAAATCCGACTTGGCCTGCGCCGCGGACTCCGCAGCCTCGCGCGCCTCGCGCAGTTCGGTCACGTCGTAGAACCAGCCCAGCGAACATTCCTTGCCGCCATAGGTCAGCCGGACCACGGACACCATGGCCCAGATCGACTGGCCGTGGGCATCCCGCAGCTCCAGCATCCGCGGCGCGCTGGCGCGCTGCTCGCTTTCGAGCTCGACCGAGATCCTGTCGAAATCGGCGGCATGGCGGTAGATGTCGTTGGCGTAGCCGTCGTCGCCCGACATCTGGAACATGTCGTGGAAGCGCGCGTTGGCGAAGACCATCTTCTTGTCCGCCCAGCCCACGATGCGCACCGCGATCGGGCTGTTCTCGAGGATGTGGCGCAGCTCCTGCTCCCGTCTCGCCAGGGCCTCGGCGCGTGCGCCCGATTCCTGCACCGTGGCGCGCAGCTCGGCGGTGCGGCTGGCCACCGTGGCCTCCAGCGTCTGGTTGGCCTGGTTGAGCGAGGCCTTGGATTGCAGCAGGCGGCCCCAGACCTCGTTGAATGTGCTCACCAGCAGGCCCAGTTCGTCCCGGTCGGGGTAGTCGATGGGCCGGTGGTGGTCGGCGTCGCCGTCCATGTCGAGGCGGGCGATGGAGGCGGCCAGGCCCGTCAGCGGCCGGGTGAGCCGGCGCTTGACGACGAGGTAGACCGCCACCCACAGGCCCGTGCCCACCAGCAGGCCGTTCAGGGCCATCGCGATCAGGCTGGTCTTCAGGCGGTCGGAGATCACGGAGAAGGCCGTGTAGACCGTGACCTGCCCGATCAGCGCATCGGGCTCGTCCCTGTCCAGCCCGCGCAGGGGGATGACGAAGACCTCCGGCCGCTTCCAGAAGGGCAAGGTCGACGTGTCCTGCGTGGGGACCTTGCCCTCGCGGATCAGCAGCGAGCCGTCCACCCGCGTTACCGAGACACCACTGGCCACCGTGAACCGCGTCAGCCCCTTGGTCAGGGTCTGCGCCATCGGGTCGTCGAAGTTCCACAGCGCCTGCTGGAACCCGGGCGTGAACGAATACTGGAGGTTCTCCAGGTCCCGGGTAATGCTCTCCCGCACCGCGCGGTACTCCAGCGTCGCCTGCACCCCGGCGGCCAGCAGTACCAGCACGGCGTACCACGTGAACACGCGTCGCAACAGTTGGCCGGACAGAGAAACCATGTGCGGAGCGGCGCCGGGCGGGCCGGGGTAGGTTGTTGCCATTATGTCAACGCCGTCACGGCCGTGGGACGGCGTTGCACCACCTGCTTCGAGGTACGGACGAGGCTGCATTCGCGTCGGTTCGGCGGAGCCTCGGGCTGCGGGCGGAAGCGTCCACTCCATGTCCCCCGCCCGCTTCGCGGGCTCCCCCTTTACTTCCGTGGCCGCCTCCGCCCACATCCCGAGGCGAACGACCGCTGGTTTTGCTCGGCGAAGCAGTGGTGGTGGGCGCTCCAATTCGCAAAGCATTGCAAAGCCACGCAAAGACGTGTTCTTCCGACTCGACCGGGCACGCCGAAATC
Organism: Roseateles agri; assembly: GCF_034043675.1. NCBI lineage: Bacteria > Pseudomonadati > Pseudomonadota > Betaproteobacteria > Burkholderiales > Sphaerotilaceae > Roseateles > Roseateles agri. The sequence continues at coordinate 512,020 of NZ_JAXCLA010000002.1, read as the reverse complement.
GACCGCGTTGGCGTGTTCATCGGCCTTCTGGGCGATTGGCGTATCGAAGTCGGGCGGAATCTTCGCAATCGTTACGGGCCTTGAAATGATCGTTGCGGCACGTTGATTGATGCTGCTTCGGGCCCGCTCCTAAGCTCCGCGCACACCGGCGTCCAGCGGTGTCGCTCGGCCTCGTGAGAGGTCGGCGAGACACGGTATCGACTTTCCAAGAAGACAGGCAGGGAGAACAACAAAGGCTGCCTTGGTCCTGGTTCTGAACAGGCGCGACGGCCTTCAACACAGTACAGGAGACAACGTGGGAATTCCGTTCAAAGTGCGTGCGGCCGCAACGACATCGCCGCAGTCATCCCGAGGACCCGTTCGTTCATGGCTGGCCGGCATCGCGCTGGGCCTGGGCTTGTGTTGTGCGGCACCGGTGGCCTTCGCCGCCGACCCGTCGCCCCAGTTCACGCTCAGCGAGATCATTCCGGCCAGCGGCGACGGGCAGTTCACGATCACCAACAACAGCAGCAGCTTCGAGGTGACGGCGCTGCTGGTCACCGGGCTCGGTGCCTACGCCGGCACGGACCGCCCGGGCTGGAGCGCCGAGGCCTTCTTCTTCGGCACCGACGACCTGAACTGCCAGGGCAACTCGGGCTACAGCTTCGGCACCGGCTTCTGCTATGCGCTGACCGACAGCAGCGCGGGCAAGGGCATCGCAGCGGGAAGCTCGCAAACCTTCAGCTTCGACCCGAGCTTCACCGACCCGACCCTGCCGCAGTCCTTCGTCGTGGAGCTGACCGACGCGCAGGGCAACCACCTGGCCTGCATGGGCAGCACCTTGGCGGGCTGCGATGCGCCGCTGGTCTCCAGCGTGCCTGAGCCTTCGTCGCGCAGCATGCTCGTCGTGGCGCTGGTGCTGCTGGCTTTCTTCTTTCGAGGCAAAAGTGGGCCGAAGTTCAGGCTCCTCGCCCTGTTCGGTACCCTGCTGGGCTGGGGCGCGGCGAGCCAGGCGGCGGTGACGCAGGTCGTGATCGATTCGTCGAGCGCGGTCAATGGGGCGCCGATCCCGTACACCGCCTACAAGGGGCGGATCTTCGGCGAGCTTGACCCGGCCGACGTGCACAACGCGATCATCCAGGACATCCAGCTGGCGCCGCTCAATGCGCACGGCAAGGTGCCCTATGTCTCGACGTTTCAGCTCACGGCGCCGACCGACGTGACGCAGGCCAGCGGCCTGATGTTCTACGAGGTGTCCAACCGCGGCGGCAACGCGATCCCGGGCGCGGGTTCGATCGTTGCCGGTGCCGTCTACCTGGAGTCCGGCTGGCAGGGCGACCTGCTGTCGAGCTGCACGACGGCCTATCCCTGCACCAACCTCAACGCGCCGTACACCGGCAGCAGCCAGGTCATCCAGGTGCCGGTGGCCGTCAACAAGGACGGCACGGCGATCACCGGCCAGGTCTACGGCCACATCGCCAACGCTACCGGCTCGACGGCGCAGATGGTGATCTACAACACCGCCGTGCCCTACAAGCCCAACAGCATGACGGACCCGACCCAGTCCACGCTGTGGAGCCTGGCCTCGCAGACGACGACCGGCGTGGACGGCCCGAAGACGCCGCTGACCCTGGGTGTCGACTGGGCCTGGGCCGATTGCCGCACCGTGCCGTTTCCCGGCACGCCGGACCCGACCCGCGTGTGCCTGAGGAACGGCTTCAATTCCAACCTGCTCTACGAGATGGTCTTCACCGCGGTGAACCCGCTGGTGCTGGGCGTGGGCTACGCGGCGGCGCGGGACGCGATCTCGTTCTTCCGCCACAGTGCGGCCGATTCGACCGGTACGGCCAACCCGGTGGCGAACCGCATCACCAAGGCCATCAGCGTGGGCTCCTCGCAGTCGGCCTCCTTCATCCGCGGCTCGATCTTCTACGGCTTCAACCAGGACGAGTCGGGCAACAAGGTCGTGGACGGCGCCTGGGCGCAGATCGACGGCCGGATGCTGTTCATGAACACGCGCTTCGCGCTGCCGGACGTGATCACCAACCTCTACATGATGGGTGACGAAGCGCCGGTCTGGTGGGCGGACTACCCGGACCGCGCGCGCAACCTGCCGGCCAAGGGCATCCTCACCCGCTGCAACGCCACCAACACCTGCCCGGCCGTGATGGAGACCTTCGGCTCGCTGGAGATGTACGCCGAGAAGATGTCGCCCGACCTGGTCGGCTACACGGCCCAGGAAGACATCCCGCTGCCCCCGAACGTCTACCGCTACTACAGCCCGGGCGTGACCCACGGCGGCGGTGGCGGCGGCTTCACCTACAACGCCGCCCCGAGCGTGTCGGGCAGCTGCATCTACCCGTCCAACCCGAACCCGTCCTCGGACACCTACAACGCGCTGCAGGACGACTTCATCGACTTCATCATGAACGGCACGGCGATGCCGCCCAGCGTCTATCCGAAGCTGAGCCAGGGCCAACTGGTGGAGGCGACGCAGGCCAGCGTCGGCTTCCCGAACATCCCGGGCTACCCGTACGGCGGCGACAAGCTCTGGCCGGCGATGTCCTATGACTTCGGGCCCGGCGTCGACTACTCGAACCAGTCCGGCATCATGAGCATCCAGCCGCCGACGGTGAAGGCCGTGCTGCCCACGCTCGTGCCGCGCGTGAACACCGACGGCAACGAGCAGGTGGGCGTGCCGTCGGTCAACCTGCAGGCGCCGCTGGGCACCTACTCGGGCTGGAACATCACGAAGTCCGGCATCTACGCGGGCCAGCAGTGCACGCTCTCGGGGTCCTACTGGCCGTTCGCGGCGACCAAGGCGACGCGGGTGGCCAACAGCGATCCGCGGCCCTCGCTGGAGGAGCGCTACGGCACGCACGCGGGCTTCGTCTGCGCCGTGACGGCCGCGGCCACCAAGGCCGTGAACCAGCGCTTCCTGCGTGCGTCGGCCAAGACCTCGCTGGTCAGCAGCGCCTCGGCTTCCAACGTGTTGACGACGGGTTTCACGCCGACCGCCTCGGACACGGCGCTCGGCAACTTCGTCTGCACGATGGCCGCGCAGGTGCATTGACGAACTGAATCACGCGGCAGCGAGATCCTCGCTCGCCGCGTCATCCAGCAGGTAGTCGCGCAGCAGCCGCGCGCTCGGGCCGATGCGCTTGGAGTGCACGAGGAAGATCTCCAGCGGCGCCGTTTCCACCTCCGGCAGCACCCGCACCAGTTCGCCCGAGGCGATCAGCGAGGCCGCATCGTAGGCCGGCAGCCGCGCGATGCCGTCGCCGGCCAGCACGAAGGCCAGGCGCGAGGCGGCGCTGTCGGTGACGATGTCGCCCTGCACCGGGATCTCCACCTTCGCGCCATGGGCCAGCACCGTGGCCGACTTCTGGCTGGGCGGATAGACGATCCAGCGGTGCGCGGCCAGCTCGTCCACCGAGGCCGGCGCCCCGCGCTGGCGCAGGTAGGCCGGCGCGGCGCAGAGCAAGGTCGGCTCCAGCAGCAGGCGCCGCGCCACCAGCGATGAATCGGCCAGCGGGCCGGCCCGCACGGCCAGCTCCACGCCGTGCTGGACGATGTCCACGTTCGAATCCGACATGGCCACGTGCAGCCGCACGGCCGGGTAGCGCCGCCGGAAGGCCACCAGCGCCGGCAGGATGCGCTTGGTGCCGAAGTGGTGCGAGCAGGTCAGCCGTACCTCGCCGCGCGGCTCCGCGCGGATCAGCTCCATGCTGCGGATGCCGTCCACCGCCTCGTCCAGCAGCCGTTCGCAGTGGACGCGGAAGGCCTGGCCGGCCGGCGTGAGGCTGAAGCTGCGCGTGCTGCGCTGGGCCAGCGGCACGCCCAGCTTGGTCTCCAGCGCGCGGATGTGATGGCTGACGACGGCGCGCGTCAGCCCCAGCGAGCGGGCCGCGGCGGCGAAGCTGCCCTGCCGCACGACGGCGGCAAAGATCGCCATCGCACGCAGGTCGTCGAGGATGCTGGCGTTGATGTCCATGCACTCGATTGTCAAATCCTACGAGCCAATGCGTCAAGCTCGCGCTGGCTACCGGGATGGAGTCCCGCTCCCTAAAGTTCACTTCACCGCAGATCAATTCGCAGTGAACTTCGATAGGCGGACCGCAACCCAACCCGAAGGAGATTTCATCATGAGCGTCAAGCATGTACTGTTTGTTTTGACAAACGCCGCCGAGATCGGCCCGAACCACCGCGCCACCGGCTACTTCTATCCCGAGGTCGCCCACCCGTACGAGGTGTTCGACGAAGCCGGCATCGCCGTCGAGTTCGCCTCGCCGCTGGGCGGCAACCCGCCCTTCGACGGCTACGACGCGAACGACCCCTCGCAAGTGGCCTTCAGCAAGAGCGCCGCGATCCGCCGCATGGCCCACAGCCGCAAGCTGTCCGAGGTGGACGTGCTGGACTACGACGCGATCTTCTTCCCCGGCGGCCTCGGCCCGATGGTGGACATCGCGACCGACCCTGACGTCAAGGCCGCCGTGCTGCGCGCCTGGAACGGCGGCAAGATCGTCTCGGCCGTCTGCCATGGCCCGGTCGCGCTGCTGGGCGTGAACCTCGACGACGGCACGCCGCTGATCCAGGGCCGCAAGCTCACCTCCTTCTCGAACGCTGAGGAAGAGGGCTACGCCAAGGCCGACGTGCCTTTCCTGCTGGAAGACGCGCTGCGCGCCGCCGGTGCCGAGTATTCGTCCACCGACGTGTGGCAGGCCAAGGTGGTCGTCGACGGCCGCCTGATCACCGGCCAGAACCCGGCCTCCGGCGGCCCGATGGCCGAAGCCGTGGTGGCCGCGCTGAACGAGGTCCGCCAATGAGCGCCGCCAGCGCCATCACGGTGCTGGCCCGCTGGCAGATGCCCGAGGCCACCGTGGCCGAGGTGCTGAAGCTGGCGGCCACCGTGCGCCAGCAGTCGCTGGCGGAGCCCGGCTGCCTCGGCTACGAGGTGTTCCGCAGCATCGACGAGCCGGGTTCGCTGCTGCTGGTGGAGCGCTACCGCGACGAGGCGGCGATCGAGGCGCACCGCCAGTCGCTGCACTACCGGGAGCTGGTGGCAGCGCGCATCGTGCCGCTGCTGACGAGCCGGCAGGTGGAGTTGCTGCGGGCCTGAGAGCCTCTACCATCCGCGGCACAACAGGAAGAGGGCCGACATGACACCGACCATCGTTCTGCGCCGCATGCCAGCCTGGATCGTCAACGGCATCACCGTCACCTTGGGGCTGGCGCTGGTGCAGCTCTCGATCGGCTTCGTCGCGGGTGCGGCGGCAGCGCAGACGGCGATCGCCACCGCCGTCTGCGCCAGCCTCGCCGACGTGGTGACGACCACCGCGCGGGTTGCCCGCCGGGTGTTCGTCGCCAGCGTCGCGAGCACCTTGGCGAGCGTGCTGTTCCTCGCCGCGCGACCCTTCGACGCGCTGCAGATTCCCGCGGCGGCGCTGATCGTCTTCGCCGCGATGCTGATGCTGTCCTGGGGGCCCAAGGCGGGCACCGGCGCCTTCGCCGCCGCGCTGTCGCTGGTGTTCGCGATGTCGCTGCCCGCCTCGGAGCCGCTGCGCTGGGACCATGTTGCCTGGGGGCTCGTCGGCTCGGCGGGCTACTGGCTCTGGGCCGTTGTCACCGCCTGGCTGCTGCAGCCGACCTGGCGCAACTTTTCGCTGGCGGCGACGGCCGAGGGCGAGGCCCGGCTGGTCGCCGCGATCGCGGCGCAGTTGCGCCGGCCGAGCGAGCTGATCTGGCAGTCGGGCGTGCTCGATGAGGAGACCGCCCTGGCCGACCGCTTCCAGGTCGCGCGCGACCTCGTCTTCGCCAACGACCGCGGCCCCAGCGCCCGCCGCGAGACCGCGCTGCTCCTGCACCTGACGGACCTGCGCGACCTAGCCATGGCCAGCAAGGAAGCGCCGGCCCAGCTCACGACCGAACGCGAGGCCGAGCTGAGTGCCGATGTGCTGGACGGCATCGCCGCGGCGCTGCGCGCGGCGGCCATGGCACTGCACACCGGCTCGGCCTTCCGGCCCGACCCGGCGGCCGAGGCCGCGCTGCAGAAGCCGCTGGACGAACTCGCGCAAAGCACCGGCGCCGAGCGCTGCAACGCGCTGCTGCGCAGCCAGCTGGAGCTGCTGCGGGCGATCGAGCGCCTGCTCGATCCGGCCGAGGCGGTGCATCTGACATGCAAGCGCGCCGACCTGCGCCGCTACATCTCGCCCGACGAATGGCTGTGGTCCTCGGTGGCGGCCAACCTGCATCCCGGCACACCGGTGTTCCGCCACGCGGCGCGTACGGCGGTGACGGCCGCGCTGGGCTATGCCGTCGCCCAGGCTCTCGCGTGGACGCTGCACCCGCAGTGGATCGTGCTGACCATCGTCGCCGTGATGCAGGGCAGCCTCGCGCAGACCTTGCTGCGCCGCAATGCGCGCGTGCTCGGCACCTTGGCCGGCTGCGTGGCGGTGCTGGCGCTGACGGCGGTGTCGCCCTCGGCGCTGTTCCTCTCGGGCAGCTTCCTCATCGCCTCCGGCATCGCGCATGCGTTCTTCCCGGTGCGCTATGCGGTGACCGCCGGCGCCGCCGCGGTGATGGCCGTGCTGCAGGCGCACCTGGCCGTGCCGGACGGCGGCTTCAGCACCTTGGAGCGCTTCGGCGACACCATCGCCGGTGCGCTGCTCGGCTGGGCCGCCACCTACGTGCTGCCGATCTGGGAACGCAGGAACCTGCCGGCCGTGCTGCAGCAGGCCACGGTGGCGCTGCGCGCCTACGCGGCGGAGGCCACGGCGCTGCGCGAAGCCGATGGACCCAGCGCGCCCCGCTTCGCGCGCCAGCGAGCGTACGACGCGTTGCGCGCGGTCAGCGCGATTCGTACGCGCAGCCTGTCGGAGCCGGAGGATGTGCGCGTGCCGGTGCCGCAATTGACGCTGTGGCTGTCGGCGGCCTATGGACTGATGTCGCACCTGTCGAACCTGCGGTTGAGCCTGACCCTGCATGCGAGCGAGCAGGGGGTGCCGGGCTTCGCGGCGGCGATGGCGGAGGCGTCGAAGGCGCTCGATGCGTCGCTGGCCGGCCTCGACGCCGCCGCCGGCCGCATCGCTGCACCGGCGCTGGCGGTCCTGCCGCATCTCGATGCCCGCGTCCAGCGCGCGCTTGACGAAGCCGTGCGCGTGGCGGCGCAAAAGCTGCAGATCGAGGCGCTGGTCTGACGCTACGATTCGCAGGTTTTTTCAAGATGTTCGCGATCTTGGCTCGACCGAACCACCCCGTCCTCCGTCGTATTGCGAGAGTCCTGCGTGTCACGCAGACGGTGGCTCTCGTGCTCGTCGTTTCGCTCGGCAGCATCCTGGTCGCGAACGCGCGCTCCTACGAGGCGGCCGACGACTGGGTCGAGCACACGCACGCCGTGCTGGCGGAACTCGACCAGGTGCGTGTCACCATGCTGAGGGGTGGCATTGCGCTGCGGGACTATGCGCTGGTGCCGAAGCCGGATCTGCTTGATCGCACCCGCACCGCGGCCGACGAAGCCGTCCAGGCGGCCCAGCGGCTGGAGACCCTGGTGCAGGACAACCGCGCCCAGGCCGCGCGGGCTGCCGAGGTCAGCGTCGAGGTGCGCGCCGTCGCCGCCTGGTACGTCTCTTCGGCGGCCACGGGCGAGCGCGAAGGTGGCCCGGCGCTGCAGCGCCTGCTCGGTGAGCGGATCACGGTGGATGGCGCCCGACGCCTGCGCCAGTTCATGGATGAGATGCAGCTGGAAGAGCGGGCGCTGCTGAAGGCGCGGCAGACGAACGCCGACCGCGAACTCGCTTCCCTGAAAGGCTGGTCGACGGGACTCGGCGCCGTCTTCCTGTCCTTCATCTTCGGAACGGTCGTCTACTCGCGCAGGCTGGTCCGCGCCGGCGACGAGGACATGACCGATCTCGCGAAGTCGGCGAACTCCGATGCGCTGACGGGCCTGGCCAATCGCCGCGCGCTGCAGAAGCGCGTCCAGAAGCTCCGGGCCCAGCCCTTCGGCGTGCTGGTCTTCGATCTGGACGATTTCAAGCCCATCAATGATCGCTACGGGCATGCCGCGGGCGACCAGGTGCTCAAGGCGGTGGCGAAGCGACTGAGGCAGCTGTGCCGCAACGGCGACCTGGCCGTGCGCACCGGCGGCGACGAGTTCGTCGTGCTCTTCCCGGGCCTGGACGACACCGGGCGGCTGGAAGAAATCCGCACCCGCCTGCGCCAGGCGATCGGCGAGCCGATCCTGCTGGACTCGACCCCGGTGAAGGTGGGTGCGTCGATCGGCTATGCCTCCACGAACGGCGACAAGACCTTCGATCAGCTCATCGAGCTGGCCGACGCCATGTCCTACGAAGAGAAGAAGGTCCGGAAGGCCGCGAGCGGCCGCTGATCACTGCAGCGGCGGGAGCAACTGCCTCAGCAGCTTGATGTCCACCGGCTTGCGCAGGTAGTGATCGAAGCGGGCGAAGCTGGCGCCGACGCGGTCGTCGACGTGGCCGGCGCCGGTCACCGCAATCAGCACGAGATCGTCGCCGTAGCGGTCCCGCAGCGCCTGGCAGAGTTCGTGGCCGCCGAGGCCGGGCATGTTGATGTCCATCAGCACGCACAGCGGCTGGAAGTCCGCCACCAGGTCCAGCGCCGCCTCGCCATTCAGCGCGGTGCGCACCTCGTAGCCGGCGGACTCCAGGATCATCGCCAGCACCTCGGCCGTATCGGCCACGTCGTCGACGACGACGATTCTTGCGTCGTCAGTTTCCATCATGTTCATCGGGGGTCGAGACCTGGATCAGGGGAACCTGCAATTCGAAGAGGACCATGCCGTCGCGGGCATCGTAGGTGATGGAGCCGCCCTGCGCCTTGGCGATCTGGTGGACGATGTAGAGGCCCAGGCCCATGCTGCCCGGGTTGCGCGAATTCTCCATCGAGCGGCGCTTGAACGGATCGAAGAGCCCGGCCACCAGTTCTTCCGCGATGGGCTCGGCCGGATTGCCGACGCGCAGCCGGGCGTGTTCGTCCGTGCCGGTCAATTCGATCGTGACGAGCCCCTGGCCGTGGTGGCGCGCGTTGCTCAGCAGGTTGGTGGCGACCTGCAGGAAGCGCATCGGATCGAGCCGGGCGGGCAGGGCGGGCGGAATGGTGGCTTCCAGCCGCACGTCCGGGTAGGTCAGGCGCTGTTCGTTGAGCAACTGGGTCAGCAGCGCGGCCAGGTCGGTCTCCTCGGTGTCCATCGCGAGGCCCAGGCCGTTCTGGATGCGCGTGATGTCCTGCAGGTCGCGCAGCAGGCGCGCCATCCGGTTGGTCGAGTTGCGGATGATCGCGTTGAGCCGGGTCGGCGACTTCTGCTGGTCCAGCGCGTAGGAGGCCACGCTGAGCGTATTCAGCGGGTCGCGCAGATCGTGCCCAAGCACGGCCCAGAGCTGCGAGCGCAGGCGGTCCACCTCCAGCACGCGGCCGGCGTGCGCGCGGCTCACCGCGTCGAGCAGCAGCGATGCGCTTTCCAGTTGGTGCGCGGCCCAGGGGATCGCGGTGCCGCGCACCGTTTCCTTCCATTCGGCGAACGAGCCGCGCGGCGTCAGGCGCGGGCCCAGCGGGCCGTGTGCGATCTCCTTCTCGGGCTTGCCGCCCCAGCGGATGGTCTCGATCTGCTCGCGCCGCAGCAGCACCAGCCAGCCGGCGCGCGGCTCGTCGAAGCGCAGGCCCAGCGCGCCGCAGTGGCGCTCGCCACGGGTGGCGGGCAGGTCCTCCACGCGGTTCAGGTGTACCAGTGAATCCGGCCCCGCCTGCAACTGGGCGACGAGCGCCGCGGCCCAGCGTTCGTCGATGCTCCCGTAGCAGCGCACGCGCCCGTCGATGCCGACGAACAGCGCGTCCGCCTCCAGGCTGGCGCTCAGGGCCGCCGCCTCGCGGATGAGCACGTCGGCGGCTTCGTGGCCCTGGGCGATCTGGGCCGCGATGTCGGTGCGCAGCAGCGCCGCGCGGCCCATCGCCGCCTCCTGCTCGCGCGCCGTGATCGACTGCACCGAGGCGGCGATCAGCTGGGCCATCACGTCCATCGCCATGCGGATCGAATAGGGCACCAGCAAGGGCTTCATGTGGTGGCAGGCGAGCATGCCCCAGAGCCGGCCGCCGACGACGATGGAGACGCTCATCGACGCGCCGACGCCCATGTTCGACAGGTACTCGATGTGGATCGGCGACACGCTGCGCAGCACGCTGTGGCTGAGGTCCACCGGTTCGGTCTGGCCCACGTCGGCCAGCAGGGGCACCGGCCGGTAAGCGACGTTGGCGATCGCCCGGAGCGTGTTGAGCACATACAGGCGCCGAGCCTGCGCCGGGATGTCGCTGGCCGGATAGCGCCGGCCGAGGTAGGGCTCCAGGTCCTCGTGCAGCGCCTCGGCGACCACGTCGCCGCTGTCGTCGTGGCGGAAGCGGTAGGCCATGACGCGGTCGAAGCCGCTCATCGCCCGCACCTCGGCCACCGCCACCTCCAGCAGCCGGTCGATCGAGGTCTGCCGCTTGAGCTTGTCCATCGAGCGGTAGGCCAGCAGCGCGAAGCTGCTCAGGCGGTCCGCCTCGATGCCGCGCTGCTCGAACTCGCACAGGCACAGCGACTGGCTCGCATGCACGACCAGATCGAAGCGCTGGCCGTTCAGGCTCAGTTCGCAGGCCTCCGGCATCGCTTCGCCGCTGCCGAGCCCCGCCACGGCCTGGCCGATGATGCGCTGGGCCTCGGGCTCGCGGCTGATCTCCTCCGGCCGCAGCACACGGCCAAGGGCGAGCGGCAGCCCCAGCATCTCCGCCGCATTGGCGCTCATGCAGACGAGCCGGCCGAGCCGGTCGAAGGCGAGCAGCGCGCCGTGCGGCTGGATCGAGCCCGGGATGTGGATCGGCTCGCGCGCGCAGTTGTCGAGCGTGACCTGTTGTTGTTCTTGTTTTTCGGACATGGTCGTCCTGCTCCTGTCGTCGGCGCTCATTTCGGGGTCGCGGTGCGCAATGCGGCCCGCACGGCGTCGCCGAGGGCCTTGCGATCGATCGGCTTGGTGACGTGGCCGTCAAAGCCCGCGTCCAGCGCGGCGCGGCGGTCCGGCAGCATGGCGAAGGCGGTCAGCGCGACGGCCGGCAAGCCGGGCTGGTGGCCGCCGGCGCGCAGGGCACGGACCAGGCTGAGGCCGTCCTGGCCGGGCATGCCCAGGTCCGAGACCAGCACATCGAAGTCCTGCTTCGACAGCTCGGCCAAGGCCTCCTGCGTGCTGGCCGCCACGGTCACAGCTGCACCCAGCGACTCCAGCGTGGCGCGGCCGACGTCGCGGGCGTCCCGCTCGTCATCGACCAGCAGCACGTGCAGGCCACTCAGGTCGGCGATGCCCTCGTCGTCCGGCGCGCGATGCCCGTTCGGCTGCACCGCCGGTGCAGCCACGGCCGGCAGCCTCACCTCGAAGCGGGCGCCGCGGTCCACGCCCTCGCTGCTGGCGCTGATGCGCCCGCCGTGCAGGCGGACCACGGCGTCGGCGATGGCCAGGCCCAGGCCCAGGCCGCCGGCGCTGCGCGTGCGCGAGCTGTCTTCCTGGCGCAGCCGGTCGAACACGTGAGGCAGGAAGTCCGCGGAGATGCCGCGGCCGAAGTCCTCGACGACGAGGGCCACCTCGCCGCCGTCCTGCTGGATGCGCACCAGGATCTGCCCTTGCGCGTTGCTGAATTTCAGCGCGTTGCCGACCAGCTTGCCGATCACCTGGGCCAGGCGCTGGCCGTCGCCGCTGACCCAGGCGGCGGCCGTGTATTCGCCGCCGAGCCGGATGTCGCGTGCCTGCGCTTCCTGCTGATGGGTGGCGATCTCCGCCTCGGCCAGCGCCGACAGGTCCAGCGTCTCGCATTGCAGCGCCAGCTTGCCGGCCACCACCGCGGTCATGTCGAGCAGGTCGTCGATCATCCGCGTCTGCAGCAGCGCATTGCGCTTGATGACGGCAGACGCCTTCTCCATCAACCCGTCGCCGTTGGCGCGCAGCGCCAGCAGCTCGGCCCAGCCCTGGATGGCGCTCAGCGGCGAGCGCAGTTCGTGCGACACGATGGCGAGGAACTGGTCCTTCAGCGCGTTGGTGCGCTCGGCCTCATCCTTGGCCTGGCGCAGCGCTTCCTGCGCCCGCAGTTCGGCGGCGCGCTGGTCCACCTCGCGCAGCGCCCGCTCGATCACCAGCGGCAGCCGGGCCAGCCGGCCCTTCATGATGTAGTCGGTGGCGCCGCGCTTGAGCAGCTCCACCGCGTTCTCCTCGCCGATCACGCCGGAGAGGAAGATGAACGGCGTCTGCGGCGCCACCCGGCGCGCATGGTCCAGCGCCTCGCCGCCGTTGTAGTCGGGGAGCTGGAAGTCCGACAGGATCAGGTCGAAGCGGCGTGCCGCCAGTTCGCTGCTGAAGCCGGCGGCGTCGGTCACCCAGGTGAGTTGCGCCTGCGGGAAGCTGATCGCCAGGTGCGCGCGCAGCAGCTCGGCGTCGAGAGCCGAGTCCTCGAGCAGCAGCATGTCCAGCGGCGAGGGCCGGAGTGCCGGGGCGGCCATCGCCTCACTCATAGCGGCGGTGCGTGCGCAGCGAGCCCGGCGGCGGCTCGTTGAGCACGGCCCAGAAGATGCCGAGGTCGGCGATGGCGGCGACGAACTGCTTGAACTCCACCGGCTTCACGACGTAGGCGTTGACGCCCAGCTCGTAGCTCTGCACCACGTCCGATTCGGCCTGCGAGGAGGTCAGCATCACGACGGGCAGGCTCTTGAGCTTCTCGGTGTTGCGCACCGCGCGCAGCACCTCCAGGCCGTTCACCTTGGGCAGCTTCAGGTCCAGCAGCACCACGCAGGGATTGCCTTCGCTGCGCCCGGCGTGGATGCCTTCGCGGTTGAGGTAGTCCAGGGCTTCGGCGCCGTCTCGCACGATGATCACTTCGTTGGCAAGCTGGCTTCGTTCCAGCGCGACCAGGGTCAGTTCGAGGTCGCGTGCATCGTCTTCGACGAGCAGGATGGGCTTGAGCATGGCGTCAGGTGGCAGGTTGCGGGGGAAGGACGGCATCGCTGCTGTCGCGCCGCGGCAGCAGGAAGCTGAATTTTGCGCCCTTGTCGAGTTCGCCGAAGGCCTCCACGACACCGCCGTGGCGCTCCACGATGCGGCGCACGCTGGCCAGGCCGATGCCCGTGCCCTCGAAGGCCTCGCTGCGATGCAGGCGCTGGAACACGCCGAACAGCTTGTTGGCGTACTTCATCTGGAAGCCTACGCCGTTGTCGCTGATGGCCAGGCCCACGCCGCGCGGGTCCTCGATCGGCTCGATGCCGATGCGCGCCACGGGCCGCGTGCGGCTGTACTTGACGGCATTGCCGATCAGGTTGCGCAGGGCGACCTGGATCAGCACCGGATCGGCGAACAGCCGGGGCAGCGGGTGGCCGATCGTCCACTCGATGCGGCCGTCGCGACGCGCGCCGTCCTGCTCGGCGACGAGCGCGGCGATCAGCGGCTCCATGTCGAGCTCCGCGCACTTCAGCGCCGAGCGGCCCATGCGGGAGAAATCGAGCAGCGCGTCGACCAGCAGCCCGGCGTGCGCGGATGCTTCCTTGACGTGGTTCAGGTAGCGGCGCGCCCGGTCGGTGAGGCTGGCGCCCTCGGTCTCCAGCACCAGTTCCACGAAGCCGGCGATGTGGCGCATCGGTGCGCGCAGGTCGTGCGACACGGTGTACGAGAAGGCCTCCAGCTCCTTGTTGACCCGGCCCAGTTCGGCGGCGACCTCGGCCATCTCCTCCGCGCGCCGCAGCACCACGCCGATCAGCGCATGGCGCAGTTCCAGCGCGGCATGCACGGTCGCCACGCTCCAGGGCGCCGAGCGCCCGCGCACATGCTCCACCCAGCCGGCGAAGCTGCGCCGCGGATGCAGCCTGCCGTCGCCCGGCCCCTCGACCTTGCGCGGATCGCCGGCCCAGGTGATCGTCTGCACGATCTCCGGCCGGAACCAGACGAGGTAGTGGCGATGCAGCTTGGAGATCGAGATGGCCAGCAGGCCGGCGGCCACGGCGGGGTCGATGCCCAGTTCGGGCGCGTCTTCGGGCAGGCGGTCGGTGTTCAGCGTTTCATCGATGCGCGGCGCCAGCCATTCGCCCAGGCGCAGCAGCGCCGCCTCGTCGGGCGTGTCGCCGACGGTCCAGCAGCGGTCGTTCAGGATCACCGCCGCGCCGCTGGCCAGGCCCATGCGCAGCAGTGGGCCCGGCTCGTCGACCAGGCGCTGCAGTGTCGCGTCGCTGTCGGCCAGGTGGGCCACCATGGCCAGCGTCAGCTGGCGCAGCCGCAGCTGCTCGCTGACCTGCTCGTTCTCCTCCTTGGCCTCGATCTGCAGCGACAGCAACTGCCCCAGGTGCTCGCAGGCCATGCGGGTCTGGTAGGCCAGGCCAGCCGGCTCATGGTTGTGGCAGGACACCAGGCCCCACAGCTCGCCGCGCACGATGATCGACACCGACATCGAGGCCAGCGTGCCCATGTTGCGCATGTATTCGAGGTGGATCGGCGAGACGCTGCGCAACTGCACCTGGGACAGGTCGAGCGTGAGCGCCGCGCTCGTGCCGTCGGCGAAGCGCACCGGCACCGGCGCGTAGTTGGCATCGGGAATCAGGCGCAGGTGGTTGAGCCTGTACAGCGCGCGCGCCTGAGCGGGAATGTCGGCCGCCGGGAAGTGGTGGCCGAGGTAGCTCTGGTAGCCGGCGTCCAGCGATTCGGCCAGTACCTCGCCGTGGCCGTCCGCGTCGAAGCGGTAGATCAGGCAGCGGCCGAAGCCGGTCAGCCGCTTCATCTCCTGCGCCACCGCGCCGCAGACCTCGCCGACCGAGGCCGTGCGCTGCATCTGCGGCACCATGTGGCGGGCCAGGCGGTAGATCGGCGCCTGCGCGCCGGGCTCGGCATCGGCGCCCTGCGCCTCGGCCTCGATGTGGATCGTATTGCCCGCCCGATGGGCCGTGATGTGCAGCGTGTGGCCGCCGAAGGCGCGCAGGCCGAGCGAACTCGCACCTTCGCCATCGACCAGGGCCTGGGCGCCCGTCTTCAGGCTGGCGGCGAATGCAGCCAGCGCCGCCGGCAGCGCCTTGGTGTCGGCCAGGCCTGCCCAGTTGTCGCTCCAGGCCACCGGCTCACCGCTGGCCGCGGAGATTGTCAGCAGCCATCCATGCGGCTGTATCGCCCCGGGCACGCGGATCGGTTCGCTCGCGCAATCGGCCAGGGCGCGCGGGTCGCTCATGCCAGCAGCGGGCGGAAGGTGGCGATCAGTGCACCGAAAGTGGCCTGCGCCGCCTCGCTCGCGGCGCGCAACGCCGCCGGCTCGCCGCCGACCTCGGCAACGGCCTTCTGGCGGAACTCGCGCCACATCGCGCTGGTACGGCCGCCGTAGCCGTGGAAATAGCTGGCGCCGCGGCCCGGCTCCAGACCCATGTCGCGCTGCAGCTTCGGCGTGATGACCTGACCCCCCAGGGCCGAGCCCTCGATCACGTACATGGACCCAAAGACCGAGGCCAGGCCTGCGTCCTGCAAGTCCGGCTGCGCCGCCGAGGCAGGGCGAGCCGCCGGCAGGCCCAGCGAGGCCAGGTAGCCGAGATCGTCCGCCGCGAAGCGCGCCCGGCCGCGTTCCTGGAACCAGCCCTGCAGCGACGGCGGCAGCGCCGCCAGCAGGTCCTGCTCCCAGCGGCTCAGGAAGCTGTGAAAGCCGCCGATGATGGCCTGGTAACGGCCCAGTTCCATCGGAGCCTCCAAGGCCAGCAGCCGCTCGATGTCGTCATGCAGAGGGCGCGTGGAACTGCGCAATTCGGCCAACAGGGGCTCGGGCGGCGTACTTGTCATGGGCGCGTTTTTACTGCATTTCGTCGGGGGAGCGTCCGGCCCCGCGACTGGCAATCGGCGTGCCTGACCGGGCCGAGAACGGGAGAGCGCGCCTATCGCCACTCGGCCTGCGCAGGGCCGGCGGGCAGCTTCTCCACCTGGAAACTTGCCGCCGGAACCGGGCCGTCGTCCGTCACGGCATAGACCGCCAGCAGCGAGGTTGTCGACTCGCGCCAGCCGATGCCTGCGATGCCGACGACGCCGAGCCACCAGCGGCCATCGAGCCACAGTGCAAGGCCCGCCGGGCCTTGGGAATTCGAGAAGCTGGTGAAGAAAGGATTGACCGTGCCGGCCGTCTTCGCGCCGAAAGTGGGTAGCTCCATTCCCGAGTTCCACTGGTCGCCGAGCAGCTTCGCCAGGGCTGCCGGCGGCTTGTGACCCTGCGCGAAGGCGAGCGGGTCAAGCGCTGGACCTCGATGACCGTAGGCGTCGGCAATGGCCGGCGCCACGCGAGCGGCGGCCTTGCAGAGCGCGGCGTCCGGTGAGCAGTGGCTGCCCGAGAGCTTCAGCGTCTGCTTGAACTCCAGCTTCAATTCGCAGGCCGGCCCCCAGGCCTTGTCATGTCCCTGCCACGCCGAGATCTTGTAGCTGCGCGCAAGCCCCGTCATCTCAAACACGCCGCCGACCATGAAGACGGGCTGCCCGAAGGCATGGCCGAAGCGGCCGTATTGCGTGGTGCAGGTATCCGCATCGAATGGTGCGGACAAATGATGTGATGGCTTTCCCGGCGGCGCTTCGATGAAGACCGAGTACTGGCAGTTCGCCGTGCCCTGGAAGGAGTCAACACGGTAGACATCGGTTCCGTCCAGACGCTCGACGTCGAGTGTCTCCTCGGGGCCGACTGAGAACTCTTCGTGCAGGGTCGGATCCTTGACCAGCCGTTCCTCGATCGGCGAGAGCTTGCGCGCGGCGCTGTGCGAGACGCGCGCGTTCACAAGCGTGTTCATCGGGTCGTATGCCGCGGCCGCCCATTCACCCGCGGGGACTTGTTCCGCTTCGCTTGCCAAGCTCTGACACAGACTGGGCTCGGGCTCGCTCGAACTGACTGCTGAGAAGCTCATCGCGATTGCGATCAAGTTGGCCTTCGTTGTTGTTCTCATCGCTCGCATCACTTTTCAACTAGAGAGTAGCGGATGGTGATTCGAGCGTTCGATTTGGGCCATATTGAACTCGTAGGCCCACCGGCCGCTTCGCAGCGACGGCGGTCCTTCGACGCGACGGATGCAGATGTCGGCTACGGGCCAGAGAACGGACGCTCGTAACGCTTACACCTGTTGAAGCGCCCCTCCTAGGCCGATGCTTTGGTATCGACAAGTGTGTGTTATCAATGCTTGGCTAGTTAGCTGCTGCCGGCATCAGGAATATAGAAACTCACGCAGTTCATCGAATCTCCTTCGGTCAACGCTCTTTTTTGCGAGCCTGTCCTATGCCAACCGACTTATTCGGACGCGCCACTGTCTTCCGAGGGCACATCTATCGGGATATTGAAGTCCTTTCCCGAAATGTGGAGTGTCACAACTTCCCCGGCGACCGAAATGAAGTCTGCGTCATTGGAAAGCAATAAGTCCTCCATGTCCCTACTTCCCTTGATCGTGCCATAGCCAGTATTGAGTGATATCCCTTCTGCTATCGCATATGTGTAGCCCGTAAAGCCTTGGTTGAAGAGACCGTCCACCCCATGCGGATAGTTCTTATATTGCTCAACGTTGTAGGCTGGCTTGAATATATTTATTACCGCCTTCTCGGCGTCCGCGATGATTCGATGATAGTCCACGGACATGTCCATATCATCATCATCAAAATCGGCATCGCCCCCGAAAGTCTTAACCAAAATTGGATCTATAGCGAAGAGCAGGAGATAGGTCTCGTCGCTGACCCTTGCTCCAGCGGATCTCTGAGGCTCTGCCGCCAGAATATCCATCCGAGCTTTATGCCCTCTTTCAATGAGTCGGCTATAGCTGTCTTGATTCTTCTTGGCAATTCCTACATACAGCAAGTCAAAGGTGAAGAGTTCATGATGGTTATCAAACCCTTCGATAAATCGCTGCCTCCTTCCACGTCGCATTAGAAGATCATCAGGCGTCGTAACAAAAACTAGGGTTGACCCAACGAAAATTCTCAGAACCTCACTATTTGCCTTGATCCTCAGTTGGAATTCATCGGGCGCTTCATGAATGAAATCCATATGTTGGATATGAAGACAGCCAGCGGATTGCAGGCCTGAGGCAAGGCTAATGTTGACATTAATGCTCCCATCTTCAAGCGCTGCGATAGTGCCGAAAGACGCTTTCGGTCTTCCGCAAATCATGTAGAAGTGACTTTGCCTTAAGGTTGCAATGGCGGCCTCATCGTCTTTGGTGAACTGAGCCGCGTCGGTATTTGAAATGGGTGGCGCGACCAAGATCAAATTTGCTGTGCAGGCTTTTACTGAGTATGTGCTCATTCTCACTCCCTAGATAGTCTGGTATCAATACTCGGCCAGTGCGCCGTCCGCTCGTCAACTGCCAAAGAGCAAGAGGGATCGCTGATCTCGAAGTCGTAAGACATGGTCGTCTTGCAAGGCCTTCTTGACATGCCGGAGACTGCCGTTGTCACCCAAGACCTCGATTTCGCGTTCACGCACCAGGCTCAATACAGCCTGTTCAACCATCGCTTGTGTCGCAGGCGTCGTATTCACGCGCTCAACAAAGAAGTCACGGAATCGAACACCTTCGCGTCGCTGAGCAAGCACCTGTGGAATCTGCTCCATCATGGAGGCCAGACTTGATTTGCTCGCAATGTCGTCGAACTCAAACGCAGCCTGAGGCCTCTCCTCGTCATCAATCTTTGCCGCATACCCAGTGCTGAACATGTCGAAGCCCGAGGCACCGTAGTGGACGAAATGGTTGTGATGCTTCCAATGCGCATGGGCCATCACGTCCCGGGCCTTCCAGTGCTGGGACAAATGCAACAGCCAAAAGTCTCCGTGCCCGCGATCCGGGCGAACGAAGAATGGCGTGAAGAAGCGTGCTCCAGAACCCGTCGTCAGCCGCTGATAAAGATTGGCTTGGACTCGTACTCGCCAACCAGGCCCTCGATACCGCTTGTCCATGTCCGTCGATGACACCGCACCGTCGAGCCCAGTCTGCCGCTCGAAGCTGCGAAGGTTTCCCTCGCTAAGGTAGTTCAGCAGAGCATCGACGTTGAAGGTGAGGATCACTTCCGGCTGCTTGAGCGCTGCAAAGATCTGCTTGAGCGTAGGAAGTGGGACTTGGTTGTAGCCATACTGATCCAGAACAAACAAGGCTCGCCCTGATCTTGGCGACCGTCGGCGCACTTCGGCGATAACGGCCTCTGCGTTCTGATCAAACTCGCCGACAAGGGTCTCAATCTCGCCGGAGCGGAGCTTCTCCCCATATCCTTGCTGCTCTAAGACCTGCCGCAGGTGTTCCACTGCTGAGGCATCCTTGTCGATGCAGATGAGCTTGACGTCAAAGAGTATGTTTTTGCGCCGCTGCTGTTCTTGCATCACGCGCGCTTTGGCCTCATCGACGGCCTGAAGGATCACGATAGGCGACCCCGGAACTTCTCTGCCGGACTTGCTGACGTACCAACCCCCGCCGCAGAAGCCATCAACTATCGTGAGCTGGATCTTCTCCTGGGCAGGACTGGTGACAAGGGTGAGGAAATAGTCTACGAGGTAGTCGCGCAGGAGCGAGTGTTTTACCTCGCTGTGGCGCAATATCTCAGGTAGCGATCCTCCCCAGGACCATTCGTAGTGCGTTACGGGCATCTGGCACTGCGGTCTATTCGTGCCGCATGTGGCTTGGATGACACCGAATGTGCCCTATGCCAGGCTGTTAGCGCAACCCGTTGTCGCGGCAGACGCACAGCGGTCAAAGTCGTGCCGATACCCCGTCAGGCATTTCGTCCCAGGTGCGTCCATCTAGGACTCGGCCGTTCGCGCCCTTGGCGCGCTTTTTGCCGTCAGCCCCCCATCCACCCCACTGCTTGAAGAAGAACGCCACGTCCTGCGCTTCGCATTGCTGCTGTACGGCCAAGGCCCATGCCTTCTGCATCGGCCGTGCCTTCGGGCCCGACTCGCCACCCACGATGACCCAATGGATGTCTTTCAGATCGAGCGCACCCACATCCTCAAGA
The DNA here is from genome assembly GCF_034043675.1 of Roseateles agri. Taxonomy (NCBI): domain Bacteria; kingdom Pseudomonadati; phylum Pseudomonadota; class Betaproteobacteria; order Burkholderiales; family Sphaerotilaceae; genus Roseateles; species Roseateles agri. Next base: position 492,023 of record NZ_JAXCLA010000002.1, on the reverse strand, counting down.
AGGGGCTCCACGGACAAGAACCGAATGGAGGCTGGTACTTTGCGAAGGTAGTCGATGCGGGGCACGCCGTACTTCTTGTCCTCGACGGAAACTCCCATCCACGCATTGCGCGGCACATTTCGGGTCCTGAAGAACCGCGCCATTCGCGCCGCTCTCTTCGTGAGAATTTGATAGGTATGCTGAGGCGTCTGAGTAATGACATCGAAGACCCGCTCGATGTACTCGTCCGGAACCTTTTCGTGGAACAGGTCTGACATTGAGTTCACGAAATACACGGTGGACTTCTTCCGCTTGATGGGATCGTTCAACCGCTCAGGCAACACCGTCAACGCAAACCCATTCTCATAGCCAGCAGCTCCCATGGCCTTGAGGCGCCGAGCCATAGCCTCTGCATAGCAATGCTTGCAGCCAGGTGATATCTTGGTACAACCGACCGTGGGGTTCCAAGTCTGCTCCGTCCATTCAATGCGGCTGATGGTGGTCATAGATTTTCTCCCCGTTTCCTGGCTGATCTTCGTCCTTGCTCGTATCGGCGAACAATGCCTCTGACTACGCCCAAGATCTGCAATTCCTGCTGCGGGCGAATGGTTTCGTACTGTTTGTTGTGCGGCACCAGCACGGGTCGGCGGTGCTCGAACCGCAGCTCCTTCACCGTGTACTGTCCATCGACCAGCGCAGCGACAAAATCGCCGGCCTCAGCATTCTCTGTTCGCTCGACAACCGCTGTGTCACCATCCAATACACCGGCTTCAATCATCGAATCCCCCCGAACGGGCACGAGTACCGTCGAGGCCGGCTGCTCAACTAGTAGACGGTCAAGTGCTTGAGCGGCCACGCCGCCTGACCAAGACGTGCTTTCCACCAAGCCTGCATGAAGGGTGTCGTCCAGCATAGGCAGCGCGAAGAAACTGTCGGTGGGCGCGAGCCGCCCACCCGAGGTGTGCTCCAGATAGCCGGCAGAGACAAGGCGCTGGATGACCTTGTAGGCGCCGGCCTTCCCGCGCAAGCCGAGAAGTGCGCCGAGCTTGGCATACGAAGGCAATACCTTCTCTTGAACCAAGTGTTCCCTGAGAACTTTCAGATGGCTGGCGTCCTTGTTTGGCCGGGTCATCCAATAAGTATACGTTTGTATACTTTTGAAGGGAATGGCCGCCCGCCATGGAAATGGATTGGCGCCGGCTATGGCACGATTGGAAAACAGGGAGAAGAGATGACCCAAGGCAAAGCAACAGCATCGACGCGGAATCGGTTTGGCGGCGCCTGGACCGAGGAAAAGCTCGAACGGCTCAAAAAGTATTTGGGCTTCTACACACAGGCGCTGAAGGCGCAACCGTTCCAACTGGTGTACGTCGATTCGTTTGCGGGCACGGGCAGATGCCACATCCAAGGGGCTAGCGGCAGCCGTGTCATTGATGGCTCGGCCAAGATCGCGCTCGACTGTTCGCCAGCATTTGGTGCGTACCACTTCATCGAGAAGAAGAAGGCGCACGCGGACGAGTTGGGAGAGTTGCTTCGCGACCATGCCAACGGCCCTCGAGCAACACTGAGCATGAGCGGCGCGGCAGACATCCTTCCCTCGCTATTGAATCGATACGACTGGCGTTCGACGCGCGGAGTGCTTTTTCTCGATCCCTACGGCTTGCAATGCTCATGGCAGATGCTGGAGATCATCGCGTCCACGAAGGCGCTGGACGTCTTCTTCCTTGTCAGCTTGAGCGGCCTCTTTCGCCAGGCAGCAGTGAACCGACGCGCAGTTGACAGCGGCAAGGCCTCGGCCTTGACCCGCTTTCTCGGAACAGATGAATGGAAGCGCGCGTTATATGTGAATGAGCAACCCGACCTTTTTGGCGATGATCCCACCGTCACTCGCGACAAGGGTTATGAGGCAATCCTTCAGTTCACGCAACGACGACTTGGGGAGGCCTTTCCGTACGTGAGTCAGCCGCTGCTACTGCGCGGCCATAAGGGCCCACCGCTCTTTGCTCTGTTTTTCATGGTCTCCAATCCTGATCCCAAAGCGATTGCACTCGCCGCACGGGTTGGTCGCGAAATACTTCATGGCTAGTGCGGCCTTGGATATAGAGGCGAACTGACTGAATGAAGCCGAAAAAAGAAACCGTATCGGAATCTCTATTTGAGAAAATTTGCCAACGGGAGGGTTTTGCCTTCTCGAGGGTGCTTGAATCTTCAGAGCGACGCCCCGACTACACCCTTGCGCTTAAGAATACAAAGTTGATTGTTGAAGTTAAAGAGCTTCAACCGACCAAGGAGGAATGGAGCGTAATACGGTGTGACCCCGGGATCTTTGATGGCTCACTCACATATCACTGGGGAACTCCTGGGGAAAAGATTCGCAAGAAGATTGCAGATGCGAATGCGCAATTGAAGGCATTGTCCAAAACAGAGCTGCCATCGCTCTTGGTCTTGCATGATCCAGTTCAATTCTGGCCTGAGCTACTTGATAGCGATTCTGTTCGCGCGGCCATGTACGGAATTGAGACAGCCCTGATATCTCCCGAGCCTGCCCCGGGTGGCGGAGCTACCGTCTTAAAGCGCCGGCACGGCGGACGAAAGAAGCTGACCGACAATGACAATACCAGCCTGAGCGCGATAGGAATTCTTTTCTTGGAAGAAGGTCACCTGCGCTTGGATGTTTTTCACAACTGGTACGCCACGGTGCCCTTAGAGCCGTCATATTTCTCTAGCGGCAACATCAGGCACCTTCGTCTGGAGATGTGCCCCACGAAGGCGCTCACCGACTGGGTGATGAGGTGATGGCTATATAAGCAGGCGCGCCACCGTGCGCGATGGCGGGTAATTGTCGAAGGCGCCAATGGCTGCCGTCGAATACTGACTATCGACAACTGCGGCTTCTCAATAGCTGGAGGACCTGTCCCATTTAACGACAGGTCAGGCACAAGGCCAACTTCTCGGAGCTAAGGCCATCGGATCGAAGGTCCGCAGATGTAACGTGAGCGGTTACGCAAGTGCTACGTGCTGTGCGCCCGCGTCCAGCCTGGACCAGTCGATCAGCCCGACCGCTAAGCCGTGACTGCGACTCAGCCAGCTAGCACTCTTTGATGACACCCTCCCACGCCAATGCCACCCGATTCCGCCCACCCCGCTTCGCCTGATACAGCGCCTCATCTGCATCCCGCAGCAGCACCAGACGATCCGTCAGTACAGACGGCCGATCGCAGGCCACACCGACGCTGATCGATAGCCGCTTCGACGGCGCGCCAGCATTGCCTAGCTCCGCCTGCTCGATCGCGGCGCGCAGGTTCTCCGCCATCGTCGCGCAGCCGAGGCGGTCGATGCCGGGGAGCAGGACGACGAACTCTTCGCCGCCGTAGCGGGCCAGCAGGTCTTCGGATCGCTTGAGGCACTCGCTCAGCGTCTGCGCCACGCGGCGCAGGCTTTCGTCGCCGGCCTGGTGGCCGCTCGTGTCGTTGAGGAGCTTGAAGAAGTCGATGTCGATCAGCAGCACGCCCAGCGTCTGGCCGTTGCGGATCGCGGTTCGGCAGTCGCGTTCCAGGGCCAGGTCGAGCGCGCGGCGGTTCGCCACGCCGGTCAGGCCGTCGACCAGGGTCAGGGCTTCCAGCTCGGACTGCTTGCTGCGCAGCATGGCGCGCAGCTCGACGTGGCGCACCTCGCGCAGCACGTTGCGCAGCGCATAGCCGGCCACGGCCACCAGCACGCCGCAGACGCCGAAGGCGTAGTCGGAGTGCGCCAGGGCGAGCCCGGTGCCGAGCACGGCCACGCACATGATCAGCGGGCTGGCGCTGCGCACGTAGCGGGTCCGCAGCACCAGGGCGCGATGCTCCGTGCGCTTCTTCCCCAGCGGTGTCGGCAGCGTGTAGGCAACGAAAGCCAGGAAGGGAAGGGGCACGAGGATTTCGAGCAGCGATCCCGGCTCGGCGTTCAGCGCGAGTGTGGCCACATGGTTGTTGAACGCGGCCACCACGAAGTAGATCGACGCGAACACCAGCAGGGAAGCGAACAGCTCCCGCTCGGCGCGCGTTGCGGCGGCCCAGTGGCGCAGGCGGATGCAGGCGAGCAGGTACAGGTTCTCGACGTCGAACAGCCAGGCCAGGTAGGCGGCTGAAATCTGGGCCGAGCCGTCGTGCGTGGCGAGGGCCACGGTCAGTTTGAAAAACAGGACGCCGAGGGCCAGGGCCAAGGCGCCGTCCACGAGTTGCACGGCCCGGCTGTTGCGGTGACGAAAAGGACTGGCGGCGATCCAGGTCAGGGGCACCGCGTAGAGCACGAACAGCAGGATGTCGGCGTAGCGGACGAAAGCCGATGCGGAGGCGATGCGCTCCTGCGCCAGGGGTGCGGCCATGCCCAGGCACCACAGCAGGAAGGCCAGGCCGACCAGGCTCCAGCCGTCCGCCGGCCGCCAACTGGTGCGCAGGCACTGCCGCCAGGCCGCCAGCATGGCCAGCGCGGGTGCGCAGATGTTGAAGCCCAGCGACAGGGCCCCGGCGCTGCCCGGCGCGGCCAGCAGAATGGCGGCCGCGTGCAGGGCCGCGTAGGACAGCGGAACGAGTGCCAGGGCGGCGAAGCGGGACGGAGACGCGCTCACAGGGACTGGGATGGATGCCGCACGGTGGAGGACATAACGTCCAAGCTCGACGGATGGTGCGCGTTGCGATGGATCAGGTCAACCTCCAACGCGCGGGGGCTCGCACTAGCCCCGCTCCTGCTGCCTCGCGTACACCGCCAGCACGATCCGCTCCGAGTGGACGAGGTAGTCGTTCATCGCCGCCGATGCCTTCGCGAACTCGCCAGCCTCGGCCAGTTCCAGGATCGCGAGGTTCATGTCCACATAGGGCGCGTGCAGGAACTCGGCGTCGTGCAGCAGGCCGAAGGCCAGGCGCAGTTCGGCGAGCACCTGGTGGAACATCTGGTTGAGCCGTTCGCTGTCGGCCAGTTCGACCACGGCCATGTGGAAGGCCATGTTGGCGGTGCCGACACGCTGCCAGTCCGGCGTCGCGCCCGCGGCGCGCGCCTGCAGCGCGTCTTCCACCGCGGCGCGCATGCGCTTCTTGGCCGGGTGGCGCGGATAGGCCTGGGCCAGCGCCTGGCATTCGATCAGGCGGCGCACGCGGTAGATGTCGATGATGGCCGCGATGCTGGGCGCGGCGACGAACACGCCGCGGTTGGGCTCGTGGCGCAGCAGGCCGTCCTTGGTCAAGGTGCGGAACACCTCGCGCAGCGTGTTGCGCGAGATGCCCAGCGATTCGGCCAGCGCCTGCTCCGACAAGCGCTCGCCCGGCTGGAACTCACCGGCGGTGACGCGTTCGCGCAGCTGCTCGGCGATGCGTTCGCTGAGGGGCTGGGCGGCAGCTGTGGCGGGGGAAGAGGAGGAAGAAGGACTCAATCGGGGCCTCGCGTCGGTCGGCCATTGTCTACGCGATTGTTGAAGGCGAATGCGGGTTTGCACCGGGGCGCATATCGATTTGATGGAGCATGATGCGCACGATTGTTCAACAATCGTAATTCATCGTTCATCAATCAACGGAGCGACAGACTCATGGCGACCGACCCTTCCTTGTGGCCCCTGATCGGGGTGGCGGTGATCATTGCGGGCTTCGTGCTGCGCTTCAACCCGATGCTGGTGGTGGCCGCTACGGCCCTGGCCACGGCGCTGGCGGCGGGCTTCCCGCTGCAGAAGGTGCTGGCGACGATCGGCATCGGCTTCGTCAAGACGCGCAACCTGCCGCTGATCCTGCTGCTGCCGCTGGCCGTGATCGGCCTGCTGGAGCGCCACGGCCTGCGCCAGCACGCGCAGCAGTGGATCGCGCAGATCCGCTCGGCCACGGTGGGCCGGCTGCTGATCGTCTACCTGGCGGCGCGGCAGCTCACGGCCGCTGTGGGCCTGACCAGCCTGGGCGGCCATCCGCAGATGGTGCGGCCGCTGCTGGCGCCGATGACCGAAGGCGCCGCCGAGGCCCGCTACGGCAGCCTGCCGGAGCGGGTGCGGCTGAAGCTGCGCGCCTTCGCCGCGGCCACCGACAACGTGGGCCTGTTCTTCGGAGAGGACATCTTCGTGGCCTTCGGCGCGATCGTGCTGATGACGACCTTCCTGCACGAGGCCGGCATCGACGTGGAGCCGATCCACGTGGCGCTGTGGGGCATCCCGACGGCGGTCTCCGCCTTCGTGATCCATGCGTGGCGGCTGCGGCGGCTGGACCGGGAACTGCAGCGTGAGCTGCAAGGTGATCCGGTCGCCGTCAAGCCTGTCCACAAGGAGGCCTGAGCCATGACCATCACCCTCGACTGGCTCTTCTACCTCGCCGGCGCCGTGCTGGCCGCCACCGCACTGATGACCCTGGCGGACCGCGATCACCCGCGCCGTTTCAGCACCGCCTTCTTCTGGAGCCTCTACGCCGTCGTCTTCCTGGCCGGCCAGTGGTTGCCGCCGGAATGGGTCGGCGCCGGCGTGATCGCGATGGCGCTGATCGCCGGCTTCGGCGGCGTCGGCGCAGGCAAGCATGCGATGCCGTCGGCCGATCGGATGCTGGCCAGCGCCAAGCGCCTGGGCCACAAGCTCTTCGTGCCGGCGCTGGCGATTCCGGTGCTGACGATGATCGGCACCTTGTCCGCCAAGTCCCTCTTCATCGGCGGCGTGCCGCTGATCGAGGTCAAGAACGCGACGCTGGTGAGCCTGGGCCTGGCCTGCATCGTCGCGCTGGGCCTGGGCTGCTGGCTGACGCGCGAGACGCCGATGCAGGGCCTGCGCGAGTCGCGCCGGCTGATCGATGCGCTGGGCTGGGCGCTGGTGCTGCCGCAGATGCTGGGCATGCTGGGCCTGGTGTTCTCCGATGCCGGCGTGGGCAAAGCCGTGGCCTATGTGACGACGCACTCGATCAACATGGACATCCGCTTCCTCGCGGCCACGGTCTACGTCGTCGGCATGGCGCTGTTCACGATCATCATGGGCAACGGCTTCGCGGCCTTCCCGGTGATGACGGGCGGCGTGGGCGTGCCGATCCTGGTGGGCGTGTACCACGGCGACCCGGCGGTGATGGCCGCGATCGGCATGCTCTCGGGCTACTGCGGCACGCTGATGACGCCGATGGCGGCGAACTTCAACATCGTGCCTGCGGCGCTGCTGGAGCTGCCGGACAAGAACGCGGTGATCCGCGCGCAGATCCCCACGGCGCTGACGCTGCTCGCCGTCAACGTCGTCCTCATCAACGTCCTGATGTTTCACTGACATGAAGATCGACCTCAACAGCGACCTCGGCGAAAGCTACGGCGCCTGGACCATGGGCGACGACGCCGCGATGCTGGCCCTGGTCAGCAGCGCCAACGTGGCCTGCGGCTTCCACGCTGGCGACCCGGCCGGCATCCTCGCCACCTTGCGGGCCGCAGCGGAGCGCGGCGTGGCCGTCGGCGCGCATGTGTCCTACCCGGACCTGGCGGGCTTCGGCCGGCGCGACATGGAGATCGCCAGCCGCGACCTGCGCGCCGCGGTGATCTACCAGATCGGCGCGCTGCAGGGCCTGGCCGCCGCGGCCGGCACGCGTGTGCGCTACGTGAAGCCGCATGGCGCGCTCTACAACCGCATCGCCCGCGACGAGGCGCAGGCGCGCGACGTGATCGCCGCGCTACAGGCGCTCGATGCGTCGCTGCCGCTGGTGGTGCTGGCCGGCTCCAAGCTGGTCGGCTGGGCGCGCGAGGCCGGGCTGCGCGTGGTGGAGGAAGCCTTTGCGGACCGTGGCTACCGCGCCGACGGCAGCCTCGTGCCGCGCGCCGAGCCCGGCGCGGTGCTGCACGACCCCGACGCGGTGGCCGCACGCATGCTGCAGCTCGCACGCGAAGGCACGGTGACGGCCAACGACGGCAGCACGGTGCGTATCTCGGCCGAATCGATCTGCGTCCATGGCGACAGCCCCGGCGCCGTCGCGATGGCGCAGCGCCTGCGCGAGCGGCTGCTAGCCGAGGGCGCGAGCATCGAGTCTTTCGCCGCATGAGCATGAGGATCCTGCCCGCCGGCGCCGAGGCGCTGCTGGTCGAACTGGACGACCTGCCGCAGACGCTGGGCCTGCTCGCCGCGCTGCGCGCCGCGCCGGTCGAAGGCCTGCGCGAGATCGTGCCCGGCGCGCGCACGCTGCTGTTGGAGTTCGACCCGCTGCGCACCACCCGCATCGCGCTGGCCGAAGTGCTGCGCGGCCTGCGCTTCGACGCGGGCACGGCGGCCGGCGGCGAACTCGTCCAGATCCCGACCCACTACGACGGCGAGGACCTGACCGAGGTCGCCGCGCTGCTGGGCATCACCCCCGCCGAGGTCGTGGCCCGCCACACCGGCAGCGACTGGTTCGTCGCCTTCACCGGCTTCGCGCCGGGCTTCGCCTACCTCAGCGGCGGCGACGAGCTGCTGCGCACGCTGCCGCGCCGCACGACGCCGCGCACTCGCATTCCGCCGGGCGCCGTGGCCGTGGCCGGCGGCTTCAGCGGCGTCTATCCGAAGGCCAGCCCGGGTGGCTGGCAACTGCTGGGGCAAACCTTCGTGCCGATGTGGGACCTGGGGCGCGATCCGCCGGCGCTCTTGCAGCCGGGGCAGCGGGTGCGTTTCGTGGATGCGGGGCCGCGGCCGGTTGTTGAGCAAGACCTGACCCCGCCCGTATCGCAGCCGGTTGAAGCGACGCGGCCCGCAATCGAAATCGTCCGTCCCGGCCCGCAGTCGCTGCTGCAGGATCTCGGCCGGCCGGGCCGTGCGGGGCAGGGCGTGGCCGCCTCGGGCGCGATGGATCGCGGCTCCTTACGCGCCGCGAACCGGCTGGTCGGCAACACGGCCGGCGTCGCCTGCATCGAGGCCGCATTGGGCGGGCTCGAACTGCTCAGCCATGGCGACACGGTGCTGGCCGTCACCGGGGCTCTTGGCCCGCTGACCTTGATCGCCGCCGACGGCCGGCGCTGGGCGGTGCCGCGCCACGCGCCGCTGGCGCTGTCCGACGGCGACCGGCTGCTGCTCGGCGAGCCGGAGGCCGGCGTACGCAGCTACGTGGCCGTGCGCGGCGGCTTGGGTGCCTGCGCGCCGGTGCTGGGCAGCCTGTCCTTCGACACCTTGGCCGGCGTCGGCCCCGCGCCGCTGGCCGCGGGCGATCGGCTGCCTTTGAACACGCTGCACCTTGGCCTCGTCGGCGAGGCCATCGAGGCCGCGCCCGCCTGTCCGCAGGCCGGCGACATGGTCACGCTCGACATCCACCTCGGCCCGCGCGACGACTGGTTCACCGCCGACGCCATCGCGCTGCTGGCCTCGCAGTCCTGGGCCGTCACGCCGCAGTCCAACCGCGTCGGCCTGCGCGTGCAGGGCGAGCGGCCGCTGGCCCGTGCCGTCGATACCGAGCTGCCCAGCGAAGGTACGCCGCTGGGCGCCATCCAGGTGCCGGCCAGCGGCCAGCCGGTGCTGTTCCTGGCCGACCATCCGCTGACCGGCGGCTACCCGGTCATCGCCTGCATCGCGCGCCACCACCTGGACCTGGCGGGCCAGATCCCGGTCGGCGCGCGCATCCGCTTCAACATCATCGAGCGAACGTCATCATGAAGAAGGTTTTGATTGCGAACCGCGGCGAGATCGCCGTGCGCATCGTGCGCGCCTGCGCCGACTACGGCGTGCAGTCGGTCGCCGTCTATGCCGACCCCGATGCCGACGCGCTGCACGTTCGCATGGCCGACGAGGCCGTGGCGCTCGGCGGCCAGCGGCCGGCCGACAGCTACCTCAGCATCGACAAGCTGCTCGACGCGGCGCAACGCAGCGGTGCCGATGCCGTGCACCCGGGCTATGGCTTTCTGTCGGAGAACGCCGGCTTCGCCCGCGCGGTGATTGGCGCCGGCCTCACCTGGATCGGCCCGCCGCCGGAGGCGATCGAGCAGCTCGGCGACAAGGTCAGCGCGCGGCGGCTGGCGCAGCAGGTCGGCGCGCCGCTGGTGGCCGGCTCGCCGGGGCCGCTGGCCAATGCGGGCGAGGCCCTGGCCTTCGCGCAGCAGCACGGCCTGCCGATCGCGATCAAGGCGGCCTTCGGTGGCGGTGGTCGCGGGCTCAAGGTGGCCTGGGCGCTGGACGAGGTGGAGGAGATGTTCGAGTCCGCGGTGCGCGAGGCCACGGCCGCCTTCGGCCGCGGCGAGTGCTTCGTCGAGCAGTTCCTGGACAAGCCGCGCCACGTGGAGGCGCAGGTGATCGCCGACACGCACGGCCACGTCGTCGTGCTGGGCACGCGCGACTGCTCGCTGCAGCGGCGCAACCAGAAGCTCGTCGAGGAGGCGCCCGCGCCCTTCCTGACCGAGGTGCAACGCGAGCGCATCCACACCTCGGCGCGCGAGGTCTGCGCGGCGGCCGGCTACGTGGGCGCGGGCACGGTCGAGTTCCTGCTGAGCGCGGGCGGCGCGCTGTCCTTCCTGGAGGTCAACACGCGGCTGCAGGTGGAGCATCCGGTCACCGAGGAGACGGCCGGGCTGGATCTGGTGGTGGAGCAGCTGCGCGTCGCCGACGGACTGCCGCTGTCGATCACCGACACGCCCGCGCCGCGCGGCCATGCGTTCGAGTTCCGCATCAATGCCGAGGACGTGGGCCGCGGCTTCCTGCCGGCGCCGGGTCCGGTCGATCGCTTCGATCCGCCCAGCGGACCGGGCGTGCGGGTGGACAGCGGCGTGGCCTCCGGCTCGGTCGTGCCGGGCGCGTTCGATTCGCTGATGGCCAAGCTGATCGTCACCGGTGCCACGCGCGAGCAGGCGCTGCTGCGCGCGCGCCGCGCCTTGGCCGAGTTCCGCATCGAGGGCCTGCCGTCCGTGCTGCCCTTCCACCGTGAGGTGGTGATGCACGAGGATTTCGCCGGCCCGGTGTTCAAGGTCCACACCCGCTGGATCGAGACCGAGTTCGCCAACACGCTGGCCGCCGCCGTGCGGCCCGAGCCGGTGGCCGCCGATCCGCTGCTGCGCCTGCCGGTCGAGATCGACGGACGGCGCGTGATGCTGGGCCTGCCGGCGCAGTTGCTGCGTGGGCTCTCGGCCGGGGCCGCTGCACCGGCTCCGCGGGAAGAAGCCGCCACCGATCCGGCGGTGCTCGCCGCGCCGATGGCCGGTACCCTGCTGGCCTGGAAGGTGGAGGAGGGCGCCGAGGTTGCCGAGGGCCAACTGGTCGCTGTGATGGAGGCGATGAAGATGGAATCGCAGGTGCTGGCGCAGCGCGCCGGGCGGATCGAGCGGTCCGTCGAAGCGGGCAGTTATGTGCCGGCCGGCACGGCGATCGCGCGCATCGGCTGACGCCGGCTCAACACTTCTCGTACTTCCAGTTCCGCGACTTGCCCTCGGCCATCCATTCGACGGCCTGGGCGAGGCGTTTCTCGCGCGTGGCGGCCTGCTTGGCTTCAGTGATCCATTCGATGTAGTCGCGCTGCTTGCCGGGCGGGAAGGCGTCGAACGTCGCCTGCGCCGCAGGATTGGCGGACAGCGCGGTGAGCAGGTCTTCCGGTGCCACCGCCGGCGGCTTCGGCGCCTTGGCCTCGCGCACGCGGGTGACGCCGCTCTTCGCCAGCTCCGCTGCCTGGCGGATCTGCGCCTGCAGTTCCTTCTTCGGCGGCAGGTCCTTCAGCGATGTGATGCGGCCGTACTGGCCCATCGCCTCGCCGCCCTTGTCACCGCCGCCGTCCTTGCCAGCTTCGCGGTTCCAGAAGCCGAAGGCGCAATGCGCCTTGAAGGCGGCCATGTTGGCAAGGATGCGGCCGTCCACGGTGAAGCAGGGCATGCTCCACTTGATCGTCTCCTCGGCCTCCGGGCAGGCTGCGTGGATCTGCGCGCGCAGGTGTTCGAGGATCGGCCGGGCGAACTCGGCGGATTTGGCGATGTACGCGTCAACGCGTGAATCGGGCGTGCTCATGGCGCCCGAATGTAGTGCCCATCGGCGCTGCCGACAACGCCGTGCGGTGGCGTCCTACGCCCGGCGCGGGCGGCTCGCTTCAACATCGCGTCAGGAGCCTCGTCCACCCAGAAAGGACTCACCATGAACACCACCACCCTGCGCGCGGAACCGCAACAGAACGCGGTGATCCGCCGGCGCGAATTCCAGTACATCACCGAGATGGCGAGCGGCGGCAAGCTGCTGCTGCGCGTGCTGATCGGCGCGCTGGTGCTGCTGCACGGCATCGCCAAGCTGAAGACCGGTGTCGGGCCCGTGATGGGCATGCTGGCGCAGCAGGGCCTGCCGCCGGAGCTGGCCTACTTCGTCTACGTGGGCGAGGTCGTCGCGCCGGTGATGATGATCGTGGGCATCTGGACACGCTTCGCAGCGCTGCTGGTGGCCTGCAATATGGTCGTCGCCGTGGCGCTGGCCCACATCCCGCAACTGCTGCTGCTGAACGACCAGGGCGGCTGGGCGCTGGAACTGCAAGCGATGTTCCTGTTCGGCGCCCTGTCCGTGATGATGCTGGGCGCCGGCCGTTACAGCGCCGGCGGTGCCCTCGGCCGCTGGAACTGATCGATCAGCCGCGCGAGATCGTGACGCCGCCGTCGACCACCAAAGTCGTGCCGACGACATAGTCGCCGGCACGCGAGGCCAGGTAGATCGCGGCGCCGGCCATGTCTTCGTCAACGCCCACACGGCCAGCCGGCACGCGGGCAGCCACCTCGTCGCCGTGGTCGCGTGCCACCTTGTTCATCTCGGAAGCGAAGGCGCCCGGCGCGATCGCGTTGACGACGATGTTGTTCTCGATCAGGCGCAGCGCCATCCGCTTGGTCATGTGGATCAGGCCGGCCTTGCTGGCGGCGTAGGAGTAGGTCTCCAGCGGGTTGACCGAGATGCCGTCGATCGAGGCGATGTTGATCACCTTGGCCGGGCGCAGCTCGGCAGCCTTGGCCAGCAGCTCATGCAGCGCCTGCGTCAGGAAGAAGGGCGACTTCAGGTTCAGGTCGACGACCTTGTCCCATCCGCCTTCCGGGAACTCGGCGAACGGTGCGCCCCAGGCGGCGCCGGCGTTGTTGACGAGGATGTCCAGCGCCGGCTCGCGCTCGGCGATGCGGGCGGCCAGGCCACGTGCGCCTTCGACGCTGGAAACGTCGGCCGGCAGCGAGATGCAGTCGAAGCCTTCGTCGCGCAGGGCGGCCGCGGTGGCATCGCAGGCCTCGGCCTTGCGCGCCGAGATGTAGACGCGCTTGGCGCCCGCCTGCAGCAGGCCCGTGGCGATCATGCGGCCGATGCCGCGCGAGCCGCCGGTGACCAGGGCAACGCGGCCCTGCAGCGAGAAAAGATCGTGGGGGGCGGTCTGTGTGCCGACCTGCGTGCTGCTGCTCATCGCGCGTCTCCTGTGTTGGCGTGGAACACAGGCTACGGGTGCTGCGGCCGGGCCGCAGTCACCTAGGCATCAGCGCTGGCAGCGCAGCGTCGTCAGAGTCCGGGCTTGATCGGGCGCCCGAGGTGGCGGGCCAGCGGCGTGGCGGGGCCGCCGTTGTGCACATTGCTGTAGCCCATGTGCAGCATGATGCCCAGTGCCTGTTCCGAGCGGGAACCGGACGAGCAGTAGAGGATCACGGCGGCCTGGCGATCGGGCAGCTTGTGCACGACGTCTTTCTCCAGGTGCGACAGCGGGAGGCTTTGCGCATCGCTGATGTGGCCGCTCATGTACTCGGCGTACGAGCGCACGTCGATCAGCATGGCTTGGGCAGGGAGGCGGGTGAGGTCTTCCTGGTGGCTGGTAGCAAGACTTGACATGGAATGACTCCAATCTCGGATGGAGCTTTTTTACATCAAGCTGTCACGAAAAGGGAGATGCGGGGGCATTGTTTTACTGCAGCGCAACATGGATTCAGCAAGGGTTAAGCCAAGGGACACGGCACCGGGCCCGCCTGCGTACACTGGCCCGAAAAAGCGAACGGAGACTCCGGCATGAATCCCAGCGCGCCCGCCGTGCATCGGCTGCATCAGGTCCTGCTCTGGCCCTTGCGGCTGCTGCCACCGGCCGGCGCGGAGCTGGTGCCGCGCCGGCCCTGGGAACGCGTGCTCGCCGCCGGCGGCCCCTGGCGCATGCAGGAGGACGAGTACACCGGCGGCGCCGGCGAGTTCCACGAGCGGCACTACCAGGAGTTCGTCACCTTCAAGCCCTATGTGCAGCGCTTCCTGTACGGCGCGGGCCACAGCGATTCCTGCATGAAGGTGCTGCGCCGCGACGACGTGAAGCGCCTGCGCGTGCAGACGCACGAGGGTGCTGAGTCGCGCGAGCTGGAGGTCGTCCACGTCGATCTGTATTTCTTCGACGACGTGGATCTGGCGATCCTGAACGTCGAGCTGTCCGCCGACGAACTGGCCTTCGACGAGGCGCAGGAACTGCTGTACCGCTTCGGCCGCGCCTATCCGGGCGGCTGGGACGCCGAGGGCCACCCGCTGCATGTGCTGCGCCACGCCGAATGGCTGGACCGGGACGGCCGGGTGCTGGCTGCGTCGGACGGCGCCGAGCGCGAGGTCTTCATCCAGCACGTGCACCGGCATCGTGCGCCGCGCATCGCCGCGCACTGGGCCTTCCTGCTGCATCCGCTGCTGAGCGAGCACGAGGAGGTCGAGGCCGCTGGGCCGGAGCCGGTCTTGCGCTACCGGCAGGTCGAGTCCTACCGGATGCCGCTGATGGCCTACCTGGCGCTGGACGAGCCGCGCGCGCTGGCCCGTGCCGACTTCATCCGCCTCGGCCTGGCCGCGGCGCCGGGCGAGCAGGGCCTGCCGTTGAGCGAGGGCAGCATGGCGGACTTCGAGGCGCGCCACTGCTGGGACCAGTTCTGGCACGACGGCGGCAGCGCGCCGCAGACGCGTTATCTGTGCTCGGGCAAGACGCTGGTCGTCGTGGGCCGGGCGGACGCCGAGTTCTTCCGCTGCCGCGACCGCGGCGTGCTGGCGCAGTTCCGCCACCAGCACTTCATGATCTTCCTGATCGCGCATTTCCAGAAGGCCGCGCTGCTGGCCTATTCGGACCGCCTGGTGGAAGCGCTGCGCCGGCTGGACATCGGCGACCCGGAGAGCGTCAAGCGCTTCAAGCGCGCGATCCGCGCCGGCTTCGAAGGCTTCCTGCGCTTCACGCACCGCTACTGGTTCCACTCGATTTCCGAGCAGGCCCAGGCCCGTTCGCTCTATGCCATGTGCGTGCAGCACCTGGAGCTGGAGGTGCTGTACGCCGAGGTCAAGCAGCGCATCGGCGACCTGGCCGGCTACCTGGAGGCCGACAGCCTGCGCCGCCAGGCCAACACCGTCGTGCGGCTGACGGTGGTGACGATCTTCGGCCTGATCGGCACGATCACCACCGGCTTCCTCGGCATGAACCTGCTGGCCGAGGCCGACGCGCCAATGTGGCGACGCGTCGCGATCTTCACGGTGACGATCGTGCTGACGATCTGGCTGACGCTCTACACAATCGCCAAGTCCAAGCGCTTGTCGGACTTCCTCGATGCGGTGTCCGACGAGCGCTTGTCCGGCTGGACGAAGCTGAAGATCTTCCTCGGGGTGTGGTTCTACCGCTGAGCGGCGCGGCTTACATACTCCGGCGGTACTGCCCACCCACTTCGAACAACGCCGACGTGATCTGGCCCAGCGAGCAGACGCGCACGGCGTCCATCAGCACCTCGAACACGTTCTTGTTGTCGATGACCGCCTGCTGCAGCCGCTGCAGCATTGCGCCGCTGGCGCCCGCATTGCGCGCATGGAAGTCGCCGAGGCGGGTCAGCTGCGACTGCTTCTCTTCGTCAGTCGAGCGGGCCAGCTCGATGTGCTCGGGCACCGGATCGCCGTGCGGGTTGCGGAAGGTGTTGACGCCGATCACCGGGTACTCGCCGGTGTGCTTCAGCATCTCGTAGTGCATCGACTCTTCCTGGATGCGGCTGCGCTGATAGCCGGTCTCCATCGCGCCGAGCACGCCGCCGCGTTCGGCGATCTTCTCGAACTCCGAGAGCACCATCTCTTCGACCAGCTCGGTCAGCTCTTCGATGATGAAGGCGCCCTGGTTCGGGTTCTCGTTCTTCGCCAGGCCCCACTCGCGGTTGATGATCAGCTGGATCGCCATCGCGCGGCGCACGCTCTCCTCGGTGGGCGTGGTGATCGCCTCGTCGTAGGCGTTGGTGTGCAGCGAGTTGCAGTTGTCGTAGATCGCGATCAGCGCCTGCAAGGTGGTGCGGATGTCGTTGAAGGCGATTTCCTGGGCATGCAGCGAGCGGCCCGAAGTCTGGATGTGGTACTTGAGCTTCTGGCTGCGCTCGTTGGCGCCGTACTTGTCGCGCATCGCCACGGCCCAGATGCGGCGGGCGACGCGGCCCAGCACCGTGTACTCCGGGTCCATGCCATTGCTGAAGAAGAAGCTCAGGTTGGGCGCGAAGTCGTCGATGTGCATGCCGCGCGCGAGATACGCCTCCACGAAGGTGAAGCCGTTGCTCAGTGTCAGCGCCAGCTGCGAGATCGGGTTCGCGCCGGCCTCGGCGATGTGATAACCGCTGATCGACACCGAGTAGAAGTTGCGCACGTTGTGGTGCACGAAGTACTCGGCGATGTCGCCCATCACCTTCAGCGAGAACTCGGTCGAGAAGATGCAGGTGTTCTGGCCCTGGTCTTCCTTCAGGATGTCGGCCTGCACGGTGCCGCGCACGTTGGCGAGCACCCATTCGCGGATTTTCGCGGCCTCGGTAGCCGTGGGCTTGCGGCCGTTGTCGGTCTCGAACTTCAGCAGGTTCTGGTCGATCGCGGTGTTCATGAACATTGCCAGGATCGTCGGCGCCGGGCCGTTGATCGTCATCGAGACGCTGGTTGCCGGGTTGCACAGGTCGAAGCCGTCGTACAGCACCTTCATGTCGTCCAGCGTGGCGATGCTGACGCCGGAGTTGCCGACCTTGCCGTAGATGTCCGGCCGCAGGTCGGGGTCGTTGCCGTACAGCGTGACCGAGTCGAAGGCGGTGCTGAGGCGCTTGGCGGGCATGCCTTCGCTGACCAGTTTGAAGCGGCGGTTGGTGCGGAAGGCATCGCCCTCGCCGGCGAACATGCGGGTCGGGTCCTCGCCCTCGCGCTTGAAGGCGAACACGCCGGCGGTGTAGGGGAAGCTGCCGGGCACGTTGTCCAGCAGCAGCCACTTCAGCAGCTCGCCGTGGCACTCGTAGGTGGGCAGCACGACCTTGCGGATCTTGCTGCCGGAGAGGCTCGTGGAGACGAGCGAGGTGCGGATCTCCTTGTCGCGGATCTTCACCACGTACTCGTCGCCGGCGTAGGCCTTCTGCATGTCGGGCCACTGGGCCAGCAGCTGCGCGGGCTCCTTCTCCAGCGAGGCGGTGCGCGAGGCGGCCAGGTCGAGCAGGGCGGCGCGGGCATTGCTCTTGTCGGGGTTGGCCTCGGCCAGCATGCGTGCCGATTCGCTCAGCTGCTGGATTTCGCGGGCCAGCTTGGCCTGCTGGCGGGCGCGCTTCTTGTAGCCGCGCACGGTGTCGGAGATCTCGGCCAGGTAGCGCACGCGTGCGGCCGGCACGATCGGCGTCTGGTGCGTGCTGTGGCGGGTGTCGACCTGGGGCAGCTTGCCGTCCACCAGCGTCAGGCCCAACTCGGCCAAGCGCGGCTTCAGCGCCTGATACAGGGCCGTCACGCCGTCGTCGTTGAAGCGGCTGGCCATGGTGCCGAAGACCGGCATCTGGTCCGGCTTCTTCGTCCAGGCTTCCTTGTTGCGCTGGACCTGCTTGGCCACATCGCGCAGCGCGTCGAGCGAGCCCTTGCGGTCGAACTTGTTGATCGCCACGAACTCGGCGAAGTCCAGCATGTCGATCTTCTCGAGCTGGCTGGCGGCGCCGAACTCGGGCGTCATCACGTACATCGGCACGTCCACCAGCGGCACGATCGCCGCGTCGCCCTGGCCGATGCCCGAGGTCTCGACGATGACGAGGTCGAAGCCGGCGAGCTTGGCGGCGGCGATCACGTCGGGCAGCGCCTTGCTGATCTCGGAGCCGAAATCGCGCGTGGCCAGCGAACGCATGAACACGCGCGAGCCGTTCTGCCAGGGGCTGATCGCGTTCATCCGGATGCGGTCGCCCAGCAGCGCGCCGCCGCTCTTGCGGCGCGAGGGGTCGATCGAAATGACGGCCACGCGCAGCGCGTCGCCCTGGTCCAGCCGGATGCGGCGGATCAGCTCGTCCGTGAGGCTGGACTTGCCGGCGCCGCCGGTGCCGGTGATGCCCAAGACGGGCGTGTTGATGGCCTTGGATTGTTCGTGCAGCGCGGCGACCACGGCCGCGTCGGCCTTGCCGTTCTCCAGCGCCGTGAGCAGCTGGGCCAGCGCGCGCCAGGCGGCTTCGGTGTGACCCTGGATGGCGTCGAGCGAGGCGGGCGCGTGGACGCTGAAGTCCTGGTCGGCCTTCATCACCATCTCGCCGATCATGCCGGCCAGGCCCATGCGCTGGCCGTCCTCGGGGCTGAAGATGCGCACGCCGTGCTCGGCCAGGTCGCGGATCTCGGCCGGCACGATCACGCCGCCGCCGCCGCCGAAGACCTGGATGCGCTCGCCGCCGCGGGCCTTCAGCAGCTCGACCATGTACTTGAAGTACTCGACGTGGCCGCCCTGGTAGGAGCTGATGGCGATGCCCTGCGCGTCTTCCTGCAGTGCCGCCGTGACGACTTCGTCCACCGAGCGGTTGTGGCCCAGGTGGATCACCTCGGCGCCCATGCTCTGCAGGATGCGCCGCATGATGTTGATGGCCGCGTCGTGCCCGTCGAACAGGCTGGCGGCGGTGACGAAGCGGACCTTGTGGGTCGGGCGGTACTCGGAAAGCGCCTTGTGGGCGGCGGCCAGGTCGGTCATCGGTATGTCTCCAGAGGAGCGCCGATTCTAGATGTTGGTTGACGTTTACGTAAACGTTAAGTTGAGCCGAGCTGGCTGCGATAAGCCCAGAAACGCGGCAGCGCCAGGCCGGTCACGATCAGGCTGGCCAGGCAGATCAGGCCGCCGGCCCAGATCGAGGCGGAGACGCCCCAGGCGTCGGCCATGAAGCCGGCCCGCGCGTTGCCGACCAGCGGCCCGGTCAGGTAGCTGATCATCTCGATGCCGGCCAGCCTCCCGCGCAGCGCGTTCGGCACCGTCTGGTTCCAGATCGTGCCGCGGAACACCCCGCTGACCATGTCCGCCGCCCCGGCGATGGCCAGGCAGACGAGCCCGGTGGCCAGGCTCGGCGCGAAGCCCAGCGCGACAATGCCCAGCGCCCACACGGTGGCGGCGATGACGACGGCCCGGCCGTAGCGCGTCACCCTGCCGGTCCAGCCGCTGAAGAGGCCGATCACCAGCGCGCCCACCGCCATCGCCGACAGCAGCCAGCCCACCGCCTCGGTGCGGCCCTGGGCCGCCGCCATGGCCGGGAACAGCGCTACGGGGAAGGCGAACGCCATCGCGACGATGTCGACGATGTAGGTGCCCATCAGCTCCGGCCGGGCCCAGGCGAAGCGCAGGCCCGCGGCCAGGTCGGCCAGCAGATGCGGGCGCTCGCCCGAGGTCTGCGGCGTGCCGATCGCCTCGCGCGGGATGCGGGCGATGAAGAACAGCGCGGCGAGGAAGGTGCAGAAGTCGAACACGTAGGCGCCGACGGCGCCCCAGCGCGCCAGCAGCAGGCCCGCCAGGGCCGGGCCGGCCACCATGCCCACCGTGCCGCGCACCGAGGACAGCGCGGCGACGGCGGCGAACTCCTCCGGCCGCGCGAGCTTCTGCGTCAGCGCCTCCAGCGCCGGCCGGTGGAAGCCGCTGGCGCCCTGCAGCACGGCCACCAGCGCGTAGATCGCGCCGATGCTGGGGCTGCCGGACAGGGTGTTCAGCAGCAGGCCCAGCAGGCATAGGGCCATCAGCGCCTCCGAGACCATCAGCAGCCGCTTGCGGTCCACCCGGTCCGCCACGGCGCCGCCCAGCAGGCCGCAGGCGAGCACCGGCAGCAGCTGCACCAGGCCCAGCAGGCCGACCTGCGCGTTGGAGTGGGTCAGCTCGTAGAGCTGCCAGGGCACGGCCACGTAGCTGACCATGGTGCCCAGGCCGGAGATGAACTGGCTGGCGAAGAGTCGCCGGAAGGCGGCGTTGTGGCGCAGGGGGCCGATGTCGAGAATCATTCTTCGATGCGCATCCGGAAACGGAGGCGCATCGTAGCCGCTGGCCCGGATCAGGACAGCAGCGTCTGCAGGCTCTGCTGGTAGCGCAAGGTCAGCGCGTCCAGCTGCGTCAGCAGCAGCTCGCTGGAGCGGGCCAGCGCGGCGGCCGACGCGTTGCTGCCGCCGTGGCGCAACGCGTGCAGCAGGTGCAGCCATTCGGCGCGGACCTCGGCCAGCAGCGCGCGCGTCGCGGTGTCGGACAGCGGGGCGGCTTCGAGTTCGTCCAGCGCGGCGGCGAAGTCCGCCTCGTCCTGTGCCGACCGCCCGCCGGCCAGCAGCGCCCGCATCGCGATGCGCTGGCTCAGCAGCCGCTGCCTGCCGCAGATGTTGAGCAGCCGTAGCGGTGGCCGGGCGCCGGATTCGACCAGCGTCTGCGTCAGCGCCTCGGCAGCGGCGAGCAACAGCGTCGCGGCGGCCGAGGCCTCGGCCAGCTTGGCCGCATCGGGCTTGCCGGTCAGGCAGGGTGCCAGCCGCGTCCAGGCCTCGCGCAGCGGCGGCAGCGCCGCGCCCGGCAGTTCCTCGGCCAGCAGTTCGTGCAGGCGCATCAGATTCGCTTCGAGCCGCGCCGCCGATTCGTCCTGCAGCACCTTCGCGCGTCGCGGCTCGATGCCCGCCGCACGCTGCGCCATCAGCTTCACCAGGCGCTGCGACAGCATCCGCTGCTGGCCGGCGCGGTTCACCGCCTCGGCCAGCTGCGCCGCATGCACCACCGACTGGGCCACCTGCGTCAGCTGCAGCCGCGCATGCATCGCGGTGTCGCGCAGCAGCTTGTGCGCCTGCGCCTCGTCCAGCGACTGCGCGGCCATCAGGCAGCCCTTGGCGCGCTCGGTCCAGCGCCGATCGTCCAGCTTGCGCTGCAGGCCGGTGCTGCGCTCGTGCTGCAGCCGCGTCCAGGCCAGCGCGGCGTCCCAGTCGCCCGGCGGCGCGGGCAGCCAGTGAGCCACGCCCAGTTCGGCGCCGCGCGCCTGCAGCGCCGGCGAGGCGCTGACGACCAGCAGCGGTGGGCGCAGTGCCAACGCGGCGATGGCGTCGAAGTAACGCGTCAGCTCAGCGTCGTCGCCCGCCTGCACGATCAGCACCGCTCCGTGTTCCATCGCAGTGCGCAGGTGCACCGGCACGGTGTGCTCGCCCGGGCCCAGCCACACGGCCCGAAGCGGTTCTGTCATAGAGGAAGGCGGTACATCTCGCATCACTGGCACGCAGCTTGCAAGTTGCAGGCCGGGGCGCAACGACGCGCTCCGACTTTGACTGCCAAATTTTTCGTGAGGCCACGCCGAGCTTGATGCTCGACGGGGCCTTTTTCTTTTTGTACTTCCGAATCCGGAGTCGCCATGAGCGTCATGAGTTCGCGATCGTCGCCATTCCTGAAGGCCGGCCACTGGCCCACCCTGCTGGCCGCCTTCCTGTACTTCGACTTCACCTTCGCGGTGTGGGTGCTCAACGGCGCGATGGCGCCGTTCATCAGCGAGAGCTACTCGCTCGACGCTGCGAGCAAGGGCTTCATGATCTCGCTGCCCATCCTGTCGGGCGCGCTGATGCGCTTCCCGCTGGGCCTGCTGTCGCAGTACATCGGCCGCAAGAGCGCGGCGATGGTGGAGATGAGCCTGATCGTCGTCGCCCTGCTGTACGGCTTCTTCTTCGTCGACAGCTACGACCGCGTGCTGGCGATGGGCGTGCTGCTGGGCATTGCCGGCGCCAGCTTCGGCGTGGCGCTGAGCCTGGGCTCGGGCTGGTACCCGCCGCGCTACAAGGGCCTGGCCATGGGCATCGCCGGCGCCGGCAACTCGGGCACGGTGCTGGCCGTGCTGTTCGCGCCGCCGCTGGCCGTGGCCTACGGCTGGCAGGCGGTTTACGGCATCGCCGCGGCCACGATGGTGCTGCCGATGATCGTGATGCTCGTCTGCGCCAAGGAGCCGCCGGACCGCGAGCACCAGACCCTGCGCGGCCACCTCTCCTGCCTGTGGGAGAAGGATGGCTGGGCCTTCAGCCTGATCTACATCGTCACCTTCGGCGGCTTCGTCGGCCTCTCCAGCTTCTTGCCGACCTACTTCCACGACCAGTTCCACGTCACCAAGGTGCAGGCCGGGCAGCTGACGATGCTGGCCGCGCTGATGGGCTCGGCGACACGGGCGCTGGGCGGCTACGTGTCCGACCGCGTCGGCGGCGTGACGACCCTGACCGGCGTGCTGGCGCTGGTGATCGGCTCGTTGGTGCTGTGCGGCCTGGCCGGCGGTTCGCTGGTGCTGACGACCCTGCTGTTCATGCTGTGCTTCGCGGCGCTCGGCGCCGGCAACGGTGCGCTGTTCCAGCTCGTGCCGCTGCGCTGGCCGCTGACCACGGCTGTGGCCGGTTCGATGATCGGCGAGATCGGCGCTTTGGGCGGCGGCTTCATCCCGAACGCGATGGGCCTGTCCAAGCAGTACGGCGGCAGCTACCTCGGCGGCTTCCTGGCCTTCGCGCTGCTGGCGGTGGCGATGCTGGCGATGCTGCGCATCGTGCAGATCCGCTGGACGCGCACCTGGGCGGAGCGCGGCGGCCGGGCCCGGCCTGTCGTCGCGGAGGCGGAGCCCGAATCGTCGATCGACTTCAGCGCGGCCAAGGCCTGAACGATCATGTCAACGCGGCAGGAACAAGAGCCACACGATCAGCAGCGCGTTGAGCAGCACGCTCATCGCGAGGCCGATCTGCCACAGCGCCAGCGGATCGCGCTGCGCCAGCGGCGTGGCAGCCTGCGGGCTCAGTGGCCGCGCCGCACCGCGCTCGATCGCCAGCAGCAGCTCCTCCGCCGTCTCGAAGCGCAGCTTCGGGTCGAGCGCCACCGCCTTCAGCAGCAGCCGGTCCAGCCACAGCGGCACGCGGGCGTCCAGCCGCGAGGGTGCGCGCGGGTCGCGCCGGTAGCGGGCGCGCTGCCAGGGCTCGATTTCGCCGTAGGGCAGGTGACCGGTGAGCCACTGGTAGAGGCTCACGCCCAGCGCGAACAGATCGCTGCCGGCGTCGGCGGGCCGCGGTGGCTCGTCCCACTGCTCGGGGTTGATGTAGCTGGGCGTGCCGGCATGCAGTTCGCGCTGCGCCGCCGGCTCGCGGCCGGACAGGGCCACGCCCAGATCGAGGATGCGCCACTGGCCGTCCTCGCCGCGGTGCAGGTTGCCGGGCTTGATGTCGCGGTGGATCACGCCGAGCCGGTGCAGCCGGCCCAGCGCGGTGGCGAGCTGGCGTGCGGCCTCGATGACCTCGGGCAGGGGCGGCCGCGTGCCGAGCATCTGCTCCATCGTGCGGCCGGCCTGCCAGTC
Source organism: Roseateles agri (assembly GCF_034043675.1). Classification (NCBI taxonomy): domain Bacteria; kingdom Pseudomonadati; phylum Pseudomonadota; class Betaproteobacteria; order Burkholderiales; family Sphaerotilaceae; genus Roseateles; species Roseateles agri. Next base: position 468,605 of record NZ_JAXCLA010000002.1, on the reverse strand, counting down.
GAAGCTGAGGTAGAAGTGGCTGGCGTCCGGGTCGACCGGGTGCACGGCGACGAAGCCCTCGACGCCTGCCAGCCGCTGGCCCAGCCAGCCCTCGTGGGCCAGCATCGCGCGCTCGGCCGGGTCGGTGCCGCGCACGGTGCACAGCATCTTCAGCGCGACCAGGCGGCCGTCCGGCTGGCGCGCCTGCAGCAGCCGGTGGATGCCGTTGTCGGCTACCTTGGCGGTCAAGGTCATGCCGTCGAACAGGCTGCCGATGATCAGCTCGCCGGGCGTGGGCAGGCGTTCGGCGGCGGCGCGCACGTCGTCGAAGCCGGCCTCGGCCAGGCCGCGCACGTGCAGCAGCAGGGCGCTGGCGTTGTCGTGCGTGCCGGCGGCCAGCGCCGAGGCCACCAGCGCCTCGGCGGCGGCCTGCGGGTCGTCGCCGGTCGCCAGGTCGCGCAGCTGGCGGGCGTCGAGCACGCCGTGCACGCCGTCGCTGGTCAGCAGCAGCCGGTCGCCCACGCGCAGCTCGCCCTGCAGGAAGTCGACGTGCAGGGCGTCTTCCAGGCCGACCGCACGGGTCAGCCGCGCGAAGTCGCGCTGCGGCAGCGCGTGGTCCTGCGTGAGCTGCAGGATCGCGTTGTCGCGCACCAGCCAGATGCGGCTGTCGCCGACCTGGGCCAAGGTGAAGCCCTGACCCCGCAGCACCACGGCGCTCAGCGTGGTCAGTGCAGCCTGGGCGTTACGGCGGTTGTGCGCGGCCAGCCACAGGTTCTGCGCGCCGATCAGCCGCTCCAGCGCGGCGGGCGTGTCCCAGTCGGCCGGGATGCCGTGCCAGTCGCGCATCAGGGCCAGCACCGTGGTCTGCGCGGCCATGCGGCCGCCGCCGGCGATCGGCGCGTCGCCGCTGACGCCATCGGCCAGCGCGGCGATCCAGCCCAGCTTTTCCTCGCCGGCCGCCGGCCGCTGCACGGCGGCGAAGTCTTCGTTGCGCTGGCGCGGCCCCTGCGCGCTGGCCTGTCCCGTCGCGATGTCCATGTTCATAGGAATCGGAGTATCCCGAAATGAAGAGACCCAAGCTCGTACTCATCGGCAACGGCATGGCCGGCGTTCGCACACTCGAGGAATTGCTGAAGATCGCGCCGGACCTCTACGACATCACCGTGTTCGGCGCCGAGCCCCATCCGAACTACAACCGCATCCTGCTGAGTCCGGTGCTGGCCGGCGAGCAGACGCTCGAAGAGATCGTGCTGAACCCGCTGTCCTGGTACGAGGAGCACGGCATCACCCTGCACCTCGGCAAGACGGTGGACAAGATCGATCGTCGTAACCGCCTGGTGAGTTGCGCCGATGGCACCGAAGCCGCCTACGACCGCCTGCTGATCGCGACCGGCTCCTCGCCCTTCATCCTGCCGGTGCCCGGCAAGGACCTGGACGGCGTGATCGCCTACCGCGACATTGCCGACACCGAGGCGATGATCGATGCTGCTACTAAATACCGCCACGCCGTCGTCATCGGCGGCGGCCTGCTGGGCCTGGAGGCGGCCAATGGCCTGATGTTGCGCGGCATGCAGGTGAGCGTGGTCCACATCGCCCCTTGGCTGATGGAGCGGCAACTGGACGACCAGGCCGGCGACCTGCTGCGCAAGTCGCTGGAGGCACGTGGCCTGCGCTTCCTGATGGGCGCGCAGACCGATTCGCTGATCCCCGACAAGGACGGACGGGTGATGGCCGTGCGCTTCAAGGACGGTCAGGAGATTCCCGCCGACCTCGTCGTGATGGCCGCCGGCATCCGCCCGAACACGGCGCTGGCCGAACGCTCGGGCCTGCTCTGCAACCGCGGCATCGTCGTCAGCGACACCTTGCAGACGGCCACCGATCCGCGCATCTACGCGGTGGGCGAATGCGCGGCGCACCGCGGCATCGCCTACGGTCTCGTCGCCCCGCTGTTCGAGCAGGGCAAGGTCTGCGCCACGCACCTGGCGCAGTTCGGCATCGGCCGCTACCAGGGCTCGCAGACCAGCACCAAGCTGAAGGTGACCGGCATCGACCTGTTCAGCGCCGGTGATTTCATGGGCGGCGAAGGCACCGAGGAGATCGTGATGAGCGACCCCTTCGCCGGCGTCTACAAGAAGCTCGTCATCAAGGACGACCAGCTCGTCGGCGCCTGCCTCTACGGCGACACCGTGGACGGCTCCTGGTACTTCAAGCTGCTGCGCGAGGGCCGCAAGATCTCGGACATCCGCGACAAGCTGATGTTCGGCGAATCGAACATCGGCGACGTCGGCCACCAGGGCCACAACAAGGCCGCCGCGATGGCCGACACGGACGAGGTCTGCGGCTGCAACGGCGTCAGCAAGGGCGCCATCTGCAAGGCGATCAAGGACAAGGGCCTGTTCACCCTGGAAGAGGTGCGCAAGCACACGAAGGCCAGCGCCTCCTGCGGCTCCTGCACGGGCCTCGTGGAGCAGCTGATCATGTTCACCGCTGGCGGCGACTACTCGGCCACGCCGAAGAAGAAGGCCATCTGCGGCTGCACCGACCACAGCCATCAGGAGGTGCGCGACGCGATCTTCGCCGAGCACCTGACGCGCATGGCCGACGTCCACAAGTTCCTCAACTGGAAGACGCCTAATGGCTGCGCCACCTGCCGCCCGGCGCTGAACTACTACCTGATCTCGTCCTGGCCCAAGGAGGCGCAGGACGATCCGCAGAGCCGCTACATCAACGAACGGTCCCACGCCAACATCCAGAAGGACGGCACCTACAGCGTGATCCCGCGCATGTGGGGCGGCGAGACCACGGCCGACGAACTGCGCCGCATCGCCGACGCGGTGGACAAGTACAAGATCCCGACGGTCAAGGTCACCGGCGGCCAGCGCATCGACCTGCTGGGCGTGAAGAAGGAAGACCTGCCCGCGGTGTGGAAGGACATCGGCATGCCCAGCGGCCACGCCTACGCCAAGGCGCTGCGCACGGTGAAGACCTGCGTCGGCTCCGAGTGGTGCCGCATGGGCACGCAGGACTCCACGCAGATGGGCAAGGACCTGGAGCGCGCGATGTGGCGCATGTACGCGCCGCACAAGGTCAAGTTCGCCGTCAGCGGCTGCCCGCGCAACTGCGCGGAGGCCGGCATCAAGGACGTCGGCATCATCGGCGTGGACAGCGGCTGGGAGATGTACATCGCCGGCAACGGCGGCATCAAGACCGAGGTCGCGCACTTCTTCTGCAAGCTGAAGACGGCCGAGGAGGTGCTGGAGTACACGGGCGCCTTCATGCAGCTCTATCGCAAGGAGGGCTGGTACCTGGAGCGGACGGTGCACTACGTCTCACGCGTCGGGCTCGATTACGTCAAGAAGAAGATCCTCGATGACGCGGAGCTGCGTCGTGGGCTCTGGGCGGAGTTGCAGCATGCGCTGGATGGGGAGCCGGATCCGTGGTTCGAGTTCGACAAAGCGCGTGTCGATCTCCGGCAATTCGAAGCGGTGTGAGGAGACGAAAAATGAGCGAATGGAAAACGGTTTGCCGCCTCGAAGAGATCCCCCAGCTGGGCGCACGCCGCGTGCAACGCCCGCTGGGGCCTCAAGTCGCCATCTTCCGCACGGCCGACGACCGCATCTACGCGCTGCTCGATCGCTGCCCGCACAAGGGCGGTCCGCTGAGCCAGGGCATCGTCTTCGGCGATAGCGTGGCTTGCCCGCTGCACAACTGGACGATTCGTTTGGACAGCGGGGAGGCGGTGGCGCCGGATGAGGGGTGTACGGGGAAGTTCAGTGTTCGGGTGGAGGAGGGCTGCGTGCTGTTGAATCAGTATGAGCTGGATACGGTGGGGATCGGCTTGCTGCCTGTGCAGGCGGGGCCTTGCACTAGGGCGTGCTGATATGTGGGGGCTTGTCTTTTGGGACGGTGCCGGGGCGAGTCCCGGCACCGTGGACGTAGGCCAGACACCATGAACATGGAAACCCGCTCCACCTGCCCCTACTGCGGCGTTGGCTGCGGCGTCATCATCGAACACGACGCTACACAAATCACCGGCGTCCGCGGCGACCCCGACCATCCCGCCAACTTCGGCAGACTGTGCACCAAGGGATCGACCCTGCATCTGACGGCCACGCCCGTTGTGATGCAGACGCGACGCCTGCTGCGCCCCGCCCGCCAAGGCCTGCCCATCAGCTGGCACGAAGCCAACACCGAAATCGCCGCCAAGCTGCAAGCGATCAAGAACGCCCACGGCCCCGACTCCATCGGCTTCTACATCTCCGGCCAGCTGCTAACCGAGGACTACCACGCCTTCAACAAGCTGGCCCGCGCCGTCATCGGCACCAACAACATCGACAGCAACTCGCGCCTGTGCATGAGCTCCGCCGTCGTCGGCTACAAGCAGAGCCTGGGTGCCGACGCGCCGCCCTGCAGCTACGAGGACATCGAGCGGGCGGACTGCGTGTTCATCATCGGTGCCAACCCGGCCTGGGCTCACCCGATCCTGTTCCGCCGTCTCGAAGACGCGAAAGCGCGGCGGCCCGAGATGAAGATCATCGTCGTCGACCCCCGCCGCACCGAGAGCGCCGAGTTCGCCGACCTGCATCTCCAGATCCAGCCCGGCACCGACGTCGCGCTGCTGCACGGCATGCTGCACGCGATGATCTGGGAAGGCTGGGTCGACACCGCCTTCATCGCTACCCACACCGAGGGCTTCGCCACGCTGAAACAGTTGGTGCGCGACATGCCGCCTCGCGAGGCGGCGCGGATCTGCGGCGTCAGCGAGGAACAGATCCTGCAAGCCGCGCAGTGCTTCGCCACTTCGCCGGCTACGCTGTCGCTGTACTGCATGGGCATGAACCAGAGCAGCAGTGGCACGGCCAAGAACACCGCGCTGATCAACCTGCATCTGGCCGCGGCGCAGATCGGCCGGCCGGGTGCCGGCCCGTTCTCGCTGACCGGCCAGCCCAATGCGATGGGAGGCCGCGAGGCCGGCGGCATGGCCAGCCTGCTGCCGGGCCATCGCGATCCAGCCGATGCCGCGCACCGGTCCGAGATCGCGCGGCTGTGGGGCATGGCCGATGACAGTGCGCTGCCCGAAACACCCGGCAAGACGGCGATCGAGCTGTTCCAGGCGGCCGAGCGCGGCGAGGTGAAGGCGCTGTGGATCGTCTGCACGAACCCGGCGCAATCGCTGCCGGAACAGGCACTGGTGCGCCGGGCGCTGGAGCGCTGCGAGCTGGTCATCGTGCAGGAGGCTTTCGCCGGCACGGCCACCGCGGCCTTCGCTCACTACCTGCTGCCGGCCGCCACCTGGGGCGAGAAGGAGGGCACGGTGACCAACAGCGAGCGCCGCATCAGCCGCGTGCGCACCGCCGTGCCGCCGCCGGGCGAGGCGCGGGCCGACTGGCGCATCGCCGCGGACATTGCTCGCGCGATGGGCATGCCGCTCGGCGCCGATACACCCGAGCAGCTCTGGCTCGAACACCGCGAGGCCACGCGCGGCCGCGATCTCGACATCACCGGCCTCAGCTACGCGCTGCTGGACGAGCGCGGCCCGCAGCAGTGGCCTTTCGTCGATGGACAGGGGACGGAGCGGCTCTACGCGGACCACCGCTTCGCCACGGCCGATGGCCGTGCGCGCTTCGTCGCCAAGCCCTTCAAGCCGCCGCTGGACACGGCCGATGCCCGCCGCCCGTGGAGCCTGACCACCACCCGGCTGCGCGACCAGTGGCATGGCATGAGCCGCAGCGGCGTCGTGCCGCGCCTGTTCGGCCACGAGGGCACGCCCGCGCTGTCGCTGAACCCGCAGGACATGGCGCGCCGTGGCCTCGCCGAAGGCGACTACGTGCGTATCACCTCCGCCCGCGGCGCGCTCGTGCTGCGCCTGCGCGGCGACGCGGCCATTGCGTCCATGCAGGCGAGCGTGCCGATGCACTGGGGGGGCGAGTTCGTCGGCGGGGCCGGCGGGATCAACGCCCTGACCCAGCCCGGCTTCTGCCCCGATGCCAAGCAGCCGGAGCTGAAATTCACGGCCGTGTCGCTGGAGAAGCTGGCGCTGCCCTGGCGAGTCAGCGGTGCCGCCTGGTCGGCGGACCGTGCGCTGCTGCGCGAGCTGCTGACGGCCTTCGACTATGCGCACTGCGTACCGGTCGCTGGACCGGACGGCCGCGAGGGCTGGAGCTTCGAGGCGGCCTGCGCGGAGCCGCCGGCCGCGACCACGCTCCAACGGCTGGCTGCGGCACTGGGCCTGCACGGCGTCGGCCTGCTGCGTTATGCCGACGCACGCCGCGGCCGCAGCCGGCTGCTGCGACTGGACGGCGAAGGTGCGGAGGCGACGTTGAGCGCGCTGCTGCTGGTCGGCGAGGCCGGCACGGCGGAGTGGCTGCTGCCGCTATGGCGTGAGGCCCGCCCGGTAGCGCCGTTCGGCCGCCGCCTGCTGGCGCCGGAAGCCGCGGATGCAACGGCCGCCGCGCCGCCGCGCAGCCCGCAGGTCTGCAACTGCTTCGACGTCTCGGAAGCCCGCATCCGCGAGCAGCTCGGCCGCTGTGCGGGCTCCGCCACCGAGCGCCTTGCTGCGCTGCAGGCGGGGCTGCGTTGCGGCACGCAGTGCGGTTCGTGCCTGCCGGCCTTGCGCCGGCTCGTTTCGCAGGTCCAGCCCGAGGAGGCCACGACATGAACGACAGCCAGAAGATGCTCCATCCCGTCAGCCTCGTCGGCGCCGGCCCCGGCGATCCGGAGCTGATGACGGTGCGCGCGCTGAAGCGGATCGAGGCGGCCGACGTGCTGCTGTGCGATGCGCTGGTCGACCCGCGCGTGCTGACCTTGGCGCGGGCGGATGCGCGCGTTTTGCAGGTCGGCAAGCGCGGTTTCAAGCCTTCCACCGACCAGCGCTTCATCCACGAGCTGATGATCCGCGAGGCACGCAAGGGCGCGCGCGTCGTGCGTCTGAAGGGCGGCGACCCGTTCGTCTTCGGCCGTGGCGGCGAGGAGGCCGATGCGCTGCGTGCCGCGGGCATCGAGGTCGAGATCGTCAGCGGCCTCACCTCGGGCCTGGCCGGGCCGGCCGGCTTGGGCATTCCGGTCACCGACCGGCGCTGCACGCCCGGTGTCGCGCTGGTCACCGGCCACAACGGCGAGGGCGGCCGCTCGCCCGACTGGGCGGCGCTGGCGCGCAGCGGGCTGACCCTGGTCGTCTACATGGGCGTGACCCAGGCGGCCGATATCGCCGCTGCGCTGCTCGCCGCCGGCATGCAGGCGGATACGCCGGCCGCGGTGGTCTGCGCTGCGCACACCGCGCAGCAGCGCGAGTTCCTGTGCACGCTGGCGACCTTGCCCGACACGATCGCGCGGGAGCAGGTGAAGGCGCCGGCACTGCTGGTGATCGGCGAGGTGGTGGCGCTCGCGCCGGCGTGGCGCGCCGCGATCGAGGCCGCGCAAGACCCGGCCCGCGAGGCGAGGTGGAACAACTGAAACGAGGCGCTGCAGCGATGTCCGCGACAATGGAGGACATAACGACTTATTCAAGCGCACTATGGTCCCGCAGCGGGCACGAGGAAGGTTCGGGCGATGAGCGGCCGCCGACGGGCGATCGCAGCGGTGGCGGCGCTGGGGCTGCTGGCAAGCGTGCTGGCGGCGCAGGCCGGCTGTTCTCGCGTGCTGCAGGTGCCGGTGGCACCGATCGGCCTGGGCGTGACCGTGGCCGCGAACGGCCAGGTGGGCGGCATCTACCCGGAGCTGATGCGCCATGTTGCCAGCGGCGAGGGCTGCGACCTGCATTTCACCGTCGTTCCCCGTGCGCGCCAGGAGCTGATGTTCGAGAGCGGCCTGGCTGACATCCTGCTGCCGGCGCGGCGCTCGCCGCGGCGCGACCAGTACGGTGTCTTCGTGCCGCTGTTCCAGAGCCGCGCGGCGCTGGTGAGCCTGGACCGCGGTGCCGCGCGCCCGCCGCTGCCTGAGCTGCAGAGCCTGGCCGATCTGCAGCAGCACCACGAGCTGCGCCTGGCCGTCGTGCGGGGCTACGACTATGGCGAGGCCTACCAGTCGCTGCTGGCCGCGATGGCCGCGCAGGGGCGGCTGCAGCAGGCGACCGACCCGATCTCGCTGGTGCGCATGCTCGACGCCGGCCTGGCGGATCTGGCCATCGTCGCGCCCACCATCGTCACCGGTGCGCTGCGCGGCGATGCGCGGCTGAAGGACTGGCTGCCGCGCGTGCAGGTGTCGACGGTGGAGGAACTCGGCTGGGGCGAGAGTGGCGTCTACCTGTCCAACCGCTCCAAGCTGGGTGTGGCCGATCGACAGGTGCTGGAGGCGGGGCTGGTGCAGCTCGCCAAGTCCGGCGCCGCCTGGAGGGAGTTCCAGCGCTACTACCCCGAGGACTCGCTGCGCCTGTCGGTGCGGCCGCGCTGAATCTCATCCAGCGCTGTCCTTATGATGAGCCCGCCCCAGCGGCGGAAGGGAACAAGACCATCATGAAGACGAGCGACGACCAGGACCTGCAGCAGCCATTCGACCCGGAGCGCCGCCGTGTGCTCGTCGGCACGCTGGCCGCGGCGGGCGCGGGCCTGCTGGGCGTGGATGCCGCTGCCGTGGCCGCCGCAGCGGCCGCGGAGGACCGCGCGCTGCGCCAGCGCGTGAAGACCATCGTGGTGATCTACGGCGAGAACCGCAGCTTCAACAACCTGTTCGCGCAGTTTCCCGGCCAGGCCCAGCCGCTGGCCGACATCACCCGCGCACGCGCCGCCCAGCGCGACCGCGACGGCGCGCCGCTGCCGCAGCTGCCGAAGATCTGGGGAGGCCTGGTGCCGCACAAGCAGACGGTGGACGGCACGCCCTATGCGATCGACGAGTCGCAGATCGCCGGTCTGCCGAACGCGCCGTTCAGACTGGCCGATGCGGCCGGCAAGCCGCTGCCGCTGGGCGTCATCACGCGCGACCTGACGCACCGCTTCTACCAGAACCAGATGCAGATCAACGGCGGGCGCAACGACCAGTTCGTCGCCTGGGGCGATTCCGGCGCGCTGGTGATGGGCCACTACGGCCCCGGCAGCGGCTCGCTGAAGCTGGCCGAGGTGGCCAAGCGCTACGTGCTGTGCGACCGCTTCTTCATGTCCGCCTTCGGCGGCTCGTGGATGAACCACATCTTCCTGATCTCGGCTCAGCCGCCCTTCGTCAAGGACGCGAAGGACGGTCCGGTCAAACGCTTGATCTGCGAGGTCGAGGGCGATGACCCGAAAGGCACGCGGCTGAAGCTGCGCAAGGAGTCGCCGGCCTCGGCGCTCGACGGCCCGCCGCGCTTCGAGCGCGACGGCACGCTGACGCCGGATGGCTACGCCGTCAACACGATGGCGCCGCCCTACCAGCCGAGCTACGTGAAGCCCGCGCCCGGCGGCGACCCCGCGCTGGCCGATCCGCGCAACCCCGGCGTGCTGCCGCCGCAGGAGGACGCGACGATCGGCGACCGCCTCTCCGCCAAGGGCATCTCCTGGGCCTGGTGGAGCGGCGCCTGGGCCGCGGCACTGGCACACGAAGGCCAGCAGGGCGACGGCGAGGTGCCGAACTTCCAGGAGCACCACCAGCCCTTCAACTACTACCGCAACTACGCGCCCGGTACCGCGGCCCGCGCCGAGCACCTGCGCGACGCAGGCCTCGGCGACGACCCGAGGACCAATCATTTCCTCGCCGCCATCGACGCCGGCAAGCTGCCCGCCGTCAGCTTCTACAAGCCGCAGGGCAACCTGAACATGCACGCCGGCTATGCGGACGTGGCCAGCGGCGACGCCCACATCGCCCACGTGATCGAGCGGCTGGAGAAAAGCCCGCAGTGGTCCGACATGGTAGTCATCGTCACGGTGGACGAGAACGGCGGCTGGTGGGACCACGTCGCGCCGCCCGAGGGCGACCGCTGGGGCCCCGGCTCGCGCATCCCGGCCATCGTCATCTCCCCGCATGCGAAGAAGGGTGTCGTCGACCACACCGACATGGACACCAACGCCATCATTCGTCTGATCACCCGCGTTCATGGCCTGGAGCCGCTGCCTGGGGTGAAGCGGAGGGACGATGCGATGCGGGCGCGGGGGCAGGTCTTGCTGGGGGATCTGACGAGCGCGTTGGAGCTGGGGTGACGGGTAGTTCTGGCGTGGTGTTGTCGTTCGCCACGGTGCCGGGACTCGCCCCGGCGGGCGACTCACTTTCTTTGCTTCGCCAAAGAAAGTAAGCAAAGAAAGGCGACCCTGCTTCCGCCGCCCTCCCTGGGGTCGGGTGCCCTGCGATGCTCGCGACTTGGGCTCCGCGCCAAACTCGCTGCGCTACGCTCAGACAGACGGCGCGAAGTCAGATCACGAGGTTCGCTTCGCTCACGGTCCCAAGCCGCTGCGCTTCTCGGCGGCTGCACAAGGGGCCCGAACAGCCAAATGCACGAAGCGCGGCGAGTCGTCGGGTATTCGGCTGTTGGGGGTTCCCCTTCTGCGCCGCCGAGAAGCACAGAAGTCCGGGGCGCGCGCGAAGCGCGCTTCGTAGACATGCTTCGCGCCGCTTGTCTGAGCGGAGCGTAGCGCAGCGAGTTTGGCGCGGCCCCGGGCTTCGAGCATCGCAGGGGACCCGCAGCGAAGCGGAGGGCGGCGCAGCAGGGGCGGTTTCTTTGCTTACTTTCTTGGGCGCCCAAGAAAGTGAGTCGCCCGCCGGGGCGAGACCCGGCACCGTAGCAAAAGACCGCCGCAGAGAGCTCAGACCAGAGTCAATTCCCGCAACCGCCACTCCAACTCCCCAACGCTGCCCCAAGGCAGGATCGGCGAGTTGCGACGCTCATCCGGTGGGTTGTCCAGCAGCCTGTCGGACCAACCGCCGCAACCCACCAGCGGCAGCAGCGGCCGGCGGTGCAACCAAGCCAGGCAGACCTCCGAGATCGTGCCCGCGCGCCCGCCGATGACCAGGCAGGCGTCGCCGGCCAGCGCCATCAGCAGGTTGCGCGCATCGCCCATGCCGCAGGGGACGACGATGGTGGCGGGCCAGTCGGGTGGTGGCATCTGGTCGGAGGGGATGATGGACAGCACCCGGCCACCGGCCGCGACCGCGCGCTCCGCCGCCACGCGGGTGGCGGGACTGCCGCAGCCGCTGACCAGGGTGATGCCGAGCTTCGCCATCAGTTCGCCGGCGGCGCCGGCCAGCTCGTAGGCGGCGGAGCCGGGCTCGGCGCTGCCCAACACGCAGACCTGGGGCTGGCGGATCGCAGAGTGCGTCGTCATCGTCATGTCCTTTCGCAGCGCTCGACGCTGACGGCAGCGACCTTCAGCGCACGCAAGGTCTTGGCAGGGGTGGCAGCCGGCACGACGAGGCGGGCGATTTCGCCCAGCGGCGCGACCAGGAAGGGCGAGGCGGCCAGCAGTTTTTCGGCCGAGGCGAGCACCACCGTTTCCGCCGTGCGCTTGTGCAGCGCGTTCTTGACGGCGGCCTCCTCGGCATCGCCGGTCGTCAGGCCCGCTTCCGGGTGCACGCCAGTGACGCCCATGAAGTAGAGATCGGCGCGCAGCCGCGAGGCCGCGTCGATCACTGCGGCGCCGACGTTGACCATCGAGTGCCGGAACAGCCGGCCGCCGAGCACCAGGATCTCCAGCTGGGGATGGACGGCCGCCTCGATGGCGACGTTGGGGCTGTGCGTGACGATGGTCGCGCGCAGGCCGGGGCGCAGCTGGCGGGCGAGCTGGATCGCGGTGGTGCCGCCGTCGAGGATGACGACCATGCCGTCCTCGATCAGCGCGGCGCCGTGGCGGCCCAGCGCGACCTTGTCGTCCACCGAGACGCTCTCGCGCCCGCGCAGGTCGGCCAGCGCGGCCGAGGCGGGCAGGGCGCCGCCGTGCACGCGCTGCAGCTTGCCGGCGGCAGCGAGCTCGCGCAGGTCGCGGCGGATCGTGTCCTCGGAGGTCTCCAGCTCGGCGGCCAGGTCCTTGGCGACGAGTCGGCCCTCGGCGGCCAGGCGGGACATCAGCAACTGCTTGCGTTGAACGGTCAGCATGGTCTACAGTGATTGCACGAAATTGCACGTTTATACATGAAAGTGCTTGTATGAAAAACGACCGAGTGCGCGTCATCGAGGAACGCCTGCTCTCCGACAACTGGTACACGCTGAAGACGATCGCCTTCGACTGGCGTCGCAGCGACGGCAGCTGGCAGCGCCAGCATCGCGAGACCTACGACCGCGGCAACGGCGCGGTGCTATTGCTGTTCAACGCGGCGGCGGGCACGGTGGTGCTGACGCGGCAGTTCCGTATGCCGGCCTATGTGAATGGCTGCGCGGACGGCATGCTGATCGAAGCCTGCGCGGGGCTGCTGGACGGCGACGAGCCCGAGACCTGCATCCGCCGCGAGGCCGCCGAGGAAACGGGCTACCGGATCCGGCAGCCGCGCAAGGTCTTCGAGGCCTATATGAGCCCCGGCTCGGTGACCGAGAAGCTGCACTTCTTCGTCGCCGCCTACGAGAGCGCCGATCGTGTCACCCAGGGCGGCGGTGAAGCCGGCGAGGGCGAGGACATCGAAGTGCTGGAGCTGCTGCTGGACGAGGCGCTGGCCATGGTGGCCGATGGCCGCATCCAGGACGGCAAGACGATCATGCTGCTGCAGCACGCGGCGCTGCAGGGGCTGGGCAAGCTCTGATCAGAAGGTTTCCCAATCGCCGTCGGACGGCGCCGGCGCTGGCGCGACGGGGGCTGCCGCGGGCTTGGTGGGGCGGGGCGCGCTGACGGCAGGTTTCGCGGCTGCCTTCTTGGCGACTGCAGTGGCGAGCGGCTTGCTCGCGCTCTTGACCGCAGCCGGTGCGGGCGAGGCCGCACGCGCGGGCATCGGCGCCGGCGCCAGTGCCACGGCGACGCGCGTGCCGCCATCCTGCAGCTTGAAGCCGCTGACCAGCCCGGCCAGCTTGCGCGCCTGCTCGCGCAGCGACTCGGCGGCGGCCGCGCTCTGCTCGACCAGCGCCGCGTTCTGCTGCGTCATCTGGTCCAGCTGGCCGACAGCGCCGTTGACGGAACTGATGCCGTCGCTCTGCTCGACGGTACTGGCGCGGATCTCGCCGATGATGTCGCCGACCCGGCCGACGCTGGCGACGATCTCCGTCATCGTGCTGCCCGCGTCCTGAACCAGCCGAGCGCCGGTCTCGACCTTGTCGACGCTGCTGCCGATCAGCGCCTTGATCTCGCGCGCCGCCTCGGCGCTGCGTTGTGCGAGGCTGCGCACCTCGCCGGCCACGACGGCGAAGCCGCGGCCCTGCTCGCCGGCGCGCGCGGCCTCCACCGCGGCGTTCAGCGCGAGGATGTTGGTCTGGAAGGCGATGCCATCGATCACACCGATGATGTCGTTGATCTTCTTTGAGCTGGCGTTGATCTCGTCCATCGTCGAGACCACTTGGCCGACGACCTCGCCGCCGCGCTGCGCGACCTGCGCTGCGTTGGCTGCCAGCTGATTAGCCGTGGCGGCGCTGTCGGCGCTCTGGCGCACGGCGCCGGTGAGCTGCGTCATCGAGCTGGCGGTCTGCTGCAGGTTGGAGGCGGTCTGTTCGGTGCGCTGGCTCAGGTCCTGGTTGCCGGTGGCGATCTCGGAGCTGGCGGTCTGGATGCTGTCCGCGCTGTGGCGCACCTCGCCGACGACGCGGTTCAATGAGTCCTGCATTGCGGCCAGCGCGCGCTGCACGCCGCCGATCTCGTCCTTGCGCGCGGTGTCGATCGGGCCGCTGAGGTCGCCGCCACCGATGCGCTCGGCCTGGCTGGCCAGCTCGGCCAGCGGGCGGCTGATCTCGCGCACCAGCAGCAAGGTGCCGACGGCCAGACCGATCACGATCACGATCATGATGCCGCCGGACATCCAGACACTGCGCATGCGCGCGTCGCCGGCTTCCTGGCGCAGCGCGTCCGAGCGGTCCTTCTGCAGGTTGGCGAAATCCTGCTGGGCGTCCAGATAGCTGGCGACGGCCGGCAGCATCCGTTCCTTCAACGCGGCGTTGGCGCCGGCGGCATCGCCGCCAGCCTTGAGCTTGGTGACCTCGCCGCGGATGGCGATGTAGTCCGTGCGCTTCGCAGCGATCTTGGCCAACGCGGTCTTCTCGGCCTCGCTGACCGCGATTGCGTCGATCTCCTTCTGCATCTCGGAGATCTTGGCCGTCGTCGCGTCGATCTCGGGCTTCAGGGCCTGCGCCACGGCGGGATCGGCGCTGAGGATGCCCGCGGCCGCGCGGGCGGCGTTGGTCTCGGTCAGGCCGCGCCAGCGCAGGGAGAGTTCGAATTTGCGCTGCTGCTCCTGCTGCTGGGTCTGCGCCTGCTCCAGCAGGCCGCGCGTGCGTATCGACGAGGCCGCGGTCATCAGCACGACAACGATCGCCAGAACCAGGACGGGCAGCCAGAGCTTGGCCGCGATGGACATTGATTTCATCGTTTGCTTTCTTGTCTGGGGTTGTCGCGTCTCTGACCCGATAGACTGCGCGCGCTGAGCTTCCGGGTCCGTGTGTCTCTCAGAGGAAGTATCGGCGCCTAGCGCCCCAATTTGAAGCGCTGATGACACCGCGGGATGCTGTTAGGCTGCCAAAGTTGTCATCTTCAACACTTCTCCCTTCCATGAGCTTCCTGGCCATCGACATCGGCAACACCCGCCTCAAGTGGGCGCTTTATGCCTCGCCCCAGCCGGGTGCAGCGACGCTCGCGCATGGTGCCGTGTTCCTCGAGAACATCGAGCAACTGGCTGAGGGCGACTGGAAGGGCCTGCCGGTGCCGCACAGCGTGCTCGGCTGCAATGTGGCCGGCGACGCGGTACGCCGCCGTGTCGAGGAGCAACTGGAGCTGTGGGACATCACGCCGCGCTGGGTCGTCTCCAGTGCCGCTGCCGGCGGGGTGACCAACGGCTACGACCACCCGGCCCGCCTCGGCACCGACCGCTTCGTCGCCCACATCGGCGCGCGCTGGCACGTGCTGCAGCGCGGCGTCGAGCGAGCCTGCCTGGTGGTGATGGTGGGTACGGCGGTGACGGTGGACGCCATCGACGCCGCCGGCCACTTCCTCGGCGGCCTGATCCTCCCAGGCCACGGCATCATGCTGCGCGCGCTGGAAGGCGGCACGGCTGGCCTGCGCGTGCCGACCGGCGAGGTGCGGGAGTTCCCGACCAACACCTCGGACGCACTGACCAGCGGCGGCAACTACGCGATCACCGGCGCCATCGAGCGCATGCACCGCCACCTGACGCAGCGCGCGGGCCATGAGCCGCTGACGCTGATGACCGGTGGCGCGGGCTGGAAGGTCTCACCCGCGCTCGACGCCGTGGCGCACGAACTGATCGAGCCGCTGCTGTTCGACGGGCTGCTGGCGCTGCAGTCGCACCGGCTGGCGCTCTAGCCAAGCGCCAAGCCGGCGGCGGCGCTTCGCTTCAGAGGATGAAGCGCGAGAGGTCTTCGTTCTTGGCCAGCTCGCCGAGCTTGGCGTCGACTTCTTCCGCGCCGAGGCTCACGGCCTGACCCCCGAGGTTGGGCGCATCGAAGCTGATCTGGTCGAGCAGGCGTTCCATCACGGTGGACAGGCGCCGCGCGCCGATGTTCTCGGTGCGCTCGTTGACCTCGAAGGCGATTTGCGCCAGGCGGCGGATGCCGTCGGGCTGCAAGGTCAGCGCCACGCCTTCGGTCGCCAACAGCGCCTGGTATTGCTTGACGAGGCTGGCGTGCGTGCTCGACAGGATGGCCTCGAAGTCCTCGACCGACAGCGAATCCAGCTCGACGCGGATCGGGAAGCGGCCCTGCAGCTCGGGGATCAGGTCGCTGGGCTTGGAGAGGTGGAAGGCGCCGGAGGCGATGAAGAGGATGTGGTCCGTCTTCACCATGCCGTACTTGGTGTTGACCGTCGTGCCCTCGACCAGCGGCAGCAGGTCGCGCTGCACGCCCTGGCGGGACACGTCGGCACCGCCGTGCTCGGCGCGGCTGGCGACCTTGTCGATCTCGTCGATGAAGACGATGCCCATCTCCTGCGCAGCGGCCAGCGCGGCGGTCTTGATATCGTCCTCGTTCAGCAGCTTGGCGGACTCTTCCTCGACCAGCAGCTTCATCGCCTCGCCGATCTTCAGCTTGCGCGCCTTGCGCTTGTTGCCGCCGAGGTTGGCGAACATGCCCTTGAGCTGCTCGGCCATCTCCTCCATGCCCTGGGGGCCGAGGATCTCCATCGTCGGCTTGGCTTCGAGCAGTTCGACCTCGATGTCCTTGTCGTCCATCGCGCCTTCGCGCAGGCGCTTGCGCATGGCCTGGCGGGTCGGGTTTTCGGCGTCGCTGCCGGGCACGAGGATGTCGAGCACGCGCTCCTCGGCGGCGTCCTCGGCGCGGGTGCGCTGCACGCGCATCTGCACCTCGCGCTCCTGCTTGATCGCCACCTCGACCAGGTCGCGCACGATCGAGTCCACGTCCTTGCCGACGTAGCCGACCTCGGTGAACTTGGTCGCCTCGACCTTGACGAAAGGCGCGCCGGCCAGCTTGGCCAGGCGGCGCGCGATCTCGGTCTTGCCTACACCAGTGGGGCCGATCATCAGGATGTTCTTCGGCGTGATCTCGCCGCGCAGCTTCTCGTCGACGCGCTGGCGGCGCCAGCGGTTGCGCATCGCGATCGCGACGGCGCGCTTGGCCTTGTTCTGGCCGACGATGTGGCGGTCCAGTTCGGAAACAATTTCTTGGGGCGTCATCGAGCTCATTCCAGAACCTCGATCGTGTGGTTCAGGTTCGTGTAGATGCAGATCTCGCCGGCGATCACCAGCGACTGCTTGACGATGTCCTGCGCGCTCAGCTCGCTGTGGTTCAGCAGCGCCTTGGCGGCGGCCTGCGCATAGGCGCCGCCGGAACCGATCGCGACGATGCCCTGTTCGGGCTCCAGCACGTCGCCGTTGCCGGTGATGATCAGCGAGGCGGTCTTGTCGGCGACGGCCAGCATCGCCTCCAGCCGGCGCAGCACGCGGTCGGTGCGCCAGTCGCGCGTCAGCTCGACGGCCGCGCGCACCAAGTGGCCCTGGTGCTTCTCCAGCTTGGCCTCGAAGCGCTCGAACAAGGTGAACGCGTCGGCCGTGGCACCGGCAAAGCCGGCCAGCACCTTGTCGTGATAGAGCTTGCGCACCTTGCGCGCGCTGGCCTTGACGACGATGGTGCCCAGCGTGACCTGGCCATCGCCGCCGATGGCGACCTGATTGCCACGGCGCACGCTGACGATGGTCGTGCCGTGATAGACGGGTGATTGTTGTTGGTCCATAGACTTCCTGGATGGGGGCGGCGCCCCGGTATTCAACAACGGAGCGCCGGAGCGGCTTCAGACCTGGCGGATCTTTACGCGCGCGTGTTCGTTGATACCCATGGCGCCGAAGAAGAGCGCGACGAGGCGGTGGGCCTCGGTGAAGACCACCGAGCGGTTCTCGCCGCGGCGGGCGAGCACCCAGTTCAGCAGGTCGCCGGCGGCCATGAAGTCCAGCCGGATCAGCTTCGTGCAGGCCACGTCGACGATCGGCGCGGCGCCGATCTCGGTGGTCATCAAGCGCAGCGTTTCGGAGATGTCGCCGCTCAGCTGGCCGCTCAGTTCCAGCTGGATCGTGGTCGGGATCTGCGTCTGCTCGCTGATCTGCGACTCCATGAAGCTGGTGGTCGGTGCCTCACCAGCGGGCAGGGTGCTGGTCGGCGGCGAACTGCTGGTCGACAGGCCCTGGCCGCTGACGCGCACGCGGCACTTCGAGCGCTCCCAGGACGGCGGCGAGACCTCGTAGGTCACGCAGTAGTCGATGGCGGTCTCGTCGAACTGGTCGGGCCGGTTGACGAGGCGCAGCGTTTCGAGCCGCAGCATCCACAGCGCCGGGTCGACGTCGCGCACGGCCACCGGCGACTGGTCCTTCAGCAACTGCAGGAAGCGGTCGCCAGCCAGCCAGCGCATGTCGATCTGCTGCTCGGCCCACTGGCGGAACAGCTGGCGAAGCGCGTCACAGGCCTCGATGTCGAGCTGGCGCAGCGGCGCCCAGTCCAGCACCCAGGGCATCGGCAGGTTCTCGCAGCGGGCCTGCAACTGCCGGACCGATTCGGCCTGCAGGAACTCGGGCGCCGTCCAGCCGACGCTGCCGGAACGGCCCATCGGTGCGCGCACGCTTTTGGCCGCCTCGGCCACCAGCTTGGGCATCGAGAACCATTGCGGGGCCGACAGGCCGAACTGCTGCGCGTACTCCAGCGCCAGCGCTTCGAACTTGGCCTGCGCGCCGGTGGCGCGGTGGTGGTCGAACAGCACCAGCCAGGTCTCGCCGTGCGTATGGCGTTGCCCGCCCTTGTGCGTCAGCTCGGTCAGGATGCGTTCGCTGGTCTCGTAGTCGGCGTTGGCGAAGGCGATGACCGCCTCGTCCAGCTCGGGATCGTGCACCAGCTCGTTCAGGTCCGAGGCGATGTGCTTCTCGGCCACGCTGAAGCTTAGCGACAGGTCGGGCGATGAACCGGCCGCCGACGCAGCGGCAGGCGTTGGCGCCGGCGGCAGCGGGGAGAAGGTCATCTCCAGCGGCGGCAGGTCCTCGGTCAGCGAGGGCGGTAGCAGGCTGGCGCTCTTGGCATCGGACAGCGGCGACATGCCAGCGCCCATCGTCACCGCGGCCGGCGGCGGCATGGCCTCGAGGCGGTTCATCTCCTCGCGCGACGAGAACTGGCTGACGCGCGCATCGGAGCGACCCGGCGGCGCGCTGCCGACCGGCGTGTTGGCGAACGGCGCGTAGGCGGGGGACAGCGCAGCGGGCGTCGGCGGGGCGAAGGCCGGCGCCGGCTCGCGTGCGGACACCTGCGGCGCAAATGGGGGCGGCGGCGCGGAGGCCTGTCCTTGGGACGGCAACGTGGGCTCGACTGTCGTCGCAGCGAAGTGGATCGGCCGCGTGCTGGTCTCGAAGAAGCCGGGCGGGTGCTGGCCCTGCACCTGCGTGCTCGGGAAGTTGCGTTCGCCGACCATCTGCTGCTCGATCGCGTCGATCTTGTCCTTGACGCGGGGATCGATCTTCGAATTCGAGTTCAGCTCGCTGTTCGTGCGCTCGACCTCGTCGAGCCGCGAGGACGAGGAGCCCAGTGCTGCCAGTTGTTCCGGCGTCAGCCCCTCGCGCCGGATGCGGCGCAGCATGTCGAGCTCGCGCTTGCGCACGAAATCGTTGCGCCGCTTGCGCTCGACCATGGCGCGAACCTCGGCCTTCTTGAGGTCGCTCTCCGGGTCGTCCTGGCGGGAGTTGATCTCGGCCCAGTCGGTCGTCGGATTCGTGACGAAGCGGGCGACCTTGCGAAAGAAACTCTCACCGTCTTTCGGATCGCTCATGCGCTGGGTTGGGTGGTGATGATGCGTTCGTCGGTGCAGGGAAGGGACGCGCGGCGGACTCGATCAGTCCCCGAACATCTTCTGCTTCAGCTCACGGCGTTGCTGGGCTTCCAGCGACAGGTTGGCGGTCGGGCGGGCGATCAGCCGGCCCAGGCCGATCGGCTCGCCGGTTTCGTCGCAGTAGCCGTAGTCGCCGCTGTCGAGGCGGGCCAGCGATTGCATGATCTTCTTCAGCAGCTTGCGCTCGCGGTCGCGGGTGCGCAGTTCCAGTGCGTGCTCTTCCTCGATCGTGGCGCGGTCGGCCGGATCGGGGACGATGGAGGTGTCCTCGCGCAGGTGCTCGGTGGTTTCGCCGGCATTGGAGAGCACGCCTTCCTTGAGTTCCGTCAGCTTGCGGCGGAAGAACTCGATCTGCTTGGCGTTCATGTACTCCGAGTCGGGCATCGCCATGACTTCGGCGTCGCTCAGATCGGTGCCGGACTTGGTCTTCCAGGCATTGGCCAGCTTGGGGTCTGATTTGGCTGCGGTGCGGGGGCTTTCGATCACGTCACTATTCATTTGGCGGGTGGGAGGCTTCGGCGGCGCGAAGCGGTCGGCGAAGCGGCTGCTGCCACCCTGGGTTGCGGGGTGTTCCTCAAGCGTCGCGACGGCAGCGGATGACCCCACCGCCTCGGCCTTGGGCTTGGACGCCTTCAGCGGCTTCGGTGCTGCCGCCGTGGAGGTGGTCTTGGGGGCCGGTGTCTTGCTCACGTTTCGCTCCTCGCTAGGCAGTTGTTTGTCTCTGCTCTAGATTGCTTGCTGATCGGGTCCACCTGGATTCGCGCCCTTTTGGGCGCCGCGGATTGTAGCCACCTTGCGCAGCCAGAAAATCCCCGGCTCGAACGGGTTCCCGAACCTTGGCAAAACCCTTGGCAAAACCTATGCCAGACAGCCTTCCAGACCCTGGGCAAAGATCTCCTGCGGCAGGTCGATGCCGATGAAAACCATTTTGCTCGTCTTCGCCTCGCCCGGCATCCATTTCGGCCCGAGGTCGGAGCCCATCAACTGGTGCACGCCCTGGAAGATCACCTTCTTGTCGGTGCCCTTCATGTTCAGCACGCCTTTGTAACGCAGCATCTTCGGCCCGTAGACCTGGACGATGGCGCCGAGGAAGTCTTCCAGCTTGGCCGGGTTGAAGGGCCGGTCGGATTTGAAGACGAAGGACTTCACGTCGTCGTCATGGGCATGGTGGTGCGGATGGTCGCAGTGCTCGCCGTGCTCATGGTCGTGATCATGATCATGGTGGTGGTCGTGATCGTCGGCCGTGAGGAAATCCGGGTCGATCTCCAGCTTGGCGTTGAGGTTGAAGCCGCGCAGGTCGAAGATCTTGTCCAGCGCCACCTCGCCGAAGTGGGCGGTCTGCACCGGCGCGCGGGGGTTCATATGCTTGATCCGGTGCGTCAGCTCGGCCACGGCGCCAGCGTCGACCAGGTCGGCCTTGCTGATGAAGATCTGGTCGGCGAAGCCGATCTGGCGGCGCGCTTCCTGGCGGGTGTTCAGCTGCTCGTCGGCGTGCTTGGCATCCACCAGGGTGATGATCGAGTCGAGCAGGAAGCTCTCGGCGATCTCGTCGTCCATGAAGAAGGTTTGCGCGACCGGGCCCGGGTCGGCCAGGCCGGTGGTCTCGATGACGATGCGCTCGAAGTCCAGCTCGCCCTTGCGGCGCTTGGTCGCCAGGTCGGACAGCGTCGTGCGCAGATCCTCGCGGATCGAGCAGCAGACGCAGCCGTTGTTCATCTGGATGATCTGTTCCTTCGTCTCGGTGACGAGGATGGAGGTGTCAATGTCTTCCTCGCCGAACTCGTTCTCGATGATGGCGATCTTCTGGCCGTGCGCCTCGTGCAGCACGCGCTTGAGCAGGGTGGTCTTGCCGGAGCCAAGGAAGCCGGTGAGGATGGTGGCCGGGATCAGGCCAGGAGAAGCAGTGGAGGACATGATGGAGAAGAAGCTGCGCGCGCAGCCTGGGTAAGTACTCTGGCGTCCCAGGTGGGGACGGATGACTTTGGTGCAAGAGGAGCCGTCATGTCAATCGGTTATTCTCGAACCCATTGCAACTACGGCACGCAGCTCAGTGTCTGAACCTCAGTCTAGTCGGCCCCCGGTACGTGGGGGCCTGAAACCGCCTACCGCGCAGGCACGCAGTCTCGTCGCCCGCATGTGGGAATTCATCCATCCCGGCCCGGATTCCAAGCGCGAGCTGATCCAGACCCTCGCCGAGGCCGAGGAACGCGAGCTGATCGAACCCGAATCGCTGCAGATGCTCGAAGGCGTGCTGCGCATGGCCGAACTGAGCGCCGGCGACGTGATGGTGGCGGCACCGCGCATGGATCTGCTGGACATCGAGGCGCCGTACGAAGAATTGCTGGCCCAGGTGATCGACACCGGCCATTCGCGCTTCCCCGTCTTCGAGGGCCAGAAGGCCAACATCATCGGCATCCTGCTGGCGAAAGACCTGCTCAAGATCCAGCGGGCGCCGGAGCTGAACCTGCGCGCGCTGCTGCGGCCGACCATCTTCGTGCCGGAGAGCAAGGGCCTGAACGAGCTGCTGCGCGACTTCCGCTCCAACCGCAGCCATCTGGCGGTCGTCATCGACGAGTTCGGCAACACTGCCGGACTGATCACGATCGAGGACGTGCTGGAAGAGATCGTCGGCGAGATCGAGGACGAGTTCGACGAGAAGGGCAACAGCGACAGCGGCATCTACACGCTGGCCGACGGCAGCCAGCGCGTCGCCGGCGATGCGGATATCTCGGAGGTCAACCAGGCCTTCGGCGTCGCTTTTCCCGAGGAGGAATTCGACACCATCGGCGGCCTGGTCGCCCAGGAGCACGGCCGTGTGCCGCGGCGCGGCGAGGTGGTCGAGATCGCCGGCCTGCGCTTCTCGGTGATGCTGACGCGCGGCGGCGCGGTGCGCTGGTTCAAGGTGACCCGCGCGGAACCCGAGGCGTCCTGAGCTAATGCGCTTGAGATGGGCGTTAGCGGCCGCCCTGGCCGCCGGTGTGCTGCATACGGCCGCCTTCGCGCCGACCTTCCTGTGGTGGCTGCAGATCCTGGCCCTGGCCGGATTGTTCGCGCTGGCCTGGAACGCCGCGCCGCGCCGCGCGGCGGCGCTGGGCGCGGCCTTCGGCATCGGCTGGATGGCTTCGGGCCTGTGGTGGCTGTACATCAGCATGCACGACTTCGGGGGCATTCCGTCGGTGCTGTCCGCGCTGGCGGTGCTGCTGCTGGCGGCGTTCCTGAGCCTGTACTACGCCGCGGCGCTCGCGCTGGCGGCCTGGCTGGGCGCGCGCTGGAAGGCCATCGTCTTCACCGCGAGCTGGCTGCTGGCCGAACTGGCGCGGGCGAGCTGGCTCAGCGGCTTTCCGTGGCTGGCGAGCGGCTACGCGCACAGCGTCGGGCCGCTGGCCGCCTGGGCGCCGTGGATCGGCGTCTACGGGCTGGCCGCGCTGGGTGCCGCCGCTGCCGCCGGCCTGGCGGCGTTGGCGATGCAGCGCGACTGGAAGCCGCTGGCGGGCGTGATCGCCGTGCTGGCGGTCGGCGCACTGCTGCCGCACGAGTTCACCGTGAGCACCGGCCGCCTGCGCGTGTCGCTGCTGCAGCCGAACGTACCGCAGGACGAGAAGTTCGACCGCTCGCTGATCGACGCGAACCTGGAAAAGCTGGCGCGCCAGATCGAATCGGCGCGCGGGCAACTGGTCGTCACGCCCGAATCGGTCGTGCCGCTGCCGCTGGAGTTCCTGGACCCGCCTTACCTCGAGCGCCTGAAGCGGGCTGCCGCGCAGCGGCCACTGCTGCTGGGTACCTTCCTCGGCAATGAACGGGACGGTTACGTCAACTCGATGCTGGCCTTCGGTACGGCCGCGCCCTACGACTACGGCAAGCGCCACCTGCTGCCTTTCGGCGAGTTCGTGCCCTGGGGCCTGCACTGGTTCGTCGACGCGATGGGCATCCCGATGGAGGACCAGGCGCGCGGCAGGACTCAGCAGGCGCTGCCGCTGGCCGGCCAATTGCTGCGGCCGCTGATCTGCTATGAAGACCTGTTCGGCGAGGACTTCGTCTCCAGCATGGTCAGCCCCGATGCCGCTACCGTGCTCGTCAACACCAGCAACCTCGCCTGGTTCGGCCGCTGGATGGTGCAGGACCAGCATCTGCAGTTCTCGCAGATGCGCGCGCTGGAGTTCCAGCGGCCCTTCATCCGTTCGACGAACACCGGCGCCACGGCCGTGCTGGACTACCAGGGCCGGGTGACGGCAAGACTTGACCCCATGACCAGCGGCATTCTCGAAGCCGAGGTCGAAGGACGCACTGGCAGCACGCCCTATGCGCGCTGGCTGGCGGCCTGCGGGCTGTGGCCCTTGTGGGCGCTGGCCATCGCCGTGCTCGGCCTTGCAGGCTGGCGCAGGCGCGCCCGTAGAATCTGAAGTTACTCAGAGTAACCCTCCCTCGACTACGCCACTTCATGCTGAGCTTCCAGCAAATCATTCTGACCTTGCAGGACTACTGGTCCAAGCAGGGTTGCGCGCTTCTCCAGCCCTACGATATGGAAGTCGGTGCCGGCACCAGCCACACCGCCACCTTCCTGCGCGCGCTGGGCCCCGAGCCCTGGAAGGCCGCCTATGTGCAGCCGAGCCGCCGCCCGAAGGACGGCCGCTACGGCGAGAACCCGAACCGCCTGCAGCACTACTACCAGTTCCAGGTCGTGCTGAAGCCCGCGCCGGCCAACATCCTGGAGCTGTACCTCGGCTCGCTGGAGGCCCTGGGCTTCGACCTGAAGAAGAACGACGTCCGCTTCGTCGAGGACGATTGGGAGAACCCGACGCTCGGCTGCTGGGGCTTGGGCTGGGAGGTCTGGCTCAACGGCATGGAGGTGACGCAGTTCACTTACTTCCAGCAGGTCGGTGGCATCGACTGCAAGCCGATCACCGGCGAGATCACCTACGGCCTGGAACGCCTGGCCATGTACCTGCAGGGTAAGGAGTCGGTGTACGACCTCGTCTACACCGAAGGCCTGAGCTACGGCGACGTGTTCCACCAGAACGAGGTCGAGCAGTCGACCTACAACTTCGAGCACAGCGACGTCGACTTCCTGCTCAGCGCCTTCGCCGCGTATGAGCGCAAGAGCCAGGAGCTGATGACCGAGAAGCTGGCGCTGCCCGCCTATGAGCAGCTGCTGAAGGCCGGCCACACCTTCAATCTGCTGGACGCGCGCGGTGCGATCAGCGTGACCGAACGTGCCGCCTACATCGGGCGCATCCGCAACCTGGCCCGCACCGTCGCGCAGAGCTATGTGGACAGCCGCGCACGGCTTGGCTTCCCGATGGCGCCGAAGGCCTGGGCCGACGAGGTGATCGCTCAAATCGAAAAGAAGAAGGCAGCTGCGTGATGTCGGCCAATCTGCTTGTTGAACTGTTCGTCGAGGAACTGCCCCCGAAGGCGCTGAAGAAGCTCGGCGAGGCCTTCGCTTCCCTGCTCGGCGATGGCCTGAAGGCACAGGGCCTGGCACCAGCCGATGCCGGCATCGTCTCGTTCGCTTCGCCGCGTCGCCTGGCCGTCCACGTGGCCGGCGTGGCGGCCAAGGCCGCCGACCGCGCGGTGCAGCAGAAGCTGATGCCGGTGGCCGTCGCGCTGACGGCCGATGGCCAGCCGACGCCGGCCCTGCTGAAGAAGCTCGCGGCTGTCGGCGCTGACGCCTCGGTCGTGCCGCAGCTCAAGCGCCAGCCGGATGGCAAGGCCGAAGCGCTGTTCTGGGATTCCGTTGTGCCGGGTGCCACCTTGGCCGAAGGCCTGCAGAAGGCGCTGGACGAGACGCTGGCCAAGCTGCCGATCCCGAAGGTCATGACCTACCAGCTCAGCGATGGCTGGACCGACGTGAAGTTCGTCCGCCCCGCGCATGGTCTCGTCGCACTGCATGGCAGTGAAGTCGTCGGCGTGAAGGCCTTCGGCCTGGGTGCCGGCCGCGAGACGCGTGGCCACCGCTTCGAGTCTGCCGCGCCGAAGATCGTGATCGAGAGCGCCGACAGCTACGCCGCGCAACTGCGCGAGCAGGGCGCCGTGATCGCCTCGTTCGCCGAGCGCCGCGCCGAGATCGTGCGCCAGCTGAACGAGCGTGCCGGCGGCCTGAAGCCGATCGACGACGACGCGCTGCTGGACGAGGTCACCGGCCTGGTCGAGCGCCCGAACGTGCTGCTGTGCCGCTTCGAATCCGAATTCCTCGCCGTGCCGCAGGAATGCCTGATCCTGACGATGAAGGCAAACCAGAAGTACTTCCCGCTGCTGGATGCCGCGGGGAAGCTGACCAACCAATTCCTCGTCGTCTCCAACATCCGGCCCGACGACGCCAGCGCCGTCACCGGCGGCAATGAGCGCGTCGTGCGCCCGCGCCTGGCCGACGCGAAGTTCTTCTTCGACCAGGATCGCAAGAAGACGCTGGCCGAGCGGGTGCCGGGCCTTGCCAAGGTCGTCTACCACGGCAAGCTGGGCACGCAGGGTGAGCGCGTCGAACGCGTGCGAGCGATTGCCAAGGCGATTGCCGGCATGCTGGGCACCGATGCGGGCCTGGTCGACCAGGCCGCCCGCTTCGCCAAGGCGGATCTCTTGACCGACATGGTCGGCGAGTTCCCCGAGCTGCAGGGCATCATGGGCGGTTACTACGCGCGCCATGACGGCCTGGACGGTTCGGTTGCCGAGGCCATCGAGGATCACTACAAGCCGCGCTTCGCCGGCGACGAGCTGCCGCGCAACGATGTCGGCGTGGTGGTGGCGCTGGCCGACAAGCTGGAGACGCTTGTGGGCCTGTTCGGCATCGGCCAACTGCCCACGGGCGATCGCGATCCCTTTGCACTTCGCCGCCACGCACTCGGCGTCGTTCGCATGCTGACCGAGACAGCGCTGACCCGTCGGCTTGAACTCGCCGCGCTGCTGCAGTCGGCGCTGCCGGCGTTCGGCCCGCTCATTCAGGATCCGAGCACTGCGCTCACCCAGTTCATCCTCGATCGCCTCGCTGGCGCGCTGCGCGAGCAGGGCTACACGGCCCAGGAGGTCGATGCGGTGCTGGCCCTGACGCCGCAGCGACTGTCTGATGTGCTGTCGAGGCTGGATGCGGTGCGCGAGTTCGCAAGCCTGCCTGAGGCCCCCGCCCTGGCCGCGGCGAACAAACGCATCGGCAACATCCTGAAGAAGGTCGAGACGCCGGTCGAGGCCCGTGTCGACGACGCGCTGCTGCAGGAGGCCGCCGAGCGTGATCTCGCCGCTGCGCTGAAGACCGTGGCGCCGAAGGCCGATGCGGCCTTCGAGCAGGGCCAGTACGCCGCTTCATTGCGCGAACTGGCCGCACTGAAGGCGCCGGTCGATGCCTTCTTCGACGGCGTGATGGTCAATGCCGACGACGCGGCGCTGCGCGCCAATCGGCTGGGCCTGCTGAAGACCTTGCACCAGGCGATGAACCGCGTCGCCGACCTGTCGCGACTGGCCAGCTGAAGCCATGCGCGCCGACCACAGCCACGGCATGAAGCTCGTCATCCTCGGCCGCGACGGAACGCTCAACCACTACCGCGACGACCACGTCAAATCGGTGGAGGAACTGGAGCCGCTGCCCGGCGCGCTGGAGGCTGTGGCCCGCCTGAACCACGCCGGCTGGCATACGGTGATGGCGACGAACCAGCCCGGCATCGGCCGCGGCCTGCTGGACATGGCCTCGCTGAACGCGGTGCACATGCGACTCGCCCAGCTGCTGGCGGAGAAGGGCGGGCGTCTGGACGCCGTGTTCTTCTGCCCGCACACGCCGGAGGAGGGCTGCAACTGCCGCAAGCCGCTGCCGGGCCTGATCGAGCAGATCGGCGAGCGCTTCGGCGTGGAGCTGTCCACGGTCCACATGGTCGGCGTGTCGCTGCGCGACATCATGACCGCGCGCAACGCCGGCTGCGTGCCGCACCTGATCCTCAGCGAAAAGGAAGGCACGCTGGACGAGACCCAGCTTGCCGCGATGCTGGCCCAGGTGCCCGGCACGCAGGTGCACACCAACATCACGGCCTTCGCCGAACACCTGGTCCAGCAGGACCGCCGCGCCAAGGCCGACGCCCGCGGCGAGAAGCTGACACCCGACACGAGTCCTGGAGACCTTTCTTGATCGTTCTTGCCGCACTGCGCTCCGCGCTGTTCGTCCTCTGGCTGCTGCTGACCGTCGTTCCGGTCGCGATCTGGGTGCTGATCCAATCGATCTTCGTGCGGGGCGACCCGGTCTACTGGAGCTGCGCCTTCTGGCTGAAGCTGGCGATCTGGGGCGCGCGCGTCATCTGCGGTGTGCGCTGGCGCGTGCAGGGCCAGGAGCATCTGCCGCAGCAGGCCAGCGGCGCGGTGATCCTGCTGTCCAAGCACCAGAGCACCTGGGAGACCTTCGCCTACCCGGCGCTGATGAGCCATCCGCTGGCCTATGTGTTCAAGCGAGAGCTGCTCTACATCCCCTTCTTCGGCTGGGCGATGGCGCGGCTGGACATGATCCACATCGACCGCAGCAAGCGCAGCGAGGCCTGGTCCAAGGTCGCGGCCAAGGGCCGGCGGCTGGCGGGCAAGGGCGTGTGGGTCATCATGTTCCCCGAAGGCACGCGCATCCCGCGCGGCAAGGTCGGCGACTACAAGAGCGGCGGCACGCGGCTGTCGATCGAGACCGGCGTGCCGGTCGTGCCGATCGCGACCACCTCGGCGCGCTGCTGGCCGCGCAAGAGCTTCCTACTGCGCCCGGGCGTCGTGGACATCTCGATCGGCCGGCCGATCAGCCCCGAGGGCCGCGAGCCGCTGGAGATGATGCGCGAGGTCCAGGCCTGGATCGAAGCGGAAATGCAGCGGCTCGATCCCGAAGCCTACGCGGCGAAGGCCTGACGCGAACATGCTGAAACGCCTGGCCAATCTGCTGCAGGACAAGCAACTGAGCCTGTTCGATGCGGAGCCGGCCGTTCCGCCTCCGCCTGACGCGCTGGTCAACCCGCGTGCGCTGCGCGAAACCCGCCTCGGCGAGCACCGCGTGCAGTACGAGTTGAAGCGCGCACGGCGCCGCAGCATCGGCTTCATCGTCGGTGCGGACGGCCTGTCGGTCAGCGCGCCGCGCTGGCTGCCCCAGGCCGATATCGAGCGCGCGCTGGTGCAGAAGTCCGACTGGATCCTGCGCAAGCTGGTCGAGCAGCGCGAGCGCGCCCAGCGCCTGCAGGCCAACCGCATCGAGTGGCGCGACGGCGCGAGCATGCCCTACCTCGGGCAGCCGTTGCGGCTCGCGCTGACCCCGCAGCAGGACGGTGTCGAGCTGGACGAAGCCGGCCGGGTGCTGCGCATCGGCCTGCCGTACGACGCCAGCGCGGAGCAGATCCGCGACATCGTCCAGGCGTGGTTGAAGCGCTGCGCCAAAGCCTATTTCGAACCCCGCTGCCAGCACTACGCGGAAGAACTCGGCGTGACGATGAAGCAGCTGCGCTTGAGCTCGGCGCAGACCCGCTGGGGCAGCGCCAGCGCCGATGGCTCGATCCGCCTGCACTGGCGCCTGATCCACTACACGCCGGCGATCATCGACTACGTGGTCGCCCACGAGCTGGCCCATCTGCGCGAGATGAACCACAGCCCGCGCTTCTGGGATCTGGTGCGCTCGGTGATGCCCGATTTCGAGCAGGCGCGCAGCCTGCTGCGCGAGGAATCCATCACGGCTTCGTGATCTGAATGTGCGCGTTTCGGCTCCTACCTTAGAGGGGCTTGTTCGACGTGTTTCGCGCGGGCAAACTTCTCTTTACAAGCTGTCATCACGAGCACGGAGCGGGGCTTCAGGGAGGAGCCCCAGCCGCCGACAAGGCTGGTCTCCCAAGTGCGAGAACAAGGCGCAAAAGCGAAAGCGGAGTCCCGCCGGTACCGAGCCCGCAACCCGGGTTCGGTACCGGCGGCGATATTCAGGCCGCGGCGCCCACGGTGCTATGCAGCGCTGTAGCGCCACACCCCATCTTCCCCACGTTGCCGCGCCAGGCTGCCCGCCAGCCAGAGCGTGTTCAGGTGCGCGATCGACTCGCCCATCGCGAAGGTCGTCTGGTGCAGGTCCAGCTTGCGCTTGAACAGCAGGTCCAGCAGTTCCGCCGCGTGCTGCGGCCGGGCGGCGCAGGCCGCCGTCACCTCGGCCAGGCGCTCGGCGTGATGCTCCTGCAACTGGTCCACGCGCGCATGCAGGCCGCGGAAGGGCTTGCCGTGTGCGGGCAGCACCAGCGTCTCGGGCGGCAGTGCCAGCATCCGCGCGATCGACGCCAGGTAGAGACCCAGCGGATCCGATTCGGGCTCGACGTCGACGACCGACACATTGGTGGAGATCCGCGGCAGCACCATGTCGCCCGAGATCAGCAGCCCGGCCTCGGGGCAATGCAGGCTCATGTGCTCCGGCGCATGGCCGTAGCCGGCGATGCAGTGCCAGGTCTTGCCCCCAATCGTCAGCGCGGTGCCATCCATGATGCGGCGGTAGCTCGCGGGCACGGCGGGCACCATGCTCGGGTAGTAGTTGGCGCGGCCGCGGATCTTGGCGAGCGATTCTTCGTCCAGCAGGCCATGGCTGGCGAAGAAGGCGGCCGCGGATTCACCGCCCATGCCCTGCGTGCTCTGGCTGGCGATGCGGGCGAGGTTGAAGTCCGTCGCGCTCATCCACAGGCGGCACTGCCACTTGTCGGTCAGCCAGGCCGCCAGGCCCATGTGGTCGGGATGGAAGTGGGTGACGATCAGCCGCAGCACCGGCAGGCCGTCGAGGTGCTCCGCGAACACGCGCTCCCAGTTGGCCTTCGTGGCATCGTTGCAGACGCCGGTGTCGACGATCGTCCAGCCTTGGCGCCCCTCGATCTCGTCGCGCAGCAACCAGAGGTTGATGTGGTCCAGCGCGAAAGGCAGGCCCATCCGCACCCATTTGACGCCGGGGGCGATGGTCAGCGTGCCGCCCGGTTCGGGCAGCATGTCGCCCAGCGGGTAGTTCAGTTCGGATTCGCGCAGATTGGCCATGATTTAGACTTACGTTTACGTTAACGTCACTTCAGCAGCGCCAGTTTAGCCATGACAACAGAATCCAGCGCGCCCGCCGCACCTGCAGCGGCCGCCGACGGCAACAGCCGGCTGTACACCATCACCGAGCTGGCTGCGGAGTTCGACATCACGCCCCGCGCGATCCGCTTCTACGAGGACATGGGCCTGCTGGAACCGGGCCGCGCCGGCCGCAACCGCGTCTACACCCACCGCGACCGTGCCCGCCTCAAGCTGACCTTGCGCGGCAAGCGCCTCGGCCTGAGCCTCCAGGACGTCAAGCAGCTGATCGACATGTACGACGCCGAGTCCGACGCGGCGCCGCAGCTGAAGGCCTTTCTCGACGTGCTCAGCCAGCACCGCCGCCAGCTGGAGCAGCAGTTGCAGGACATCGAGGTGACCCTGGCCGAGATCGGCCAGCACGAGGAGCGCTGCGCGGCGCTGCTGGCCGAGGCTTCGACCGCGAAGGTCTAGCTAGCTTCAGGCCTCGGGCGGCACAGGCGCGGGCACCTGCGCGGAGCAGGGCTTCAGCGCGTCGGCCATCGCATCGAGGAACACCCGCGTGCGCAGCGGCATCAGCTTGCGCTCCGGGAACACCGCCCAGCAGGCGGCAGGCGCCAGTTGCCAATCGGGCAGTACGCGCACCAGTTCGCCCGCCTGCACGTGCTGCCAGGCGAAGTGGTCGCCCACCGCCGTGATGCCGACGCCGGCACAGGCGAAGCGCAGCAGCATGTCCGGCGCGTTGACGAGCACCCGCTGCGCCGCAACGCCGGTCCAGTGCTCGGCGGCCTCGCCCTCGCCACGGCTGAGGCTCCAGGGCATCGGGTCGCCCGAGCGGCTCAGGATCATCAGCCCGCGCATCGATTCCAGCGCCTGCGGCAGCTGCGGCTCGCCGTACTGCTGAAGATAGGCGGGCGAGGCATAGAGGCCGGTGGTCATCAAGGCCATGCGCCGCGCGGCGAGCTGGCTGTCCTGCTGCAGTTCGCCCATGCGCACGGCCAGGTCGAAGCCCTCGCCGATGATGTCCACGCGCCGCGGCGACAGGTCCAGCTCCAGCTGCACCTCCGGGTAGTCGAGCGTGAAGCGGCTCAGCATCGGGCCCAGCGCCTGATGGGCGAAATCCGCCGGCATTGTTACGCGCAGCCGCCCGCTGGGCCGCTGCTGGCGCGACAGGGCCAGGGCCAGGGCCGCGTCCACTTCCGCCGTCAGCGCGCGCGCGTGATCCAGCACGCCGGCGCCGAATTCGGTCAGGGTCAGCCGGCGCGTGCTGCGCTGCAGCAGCTTCTCGCCGAGCCGGGCTTCCAGCGCCGCGAGCCGGCGCGAGACGGTGGACTTGGGCAGATGCAGGCGCTCCGCGGCGCGGCTGAGGCTGCCGGCGTCGACCACGCGGGCATAGAGCAGGAGATCGTCGGCGTCGAGAGACATCAGTTTGTTCCAGTGGTGGAACGATCTTATCCAATCCGACGGCTTCTGCCGGAGGATTGTTGCTCCTAAAGTTCGTTCCAACGGTCGACGAACGAAGACCGGCAACCCAAACCGGAGCTGAAGCCATGAACATCCTGCAACTGAATTCCAGTGCCCGCCGCGTCCAAGACGGACAAGGTTCCTATTCGAGCCGCCTGGCGACCGAACTGGTCGAAGGCCTGAAGAAGACCGCCGACGCCAAGGGCGCGCTGACCGTCCGCGACCTGGGCCTGGACCCGCACCCGGCCATGGACGAAGCCGCGCTGGGCGCGCTGTTCACACCGGCCGACAAGCGTAGCGCCGAGCAGGCCGAGCGCGTCGCCGCCAATGACGCGCTGATCGCCGAGCTGTTCGCCCACGACGCCATCGTGATCGCCACGCCGATGATCAACTTCGGCGTGCCGACCCAGCTGAAGAACTGGATCGACGCCGTGGCCCGTGCCGGCACCACCTTCAGCTACGGCGCCACCGGCCCCGTCGGCCTCGTGACCGGCAAGAAGGTCTACGTCGTCGTCGCCACCGGCGGTGTGCACCGCAACCAGGCCACCGACGGCATCACGCCCTACCTGCGCACGGTGCTCGGTTTCCTCGGCATGACGAACATCGAGTTCATCTACGCCGAAGGCCTGGCCATGGGTCCTGAAGCCGAAGCGGCCGGTGTCGCTGGTGCGCGCGCACAGATCGCCGAACTGATCGGAGCCGTCGCGGCCTGATCGGTCGACGGTCCATCGAAACGAAAGCAGAGGAGAAACGACCATGACAACTACGCTTCGCCAAGCGCGCGCCGTGGAACGTCTGGTCGCCGGCCAGGCGACCAGCGATGGCGCCGGAGTCAAGCTGACCCGCGTGCTGACCCAGAACCTGCAGCGCCGGCTGGATCCTTACCTGATGCTCGATGCCTTCGGCTCGGACAAGGCCGACGACTACATCGCCGGCTTCCCCGACCATCCGCACCGCGGCTTCGAGACCATCAGCTACATGCTGGAGGGCCGCATGCGCCATCGCGACTCGGCCGGCCACGAGGGCATGATCAGCGGCGGCGGCGTGCAGTGGATGACCGCCGGCCGCGGCGTGATCCACAGCGAACTGCCCGAGCAGCAGGAAGGCCGGATGGAAGGCTTCCAGCTGTGGCTGAACCTGCCGGCCAAGGACAAGATGCGCGACCCCTGGTACCGCGACATCCCGAGCGCCGAGATTCCGCAGTTCGAGCACGAAGGTGCGACCGTGCGCGTGATCGCCGGTGCGAGCCATGGTGTGACGGGCGCGGTGCAGCGCGACGACACCGAACCGCTGTACCTCGACGTGCACCTGGAAGCGAATGCCGTCTTCGAGCAGCCGCTGCCGGACACGCACAACGCCTTCGTCTACGTGTACCGCGGCGCGCTGAAGTTCGAGACCGGCTGCCTGGTGCCCGCGCAGCGGATGGCGATCTTCGCCAACACGCCCGGCAGCGACGGCATCCGGCTCACAGCCGGCGACGAGCCGACGCGTCTGCTGCTGATCGCGGGCCGGCCGCTGCAGGAGCCGATCGCGCAGCATGGCCCCTTCGTGATGAACACGCAGGCCGAGCTGATCCAGGCGGTGCGCGACTTCCAGGCCGGCGTTCTGGCCTGAAGCCGGCCGGCCCCGGCTGTCGGACGCTTCTGACGGCACCGCGCGGCCGGTGCCGATTCCTCGCGCTGCGTGACGGACCCACACTGGGTTCCACGCAGCCACGCATGTGGCCCCCGAGGGCTCCGGCCCCCACATCACGCGAGGTAACACCATGAAGTCCAATTCTTCCATCCAACGTCTTGCCGCCACCGTGCTGGGCGGCGTCCTGGCCGTTTCGCTGAGCGCCTGCGCCGGCCTGAGCCATCGTGAGAACAGCGCCCTGGTCGGCACTGTCGCCGGCGGCGTTGTCGGCGCGGCTGTTACCGGTGGCAGCACGATCGGCACCGTGGGCGGCGCAGCCGTCGGCGGCGTGATCGGCAATGAAGTTGGCAAGAAGAAGTAAGCCAGCCGCCCGCTAGAACAAGACGGAGGGATTCATGCAGCAACAGCCCGCCCCATTCCAGACCACTCCGGCGGTCCCCGCCAACTTTGGTCTTGCCATGGCGCCTGCTGGCGCCGACGGCGCGGATTTCGATCTCGGCTATGAAGGGGCGTTCCCCTTCCTGACCGAGGCCGATGGTCAGGACGCCGTGGCATGAACTCCGCGAAGCTGCAGCAACGCCTCGCCGTCGCGGGGCTTGTTCTGGCGGCGGTGATGCTCGTGATGCTCTACCAGGTCCTCTCGGACAATGTGCTCGCGATCCAGAACCGGCGTCTCGCTGGCGAGCAGATGGCTCGCGAACGTCACGGCTGTGCGATGTTGTTGACGCGCGTCGAGCGCGATCAGTGCCTCGCTTCGGTGGCGCCGATGCAAAACGATGTCCAGCAGCCGCGGTTCGAGACGATGTTGGCTGGCCGCTGAGTCGCAAGTTCCATAAGAAAGCCGACCCCCATGGGTCGGCTTTTTGCTGTCTGTCGTTGCTCAGTTGGCTGGGCAGAACACCAGCGTGGGGCAGGGCATCACGCGGTGCAGGCAGTCGGCGTCGCCGTGCAGGGTCATCACCGCGTAGCGACGGGTGTCCAGCGACATCAGGTCCAGTTGTCGCGCCATGGCGGTCTCGATCGTTAGCCCCGGCTCGAGGTCGCCGAACAGCGCGATCAGGCCCTGTGTCGGGCCCTGCTCGCGCAGGTCGCGATCGAGCGCGGCGGCGCTGGCCGCGTCACCCAGGCGCAGGTACAGATGGATGCGGAACCAGGGCAGCGTGTCGCGGCCCTCGCTGCGCAGGCGATCGCGCACGCAGTTGCGCAGATAGCCCTGCAGGGCAGGGCTCAGCGGCGGTTCGACGGCCGGGGCCGGAGCCGCCGGGGCTGTAGCTTCGGCCAACATTACCGACGCACCAGGCCGACGATGAAGCTCGCCACTGCCATCGCGATGAACACGAAGAACAGCAGCTTGGCGATACCGACCGCGCCGGCCGCGATGCCGCCGAAGCCGAACAGCGCCGCGATCAGCGCGATGACCAGGAAAACGATGGTGTAGTGAAGCATGGCGATACCCCGCAAAGGATGTATGGGATGCGTTCACTCTCGCAGGCCTGCCCCGCGCGAGCCAGCGGCCCCGCGGCAGTCCCGCTGTCGGGCGAATCGAAGCGCCGTTGTAGGCGCTGGACTACGTGGCCGCCTTCAGGTGCAGGTGCGAGGCATCCGGCGCAGCCAGGCGGGGGCCATCGAAGCCGTGCACCTCGACGCCGGCGAAGGTGCCGGTGCCATCGTTCCAGTCGCGGGCGAATCGCTGGATCTCCTCGCTGTTGCGGCCGATGAAGTTCCAGAACAGCAGCGGCTGTTCCTGCATCGGCTCGCCGCCCAGCAGCAGCAGCCGCGCCGCGGTCTCGCTGCGCAGCTCCAGCGATGCCGCGCCCGGCGGCAGGTAGATCAGGCTGCCGGGCTCGATCCGTTCTTCGGCGCCGTCCAGGCTCAGCGTTAGCGCGCCCTCCAACACCATCAGCCCGTGCTCGAAGCCGGTGTCCAGCGGCACTGTCGCGGCGGCTTTACCCTTGCAGGCGATGTCCAGGCCCAGCAGCGGCGTGTACTGCGGCACCGGCGACTGGGCACCGCCGAAGCGGCCGGTCAAAAGCGTGATGTCGAAGCCGCCGGACGCGATGTGCGGCAGCACCGGAAAGTGCTCGAAGGCCGGCTCGCAGAAGCGCTGGCTGTCCGGCAGCGCGATCCACAGCTGCGCCAGGTGCAGCCGGTCCGACAGCGATTCCTCAGAATGCGCGATGGCGCGGCCGGCGGTCATCAGGTTCACCTGGCCCTGGCGCAGCACCTGCTCGGAGCCCAGGCTGTCGCGGTGCAGCACCTCGCCCTCGATCATCCAGCTGAAGGTCTGCAGGCCCGTGTGCGGATGCGGGCCGACGCGCATGCCGTGGCCCGGCTTCAGGTCCGCCGGGCCGGCGTGGTCGAGGAAGCACCAGGCGCCGATCAGGCGGCGTCGGGCCGTCGGCATTGCGCGGTTGATCGGCAGGCCGCCGACGTCGCCGGGCTTGCCGGGAATGCGTTCGAATGTGCTCATGCCCCGATCATGTCACGCGTGTCTTTCAAGCGAGTGGCGGCAGGCCTTTCAGCAGCTTGTCCAGGGTCAGCGGATAGTCGCGCACGCGCACGCCGGTGGCGTTGTAGACCGCGTTCGCCACCGCCGCGGCCACGCCGCAGATGCCCAGCTCGCCGACGCCCTTGGCCTTCATCGGCGAGGAGATCGGATCGGTCTCGTCGAGGAAGATCACCTCCTGGTGCGGAATGTCGGCATGCACCGGCACCTCGTAGCCGGCCAGGTCGTGGTTGACGAAGAAGCCGCGCTTCTTGTCCACCGCCAGCTCCTCCATCAGCGCCGCGCCGACGCCCATCGTCATCGCGCCGATCACCTGGCTGCGCGCCGACACCGGGTTGAGGATGCGGCCCGCCGCACACACGGCCAGCATCCGGCGCACGCGCGTCTCGCCGGTCGCGGCATCGACGGCCACCTCGACGAAGTGCGCGCCGAAGGTCGACTGCTGGTACTTCTTGTCCAGATCGCCGTACTCGATTCGGTCCTCCGCCTGCATGCCCTCCGGGCCCACCGCTTCCGCCAGCGGCATCTGCTGCCAGCCGGCGCCGTGCTTCTTCTCCAGCGCCTCCCGCAGCTTCATGCAGGCGGCGTAGACGCCCGCCGTCGAGTTGTTGCCGCCGAACTGGCCGCCCGAGCCGCAGGAGACCGGGAAGGCCGAATCGCCGAGCCGCACGTGCACCCGCTTCAGCGGCACGCCCAGCATCTCGGCGGCGGTCATCGCGATGATCGTGTAGCTGCCGGTGCCGATGTCGGTCATGTCGGTCTCCACCGTCACCATGCCCTTGCCGTCCACGCGCACCCGCGCGCCGGATTTCATCAGCAGGTTGTTGCGCAGGGCCGCCGCCACGCCCAGGCCGATCAGCAGGCCTCCCTCTCGACGCTCGCCCGGCTTGCCGCGCTGCTGCCAGCCGAAGCGCTCGGCGCCCTGGCGCAGGCAGTCGACGAGGCGGCGCTGCGAGAAGGGGCGCTGCGGCTTCTCCGGGTCGACCTGCGTGTCGTTGCGGATGCGGAACTCGACCGGGTCCAGGCCCGCCAGCTCGGCCGCCTCGTCGATCGCGATCTCCAGCGCCATCAGCCCCGGCGCCTCGCCCGGCGCGCGCATCGCGTTGCCCTCGGGCAGGTCCAGCCTGGCGAGCTTCATCGCGGTCATGCGGTTGGCGCCGGCGTAGAGCAGGCGCGTCTGCATCACGGCCGTCTCGGGCGAGCCGCCTTCCAGATTGCCGGACCAGCTCTCGTGCGCGATCGCGCTGATCCGGCCGTCGTGCCCGGTGCCGATGCGGATGCGCTGGATCGTTGCGGGCCGGTGGGTCGTGTTGTTGATGATCAGCGGGCGCTGCAGGGCCACCTTCACCGGCCGGCCCGCGGCCTTCGCACCCAGCGCGGCCAGCAGCACGTCGGCGCGCAGGAACAGCTTGCCGCCGAAGCCGCCGCCGATGAAGGGCGAAACGAGCCGCACCTTCTCGCGCGGGATGCCCAGGGTCTTGGCCAGGTCGCCGCGGCCCCAGTCGATCATCTGGTTCGAGGTCCAGACCGTCAGCTTGTCGCCATGCCAGGCGGCCAGCGTCGCGTGCGGCTCCATCATCGCGTGCGACTGGTCGGGCGTCGTGTAGCTGACGTCGAGCTGCAGCGGCGCCTGCGCGAACGCGGCCTGGAAATCGCCCACGGCCGTGCTCGGTGCGCCGCCTCCGCCTCCACCGCCTGGCTTCGGTGGCTCGGCGCTGTCCTTCGCGTCGGCGAGGCTGTAGGCTCCGGGCTCGGTTGCGTACTCGATCTTCAGCAGCGCCGCGGCCTCGCGCGCCTGCTCGAAGCTCTCGGCCACGACCAGCGCCACCGCCTGGTGGTAGTGGTCGACCTGCGGCCCGGCCAGCAGCTTGGCCGCGTTCTTCGAACCCTTGCCGAGCTTGCCGGCATTGCGCGCGGTGACGATGGCGATCACGCCCGGCGCGGCACGCGCCGCGCGCGGGTCCAGCGCGGCGATGCGGCCCTTCGCGATTGCTGCACCGACGACGTAGCCGTAGGCCGGCCGCGCCTCGATGTCGTGGCGTTCGTAGGCGTAGGGCGCGGTGCCGGTGGTCTTCAGCGGGCCGTCGATGCGCGGCGTCGGTTGGCCGACGACCTTCAGCTGGTCGATCGGGTTCGTGGTGGCAGGGGTGTCGAACTTCATGAGGCGGCCCTGGCTTGCGCCAACACCGCGGCCAGCGTGCGCTGGGCCAGGGTCAGCTTGAATTCGTTGTCATGCGTCGGCGTGGCGCCGGCCAGCAGCTTCGCCGCCGTGGCCGCCGCGCCGTTCGGCAGTTCCGCTTCCGCCGCCTCGACGCGCCAGGGCTTCGGCGCCACGCCGCCCAGCGCGACGCGGCCCGAGCCGTCCTTCTGCACGATGGCCGCCACCGAGACCAGCGCGAAGGCGTAGGAGCTGCGGTCGCGCACCTTGCGGTAGAGCTGCACGCCGCCGATCGGCGCGGGCAGCGTGACGGCGGTGATCAGCTCGCCGCGCTCCAGCACCGTCTCGCGCTGCGGGGTGTCACCCGGCAGTCGATGCAGCTCGGCGATCGGGATGCGGCGCACCTGCCCGCCGGGCTGCAAGGTCTCGATGCTGGCGTCCAGCACGCGCATTGCCACCGCCATGTCGCTCGGGTGCGTGGCGATGCACGCGCTGCTGGTGCCGAGAACGCCCAGCTGGCGCGTGACGCCGCCGTCTCGCGCCGCGCAGCCGCTGCCGGGCTGACGCTTGTTGCAGGCCTGGTTGGTGTCGTAGAAGTAGGGGCAGCGGGTGCGCTGCAGCAGGTTGCCGGCGGTCGTCGCGCGATTACGCAACTGGCCCGAGGCGCCGGCCAGCAGCGCGCGCGACAGCACCGGGTAGTCGCGGCGCACGCGTGCGTCGGCCGCGAGGTCGGTGTTGCGCACCAGCGCGCCGATGCGCAGGCCGCCTTCGTCCGTGGGATCGATGCGGTCGAAGCTCAGGCCGTTGACGTCGATCAGATGCTGCGGCGTCTCGATCTGCAGCTTCATCAGGTCCAGCAGGTTGGTGCCGCCGGCGATGAAGCGGGCGCCCGGCTGGGCGGCGGCGGCACGTGCGGCGGCCTCGGGCGAGGCGGCCTTCTCGAAGGTGAAGGCTTTCATGATCCGGCCTCGGCACTGGCCATTTCACTGATCGCCTCGGCGATGTTCGAGTAGGCGCCGCAGCGACAGATGTTGCCGCTCATGCGCTCGCGCAGCTCCTCGTTCGTCAAGAGCGGGCGGGCCAGCAGATCGGTGCTGACGTGGCTCGGGACGCCTTGCCGCAGTTCGTCGAGCATGCCCACGGCCGAGCAGATCTGGCCCGGCGTGCAGTAGCCGCACTGGTAGCCGTCATGCGCGACGAAGGCGGCCTGCAGCGGATGCAGCTCGGTGGGCGTGCCGAGGCCCTCGATCGTGGTCAGCTGAGCGCCGTCGTGCATCACGGCCAGGGTCAGGCATGAATTGACGCGGCGGCCATCCAGCAGCACCGTGCAGGCGCCACACTGGCCGTGGTCGCAGCCCTTCTTGGTGCCGGTGAGGTGCAGGTGCTCGCGCAGCGCGTCCAGCAGGCTGGTGCGGTTGTCCAAGGTCAGCCGATGCGGCTGGCCGTTGACCTGCAGCGTGATCGTCGAGGCGGGCGGCGGCGGGGCGTCCACAGGCCGTGGCGCCGGTGCGGCCTGCGCATCGGCCGTGGCGGCCGCGGCGCAGGCGCTGCCGGCGATCAGCAGCTCGCGCCGCGAGATCGCCAGGATCGTGTCGAAAGGATGGGCGAGCATGGACAGCACTCCAGGAGGATCGGAATCGATCGCTCCTGGAGGCAAGCCGCGCGCCCGCTGGTCAGGCCTTCTTCTTCAGCGCCTCGGTATCGATCGGCAGGCTGCGGACGCGAACGCCGGTCGCCTTGAAGATCGCATTGGTCACCGCTGGCGCCAGTGGCGGCGTGCCCGGTTCGCCGATGCCGCCGGGGTTCTCGGTGCTCGGCATGATGTGGACGTCGACCTTGGGCATGTCGGTCATCCGCGCCACCGGGTAGTCGTGGAAGTTGCTCTGCTCGACGTGGCCGTCCTTGTAGCTGATGCGTCCGTACAGCGCGGCGGAGAGGCCGTAGCAGATCGCGCCTTCGATCTGGCGCGCGATCGTCTGCGGGTTCACCGTCATGCCGCAGTCGACCACCGCCGTGACCTTGTGCACCTTGGGCGTGCCGTCCGCCGCCACCGAGACCTCGGCGATCTCGGCCACGTAGCTGCCGAAGCTCTCCGCCACCGCGATGCCGTGCACATGGCCCTTGGGCAGCGGCTTGCCGTAGCCGGCGCGGGCGGCGGCCAGCTCCAGCACGGCCTTGTGGCGCGGTGCCTCGCTCAGCAGCGCGAGGCGGAACTGCAGCGGATCCGCCTTGGCCGCGGCGGCCATCTCGTCGATGAAGCTCTCGATGAAGAAGGCGTTCTGCGAATGGCCGACCGAGCGCCAGAACCAGACCTGCGGGCCGGGCTCCGCGCGGCCGTAGGCGATGCGCTGGTTCGGGATCGCATAGGGATGGTCCGCCAGGCCCTCGACGGCCATCGAATCGACGCCGTTCTCCGGGATCTTCAGGAAGCCGGAGGCCGCCATGATCGAAGGCGAGCCGACGCCCGCGCGCAGCATCGTCGCCGCGCCCTTGTCGTCCACCGCACCCTCGAAGCGTACGACCGAGGCCGGGCGGTAGTAGCCGGCGGCCATGTCGTCCTCGCGGGCGTAGATCAGCTTCACCGGGCTGCCGCTGGCCTTGGACAGCAGGGTCGCGTCGATCGTGAAGTCAGGCGCGAAGCGGCGGCCGAAACCGCCGCCCAGCAGCAGCGTGTTGATCTTGACCTTGGCCGGCGTCGCCTCTGCAACGTGGGCCAGGATGCCTTGCGCGGGGCCCTGGCTCTGCGTGCCGACCCACAAGGTCACCTCGTCGCCCTTGACCCAGGCGGTGCAGTTCAGCGGCTCCATGCAGGCGTGTGCCAGGTAGGGCACCTCGTAGCGGGCCGAGATCGTCTGCGCGGCAGTGGCAGCAGCGTCCTTCGGGTTGCCCTTGTCCACGGCCACCGCGTTGGCGGAGGAGGCCGCCTCTTCGAGCTGGCTCGTCACCTTGGCGCTGTCGAAGTCGGCGTGCGGGCCCATGTCCCACTGCACGGCCAGCGCGTCGCGGCCCTTGCGGGCGGCCCAGTAGCCGTCGGCCAGCACGGCCACGCCGCTGGGGATCGTGATGATCTTCTGCACGCCCTTGACTGCCTTGGCCTTGGCTTCATCCATGGACTTGGGCTTGGCGTCGGGGAAGGGCGCGCGGGCCATCACCGCGACGAGCATGCCGTCCACATGCGCGTCGATGCCGAACTTGGCCGTGCCGTTGATCTTGGCGGGCGTGTCGAGCCGGTTGGTCGGCTTGCCCATGATCTTGAAGTCCTTGGGCGACTTCAGCGCGGGCTTCTCGGGCACCGGCTGCTTGGAAGCGGCCTCGACCAGCGCGCCGTAGGGGATCTTCTTGCCGCCGGGGCCGATCACATGGCTCTTCTCGGTGCGCAGCGTGCTGGCGTCGACATTGAGCTGCGCCGCCGCGGCGGCCAGCAGCATCTCGCGCGCCTGCGCGCCGGCGGTGCGCAGCGGCGTCCAGTGGCCGCGGATCGTCGAGCTGCCGCCGGTGGCCTGCATGCCGAAGGCGGGGTTGTTGTAGGCGGTGTCGACCGGCGACTGCTGGACGCTGACGAGCTTCCAGTCGGCGTCGAGTTCCTCGGCCAGCAGCATCGGGATGGCCGTCAGCACGCCCTGGCCCATCTCGGCGGAGCCGCAGACGACCGTGACGTGGTTGTCCGGCGTGATGCGCACCCAGGCGTTCGGCGCGAAGGTGTTGGAGTCGACCGGGTCGATCGCAGCCTCGGCGCGGCGGGCGACCAGCGGCAGGCTGAAGCCGACGACCAGGGCGGCCTGGGTCTTCAGGAAGCCGCGGCGGGACTTGTTGGTTTGAACGGGCATGTCCATGCTCATGCTCCCTTGGCCAGCGTCGCGGCGGCGCCGTGGATGGCGGCCTTGATCTGGTTGTAGGTGCCACAGCGGCAGATGTTGCCGCTCATGGCGGCCTCGATGTCGGCGTCGCTGGGTGATTTCTTGCCGTTGAGCAGGGCGCAGGCGCTCATGATCTGCCCGCTCTGACAGTAGCCGCATTGGGGTACGTCGATCTTGAGCCAGGCGGCTTGTACGGCCTTGCCGGTCTTGCTGGCGCCGACGCCTTCGATCGTCGTCACCTTCTTGCCGGCGGCAGCGGACAGCGGCGTCTGGCAGGAGCGCACGGGCTGGCCGTCCAGGTGCACGGTGCAGGCGCCGCACAGCGCCATGCCGCAGCCGAATTTGGTGCCGGTGAGTTGCAGGTCTTCGCGCAGCGCCCAGAGCAGGGGCTCGTCCGGCTCGGCGTCCAGCGAGACCGGTTTTCCGTTCACGGTGAGGTTGATCATCGGATGACTCCCGGTTGTCGATGTGGGTGGGGGGATGAGAAGCGCGGGAGCCTACACCTAATGCCGGAACTCTGCAGGGCGCGCATCGGCCTCTGGAGGATCAGGCAAGACCTGTCCCTGGCCATGATCGGGGCGACCGTAGCGCCCCAGCGCCTCCAGCAGCTCGGCCTGGCTGATCGGCTTGGTCAGGTGGGCGTCGCAGCCGGCGTCCAGGCTGCGCTGGGCGTCGGCATCGAAGGCGTTGGCGGTGAGCGCGATCACCGGCGTGCGCACGCGCTCGTCCTCGCGCTCGATGCGGCGCAGCTCGCGCGTGGCGGCGAGGCCGTCCATGCCGGGCATCTGCACGTCCATCAGCACCAGGTCGTAGCGGCCCGAACGGAACTTGTGCAGGCCGATGAGGCCGTTCTCCGCATGGTCGACCCGGTGGCCCAGCGGCAGCAGCATGGCCTCGAAGACCAGCACGTTCAGCTCCGTGTCCTCGCACAGCAGGATGTTCAGCGGCACGAGGCGCGTCGGGCCCGCCAGGGCAGCGACAGGCGGCTGTGCCGAGGGCGGCGGCGCCGCGATGGCCGGCATCGGCAGCTCGACGAAGAAGGTCGCGCCCTGGCCGGGCAGGCTCTCCAGCCAGATGCGGCCGCCCATCAGCGCCACCAGGGTGCGGCAGATCGACAGGCCCAGACCCGTGCCGCCGTAGACGCGCTCGATGCTGCCGTCGGCCTGCGTGTAGGGGCGGAAGATCATGTCGTGCTTGGACGGCTCGACGCCGATGCCGGTGTCCTGGACGCTGAAGGCCAGCAGCTCGCCCTTGCGCTGCGCGCGCACGGTGACGCCGCCCTCGCGGGTGAACTTGATCGCATTGCCGGCCAGGTTCACCAGCACTTGCGCCAGGCGCTGCGGGTCGCCGTGCGCCCACTGCCTCGCGTCCGGCTCCATCTGCAGCGACAGGCTCAGGCCCTTGGCCTCGGCGCGCGGGCGCAGCAGGTTCAGCTGCTGCAGGAACAGCGCCTCGGGGTTGAAGGCGTCGGGCTGCAGCTCGGCCCGGCCGGCCTCGATCTTGGACAGGTCCAGCAGGTCGTTGATCAGCGAGAAGAGCGCCTGGCCGGCGCTGTGGAAGACCTCGACGTAGTGGCGCTGCTGCGCGTCCAGCCGGGTGCGGCCGAGCAGGTCGGCCATGCCCAGCAGCGCGTTCATCGGCGTGCGGATCTCGTGGCTGACGTGGGCGAGGAATTCGCTCTTCGAGCGGTTGGCGGCGTCGGCCACGGCACGCTCGTAGCTGAGGCGCTGGTGCGTCAGGTGCTCCCAGCGCAGCTCGGCGGCGGCCGTCAGCGCGAGGCCGAAGGCCAGCATCCACAGCGGGCCGATCACCGGCAGCAGCAATTGCCGCTGCTGCAGCAGCACGACGGCGATGGCCAGCACGGTCAGCAGCGCCAGCGCCACCGGCACCACGTGCCGCGCCAGCTGCGGGCGCGCACTGCGGGCCGTCCATGCCGCCGGCAGCAGGGCCAGCAGCCAGAGGCCGGCGACGGCCGGCCAGGGCGCGTCGGCCACCAGCTGGCCGCGGCTCATTGCCGCGTAGGTGCCGGCCAGCAGCTGCGTGCCGGAGCGCTGGCCGACGGCCGTCATCACCGGGTCGGCGAAGAAGGCGCTGCTGCCGATGAACAGG
This sequence comes from Roseateles agri, assembly GCF_034043675.1. Lineage (NCBI taxonomy): Bacteria > Pseudomonadati > Pseudomonadota > Betaproteobacteria > Burkholderiales > Sphaerotilaceae > Roseateles > Roseateles agri. The sequence continues at coordinate 424,544 of NZ_JAXCLA010000002.1, read as the reverse complement.
GCTCGGCCGCGGATGCGCTCGCGCAGCTCGGGGTCGTCGCTCTCGCCCAGCGCGGCGCGCATCAGCCGGCCCCAGTCGAGCAGCGGCACCGCGTCGGCATTGGCCGGCAGCGTGGCGCGCACGCGGCCGTGCGCATCGAGCGTCCAGCGCTGCGCGCCGATCGAGAGCTGGTCGCCGTGCAGCTGCCAGCCGATGTGGCCGGCGCGGGCGAGTGCGGCCAGCGGCAGCGCCGGCAGCACGCGGCCGTGCACCTCGTGCAGCAGCGGCAGGTGGCGCAGCCGGCCGTCCTCGTCCAGCGGTGTCGAGACCATGCCGATCGCATCGGGCGCGGCCATCGCGTCGAAGAGCTGCGGATGCGGCAAGGTGATGTCGGACCAGGCGGTGGCCCGCATGCCGGTGGTGACGGGGCGGGACAGGCGCTGCAGCAGGGCCCGCGCCTCGTTGTCGACCTCGATCGGCTGCGGCAGGCCGGCGGCGGCGAGCACGACGTCGCTGCGCTGGTTCAGTGCGGCGGCCAGGGCGGCATCGCCGTCGCGCGGGCCGGAGAACACGATGTCGAACACGACCACGCGGGCACCCGCATCGCGCAGGTAGTTCAGCAGCAGGCTGTAGACGTCGCGGCGGTAGGGCCAGTCGCCGAGCTGCGGCTGCAGGTTGCGCAGCGAGGCGTCGTCGATGTCGGCCGCCAGCACCTCGTCGTAGTGCACCGGCCGGGCGGCCAGGCTCAGTAGCGCATCGTCCAGCAGCAGCGAGGCGCGCTCGTAGCTGGGCGTCAGGCTCAGCAGCAGGGCCAGCGGCAGGGCCAGCAGGGGCAGGCTGGCCAGGCGCCACAGCAGCTTCATCGCTAGAACGCCAGGGGCACCAGCAGCAGGGGCAGCAGCCAGGGCCAGAGCGGGCGCGGCAGCTCGACCCGCTGCGCCGTGCCGTAGGGGCCGGCGTAGCCGAGTTCGTCGACGCTGCGCACGCGCAGGTAGTAGACGCCGTGACCCGGGCGCGGCAGCACCAGCGCGGGCTGCTCGGTCCTGGGCTCGGCGAGCAGGGTCTTGAACTCGGCATCGGCCGCCCACTGCAGTTCGTAGCGGGCGGCGCCGGGGGCGGCGGCCCAGGCGAAGCGCAGTTGGTCGCCATCGATGGCCGGTGGCTGCAGCGGTGGCGTCGGCGGGACCGGGCGCAGCTCGAAGTGTTGGGGGTCGCCCCAGGGACCGTCGTCCGGGCCGGCGGCCGTGCTGGCCACGCGCCAGAAGTACTGGCCGGGTGGCAGCGATGCGCCCAGTTCCGTACTGGAGAGGCCGCTGCGCTCCAGCACCGGCGGGGCCTGGAAGCCGGCATCGGTGCCGACCTGCAGGCGGAACGATTGCGCATTGACCGGGCGCGTCCAGGCCAGCGGCGCGCTGTCGCCGTAGACCCGCGCATCGGGCGCGGGCGAGCTTGCAAACGGCGGTTCGGGGCGGGCCTTCAGCCGCACGTCCTGCTCGGCGGCCAGGCCTTCGAGGCCCAGGGCGTCGATGCCGCGCAGGCGCAGCTTGTAGTTCCCATCGGGCAGGTCCGCCCACTGAGCGCGCGGCGACTCGAAGCGCCCGTCCAGCAGCAGGTTGCCCTGGCCGTCGAACACCTGCGCGCGGTAGGCGCCGGCACCGTCCAGCGCCGGCCAGGTGATCGTCATCGGGATGCGTTCGAGCTTCTGCGGCACGCCGGCCAGCGCGGGCGCGGGCAGCAGCTTCGTCAGCGGCGACGGCGCCTGGCCCAGCGTGGCGGCCAAGCCGTAGCCGGCGGGCATCGGCGTGGCGGCCGCTGCGCCGGCGGGCGTGCCGGCGACGGTGCCTTCCAGCACCTCGGCGCGGGCGCTGCGGCCGTCGTCGCTGACCTGGACGCGGAACTCGGTGCCGCGCACGCCCAGCAGCAGGCTCGGCGTCTTCAGCTGGTAGTCGGCCGGCCGCTCGCGCGAGGGCTGGACCTTGCTGTCCGCACTGCCCTTCTGCAACTGCAGCCGCATCGCGGGCACGGCGCTGCGGCCATAGACCAGCAGCTCCTCCACCGTCACCTCGCTGCGCGGCGCCACCAGCAGCCGCGAGCCATCGACGAAGCGCAGGGTCAGCGTGGCCTGCTCGCCAGTGACGAGCGCATCGCCGGAGCGCAGCTCGTCGCCGGTGCGCAGCGGGGCCGGGGTGCTGCCGCCCGCGTGCCGCAGGCTGACCTCGCCCTGCACGAACACCGCCTGCGCGACGCTGGCCTCGCGCCGCAGCAGCCGCACCGGCATCTTCAGCGTGCTGCCCGGCGGCAGGCGCAGAGGGTCTGCGACGCGGTTGAGCTTCTGCAGCTCGCGCCAGCTGGTGCGCTCCTTCAGGTAGGCGGCGGCGAGATCGAACAGGTTGTCGCCCGGCTGGACGTGGTAGGACCAGGCGGGATCGGCGTCGGCCGCAGCGGCCGGGGCGCGTGGCTTGGCAAGGGCCGACGGCGCGGGCATGCTCAGCATCGCAGCGCCCATCGCCATGGCCAGCGCAATCGTCGCGGAAGCCCGGCGGCGCTGCCGGGTGTTGCAAGCAGCCGTCATGCTTTCCCCTGGCCTGCCTCGAGGGCAGGTATCCGATCGATATTAGCGGAACGTCCCTTTCTTCTGCTTCGGGCGGACCCTGAGCAAAATCGAGACAGTTCCGTAGGAGCGAAACCGATGCCTCACGACGACCACACGCGCCTCTACCGCTGGCTGCTTGCGCACCGGCCGGCCTGCTTCCTGCTGATGACGCTGGCCTTCCTGCTGTTCGGCGTGCTGTCGCTGGACCTGGTGAAGTTCGTCTCCGCCAACGCCGGCTTCCTGTGGGCGAACGGCTGGATGGGATTGATGGACGGCGGCTTCCGGCAGTTGCTGGAACTGCTCGCCACGGCGCTGCTGGCGATCGCGGCCTACCTGCTTTTCAAGCTCTGCGAACACGCGCTGGTGCACCGGCTCGCGCACCTGCGCCGATGAATCTCGCCCAGATCCTGTCAGCGTGGATGACCAGTTATGGCCCAGCCGTTTACTTGCTGCTGTTCGTGCTGGTGACGGCGGAGATCGGCATTGCGCCGCTGTTCTTCCTGCCCGGCGATCCGCTGCTGTTCCTCTGCGGCGCGCTCAGCGCGCAGGGGGCGCTGGATCCGTGGCTGTTGGCGCTGCTGTTCTTCGCCGCGGCGTTGCTGGGCAGCGCGATGGCCTATGGCTGCGGCGTGCTGCTCGGCCGGCAGGCGCAGCGGCGCAACTATCGCTGGCTGAACGGCCCGGCGCTGGTGCGGGCGCAGCGTTTCTTCGAGGGCTGGGGCGGTCTGGGCCTGCTCGTGACGCCCTATGTGGCCGTGTTGCGAACCTTCGCGCCGCTGGCGGCCGGCATCGCCGGCATGGACAGTCGCCGCTTCGCGCTGGCGACGCTGGCTGGCGCGGCCTTGTGGTCGGCGGGCCTGGTGGCGGCGGGCTATTTCTTCGGCAACGTTCCCTTCGTGCGCGAGCACCTGGCAGGGCTGGCGCTCAGCGGCGTGGTGCTTGCAGGCGCGGCGGCCTTGGTGAAGAAGATGTTCAGGCGCGGCTGAGGGCGGCCTGCAACTCGCCGCGCAACTGCCGCAGCGCGAGCAGTTCCTGGTCCGGCGCCTGTATGGCCGGCCACAGCAGCGCGACCAGCGCGCCGGCGCTCACCTCGATGTCGATGCTGCGCTGAGCGCTGCCGACCAGCTCCCACAGCATGTGCTCCATCGGCCCCAGCACCAGCGAGCGCAGCAGGCGCAGCGGCACGTCGCGCCGGATCTCGCCGCTGGCCTGGCCCCGGGCGAGCAGGTCCATCAGCGGCGCGGTGTAGCGGCGCTGCAGCTCGATCAGCGTGTCGCCGAGATCGGGGCCGGAGCCGCTGCGCGCACGGCCCTCGCTGAGCACCAGCGCGCAGATGCCGGTGCCCTGCACCAGGAACACGCTCAGGTGGGTGCGGACGAAGTATTCGAGCTGCTCGCGCGCCGAGGCGTCGAGCGGCATGCCGGCCTCGATGGCGCCGATCGTCTCGTCGTACCAGTCGCCGATGACGCGCATGCACAGCTCCCGCTTGCCGCGGAAGTAGGTGAATATCGTCGCCTCGGAGATCGAGAGCCGCTGGGCGATCTCGGTCGTGGTGGCGCGCTCGTAGCCATGCTCGGCGAAGACCTCGCGGCCGACCCGCAGGATATCGCGCACGCGCTGCTCGGCCTTGGCGCTGGCGGGCGCGCGGCGCTGGGGAACGGCAGAGACGGGTGCGGTGGCGGTGCGTGTCACGGGCCGCATTCTGCGCGGTAATTGAGTAAAGCTCAAGACTATCTTTTTCCAGAATTCATCGCATATGATTCGCGCCGCTCTGAAGAATATTTGAGCCGAACTCACGAAGCCCCACACCGGAGACACAGATGGCCGTCCTGACCACCAAGCTCAACGCCCGCTCGGCGGACTTCAAGGCGAATGCCGAGGCGATGCGCGGCCTGCTGGACGACCTGAACGCCAAGCTCGAGAAGATCGCCCAGGGCGGCGGTGAGGCGGCCCGCGCCAAGCACGTGGCTAGAGGCAAGCTGTTGCCGCGCGACCGGGTGGAGATGCTGCTGGACCCGGGCACGCCCTTCCTGGAGCTGGCGCCGCTGGCGGGCCTTGATATGTACGACAACGCCGCGCCGGGCGGTGGCGTGATCGCCGGCATCGGCCGCGTCGGCGGCGTGGACTGCATGGTCGTCTGCAACGACGCCACGGTGAAGGGCGGCACCTACTATCCCGTAACCGTCAAGAAGCACCTGCGCGCGCAGGAGATCGCGCAGCAGAACCGCCTGCCCTGCATCTACCTGGTGGACTCCGGTGGTGCCAACCTGCCGAACCAGGACGAGGTCTTCCCCGACCGCGACCACTTCGGCCGCATCTTCTACAACCAGGCCAACCTCAGCGCCCAGGGCGTGCCGCAGATCGCCGTGGTGATGGGCTCCTGCACGGCCGGCGGTGCCTACGTGCCGGCGATGAGCGACGAGACCATCATCGTCAAGAACCAGGGCACGATCTTCCTGGGCGGCCCGCCGCTGGTGAAGGCGGCCACCGGCGAGGTGGTGACGGCCGAAGACCTCGGCGGCGGCGACGTGCACACGCGTCTCTCCGGCGTGGCAGACCACCTCGCCAATGACGACACCCATGCGCTGGCCATCGCCCGCCAGTCGATCAGCCGGCTGAACTGGAAGAAGCAGGGCCAGTTGCTGACCCAGCCGCCCAAGGCCCCGCTGTTCGACGCGGCCGAGCTGCACGGCGTGATCCCGACCGACACCCGCAAGCCTTTCGACGTGCGCGAGGTGATCGCCCGCCTGGTCGACGGCTCCGAGTTCGACGAGTTCAAGGCCCGCTACGGCAACACCCTGGTCTGCGGCTTCGCCCACATCGAGGGCATGCCGGTGGGCATCGTCGCCAACAACGGCATCCTGTTCGCCGAGAGCGCCAACAAGGGTGCGCACTTCATCGAGCTCTGCTGCCAGCGCAAGATCCCGCTGGTGTTCCTGCAGAACATCACCGGCTTCATGGTGGGCCGCAAGTACGAGAACGAAGGCATCGCCCGCGCCGGCGCCAAGATGGTGACGGCGGTGGCCTGCGCCCAGGTGCCCAAGTTCACCGTCATCATCGGCGGCAGCTTCGGCGCCGGGAACTACGGCATGTGCGGCCGCGCCTACTCGCCGCGCTTCCTCTGGATGTGGCCCAACGCGCGCATCAGCGTGATGGGTGGCGAACAGGCCGCCAGCGTGCTCGCCACCGTCAAGCGCGACGGCATCGAGTCCAAGGGCGGCCAGTGGTCGGCGGCGGAAGAAGCCGCCTTCAAGGCGCCGATCCTGCAGCAGTACGAAGACCAGGGCCACCCGTACTACGCATCGGCCCGGCTGTGGGACGACGGCGTGATCGACCCGGCCGATACGCGGCGCGTGCTGGCGCTGGGCTTGTCGGCGGCGCTGAATGCGGAGATCCCGGAGACGAAGTTCGGCGTGTTCCGGATGTGATCGTGGAGCATCAGTCGATGAGTTCGCGAGCCCGTCGTTTCATTGATGCAATAGTCATTGCGGTGAGCGTGCTCGGCGCGCTCGCTGGCTGCGCGGCATCCACTCCTGTCGATCAGGGGGCCGCGCCCGAACGCTTGGCTACCGATATCCGCGAGTCAGTGCTCCGCGTCCCCGCGGCTGTTTTTGACGCCTTCGGCAACAAGCTGAGCGCGGATCTGCTGGTAACGACCTACCGCCCGCCGGGCCCGGGGCCGTTCCCCCTGGTCGTCATCAGCCATGGTCGCTCGGTGAAGGGACGGGCCGACTACAAGCGGCCGCGTTTCGAGTCCGCCGCGCGCTTCTTTGTCCGCAAGGGCTTCGCGGTGGCAGTGCCGCTGCGCATCGGCTACGGAGAGCTTGCAGCCGTTGGCGATCCGGAATCGAGCCTGCGCTGCGATTCGCCACGCTACGACGTGCCCGCCAAGGTCGCCGCCGAGCAGATCGCCGCGGTGGTGAAGGCGATCACGGCCAGCGAAGACATCGATGCGCACCGCGTCGTCCTGGTGGGCCAGTCGGTCGGCGGCTTCGCGACCATCGCGGCCACGGCCGTTCACATCGACGGCGTGGTCGCCGCGATCGATTTCGCCGGCGGCCATGGCGGCGACCCGGACCAGCATGCAGGCGAGCCCTGCGGCACGGCCCAACTGAGGCGGAGCTTCGCGGACTTCGGCCGCCGCGCGGCGCAGGGTGGCCACGCGGTGCCGACCTTGTGGGTCTTCACGGAGAACGACCGCTATTTTTCGCCGCGCTACCAGAAGCAATGGTCCGAGACCTATCGCGACGCCGGCGGCCTGGTGGAGACGCGGCTGATGCCGGCCTTCGGCAGCGACGGCCATCAGCTGTTCGGCCAGGGTAACGACATCTGGCAGCCTCTGGTCGACGAGTTTCTGAAGCCCCTGGGTTTCACCACACCGGGCGTCGTCGCCGTGCCGGCCGCACGGGATGGCGTGGCCGTCGACGACGAGACCGCGCTGCCGCAGAGCAGCCTGCTGAGCGGCTATCGCAAGTTCCTGGCCGCGAAGGAGCCTCGGGCCTTCGCGACCGACGGCAGCCATTGGGGCTATGCGAGCGGCGACGACGCGCCGTCGCGGGCGCTGGCCTTCTGCGAGCGCAAAGCCGAGGCCGATGCGCCGTGCCGGCTCTACGCGGTCGACCACGCCGTCGTCTGGAAGCAGCCATGACGGTGACGATCCGTCCGCTCGAGCCCTCGGACTCGCTGGAGCAACTGACGGCGTTGCTGCATGCGGCCTATGCCTCCCTCGCTGCCCAGGGCTGGAACTTCACGGCCGTCGACCAGAGCGTCGAGGTCACGCGCCAGCGTGTCGTCACGGGCCAGGTCTTCGTCGCCGTGCGGCAGGATCGCCTGGTTGGCACCGTCACCATCAGCCCGCCCAAGCAGCCGGATGCCGGCTATCTCGGTGATCCCGTGCCCGGCTGCTTCTCTCAGTCCGACCACGCGCTGCTGGCGCAACTGGGCGTGCATCCGGATGAGCGCGGCCAGCGGCTGGCGGAGCGCCTGATGGACACGGCGGAAGCCTGGGCGCTCTCGCGGGGCTACACGCATGTGGCGCTCGATACGGCCCAGCCCGCCGAGCATCTGCAACGCCGCTATGCGCGCCGCGGCTATGACCATGTGGGCGAGGTGCAGTGGCGCGGCAAGACATATCGCAGCGTGCTGATGCTCAAGCCCCTCAATTCGCCCGCTGCGTCCGTCCCGCAAGCTCGCTGCGACAATCCGGAGACCCTGCTGCCATGACTGAATCGCTGTCCCTCGTCCGCACCGGCCACGTCGCCCGTGTCACGCTGAATCGCCCGCAACTGCGCAATGCCTTCAATGAAGAAGTCATCGCCGAACTTGCGTCGACTTTCGACACGCTTGGCCGGGACCCGTCGCTGCGCGCCATCGTGCTGGCCGCCGAGGGCAAGGCCTTCTGTGCCGGTGCCGACCTGAACTGGATGAAGTCCATGGCCGGCTACTCGTGGGACGAGAACAAGGCCGACGCCGGCAAGCTCGCGGAGATGCTGTGGGCGATCTACAACTGCCCGGTGCCGGTGATCGCCAGGGTGCAGGGCGACGTCTATGCCGGCGGCGTGGGCCTGGTGTCGGTGTGCGACATCGTCGTGGCGGTGGAGTCGGCGGGCTTCTGCCTGTCGGAGGCCAAGCTGGGCCTGCTGCCGGCCACCATCAGCCCCTATGTGATCCGCGCGCTGGGCGAGCAGGCTTCGCGCCGCTACTTCGTGACGGCCGAGCGCTTCTCTGCCGCCGAGGCGCATCGCCTGGGCCTGGTCCACGAGCTGGCCGATTCGGTCGAAGCGCTGGATGCCAAGGTCGACGCGCTGGCCGGCGCGATCGCCGCCAACGGCCCGGCCGCCGTGCGCGCCTGCAAGAAGCTGGTGCAGGACGTCGCTCACCAGCCGATCACGCCGGCCCTGCGCGACGACACCGCCCGCCGCATCGCCGATATCCGCGCCAGCGACGAGGGTCGCGCCGGCGTGCAGAGCTTCCTCAACAAGAGCCCGCTGCCGTGGATCTGAACGAGATCGGCCTGCCGCATCTGCTGGCGCTGGCCGCCGCGCTCGGCTGGGCCAGCGGCATGCGGCTCTATGCCACGGTGCTGATCGTCGGCGTGGCCGGGCGCCTGGGCTGGCTGCCGCTGCCCGAGGGCCTGCAGGTGCTGACGCACGGCGGCGTGCTGACGGCGGCCGCGGTGCTGGCCTTCATCGAGTTCCTGGCCGACAAGATCCCGGCCGTCGATTCGCTGTGGGATGCGATCCACACGGTGATCCGCATCCCCGCCGGCGCCGCGCTGGCCTTCGGCGTGCTGAACGGGCACGGCGTGGACAGCGCCGCCTGGTCGGTGATCGCCGCGCTGCTGGGCGGCACCCTGGCTGCCACCGCTCATGCGGCCAAGGCTGGCACGCGGGCGGCCGTCAATACCTCGCCCGAGCCTTTCTCCAACATTGCCTTGTCACTGTCCGGTGACTTGTTCGTGCCCGCATTCCTGTGGCTGGCCTGGAACCATCCGTTCGCCTTCGCACTGCTGCTGGCGCTGATGGTGCTGGTCGCCGCGCTGCTGATCCGTCTTACCTTCAAGTTGCTGCGTGGCCTGTTCGGCAAGCTGCGCGGCACCGCCCCCGCTGTATGAACCCACTCTCCCGCCGCAGCCTCGATGCGGTCTGGCATCCCTGCACCCAGATGGCGCGCGCCGAAGCGACGCCGCCGCTGGCGATTGCGCGAGGCGAAGGTCCCTGGCTGCATGACGTCAACGGACGCCGCTACTTCGACGCCAACAGTTCCTGGTGGGTCAACCTGTTCGGCCATTCGGACGCCGGCATCACCGGTGCGATCAAGCGCCAGCTCGATACCCTGCCGCACGTGATGCTGGCCGGCTGCACGCACGAGCCGGCGGTGCTGCTGGCCGAGAAGCTGCGCGCGCTGACTGGCGGCGCGCTGGGCCATGTGTTCTTCGCCAGCGATGGCGCCAGCGCCGTCGAGATCGCGCTGAAGCAGAGCTTCCACTCGTGGCGCAACCGTGGCTTCGAGGCGAAGCGCGAGTTCGTCTGCCTGAAGAACGGCTACCACGGCGAGACCATCGGCGCGCTGGCCGTCACCGATGTGCAGATCTTCCGCGATGCCTACGACCCGCTGCTGATGCGTGCCCACATCGTCGAATCGCCCGACGACCGGCTGGGCAACGAGGCGCAGGCGCTGGCCGCGATGCGCACGCTGCTGGAGCAGCGCCACGCGCAGATCGCTGCCGTGATCGTCGAGCCGCTGGTGCAGGGCGCGGCCGGCATGGTGATGCACTCGCCCTCGTACCTGAAGGCGCTGCGCGAGCTGACGCGCGAGTTCGATGTCCACCTGATCTGCGACGAGATCGCGGTTGGCTGCGGACGCACGGGCACCTTCTTCGCGTTCGAACAAGCCGAAGCAGGCTGGCCCGACTTCGTCACGCTGTCCAAGGGCATCAGCGGCGGCACGATGCCGCTGTCGCTGGTGCTGACGACCGACGAGATCTACCAGTGCTTCTGGAGTGAGGACGTGACGCGCGGCTTCCTGCATTCGCACTCGTACACCGGCAATGCGCTGGCCTGCGCGGCGGCCGTCGCTGTGCTCGACAAATTCGAGCGCGACGACGTGCTGGCGGCGAACCGGGGACAATCCGCCCTGCTGGCCCAGGCCTTCGCGCCGCTGGCCGAGGATCCGCGCGTCGCGCATCTGCGCCAGCGCGGCATGATCCTGGCCTTCGACGTCAAGAACCCCGGCGAACGCTTTTCCGAACGATTCCATCTCGCCGCGCGCGAGCGCGAAGTGCTGATCCGACCGATCGGTGCCACCGTCTATCTGATGCCGCCCTACCTGATCGATGCGGCCACGGCGGCCTTTCTCTCCCATGCGGTCATGAAGACCCTGAACGATGTCCTTGCTTGACCACCTCCAAACGAAGCTCGATGCGATCGCCGCGCAGGACCTGACGCGCTTCCTGCGCCCGGCCGAGACCGTCACCGCGCCGCGCCAGACCGTGCGCGGCGCCGACGGCGTCGCCCGCGAACTGCTGATGTTCTGCTCCAACGACTACCTGGGCCTGGCGGCCCACCCGCGCCTTGCCGACGCGCTGGCCGAGGGCGCGCGCGCCTATGGCGGCGGCTCCGGCGCCTCGCACCTGATCAGCGGCCATTCGGTCGCCCACCAGCGGCTGGAGGAGACGCTGGCCGACTGGTATGCGCCGCATATTCCTAACGCCCGCGCGCTGGGCTTCTGCACCGGCTACATGGCGAACCTGGCTGTCGTCACCGCGCTGGGCGATGCGGAGGCGGAGATCTTCTCGGCCTCGCTGAACCACGCCTCGCTGATCGACGGCGCACGCCTGGCCCGCGCCCAGGTCACGCGCTATCCGCATGCCGACCTGGAGGCGCTGCGCGCCGCGCTGGCCGCCAGCCGCGCCAAGGTCAAGCTGATCGTCACCGACGCCGTCTTCAGCATGGACGGCGACCTCGCGCCACTGCCGCAGATCCTGAAGCTGGCCGAGGAGTTCGATGCCTGGATGATCGTGGACGACGCGCACGGCTTCGGTGTGCTCGGTGCCAAGGGCCGCGGCTCGCTGGAGCATTTCGACCTGAAGAGCGAGCGCATCATCCTCGTCGGCACGCTGGGCAAGGCGGCCGGCCTGTCGGGCGCCTTCGTCGTCGCGCACGAGACGGTGACCGAGTACCTGCTGCAGGCGGCGCGCCCCTACATCTTCACGACGGCCTCGCCGCCGGCCATCGCGCACGCGCTGATCACCGCGCTGGACCTGATCGAGTCCGAGCTGGGCCAGCAGCGCCGCAATGCGCTGGTGCTGCTGCAGTTCGAGCTGCGCCGCAGCATCAACGCACTGCTGGCCCGCTATCCGCGCCTGGGCTGGAAACTGGCCGCGTCCGACACGCCGATCCAGCCGCTGATCATCGGCGACAACGCCGCCGTGATGAAGCTCGCCGCGCGCCTGGAGCGCGAGGGCCTGCGCGTGCCGGGCATCCGCCCGCCGACGGTGCCGATGGGCGAGGCCCGTCTGCGCATCACGCTGTGCGCCACGCACACGATGGGCGACATCGAGCGCCTGGTGCGCGCGCTGTCGACCGTGGCCGCGGAGATGTCTGCGGCATGAAGGGCTTTTTCATCACCGGCACCGATACCGAGATCGGCAAGACGACGATCACGGCCGGCCTCACCCATGCGCTCGCGCAGCGCGGCCTGCGCGTGGCGCCGGTCAAGTCGCTGGCCGCCGGTTGCGATGCCGAGGGCCATAACGACGACGTCGAGCGGCTGTTCGCTGCGCAGACGCTGGGCCTGACCCGCGAGGAGATCTGCCCGCTGCTGCTGCGCGAGCCCTGCGCGCCGCACGTCGCGGCCCGGCTGGACGGCGTGGCGATCGAGCGCGATGCGCTGCTGGCGGCGATTCGCCGGACCGCTGCCAAGGCGGAACTCGCCGTCGTCGAGGGCGTCGGCGGCTTCCGCGTTCCCTTGATCGACGGCTGGGACACGGCCGATCTGGCCGCCGATCTGCAGCTGCCGGTCGTCCTCGTCGTCGGCCTGCGCCTGGGCTGCATCAACCATGCGCTGCTGACGGCCGAGGCCGTGCGTGCCCGCGGCCTGCGCCTGGCGGGCTGGGTCGCGAACGCCGTGGACCCCTCGATGCCCCACGTAACGGACAATCTCGACGCACTGCAGGCCGGCCTCGCCACTCCCTGCTGGGGCCATGTGCCCCGCCTGCCCGACCCATCCGCGGCGGCCGTTGCCGCTCACCTGAATTCCTCGCTGGCGCTGGAGGCGCTCTGACACCATGACCATCTCGACCCCCCCGATCAACCAGATCCAGACCCTGCAGCCCACCACCGACGCCGACCGCCGCCAGGCCAAGCCGCTGACCGTCGACGAAGTGGCCGCGCTGTTCGAGCTGCCCTTCAACGACCTGCTGTTCCGCGCTCAGACCGTGCATCGCGAGCACTTCGACGCGAACGCGGTGCAGCTCTCGACCCTGCTGTCCATCAAGACCGGTGGCTGCGAGGAAGACTGCAAGTACTGCCCGCAATCGGCCCATTTCGATACCGGCCTGAAGGCCGAGAAGCTGCTGCCGCTCGACGAGGTGATGGAAGCCGCCCGCGCCGCCAAGGCCAACGGCGCCACTCGCTTCTGCATGGGCGCCGCCTGGCGCAGCCCGAAGGAGCGTCACCTGGAGCAGATCGGCGAGATGATCTCCGGCGTCAAGGCGCTGGGCCTGGAGACCTGCCTGACCGCCGGCATGCTGGGCGAAGGCCAGGCCGAGCAGCTGAAGGACGCGGGCCTGGACTACTACAACCACAACCTCGACACCGCGCCCGAGTTCTACGGCCAGATCATCACCACCCGCACCTACCAGGACCGCCTGGACACGCTGGAGCGCGTGCGCGCGCAGGGCCTGAAGGTTTGCTCCGGCGGCATCGTCGGCATGGGCGAGACCCGCCGCCAGCGCGCCGGCCTGATCGTGCAACTGGCCAACCTCGACCCGTACCCGGAGTCGGTGCCCATCAACAACCTCGTGCAGGTCGAAGGCACGCCGCTGGCCGGCACCAAGGAACTGGACCCGTTCGAGTTCATCCGCACGATCGCCGTGGCCCGCATCTGCATGCCGCGCGCGATGGTGCGTCTGTCCGCAGGCCGCGAGGAGATGCCCGAAGCCATGCAGGCCCTGTGCTTCATGGCCGGCGCGAACTCCATGTTCTACGGCGACAAGCTGCTGACCACCAGCAACCCGCAGGCCGCCAAGGACCGCGCGCTGCTGGAGCGCCTGGGCATGCGCTGCTCGACGGAAGCGGAACTGGCGACCTCGCATCACGTCGAGGCCGGCTGCGGCGGAAGCTGCAGCAGCCACTGATCGCCTGAAACTCTGATGCGCCGGCTGGCTGTTCTCGTCTTCGTGCTGATGCTGGCTGGCGCGCAGGCCCAGGCCGGCGAGCTGCTGATCGAGACGGCCCTGCAGGACGACGGCACGCTGCGGGTGAGCTACACGCCGCCCGAGGGGGTGAGCGAGCTGCCGCGCTGGAACAGGAGCACTGCGGCGCGCGGCTTCTGGCGCGAGCAGGTGCGATCGCTCGACGACTGCGCCACCGTCGATGACGACGCGATCCACCTGCGCGCCGGGTGCAAGACCGCGCGCCTGCGCGTCGAGCCCAGGCTGCTGACGCTCAACGCCGTCTACCAGGCGGCGCAGCCGATCGCGGACAGCGGCGTGATCGCGTACAGCGGCTTCTATGCAGTGGCGCTGCCGGACCATGCACTGCGCTGGCGCTGGCTGGCGCCGAAGTCGGGCTATGTGCTGCAGGATGGCCGGGTACAGCGGACGGCGGCCGAGCAGGTGATCCCCGAGGCCGTGGTGACGGCCAGTGCCCATGAGGGCGGCAACGAGGAAAGCTCCTGGCGGAGCCTCGGCGCGCAGCAGTACGTCTACCTCGGCCGCGCGCCCTTGGTCGAGTTTCCGGGCGGTGCGATCGTGCGCGACCCGGCCCTGGACGATGCCCGCGTCGAGCTGATCCGCAGCACGCTGCTGCGCGACATGCAATTGCTCGGGGCTGCCTATGGCCAGGGGCCGGCCGGCCCGGTCGGCGTGGTCACCAGCGTGGCCGACCTGAACAGCTTCCACGGCGATGCCAGCGAGGGCCGCATGATGCGGCTGCGCATGTTGCCGGCGGACCGGAACCCCGATCAGGACGGGCGCGGCCTGCAATTTTTCGTCACGCACGAGGCCGTGCACTGGTGGAACATGGGCCTGCGCCGCAGCGACAGCGGCCGCCCCTGGCTGCATGAAGGCCATGCGGACTGGGCCACGCTGCTGCTGATGCGCCAGCAGGGCCTGTGGGACGACGAGGCGCTGCGCGAGCAGATCGAGAGCCGCCTCAATCGCTGCCTGCTGACGCGCGGCGATGCACCGGCTGCCGCATTACCGCCGGGCTACTCGAAGAACGAGGATCCCTACGCCTGCGGCTTCGCGCTGATGCTGATGGCCCAGGCCCAGCAGCAGGCGCGCCGCAAGGTCGAAGACCTGCGCAGCCCGCTGGCGCTGCTGGCGACCCTTCACCCGAAGGACGCGACGCTGGACATCCCCGGCTTCGCCGTCTGGGCCGACGGCGCTGCTACCGGTCCGATGCACCGTCTGCTGCTGGATGCCGGCCAGCCCTTCGCCAGCGGCTTTGAGGCACAGGCGCTGGGTCTGGCCGAGCCGCGATCGCTGAAGGACAGTGACACCGGGACCCGTGCCCGCGTCGGCGCGCTGCTGCTGAGCGCCGTGATGCGGGCCGATTGCGATGGCAAGGTCGGCTTCCGCACCAACTACGCCGATGACTTCGGTTTCTTCAAGCTGGACAGTGGCGGCATCCGGTGCAGCACGCTGCGCCGCGGCGGCGAAGTGACCGCCGTGGGCGGACACGGCTTGATCGCCGACCCGCTCGCCGCCTGGGACGCTGCCAGCGCCGACTGCGCTGCCGGCCGCCCACTGAAGATCGACTACCGCCAAGGGCAGGGCACCGAGATGGCCTGCCCCAAAGACCTGCCGGCGATCCCGGCTCGCCAATTGTTGCGCCTGAAGCCAGAAGCTTTGGAGCGCCTCGGACTGACAGCAGAAGCCAGAAAGTGAGACAGACGATGTTCAAGAAGATCCTGATCGCCAACCGCGGCGAGATTGCCTGCCGCGTGGCGGCCACCGCCCGCCGCATGGGTATCAAGACCGTGGCCGTCTACTCCGAGGCGGATGCGAAGGCCAGGCACGTGCAGGCCTGCGACGAGGCCGTGCTGATCGGCGGCCCGGCGCCCCGCGACTCCTACCTGCAGTGGCAGCGCATCCTCGAGGCCGCCGAGGCGACCGGCGCGGAGGCGGTGCACCCCGGCTACGGCTTCTTGAGCGAGAACGAGGACTTCGCCCAGGCCTGCGCGGATGCGGGGCTGGTGTTCATCGGCCCGCCGCCGTCGGCGATCAAGGACATGGGCCTGAAGGCCGAGTCGAAGCGCCTGATGGAAAAGGCCGGTGTGCCGCTGGTGCCCGGCTATCACGGCACCGACCAGGATCCGGCACTGCTGAAGCGCGAGGCCGAGCGCATCGGCTACCCGGTGCTGATCAAGGCCAGCGCCGGCGGTGGCGGCAAGGGCATGCGCGCGGTGATGAGCGCCGGCGAGTTCGATGCCGCGCTGGCCTCCTGCAAGCGCGAGGCGATCAACAGCTTCGGCGACGATGCCGTGCTGATCGAGCGTTACGTGCAGAAGCCGCGCCACATCGAGATCCAGGTCTTCGGCGACACGCAGGGCGATTGCATCTACCTGTTCGAGCGCGACTGCTCGGTCCAGCGCCGCCACCAGAAGGTGCTGGAAGAAGCACCCGCACCGGGCATGACGGCCGAGCGCCGCGCCGAGATGGGCAACGCGGCCGTGGCTGCCGCCAAGGCGGTGGGCTACGTGGGCGCCGGCACGGTGGAGTTCATCGCCGAGCAGGACGGCCGTTTCTACTTCATGGAGATGAACACACGGCTGCAGGTCGAGCATCCGGTGACCGAAGCGATCACCGGGCAGGACCTGGTCGAGTGGCAGTTGCGCGTGGCCGCCGGCCAGCCCTTGCCGCTGAAGCAATCGGAACTGCGCATGCACGGACACGCGATTGAAGCCCGCATCTGCGCCGAGAACCCCGAGGCTGGTTTCCTGCCGGCCACCGGCGAGCTTCACGTGGCGCGCTGGCCGCAGCACGTCAGCTTCCAGCGCGGCGATGTCCGGCTGGACGCAGGCGTCGGCGAGGGCGATGCGATCTCGCCGTACTACGACTCGATGGTCGCCAAGCTGATCGTCTGGGGCGAGGACCGCGCTCAAGCGCTGGCGAGGCTGGACGCGGCATTGCGCGACACGCACATCGTCGGCCTGCAGACCAACGTGGCCTTCCTGCGCCGCTGCGCCGCGACGAAGTCATTCAGTGGTGCCGACCTGGACACCGGCCTGATCGAGCGCGAGCGCGAGGCGCTGTTCGGCGCGCCGGGCCTGCCGCTGGCGATCGGCGCCGCGGCGGTCGTCGCGCACACCTTGGCCGTCGAGGCGCTGCAGCAGACCGACGACCCCTGGAGCAAGCGCGACGGCTGGCGCCTGTTCGGCGCGGCCTCGCGGCGTTTCGACCTGACGCTGGGTGACGAGCGCCATGCCGTGCTGCTGTCGCGCCGCCATCAGGGCGGCATGCAGCTGACCGTGGCCGGCGAGGCGATGGAGTTCGCGGTGAACTCCACCGGCACCGAGAGTCACGAGTTGCTGCTGGGCAGTGGCCTCGCTCAGCAGCGAGTCGTCGTCAAGGTCTACGCCCAGGGCGAGAAGATGGCCGTCTTCGCGCCGCAGGGCTCGGCCGTGCTGACCGAGATCGACCCGATCGCCCACGCCGGCGAAGGCGCCGCCGAAGCCGGCCGTCTGACCGCTCCGATGCCCGGCAAGATGGTCTCCTTCCTGGCCCAGCCCGGCGACAAGGTTGCCAAGGGCCAGCCGCTCGCCGTGATGGAGGCGATGAAGATGGAGCACACGATCAGCGCGCCGCGCGACGGTGTGGTGGCCGAACTGCTGTTCGCGGTCGGCGACCAGGTCGGCGATGGCGCGGAACTGCTGCGGCTGGAGGCCTGAGCCATGAGTCACTTGCCCACCCACGTCACCCTCGTCGATGTCGGCCCGCGCGACGGGCTGCAGAACGAGAAGCAGCCAGTCTCCACCGAGCACAAGGCCACGCTGGTGGCGATGCTGCAGGTGGCCGGTCTGAAGGAGATCGAGGTCACCAGCTTCGTCAGCCCGAAGTGGGTGCCGCAGATGGCCGACAACACGGCGGTGATGGCGGCGATCGAGCGCAAGCCGGGCGTTCGCTACTCAGTGCTGACGCCGAACATGAAGGGCCTGGAGGCTGCACTGCCGACGAAGCCGGACGAGATCGTCGTGTTCGCGGCTGCCAGCGAGGCCTTCAGCCAGAAAAACATCAACTGCTCGATCGCCGAAAGCATCGAGCGCTTCGCGCCGGTCGTGGCCGCCGCGCACGAGGCCGGCATCAAGGTGCGCGGAGCGCTGTCCTGCTCGCTGGGCTGCCCCTACCAGGGCGAGGTGACGCCGGACGAGGTCGAGCGCGTCGTGCTGCTGATGAAGAGCATCGGCGTCGACCACATGGGCATCGCCGACACCATCGGCGTCGGCACACCCAAGCGGGTGCAGGCCGTGATGGAGCGCGCGCTGAAGCACTACCCGCAGGTCGAAGTGAGCGGCCATTTCCACGACACCTACGGCCAGGCGCTGACCAATATCTACGCCTGCCTGGAGATGGGCATCCACACCTTCGACGCCAGCGTCAGCGGCCTCGGCGGCTGCCCCTACGCCAAGGGTGCCACCGGCAATGTCGCGACCGAGGACGTGCTGTTCATGCTGAACGGCCTGGGCATCGAGACCGGCATCGACATCGACAAGCTGGTCGACGCCAGCGCCTTCATCTCGCAGGCGCTGGGCCGGCCGCCGGTGGCGCGCGTGGCGCGGGCGCTGCTGGCGAAGCGAGCTGGCTGATAGGCCTCAGGCGGCCGGCGCCAGCCGGTCCAGTGCGCGCTCGGCGCGGCCGCGATCGACATCGCTCAGGCCGCGTGCGAGCTGGCGATAGCGCGCAATCAGGGCGGCGTCGGCGGGCATGTGCTCGGCGGTGGCTTGCAGCACCTCGGCCAGATCGAAGCTGCTGCCGATCCCCTCGATGGCCTTCAGCACCGCCAGGTAGGCGTTCTTGTCCAGGCCCTTCTGGTCCAGCAGGGTGACCAGGGCCTCGCGACGGTCGAACGCACCGCCGACCCGAGCGGCCGATTCGGCATAGGCCTGGTATTGCGCGGGATGGCTGGCATCGAGTCGCGGCGCGATGGCCTGCAGGGCGGTGCGGCGGTCGAAGTCGCTGCCGATGCTGTCTGCGGCCTGCAGTGCCGCGTCGAGGTGGGCCGGCGTCAGCGTCGTCTTCTCCAGCAGGCCTTCCAGCGCGGTGCGCGCGTCGAAGTCGGAATGGATCGTGCTCACGGCGGTCACCCAGGCTTGCAGCACGGCGCTGCTGCCTTCGAGCCGGGACGACAAGGCGAGCAAGGCCTCGCGGCGGTCAAAGGCGCTGTCGATGGCTCCGGCGGCCTGCAGGTAGGCCAGCTGCTGCGCCTCGCTCAGCGTCTGGCTACTGGCCAGTGCCTGCAAGGCGCTGCGAGTATCGAAATCATCGCCCAGCGTCCGCGTCATCGCTAACACGCGGTCCACGGTCACGGGCTGCAGCGGGCCGCGTGCCAGCAGGGCCTCCAGCGTGCTGCGGCGCGGGTAGTCGCCGTGCACCGGGGCTTCGACGTAGCGCAGCACCGCCTCGACGCCGCCGCGCTGGATCAGGCGCTCGACGCGCTGTTCGGGCGTGTCCATCGCGTCGATCAGCGCGGCCATCACCTCGGCCTGCCAGCGGCGGTCGTCAGCTTCCAGGGTCGACAGGGTCTTGCCGTCGCGCTGGAAGACCCGCTGCAGGGCACTCTTGCCGTCGGAACGGATCGCCAGGTGCCGGGTCTTGCCACCGCGCTGGTCCTCGATGTCCAGGCTGCCGTTGAGGCTCAAGATGTCGTCGCCGGCCGCGGTGAACTGGACCGTGCCGTCGAGCTGGATCTTCAGGCGACCGCCCGCCTCATCGGTCTCGATGCGGGTGACCGAACTGCTGCCAAGCGAGGGGAGATGGCGGCCGAGCTTGGACAACATCGAGGCGCCTTCGGCCTGCACATTCCGCACGACGATGGCGGGCAGGATGAGCGCGGCCAGCAGAACGCCTCCGGCGATGAGCCAGCGGGTGGAGCGGGTGCGGACGGGGCTGTCGGGTGTCATTGCAGTCGTGTCCTTTTCAAGCAGGCTGCGCATTCTTTGCAGCAGCGGTGATTGGCGGCCGCTCATGGCGGTGGCGAGGGTCGGGGCCGAGTGGCCGTTCTGCTGATGCTGCTGGGCGCAGAAGTACAGGCTCTCGGCCAGGGCACGGCCGTCGCCGCTGAGGCGGGCGGCCCAGTCGTCGCAGGCGAGTTCGGCCAGCGTGTCGAGCCGGCGCAGCGCCAGATGGTTCAGCGGCTGCAGCCAGGCGATGCTGGCGAGGGCCTGGCCGGCCAGGCGCCAAGCCGGATCGCGGCGCAGCAGATGGGCCAGTTCGTGAGCCAGTACCGCCTCGCGTTGCGGCAGACTCAGCGCGTCCAGCCACAGGGGCAGGCAGATGTTGCGCCCGGGGGCGAGCAAGGGGCTGGTCCAGCGGGCGCTGCTGCGCAGCGTGGGTGGCCGGATGCCGATCCCGCCCGCGGTGTCGGCGGCGAAGCGGGCGAGATCGCCGTCACCGCTCAGCGGCATGCGGCGAACCAGGCGGGCGAGCCACAGCCAGCGCAGCAGCAGCAAGGCAAGACCTGACCCCGCGCCGAGCAGCCAGAGCGCCGTCAGCGCGCCGGTGGCTTGCAACTGCCAGGGCTTGAGCGTGCGCACAGGCGATTCGGCCGCGACCTGCGCCTGGGGTGCGGGCAGAAGAGGGAGCGCCTTGTCCGCATCATCGGTGGCGGGTTGTGCATTGCTGGGGGCAGAGACGACGATAGGCGCGCTCGCCGGCTTCGCCGGCACGGCACCGAGCAGCGGCTGCAGCGCGGCCGTCAGCAGGCCGCCGAACAGCGCCCAGCGCCAGACTGTCTCCTGCAGCGCGGGCGCCAGCCGCCGCAGCAGGCCCGTGCGTTCCGCTGCGAGGGCCAAGCCGAGCAGCACGCTGCTGTGCAGCAGGTAGTTGAGCAGCAGGGAACTGAGCGAATCAATCAGCATGGCCGCCCCCTCCCTTGCGCTTGCTCAGCAGCGCACGCATCTGCGCCAGGTCGCTGTCGCCGATCTCGTTCTGCGCCAGCAGATGGGTCAGCAGCGCCGAGGCCTTGCCTTCGAACAGGTTCGACAGCAGGCCGGACACCATCGAGCGCTGCACCTGCGCCTCGCTGACCAGGGCTCGATAGACAAGGCCGCGGCCTTCGCGCCGCGAGGCGACGAGGCCGCGCTTCTCCAGCCGCGTCAGCAGCGTGGCCACCGTGGTATGGGCCAGGCCACGCTCGTTGCGCAAGCCTTCCGCCACTTCGGCCGTGCTGGCTTCGCCACCGTCGCCGCGCATCCACAGCTGCCGCATCAGCGCCAGCTGCAGCTCGCTCAGCGAGACATTGCCGTCCTCTTCATCACTCATGGTTTTGTCTCTACAGATGTAGTACGACAAGTGTAGTTGACGAGTTTGGAGCAGCGCAAGCGCCGCTGTTGCCGCTGCTGTGGGTCAGTCCTTGTTCAGTCGCTTGGGCACCGGGCCGGCACGCAACCGTGCCGGCTCGGGCAGGCCGGTGCCCAGCAGCGGCCGCAGATAGCGGCGGAATGCGTCGGTGACGCCGGTGCCCGCCGCATCGATGAATTCGTCTTCCATCACGCGGGTCTTGCCGGCGACGGTCTGCAGCGGCAGGAGCTGGTAATCGACCGCGTACTCGCCGACGCGCTTGATGGCCACCGAGCCGTCGCGGCCACCGGCCGCGAGTGCGAACTGCACGGCCCGCTCGCCGACCTCGCGCGCCTCGCGCTGGTCCACCTCGGACACGCAGCCGGCGAAGCTGCGCTGCAGGTAGCCGAAGGTGTCGCCGCGCACGCGCTTGATGCCCAGCTTGTTCTTGATCTCCTCGCACAGCAGGTCGGCCAGCGCACCGGTGCCGGAGAGCTGGACGTTGCCGTGCGCATCACGTTCCACCGCGCCCTGCGAGAGCCGCGTGACGATGGCTTCGCCGGAGGCGTCGTGGATGCCCTCGGACACGGCGATCACGCAGCGGCCGTGGGCGGCATGCACGCGCTTGACGTCGGCGAGGAAGCTCTCGGTGTCGAACACGCGCTCGGGCAGGTAGATCAGGTGCGGGCCGTCGTCGGGATGGGTCTGCGCCATCGCGGCAGCGGCGGTCAGGAAGCCGGCGTGGCGGCCCATCACGACGCCGAGGTAGACGCCCGGCAGGGCCGCGTTGTCGAGGTTGGCGCCGGCAAAGGCCTGGGCGACGAAGCGCGCCGCGGAGGGGAAGCCGGGTGTGTGGTCGTTCTCGACCAGGTCGTTGTCGATGGTCTTCGGGACGTGGATGCAGCGCAGCGCGTAGTTCGCGCTGGCGGCATGCTCGGCGACGATGCGTACGGTGTCCGACGAATCGTTGCCGCCGATGTAGAAGAAGTGCGTGATGCCGTGGGCCTTCAGCACTTCGAAGATGCGGCCGCAGTAGGCGGCGTCGGGCTTGTCGCGGGTGGAGCCCAGCGCGGCGGCGGGGGTGGCGGCCACGCGTTCGAGATTGGCCGTGGTCTCCTGCGTGAGGTCCAGCAGGTCTTCGGCCACGATGCCGCGCACGCCGTGGCGTGCGCCGTAGACATGGGTGACGCCGGCATGGCGGCGCGCTTCGAGCACGAGGCCGACGAGCGACTGGTTGATGACCGCGGTCGGGCCGCCGCCCTGGGCGACGAGGACCCGGTAGCCGGGACCGCCTGCGTTCGCATCTGCTGCCATCGCTGTCTCCTGTTATCGGTTCGACGAGCGATTGTGCAGCAGTGAATTGCCTTATTTCTTCGGCTTGACCGGCCGGCTGCCGGTGTTGCGCGGTGGCAGTCCGGTGTGCTGGGTCAGGATGCGGCCCTTGGCGACTGAGGCCTTCGGTGCGGCGGCGCCGGTCGAGTTCTTGCGGCGGGCGCTCTCGTAGCTGCCGTCGGTGACCGGCTGGTAGGTGGGGATCAGGTGGTGCTTGCCGTTGCCGATCAGGTCGTCGCGCCCCATCGCCTTCAGCGCCTCGCGCAGCACCGGCCAGTTGTTGGCATCGTGGTAGCGCAGGAAGGCCTTGTGCAGCCGGCGGCGGCGCTCGCCGCGGACGATGTCCACGGGCTCGCTTTCGCGCGTGACCTTCTTCAGCGGGTTCTTGTTCGAGTGGTACATCGCCGTGGCCGTGGCCATCGGGCTCGGGTAGAAGGTCTGCACCTGGTCGGCGCGGAAGCCGTTGCTCTTCAGCCAGACGGCGAGGTTCATCATGTCCTCGTCGCTGGTGCCCGGGTGCGCGGCGATGAAGTACGGGATCAGGTACTGCTTCTTGCCGGCTTCCTCGCTGGCCTTCTCGAACATCTGCTTGAACTTGTCGTAGGTGCCGATGCCGGGCTTCATCATCTTCGACAGCGGCCCTTCCTCGGTGTGCTCGGGCGCGATCTTCAGGTAGCCGCCGACGTGGTGCGTCACCAGCTCCTTCACGTACTCGGGCGACTTCACGGCCAGGTCGTAGCGCAGGCCGGAGCCGATCAGGATCTTCTTGACGCCCTTCAAGGCCCGCGCGCGGCGGTACATCTTGATCAGCGGGCCGTGGTCGGTATTCAGGTTCTGGCAGATGCCCGGGTAGACGCAGCTGGGCTTGCGGCAGGCCGCCTCGATCTCGGGGCTCTTGCAGCCGATGCGGTACATGTTCGCCGTGGGGCCGCCGAGGTCGGACACGATGCCGGTGAAGCCCTTGACCTTGTCGCGCATCTCCTCGATCTCGCGGATCACCGAGTCCTCGCTGCGGCTCTGGATGATGCGGCCCTCGTGCTCGGTGATCGAGCAGAAGGTGCAGCCGCCGAAGCAGCCGCGCATGATGTTGACGCTGAAGCGGATCATCTCCCAGGCGGGGATCTTTGTGGCGCCGTCATGGCTGCCGTTCTCGTCCGCGTACTTCGGATGCGGGCTGCGCGCGTAGGGCAGGTCGAAGACGTGGTCCATCTCCGGCGTGGAGAGCGGCAGCGGCGGCGGGTTGATCCAGAGGTCGCGATCGCCGTGGGCCTGCACCAGCGCGCGGGCGTTGCCCGGGTTGGTCTCCAGGTGCAGCACGCGGTTGGCGTGGGCGTAGAGCACGGGGTCGCTCTTCACCTGCTCGTAGGCGGGCAGGCGCAGCACGGTCTGCTCGCGCGGGGGCAGGGCGATCTTGCCGGTGCGATGGATCGTGATGGGCTTGCTGCCGTCGGCAGCAGCGGTGGCCACGGGGGAGCTGTCGCAGGTCTCCTGCTTGATTTCCTGGTACGGGCTGATCAGCTCGTCGATGCGGCCGGGCGTGTCCACCGAGGTGGAATCGAGCTGGAACCAGGCGCTCATGTCGTGCTCGTCGCGCTTCATGAATGCGGTGCCGCGCACGTCGGTCAGCTGCGTCACCGGCTCGCGGCGGGCCAGGCGGTGGGCAATCTCGACGATGGCGCGCTCGGCGTTGCCGTAGACCAGCAGGTCTGCCTTAGCGTCGACGAGGATCGAGCGGCGGACCTTGTCCTGCCAGTAGTCGTAGTGAGCGATGCGGCGCAGGCTGGCCTCGATGCCGCCGATGATCACCGGCACCTCGCTCCAGGCTTCCTTGCAGCGTTGCGTGTAGACCAGCGTGGCGCGGTCGGGCCGGGCGCCGCCTTCGCCGCCGGGCGTGTAGGCGTCGTCGCGGCGGATCTTCCGGTCGGCCGTGTAGCGGTTGATCATCGAATCCATGTTGCCGGCCGCCACGCCGAAGAACAGGTTCGGCTTGCCCAGCGCCTTGAATGCATCGGCGCTCTGCCAGTCGGGCTGCGCGATGATGCCGACGCGAAAGCCCTGCGCCTCCAGCGTGCGCCCGATCACGGCCATGCCGAAGCTCGGGTGGTCCACGTAAGCGTCGCCGCTGACGATGATGATGTCGCACGAGTCCCAGCCGAGCTCGTCCATCTCCTTGCGGCTCATTGGCAGGAAGGGCGCGGGGCCGAAGCGCTTGGCCCAGAACGGGCGGTAAGCGGTCAGGGCCTTGGGCTTGGCGGGGGCGAGGGTGGTGGCGGACACGGCGGTGGCTTTTTTGGCGGGCAACCCGCTATTGTCCCCGACCTGGGGCTAACCCGTAAAGCGAACGGCTTAGCCTTCCAGGGCGATCAGCGCTTTTCGGGCGTAGCATTCTTCACGTATTTGTCGAACCAGCGGACCATTTCGTAGATCTGCTGCTCCTGCGACTCCATCGCCGAATACCAGTGCGGCTCGTGGGGCAGCATCACCAGGCGGGCCGTGCCGCCGTTGCCGCGGATCGCCTCGTAGAACTTGACGGCCTGCAGCGGCGTCGTGCCCGGGTTGGCGTCGTCCTCGCCGTGCATGATCAGGATCGGCTTCTTCAGCTGGTCGGCGAAGAAGAAGGTCGAGACCTGGCGGTACACGTCCGGCGCGGCCCAGACCGAGCGGCGCTCGCTCTGGAAGCCGAAGGGCGTCAGCGTCTTGTTGTAGGAGCCGCTGGTGGCCACGCCGGCGCGGAACAGGTCGGAGTGGGCCAGCAGATTGGCCGTCATCAGCGCGCCGTGGCTGTGGCCGGTGACGCCGATGCGATCCGGGTCCGCCACGCCCAGGCGCACGGCTTCGTCCACCGCCGCCTTGGCATCGGCCACCAGCTGCTCGGTGTAGGTGTCGTAGGCCTTCTTCGGGTCGCCGATGATCGGGAAGGAGGCGCGGTCGATGATCGCGTAGCCCGCCAGCAGCAGCAGCTGGTACTGGCGCAGCCGCGTGAAGGTGGCCTGCGAGCCGGTGACCTGGCCGGCCTTGGAGGCGTCGGCGTAGTCGAGCGGGTAGGCGTACAGGATCGTCGGCACGCGGGTGCCTTCCACGTAGCCGGGCGGCGTGTAGAGGGTGAACGAGAGGTCCACGCCGTCCGCGCGCTTGTAGCTGACCAGGCGCTTCTTGATCGCGCGCACGGCGGGCGTCGGATCGGGCAACTGAGTGACGGCGGCATGGGTGGATGCGAAGGCGGCTTCGCCGGCGGCCGCGCCTGCTGTGGGACTACCGAGCGTGCGCAGCCAGGCGTTCGGCGGGCTGCTGGGCGACTGGTGCCAGGTCAGGAACTGCGTGTCGTCCTTGCCCGTGAACGCGACGAAGCGCTCCAGGGCGTCGCGATCGCTGCGGAACAGGCGCTCGGTCTTGCGGGTGACGAGGTCGTGGCGGTCGAGGAAGGGGCGGTCGCCGTCGGGCGAGGCGCCGTTACCGGCCAGGTAGATCGAATCGCCCTGCATGCGGACGAGGAACTCGCCGTTGGGCTGCTGGCGGTAGACGGGGTTGCCCGGATCCGCGTACTTCTCGTCGCTGGAGAGGTCCCACAGCACGCGCTGGCCGTTCTGCGGCTGGTCGACGTCGATCTGCGAGATGCGGACCCAGTGGCGGTTCTCGTCGTACTCCTGCAGCAGCGCGATGTCGCGGCGCTCGGTCCAGCGCAGGCCGACGAAGCGTTGCACCGTCCGGGCGATTTCCTGCGGCGGCGCGGTGAAGGGCGCCTTCTGCAGCATGACCTTGTCGCGGTTGGGCACCTGCACCTTCCAGTCGCCCTGGTCCAGGGCCTCGGCCCAGATCAAGGTGGCCGGCTCGGTGGCGCGCCAGTCGAAGGCGCGCGGGCCGGTGCGCACGCCGGCGACCGGCACGCGGTCGGCCAGCGGGACCGAGGCGATGGTGGTGACGCCAGGCGTGCCGCGCCTGCCGATGTCCCAGACTTCGACCTCGCGCGGGAAGCGCTCGTAGGTCGTCACGTACGAATACGGCTTGTGCAGCGTCGTCACCAGCAGGTGGTTGCCGTCCGGTGAGGGGTCAACCGCGTCGATCGCACCGGGCTTGCCGATGCGGGTGACGGCCAGCGTGCCGGTGTCGACCAGCGCGAGCTGCGAGGCGGCGTAGTAGTCGAACAGGTCCTCGTCATGCGCGTCCTTCAGCGTGTCGCGCGTCTCGTAGGTGCTGCTCTCGCCGCTGCCGGTGCCCGTTTCCTGGGTGCTGGGGCCTGCCGGCACCAAGGGTGCGGCCGGTGGCGCGCCCAGCTTGTCGGGCACGAGCTTGACCAGCAGCTTGCGCTGGCCGGGCATCCATTGCAGCTCGCCGTTGAACATCGGGTTCAGGCGCAGGCCCGGCACCTGGCGCAGGCGACCGGTGGCGGCATCGCCGATCCACAGCTCGACGGCGTCCTTGGCGGTATTCGTGAAGGCGAAGGCCTTGCCGTCCGCCGACCAGAAGGGCCGGCCGGCGCAGGCGCCCGCGGGCAAGGCGAGCGTGCGCCGGGCGCCGCCGGCCACGGCGGCCAGCTCGAACGATTGCGCGCAGGGCGTGACGCCGTAACCGCCGGGCGTGTCGTGCTTGCTGTGGTTGGCGGTCTCGATGCGGGTACCGGCCAGCTTCAGGATGGGCGCGGCCACGCGCGACATCGGCGGGAATTCCTGCCAGCTCACCAGCAGCAGCGTTTCGCGGGTCGGGCTGGTGAAGACCTGCGGAGGCGCGGGCGCGTGCAGCACCTCGAGGATGTTCTGTTGCGGCTTCTGGTAGCCGCCGGCGTGGGCGGCTGTAGCGGCCAGCAGGCTGAAGAGCAGGGGAGTTGCGACGCGCGCGATCGGCATGCGAAATCCTTGTGCGGAGATGTCGATGGTGATGCGCCCGCGACCAGCCTCTTGGGCGGCCCGGGCAACTTGAGCCCCTGACTATGTCACGGCCGCAGCCGGGTCAGCCGCGTCAGTCGCGTCAATCGATATTGGCCGGCTTGTCCAGCGAACACAGCGGCGCGCTGCCCAGTGCGGCCAGCTCCTCCGGCTTTAGCGGTGGCAGCAGCGGCTTGCCGGTGGCGACGAGGCCGTTCAGGAAGCTGTCGATCGCCTCGCGGCCGACTTCGAGCAGGTCGAAGCCATCGGGGTTGAGGATCCAGTTCTGGATCAGGCCGTCGGTCAATGCGACCAGCGTTACCGCGGCGACGCGGGCATGCAGCGTCTTCGGCAACTGGCCGGCGGCCATGGCCTCGCGGAAGGTCTGCTCATTGCTGTCCAGCCAGGCATTGCGCGAGGCGAGATGGCGGTCGCGCACGGCGAGCAACTCGTCCACGTACTCGACGCGGTGCATCGCGATCTCGAAGACGCGGCGCGTGCGCGCGTTGTGCATCGTCGAGTGGAAGGCGTTCAGCAGGCTCCAGCGCAGTTGTTCCAGCGGGGCGTCCGGGCGGACCAGGCGCACCGCGTCGCGCGCCTGCTCCAGCGGCATCTTGGCCCGCTCCATCATCGCGTTGAACATCTCGGCCTTGTCCTTGAAGTGCCAGTAGATGGCCCCCCGGGTCAGCTCGGCTTCGGTGGCGATGTCCTGCAAGGACGTGCGCGATACGCCGCGACGCTGGAACAGCGCTTCGGCTGCATCCAGGATCTTTTCGCGCGTCTCCAGCGCCTCTTGCTTCGTCTTCCTGACCATCGTGGACGAAATTTTAGCGCACTTACATACATGCGTGAATGTATGTATATACTGCGGGACATCCCTGGTAACAGGGTATCGCCACGAAATTCGGCGCCATCGCGTATGGTGCCGAACTTGTTTGTGCGACCCGTCTTCGCTTCCAACGAATCCCTTCGGTCCGAGAGGTTTCAATCGTGATCTGCTCTTCAGCCCAAAACAATCCGCCAGCCCTCACCGCGGGCAGCCGGGCCCTCTATCTGATTCCGCTGGCCATCGCCATCGCCTCCCTGCTCGCCGCCTGCGGCAAGAAGGAAGACGCCGGCCACGCCGCGCCCGCTGGCGGCGGCATGCCACCCCCGGCGGTCGGCGTCGTCACCACGGCGTTGCAGCCGGTGGCCCTGCAGACCGAGCTGCCCGGCCGCGTCGAGGCGCTGCGCATCGCGCAGGTCCGTGCGCGCGTCAACGGCATCGTGCTGAAGCGCCTGTTTACCGAAGGTTCCGAGGTCAAGGCCGGCCAGCCGTTGTTCCAGATCGACCCGGCGCCCTACCAGGCCCAGCTCGACAGCGCCCAGGCCTCGCTGGCCAAGGCGCAGGCCAACCTGAACCAGGCCGCAGCCCAGGCCGAGCGCAACAAGCCGCTGGTCGAGGCCAAGGCAATCAGCCAGCAGGAATACCTGGTGAGCGTCGCCGCTGCCAAGCAGGGCGAGGCCGACGTGGCTGCCGCCAAGGCTGCGATCACGCAAGCCAAGCTGAGCCTGGACTATGCGCACGTCACCGCGCCGATCTCCGGCCGCATCGGCCGCGCGCTGGTGACCGAAGGCGCACTGGTCGGCGCCGCGGACGCGACGCAGCTGGCGCTGATCCAGCAGACCTCGACGGTCTACGTGAACTTCACCCAGTCCGCCAATGAAGTGCAGCAACTGCGCCGTTCGCTGGCCGGCGGCGGGCTGAAGTCCGCCGGTGCCAATGCCGCCCAGGTGCGCATCGTGCTGGAAGACGGCACCGAGTACGCCAAGCCCGGCAAGCTGCTGTTCACCGACCTGAGCGTCGACCCGACGTCCGGCCAGGTGACCTTGCGCGCCGAGGTGCCGAACCCGGGCGAAGGGCTGCTGCCCGGCCAGTACGTGCGCGTGCGCCTGAGCCAGGCCGAAGTGCCGGCCGGCATCCTGCTGCCGCAGCAAGCCGTCACGCGCGGCAGCAACGGTGACACGGTGCTGGTTGTCGGTGCCGACAACAAGCCCACCCCGCGCCCGGTCAAGATCGGCTCGGCCTGGGGCAACCAGTGGGTCGTGCTGGACGGTCTGAAGCCGGGCGAACAGGTGATCGCCGACGGCTTCCAGAAGATGTTTGTGCCCGGCGCGCCGGTGAAGCCCGTGCCCTGGACGCCGGCCGCAGCCGCGTCGGCCGCGGCACCGGCTTCCGCCGCCTCGGGCCAGTAATCCCAGGAGTTCCCCGCAATGGCACGTTTCTTCATTGACCGGCCCATCTTCGCCTGGGTGATCGCGCTGTTCGCGCTGGTCTTCGGCGCGGTGGCCATCAAGCTGCTGCCGGTGGCGCAGTACCCCAGCGTCGCGCCGCCGACGCTGGTGATCAGCGCCGTCTACCCCGGCGCCTCGGCCAAGACGATGGACGAGTCCGTCATCGCCGTGATCGAGCAGGAGCTCAACGGCTCGCCCGGCCTGGCCTACATCGAATCGGTGAGCCAAGCCAACGGCACGGCGTCGATCACGACGACCTTCGAGCCCGGCACCAACATCGACCTGGCCCAGGTCGACATCCAGAACCGCCTGTCGCGCGCCACGCCGCGCCTGCCGGCGGCGGTGACGCAGCAGGGCGTGAAGGTCGACAAGTCGCGCTCGAACTTCCTGCTGTTCGTCACGCTGTCCAGCAAGGACGGCAAGCTGGACCCGATCGCGCTGGGCGACTACGCCTCCCGCTACATCCTCCCGGAAATCCAGCGCCTGGACGGCGTCGGCCAGGCTCAGCTGTTCGGTACCGAGCGCGCGATGCGCATCTGGATCGACCCGGCCAAGCTGGTCGGCTACAAGCTGAGCACCGCCGAGGTCAACGCCGCGATCAGCCGCCAGAACGCGCTGGTGCCCGCCGGCTCGATCGGCGACCTGCCGAACCCGAGCAGCCAGACGACGACGGCCACGGTCGTCGTCACCGGCCAGCTGACCACGGTCGAGCAGTTCGGCAACATCGTGCTGCGCGCCAATGCCGACGGCTCCACCGTCAAGCTGAAGGACGTCGCCCGCATCGAGCTGGGCGGCCAGGGCTATGGCTCCTACTCGCGCCTGAACGGCCAGCCGTCCACCGGCATCGGCGTTCAGCTCTCGCCCACCGGCAATGCGCTGGCGACGGCCAATGCCGTCAAGGCCCGCATGGAGGAACTGAAGCAGTACTTCCCGGCCGGCGTGATCTACAACGTGCCGTACGACTCGTCCAAGTTCGTCAAGATCTCGATCTCGCAGGTCGTCGAGACGCTGGTCGAGGCCGTGGTGCTCGTGTTCCTGGTGATGTACCTGTTCCTGCAGGACTGGCGCTTCACGCTGATCCCGACCCTGGTCGTGCCGGTGGCGCTGCTGGGTACCTTCGGCATCATGCTGGCGCTGGGCTACTCGATCAACGTGCTGACCCTGTTCGGCATGGTGCTCGTGATCGGCATGCTGGTGGACGATGCGATCGTCGTCGTCGAGAACGTCGAGCGGATCATGAGCGAGGAGGGCCTGGAGCCACGCGCGGCGACGCGCAAGGCGATGGGCCAGATCTCCAGCGCCATCATCGGCATCATCGTGGTGCTGACCGCGGTGTTCCTGCCGATGGCTTTCTTCTCCGGCTCGGTCGGCAACATCTACCGCCAGTTCACCGTCTCCATCGTCTCGGCGATGCTGATCTCGGGCTTCATGGCGCTGTCGCTGACGCCGGCGCTGTGCGCCACCTTGCTGAAGCCAGTCGAGGCGGGTCACCACCATGAGAAGCGCGGCTTCTTCGGCTGGTTCAACCGCGGCTTCTCGCGCACCGCCAAGGGCTACGAGGGCTGGGTCGCCAAGCTGCTGAAGCGCTCGGGCTCGATGCTGATCGCCTACCTGGCGATCGTCGCGGCCGTCGGCTGGCTCTACCTGCGCATGCCGGGCTCCTTCCTGCCGAACGAAGACCAGGGCTACCTGATCGTCAACGTGCAGCTGCCCCCGGGCGCCACGACGAACCGCACGGAAGCGGCGGTCAAGGCGGTCGAGGACTTCATGCACAAGCAGCCGGAAGTGGCGGACACCATCGGCGTGATCGGCTTCAGCTTCTCGGGCCAGGGCCAGAACGCCGCACTGGTGTTCGTGCCGCTGAAGCCCTGGGACGAGCGCAAGGGCGCCGAGCACAGCGCAGGCGCGCTGGCTGGCCGTGCCTTCGGCGCGATGATGGGCGTGCGTGACGCGTTCATCTACCCGCTGTCGCCGCCGCCGATCCCTGAGCTGGGTACCGCCACCGGCTTCGCGCTGCGCCTGCAGGACCGCGGCGGCCTCGGCCACGAGGCGCTTCTGAACGCGCGCAACCAGATGCTGGGCATGGCGCAGCAGAGCAAGGTCATCACCGGCATGCGGCCGGACGGCCTGGAAGACGCGCCGCAGCTGCAGATCGACATCGACCGCGACAAGGCGAATGCTCAAGGCGTCGGCTTCGACTCGATCGCGAACGTGCTCGGCACGGCGGTCGGCTCGGCCTACGTCAACGACTTCCCGAACCAGGGCCGCATGCAACGCGTCGTCGTTCAGGCCGACCAGATCGCGCGGATGCAGCCGTCCGACCTGCTGGCGCTGAACGTGCCGAACGCGCAGGGCCAGCCGGTGCCGATCGGCTCGTTCGCGACGACCCGTTGGGTCACCGGCCAGATGCAGGCCACGCGCTACAACGGCTATCCGGCGATGCGCCTGGCCGGTGACGCCGTGGCAGGCCGCTCCACCGGTGAAGCGATGGACGAGATCGAACAGCTGTGCAAGAAGCTGCCGCAAGGCATCGGCTGCGAGTGGACCGGCCTCTCCCGCGAGGAAAAGCTGTCCGGCGCGCAGGCGACGATCCTGCTGGCTTTCTCGCTGCTGGCGGTGTTCCTGTGCCTGTCGGCGCTGTACGAGAGCTGGTCGATCCCGTTCGCCGTGCTGCTGGTCGTGCCGCTGGGCATCCTGGGTTCGGTGATGGGCGCGACGCTGCGCGGCATGCCCAACGACGTGTACTTCAAGGTCGGCCTGATCACGATCATGGGCTTGTCGGCGAAGAACGCGATCCTGATCATCGAGTTCGCGAAGGACCTGCAGGCCTCGGGCAAGAGCCTGATCGACTCGGTGCTGGAAGCGGCGCACCTGCGCTTCCGCCCGATCATCATGACCTCGCTGGCCTTCATCCTGGGCGTGACGCCGCTGTTCTTCGCCAGCGGTGCCGGCTCGGCCAGCCAGCGCGCGATCGGTACCGGCGTGCTGTCCGGGATGATCTCCGCGACGATCCTGGCCGTGCTGTTCGTGCCGATCTTCTTCCTGGTCGTGCGCCGCCTGTTCAAGGGCAGCGAGCGGCAGCGCAAGCTGGCCGCCCACGAACTCGACGACAAACCTGCCTCGCCGGGCGCGGGGGAACCAGTATGAAATTGAAGTTAGCACTCATCGTCTCGGCCCTGGCGCTGGCGGGCTGCGTCAACCTCGCGCCTGACCACAAGCGCCCGGACGCGCCGGTGGCCTCGCAGTGGCCCGCGCCGGCTGCGGCCAGCGGCGCCACCGCCGCCGAGCTCGGCTGGAAGAGCTTCTACGCAGCCGATGCCCGCCTGCAGGAACTGATCGCGCTGGCGCTGCAGAACAACCGCGACCTGCGCGTCGCGGTGCTAAACGTCGAACAGGCGCGGGCGCTGGCCCGCGTGGCCGACGCCAGCCGCTTCCCGACCGTGTCGGGCGGCTTCATCGGCAGCGCCACGCCCACCGGCGGCACCGTCCTGCGCACCTACGAGGCGGGCGTGACGGTGTCGGGCTACGAGGTCGACCTGTTCAGCAAGGTCAAGAACCAGAGCGATGCCGCCACGGCCCGTTACCTGGCCTCGGCCGAGGGACAGCGCGCCGCGCAGATCACGCTGGTGGCCGGCGTCGCGTCGAGCTACCTGGCGCTGCAGGCCGACGAGGAACTGCTGAAGCTGAGCTGGGACACGCTCACCTCGCGCGAGGATTCCCTCAAGCTCACCAAGCTGAAGTTCGATG
Organism: Roseateles agri; assembly: GCF_034043675.1. Lineage (NCBI taxonomy): Bacteria > Pseudomonadati > Pseudomonadota > Betaproteobacteria > Burkholderiales > Sphaerotilaceae > Roseateles > Roseateles agri. The sequence goes on along the minus strand of NZ_JAXCLA010000002.1, from coordinate 391,537 downwards.
CCGGCGCGGCCTCCTCGCTGGACATGAACACGGCCGAGTCCGCCGCGGCCCAGGCCCGCGCCGCTGCCGCCCAGGCCGAGCGCCAGCGCCAGCAGGACCTGAACGCGCTGACCTTGCTGGTCGGACAGCCACTGTCGCCACAACTGCCCAAGGGTCAGGTCTTGTCGGATTGGAAGCTCGCCGACCTGCCGGCCGGCGTGCCTTCGGAAGTGCTGGTCCTGCGGCCCGACGTGCTGCAGGCCGAGCAGCAGCTCGCCGCGGCCGAGGCCAATGTGGGCGCCGCCCGCGCGGCCTACTTCCCGAGCATCCAGCTCACCGGCAGCTATGGCTTCGCCAGCACGGCGCTGAAGAACCTGTTCGACGGCACCGCCTGGACCTGGGGCATCAACGCGCTGGCGCCGATCTTCGACGCCGGCCGCACCAAGGCCAATGTCGAATCGGCCAAGGCGGCCCAGGGCATCGCCGTGGCGCAGTACGAGAAGGCCGTGCAGACGGCGTTCCGCGAAGTCGCCGACGCATTGGCCGGCCGCGCCACCTACGGTGACCAGATCGCCGCGCAGGAACGCCTGGCACGCGCCAGCACCGAGACGCAGCGTCTCGTGGAGCTGCGCTACCGCAACGGCGCGTCGAGCAGCCTGGAACTGCAGGACGCGCAGCGCAACGCCTTCGCGGCGCAACAGCAGCTCGTGCAGGTGCGCCTGGCCGGTCTGCTGAACAGCGTGCAGCTCTACAAGGTGCTGGGCGGCGGCCTGCTCAGCAGCTGATCCTACTCACTATGAAGAAAGGGCACCCCGAGGGGTGCCCTTTTGCTTGGGTCGAACGCCGCGATTACAGCTGGCGGATGTTCGAAGCTTGCAGACCCTTCGGGCCTTGCTTCACTTCGAATTCCACGTTGGCGCCTTCGGCCAGCGTGCGGAAGCCGCCGTTGTTCTTGATTTCGCTGTGGTGGGCGAACAGATCCTTGGAGCCGTCGGCCGGCGTGATGAAGCCGAAGCCCTTGCCGTCGTCGAACCACTTCACGGTGCCGGTTTGCATGGTCGTCATGATGATGAGTACCTTCTGGAAAAACAAAAAATGATGAAGAACCTCGCGTCCGTACATCGGCGCACGAGGGCAGAAACACTCAAGATCAATCAGGGAGTTGAAACTGAAGCGAGCCGCGCGCCAGATGGACAGGTACGGGGGCTGCAGGTTGAGGACCAAGCGGTCTCTTGTGATTCTTGGCCGGCGAATATAGCACGGTTACCGCACTCAGGCGGCCTCTACCGCAACGGCGACGCCACTCAGCACCGCATTGCCAGACAACGGATCGCGCAGTCGGTCGTCCAGCAACGCGTTCATGTTGATGCCGGGGCGCTCCGCGGCGCGGCCCAGGCGGGCACCGGGCAGGTCGTGGCCCCAGCCGTGCGGCAGGCTGACGACGCCGGGTCGCAGGTCCCGGGTCAACTCCACCGGGGCCAGCAGTTCGGTGCCGCCGGCCGTCAGCCGGGCGGTGGCGCCATTGCTGAGGCCCAGGCGCTCGGCGTCCTGCGGATGCATCAGCAGCGTGCAGCGCTCCGGGCCCTTGGCGAGCACCGGCAGGTTGTGCATCCAGCTGTTGCCGGAGCGCACGTCGCGGCGGCCGATCAGCAGCAGGCCGTTGTCGGTCGCTTCGGCCAGCGCCTGTTCGACCGCTGGCAGCTCGGCCAGTAGCGGCGTCGGTGCCAGCTCGATCCGTCCGCTGGGTGTGCGCAGCAGTTCGGGGATACGAGGCTGCAGTGCGCCGAGGTCGACACCGCCGTCGGCCGCCTTCACCTGCTCCAGCGTCAGGCCGTAGGGGCCGTTGCGCAGCGCCTGGTCGATCAGCGCCTCGGGGCCCGGCATCGACGATGTGGCCGCAGGGTCGAACAACGCGGCCAGGCGCAGCAGCGTCTGCCATTCTTCGGGCATGCCAGCCGGCCGCTCGAACACCGGCGCGCTGAAGCGCGCGTGATTGCGGTAAGAGAGTTGCGGGAAGGCGACGTCGAAGTGCAGGTCTTCCAGCGGCGACAGGCCCGGCAGGATCACGTCGGCGTGGCGGCTGGTCTCGTTCAGGTAGATGTCCAGGCTCAGCATGAAGTCCAGGCCGTCCAGCGCGCGGCCGATGCGCGGGCCGTTCGGCGCGGACAGCACCGGGTTCGCCGCGATGGCAATCAGCGCCTTCACCTGGCCTTCGCCGGCCGTCTCGATCTCCTCGGCCAGCAAGGTGATCGGCAGCTCGCCGAAGACCTCCGGCGCGCCGCTGACGCGGCTCGCATGCCGTGCCGTCTTCACGCCGCGGCCGCTGCCGGACGTACCGGCCGTGTTGGCGGCGAAGGCGGCGGCCTTGGGGAACATCGCGCCGCCCGGCGCATCGAGCTGGCCGGTGAGGATGTTCAGCACATCGACCAGCCAGCTGTTCAAGGTGCCGAAGCGCTGCGTGCAGGTGCCGAGCCGCCCGTAGACGCAGGCGTGCTCGGCTGCGGCAAGCTCACGCGCCAGCCGGCGCTGCGTCGCGGCATCGATGCCGCAGGCGGCGGCCGTGCGCTCGGGCGCGAACGGGCGCACCGCCTCGCGCAGTTCGGCGATGCCCTTCGTCCATTCCTCGAGTCGCCCGGGTTTTGCCAGGCCCTCGTCGAACAGCGTGTGCACGAGGCCCAGCAATAGGAAGGCGTCTCCGCCCGGGCGGATCGCGAGGTGTTCGTCGGCTTGCGCGGCGGTCTCGGTGCGGCGCGGGTCGACGACGACGATGCGTCCGCCGCGCTCGCGCATGGCCTTGGCCTTGCCGCGGTAGTCGGGCACGGTCCAGAGGCTGCCGTTGCTGACCATCGGGTTGGCGCCCAGCATCAGCAGGAAGTCGCAGCGCTCGATGTCCGGCACCGGGATCGACAGCCAGTGGCCGAACATCAGGCCACTGGACAGCTGCTTGGGCATCTGGTCCAAGGTCGAGGCGGAGAAGAAGTTGCGCGTGCCCAGCGCCTTCACCAGCCGCGGCACGTAGGCCAGCAGCCCGATCTTGTGCGCGCTGGGGTTGCCGATCACCAGCGCCAGCGCATCGGCGCCGTGGCGCTCGCGGATCGGCACCAGCCGGCGCTCGATCTCGGCGAAGGCTTCGTCCCAGCTCGCTTCGACGAATTCGCCATCGCGCTTGATCAAGGGCTTGCGCAGCCGGTCCGGGTCTTCGTGCAGGTCCTTCAGCGAGACGCCCTTGGGGCAGATGTAGCCGCGGCTGAAGACGTCCTGCTCGGCGCCGCGGATCGACACGACCTTTTCGCCCTGCGTGCGGATCTCGAGGCCGCAGCACGCCTCGCAGAGCGGGCAGATGCGGTAGTGCTTGAGCGTCTCCATCGTGCTGTCTCCGATGTGGTTCTCGGCCGATTGTGGAGCGCCGCGGCGGCGGCTGGCGTCAAGCGGGCGACAGCTTGACCTCGGAGGTCACATCTGCCGGAACAGATGCGTGTAGCTCTCGGCCACCAGCAGCGCCTCGCCGCGCGCCTTCAGCTTCAGCTGCATGCGGCCGCGGAAGTCGCGCGTCACCGCCTCGACGGCGCTGGCGTTGACCAGGGTGGAGCGGTGGATCTGCCAGAACTGGTTCGGGTCGAGCTCCTCGACCAGCTCCTTCAGCGGTTTGCGGATCAGCGCCTCGCCTTCGCGCGTGGCGACGCGGGTGTATTTGTTGTCGGACTGGAAGTACAGCACCTCGTCCACGGTGATCAGCCTCAAGGTCTGGCCGACCGAGGCATTGATCCAGCGCAGGTAGGCGCGGGCTGGGCCGCCGCTGGGGCGCGGGCTCAGTTGGTCGAGCGCCTCATGGACGTCCTGCGCGTACTCGGCCGGCGGTGCCGACAGGCGCTGGCGCAGGCGGCCGATCGCGGTGAACAGCCGCGCTGCCGACAGCGGCTTGAGCACGTAGTCGACCGCGCCGTGGTCGAACGCGGCGACGGCGTACTGGTCGTAGGCGGTCACGAACACGACGTGGCTGCGCGCGCCCACTTGGCGCGCTACCTCGATGCCGGTGGCACCGGGCATCTGGATGTCGAGGAAGAGCACGTCGGGCTGATGCACGTCGACCATCCGCAGGGCCTGCACGCCGTCAGCCGCCTCGCCGACGATGGCGAGTTCCGGCCACAGCTCGCCGAGCTTCTCGACCAGTTCGTGGCGCAGGGTTTCTTCGTCCTCGGCGACGACGGCAGTGGGGGCGGACAGGCTTCTCATCGTTCAGCTCAGCTCCAGGATGAAGCGCGTGCCGCCTTCGGGCGTGGCCTCGCAGCGCAGCCGCGCGGCGCCGGAAGAGAGCACGCGCAGGCGCTCGGCCAGCGCGTCCATCTCGGCGTCGCTTTCACCGAGCTTGCCCAGGCCGGGGCGGTCGAAGCTCAGCGTCACGCGCAGATTGTCGGAGGCCGACAGCGTGCAACGTGTCGGTGCCGTCACGGCCAGCTTCAGCGCACGCTGCAGCAGCGGCAGCAGGATCATCGGCGGCACCGATGCGCCGCGCAGCGCCTCCGGCAGCTCGATGCGGAAGTCCAGCGGCGGATGGCCGAGCCCCTGCAGCACGGCCAGATAGCTCTCCAGCAGTTCTGCCTCGGCATCCAGCCGCGTACCGGGCTCGCGCAGCCGCGGCAGCGCGACGCGCAGGTGTCGGATCAACTGCTCCATCCGCGCCGGCGCGGCCTCGTCGCTGCGCGCGTAGGCCTGCTCGATGTCGACCAGCGCGTCGAACAGCAGCTGCGGTTCCACCTGGGCCTGCAGCGCCGCCAGCCGCGAGGCCATCGCCTGGCGGCGCAGCCGGCCGTGCTCCTGCAGCATGCGCTGCACCGATTCCTCGGCGCGGCGGCGCCGGCCGAGCTGCTCCAGCACGGCCAGCATCATCGCCATCGGCATGAAGTCGCCGAGGATGCCGCCCAGCAGCGTGGTCGGGCTCATGTCGTCGACGGGCGGCAGGCCCTTCTTCATCCGCATGATCTCGCCAACGGTGGGCCAGGGCAGCAGGTGCACCAGCGGTGTCAGCGCCACGTTGGACAGCAGCGCCCCGGCCAGCGCGGCCAGCACCAGCCAGAGCGTGCGGCGCGGGTTCGTCGGCGAGCTGCGGTCGGCCGGCAGCCAGACCGCCAGCAGCAGCAGGGTGGCGACGACCGGCATCACCATCCGCGTGAGCACCGGCAGCAGCGTTTCCTCGAGGCCGACCTCCAGCAGCGAGCCCAGGTCGATCAGGCCGATCAGCGCGCCGGCCAGTGCGAACACCGCCAGCTCGCGCCGGCGCACCGAACGCCAGGCGGCGAACAGATGGGCGAGCGGCGACGTGTCGGGTGCGGCGTCGGCGGGCGTGGCGGGCACTGTCGTCATGCGGCGCTCGGCACCAGCGGCATGCGCACGCGCGCGACCACGCCGCGCGGCTGTGCCGCTTCCAGCTCCAGCGCCGCGCGGCTGCCGAACAGCGCGCCGAGCCGGGCGCGGGTGTTCGCCAGGCCCACGCCGGAGCCGCCGCTGCCGGCGAAGCCCTGGCCGTTGTCGCGCACCTCGACGGCGATCTCGTCGCCGGCGCCGCTGGCGTGTGCATGGATCTCGATGCGGCCGCCCTCGGGCAGCGGGGACAGGCCGTGCTTGATCGCGTTCTCGACCAGCGTCGGCAGCACCATCGGCGGCAGGCGTGCGCCGAGCAGGCCGGCCTCGGCCTCGATGTCGAAGGACAGGCGCTCGCCCATGCGCATCTGCAGGATCGTCAGGTAGTTGCGCACGAGGTCCAGCTCCTGCCCGAGCGTCGAATCGGTGCAGCGCATGCTGGGGAGGGCGGCGCGCAGGTAGGCGATCAGGCTGACCAGCATGTCGCGGCCGCGGTCCGGTGTGGTCGCGTACAGGCGCTTGACGTTGGCGAGCGTGTTGAACAGGAAGTGCGGCTCGATCTGCGCGTTCAGCGCGGAGACCTGCGCCTCCATCTGCTGCGCCTCCAGCGCCTCGCGCTCGCGCGCGGCCTGGCGCAGCCGGTCGGCCGCCGCGTGCTCGGCGCGCACGACGCGCAGCAGCGCATAGGCCATGCAGCCCAGCAAGGTCCAGAGGCCCGCGGTGGAGTAGAACCAGTCCCACATGAAATGGGCTGTCGGGTCGCCGTAGTTGACGGCCAGGTGGCGCAGCACCGCGCCACCCGAAGCGCCTGTGGCCACCGCCGCGCCCTGCAGCGCCAGCGCCTTGCCGTCGCTCCAGCGGCGGCCTGCCAGCAGCGCCTCGGCGCAGCCGATCATCAGCAGGATCATCAGCCCGGTGATCAGTGACTGGCGCGTGAACTGCACGAGCGAGTACAGCCAGTCGCTCCAGGGCATCGGCTCGTAGGCGTACCAGGCCAGCTCGCGCGACAGCGCATGCAGCAGGCAGAAATAGTAGACGGCCGCGATCATCCGCAGGTTGAAGACCCGCAGGAAAGCCTCTCGGGGCGAGTTCGTCGGAGCGACCGATGTGTCCATGGCGCCGATTGTGTGCCTGGGCGGCCCGGCGCGGGGGCGCGTGCGACGAAGCCGGCGCTGCCCGGACGAAAGCGGCGGGGCTGGACCTCAGTTCAGCCGGTTCATACTGCCGGGATCGTCAAGGAGGATCTGGAATGCGTATCGACATCGGCCAGGGCGTGCGCCTGTTCGTGGACGTGGAGGGGCCGGGGCTGGTGCCGGACGGACCGGCGCTGCGCGAGAAGCCGACCTTGATCTGCATGCACGGCGGCCCGGGCTTCGACCATTCGGCCTACAAGCCCGGCTTTTCGGCGCTGGCCGACCTGGCGCAGATCGTCTACTACGACCACCGCGCCCATGGCCGCAGCGACGACCGCCCGCGCGAGGAGTGGACGCTGGACGTCTGGGCCGACGACATCGTCCGCCTGTGCGCGGCGCTGGGCATCGAGAAGCCGATCGTGCTGGGCCAGTCCTTCGGCGGCTTCGTAGCGCAGCACTACATCGCGCGGCATCCGGGCCACGCGCGCGGCGTGATCGTGTCCAGCAGTTCGCACCACGGCCGGCTGGAGCGCAAGCTGGCGATGTTCGAGAAGCTGGGTGGCCCCGAGGCGAGGGCGCTGGCGGATGCCTTCTGGACCACGCCGAACGATGCCACCTGGCAGGACTACTGGGCCGGCTGCCGCCAGCTCTACAACACTCGGCCGCCGCTGGATCCGCAGGCCGGCGAGCGCACGCTGTTGCGCAAGGACATCCTGTTCCACTTCTGCGGCGGCGAGAAGAAGCGCCTGGACCTGCTGCCCGGCCTGGCGCGCGCCGAATGCCCGGTGCTGGTGCTGGCCGGCGAGCAGGATCCGGTCTGCCCGATCGAGGATGCGCGCGAGATCGCCGCGGCGCTGCCGCCGCAGTGGTCGCAGTTCGTCGGCTTCCCGGGTGTCGGGCACGGGGCGTGGCGGGACGATCCCGAGGCGGCGTTCCCGGTGCTGCGCCGCTTTATCCAGGGGCTGGCCTAGTTCAGTGGCTGATCAGCGCCCGCAGGTCCCGGTCGAGCAGCGCGGCGTCGCCGAGGTTCATCTCGATCAGGCGCCGCAGGTGCGTGATGCTCTCCAGGTCGATGCTGCGGCATACCAGGCCGGCATGCTCGCCCTGCACATGACCGATCTCGCCGGCCATCGCGATCGCCTGCTCCAGCCCCGCGAGGTGGATCTTCAGCAGGCAGGGTGAGCCGGTCTGCAGTCCTGCGGCCTCGGCCGAGTGCAGCTTCAGCAGCGCGCCTTTCAGCGACAGGTCCAGCACCTGGACCTGCAGCTGCGCCTGCGCGCTGATCAGTTCCGCCGCGGCGTCGAAGGCGACGCGATTGAAGTGGCGGCGTTCGGTGTTTTTGTCGTCGATGGCGGCCTCCCGGAAACAGCCCGGCCGATCATATGTCCAAGGGCGCGACGATGGTGCTGGTCTCCACCGCCTGCACCAGACGCGTAGGGATCACCGCTTCCAGCCCCATCGATTCCAGTAGGTACCAGGCGGCGCGCAGGTAGGCCGCGGTGTCGCTGCGGGCCTCGTCCTCGCGCAGGCCGGCCATTTCGCTGGTGCGCTGCAAGGCGAACTGGCTGTTGCGCGCCTGCGCGTGGCCGCGCGGCGCCATCGGCGGCGCCTGGTAGCTCAGCGCGATGCGGGCCAGCAGGGTCTGCACCTCGTCGCTCTCCACGTGCTGGCCCAGCAGCCTGGCCAAGTCACCCAGCAACTGCTCGGCCCCGGCGGCCAGCAGGCGGGCCGCGTGGTCGCTGCCGCCGGCCAGGTACAGCGCGGCCGCCAGATCGGCGTACTCCAGCGCGATCGCGAGGTTGGGCAGGTCGTTGTGTGAACTCATGGCACCGTGGAGTTTAGGCGTTAGGCGCACCGGTGGTGCGCGCCCGCTGCGGGCTGTCGGGTGTGATTGTCACCAATTGTTGATCCGCGCTCCGGGATTCCGCGCAGCCGGCTCCCGGGCGCTAAGCTGCGGCCATCGCAAGAAGAAGGAGTACATCCGCCATGCAAGACAAGCTCACCGTCGATCTGATCGAACGTCGCGCGACGATCGCACGCCTGGCCGCCCTGGCCGCTGGCGCCGGCCTGCCGGCCCTCGCACTCGCCGCCGACGACAAGGAGGACGACAAGACCTACGACGAGGACTCGGTCCTCAAGGCGGCCACCGAATTCTTCGGCGACACCACCGAAGGTCTGGCCAAGGTCATCGCCAAGGCCTTCCAGGAACAGGGGCGCCCGAATGCCTACATCAAGGGCCAGGAAGCCAGCGGCGCGCTGACGGTGGGCCTGCGCTACGGCGAGGGCGAACTGCTGATGAAGGGCAGTGCGAGAGGCGCCAAGGTCTACTGGGCCGGCCCTTCGATCGGCTTCGACGCCGGCGGCAATGCTTCCAAGGTGTTCACGCTGGTCTACCACCTGCCCAAGGCCTCGGCCATCTACCAGCGCTTCCCCGGGGTGGACGGCAGCCTCTACTACGTCGGCGGGGCCGGCATCAACTACCAGCGCCGCAACGGCATCACGCTGGCGCCGATCCGCCTGGGCGTGGGCCTGCGCGCCGGCGCGAGCGTGGGCTACCTGCACTACCGGCGCGAGAAGTCGGTCAATCCGTTCTAGGACGGACGCAGGAGTAACCCTGTTACTGAACGGTGGAAGCACGCGCGCAACAATGCCTGCAGACACTGTCGTGAACAGCTTCGGAGGCGGTGATGAAATTGCTTGCGCATCTCAACCGGTCCGTCCACCAATTGCAGGACTGCCTGCACCTGAGCCGCCCTGAGGCCCGGCATGCCCGGCACCGCGGGCCGCAGGGCGGTGGCGTGGTGATCACCGTCGCCCTGCTGAGCATGGCAGCGGCATCGATCCTCGTGCTGGCGCCCTGAACGTTTTTCCATCTCCAAACCGCTTGTCAGCGGGCCCGTGACAGGGCAGAGTCGGGCGTTCGACTACTGGAGATATCCACATGCTTCCGCCGAGCCAAGCGACGCTGATGCCGGAGTCCGGCGACACCCGTGGCGCGCGTCACGACGCGGACTCGCTGCCCGCGCAGGCGATCAGCTCCGAGGTCCTGCTGGAGAAGTACGCCAAGGGCGATGAGCAGACGCTTGAGGACGTGCGTCAGCGCGTGGCTCGTGCCTTGGCGGCGGCTGAAGCACCCGAGCGTCGCGCCGAATGGGCCGCGAAGTTTCTGGATGCGCAGCGGCGCGGCTTCGTGCCCGCGGGCCGCATCCTCTCGGCCGCCGGCACCGAACTGTCGGCCACCTTGATCAACTGCTTCGTACAGCCGGTCGGCGACTCGATCGCCACCGTCGAGGACGGTCACCCCGGCATCTACACCGCGCTGACCGAGGCCGCCGAGACGATGCGGCGCGGCGGCGGCGTGGGCTACGACTTCTCGCGCATCCGCCCGCGCGGCGCCTGGGTCGGCTCCACGCGCAGTAGCGCCTCCGGCCCGGTCAGCTACATGCGCGTGTTCGACCGCTCCTGCGAGACGGTGGAAAGCGCCGGCAGCCGCCGCGGTGCACAGATGGGCGTGCTGCGCTGCGACCATCCGGACATCGAGGAATTCATCCACGCCAAGGACGAGGGCGACCTCGCCAACTTCAACGTCTCCGTGGGCGTCACCGACGCCTTCATGGAAGCCGTGCTGGCCGATCGCACGGTCGAACTGGTCCACCGCGCCGAGCCCGGTGCCACGCAGAAGGAAGCAGGCGCCTGGCAGCGCCCCGACGGGCTCTGGGTCTACCGCAGCCTGCCGGCCCGCTCGCTGTGGGACCAGATCATGAAGTCCACTTACGACCATGCCGAACCCGGCGTGCTGTTCCTGGACCGGATCAATGCGGACAACAACCTGCACTACTGCGAGTCGATCGCGAGTACGAATCCCTGCGCCGAACAGCCACTTCCGCCCTACGGCTGCTGCTGTCTCGGATCCATCGACCTAACGCGTTACGTGAGCGCACCGTTCAGCGCCGAGGCGAGCTTCGACGAGAAGGGCTTCGCCGAGGTCGTCACCGTGGCGATCCGCATGCTCGACAACGTGCTCGACGTCACGCCCTGGCCCTTGCCCGCGCAGGCGGCGGAGGCGCGCAACAAGCGTCGCGTGGGCCTGGGCTTCACGGGCCTGGGTGATGCGCTGGTGATGCTGAACCAGCGCTACGACAGCGAAGCGGCGCGCGAGACGGCGCGGCGGATCTCCGAGCTGATGCGCGATGCGGCCTATCTCGCTTCAAGCGACTTGGCGGCGGAGAAGGGCGGCTTCCCGCTGTTCAACGCAGAGCTGTATCTCTCGGGCGGCAGCTTCGCCACGCGGCTGCCGAAGGCGGTCAAGGACCGAATCCGCGCGCAAGGTCTACGCAACTCGCACCTGCTGTCGATCGCACCCACCGGCACGATCAGCCTGGCTTTCGCCGACAACGCCAGCAACGGCATCGAGCCGGCCTTCAGCTGGAGCTACACGCGCAAGAAGCGCGTTTCGATGCTGGAGGGTGGTGGCTTCAAGGAGTACGCGGTCGAGGACCATGCCTGGCGCCTGTTCCGCCACATGTTCGGTGTCGACGCGCCGCTGCCCGAGGCCTTCGTCACCGCGCTGGAACTCAGTGCTTCCGACCACGCGCTGATGGTGTCCGCCGTTGCGCCCTTCGTCGACACCTCGATCTCGAAGACGGTCAACGTGCCGGCCGACTACCCCTATGCCGATTTCAAGGACCTGTACGTGCAGGCCTGGAAGGGGAAGCTGAAGGGCCTGGCGACCTACCGGCCCAACGCCGTGCTGGGATCGGTGCTCAGCGTGGAGCCGGTGAAGGCGCCGGAGCCGCTGCGCCCGGTGGCGGACGAAGGCGCCAACCAGCGCCTGCGCGTCGACCGCCTGCCCAATGCCGTGCTGGCCTCGCTGCGCTGGCCCAGCCGCCCGGAGATGCCCGGCGGCAACCCTGCCTGGAGCTACATGATCCAGCACCCGCACGGCGACTTCGCGCTGTTCATCGGCGAACTGCCGGCCGAGGGACCGGACGCGGGCCTGTTCGGCCGCACCTTGCCCTTCGAGGTCTGGGTCAACGGCGCCGAGCAGCCGCGCGGGCTCTCGGCCCTGGCCAAGACCCTGTCGATGGACCTGCGTACCAACGATGCCGCGTGGCTACGGCTCAAGCTCGATGCGTTGGCCACGGTGGCGGAGGAGCGCGCCTTCGAGATGCCCATGCCGCCGAACGGCGACAAGCGCCTGTTCCCCGGTGTCGTCGCCGCCACGGCCGCGGTGATCCGCTGGCGCTGCGAGCAGCTCGGCGCGCTGCAGGAGGCCCAGGGCCCGACGCCGGTGCTCGACGCCATGTTCAGCCGCGAGGAGCCGCGCACCGGCACCAGCGGCACGCTCGCCTGGGCGGTCGACGTGGACAACCCGGCGACGAACGAGCAGTTCACCTTGACGTTGAAGGAAGTCAGCCTGCCCACGCCCGAAGGCGGCACGGTGACGCGGCCCTGCGCGATGGGCTTCTCGGGCAACTACCCGAAGGCGTTCGACGGGCTCGCGCGCCTGCTCTCGCTGGACATGCGGGTGATGGACCCGGGCTGGATCGGCATGAAGCTGCGCAAGCTGCTGAACGTCGGCGAGCCGCTGGGCCATTTCATGGCGCCGGTGCCGAGCCTGGCCGCCCAGCAAGGCAAGCCGGGCCGCCAGCAGGTCTGGCCCTCAACGGTGGCCTATGTCGCGCGGCTGGTGATCCACCGCTACGCGATGCTGGGCGTGCTCGACGAGGCCGGCATGCCGCTGGTCGAGATGGGCCTGCTGCAGCAGGCGCCGCAGGCGAGGGCGGCGAAGGCCGGGCTGGAGGTGGCGCCGATGGCCGGCCGGCCCTGCCCGGAATGCGGCAACAGCACGATGATCCACAAGGACGGCTGCGACTTCTGCACCGCCTGTGGCTACGTGGGCCAGTGTGGATGAGGCGACGTGCGGATCAGGCGCGGGCCTTGGCCCAGCCGTAGATCACCAGCAGCACGACCGCGCCGACGATCGAGGCGATCCAGCCGGCGGCTTCGCCCGGGGCGTACCAGCCGAGCCGGCCGCCGACGAAGTTGGCGAGGAAGGCGCCGGCGATGCCCAGCACCGTCGTCATGATGAAACCGAGCTTGTCGTCGCCGGGCTTCAGTGCCCGGGCCAGCAGACCCACGATGAAACCGATGATGATGGTGCCGATGATGGAAAGCATGGGGTGAGTTTCCCGGGTGGATGGAGGCGGCCAATCTAGCCGAAGTTCGCAAGCCTTCTGTGTGCATGAGGTGGCACCCCCTAGAACGTGCCTCGGCCACAATCCCGACCATGCCCGACATCACCTTCATCCATTTCGACGGCACGGTCGAGGGCTTCGAGGCGCCCGAGGGCGTCAGCCTGATGCAGGCGGCCACCGGCTACGGCGTCGACGGCATCGTGGCCGAATGCGGCGGCTCGATGATGTGCGCGACCTGCCACGTGATCGTCGACGAGGCCTGGGCCGGCCGGCTGATGCCGCCCTCGGCGCTGGAACTCGACATGCTGGACAGCACGGCCGTGCCGCGCGAACCGACCAGCCGGCTGTCCTGCCAGATTCCCTTGACGGCCGAGCTGCAGGGCCTCGTCGTGCGCCTGCCCGAGCGCCAAGTCTGAGCGAGCGAAGCCGCGCGGCGAGAATTCCCGCTTTCGCCACAAGAACTCGAGGAGAAGGAATGAACGCAGAGACATCGGCCGGCCCGATCGTGATCATCGGCGGCGGCCATGCGGGTGCCGCGCTGTGCGGCGCGCTGGCGGCGGCGGGGCTGGGCGCGCAGGTGCATCTGGTCTGCGAGGAAGCGGTGCTGCCCTACCACCGGCCGCCGCTGTCCAAGGCCTTTCTGAAGACGCCCGACGAGAAACTGCAGCCGCACCGCGCCGAGGATTGGTACGCACATCAGGGCATCACGCTGCACGGCGGCGACGCCGCCGTGGCGATCGACCGCGCGCAGCGCCACGTGCGGCTGCAGTCCGGCCAGACCCTGAGCTACGGGCGGCTGGTGCTGGCGACCGGCAGCCGCGCGCGCCACCTGCCGCATCTGCCCGCATCTCTGGCCAATGTCTTCACGCTGCGCTCGGTGGCCGATGCGCAGCGCCTGCGCGAACGCCTGCATAGCGCTCAGCACGTCACCGTCCTCGGCGGCGGCTTCATCGGGCTGGAGATCGCCGCCAGCGCGCGTGCCGCCGGCAAGGCGGTGACAGTGCTGGAATCGGCGCCGCGCCTGCTGGCGCGATCGGTCTCGCCGGAGCTGGCCGAGCACGTGCTGCAGACGCACCGCGCCAGCGGCATTGATCTGCGTCTGGGCGTGGCCGTCGGCGAATTCGAGTTCGATGGCGACCGCCTGGCCTCGCTGGCCGTGAACGGCCGGCGCGAGCCGGTCGAACTGCTGGTGATGGGCATCGGCGCCGCGCCGGAGCACACGCTGGCGAGCGAGGCCGGCCTGTTGTGCGAGAACGGCATCGTCGTCGACGCGCTGATGCGTACGTCCGATCCGGACATCCTGGCCATCGGCGACTGCGTGGCCTTCGACGAGTCGTACAGCGGCCGCCGCCTGCGGCTGGAATCGGTGCAGAACGCCAACGACCAGGCCCGCACCGCCGCGGCCACCTTGCAAGGCCGCGAGGAGCCGTACCGGGCGCTGCCCTGGTTCTGGTCCGAGCAGGGCGCGATGCGCTTGCAGATGGCCGGCCTGATGCCCACAGACCCCGCTGAGGGAAAACGTTATCGCCGCGATGGCGCGAACGCTGGCACCTTCTCGTTGCTGCACTACGTCGGCGAGCGGCTGGTCTGCGTGGAGAGCGTCAGCGCGCCGCTGGACCACATGGCCGCGCGCAAGCTGCTGGAGACGGGCAAGAGCCCGGCGCCGGAAGCAGCCTGCGATCCGGCCGTGCCCTTGAAGAACCACGCCTAGAAGCGGAGGCCCATGTTCCCGAAGAACGCCTGGTACGTCGCCTGCACACCGGACGAACTGGCCGGTGACAAGCCGCTGGGCCGCCGTATCTGCGACGAGGCCATCGTGTTCTTCCGGGGTGCCGATGGCGCAGTGGCCGCGCTGGAGGACTTCTGCCCGCACCGCGGCGCGCCGCTGTCGCTGGGCCGCGTCTTCGACGGCACCTTGCAGTGCGGCTACCACGGGCTGCGGATGGGCTGTGAGGGCACGGTGGTCGCCATGCCGGGCCAGCGAACGAGCGTATTCCCGGCCATCCGCCGCTATGCCGCGGTGGAGCATCACGGCTTCGTCTGGGTCTGGCCCGGCCGCATCGAAGACGCCGACCCGGCGGCACTGCCTCAGCTGGAATGGGCCGGCCGCCCCGACTGGGCCTATGGCGGCGGCATGTACCACGTCAACTGCGACTATCGGCTGATGATCGACAACCTGATGGACCTGACGCACGAGACCTACGTCCACGCCGGCAGCATCGGGCAGAAGGAGATCGACGAGGTCGCGCCGCAGACGCGGGTCGAGGGCGACGAGGTGATCACCGAGCGTCGCATGTTCGACATCCCCGCGCCGCCGTTCTGGCAGATGGCGCTGCGCGGCATGGGCCTGCCCGACGACCGGCCGGTGGACCGCTGGCAGATCTGCCGCTTCACGCCGCCGAGCCAGGTGATGATCGAGGTCGGCGTGGCGCTGGCGGGGCAGGGCGGTCATGAAGCCGATCCGGCCGTCAAGGCATCGAGCATCGTCGTCGACTTCATCACGCCGGAGACCGAGCGCTCGATCTGGTACTTCTGGGGCATGGCGCGCCGCTTCAAGCCCGAGGATCCGGCGCTGACCGACAGCATCCGCGAGGGCCAGCGCAAGATCTTCGGCGAGGACCTTCAAATGCTCGAGCGCCAGCAGCAGAATCTGGAAGCCTGGCCCGAGCGGCGCTTGATGAAGCTCAATATCGATGCCGGCGGCACCTTCTCCCGGCGGGTGCTGGAGCGGCTGGTGGCGCAGGAGCAGGCCGCGTAGGGGCATGTGGATTGCCGCAGCTCGGTTTTTCCTCACAGCAAGGAGCAGATGCGATGAGTGAGCAAGCACAGAGCAAGGCCAAACCCTCGGTGGAAGAAATCTTCCATCAACTCCGCTGCGGCCGCGGGCATGAGTTCGTCGATTCATCGAACATCGACGAACTGCTGCAGATGGCGGACAGCAGCAACGACACCGTGCTGGCCGAGGAGCTGCGCGAGTTCAAGTCCGACAACTGCTGAGCGATGCTGCAGCCGCTGCCCGCGATCATCGATGTCGAAGCCTCCGGCTTCGGCCGCGGCAGCTATCCGATCGAGATCGGCTTCATCGAGCCCGAGGGCCGCTCGTTCTGCAGCCTGATCCACCCGGAGCCCGACTGGCAGCACTGGGATGCGCAGGCCGAGGCATTGCACGGCATCAGCCGCGCCGCGCTGCTGGCCCACGGCAAGCCGACGGCATGGGTGGCGGCCGAGATGAACGCGCGGCTGCGCGGCCAGACCGTCTACTGCGACGGCTGGGGCCACGATTACCCCTGGCTCGCGCGCCTGTTCGACAGCGCGGACCTGCAGCCCAGCTTTCATCTCGATGACCTGCGCCGCCTGCTGAGCGAGAGCGAGGCCGCGCGCTTCCACGACGTGGCCGCGCGCGTGCGCCGCGAGCAGAAGATCGAGCGGCACCGGGCCAGCAGCGATGCCAAGGTGCTGCAGCTGGCCCTGATGCGGGTGAAGGCGGACACCGTCGACGCCTGAATGCGTGTGAATGCGCCTGAAGCGTGGCGCAAGGCCGACGGGGGTTTTCCCCTGAGCCCGCCGGCCTTGTCCCCGGCGCGTCATCGTTTGGACGATGGGGGCCGGATCTTGCTGGCCGGCGACAAACTAGACTGCGGCCATGAGTTCCGCCGTCGATCCGATTCCCGCCGCCAGGCCGCCCGCCCGTCCCGATCTCGAGCCCAAGCGGGCGCCGCTGCAGCCCCGCGCGGTCGAGACCTATGAACGCATCCTGGCGGCCTGCGCGGAACTGCTGGGCGAGGTCGGCATCGAGCGCCTGTCCACCAACCTGGTCTGCCAGCGCGCGGGCATCTCGCCGCCGGCGCTGTACCAGTACTTCCCGAACAAGTACGCGATCCTGCACGAGCTGAGCCTGCGGCTGATGCGCCAGCAGAACGAGCTGCTGGCGCCCTGGGCGGTGCGCGAGACGATGGCGCTGCCGCCGGCCGAGTTCGCCCTCAGCATGGCCGCGCTGTTCGTGCGCCTGCAGACGTTGACCGCGCAGATGCCCGCCGGCATCTGGGTGACGCGGGCGCAGCGGGCCGTGCCCGCGCTGCAATCGCAGCGCCTGCGCTCGCGCGACCTGATGACGGACCTGGTGCTGGCGCCCTTCCTCGAGGTGCATCCGGCCGTCGATCCGGCGCAGGCACGGCTGACCTTGCGGCTGGCGATCGATGCGCTTTACTCGGCCCACGAACTGCTGTTCGACGAGCCCTCGCTGGACCCGCAGGCCGTGGCGCAGACCATGGCCGAGATGGTCGCGGGCCAGCTCGAGCGGCTGGTGGCTGGCCGCTGAGCCCCCCGCCCGAAAGGGTGGCACGGGCATTCCCGTGCGGCTCAGCGGGCGATTCAGGGGCCGATATGCTCGTCGGCTGAATCCAACCGCTCCCGAGGCCAGCATGTCGCAAGCCCCTTCGTCGCAGACTCTTCTCCAATCGCTTTTCGCCCAGAAGTCCTGGGCCAACCGAGCGCTCTTCGACTGCCTGGCCACGGCCGCAGCCGAGCAGCCCGAGACGGTGGAGAAAGCCGTCCGCATGCTCAACCACATCTACGTCGTCGATCGCATCTTCCGTGCGCACCTGCTGGGCGAGGCGCACGGCTACACGGCGGCGAACACGCCGGAGACACCCGAGCTGGGCGAGCTTCACTTCGCCGTGGCCGAGACGGACCTGTGGTTCGAGGGCTATGCGGCCAGCCTCGGCGCGGCGGCCCTGCAGGAGCCCATCGCCTTCGCCTTCACCGATGGTGATGCGGGCACGATGACGCGGGAGGAAATCCTGGCCCACGTGCTGGCACACGGTTCCTATCACCGCGGCAATGTGGGGCAGATGCTCAAGGACGTTTCGGTGGTGCCGCCGCGCGATCTGCTGACGAAGTTCCTGCACGAGCGGGAGCCGCAGCGGCGTCGTCCCGCTGCTTGAGTTCCACCAGGCAGGCGATGCACAGGCAGGCCGCGCCGCCGTAGGTCTCCTTCAATTCGGCGCGCAAGCCCTCGCCGAGCTTCAGGTCGAAGCAGGCGCAGTGCGAGTCCTTCGCGCCGCAGTGAAAGCCGCCGCCGCAACGCGGGCAGGCGGCGTTCAGGCTTGCGGCGGCGTCTTGATCGGTCGTCACTGATCAGCTTCCGGCGTTTGCGGCGCGGCGAAGGCGCAGCGCTGCCTGCTTGGCCCGGTTGCCGCAGACGGCCATGCTGCACCAGCGCCGGCGGCGGTCCCGTGTGGTGTCGAGGAAGTGCAGGACGCAGCCCGGCCCCTCGCACTGCTTGACGTTGCTGAAATCCGCTGTTGTCAGCAGTTCCGCCAACGTCTTGGCGATCGGGAAGAGCAGGCTGTCGGCCGAGCGCCAGCGGCGCCGGGGGACGAACGCCAGCAACGAAGCTTCATCGGACGAGGGCACGATCTGGCTGAACTCCTCGTCGCGGGCTAGCAACTCGTTGAGTGGCTCGAGCTCGGCGATCGCCTTGCGTGTCAGCGGTTCGCCCCGGTACTGCCTGACGAATCCGCGGAACCATTCGCGCAGCCCCCTGGCCTTGGCCGCCGCGTCATCCAGTTCGCCGGGCTTCGCGACACTCCGGACCTCGTCGGCCGCTTCGGCCGAGAGCAGGCCTGCCGACTGCAGCCAGGCCAGCAGGTCCTCGCCGCTGGCAAGCCACTCGACTTCCGTGTCCACGGGAACCGCCAGCGTGTTCAGGAAATCCAGGCCGCGGGAGTCGGCCAGGAACATCGGCGGCGGGAGCGTATCGGGCATGAGAAAGGGGTCGTCAGCAGGGCAGGTGGCTTGAAAGGATACGGCAAGCCCGGTTCAGACGGACTTCAGCTCGCCGCCATCCATCCGCAGGACCGTGCCGGTCATCCAGCGCGCCGCCGGCGATACCGCGAAGGCCATCAGTTCCGCGATCTCCGAAGCCTCGCCGAAGCGCGCGATGCCGGCCGTCTTGAGGAAGGCCGCCTTCATCTCGTCCAGCGTGATGCCGCGAGCCCCGGCCGCCTTCTCCAGCATGCCGAGTCGGCGCCCGGTCATGACGGCGCCGGGCGAGACGCTGTTGACCTGAACGCCGTCCGCCACACCTCGCTCGGAGAAGGCCTTGGCCAGCGCCTCGATGGCGGCGTTGATCGCCGCCACGGCCGCCTGTGCCGCCTTCGGCTGCTCCGCGGCATTGCCCGACACGAACACGACCGAGCCGCGTGAGGCCTTCAACGCGTCCCAGGCCCGCAAGGTCAGCCGGCGGGCGCCGTGGAACTTGAGCGCCATGCCGGCGTCCCACTGCTCGTCGCTCATCTCGAACAGGTCGAGGCCGGGCACCGCGCCAGCAACGTTCACCAGCGCGTCGATGCGGCCGAAGCGGTCGAGAGTTGCCTTCACGACCGCATCCGCGGAGACCGGCAGGCTCAGGTCCTGCTGCACCGCCAGCGCGTCGGCGCCGGCCTCGCGGACTTCCGCCGCAGCGCCCTCCAGATCATGTGCGCCCTTGGCTACCAGGACGATGGCGCCGAAATCGCGTGCCAGGCGGACGGCCGTGGCCCGTCCGATGCCCGAGCTCGCGCCTGTCACGATTGCCACCGACTTCAGCATGCCAGCTCTCCTTCCGCGGTCCGCACCGCAGCCAGGATCGTGTAGGTGACGAGTTCCGGCGCCGTCAGGCTCGGCACGTGATCCACCGGATGCGAGACGATCGTCGCCCCCATGCGCATGGCCATGAATTCCTGTGTGTCCCTCAAGATCATCCGGTCCTGCTCCGCGACGAGATACCAGGCCGGAACGTCCTTCCAGCGCGGGCGTCCGACCGGTGTCGTGATGCAGGCCAATGCGATGGGCCGTTGGACCGCCGCCAACTGCGCCTGCAGCTCATCCGATGCGTTCGGCGCGACGGCACGGCCGAATGCCTCGAGCGGCAGCCACACGAGACCGTGGGTATCGGGCGCGAGCGGCGGCGCCTGCGGATGCGGTGGTGCCCGTCCGAACACCTGCGCGACCGTCTCACCTTCATCCGGAGCGATCGCCGCCACGTACGCCAGCGATTGCACCTTGTCGCTCCTGGCTTCCGCGATGACCGCGCCGCCGTAGGCGTGCCCTACCAGTACGACGGGGCCGTCCACGCGTTCGAGCGTGCGCTCGAGCGCAGCGACGTCATCCGCGAGCGAAGTGAGCGGGAGCTGCGGTACGACGACGTTCAGGCCGGCCGCGCGCAGCGAGCCGATCACGCTGCCCCAGCTGGAGCCGTCCGCCCAGGCGCCGTGGACGAGGACGGCGGTCGAAATCTTGCTCGCCATGATCAAAGAACCTTGGCGAGGAATTCGCGCATTGCCGCGGCGATCTCGTCCGCATGCGTCTCCAGCGCGAAGTGGCCTGTGTCGAAGAAGCGCACGTCCGCGTTGCCGATGTCCCGCTTGAACGCCTCCGCGCCGGCCGGCAGGAAGAAGGGATCGTTACGCCCCCACACGGCCAGCAGCGGCGGCTGGTGCTTCCTGAAGTATTCGTGGAACTTCGGGTATAGCTCGATGTTGCTGGCGTAGTCGAACATCAGGTCCAGCTGCACCTCGTCGGCGCCTTCGCGGGCCAGGTAGAAGTTGTCCAGCGAGTAACCATCCGGTGACACCGCCGAGGCGTCCGCCACGCCGTGCGTGTACTGCCACTTCGTCGTCTCCGGTGCGAGGAACGGGCGCACGCCGGCGCGGTTCTCGTCGCTGGGATCGCGCCAGTACTTCTGCATCGGCCCCCAGCCCTCGCTCAGGCCTTCGATGTAGGCATTGCCGTTCTGCGAAACGATGGCGGTGACCCGTTCCGGAAACCGGGTCGCCAGGCGCAGGCCCACCGGCGAGCCGTAGTCGAACACGTACACCGCGAAACGTGCCAGGCCCAGCACTTCGGTGAAGCGGCCAATCACCTCGGCCAGCCGGTCGAAGGTGTAGCCGAAGCTCTCCCGCGCCGGCATCGCGGACTGGCCGAAGCCCGGCAGATCGGGCGCGACCACGCGGTACTTGTCGGCCAGCTTCGGGATCAGGTCCCGGAACATATGGCTCGAGCTCGGGAAGCCGTGCAACAGCAGCAGCACCGGCGCGTCCGCCGGACCCGCCTCCCGATAGAAGACCTCGATGCCGTCGACATCCACTCGCTTGTTCGTCGTTGCGCTCATGCTCACTCCTGGGTTGATGCGGGAGATAACCTCCCAAAGAACGAGATAGAGGTTATTTCTTCATTGGTAACCTGTCAATTTAAATTTGATAGGTTACTAAAGATTGGGCGAACGACTTCAGGGGCACCGAGCAGGCGGCGCCGACGGTCAGGCGTTGAACGGCCTCAGGCGAACAGGCGCTGGTGCTGCTCCCGCAGCAGCTTCTTCTGCACCTTGCCCATCGTGTTGCGCGGCAGCTCGGCCGCGATGAATACCTTCTTGGGTACCTTGAAGTTGGCGATGCCGGCTTTCAGCGCGGTAGTGATCGCGGCGGCGTCGAGCTGCGCTCCGGGCTTGGGCACGATCACGGCGACGACGGCTTCGCCGAAGTCCGGATGCGGCACGCCGATCACGGCGCTCTCCGCCACGCCGGCCATGTCGTTGACGTAGGCCTCCACCTCCGCGGGGTAGACGTTGTAGCCGCCGGTGATGATCAGGTCCTTGCTGCGGCCGACGATCGTGAAGTAGCCGCGCGCATCGCGGCGGCCGACGTCGCCGGTCTTGAACCAGCCGTCGGTGGTGAACTCCTCGGCGGTCTTCTCGGGCATGCGCCAGTAGCCGGCGAAGACGTTGGGGCCGCGCACCTCGATGTTGCCGATCTCGTCGGCGGCGCAGGCCCGGCCTCCGTCGCCATGGACCCGCACGCTGACGTCGGGCAGCGCGAAGCCGACGGTGCCCCCGATGCGATCGCCATCCTCGGGGCGGCAGGGATTGGAGGTCAGCATCACGGTCTCGCTCATGCCGTAGCGCTCCAGGATCGTGTGGCCGGTGCGCTGCTGCCAGTCGCGGAAGGTCTCGATCAGCAGCGGTGCCGAGCCGCTGACGAAGAGGCGCATGCCGCGGCAGGCGTTCCGGTCGAGCGCACCCTCGGCCAGCATGCGCACGTAGAGCGTGGGCACGCCCATGAACATCGTGGCGTCGGGCAGGCGCGCTATCACGGCGCGTGGGTCGAACTTGGCGAACCAGATCATCCGACTGCCGTTCAGCAGCGCACCGTGCGAGGCGACGAAGAGGCCATGCACATGGAAGATCGGCAGCGCGTGGATCAGCACGTCGCCGGGCTGCCAGTCCCAGTAGGCCTTCAGCGTCTGCGCGTTGCTGAGCAGGTTGCCGTGCGTCAGCATCGCGCCCTTGCTGCGGCCGGTCGTGCCACTGGTGTAGAGGATGGCGGCTAGCTCGTTGGCGTTCTTGCGGGCCGGCTCGTGTTGGTCGCTCATCGCCGCGGCGCGGTCCAGCAAGGTGCCGCTGCGGTCCTCGTTGAGCGTGAAGACGTTCTGCACGCCGGCCAGGAAGGCGATCTTGCTGACCCAGCCGAAGCAGCGGCCCGCGCAGACGACGACGGCAGGCTCGGCATTGCCGATGAAGTACTCCAGCTCGCTCGCCTGGTAGGCGGTGTTCAGCGGCAGGTAGACGAAGCCCGCGCGCAGCACGGCGAGATAAAGCATCAGCGCTTCGACGCTCTTCTCTGTCTGCACGGCGATGCGCGAGCCCGGTGACAACTCCAGCGAGCCGAGCAGGTTGGCCATCATCGCGGTGCCGCGCTCCAGGTCGCGCCAGCTGTAGCGCAGTCCCTCGGGCCCGTCCGCGCATTCGATGGCGACGGCATCCAGGTCGGCGGGAAAGGCGGCGCGCAGCGCGCAGAAAAGGTTGGCGTTGGGCTTGTCGTTCATGGGCCGGGATTATCACGATGCGGCACGACCCGCATTGCCGGGCTTCTACGCGGGTGCTAGTGTGCGATCACAACGGAGGAGAGACCGATGTCGACGTCGAAGATGATGCTGGCCACGCGTCTGCGCCTGGCCGTGGGCCTGGTTCTGCTGGGCTTCGTCGCGGTGATCGTGCTGCTGAGCCTACGCGCCTCCGACAGCCTGATGAGCGTGCGGATGCAGACGACCGTGGACCAGGTCAAGGGCGCCGAGGCCATCGCGCGGGACTTTCTCGCCAAGGCCAAGTCCGGTGCGATCAGCGAGGACGAGGCGAAGAAGCAGGCCGCCGCCGCCATCGGCAAGATCCGCTATTCGGGCACCGAGTACGTGTGGATCAACGACATGCGCCCGGTGATGGTGATGCACCCGATCAAGCCCGAGATGGCCGGCCAAGACCTGAGCGGCAACAAGGACCCGAACGGCAAGGCGCTGTTCGTCGAGATGGTGCAGGCGGTGAAGGCCAACGGCAGCGGCTACGTGGACTACCTCTGGCCCAAGCCGGGCGCCAGCGAGCCGGTGCCCAAGCGCTCCTTCGTCCTGGGCTTCCAGCCCTGGGGCTGGGTGATCGGCTCGGGCGTCTACGTGGACGACGTCGCCGCGGTGGCGCACCGCGATGCGCAACTGACCCTGGTGCTTGTGGTGGTGGCCGGCATCGCCGCGCTGGTCGGGGTCGAGGTCTTCGTGCGCGGCCTGCGGCAGCGCCTGGGCACGATGCGCGAGGCAGTGCACGCGGTGGCCAGCGGCGACCTGCGCGGCCGGATCGACGCCGGCAGCGCCGACGAGATCGGCCTGGTGCTGACCGAGGTGCAGGCGATGCAGCGGCGGCTGGCCGAGCTGGTGCGCGGCATCCGCGAGGCGACCGAATCGATCGGCGTGGCCTCCGGCGAGGTGGCCCTGGGTAGCCAGGACCTGTCGGCCCGCACCGAGCAGACGGCTGCCAATCTGCAGCAGACATCGGCGTCGATGCAGGAACTGGTGGCGCAGGTGCGCCATTCGTCCGAGGCGGCGCAGCAGACCAACGCGCTCGCCGACACGGCCGCCGGCCAGGCGCGCGCCGGTGCCGCGGTGATGAGCGAAGTGGTCGCGACGATGGACGGCATCTCGGCATCGAGCCGCAAGATCTCGGACATCACCGCGGTGATCGATGGCGTCGCCTTCCAGACCAATATCCTGGCCTTGAACGCAGCCGTGGAGGCGGCCCGCGCCGGCGAGCAGGGCCGCGGCTTCGCCGTGGTGGCGGCCGAGGTGCGCAGCCTGGCGCAGCGCTCGGCCCAGGCGGCGCGCGAGATCAAGGCGCTGATCAGCGAATCGGTGGAGCGGGTCGATGCCGGTTCGCAACAGGTCGGCCGCGGCGGCGAGTCGATGACGCAGATCCTCAGCGCGGTGCAGCGTGTCAGCAGCACGGTGAACGAGATCAGCGAGGCCAGCGTCGGCCAGTCCGACGGCATCGCCCAGGTCAATCAGGCGGTGGCCAACCTCGACAGCATGACCCAGCAGAACGCCGCGCTGGTCGAGCAGACCGCCGCCGCCGCCGAGTCACTGAAGCAGCAGGCGGCGATGCTCGGCGAGATGGTGAAGGTGTTCCGGGTCGCCGAGGCGGGCTGATCTCTCGCGGGCTCAGAGCTTGTAGTCGAGCGAGATGCCGTAGCTGCGCGGTGCGCCGTAGAGCGCGCCATAGGCCAGGCCGCGGATGTACTTCTTGTCGGTCAGGTTGTCGACGTTGAAGCGCAGCGTGGTGGCCTTGTTCAGCTCATAGGACGCGAAGGCGTTCGCCAGCAGGTAGGCCGGCTGCGTGGCGGTGCCTTCGTGGCTCACCTCCGACTGCCAGCGGCCGCTCAGTCCCAGGCGCAGCGCCGGCAGCGCCGCCAGCCGGGTGTCGGCCATGAAGTTGAAGGTGTTGCGCGCCACCCATTCGTAGATGTCCTTGCCGTCCGGGCCGGTCAGCTGCAGATGGGTGTAGCCGACCGTCAGTTTCGTGTCGCGGCCGATGCGTCCGGTGGCTTCCAGCTCGATGCCCTTGGAGCGCACGTCCTTGCCCACGTAGTAGCTCTGGCCGTTCAGCGAGCTGGCCGGGACGTTGATCGTGCCGGCCAGCGTGGCCAGGCCCTGCTGCTCGGCGCTGAAGACGGCAGCCGTGGTCAGCAGCGTCTTGCCCAGCCATTCGGCCTTGACGCCAGCCTCGGTGTTGACGCCCTTGGCCGGTGCCAGGTAGGCGCCCTTGATGTCGGTCTGGTCCTGGTTCTGGAAGATGTCCGAATAGGAGATGTAGCCCAGCACGTCCGGTGTGAAGTCGTAGGTGAGGCCGAAGTAGGGGCTGGTCTTCTTCGTGTCCGGGTAGTCGGTGTTGGTGGCGGCACCGCCGTAGATCGACGACCCCTCGCGCTGCAGCTTGACCGCGTTCACGCCGACCACGGCCTTCAGCGAATCGGTGAGGGTCAGGTGGGTCGCGGCGTAGAAGCGGGTCAGCCGTTGCGAGCCGCGGGTGCTGGGCTGGCGCGGACCCCATTCCGGTTCGGCGTAGACGTCGCCGCCGTAGGGGAAGGCCGGCAGCGCGCCGCCGATAGAGGCGCTGGCGTCGTAGTCGTCCACCGCGGTCTTCTCGCGTGACTGGCTCAGGCCCACCAGCAGGCGGTGCTTGCGGCCGAAGGCATCGAACTGGCCGCTGAGGTTGATGTCGAACACCTGGTCGTCGGTGCTGCCGATGCTGCGGTAGGGCCAGCCGGACAGGCCGGTGTTGTCCAGGTTCAGCGGCTTGGGCGGCGTGGCGAAGTCCGTGTACGCGTAGAACAGCTTCGTCGCCTCGTTGCCGTGGCGGAAGTTGTAGGTCGCCTTGGCTTCCCAGTCCTCGCTCAGGCGGTGGGTGTATTCGACGAAGGCGTTGTAGGTCTTGTCGTTCCAGTAGGTCCAGTTCTGCGAGGTGGACGAGCTGACCGGGAACTCGGTCTGGCCGTCCTCGCGCATCAGCGTGAGCGAGCCCCACATCGGCGAGTTCTCGCGCGCGTCGACGGCGGTGAGGCCCACCGTCAGCACGCCGTTGCTGCCGATCTGGCCGTCGACCACGCCGTAGATCGAGGTGCGACGATCACGCAGGTCGCGGATGTAGGAGTTCTTGTCCTCGCTGGCCACCACGAGGCGGCCGGCCCAGCTGCCGTCTTCGGTCAGCACCTTGTTGTAGTCCAGCTGCGCGCGCTTCTCGCCCCAGGAGCCGAAGCTGACGCCGACCTCGCCGCCGTCGGTGTTCGTCGGGCGTTTGCGGATGTAGTTGATCGTGCCGGAGGCGTTGCCCACGCCGGTCAGCAGGCCGTTGGCGCCGCGGATCACCTCGATGCGATCGAACAGGAAGGTGTCCTCGCGGCCGACGACTGTGCCCCAGGAATTGGTCATGCCCAGGCCGTCGATCTGCGTCAGCTGGATCTCGAAGCCGCGCGATTCGAAGGTGGCGCGGTTGGTCTCGTACTGTTCGACGTTGATGCCGGTGGCCAGCGACAGCGCTTCATTGCTGCCGGTCAGGCCGAAGTTGGTCATGTCGTCCTTGTCGATGCTGGAGATCGACTGCGGCGTGTCCTTGACGTCCATCGTCAGCCCGGTCGCACCCTTGGAGACGCGGTTCGCGCGCTTGCCGGTGACGACGACCGAGTCCAGCGTGGTGCTCGTCGTGTCCTGGGCCTGGGCGATGTCGCCGATCGTGATCGAGGCCGCCAGCGCGCAGGCCGTCATCAGGAAGTGGTGCTTCATTGTCTTTATCCGTGGGGGTAATCAGGGCAAATGCGGATGCGACTCTATCTCAAATGAGATCGATTCTTATTCTGTGTTTTGGCAAAACGTTGTGATAATGCGAATTGATCGCATCACCGCCACCTCCATGACCGCCATTCCCCGCCCGCTCCAGATTGCCTCTCGCATCGCCGCCAGCCTCGTCGGCGGCTGGGTCTTCGTCTGGGGCCTGGTCATGCTGGGCATCGGCGCGCTGCTGCGCGGCGGCGTGCCTTATGAAGACGCGCAGACGGCGATGTACCTGCTGGCTTTCCTGGTCTACCTGGTGGCCTTCTGCTGGACCTTTGCCGCTGCCAGCGCCTGGCGCGTCTGGCTGGTGCTGATCGGCGGCGGTGCCTTGATGACCGCCGTGGGCAGTTGGCTGGCCGGCCCGGCAGCGGCCTGAACTCGGGAGGCCTGCGCATGTTCCCGAGCTTCCGCCTGGCGATGAGCTGGCTGCACACCTGGTTCGGCCTGGTGCTGGGCTACTTGCTGATCGTCATCTTCTTCTTCGGCTCGCTGTCGGTGTTCGACCGCGAATTCGACCGCTGGGCGATTCCCGACACCCGCTTTGCCGCCCAGCCCCTGCCGTCCTACGACCGCATGCTGGCGCCGATCTTCGCGCGCATGACGCCTGAGGCCGACGAGCTCGAAGCCGCACGCGGGCGCGTGAAGACGCCGCTGCCCGAGACCCTGAAGCCGCTCAACTGGAGCGCCTACACGACGCACCGCGACCCGGTCGTCGGCCTCTATGCCGAGTACGCCGTGCCCGGCAATCCGGACGACCCGGAGGACCATGTCCACGGCCACGTCACCGTCGACCCGCGCAACGGCCGGCTGCTGCGCGACGACCAGCTCAAGATCGGCAGCGAGTTCTTCTACCCGATGCACATCGGCCTGCACATCACGTGGAAGAACCTCGGCTACTGGATCGTCGGCCTCGCGGCGCTGGTGATGCTGGCGGCGCTGGTGTCCGGCGTCGTCATCCATCGGCACCTGTTCCGCGAGTTCTTCACCTTCCGGCCGAAGAAGCACATCCAGCGCAGCACGCTGGACCTGCACAACCTGACCGGCGTCGTCGCGCTGCCGTTCCATTTCTTCTTCGCGCTGACCGGCCTGACGATCTTCGCCGCCATGTACCTGCCGGTGTCCGAATCGATGCTGAAGCCGCAGGCCACCGCCGCCGCCATGGCTGAGGCGCAGGAGAAGCACCTGCCCTACACGGCCGCGGGCGTGCCGGCGCCGATGGCGTCGGTCGACGCGATGGTCAGCGAAGCGAAGCGCCGCTGGGCCGCGCACGACATGGCCGGCGAGGTCGGCTACCTCTACATCAGCCACCCCGGCGACCGGAACAGCTACGTGAGCATCTACCGCGGCGGCAGTGACCGCGTCGCGCTGCTGGGCCAGGCCATCCACTTCGAGGGCACGACCGGCCGGGTGTTGTACGAGGAGCCGCAACCCTCGGCGGTGGCCAAGATCAACGAGTTCCTGACGGGCCTGCACCTGCAGCAGTTCGAGCACTGGGCGCTGCGCTGGTTCTACCTGTTCGGCGGCCTGGCCGGCTGCGCCTGCATCGCCACCGGCTTCCTGTTCTTCGTCGAGAAGCGCAAGCGCAAGCATGCGGCGCAGGGCCACGCCGGTGCGCGCTGGGCCGATGCGATGGCCGTCACGACGGTGACCGGCATGCTGGTCGCCGCGCTGGCGATCCTGGTGGCGAACCGGCTCCTGCCGGAAGACCTGCCGCTGCGCGGCGACTGGGAGAAGCGCACGTTCTGGACCGCGTGGCTGCTGTGCTTCGCCCATGCCGCCTGGCGCAGCCGGCCGATGCGGCAGGGGCTGCCTTCACCAGCCTGGTTCGAGCAATGCTGCGCCGTCGCGGCGCTGGCCTTCGCGGCCGTGGTGCTGAATGGGATCACGACGGGCGACCATCTGCTCAAGACGCTCTTCGTCGAGCGCTATTGGCCCGTCGCCAGCGTCGACCTGGCCCTGCTGGCCGTCGGCCTGCTGGCCGCTGGCGTGGCACGCCGGCTTAGGCAACGCCGGCCGGTGGCCGAGGCGCATGTGCGCGCCACCAACGCGGGGCAGGCCCATGCGTCATGAGTCCCTGATGATTTTGGCGGCGCTGCTGGCGAGCCTGGCCGGTGCCATCTGGCTGGCGGCCTCGCTGGACGCGCACTGGCAGCAACTGCGCGGCCGTGATGCGGCGGCAAGCCCGCGTCAGGTCGCCTTGTTGCGGGGGCTGGGCGCGGCGGCCTGGTTGTTCGCGCTGTTGCTCTGCTGCCGCGCCGACCACGCGTCGATGGCCGTGCTGGTCTGGATCATGTCGATCTCGGCCGCGTCCTGCGCGGCGGCCTTTCTGCTGGCATGGCGGCCCCGAGCCGTGGCCTGGCTGCTCGCCTGGGCCTGATCAGCTCGACGGCAGCGTCAGCCAGCGGCCCAGCCGCGTGCGCAGCGCCGAGAAATCGAGCGGCTTGGTCAGGTGCTCGTCCATGCCGGCGGCCATGCTGGCGGCCACGTCGCTGTCCAGCGCATGCGCGGTCAGCGCCAGGATCGGGAAATGGGCCAGGGTGCCGGCGCGCTGCTGCTCGCGCAGGCGGCGCGTGCATTCGAGGCCGTCCATGCCGGGCATCTGGATGTCCATCAGCACCAGGTCCGGCACCGATTCGGCGCAGGCGGCCAGTGCCTCCAGGCCATTCTTGGCCAGCCGGGCCTGCACGCCCATCAGGCCGAGGAATTCCAGGGCGACAACCTGGTTGATGTGGTTGTCCTCAACGAGCAGTACCACCGGTTTCGCCTGCGCCGCAGGTTTCATTGCCGGCGCCGGACTTGTTTCGCTGTTGGCCACGATTTGTTCCATCCGTTTCCTCGCCTGCGGACCAGCCGCTGTTGCGTCCCAGGCGTATGTGCGCACTGACGGCGCACTTCGGCCTCCCTGTATGCACTACCGGCAATTGCCGGGCCCGATACCGTTGATCGGCTCGAATGCGGAGCATTGTTGCCTCTGGCGGGACCCCGCGCAACGACCGCCTGTCGGCCCGAAGCGCCGCGTTCGCCCCATCGATCCGCCCGATTTTCTCCTTTTTCGGACCTCCTCCCTGCTGACAAGTCTTGGCCCCCGGTCTTCCTAGAATGTCCGGTCCCGTTTCTGCAGCAGGCAGTCAGCATGTCGTCGTCCAACGAAGGTCTCATCCGCATCCGCGGCGCCCGTCAACACAACCTGAAGAATCTGGATCTCGACATCCATACCGGTGAGCTGACGGTGGTCACCGGCCCCAGCGGTTCCGGCAAGTCCAGCCTCGTGTTCGACACCCTCTATGCCGAGGGACAACGGCGTTATGTCGAGACCTTCTCGGCCTACGCGCGCCAGTTCCTGGACCGCATGGACCGCCCGGCCGTGGACAAGGTCGACGGCGTGCCGCCCGCGATCGCGATCGACCAGACCAACCCGGTGCGCACCTCGCGCTCCACGGTCGGCACGATGACGGAACTGAACGACCACCTGAAGCTGCTGTTCGCCCGCGCGGCCGAGTTGTTCGACCGGCAGACCGCACAGCCGGTGCGTCACGACAGCGCGCAATCGATCTACGCCGAGCTGATGGAGCGCACGAAGGCGGAGGATCCGCGCCTGGTGCTGACCTTCCCGGTCGAGCTGCCGGCGAACACGAGTGCCGAGCAGGTCGAGCAATGGCTCTCGGCCAGCGGCTTCACCCGCGTGCAGGCCGAGCGCGAGGCGAACGGCCGCAAGCTGCTCGACGTCGTGGCCGACCGCTTCCGCCTGCAGGGTGCCGACAAGCAGCGCGCGATGGAGGCCATCGAGCTGAGCCTGAAGCGCGGCGGCGGGCGGCTCACCGTCCATGTGGTGCCCGCCGAGGGTGAGGCCGCCGAGATCTGGCGTTATTCCACCGGCCTGCACTGCCCGGACAGCGACATCCGCTATGCCGATCCGCAGCCGCCGCTGTTCTCGTTCAACTCGGCCATGGGCGCCTGCGACACCTGTCGTGGCTTCGGCCGCGTGATCGGCGTGGACCTGGGTCTGGTGATCCCCGACGAGAAGAAGACCTTGCGCGGCGGCGCGATCAAGACCCTGTCCACGCCTGCCTGGAAGGACAGCTTCGACGACCTGCTGCGCTACGCAGGCGACGCCGGCATTCCGCGCGACACCGCCTGGAGTCAGCTCTCGCAGGCCCAGCGCGACTGGGTCATCAACGGCTCGCCCAACTGGACCGGCAGCTGGAACAAGCAGTGGTACGGGGTCAAGCGTTTCTTCGAGTACCTGGAGAGCAAGGCCTACAAGATGCACATCCGCGTCTTGCTGTCCAAGTACCGCAGCTACACGACCTGCCCGACCTGCAACGGCGCGCGGCTGAAGACCGAGGCGCTGCTGTGGCGCGTCGGCTCCAAGGCGCTGGCCGACTCGGTCCTGCCGCCTGAATTGCGCGTGATGCCCGCCGGCGTGAGCTGGAGCCGCGATCAGCTCGAAGCGCTGCCCGGCCTCTGCTTGCACGACATGATGCAGCTGCCGATCCACCGCCTGCGGCGCTTCGCGGACGAGCTGCAGCTGCCCAGCACGATGCTGGACGAGGCGCTGAAGCTGCTGCTTGACGAGATCCGCAACCGGCTGAAGTACCTCTGCGACGTCGGCATCGGCTACCTGACGCTCGACCGGCAGAGCCGCACGCTCAGCGGTGGCGAGGTGCAGCGGATCAACTTGACGACGGCGCTGGGCACCTCGCTGGTGAACACCCTGTTCGTGCTGGACGAGCCCAGCATCGGCCTGCACCCGCGCGACATGGGCCGCATCGTCCAGGCCATGCACCGCCTGCGCGATGCCGGAAACACGCTGGTCGTCGTCGAGCACGATCCGGCCGTGATGCTGGCCGCTGACCGGCTGATCGACATGGGCCCGGGCCCGGGCGAGAAGGGCGGCGCCATCGTGTTCGACGGCACGCCCGAGTCGATCCGCGCGGCGGACACCTTGACCGGCGCCTACCTCGGCGCGCGCAAGCACGTGGGCATGGGGCTCAAGCGCCTGGTCGACGGCAGCACGCCCAAGCTGATCCTGGAAGGCGTGCGCGCGAACAACCTGAAGAACGTCTCGGTCGAGTTCCCGCTGCAGCGCATGGTCGTCGTCACCGGCGTCTCCGGCTCGGGCAAGAGCACCTTGATGCAGGACGTGCTCTACCCCGCGCTGGCCCGCCATTTCGGCCAGCAGACCGAGGCGCCCGGCGTGCACGACCGCCTGCTCGGCGCCGACTGGCTGGCCGACGCGGTCTTCGTCGACCAGTCGCCGATCGGCAAGACGGCGCGCTCGAACCCGGCGTCCTACGTCGGCGCCTGGGACGAGATCCGCAAGCTCTTCGCCGACACGCCGATGGCCAAGGAGCGCAGCTACACGGCCGGCATGTTCAGCTTCAACGCCGGTGACGGCCGCTGCCCGACCTGCGGCGGCTCGGGCTTCGAGCACGTGGAGATGCAGTTCCTCAGCGACGTCTACCTACGCTGCCCGGACTGCGACGGCAAGCGCTTCCGCGCCGAGATGCTGGATGTGAAGCTGCACCGCGGCACGCGGGAGATCAGCGTTTCGGATGCGCTTGAATTGACCGTTAGCGAAGCCGTTGCTCTGTTTGCCAACGACCGCGAGGTCGTCGCCAAACTGCAGCCCATCGTCGACGTGGGCCTCGAATACATCAAGCTGGGCCAGCCGGTGCCGACCTTGTCGGGCGGCGAGGCGCAGCGTCTGAAGCTGGCCGGCTTCCTGGCCGAAGCGGCATCCAAGCCCCGCCAGGCGCTGGCGAAGAAGGGCACGCTGTTCCTGTTCGACGAGCCGACCACAGGCCTGCACTTCGACGACATCGCCAAGCTGATGCGGGCGATGCGAAAGCTGCTCTCAGCCGGGCATTCGCTGATCCTGATCGAGCACAACCTCGACGTGATCCGCGCCGCCGACTGGCTGGTCGACCTCGGCCCGGAGGGCGGCGAGGACGGCGGCGAACTGGTCTGCCAGGGCACGCCCGAGGAGGTGACGAAGCACCCGACATCGCACACCGCCCAGGCGCTGCGCGAGTACGCGCTGCACATGGACCGGCCGGCGCTGGCGGTGGAGGAGGGCCGGCCGCTGCAGAGCATCGTCCGCGCCAGACGCAAGGCGAACGACGACGCGATCCGCATCGTCAATGCACGCGAGCACAACCTGAAGTCGGTGGACGTGGCGATCCCGCGCGGCAAGTTCAACGTGATCACCGGCGTCTCCGGCTCCGGCAAGAGCACGCTGGCCTTCGACATCCTGTTCAACGAGGGCCAGCGCCGCTATCTCGAATCGCTGAATGCGTATGCGCGTTCGATCGTGCAGCCGGCGGGCCGGCCCGAGGTCGACGCGGTGTGGGGCATCCCGCCGACGGTGGCCATCGAGCAGCGCCTGTCGCGCGGCGGCCGCAAGAGCACGGTGGCGACGACCACCGAGGTCTGGCACTTCCTGCGCCTGCTCTACGTGAAGCTGGGCGTGCAGCACTGCGTCAACGACGGCACGCCGGTGCGGCCGCAGAGCGTCGAGTCGATCGCCGCGCAGCTGCTGCGCGACTACCGCGGCAAGCACGTCGGCCTGCTCGCACCGCTGGTCGTCAACCGCAAGGGCCTCTACACCGACCTCGCCAAGTGGGCCAAGGCGCGCGGCCACACGCACCTGCGCGTGGATGGCGAGTTCCTGCCGACGACGCCCTGGCCGCGGCTGGACCGCTTCAAGGAGCACACGCTGGAGCTGCCGGTCGGCGACCTGATGATCCAGCCGGAGAACGAGACCGAGCTGCGCGAGCTGCTCGCCAAGGCCCTGGACCTGGGCAAGGGTGTGTTGCACCTGCTGTCGCCGCTGGACGAGCTGCAGGCCGCCATCAGCGCCGGCCGCTCGACCGCTGGCATCGGCAGCACCAAGGTCTTCTCGACCAAGCGCGCCTGCCCGACCTGCGGCACCAGCTACCCGGAGCTGGATCCGCGCATGTTCTCGTACAACTCCAAGCACGGCTGGTGCACGCACTGCGTCGGCACGGGCCTGGCGCTGACCCGCGAGCAGCGCAAGGCGTTGGACGATTCCGTCACCGAGAAGGACAACAAGGGCCGCGAACAGAGCTTCCCGGCCGAGGAGGCCGAGATCGAGGGCCTGGCGGACCAGCCCTGTCCCGCATGCCACGGCGCGCGGCTGAACCCCGCCGCCTGCGCCGTGACCTTCGAGGCGCAGGCGATCAGCACCGTAGCCGGCTGGAGCGTCAAGCAGGCGCGCGAGTGGGTCGACGCGCTGGACCTCGTCGGGCGCGACGCCGACATCGCCCGCGACGTCGTCACCGAGATCCAGGGCCGACTTGAATTCCTCGAGGAAGTGGGCCTCGGCTACCTGACGCTGGACCGAGCGGCGCCCACGCTGTCCGGCGGCGAGGCGCAGCGCATCCGCCTGGCGGCGCAGCTGGGCAGCAATCTGCAGGGCGTCTGCTACGTGCTGGACGAGCCGACGATCGGCCTGCATCCGCGCGACAACCAGATCCTCTTGAAGGCGCTCGGCACCTTGGGCGACAAGGGCAACACGCTGGTCGTCGTCGAGCATGACGAGGACACGATCCGCCGTGCCGACCACATCATCGACATCGGTCCCGGCGCCGGCAAGCGCGGTGGCGCGGTGGTCGCGCAGGGCACGGCGGCCGAGCTTGCCGCCGTGGCCGCATCGGTTACCGGCCGCTTCCTGGCCAAGCCGCTGGTCCACCCGCTGCAGGAGCGCCGCGAGATGTTGCGCGACGCGCCGAAGCTGCGCGTCAGCGACGCGACTCTGCACAACCTGCAGCACGTGACGATCGACGTGCCGCTGCACCGGCTCGTCGCCGTCACCGGCGTTTCCGGCTCCGGCAAGAGCACCCTGGCGCGCGACGTGCTGCTGGCGAACATGGCGGTGGCCGTGCCGCTGCGCAAGGCGCCCTCGCGCTGGATCGGCTGCGCCGGCATCGAGGGCCACGAGCAGGTGGACCGCGTGCTGGAGGTCGACCAGACGCCGATCGGCAAGACGCCGCGTTCCTGCCCGGCCACCTACATCGGCTTCTGGGACGCGATCCGCAAGCTGTTCGCCGAGACGCTGGAGGCCAAGGCGCGCGGCTACGCGTCCAACCGCTTCAGCTTCAACACCGGCGAGGGTCGCTGCCCGGCCTGCGAGGGGCAGGGCATGCGGACGATCGAAATGAGCTTCCTGCCCGACGTCAAGGTGCCTTGCGACCAGTGCCACGGCGCGCGCTTCAACCCGGAAACCCTGGGCGTCACCTGGCGCGGCAAGAGCATCGGCGACGTGCTGCAGATGGAGGTGGACGAGGCCGTCGAGTTCTTCGCCTCGATGCCCTCGATCGCGCATCCGCTGAAGCTGCTGCAGGACGTGGGCCTGGGCTACCTGACCCTGGGCCAGCCGAGCCCCACGCTCTCGGGCGGCGAGGCACAGCGGATCAAGCTCGTCAGCGAACTGGTCAAGGTGCGCGACGACGTGACCCGCCGCGGCCAGAAGGCGCCTCACACGCTCTACGTGCTGGACGAGCCGACCGTGGGCCTGCACATGGCCGACGTCGAACGCCTGATCCGCGTGCTGCACCGGCTGGTGGCCGGCGGCCACTCGGTCGTCGTCATTGAGCACGACCTCGACGTGATCGCCGAGGCCGACTGGGTGATCGACCTGGGCCCCGAAGGCGGCACCGCCGGCGGCCGTGTCGTCGTGGCCGGTACGCCGGAGCAGGTGGTGGCCTCGGGCAGCCATTCGGGCCAGGCCCTGGCGCCCGTGCTCGCCCGGTAGTCAAGCTTGTGGATGTCGCGGCGAATGATCGCCGCGACATTCCACTCCATGAGCCTCACCCCCACCCAGGTCCGCGCCGCCCAGGCGATCGTCAACATCTTCGAGACCGGCAGCGTGCGCGGCGACTACGGCAGCGTGACGGTGCTGAGCGGCGATACCGGCCACCTGACCTACGGCCGTTCGCAGACAACGCTGGGCTCTGGCAACCTCAACACGCTGCTGACGGCGTACTGCGGCAATGCCGGCGCGCGCTTCGGCGCGCGGCTCAGTCCCTGGCTGCCGCGCGTGGAGCAGCGCGACCTGGCGCTGGACACGGAAACCAAGCTGCAGAACCTGCTGCGCGCCTGTGCCGACGATCCGGTGATGCGCGACACGCAGGACAGCTTCTTCGACGAGACCTACTGGCAGCCCGCCGCCCGCGCGGCGGAGAAGCTGGGGCTGACCACCGCGCTGGGCACGGCCGTCGTCTACGACAGCTGGGTGCACGGCTCCTGGGCGCGCATCCGCGACCTCACGATTGCAGCCCAGGGCCAGCCCGCCCAGGCGGGCGAGCGTGCGTGGGTGACGGCCTATGTGGCGCAGCGCAAGCAGTGGCTGGCCACGAACGCCAATGCGCTGCTGCGCAAGACGGTCTACCGGATGGAAGCCTTCGAGCGGCTGATTGCCCAGGACCTGTGGGGCCTGCCGCTGCCCTTCGTCGTGCGCGGCAACGAGATCGACCTGACGGCCCTGCAGGCCACGCCGGCCGGCTGCTACGACGGCCCGCAGCCGGGCACGCGCTCGCTGGCGCTGGTCAGCCCGATGGCCCGCGGCCTGGACGTGCGCCTGCTGCAGCTGGGCCTGTCCGACCAGGGCATGGCCGTCGTCGCCGACGGCGTGTTCGGCAAGACCTCCAGCCAGCTGGTGCGGGACTTCCAGACCGCGCAAGGCCTGGTGGCCACCGGCGTGGCGGATGCGGCGTTGGTGAGCCAGTTGGCGGGGCTGAGCTGAGGACCGGTGCGCAACCCCGATGGGCAGCGCACGGCATAACGGCTAGCATCGGCTGACACAACAAGGGGACCCACATGCCGATCAAGACCGTGGCCGTGTACGCGACCGAAGTGTCCAAGATGAGCTTCGCCGAGATCAAGAAGGACAACACCCTGTTCAATGCCGTCAACAAGGCGCTGACCAAGGGCCTGGCGAAAGAGCAGTTCAGCTACCTGAACGAGAAGAATCGCGACCCCGAGCACCTGTACACGAAGTTCGTCAAGGACAACGACGTCAACATCGCCTCCTCGCTCCAGAAGGAACTGGCCGACGCGATCAAGGCCGAGGACAAGAGCAAGGCGAAGAAGGCCGTCGGCAAGATCGACGACGAGTGCGAATCGCTGCTGAAGACCAATATCCGGCCGAAGATCGTCGACGACGTGTCCTTCAAGACCTGGGTCGAGCAGCAGAACGAGCCCGAGATCAAGAAGATCGCAGCCAGGAACGCCAGCGCGGACAGCAAGAGGCTGGGCATCAAGGACAAGGACTTGCTCGAGACGGCTATCGCCTCGATGCTGCGCGGCGACAAGGCCGATTCGCTGAAGGCGCTGACCAAGCTGGCCAAGGAAGAGCAGTTGAAGGACAAGGCGGCGGACATCCTCAGCGCGCTGGAGAAGGCCGGCCTGGCCTGACACGATTTCGCGGGTGTTGCTTACACCCACTTCAGGGTCAGTGCCGCTGCCGGAAGGCCCGCGCACTGGAGTAGATTCATCGACAGTTCACGAATTCGTAGTAGGAACCGTCATGACCGCCTCGCTTCGCCCTTCCGAGCCCGCCGATTACCCGCTCATTGCCTCCTGGGTGGCCGACGCCACCGCCTGCCAGCGCTGGGCTGGCCCCCGCCTGCATTTCCCCTTGAAGGGCGAGCGCCTGGCCCAGGACCTGGCGGTGCCGGGCAGTGGCGCCGTCAATATGACGATGGTCGACAAGGACTACGGCGGCGCCTGCGGTTTCGGCCAGTACTGGGAGGCCACGCCGGGGCAGGTGCACCTGGGCCGCATCATTGTCTCGCCGAAGCTGCGCGGCACGGGCCTCGGCAAGCAGCTCGGCCAGTTGCTGGTGGCGGCCGCGGTCAAGGACACCGGCGCCGGCACCGTGACCCTGCGGGCCTACCGCGACAACACCGATGCGGTCCGGATGTACGCCAAGCTCGGCTTCGTGCCGGTGCCTTCGTCGTCGACGGAGGAGCTGGTGTTCATGAAGCTGCAAGTGAAGCGCTCGGCCTCGGACGACACCCTGCGTCGGCTCGCGTGAGGGTTGTCCTCTTCGCCGTAGCGCTTTTATCGGCCGCGGGAGCGGTACAAGCCGTCAACTACACGCCGACCGCCCACGGCTTCGCCAGCTTCGACACCGATGTGGCGATCTGCTCGAAGAACGAGCCGGGCCGCCGCAGCGAATTCCAGCGCCGCCTCGATCCGGTGCGCGCCTGCGGCAAGGTCGACACCAAGCTGGCCGCGGAGATCCGGGCCTCGGCCGCCTACAGGCAGGACTTCCATCGCCAGATGAAAGCCTTCGCCGACGAGGGGGCCCACAGCCGGGAGCGGATCAACGTCTACTGCGACACGGCGCTCGCCAACGTCGAGCAGTTCTGCGCGCGCAGCATGGGCCCGCCGCACGAGCACACGCCCTGAGCCCGCAGGGCGAAATCACCGATCGAGTGCATCCATCCACCTGGAGCCCCAATTTGGCCCACATGTTGCTGTAACTTGGTGCGACCCCTGTTGGGGTCTTGTCATGCACCAACTTAAGCAATTTTTGGGGTCGTAATGGGTTTTGATGCACTGAAGCAGGGCGCAGACGTCCTGTTCATTCTGCTGGGCGCCATGATGGTGCTCGCCATGCACGCGGGCTTCGCCTTTCTTGAGCTGGGCACGGTCCGTCGCAAGAACCAGGTCAATGCACTGGTCAAGATCCTGGTGGACTTCTCCGTGTCGACGGTGGCGTACTTCATCGTGGGCTATGCGGTCGCCTACGGCACGCACTTCATGGTCGGTGCCGACCAGCTGGCGCAGAAGGGCGGCTACGAACTGGTGCGCTTCTTCTTCCTGCTGACCTTCGCCGCGGCGATCCCGGCCATCATCTCGGGCGGCATCGCCGAGCGCGCCAAGTTCTGGCCGCAGCTGTTGGCCACCGCCGTGATCGTGGGTTTCGTGTATCCGTTCTTCGAAGGCATCGCCTGGAACCGGCACTTCGGCTTGCAGGACTGGCTGGCCGCGAGGACCGGCGCGGAGTTCCACGATTTCGCCGGCAGCGTGGTGGTCCATGCGGTCGGCGGCTGGATCGCGCTGCCGGCCGTGTTCCTGCTCGGCGCCCGTGCCAACCGCTATCGCAAGGACGGCGGCATGTCGGCCCATCCACCGTCGAGCATTCCCTTCCTGGCGCTGGGGGCCTGGGTGCTCTGCGTGGGCTGGTTCGGCTTTAACGTGATGAGCGCGCAGTCGCTGGAGAAGATCTCGGGCCTGGTGGCCGTCAACTCGCTGATGGCCATGGTCGGCGGCACCTTGGTGGCGCTGGTGGCCGGCCGCAACGATCCGGGCTTCGTCCACAACGGGCCGCTGGCCGGCCTGGTGGCCGTGTGCGCGGGCTCCGACCTGATGCACCCGATCGGCGCGCTGGTGGTGGGCGGCATCGCCGCGGCGATCTTCGTCTTCATGTTCACGCTGACGCAGAACCGCTGGAAGATCGACGACGTGCTGGGCGTCTGGCCGCTGCACGGCCTGTGCGGCACCTGGGGCGGCATAGCCGCCGGCATCTTCGGCACCAAGGCGCTGGGCGGCCTGGGCGGCGTCAGCTTCTCGGCCCAGTTGATCGGCACCTTGGCCGGCGTGCTCTGGGCACTGGCCAGCGGCTTCGTTGTCTACGGCCTGCTCAAGCGCACGCTCGGCCTGCGCCTGAGCCAGGAAGAGGAGTTCGACGGCGCGGACCTGAGCATCCACAAGATCAGCGCCACGCCGGAGCGTGAGGTCAGCTGGTAAGTCAGGCTCAGGCCCGTCCCAGCGCGCGTTCGCGGATCGCCTCGAAGTCGGCCGGCCGCGGATGCAGGTCCAGCCGGCGGCCGGCCTTGACGATCTGGCTCGGGATGTCGTGGCCGAGCAGCGGCGGCAGTCGCTTCGCCGCGCTCACGAGCCGCTCCAGGTCCACGCCGCAGTCGTAGCCCATCAGCGCCAGCGCGTGGACGATCTCCTCGGTGCAGACATTGCCGCTGGCGCCCGGCGCGTAGGGGCAGCCGCCGATGCCGCCCAGCGAGGCGTCGAAGCGGTCGGCCCCGGCATCGATGGCGGCCATCACATTGGCCAGGCCCAGGCCGCGGGTGTTGTGGAAGTGCAGGGTCAGCTCCGTCTGCGGCCAGCGCGCGCGGAAGGCGCGTGTCAGCGCGGCGACCTGTGTGGGGAAGGCCATGCCGGTGGTGTCGCATAGCGTGACGCCGCCGGCGCCCAGTTCCTCGATGTAGCGGGCGCACCAGTCGAGCACGGTCGCCTCCGGCACGTCGCCTTCCATCGGGCAACCGAACACGCAGGACAGCGAAACGTTCACCGCCGCGCCGGCCTGCCGCGCGAGCGCGCTCACCTCGGACAGCGCCGCGAACGACTGCGCCCGCGTCATCCGCAGGTTGGACAGGTTGTGGCTCTCGCTGGCCGACATCACGAGGTTGAACTCGTCGGTGTTGGCATCGATCGCGCGCTCGGCGCCGCGGATATTGGGCACCAGCGCGCTGTAGACGACGCCCGGCACGCGGGTGATCTCGCGCATCACCTGCTCGCCGTCGCGCAGCGCGGGGATCGCCTTCGGCGACACGAAGGAGGTGACCTCGATCTTCGCCAGGCCCGTGGCCGACAGCGCATCGACCAGCGCGATCTTGTCCTCGGTCGGCACGAAGGCCTCCTCGGCCTGCAGCCCGTCGCGGGTGCCGACTTCCTGGATGTGGATGCGGCGGCCTTCGCCGTTCCAAAGGCTCACGGTGCCGTTGCTCATGCCACCACCTTGCTGGCGCGCAGCGCCGCGATTTCCAGCGCCGAGAAACCAGCCTCGGCCAGCACCGCATCGGTGTCGTCGCCCAGGC
The DNA here is from genome assembly GCF_034043675.1 of Roseateles agri. Classification (NCBI taxonomy): domain Bacteria; kingdom Pseudomonadati; phylum Pseudomonadota; class Betaproteobacteria; order Burkholderiales; family Sphaerotilaceae; genus Roseateles; species Roseateles agri. The sequence goes on along the minus strand of NZ_JAXCLA010000002.1, from coordinate 351,325 downwards.
CCGGCGCGGAGGAGCGGATGCCGCCCGGCGTGCCCATCAGCTTGGGCACGATGCCGGGCACTTCGAGCTCGTGGCCGTCGCGGGTCTGCTGCTTGAGGATCATGTCGCGGGCGCGGTAGTGCGGGTCCTCGGCGATGTCCTTGGCGGTGTAGACCTTGCCGGCCGGCACGCGGGCCTCGCCCAGCCGCGCGAGCACCCGCTCGACCGGCTGCTCCAGGGTCCAGGCCTCGATGGCCGCATCGATCTCGGCGACGCGGGCCACGCGGCCGGCGTTGTCGGCCAGCGCGGGATCGTTGCCCAGGTCTTCCCGGCCGATCGTCTGCATCAGGCGCTTGAAGATGCTGTCGCCGTTGCCGGCGATCAGCACGAAGCCGTCGGTGCAGCGGTAGGCGTTCGACGGCGCGATGCCCGGCAGTGCGCTGCCGGCCGCCTCGCGTACCGCACCGAAGGCGCTGTACTCGGGGATCAGGCTCTCCATTACGTTGAGCACCGCCTCGTTCAGCGCCACGTCGATCACCTGGCCCCGGCCGCCGTTGACCTTGCGGTGGTACAGCGCCGTCAGGATGCCGATCGTGCCGTGCAGCGCGGCCAGCGTGTCGCCGATCGAGATGCCGCAGCGCACCGGCACGCGGCCGGGCTCGCCGGTGAGCTGGCGCAGGCCACCCATGGCCTCGCCGATCGCGCCGAAGCCGGGCAGGTCGCGGTAGGGACCGGTCTGGCCGTAGCCGGAGATGCGCAGCATGATCAGGCCGGGATTGAGGGCCGACAGCGTCTCGTAGTCCATGCCCCAGCCTTCCAGCGTGCCGGGGCGGAAGTTCTCGATCAGCACGTCCGCTTCCTGAATCAGCTTGCGGGCGATGTCCTGGCCCTCGGGGTGGCGCAGGTCCAGCGCGATCGAGCGCTTGTTGCGCGACTGCACCTGCCACCAGACGGAGGTGCCGTCCTGGATCAGCCGCCAGTTGCGCAGCGGGTCGCCGGCGCCGGGGGCCTCGATCTTGATCACCTCGGCGCCGAACTCGGCCAGCGTCTTGCCGGCGAAGGGGCCGGCGATCAGCTGGCCCATCTCGATCACGCGCAGGCCTTGCAGCGCGGCGGGCGTGGTACTGCTCATGGTGTGTGTCTCTCCGGAATCAACGGGTTTCGCGATGCTTCAGGCCGGCGGGCAGGGCCCACATCAGGATAGCGGCGCACAGCAGGCTCAGCGCGGCGATCACGTAGAGCGCAGGCGTCGTGCTGCCGCTCAGATCCTTGATGCGGCCCACCATCACCGGGCTGACGATGCCGCCCAACTGACCCAGCGTGTTGATCAGCGCGATGCCACCGGCCGCCGCGGCGCCGGTCACCAGCTTGGGCGGCAGCGCCCAGAAGGCGGGGATCGAGGCGACCACGCCGGTACCCATCACGGCCAGCGCCAGCACCACCATCACCGTGCTCTTGTCGAACACGCCGGCGACGACGAAGCCCACCGCGGCCAGCCCGATCAGCGCCGCGACGAAGCGGCTGCGCTGGCCGCTGGCGTCCGACATGCGACCGACGACGACCATCGTGATCGCGCCGCACAGATAGGGCACGGCGGTCAGCAGGCCGATCACTGTCGGGTCGGTGGCGCCGGAGGCGCGGATCAGGTGCGGCGCCCAGAAGTTCAGGCCGTAGGAAGCGATCTGGATCAGGAAGTAGATCAGGCCCAGCATCAGGAAGCCCGGCGACTTCAGCGCGCCCAGCAGCGAGTGGTTGCCGATGTGGCGGTTTTGCTCGGCGATGCGGCTGGACAGCAACTGCTGCTCCGCCGGCGTCAGCCACTGCGCATCCTGGATGCGGTCCTTCAGCAGGCCGTATACCAGGCCACCCAGCGCGATACAGGGCAGGCCGCCGACCAGGAACAGCCAGTGCCAGCCGGCCATGCCCATCAGGCCGTCCATGTGCTTGAGCACCAGGCCCGCCGTCGGCGCGCCGAACAGGCCGGCGAAGGCCGAGGCGAGGAACAGCATCGAGGTGATGCGCCCGCGGTGCGCAGCGGGGAACCACAGCGTCAGGTAGTACAGCACGCCCGGCGCGAAACCCGCTTCCATCGCGCCGATGATGAAGCGCAGCAAGTAGAACTGCCAGTCGGTGTTGACGAACACCATCAGCGCCGTGGCGATGCCCCAGGACACCATGATCCGCGTGATCCAGCGCCGCGCGCCGACCTTGTAGAGCATCATGTTCGACGGCACTTCCAGCAGCACGTAGCCCAGCGAGAACAGGCCAGCGCCGAGGCCGTAGGCGGTATCGCTGAGGTGCAGGTCGCTCTGCAGCGCGAACTTGGCGAAGCTGATGTTGATGCGGTCGAAGAACGCAAACAGGTAGCACACCATGATCAGCGGCATGATCCGCCAGGCGACCTTGCGGACGACGCTCTGTTCGTCGGCGGATGCAGCAGCAGCGCCGGCACTGCCGGCGGATATCGAGATGGCCATGGTCTTGTCTCCGTAATGTCCGTTCTGTGCGGCCATTCTGGAAGTCGGGCCGCCGCGGCGGAATGACGGTGTTTGCCAAGCAGCTTTCGTGGATGGTGAAAGCGGGGGAGGGTTTGCCCTTGGGTGGTTGGCGTAGATCGCTAGATGCTGCTGACATCTCCTTGGCGAGCGAAAACTGATTGCCGCATCACGGCACGTTCGACTGGCTACTGGCCGCAGGGTGTCACAGGCGATACCGTCGCACGCTGTGCCGTGCGAACCAGCTACAACGTCCGCGGGCTCACTGCGAGCGGTGCTCCGTCCGGGCTTCGAGGGCCTTGCCGCACCTGTATTCGCTGTGCCCGTCGTGCCAGCTCTCGCACTCGCTCGCTAGAACTTAAGCGATTATTAGCTCGGCCGACCGTCCGCGGCATGTCGCGGGCGCTTGAAGACGCCTGAGGAGCCTTTGAGCACTTCAGACCCCTAGCGGTACCCGGCGTTCGTAAAGTGGCGACTTACCCAATCGTCGTTCACCCTGTTGAGGGAATTTTTCTTGAACGCGACGAGTAGCATCAATTTCGCCATTTCTACCAAGCTCCCTTATCCTTGACGGTTGAGCGCTACAGTCGTCCGTATCAAGCTCTGATACGGCAGAAAAACGACGAGCTATTAAAAGATGCGTGTTTGCGCATACTATCGGATCAATATTTTCTAGGGTAGTTGCCCTGCAAGTGCGGAGCAACTCTGATTTTTTCCAGAAGCGAGGTCAAGAATGGAAAAATCAGCCATAAAACTCCAATGAGTGCGCCCGGAATAAAGTGCTTAAATAGAGATGCAAGAGTTAATGCTAATCCAAAAATCAGGGCAGGAGTAAATGTCCAAAAATGATACCTCTGGGTGGATTTCTCAATCTTAAATTCAGCCATTGCCTTCCACTGCAACCGAAAACGTCCACTTATAAACATTCGCCAAAACGAACGCGTTGCGGCATCGACAGCCATCACAACGTGAGCCGGGAGGGCCATCAGAAAAAAAGTAGCCCCCAAAAGTACGCAAAATGTTCTGCTATGCCAAGCTTCCTCTTCGCCGCGCAAGTATTTTGATAAAAAAGTGATGAAAGCGAGCAAAAATTCCAGCGCCAAGACGATCAAAAGGAATGTCTTGCCCCCTTTACACAGGCAAGAAATCCATATGAGGATCATTAAGAACGGAGCATGAATAGATCGCATTATCAAGTCAAAAATCGTCCATGCGCCAACGAATCCCACACGAAATCTTCTAAGTGATTTGAATTCTCTTATTGAATAGCGAATGCTCGAAGGTAGACTCCACGGAATATTCTGCCAATCACCTCGATACCATCTGTGCAGGCGCACGCACGCTTCCTCAAAAGATTCCGGATTGGATTCGAGTATGCATGATTCGTCGATTGTCAAAACGCGCACATGAATGCTCTCCAATACGTCATGACTAAGTATCCAGTTGCTCGGAAAAACATTTTCCGTCCGCGCATTGAAGTCGCGAACCTTGTAGAGCCCCTTTCCAACAAACTTACTGTGACCAAAGATTCCTTGCAATATGCTCAATGGAGGGAATGGCGATGTTGTTAGCCACTGGTAAACACTTTTTGGCTCATTAAGGCACCTTCTTACACCTGGTTGAATGATGGTGTACTCAGAGTTTGAGGGCAGCGCAGCGGTTGATATGAGCCCCTTGGCGACGCCTTCAGGGAGGACCGTATCTGCATCAAGTGTAAGAACATAGTCGACGTTTGCAAGGAGTGTCAGATCGCATTTGACAATGTCAAATTCGCATTCTGCCGAGTCGACCAGGAATTTATTGAGCGCCTCTAGCTTCCCTCTTTTTCGTTCACGACCCATCCATGCAGATTCGGCCGGCGCCCAGATCCGCTGTCTAACCAAAATACCAAAAACATTGCAATATTCTTGATTCAGCTTGTCAATGCCATGCATAGCTCGCTCTAAGAGGGCGGCATCCAAATTCAAAATTCCCTCATCCATCCTTTTAGCATCAGCGAAGTCAGCCAGCAATATGAACGCCGCTACATCGGATTTAGAGGAGTTGTAGTGATCTAGAAGCGACTGAAGTAGCGAATCAATCACGCGGTTTGAAGAAAGCAGGCAGGGAATTACAACAATTGTCTTTCGCGGACTAGAAATGTCAGCCTCAAGATTGAATCGTGTAGCCTCGTTTCTGAATAAGGTGGCCGCACAGAGGGTGGTAAAAGCACCTGCGTAGTTAAAACCAGTAACCAACAAACATAACGCGGCAATTGAAGTGACAACCAGACTATTCGCTGGGGTGAATTTGATTGCTAGTGTGAATGCCGTAATCCAAAGTACCATTGTGCATGAAAGGTAACATATTGCTCTAAAGCGATATTTTCTAACAACATCGGGGCGAATCAATGTGTGCTCCAGTTTTGTGTGTTGTCAAATATTCAGCAGTTTTGTCAGATGTGCAAGAGACGGCAAATGAGCTGCGCGAGACAGTGAATTTTCGACGAATATGGTAAATTTACAGAAAGTAGGACGGGCTAGTCGTAGGCGCCACAAACTGGATTTTCAGATGCGCTAATCGGGTTATTTTGTTCAATCACATTTATACAGAAAAATTTGTATAATAAAAATCAGAGTTGGACTTGACGACATCTCGGCGGGGATGCCCTGACTGCAAGCGACGCTCGACTTGATACATGACGGCCGCCTCTCCTCTTACAGCGGCTTTCCTCTCAGTCAAAAAAAATAGCTTTGACAACTCGATTCCCCTATATCCTCGTCTTGCGATACTGGTATTTCTCGACTGCTCTCAACTGTTCGAATTGCCGGCGAAGCTGGTCAATCTTCCAGTGCAGCGCTCTCGCATGCTTGTAGCTAATCGAGCGGATTTGCGACTGTGATGTAAGACTTTGAATGGCGCTCTAGCACTTCCGTCTGGCTGTCGGTATACATGTTCACCAGTTGAACGAAACTATCTCCATCGCTAATCCTAAACCCGACGATCGACTGCGCATCAAAATCAATCTTGCTATCTACGCGCGCCGCAAGAACCTCATTCTGAATTAACGAAGTCACGCCGTCTTGGTTGAGCATGTCCTTTTGATACAGATCTTCAAGGCTGTCATAAATACGCCATCTCAATGAATCTCTGTCAAGTCGTGCTCTGTCTTTGCAGCGCCAACGACAACGTTGCTTCCAAATCAATGGATAGTCAATACTCGCTGGAAATAGTTGCCCCATTTTCAGAATGTCAGCTTTGAGCGGGCTCAAATGCCATGGAGGTGTTTCGTCCCAGATTCTGATCAGATCGAACGACAGTTTTCCTACCTCTCCCCCAAACATTGCAACATGTTCGGTTCTGTAATGCGATATTAGAATATTTATCGAACGTGCAATCGAGTTGCTATTTTGGGATGCCAGCGCCTTCTCAGCCTGATGTCCTGTTAGTCCGCATAGACGAAGCAATTCAATAGAGATGGTGTGAAAATAATTGCCATGAGCCTCTTTGAATATTTCTTCAGAAATGCCGCTTTCGCCCTTTGAGTTGCTCGTGTTCTTGCAAACGAAAGTAACAAGCACACGCACTTCTTGAAGCATTCTAAATATTTCCTGGCCCGTGGCGGGAATATCCAATTGCGTGCATATTTGGGCTAAACTTCGTAGTGCCGAGGCGCCTCCAAAGTCGACCATTTGCCCAGAAATTGAGATATTAGATGGACTCGGCCCTCCAAGACTAATTCTGTGAATATATGCATAGGCCAGTTGCTTCGCCCAGCGATTTGCCAAACTTCGAACCAAGCCCAGACCGGCTTCAGGCCCGTTTAATAAGCTCAGCTTCTTGAGCATTAGTTTTACGCGTTGAGAGTCTAGTGACCCCTCGCATGGATTCATGCTCAGGAACATTGGGGCTCGCATAAAGTGCGCGGGTCGCAAGAAGCTTGGCCGAACCATCAGCGATCTGCGTTCGAAAACACGGCGGCGACCAGCATCCCAAAATTCGACTTGGCCCGTGTCCAAAATTGCCAGCGTTGGAATTGCTCCATAGGGGAACTCCGCATCGACTAGCTCCCCGAAGATTGTTTCGCGAATGCATTCTTCAAGGAAAAAATCACCAGAAATGTGCGTTGTGCTTTTAGAATTTCCAACCAGTGGCGTACGACCAATGCCCTTAATTGAGTAGCCGTCAATAACGCATGCTCGACCACTGCCGCCATTGTTTCCAATTCCTGATCCGCCGTACCTGTCCGCGATTCCGACACTAGAGCGGCTTGCAATATTTTCGGAAAATGCATGGAAAATTCTTTTCGCACACGTTTCCTTTATGTGGTCGACATACTCATTCGGTGCCAACCGTGAAGCTGGTGTGGGATCTATTTTTGAATACCGTGGATTGATCCACAGCACGCGAGCGTTCGGAAGGTGAGTGAGTCTTACTGCTAAGTGCCCCATGCTTTCGGAAAAAAATTCACTCGAAAGCTCAGAACTTAACATCCCGTCTATTGGATTCATGTCAAGGATCCATCTACCAGTTTTCGACGACCTGGATAAACCTGTTTATCTCCCTTAGATCTTGCTCTCGGTCTCTTGAATAAACTTGCCAAGTATTTGACCCTTCTAGGGGAAGAAAGCCGATCTCATTGATTTCCGGAAATAAATTGTGAGCCAGATCATCAAAAACTTGATGCTGCCATTCCAATCTGCTTACAACATCGGCCACGAAAAAGGTACGGCCGTCGTTCCAGTCATGCAAATGCGTGGGTCGACGAAAATTATTCGCCTCATCAGTAGTTTTATCTCCCCACATCCAACTCAAATAGCCAACTATTTCGTTTTGTTCATTTAAATAAATTTTAAATTGACCAAGCGCAATTGAATATTTGATTCGTTCACTAATGGTGGCTATGCTTAGAATTGAATGAAATTTATTCTGGGATAAGAATTTCAAAAGTCGCCCAGAGAATGTGTATGTGAGGAATTTACTCTCAATCTCTTTTTGAAATGGATGAGCGTCTCGAAATAAATCAATTGGCGGTAGCAAACTTGTGCGGCGCTCAACTTTTCTTTTTAACAGGATTAACTTATTTTTATTGTAAGACCTTACAGAGTTAAGCCGACCTTTGTCTCTTATGTAGCGAACTTCCGTCGCCGAGTTTGCAAATATTTGAATAGAATTCGCAATTATTTCTAGAAACAGGCCGTGATTTGCCTGAAAATCAAGGCACCATAGCTTTCCGGGGCGCCTGAATGATTCCGGAGTGACTGGAAATCTCCGATTTTCCAAAATGTCGTTGTGAGCAGCATCATCTAGTTCGGAACAAATCGCATGGCCCGCCCGGCGACCGAATTTATCGAAGAAAACTTGCAGATCGTCGCGACTCAGTAGAGCTTCGATAAGTGATAGATATGGTTGAAGAGCGATTGAGTTCCAATTTGTATTATCACAATGAATTTCAAAAAAGCAGCCCAGCATTGAATCCGCAAAGTTGACGTTCAGGCCGAAGTTGAACTCATCAAATAGCCGCCTTGCCGTAATTAGCTCTTTCATTTGCTGTTTTTATTCGTTAAGGTGCTAGAGATCCGCCGGCAGATATCCAATTTGCAAACAGTATTTCATATACTTATCAGGCAAGTTTGCTTGACTGTTAACCATCTGACGCGCTGCCGATATATAGGCATCTTGGGCGGTATTGAACTCGCTTACACTGCCAAGGCCGTTGCGATACCGCTCTTCTGCCGCTTCGAGTGATTTCTTCATTTGCTCAAGCATTTGCGAGCTAACACTCTTCTCATGAGCGGCCTCTCTAAGGTCTTCGGCGGCGGAAACAGCGGCTTCTATCAGAGCCTGTTTGACTTCGTCCTCGGCCGCCATCGCCTTGTTCAACTCCGCGAGGGCCTTCGACAGCCGCGCATTCTCACCTCTGTCAAATATAGGAACTGATATTTGTAGTTGGACGCTCCATTCGTATATTTTCCCAGAGAGCGGGGGAGAGCCCGGATTTGAAGTTATCGGCTGTCCGTTATAATTCAACGCAGAGTTAACGGCCACGGTGGGATATGCTTCGGAGCGAATTTGTTCATATCGCGCTCTCGCAGCCTCAGTTGCGCTTTTTGCGCTTAGGTAGTCCGGGTGACGATATACTTCATTTTCCGGGCCAAATTGCAAGAGAAATCTATCGATATCCCCTTCGGAAAGGAGACTTTGAAGATTTGTAGCTAGCTTGAAATCTGCGCCTATTCCAAGACTTGACGCTAATCTACTGCGAGAAAATCGGACACTAAGATTCGCTGAGTCGAATGTACTTTTTGCACGAATTAATCCGGCCTCGGCGGCAATTTTTTCGACTAAAGTAGCTGTGCCCGCCTTCGAACGAGATGTGGCCATCTTCAACGTACTTTCAGCAAGGGAAACGAGTTCGCGCAAATAATCTGTCGCGAGAATCTCGCTGTATAGCTTAAAATAGTCGCCGGAAAGCTTTTTGAAATTTGATAGCAATGCGGACTGATAGTCGAAACGGCTACCATCTAATTTCGCGGCCGCTGCTTTCTGTCCGGCCTTTTGATGACCGAAATCGTATGCCGTCCAGGAAAGATTGACGGACATGCCAGGTCCGTTCGTTTTATGAATATTGCTGAACTCCGGGATGTCGGAAATTTCCGTCCATCGCTTGCCATCGTTGTACTGCGCCGATGCTTTGAGGATTGGATAGGCCTCAGCCTTGGACAACTCTAGTTCGCTCAACGCTGAGTCAATTGCGGCCTTCTTGCCGGCTAAGACACCATTGCGACACAAGCTAAGGCGAAGGGCCTTAAATAGATCTATTGAGCCTCCAGTCTCAACGTCACAATCGACACCAACTTGCGATCTTTCCTGCACCCGGCGCAGCTCGTTGTCTCGGGATTGGGCAGATGAAGTAGTAGCAAATGCCAAGACCAAAATGCCGGCCAGGAGGTGTATCCACTTCGTGTATGAGCGGCGATATGGATGCAAATGCCTATCTTTCTCCAAAGCTAGCTCCCACTCCGTCGGAAAGCGGATCTAAGAAATATGATGCAACGGTGCGCTTGCCAGTTAATATTTCAGCCGTCACGTTCATGCCAGCACTTAGCTTCAATGCTGTTCCGCGATACTGAATGTTGGTTTGATTGAGTGGGATGCGTACTAGAAATCCACGCCCATTCTTCTTGTCGGCAACGCTGTCTGCGGAGATAGATTTCACTATTCCTGTCAAATACCCATATCTCGTAAATGGGTAGGGTTCCAACTTGACTTTGGCTTGTTGGCCAACGTTAAGAAAACCAACATCCTTATTTTCCACGAATACTTCGGCTTCCAAAGATTCGTTGGGTACTATTCGCATTACCACTTGTCCAGCATACAGTGTTCCGCCAATAGTATTCGCGGATATCTGTTGTACCATTCCAGAAATTGGTGCTTTGATCTCGGTTTGTGACTTTCGAATTGCCAATTTACTTAGCTCAGCTTTTATCGCTATCTCGTCGTGCTGCGCCTTAGACAAGCTGTCATAGAGCTCTTTTCGAAGCTGGAATTGCAGTTGCTCGGCCTCGATGTCTGTTTTCTTTAGCGCATCTTGAAGTTCACCTTCGCGACTCCTTATTACCTCCAGCTCACTTCTTGCGGAAATGAAATTCTGTTTCTTGTCTAACATTTCAAGGGTGCTGGCATATTGCTTTAGTTGCATGTCCTGCACGATTAGAAACTGCGTCTCTAGCAGCGGAATTGTTTGCTGAAGTTTCTCTTCTTGGACTATTAGCGTCTTGAGTTCATGCCTTTTAACGTCCGAATCATTCTTGAGCGATTGAAGTTTTGAAATATATTCTTGGTATTGATTCCTAATAAGTTGTAACGTTGCTTTGTATTCATCCTCTGATACATTGCTCGGAAAGCGCATCCTATCTAATACTATCTTGCCCCCGGACATCATCGAGAGCATCGCATTTGCTCGAAATACTGCCAGTTGGGAATTTAGTAAATTCTCTTGAATACGAATTGTGTCCGCCGATACATTCGAGTCATTTAGAAAAACGAGAACATCATCTGCTTTAACATATTGACCTTCAACCACGTTGATCGCACGGATAACTCCAGACGTCGCAGATTGAATCTCTTTGGTTCGTCCAGTGGGAACTAGTTTTCCGTTGCAAATTGCAATAACGTCTAATTTTCCTAAAAAACTGGCCAATACTGCGCAAATAGCTATAGCTGCAATTAGTGATGCCAATATACGCGCGGCCGGGTTGGCCGGACGCTCTAGTAGCGCTAGGTGGGCTGGAAGGAAGTCAAGATCTGTAGATGAATCGAGCTTATTTGTTTCAGCAATATTTCGGCGCGATAGACTGACAATATCTTTGATGCGCTCGACAAAAATTGAACATCGAAACAGTAATCCCATGATTGATTTCTTAGTAAGAGACTTGATGTTCTCGCATATCCCTGTATTTCCCGGGTCGTAGAATCATTTCATCGTGATTCCCCTGGTCAATTATCCTTCCCTCGTCAAGGACTATTATGTTGTCGCAATTTCTAACGGCTGATAAGCGGTGCGCAATGATTATTACGGTTCGCCCTTGAGAAATGGCTTCCATATTTGCATGAATAATGCTTTCGGATTCGAAGTCGAGCGCACTTGTTGCCTCATCAAATATTAGAAGCTTTGGGTCGCTAACAAGCGCTCTAGCGATTGCGATACGCTGTCTTTGTCCGCCCGATAGATTGGCCCCATTTTCGGCCAATATTGTTTCGTATCCTTCAGGCAAATCTTTAATAAATTCATGTGCCCCTGCAAGCGATGAGGCCTTAACAATTCGCTCGAACTCCATTCCCACGTTTGCGATTGCTATATTCTCTCGAATCGAGCAGTTGAATAATTTATTCTCCTGGAGAACAACTCCTACATTTGATCGAAGCCACCCTGGATCTATCAACGAGAGATCTGTGCCATCGACAAATACTTTTCCGGAATCGGGGCGGTAAAACTTTTGCAGAATCTTTGTCAACGTGCTCTTCCCCGATCCGGACTTGCCGACGATGCCCAAGACTGTCGCTGTTGGAATCTCTAGGCTTATATCGCTCAAAACGTTTGGTCTGTCATCAGAGTACCTAAAGGAAACATTCACAAAGCTCACGGCCCCACTTTGCATTGGCGCTGTATGGGTGCTCTTGTGTCGTTCGGTCTTTGTGTTTAGAAGATCAGCCATCCTGTCTATTGAAATTCCTACTTGCTGGAATTCTTGCCAAAGGCCTGCTAATCGTAATATTGGCATGGTTATATACTGCGATAGCATATTAAATGCAACCAACTGCCCAATGGTCAGCCTTGCCTCAAAAATTTCAGATGCGCCAATGTACAATATAAGAACAGCTGAAATCTTGCCGACAAGCTGAATGGATTGTTGACCAAGATTTGCAAAGTTCGCCACGCGAAAGCTAGTATTAACATACTGCGCAAGCAATTTATTCCATCGATATTGAAACTGAGGCTCCATCGCCATCGACTTTACTGTCTCGGCACCGGACACCGTTTCAACAAGAAAGGCTTGCTGATTCGCTCCAGCGAAAAATTTTTGCTGGAGCCTTGTTCGTAATATCGGAATTATTCCGAGCGATATGATCAAGTAGACGGGCATCGATAGCAGAACCACAAGCGTGAGTTTTGTAGAATAACTACACATCACCGCCAGGAATACTACAGAAAATACAATATCAATTGTTGCTGTCAGTGCTTGTCCTGTCAGAAAATTTCTGATTGACTCTAGTTCTTTCACGCGAGCAACGGTATCTCCGACGCGTCGAGTAGAAAAATACCGCACTGGAAGTTCTACTAAGTGCTTAAATAACTTGGAGCCCAGTTCTACGTCTATGCGATTCGTCGTATGTGTGAAAAGATAGTTTCTGAAGCCAGTCAAAAGTACTTCGAAAATAGCCGAAACCAGCAATGCGATTGAGATGATTTTCAGCGTATTTGCCGCGTGATTCACTAAGACTTTGTCCATGATGACCTGCATCATCATGGGGGATACCAGTCCAAAGAGTTGCAGTACAAAAGATGTGACCAACACCTCCGACAGTATGCGTCTATATTTAACAATAGACGGTATAAACCAGGTTATGTCGAATTTTTTCGCTTCACCGATGAGCGACGCTTGGGAGCTGAATATGATGGCATGACCGCTGCTTATCCTTAGTAAGTCTGGCTCAGAGACTCGGCCGCTTGCGGTATACGGTGGGGCTAAAGTCGTAAGTTCGTTGTGCCGGCTTACAAGTATTTGATGCATGCCGTCATTTGCTATTACAAGTGCCGGCAAAGGTAAGTCGGCTAAGCGCGACTTGGTCAGTCGAACAATCTTTGCTTTTAAACCAACTGAGCGAGCGGCGAGCGTTAGCTCCTCTTTTGAGAAGCGCCCTCCGTTATGCGGCGTGCTCTGGCGCAGTGTGGTAATGTCTGTTGATATTTCGTGGTGGCGCGCGACGTGGACAATTGAGAGAAGCCCCCAGTCCAGATTTGGATTTATGCCTGCATTTTTCACAGCTTGATCTACTTCCAAATAGCACCCTCCTTTTATATTGTGGGTGCTGGTGAATCAATTTAGAAAATTACACGGCACACATATATCCTTCGTCATAATATCCATAACTGCTCATTCCCGAGAAACTTACGTATGGACTGGTGTTGACCGACTCCGTAATGTTCGAAGCAGCGGCAAATGTTGCATCATCAATAACGCTATTCTCATTCGACGGAGCAAATACTTCCAGCTCTTTCATTTGTTTGGCCTCTGCAGGTGCGACTCCTCCGTTCTGCGCGGCGTCTGACAAGGCTTTACAGGCGTTTCCTGCCGCTCCCCCTAGTAATGTGCAGGGATCCGTGACACTCAAATTAAAGTTCCCCGTAGTTTGCCAGGTCTTGCCATTCAGATTTGTACCGACGGAGCCCATCCATGAGGGCCAACTGACGCCTGCGCCCCCGTTACCTATATAAGTTCCATCGCTTTGGCGACTGAAGGAGAACTTTGCTCCGGTGTATCCACCTGCTACGGGCTCGCCATAGGCAATCTGCCCTGCTGTAATCGTACCGCTCGTATTGAACGCGATATTTCCACTGGCAAGACCGGCACTAAAACTCATCGTTCCGGTACCGCTCGAATTTAAGGTGTAGTTCACCACACCAAGATTAAATGAGCCCGTCGTCATACTTTTTGAAAGGTCATATGTGACGCTTGCACTGCCCGCGTTGTTGAATGTAACTGACCTATTCGAAGTATCGATGGTTATATTCGAACCAGCGTTGTTGCCGATTACGATTTTGCCACCATTCATGATTGTTCCCATTTTTATCCTCAAAGAGAAAACTATATACTGCTACCAATTCTCGGCGCAGGAGATGGGTGTGTGCGATTAGCTGCTTTGTGGGTGTTTTGTCTCCTTTTGTTTGCTGCTTCTATTTAATGATCGAATAGTTAAATGTAACGATTGCGCAGTTGTTTAGTTCGACTTCTAGTTTGTAATTTCCGGGGCTGTCGTCGATATCCATCTGTCGGCGCTCGGTCAGAATTCCAATTAGCGGAGTTTCTTGTCTTGTAGGATTTTGTTGCTTTATCTCTGACCAGGGTGAATCTTTCTCCATATTTGCGGAATGGAATAGGCGCTCAGAAATTTGAATTGGCTTATCTTCGCCTTTCATCTTTATGATCCATCCGTAGAAGCGTTCACTCCACCTTATGATATTGGTGGGGCGAAATTCGAATGTATCTGGTTGCACCTCTTGAAAGGCACCGAAAGCGGAGAAGACAATCTCTGTCTTACAACTTGCTTCCGCAAATGCACTTGTGAAGATTGTGCAGGTGCACAGAAAGAAGGTTACCCCTATAAGTTGCAATTTCCTGTTAGTCAATTTCCTTGGCTCCGTAGTATCTTTGCCTAAAATACAGTTGACATTGAAGGGCCGCCGCAATTAGTGCGCCAAATATCATGCTGAAAAGATATTTTTGCGGCATGTGGAGGTCGCCTTTGAGTTCTGTGGACCATAAAATTATGATCATCGGAAGGACGGAGGCGATCCAGAATGAACCGAATGTGCTAAATCGCCCACTCTTAAGTTTAATGACAAAGTAAATGCATATTGGAATCAATAGCATTGCACTTGCCCCTTGTATGATTGTGACTATTATTAATAGTCCAAAATATATTGACAAATTAATTTTATTGATAAGTATGCTGATCATCAGGGCTGACATAGCGGATGCGAACGATATTGACGCCAATCCCATGAGTACACGAAACCATAAGCTAGGAATTTTTGACATCGTGAGAACTCGCAGAAGTGATTCAGATATTCAGTAATGTGTGAGGCGTTTGAATTTTTTCTCAAACCCTCGTCCGAGGCCGATAGTCTACGAAAATACTCGCGTTCGAATTCAACTACAACTCCATACGCGACGCGCCCATGCTGCTCGCATTGCTCAAGCCGCTTCCTCCGGAGGGGGCGATTGCCAGCGTCGGCGCGGGCGATGCCTACGACACGTGAGCTTGTTACGCGGCCATCGCCCAGTGCGGTGCGATGGCGCTGATTCCGACGCGCAAGAACGTATATGCCTGGGGGCTTAACAACCGGAGCGTCCAGGTTCGCACCACGGTGGTGGCTGCGTGGCGGGGGTTTTGGAAGTGCTGGCGTGGCGGGCACCGGCGCAGCTTGATCGAGACCACGATGCGCTGCCTCGAGCAGTTGGGAGAACTGCTGATAGAAAGCTGCTTCGAGTGTCGGGTGCTGGAACTGCATGTTCGTTTGGCTTTGCTCAACCTATTCGCTCGCCTGGGTACGCCTGTGACCGTACCTGTCGTGTAGTTCTGTCTGCAGTCAGGGATAATTCGATCGAAGACTGGTTTGCGCGATACGGCCCCTATGTGTGGATCTTTTAAGTGCATCAATTCAACGCCTCAGCAAATGAAAGATAAATACCAGAAACAATGTACATTGAGTCAGGCAGAAGTCAGTTGACTTGGCATTGAAAGGGGCATGAGGTTGATGCTGATCCAACGGTCGATTAATTAGTTGCTCCTGAAAAATTCAACATCCCGTCGTCAATCGTATGAACAGAAACGCAGGCGAACCATCATGAATAGTTCAGGCGTAATTACCGTATGCGGTCGGCTCCCACTCTCCGGCTGACTTGTGTTCGCCATAGGCAAGTCGCCAGGAGCAGCGCCGCGTCGCATCTGCATCGTCCGTGCGCGCGGAGCCGGTCAATTTGACGGCCTAGGCCACGGGGGGCCGCGGTCTCAACTACGCTTGGAACTTCGGATACGGTGGATCGCGCTCAGGTAGCAGTTCCGATCACGGATACGGGCAGCCTGGGCAGTTTTGGGCTCGACTTTTCAGTCAAGAAAGAAGGCCTAATGGATCAGTGCCAAGGGGCCAATTGGTCGTTCGAGCCGACGTCCCCTCGGCAAGCCGCGATCTACACTCCGCTTTGGCGTTGAACTGCAGGTTTGGGGCGTCCAGTCAGGGTAACCATAGGACTGCAACGGGTCGGGGCTATCAACTCGCTGTTTGTCGACGAACAAATAGATTTAGGCAGCACGGAAGTTCAGTCGCGCGGCTCCGATAGCGCCGGCGGAGCGTTTCCACCGCAGAGCTCATCCACAGAGATGATCGATCAACAGCCTCACATGCTTCGGCACCGCCGCCGCATCTCGCACCCCGATCAGCAGCCTCCGCTTCGCCCAGGCATCGTCCAGCGCGATCTGCTTCAGGTGCATGGACTTCAGGTGCGGGCGGATTGCCTCGCGGGGCAGGATGGCCACGCCCAGGCCGGCGGCGACCATCTGGCACATCGCGTCGAAGCTGCGGACCTGGATGCGCATCTTCAGGCGGCGGCCCAGCGCGTCGGTCTCGGTCTGCAGGCGGCGCGCGAGCGAGGTGTTCTTGGGCAGGCTGACGAAGTCGTAGTCGACCGCTTCCTCGAAGCGCACCGCGCGCTTGCCGGCCAGCGCGTGGCCCGGGGGCACGACCATCACCAACTGGTCGTCGCGGTAGTTCATCAGCTGCAGGCCCATGGCCGGCGTGCGGTCGGCGAAGATGCCGAAGTCGGCCCGGCCGTCCAGCACGGCCAGCACGATCTCGTTGCTGTCTTCTTCTTCCAGCTCGATGCGAATCTCGGGGTTCGCGGCGATGAAGCCGGCGATGTCCTGGGGCAGGAACTGCGTCACCGCTGAGGTGTTGGCCCACAGGCGCACGACGCCGACGAGGCCCGAGGCGTAGTCGGAGAGGTCGGCTTCCAACTGGTCTACGTCGGCGAGGATGCGCTGCGCATGCCGCTGCAGCGCCAAGCCGGCGACGGTCAAGGTCGCGCCGCGCGAGTGCCGCTCCAGCAGCGGCGCGCCGACGGCGGCCTCCAGGTCGCTGATGCGCTTGCTGGCCGCGCCCACGGCCAGCAGCGCCAGCTCGGCGACCTTGCTGATGCTGCCGCTGCGGGCGACGAGATTGAACAGTTGCAGCGAGACGAGGTCCAGGCGGTGGAGATTCATGGCGCCCGATTCTGCGCGCCTGCCGTGACTCAGGGGCTGAGCAGCGTGCGCTGGACCCAGCCGCTGAAGTCGGCCGCGTCCACGTAGGCGAAGCCGTCCTTCAACTGGCCGTTGGCGACGAGGTCGTCGCTGCGCTGCAGCGTCGCCACGACCTTGGCCGAGCGGCTGGGCTCCGCATAGAGCTTGACGTTGGCGATCTTGGGTCGCAGCACCGCTCCGGCCGGTGGCGCCGCGCCCGCCTGCGTGGACGCGGCGGCATTGGTTTCGCCCGCGGCGCTGCCGGTGCGGACGAGGCTGCCCTGGTCGCGCACCTGGCGGACGATGTTGTTGTAGTTGTCGAGGAAGCTGGCCGCGATCATCTTGCCCTCGGGCGTCTTCGTGTAGCCGTTGGCACCGGCCACGGCGCCGCCGGCCCAGCCGAGCGCGCCCAGGTTGAAGTCCGTCTTGCTCGCCTTGCCCTCGGCCGCGGCGACCTGGATGCTGGAGCGCACGTCGGCCACGAGCAGGCTGGTGCTCGCCTCCTTGAACTTCATGCCGCCGACCAGCGAACCGACGATGCCGAGCTTGCCGGCCAGCATGCCGCCGAGGCCGCCGGTGTCGTTGGCGCGGACCTGCACGTCGGGCGTCATCACGAAATCGGCGGCCTGCATCTGGCCCTTGCCGATATTGCTGTCCTGGCGCATCTCGCCGCTGCCGGCCAGCGCGCGCTCCTGCTGCAGCGTCTGCATCGCCTGGCCGCGCTCGACGACGTCGAAGCAGCCGGACTTCTGGATCATCAGCCGCAGCAGCGAGGCCGGCGAGCCGAGGCCGTAGCTCGACAGGTGGTTCCAGCCCTGCGGCGGCTCGATGACGGCCATGACGCCGAGCTTGCGCTGACATTGCTCGACCTCCTGGGCGACGGCGGAGCCGCCTGCGATGAGTGCCAGGTGGGCTGCGGTGAGGGCCAGCGCCCGACGCTTGTTCACGATGCTCATGGGGACAGGACTGCTTGACGACAAAAGGAATTCGATTGTCTGAACGGTCCTCGCCGGGCGCCTCTGTCGGCCTAGGGGTAAGTGCACCTCGCCTTTCGTGATTCATCACATGAAATCGCCGAGCAATTGAGGGTTAACCCTTGGTTTGCGGAGTGGCGCTCCATAGAATCCGCGCTTTCGCCTAACGCCAAGATTCAGCGGCATCCGATGCTGCGCGAGGGACCCATGTTCAAAACCATCAAGCAGCGCCTGATCGCGATCTGCATGCTCATCGTCGTCGCCGCCGTGGGCATTGCCACGCTGGCCAGCTACCTGACCGTCCGCTCGCATGCCCGCGCCCAGCTGCAGGCCCAGTTGACCGACCTCGGCCAGGCGCATGCCGCCGCGATGGGTGCCTGGGTGAAGAAGCAGCAGGACATCGTCACCGCGCTGGCGCCCGCCGCCGCGCTGGCCGACCCGGCCGCGCCGCTGGAGCAGGCCCTGACGTCCGGCCGCCTGGACCTGGCCTACATCGGCAGCGCCGACAAGCGCATGGTCTCCTTCCCCGACCGCCAGCGCGCGGCGGACTACGACCCGACCGCACGCCCTTGGTACAAGCTGGCCGAGCAGACCGAGGCGCCGATCATCACGGCGCCCTACATCGCCGCCTCGTCGAAGAAGCTGGTCGTGACCTTCGCCCGCGCGATCAAGGGCGCCGACGGCAAGCTCGCCGCCGTCGGCGGCACCGACGTGGCGCTGGACGACGTCATCGACACGATGAAGTCGATCAAGCCCACCGCCAGCGGCCTGGCCTTTCTGGTCGACAAGGACGGCAAGGTCATCGCCCACCCCGATGCCGCGCTGACTCTGAAGCCGGCCAAGGACATCTCGGCCGAGCTGGATGCGGCACTGCTGGCGCGCGCCGCCGGCACGGAGCTGGCCCAGGCCCGCATCGGCGAACACGACTTCTTCCTGAAGTCCGCACCGGTGCCCGGCACCGGCTGGACGCTGGTGCTGGCCGCCGAGCGCGGCGAGGCGCTGGCCGCGCTGAGCGACATGCTGAGTACCGCCGGCGTGGCGCTGGTGCTGATCGCCGCCGGCGCGGCCCTACTGTCGGCGCTGGCGATCGGCCTGCTGCTGAAGGGTCTCGGCCAGGTACGCGACGCGATGGACCAGATCGGCTCCGGCACCGGTGACCTGACGCAGCGCCTGCAGGCCGAAGGCCAGGACGAGATCGCCGACATCGCGCGCTCGTTCAACCAGTTCGTCGGCAAGATCGAGGCGGTGATGGTGGATGTGCGCTCGACCAGCCAGTCGATCGCCGTCGCCTCGCGGCAGATCGCCGTCGGCAACCAGGACCTGAGCCAGCGCACCGAGGAATCGGCGACCAACCTGCAGCAGACCGCCAGCTCGATGGAGCAACTGACCAGCACCGTGCAGCACAGTGCCGACGCGGCCGTCAGCGCGCACGAACTGGTCGGCGGTGCTTCCGGCGCAGCGCGCCGCGGTGGCGAGGTCGTGGCTCAGGTGGTCGCGACGATGGAGCAGATCAACGCCTCCAGCCGCCGCATCAGCGACATCATCGGAACGATCGACGGCATCGCCTTCCAGACCAACATCTTGGCGCTGAACGCAGCGGTGGAAGCTGCGCGCGCCGGCGAGCAGGGCCGTGGCTTCGCGGTGGTGGCAAGCGAAGTGCGCTCGCTGGCGCAGCGCTCGGCCGAGGCCGCGAAGGAGATCAAGAGCCTGATCGGCGCCAGCGTCGAGCGGGTGGAAGAGGGCTCGCGCCAGGTGTCCGAAGCCGGCACCAGCATGAACGACATCGTCCACAGCGTGGAGCGCGTGACCAACATCATCGCCGAGCTGAGCACCACCTCGCGCCAGCAGAGCCAGGGCATCGCCGAAGTCAACGGCGCCGTCGGCCAGCTCGATCAGATGACGCAGCAGAACGCCGCGCTGGTGGAGGAATCGGCTGCTGCCGCGGAAAGCCTGAAGGACCAGGCACTGCGCCTGGAAGGCATCGTCGCCGGCTTCAAGATCGGTGAGCGGGAGCCGGCTTTCGCCTGAGCATCAGGCCCAGCTCGGGCTCAGTGCAAATCGCGCTTGTCGCGCTTCTTGCCGTCGAAGCTTTTGGGCCGGTAGACGTTGCCGTCCCATTCGCCTTCCACCATGCGGCTGCCGCTGCGGGCGCGCTTGATGGCGGCGGCGGCTTCGGTCTCGGCCACCTTGCGGAAGTCGCGGCGCTGGCGCCAGCCGGCCAGCCAGTGCCAGCCGCGGCGCGTGCGCGCCCAGGCCTGGCGGGCTCGCGCCTCCATCCAGCGCTGCCGTGCGGCAGGCATCGCCATGTGGATGGCAAGCACCACGCAGGCGATCAGGACGACGAAGGCGATGACTTTTTCAAACATGATGCTTCGGCTGAAGACGACGACGAGCGGTCGTCCGCTTCGGTAGTTTGCTCCCATTTCCGCCGTGACGAACGGGTAACCCGATAGCGCTTCCTAGAATGCCCGGTTGCCCAAAACCGGGAAGGAACTGGAGCGTGATTTTGTCCACAGGAAGCAAGAATGTAGCGGGCCGCTGGCTGCGCGCAAGCTGTCTCGCAGCGGCTTTGTTTGGCGCCTTCGGCGTGGCGGGGGCAGACAGCGTGCCCGCCGCATCGACCTTGACGCTGGAGCAGGTGTTCCGCGCACAACCCTACAAGGGCGAGAGTGCGAAGGACGCCCAGTTCAGCCGCAGCGGCCGCTACCTCGCCTACCGCTGGAACTCGTTCGGCGAGCCCGGCACCGATCTCTACGTGCATGACACCAAGACCGGCAAGACCCTGCGCGTGACCACGCCGGCCGTGATGGCTCGCTTCGACGCGCCGGAGGACATCGAGCGCTTCGAGCGCAAGTTCAAGCAGAAGCAGGACGAGACGGCCCAGCGCCAGGCGAAGGAGGTCGCTCAGCAGGCTTACTTGCGCGGGGATGCGGTCGACATGGACCAGTGGGAGAACGCCGGCATCAAGCGCGTGAAGAAGGAAATCGCCGAGAAGTCTTCAGCGGCGCACGGGCGACCAGCGCCATCCAGCGCCCGTCTTCGCTGATGGCGGTCGAGCTGAGCCCCATCGCCTGGACGAAGGACGGCAGCCGCTACGCCTTCGCCACCTGGGAGCGCGAGAAGGAGCTGCTGCGCGTCTACCTGGGCAAGCCGGGCGATGCGAAACCCGAGGTGGTGCTGGAGCGCCGCGGCGACGTCGGCCATGAGGTCGTCAACGTGCTGGAGCCGGTGTTCACGCCGGATGACCGCACGCTGGTGCTGGGCCTGGACGAGGGCGGCTTCCGCCAGCCCTATGCGCTGGACGTGGCCACGCATGCCGTTCGCCCGCTGCTGAGCGGCGACTTCGAGTCGACCAACGTGCTGGGCTTCACGCCGGACAGCAAGACGATGTTCGTCACCGCCAACAAGCAGGACTTCGCGTCGATGAACGTCTTCCGCGTGGACATGGCCAGCGGCGCGATGACGGCGTTGGGCGAGGTCGGCGACTACCACCGCGATGCCGTCGTTTCTTACGACGGCCATGAACTCGCCGCCAACGCGGGCAACTGGGCCGCGCGGCCCGAGCTGAAGCTGCTCAATGCGGACAAAGCGGCGCCGGCCCGCGTGCTGACCGCCAGCAACGATGCCGCCGGCTGGGCCGCGGTGGACCAGCTCCACCCCGAGCGCTTCAGCTACGCGAACCGCCATGGCGACATGATCCAGGCCTATGTCTTCAAGCCCGCCGGCTGGCAGGCGAGCGACAAGCGCCCGGCGGTCGTCTACACCTACGGCGGCCCGCTGAATGATCGCCATATCGTCGAGCTGGATTCCTTCCAGCAGACCGGCTACGTGTTCGCGATGTACATGGCCGTGAAGCACGGCTATGTGATGGTGGCCGTGGACCCGCGCGGCCACTCGAACTACGGCCGCAAGTTCAGCGATGCGAACTGGGAGAACCCCGGCGCCTCGCAGGCCGACGACCTGGAAGACCTGAAGGCCTACATGGACGCGAAGCTGGGCGTAGACCCGGCCCGCGTGGGCCTGACCGGCTGGAGCTTCGGCGGCTACGAGACGCAGTACACGCTGTACAACAAGCCCGATCTGTTCGCCGCCGGCATCGCCGGCGCCGGCCCGACCGAATGGGAGAACTACAACAGCTGGTACAGCGGCCGCACGATCGGCAAGGTCGACCGCACGAAGCCGGTGCTGCGCAAGTACTCGCTGCTGCCGATGGCGCGCCACCTGAAGAAGCCGCTGCTGCTGATCCACGGCATGCAGGACCCGAACGTGCTCTACCAGGACACCGTCAACGTCTACCGCGAACTGCTCGCCAGCGGCAAGGACGCGCTGGTCGACCTGTACCTGGACCCGGACGGAGTGCACGCGCTGGGCGGCACGGTGAAGCCGGTCGGCCTGCATCGCAAGATGGAGGCCTTCTGGCTGGCGCACCTGGGCGAGGTGCGCTGAGGCTTGTCGTTACTTGGTGCTGCGCTGCGCGTAGAGCTGCAGCGCGGCGTCCATGATCGCGCGGCTCAGTTCGTCGCGCTGATGCGGGTCGGCCAGCTGTGCGCGTTCGGCTTCGCTGAGTTCGCTCTCGTCGCTGCCGAGCACGCGCATCGGCGTCAGCAGCGCGGCATGCTGTGCGAACAGCGGTGCCCAGGCCTCTTGCGCCAGGTCCACCGCGCTCATGAAGCCCAGGGCCCAGTCCTCGGCGTCGGTCAGTTCCTCGTCGTCGTCGACCTCGGCGACGCTGAAGATCGGCTCCCACAGCTCGGGCTTGTGCTGCCATTGCCAGGCGATCGACTGCAGGTGACGCAGCGCCAGCATCATCACCTTCTTCTTCTGCTTGCCGCTGGCGAACGGGGCATTGCCGCCGTCCTCGCCATCGCCGCCCCAGACCAGCGGCAGCCAGTCGGCGCCGGGCAGTTCGGCCAGCGCTTGCGGGCTCAGCAGCAGGCCGGCCAGGTAGCCGTCGAGTGCCTCGATGTTCATCGCGCCGTCGCTGGGCAGCTCGGCCAGCAGGTCGTCGAGGTCGGACAGTTCGTCGTCGCTCAGCGGGCGGTTGTCGGACTGGGGGTTGTAGTTCGGATATTCCATGCGATCACCCGTGGCGGCCGTGGCGGCTCTTCGGTTTCTTGTTGTCGAACTCGGCGAGCTGTGCCTTCAGCAACTGCATCAGCACGCGCGCGTTCGCCTCGGTCATCGTGATGATGGAGCTGGGTTCGATGCCCTCCAGCGGCTCCTTCGGCGTGACCAGCGCGTCGACCTTGAACACCACGAGGCCGTTCACGGAGTTGGACGCGGACTTGAACTTGTTGATCTCTAGCGTGTGGACTTTCATGGCGCGATTGTCCCCTGTCAGAACTGATAACCCAGTTCGGCCCTCAATGCTGCCCGCGGCGAGGCCGTGTTGAGGCCGAGCAAAAGCGCCGCATCCCAACGCCAGACGCCGCCGAAACCGCTGGCGCGATGGCCGAAGATCGCCGGGCCGAGCTGGTGTTCCTGGTCGTGGAAGCCGTCCGGATTCGACAGGGCGCCGAGGTCGCCGTAGAGCTGCGCACCCCATTCCCAGCCGGGCGCGAGCAGGGTCTTGATCTGCGCCTGGTACGAGAGGTCGGTCGGCCGCTGGCGGAACGAGGGATGCACCCAGCGGCTCAGCAACACGTTCAGGTTCAGGTCGAAATGATCGCCGGCGTACTGCCACATCGGACCGATCGTCCAATTCCAGCCATCGGTTCCCGGGCGCGGCTTCCAGTAGCTGGCGTAGAGCGCGAAGTCGCTGCGGCCGCTGCTGCCCAGGCGCAGCTGGTTGCTCCAGTACCAGCCGTCGTATTCCAGCGGATCGCCGCGCTGGCGCTCCTGCGCGACCCAGAACTCGGTGTACCACCACGAGGTCGGGCTGTAGCCGATCGCCAGAGCCTGGCCGTTGGCGCTGCTGCCGTCGCGTTCGTCCTGCATGCCCCAGCTGGCGCGCATCTCCAGCTTGCCGGGATCGATGTAGGGCACCAGGACATAACTGTAAGGATCAGCGGACGCCGTCGACGCGGCACCCGCCAGCATCAGGGCGGCGAGAGCTGCCTTCGCGGTCATGGTTGACGCTGTCGGCGCAAGAGGCGTTGCACGACGCTGACGACCGCGAGGCTCAGCCCGCCGGCCACCACGCCGGTCACAAAGTTGACGAGCAGCCCGGCCGGCCCATGCCCGAGCACGGTGGCGGCCGCCTCTTCCGCGCCGTGCAGGAAGGGCAGGCCATGCACCAGGATGCCGCCGCCGACGAGGAACATCGCCACGGTGCCGGCAATGGCCAGCGCCTTCATCAGCCAGGGTGCTGCCGAAACCAGCACCCGGCCGATCCGCTGCGCCAGCGCGCCGGGCTGGCGGGCCAGGTAGAAGCCGGCGTCGTCCAGCTTGACGATGCCGGCGACGAGGCCGTAGACGCCGATCGTCATCACCACCGCGATGCCGCTGAGCACGATCAGCTGCGTGAGGAACACCGCGTCGGCGACGGTGCCCAGGGTGATCGCGATGATCTCGGCCGAGAGCACGAAGTCGGTGCGGATGGCGCCGGCGATCTTCTCCTTCTCCAGCGCCACCAGGTCCACCGCCGGGTCGGCCAGCTTGCTGTGCTCGGCCGCGTCCTCCGCGGGGGAGTGCAGGAACTTGTGCGCGACCTTCTCGAAACCTTCGAGGCTCAGGTAGGCGCCGCCGACCATCAGCAGCGGCGTCACCGCCCAGGGCGCCCAGGCGCTGATCGCCAGCGCCGCCGGCACCAGGATCGCCTTGTTGCGCGCCGAGCCCTTGGCCACCGCCCAGACCACCGGCAGCTCGCGCTCGGCCGCCACGCCGGACACCTGCTCGGCGTTCAGCGCCAGGTCGTCGCCGAGCACTCCGGTGGTTTTCTGCGCGGCCACCTTGGAGAGCAGGGCCACGTCGTCGAGCAGCGTGGCGATATCGTCGATCAGTGCAAGCAGGCTGGAGGCCATCGGGGTCGTGTCCTTGTCGTCAACGCGCGTTTGTACCGCATGGCAAACTGGCGCTTACGCAACACCTGCCGCTACGCGATGAAGACTTTCTCCCTAAGCTTGATGATCAGCGCCTGCCTGGCGCTTGCCAATGTCGCGACGGCGCAGACCCAGGCTGCCGCGCCCGCCGCGCCGGTATCGGTCTACGACGAGCACGCCGATGCCCGCGCCGAGCTGAACCAGGCGCTGGCCGCGGCCCGCGCGCAGCACAAGAACGTGCTGGTCGTGTTCGGCGCGAACTGGTGCCCCGACTGCCGCGCGCTGGACGGCAAGATGAAGGCGGGCGCGCTGGCTTCGCTGGTGGACAAGCGCTTCGTGCTGCTGAAGGTGGACGTGGGCCGCTTCAACCGCAACACCGACCTGGCCGAGCAGATGGGCGTGCCGCTGAAGAAGGGCATCCCGGCGGCCGCGGTGTTGAAGTCCGACGGAGACGTGCTGAAGGCCACCGGCGGTGGTGAGCTGGCCGATGCCCGGAGCATGGGCGACGAAGCGGTTCTGAAGGTGCTGCAGGACCTGCACGGCAAGAGCTGACCGGAGCCCGTTTGTCCGAAAGTGGGGCCAGGCATTGCCTTTTGTGCGCTATGCGTCTAACTTTGACGTTATGGCACGTCCTCCCCGCATCGAATTCCCCGGCGCCGTCTATCACGTCAGTTCGCGGCGCAGCGACGGTTTGTCGGCCTTTGCCGACGATGACGACCGGCGCGCGTTGCTGGATCTTCTGGCCCAGGCCGCGCAGCGCTTCGACGCGCAGGTGCTGGCCTACTGCCTGCTGCCGGACCACTACGACGTCGTGCTCTACACGCGGCAGGCGAACCTGTCGCGCCTGATGCGCCACGTCAACGGCGTCTACACCCAGTATCACAACCGCCGCCACGGCGGCAGCGGCGCGCTGTTCCAGGGCCGCTTCAAGGCGGTGCTGGTGGACCGCGAGGCGCTGCTGCTGGATGTCTGCCGCTACGTCGAGCAGAGCCCCGTACGCCTGGGCCTGGCGACGACGCCCGAGGCTTACGTCTGGTCCAGCTATCGCGCTCATGCGGGCCAGGTGGCCGCGCCGGAGTGGCTGGATGTGGATGGCCTGCACGGCTACCTGCTCGGCCGCGCCGCGGCCACGCCGGCGGAGCACCGCAAGGCCGCCGAGCGCTATGCGAAGCTGATGGCCAGCGAACCGCAGCTGGACCTGTGGAAGCACCTGCGCCACCAGATCTTCCTGGGCGACGAGGCCTTTGCCGGCCGCATGCAGGCGCTGGCCGCCCGTGCGCCGCGCCGGGCCGTGCGGCCGCGCGCCTTCGGCGAATGGCTGCGCGACAGCAACTCGCGCGAACAGGCGCTGTACCGCGCGCACACCGAGGGCGGCGTGTCGATGACGACGCTGGCGGACACGCTGGGCCTGTCGGTCTCCCGCGTCAGCCGGCTGATCGCGGGCTTCGAGCAGTCCCAATCAGCGGTTCACTAGCTCCAGCTATCCACGCCGTCTGTGGACAAGTGCGTGGGCAAGCAGTCGAGCCCCTGCGCAAGTGCTTGATCCGGCAGGGCTTTCCTTGCCCTGCTGCAAAGATGGGCACCCTTACTTCGAGCCGCCCTTCACGGGCCGCACCCAGCCGCTGATCGCCACCTGCTTGCCACGAGCCACGGCCAGCGTGCCAGGCTCCACCGTCTTGGTGATCGTCGAGCCGCCGCCGATGGTGGCGCCGGCGCCGATCGTGACCGGCGCGATCAGCACGCAGTTGGAGCCCACGTGCACGTCCGCGCCGATCTCGGTGCGGTGCTTGTTGGCGCCGTCGTAGTTGGCCGTGATCGAGCCGGCGCCGTAGTTGACGCGCTCGCCCACGGTCGCGTCGCCCAGGTAGGCCAGGTGGTTGGCTTTGGCGCCTTTGGCAAGCGTCGAATTCTTGACCTCGACGAAGTTGCCGATGTGGACCTCGGCGCCCAGCCGCGCACCCGGGCGCAGCCGTGCGAACGGGCCGATCAGGGCGCCTTCGCCGACGCTGGCGCCGCCGGCCTTCTCGCCGTCGATGTGGCTGAACTCGTGGATGCGCGCGCCGGCGGCGATGTCGGCATTACGGATCACGCAGTTGGCGCCGATGCGCACCCCGTCGCCGAGGCGCACCGTGCCCTCGAAGACGCAGTTGACGTCGATCTCGACGTCGCTGCCGCACTCCAGCGTGCCGCGCACGTCGAACCGGGCCGGATCGGCGATGCGCACGCCGTGGCCGTCCATCAGCGCGATGGCTTGCTGGCGCTGGAAGCGGCGCTCCAGGTCGGCGAGCTGAACGGGGCTGTTGACGCCCAGCACCTCGGTCTCGTCCGGCGCGGCGATGCCCAGCACCGGCACGCCGTCGGCGACGGCCATCGCGACAACATCGGTCAGGTAGAACTCGCCCTGGGCGTTGTCGTTCTTCAGCTGCGACAGCCAGCGCTTCAGCGCGCCGGTGGGCGCGGCCATCATGCCGGTGTAGCCCTCGCGGATGCGGCGCTGCTCGGGCGTGGCGTCCTTGTGTTCGACGATGGCCTTGACGGCCTCGCCGTCGCGCACGATGCGGCCGTAGCCGCTCGGGTCGGCCAGCTCGATCGTCAGCAGCGCCAGGCGCTCGCCGGCGCAGGCCTCGACCAGCCGGGCGGCGGTCTCGGGACGGATCAGCGGCACGTCGCCGTTGAGGACCAGCGTGATGCCGTCATCACCCTCCAGCGCCGGCACGGCCTGCTGCACCGCATGGCCGGTGCCCAGTTGCGGCATCTGGCGCACGAAGGCGATGGCCGGTGCGCCGGCGACGGCTGCTTCCACCTGCTCGGCGCCGTGGCCGGTGATCACGATGCGGCGCGCCGCGCCCAGCGTTTCGGTACTGGCCAGCACATGGCCCAGCAGCGAGCGGCCGGCCAGCTTGTGCAGGACCTTCGGCAGCGCCGACTTCATGCGGGTGCCCTTGCCCGCGGCCATGATGACGATGTTCAACGGCGCCATGTGATCGTGCTTCGTTCTGTTTGAAGAGCCGCGATTATCGGCGCGCTGTCGGACGGCGCCGACACCCGATCCGCGCGCTGTCCGAGACCCCCGGCAAGGCCGATCTGGGAGCATCGATTGCGACCCCAGCAGGAGCCCGCCATGACACCGCACAAACCGCATCGCGTCGACGTCGAGGATCTCGATTTCGACGACGAGGAAATCCCCGGCCAGATGCCGATCGAGCCCGACAACGGCCTCGTGCCGCCGCTGATCCCCGAAGACCCCGAGCACGACCGCACGATCGACCCGGAGGCCTGAGACCATGGACTACTCCCTGCCGATCAATGCGCCGATCCCCTACGACAGCTCCTGCGAAAGCATCGCGCCCGAAGAGGCCGAGACCGCCGAGCAACTGCTGCAGACGCTGCTGGAGATCTCCGACAAGACCTACGAGGACACCGGCCTGGCGCTGCGCAGCGTGCACGCGAAGAGCCATGGCTTGCTGCAGGGCACGATGACGGTGCTGGACCTGGAGTCGCCGTTTTTGCAAGGCCTGTTCGCCGAGCCGCGCAAGAGCTATCCGGTGCTGATCCGGCTGTCGACGACGCCGGGCGACCTGCTGGACGACCGCGTCTCCACGCCACGCGGCTTCGCGATGAAGGTCGTGGGTGTCGAAGGCGATCGCCTGCCCGGCAGCGAGGAGGCGCGCACCCAGGATTTCCTGCTGGTCAACGGCCCGAGCTTCCTCGCTCCCGATGCCCGCAGCTTCCTCAGCAGCCTGAAGCTGCTGGCCGCGACGACCGATCGCGTGCCCCGGCTCAAGCGCGCCTTCTCCGCGTTGCTGCAGGGCACCGAGAAGGCGCTGGAAGCGCTGGGCGGCGAGAGTGGCGCGCTGAAGGGCCTGGGCGGCCATCCGCAGACGCATCTGCTCGGCGAGACCTTCTACAGCGCCGTACCCTATCTGTACGGCCAGCACATGGCCAAGTGGCAGGTGGCGCCGATCTCGCCGGCGCTGCAGGCCTTGACCGGGCAGCCCGTGGATCTGAACGATCGGCCCGACGGCCTGCGCGAGGCCGTGGCCGACTACTTCGCCGAGCACGGCGGCGAGTGGGACCTGCGCGTGCAGCTCTGCACCGATCTCACGACGATGCCGATCGAGGACGCCAGCGTGCGCTGGCCCGAGACGCAGAGTCCCTTCGTGACGGTGGCGCGCATCGTCGTACCGCCGCAGTTGTCGTGGAGTCCGGAACTCTCGGCGCGGATGGACGATGGATTGGCGTTCTCGCCCTGGCATGGCCTCGCGGCGCACCGGCCGCTGGGCTCGATCAACCGGGCGCGCCGCCGTGCCTATGAGGGCTCGGCGCAGGCCCGCTCGACGCGCGGCCGTTGCCCGATGCACGAGCCGCGCGCGTTAGAGTCGATCGACTACTGAACGTCGATCACGCCACAGGCGTAGCGCGCGCCGCCGCCGCCCAGCGGCATCGGATGGTCGGCATGGTTGTCACCACCCGCGTGGACCATCAGCGAGCGCTTGGATACGTCGGCCAGGGTCTTCAGCCGCGGCGACAGCACCGGGTTGGCGGCGGTGCCGTCCGGCGCCACGTAGAGCGCCGGCAGGTCGCCCAGATGGCCATCGCCCCAGGGCTCGCCGTGCTTCTTCGTGCCGGCCGGGTCGAGGTGGCCGCCGGCCTTCAACGCAGGCACGGGGGCGCCGTTCGCCTCGCCGGGCGCGCAGGAGGGGTTCTCGTGCACATGGAAGCCGTGCAGGCCCGGTGGCAGGCCGGTGAGGGCGGGATAGAAGGCGAGGCCGTAGGGCGTCTCGACGATGCGGACGGTGCCGAGCGTTGCGCCATCGCCCTGGGCCGTGGCGGCGCGCAAGGTGACGGTGGTTTCGGCGGCCCTGGCAGCGCTGCTTGCGCCGACCGCCAGGACGAGGAGGAGTGCTGATGCTGCTGCAGCAGCCCCTTGCTTGATCATGGAATGCTCCCGCGATGCCGGCACGTCGCCGGCCGCAGGAGCATACGCAAGCCGCGCGTTCAGCGCATGGCCTGAACGGTAACGCGGTGCGACTTGGGTTCGGCCTTGGGGAAGTCCACCAGCGCCGCGGCGAACAGCGCGCTGACGGTGCCGCCATCGCCGATCGACAGGCTCTCATGGCTGGCGTGCGCCTCGTACAGCGGCTCGCCGGTGGCGCGGTCGCGCATCAGCACGGCCACTTCACGGTCGTAGCGACGATCGAGCGGCGGGCCGCCCCAGCCGTACGGATACGGGCCCCAGCCGCGCGCGCCGCCATAGCGCCAGGCGCCGCCCCAGCCGAGCCGGCCATGCCAGCGCCACCAGGTCGGGTCGTCCCAAGGGGCGTAGTCGGTGGCCGAGAGGCGAGCGCCGAGCGAGACGAGGATGTCCGCCGTTTTCGGGTCTGCCGCCGGCTGGAAGCCGGCCTTCTCGAGCGCGGCGCGGGCGTTTTCTTCGAGATCCTGCTGGCGCTGGCTGGCTTCGCCTTCCTGCTGCGAGGGCAGGCGCTCGAAGGCATAGCTCAAGGGCGCTCGGCCGGCGGGCCAGTTGCCGAAGCTGGTGACGTCGACGGCCAGCGTGTAAGGGCCGCTGCACGCGGCCAGGCCGGCTGCGGCTGCCGTGGCAGCGAGGCCGGTGACGATGAAGGAACGGCGGGATGTCATGGCATGCCTCCTGAACGTGACTGCCGGTCACATATTCTGCGCCGGCATTGTTGCCCGAGCCTTAAGCAGCTCACTCGTTCGGGTGTAGGCGGATGACAGAAGGCGAAGCCTCCGCCGGCGTGCCGCAGGCCTCGTCCTCGTCGAAGGCGATGTCGCCGTCTTCGACCGGCGCGCCGCTGGCCTTGATGGTCTCGAAGGGGAACAGCTTCTTGTCCATCATGTGCGAGGGCACGATGCTGCCCATGGCGGTGAACACGTTCTCGACACGGCCGGGGAAGCGGCGGTCCCAGTCGTTGATCATGGCCTTGACCTGGACGCGCTGCAGGTTCTCCTGGCTGCCGCAGAGGTTGCACGGAATGATCGGGAACTCGCGGTGCTCGGCCCAGCGAACGAGATCGGGTTCGCGCACATAGGCCAGCGGGCGGATGACGACGTTCTTGCCGTCGTCGCTGACCAGCTTGGGCGGCATGCCCTTCATGCGGCTGCCGAAGAACATGTTCAGGAACAGCGTGGTGACGATGTCGTCGCGGTGGTGGCCCAGCGCGATCTTGGTGGCGCCCAGTTCGCCGGCCACGCGGTAGAGGATGCCGCGGCGCAGGCGCGAGCACAGGCTGCAGGTGGTCTTGCCCTCGGGGATCAGGCGCTTGACGATCGAGTAGGTGTCCTGCGTCTCGATGTGGAAGTCGACGCCGCGCGACTTGAGGTAGGTGGGCAGCACATCCTCGGGGAAGCCGGGCTGCTTCTGGTCGAGGTTGACGGCGACGATGTCGAACTTGATCGGCGCGCGCTGCTTCATGTTGATCAGGATGTCCAGCAGCGCATAGCTGTCCTTGCCGCCGGAGACGCAGACCATCACCTTGTCGCCGTCCTCGATCATGTTGTAGTCGGTGACGGCCTGGCCCACCTGGCGATGCAGGCGCTTGCTGAGCTTGTTGATCTCGTGCTCGGCCTTCTTTTCTGCAGCCTTGGTGTCTGCGTCGATGGCGGGCTGGAGGAGGACTTCGGTATTCATCGGGTTCACCATTGGCCGACTTCGGCGGAGATTGCGACTTCGCAGTCGGGGAAGATTTCGAGTTTGGCGAGCTTGACGCGCACGCCGACGACGCCCGGCAGCTTCATCAGCCGCGTGCACAGCTTGCCGATCAGCGCTTCGAGTAGGTCGGTGTGCTCGGTCGTGCACTCGTCGATGATGGCCTGGCGGATGCGGCGGTAGTCCAGCACATGGCCGATGTCGGCGTCGCGCGAGACGATGGCCTGCGGGCCGAGGTTGACCTGCGCGTCGATCTGCACCGGCTGCGGGCCGTCGCGCTCGAAGTCCAGCACGCCCAGCTTGGCGCCGAAGCGCAGGCCGGCGATGTGGACCACCTGCCGGTCGTTGCGCAGCACGCGCGTGCCGGGGTCCTGCGGGCCGGCCTGCAGGAAACGCTCGATCCGCTTGGCGGCGTCGACGCCGTCGCCCAATGCCGTCTGCACGCAGGGATGCTGGCGCTGGCTGGCGTCGCCGGCCAGGAACATGCCGTGCGGCGCGTCTTCGTCGAAGCGCTGGCTGGGCAGGCCGGCGCGGCGCAGGCCGTCGGCCGCGAGCCGCCAGGCGGAGGGCTCGGGCTCGTAGCCGAGCAGCACGGCGAGCTGGTCGAAGTGTTCGATGCCGAAAGCGGCGGAGTCGACGCAGACGCCCCCGGCGCTGGCCTGCACGCTGCGCGGCAGCGGCGTGGCCGGGCGCTGGGCGATGGAGGCATCCGCCTGCAGGGCCTGGGTGAAGTGGGTCTGCGAGCGCCAGTCGGAGCGTGACCAGATCGTCACCGCATGGCCCAGCCTTCGCAGGTGCAGCGCGTTCTCGACCGCGTTGTCGCCGCCACCCAGCAGCAGGATGCGGCTGGCCGGCGGCAGGTGGTCGCGCCGGGCGGTCAGCGAGATGGCGTCCATCACGCGGCCGTGCGTCTCGGCCGGGAAGAAATTGGTCGGCCGGCGGGCGCGCAGGCCGGTCGCGATCAGCAGGCTGCGCGCTTGGATCTGCTCGCTGCCGCACTGCAGGTGCCAGCGGTCGTCCTGCCAGTCGATCGCCTGGGCGGTCTGGCCGAGGAACAGGCGCACGGCCGGCTCGCTTGCCACGTGCGCGGCATAGCGCCGCGCCAGGGCAGACAGCGGTTGGCCGGGGTCGCCCAGCAGCCAGTTCTGCGTGAAGTCCAGCGCTTCCAGGCTGGCGCACAGGGCCGGCGCGCGTTCGATCAGCGCCACCGTGTGGCCCAGCTGGGCCAGCCAGCTGGCCGCCGAGCAGCCGGCGGGACCGCCGCCGAGGATGGCGGTGTCGACGACGGGGGCGGTGGGGGTGGGCATGGCGGGCTTCGGTATCAAAGCCCGCGATTATCGCCGTTCAGGCCGTTTGGCGCCTGCGCAGCCCTTGCCAGACTCGCCAGCCCAGCAGCACGGCGATGATGGCGCCGTAGACCGCCGGCTCGGCGAAGTTGTTCTTGCCGGCGCGCAGCCAGATGAAGTGCAGCAGGCCGATCACGATCACCGCGTAGACGGCCTTGTGCAGTGCCTGCCAGCGCTTGGCGCCCAGAGCCTTGATCGCGCGGTTGAAGCTGGTGAGGGCCAGCGGCAGCATCAGCAGCCACGCAGCGAAGCCCATCAGGATGAAGGGACGCTTGGCGATGTCGCGGGCGATCTCGGCGAAGTCCAGGCTCTTGTCCAGCCAGGCGTACGAGAACAGGTGCAGGCAGCCGTAGGCGAAGGTCCAGACGCCCAGCATGCGTCGGAAGCGCGCCAGCGCCGGCTGCTTGAGCATCACGCGCAGCGGCGTGATCGCCAGGGTCAGGCACAGGCCGCGCAAGGTCCAGTCGCCCAGGGCGCGGATCAGGTACTCGGCTGGGTTCGGATGGGGCTGCGTGGCTAGGCTCCAGACCACGTAGGCCAGCGGCAGGCAGCACAGGACGAACAGCAGCGGCTTGGTGGCGCCGTGCAGCAGGATCGGGCGGGGCATCGCGTCAGAAGTTCTTCTTCAGATCCATGCCCGCGTAGAGCTGGCCGACCTGGGCTTCGTAGCCGTTGAACATCAAGGTGGGCCGGCGCTTGGCGAACAGGCCCGAGAGACCGCCGCTGCCTTCGCCGATGCGGCGCTCGGTGGCCTGGCTCCAGCGCGGGTGGTCGACGTTCGGATTGACGTTCGAGTAGAAGCCGTATTCCTGCTGCGCGGCCTTGGTCCAGCTGCTGGTCGGCTGCTTCTCGACGAAGCGGATCTTGACGATGGACTTGGCCGACTTGAAGCCGTACTTCCAGGGCATGACGAGACGCACCGGCGCGCCGTTCTGGTTCGGCAGCACCTCGCCGTACATGCCGAAGGCCAGCAGCGCCAGCGGGTGCATCGCCTCGTCGATGCGCAGGCCTTCGATGTAGGGCCAGTCCAACACGCCCGAACGCACGCCGGGCATCTGCTTGGGATCGGCCAGGCTCGTGAACTCCACGTACTTGGCGCGCGAATTCGGCTCGGCGCGCTTGATCACTTCGGCGAGCGAGTAGCCGACCCAGGGGATCACCATCGACCAGCCCTCGACGCAGCGCAGCCGGTAGATGCGCTCTTCCATGGCGCTGAGCTTCATCAGCGCGTCGATGTCCAGCGTCTGGGGCTTGTTGCACTCGCCCTCGATGCTGACGCTCCACGGGCGCGGGCGCAGCGTCTGCGCGTGCTGGGCCGGATCGGCCTTGTCGGTGCCGAACTCGTAGAAGTTGTTGTACGTCGTCGCGTCCTGGTAGGCCGTCGGCTTCTCCATCGTCAGCGCACCGGCCACGGCGCTCTTGGCACCGGGCAGCTTGGCGAGCTTGCCACCGCCCGTTGTGGCCTGGGCGAAGACGTCGCCGCCGGCCGCGAAGGCTGCGCCGGCGGCGGCCAGCTTCAGCCACTCGCGCCGGTTCTGGTAGAGCGCCCGGGGCGTGATCTCGGAGGGGGCGATGAGGGGATCGCGGTACATGGTGATGAGGCTCGGCAATGAGGATGTCCGTGTGTCGGACAAGGAGGCCTGGAGCTTACGGTCCACCGCTGAAGCCGCGATTAAAACCTTCGTTTAAAGCGTGCCGTAAGAATGCAGGCCCGACAGGAACATGTTGACGCCCAGGAAGGCGAAGGTCGTCACCACCAGGCCCACCAGCGCCCACCAAGCCGCCGCGGCGCCGCGCAGGCCCTTCATCAGCCGCATGTGCAGCCAGGCCGCGTAGTTGAGCCAGACGATCAGCGCCCAGGTCTCCTTCGGGTCCCAGCTCCAGTAGCCGCCCCAGGCCTCGGCGGCCCAGAAGGCGCCCAGGATGGTGGCGATCGTGAAGAAGGCGAAGCCCAGCGCGATCGACTTGTACATCACGTCGTCGAGCTGTTCCAGGCTGGGCAGGCGCGCGGTCAGCGGCTTGCGCAGGGCCACGGCCAGCGCGAAGAACACGACCAGGCCGATCAGCTTCGTGGCCCAGCTCTGCAGGCCGGCGGCCACGTCGGGCTCCAGGCTGGCACCGAAGCGCGTTGCGAAGATCGCCAGCACCACGCCGGTCGGCACGGCCACCAGGCCGATCACCAGCGGTCGCGGCGGCGAGGACTTCAGCAGGTAGGCGAAGCCCACCATGGCCGACAGCGAGAACGAGCCGTAGCCGACGAAGTTGGCCGGCACGTGGATCTTCATCCACCAGCTCTGCAGCGCCGGCACCAGCGGCTGGATTTCCTGGGCGTCACGGGCCAGCGTGTACCAGAGCAGGAAGCTGACGGCCGCCGAGATGACCAGCAGCACGTAGGCGCCCAGCGCGCGGGTCTTGAAGCGCGCCTCGTAGTACAGGTAGAACAGCGCCGTCATCCAAGCGAACAGCACGAACACCTCGTAGAGGTTGCTGACGGGGATGTGACCGATGTCCGGGCCGATCTGGTGGCTCTCGAACCAGCGCACCATCGTGCCGGTCAGCGCCATGAAGACGGCGCCCCAGGCCAGCTTGGAGCCGATCACCTCGGCCGTGCTGTTGGCGCCGCTCTTGGTGAACATGCCGCCCCAGTAGAACAGGGTGCTCATGTAGAACAGCACCGCCATCCACATGATCGCGCTCTGGCTGGAGAGCATGTACTTCAGCAGGAAGACCTTGTCGCCGGCGCCCAGGTCCGCGCCGAAGTTGCCGGGGTGCTGGCTGTAGAGCTCGATCGCCAGCAGGCTGAAGGCGGCCACCAGCACTGCCAGCAGACGCATCGGCCGCCAGAACCAGCCCAGCGCGACCAGCGCGGGCATCGCACAGGCGAGGATGCCTTTCTCGTAGACGTCCATCGCGGGCGCGTAGCGGGCGAAGGCATAGATGCCGCCGGCGACGACGAGGGCGGCGAACAGCCAGTCGGTGAGGCTGCGGTTGTGCAGCGCGCCGCGGCGGGGCAGGGTGATCGTGGCGGTATTCATCGCTTCCTCGTCATTCCTTCAATTGCAGCGCCGAACTCAGTTCCGTGAAGACGGCGGCGGTGTCCGGCGAATCGCGGGTGCTGGACAGGGCCATGCGCACGCGGGTCTCGCCGCCTGGCGTCGGTTCCAGCCAGATCCAGACGCGGCGTTCCTTGATGTAGAGCATCGCGAACACGCCGATGATCAGCAGGATAGCGCCGAGATAGACCAGCTTCTGGCCCGGCGCGCGCGCAACCTGGAACACGCTCTCCTGGATCTGCTTGAAATCGTCCAGGCGCAGCAGCACCGGCGCGGGGTAGTACATGCTGTCCGACAGCGAGAGCACGGCCTGCGTCATGAAGGCCTGCGTGGCCTCGTCGGCGGCAGGCGGCGGCAGGTTGGCGCGTTCGCGGCCCAGCTTGTAGAGCTCGTAGAGGCTGCCGTTGAGGATGCGCAGCAGCACCTCGGAGACACGCTGGCGCTCGGCCTGCGGCACCTCCGAATCGACGAACTGCGACAGCGCTGCCAGGCCGCCCCAGCCGTCGGCGGGCAGCTTGTCGCCCGGCTTCACGCCCTCGACGCCGGCGAACAGCGCGAGCGCGCGCTTGGCGGTTTCCTCGAGCTGCTTCGTCATCCCCGGATTGTTGGCAGGCGTGGCGGCGATCGCGTACTGGTGCGCCGCGCCCTCGCGCATCACTGGATCGATCAGGTGCTGGCGCATGCGCAGCCAGCCGTCCATCGACATGTTCTCGTCGACGGGGATGCGCAGGTAGCGGAACGAATCGTTGGGGCTGTCGCGCACGCCGGCGAGGAACACGCGCTGGCCGTCCAGCTCGATCGGCACCATGTAG
This sequence comes from Roseateles agri, assembly GCF_034043675.1. Classification (NCBI taxonomy): domain Bacteria; kingdom Pseudomonadati; phylum Pseudomonadota; class Betaproteobacteria; order Burkholderiales; family Sphaerotilaceae; genus Roseateles; species Roseateles agri. The sequence goes on along the minus strand of NZ_JAXCLA010000002.1, from coordinate 314,475 downwards.
TTGTTGTACTCGCGCGCCTGGCCGGCGGCGTCGCGCAGCCGGTAGCTGAACGAGGGGCCGACGTTGTGCAGCTGCTTGGGCGTGCTGGACTTGGCGCCGCTGCCCAGGTGCTGGTGCAGGGTGTCGGCGAGGTCGACCTTGCGCACGTCGGTGGCGCTGCCTTCGTCCTTGGTGCCGGAGAGGTTCTCGACGTTGATCACGCGCAGGCCGCTGAACTCCAGTTGCAGCTTCTCGGTGTCGTTGCCCAGCACCGTGCTGCCGCCCACCGCGCCTTCGACCTTGAAAGGCTGGGCCTGCGCGCTGCGCAGCGGCAGAGCGGTCAGCGAGAGGTGTGAGCCGCCGTCGTCGAAGCTGCTCTGGTAGATCGCGATGCCGTCGTGGATCACCGGCGCGTTGACCTTGACCGTGTGCTCGGTGACCTGGCCGGTGGCGTGGTCGCGGATCGCGATGTCGCTGGCGAACAGCTTGGGCATGCCGGTCGAGTAGTACTCGACGATGAACTTCTTCAGCTCGACGTCGAAGGGCAGGTCTTGCAGCACGACGCCGTCGGGCATGTTGATGATGGCCGTTGCGGCGCGGCCGCCCTCGGGCACCGGCAGGCTGCCGCGGAAGCTCGGGTTGCTCGGCGAGAGCCGGTGTTCGGGCTTCACGTCGCTGACGAGGCCGGCGCCGGTGTAGACCGACTTGCCCTGCAGCCACATCATCGCCTTGACGACGATGTCGCCGTCCGACAGGCCGCCCAGGCAGATCAGCACGATCGCCGAGTGCGCGGACAGGTAGCCGATCTTGTTGGCCATGCCCTTGCGCGCGGCCACCATCACGCCCTTGTCGCGCACCTGCGCCTTGGCCTTCCAGCCGAAGTGATCCAGCACCGTGGAGACCTGCGTCAGCGCCGCCTCCGGCGCCAGCGCCAGGTGGCCGATCGCCTTGTGATGATGGGCCTGCAGCGACTGCTCGCGCACGTGCTCCTTGTAGGTGCGCAGGTCATGGACGATCTTGGGCGCATTGCGCGCGATGCACAGGCTGGTGGACGTGACCAGGAAGGCCAGCAGCAGCAGGAACCACCAGGCGCCGTAGATGGTGTACAGGTCGACCTTGCCGAACAGTTCCGCCCAGAAGGGCCCGAACTGGTTGACGTAGTTGGGCAGCGGATCGTGCTGGCGCACCACGGTGCCGGTGATCGACGCGATGATGATCACGACGAACACCGCGATCGCGAAGCGCATCGAGGAGAGCAGGTCGACCAGTTCCCGCAGGGTCGAATTACCGGGGACGACCGGGGGCGGGGCGGGGGGGCTGGCGGTGGCGGACGCTTCGGACATGGGCGGGATCATAAGAATGCAAAAAGGCCGGTGGGTGTCACCGGCCTTTTGTTACCTAACGACTTGTTTCAGCGCAATCCGGCAATGTAGTCGGACACGGCCTTGATTTCCTTGTCATTCATCTTCGCGGCCACGCCGGTCATCTGCGGGCTGTTGGTGCGTTCGCCGGAGCGGAAGGCCAGCATCTGGGCCAGCACGTAGTCTTCCTGCTGGCTGCCGATCTTCGGGTACTGGGCCGGGATGCCGGCGCCGGTCGGGCTGTGGCAGCCGGCGCAGGCCGGGATCATGCGGTCGGCGATGCCGCCGCGGTAGATCTTCTCGCCCAGGGCGGCCATTTCCTTGTTTTTCGCGAAGCCGGGCTTGGCGCTCTTGGAGGCGTAGAAGGCGGCGACGTTGCGAATGTCCTCGTCGGACAGCGGGGCGGCCATGCCGCTCATCACGGCGTTCTTGCGCTTGCCGGACTTGAAGTCATGGAGCTGCTTGGCGAGGTAGTCGGCGTGCTGGCCCTGCAGGATCGGGTAGGCCGGGGCGCCGCGGGAACCGTCGCTGGTGTGGCAGGAGGCGCAGACCTGGGCCACGGTTGCGCCCTTGGTCAGGTCCGGCTTGGCGGCTGCTGCCGGTTCTTCATTCGCGAAAGCGGAGGTCAACGTGGCACATGCGATCACGACACCAGAGAACAGGAGGGCGGCAGTCTTCATGAATTTATTGATTCGTTAGGCGCAACCCGTCGATCTTACAATGCCCGATTAAGGTGCCCGCCCCTCCAAATGACCAGCAAAACCCCGACGCCGCAAGAAAACCACGGTGATAGCGACGCCCCTGTCGATGCGTCTCTCAGGGTTGATACCGAGGCCGCGCGCGAAAAACAGGCACTGGCCTGGACGCACACCTCGCGCTTCCTGACCACGGCTGCCCAGCTGGTCCACCTGCCGCCCAACGAGCTGCCCGAGATCGCCTTCGTCGGCCGCTCCAACGCCGGCAAGTCCACCGCGATCAACACGCTGGCGCAGCAGAAGCGCCTGGCCTTCGCCTCGAAGACGCCGGGCCGCACGCAGCACATCAACCTGTTCGCCCTGGGCCCGAAGGACGCGCCCAATGCCTACTTCGCCGACCTGCCGGGCTACGGCTACGCGGCCGTGAACAAGGCCGCCAAGGTGCGCTGGCAGAAGGTGATGGCCGACTACCTGAAGATCCGCCGCAGCCTGTCGGGCGTGGTGCTGATGGTCGATTCGCGGCTGGGCCTCACCGATCTGGACAAGCAGTTGCTCGAGTTTGTCGCCAGCCGCATCTCCACCGGCGAGATCCGCCTGCTGGTGCTGCTCACCAAGTCCGACAAGCTCAACCGCAAGGAAGCCAATGCCTCGCTGGCCGAATGCCAGGAGTACCTGGGCGGCCTGTGCACCGAGGACTCGGACGTGTCGGTGACGCTGTTCTCCGCGCTGAAGAAGCAGGGCGTGGGCGACGTGGCGATGATCCTGCAGGAATGGGTCGCCTCGGCGCCGGTGCTGCCGCCCATCGGCGATCTGCCGCCGATGCCGGATGAAGACGCGGACGAAAGCGAACTGTCGCCGGATTGACTGTCCGCCCGCCGCGGGCCGGCCTATGCTGGGCCGATGAGCACCCCCGTCATCGAGACCTTCGACCTCCCGCTGCCGCACGGCATCACGCTGTCCTGCCGAGCCTGCGGGCCGCGGGACGCGCCTCGCCTCGTGTTCCTGCACGGCTTTCCGGAGGCCGCCTTCGTCTGGGACGAGATCATGGCGACGCTCGGCGAGCGCTGGCGCTGCATCGCGCCGAACCTGCGTGGCTATGAGTGCTCCAGCGCGCCGCCCGAGGTCGAGGCCTACCGCGCCAAACACCTGATGCAGGACATAGCGGCACTGGTCGCGGCGACCGGAGACGGGCCACTGGCCGCGCTGGTGGCGCACGACTGGGGTGGTGCCGTGGCCTGGAACCTGGCCGTGCAGAAACCCGAGCTGATGGATCGCCTGATCGTCATCAACTCGCCCCATCCCGGCACCTTCCTGCGCGAGCTGAAGCACAACCCCGCGCAGCGCGAGGCCAGCGAGTACATGAACTTCTTCTGCCGGCCCGACGCCGAGGCGCTGCTGGCCGCGGACGACTACGCGCGGCTGTGGCCCTTCCTGACCGGCATGGGCGGCGCCACCTGGCTCGACGAGGCCACGCGGGCCAAGTACCGGCAGGTCTGGGGCCAGGGCCTGACCGGCCCGCTGAACTACTACCGCGCCTCGCCGATGCGGCCGCCCACGGCCACCGATCCCGGCGCGCTGGCGCTGGACTTCGCGCCCGCCTTCGTCACCGTGAAGATCCCGACGCTGGTGATCTGGGGTGAGGGCGACACGGCACTCCCGCCCAACCTGCTCGATGGCCTGGACGAGTACGTGCCGCAGATGAAGCTGGCGCGCGTGCCGGGAGCCACGCACTGGATCGTCCATGAGCAGCCGGCGCGGGTGGCCGGGCTGATCGCCGACGCGCTCAGGGCATAAGAGCGCTTGGGATGTGCGAATTCCGGGCCGAGCGCCGGGCCGCCCCAAGCCGGCCCACCTGGCGATGTTGATTGCGGGCACCCCCGCAATCAATCGCCGTCCCCCTGGGGGACCGACCAGCGCGCATTTGGCGCTGGGCGAGGGGCGCCACGTCAGGGCCGGCCGATGAAGAGGTAGACGGCCGTGTCGCTCTTCTGCGCGCGGCCCAGCGCCACGTAGAGCGGGCCGAAGCCGGTGTCCGTGCCGACGAAGGCGCTCATCGCCCAGCGCAGGTCGCCGAAGGAAGCGTCGCCGCGGCGCGCCCAGGCATTGCCCGCTTCGAGCGAGCCACCGACGAAGTAGCCGCGCGTCAGCACCGGGATCTCATGCAGGCGTCGGTAGTAGGTGGCGCGGGCGAAGGCCAGCGTGTTGCCGGTCAGCTGACCCTGCTGGTAGCCCGAGAGCTGCTGGAAGCCGCCCAGTGTGTAGGGCCCCTGCGCCGAGTCCTCGGGCTGGCGCGCCACCAGCGCGCGGGCGTGCAGGTTCAGCGTGTGCACGCCCCAGCTCGTCACGTAGGTGCTCTGCAGCTCGGTGCGGTTGAAGCTCGCGTGCTGCACGGTCGGGCCGCCGGTCTGCTGGCCGTCGGTGGCTTCGAATTCCAGCCGGTAGCCGCTCTGCGGGAAGTTGACGTAGTCGAGCTGGTCGACGACGACGTGCAGCCGGATGCCGCTTTCCTGCCAGCGCTGGTTGAAGACATCGCCCGTCGTCGTGACATTGGCGGCGATCAGCTTGGGCGTGATCCGCCACTCCTGATGCACCAGGCCCAGCCGCACCTCGCCGATGCGGCCCCAGGGCTGGCCGATGTCCAGGCCCACTGTGGCGGACTGGCGGCCCAGGCGGGCGAGCTGGTCGCCGGTGTCGGCGTTGTAGAGGTTGATGATCCGGTGCTCGGCCTCGCCCCAGGCAGACACGAACCAGTCGTTCGACGGCCCCAGCTTGAAGCCCAGCGGCTGGTAGAGCTCGGAGTAGATGCGCGGTGTCTGGCCGATCGAGACCTGGTTGCGCCACTCGGTGCCCGATTCCGTCAGCCAGTGGCGGTTGTGCGAGAGGCGCAGGTTGAACGAGCTGTCGCCGGAGAAATCGGTGGACAGGTCCAGGCCGACGCGGAAGTAGTTCGGCCCCCAGGGCTTGTCGTCCATCGCGAAGACCAGCGTGTCGCCATCGGGCTTCTGCTCGACGTGATAGTCCACCCGCTCGTAGTCACCCGAGGAGGCCAGCAGCCGCGCGTCGCGCTCGGCCTTGGCGGTGTCGAAGGGCTGGCCGGGCTTGCTCTCAAGCTGGTTCTGGATGCGCTCCGGGTGCGTGTTCTCGCTGCCCTCGAAGGCGATCGCCTTGATCTGCGGCACGCTGCCGGCCTGGCGGGTGCGGTGCAGCTGCCAGTCGGCGAAGGCCAGCGGGCTGACGGCGTAGCGGCGCAGTTGCGGCAGCAGCGCCTCGGCGGCCGCCTCGCCCGCGGCGATCAATTGCTTGGCCTTGTCGAAATCGCTGGCGGTGAGCGTGCCGAGGTTCGGCGTGATCAGCAGGTCCTCGCCCTCGTGCAGCGAGGCGATGCTGCGCTGGACGTTCTGCTCGGTGAGGATGTTGATCATCTGCGCCGTGAGGCCGACTAGCGATGACAGCGATTCCTTGCCCGCCAGCGGCGTGCCCACGTTGACGGCGATCACCCGCTGCGCGCCCATGCCGCGCGCGATGTCGACCGGCAGGTTGTTCACCAGGCCACCGTCGCCGAGGATGCGCTCGTTCACGTCCGTCGGCGCGAACACGCCGGGCACGCTCATGCTGGAGCGCATCGCCAGCGCCAGGTCGCCTTCGGACAGCACGACCTCCGAGCCGTGCTCCATGTCGGTGGCGACGGCGCGGTAGGGCGTGGGCAGCTTGTCGAACTGGTCGATGCCACGGGCCGGCAGGGTCAGCCGCCGCAGCAGGATCTCCAGGCCGCGGCTGGAGATCGTGCCCTGCGGCGCGCGCAGCTCGCCGTCGCGCATGCCCAATTCCAGCAGTGGCGAGAACTCGAAGTCCTCCTCCTTGCGGCGCTGCGACAGCTCCTGTCGCGCCACGCGGCTGGCGAAGATCGCGTCCCAGGAGATCTTCAGCAGCTCGCGCTCCAGGTCTTCGGCCGACATGCCGCTGGCGTAGAGCCCGCCGATGATGGCGCCCATCGAGGTGCCGGCGATCACGTCCACCGGGATGTGCTCGCGCTCCATCACCTTCAGCACGCCGACGTGGGCCAGGCCCCGCGCGCCGCCGCCGGACAGCACGAGGCCGATCTTCGGCTGCGGCGGGGACGCGGTATCCGCCTGCGCGCGGGCCGGCGGAGCCAGGGAAGCCGCGAGCACCAGGACCAGTGCCGCGACGCCCCGTGCCCTAGCGCTCATCCTCGGCGCCGTCGACCAGCTCGGACATCAACGTGTCCAGCGCACGCTGCACCACGCCGTTCTCGCTCAGCGAGGTGATCAGACCGTTGGCCAGCAGTTGCTCGATCGCACCGCGCGTCAGCGAGACGCGCACGTCGGCGTCCTGGCCGATGAAGAGGAAGAACTGATGGCTTTCGCTGACCCAGGCCACCTGCGCGGTCAGCCACTCGCCCTTGACGAACAGGTGGAACCAGCTGCCGACGGTAAGCCCGTCGAACCAGGACTTGACCGCCGTCTCGGCGAAGGTCGATTCGTAGAGCTGCACCGGCACCGTCGGCAGGTGGCCGCGGTCGACGCTGACATGCGCCCAGTGCTCCGGCTCGACCGACTCGCGCTCGATCAGCAACTGCTTGACCTGCTCGTGCGGCGCGGGGGCCGAGCGTGCCGGCGTCGGCTGCGGCGGCATCGGCTGGCCGCTCAGCAGCCGCGCGTGCAGCCGCATCAGCTCCTGCAGGGCCTCCTTGCGCTGGCTCTCGAACACCTTGATCGAGTCGCAGCCGGCCTCCAGGTCGTTGATCAGGCCGGGCAGGCTGTCGCGCAGCTTCGTGCGGCCGGCCTCGTCGGCCGGCGCGTGCAGACTCTGCAGCAGGCGGTCCACCAGCTCGATCTGGGCGGTGGCTTGCGGCGCGTCCTGGCCCTCGGTCACCATCGAATGGGCGATCACCTCGGGCCAGACTTCCAGCAGGAAGGCCTGCAGGTGCGGGCCCAGCGGCGCGCCGACGATCTGCTCCTCGATCTGCTCGCGCACCACGGCCAGCCACTGCGGCTTCTGCTGCTCGCGCTCCAGCGCGGCCAGCGCGCCGGCACTTGCCGTGCTGCGCTGCTGGGCCTGGCGCTCCAGATGGCGCTCGACGCGGGCCAGTACCTGTTCGAAGAGCGACGGGCCGGGCATCGGGCTGTCGATCAGCAGCTGCACCTCGGCGTCCATGAAGCCGACGAAGGATTGCAGCTCCGGATCGTCGCCGCGCTCGAAGGCCATGCCCTGGGCGGCGACGCGGTCCAGCAGCAGCCAGGCCGGGTGGTCCTTGTGGCGCAGCAGGGTGGTGTCGGCGCGCGACAGCCGCACGATGGCGATCTGCAGCCGCGAGAGCAGCGCCTTCACTGGTGGCAGCAGCCGCGGGTCGGCCAGGATCTGGTCGTAGAGCCGGCTCAGCATGTCGGGGCTCGGCCCGCCCGCGAGGGCACTGAGGGCGCCCGGCCGGGCGTTGTGTGCCTGCACGCGGCGCGCCACGTTGTCCAGGGTGGCCGGCGCCGTATTGCCGAGGCGGGCCTGGCGCAGGCGCAGGTCGGCGTCGGGGTCCTGAACCTTGGCGGCGTGGCTCTCGACGAGCTGCGTCAGCTCGGCCGCCCGCAGCTGCGCGCACAGGCGCTCGTACATGATGCGATGCAGCGCCTGCGCCATCGGGGTGGCGGCGGCCTGCATCAGCGCGTAGCGGCGCTCGGCATCGAGCTCGACGCCGAACAGCGAGCGGTACAGCGCATGGGCGAACAGGGCGGGCCGCACCGGGTTGTCGCTGGCGCGGGCGCGGGCGGTGCCGCGCAGCGCGGCGAAGAAGTTGGTCAGCTGGTGCAGCTCGGGCTTGCTCTGCTGCTCGATCATCTGGATCACGTGGGCGATGGCCACGTCCTGCAGCGCCTGGCGCTCGTCGACAAGGCTCAGGCCGCCGAAGCCGCTGCTGATGCCGGCGGGCGGGGTCTGCCGCTGCAGCTGCGCTAGCGGATCCTCGCCGCGCCTGGCGGTCTGCAGCAACTGGCTCAGCGCCGTCTCGAAGTCGCCCGCGAAGCGCGGACGCAGCCGCCGCCAGTCGGACAGCAGCGAAAAATACTGCGGCTTGCCGGACAACTCGTCGTGCGTCCGCTCGGACAGGTTGCGGCTCAGCGCCGGGATCTGGGCCAGCGCTTCATCGAGCAGGGAGTTGTGGTTCAGGGCGACGGACATGATCCCGTCATTATCGGCCGCCCGCCGGGCGTCAATCCCTCGTGGCGCATGACTTGAGGCCCCTTATCTGCGGTGTTTCTGCAGGGCCAGCGGTAACTGTGCACAAACGAAAAAAGGGCCGCATCGCTGCGGCCCTTTCTGTATTGTTTCCGGACCGTGAAGCCCGGAAGCGGCGCAGGCAATTACATGCCCATGTCGCCCATGCCACCCATGCCGCCCATGCCACCGGGCATGCCGCCGGCAGCGGCTTCTTCCTTCGGAGCCTCGGCGATCATCGCCTCGGTCGTCAGCATCAGCGAAGCGACGGAAGCGGCGTTCTGCAGGGCAGTGCGCGTCACCTTCGTCGGGTCCAGGATGCCCATCTCGATCATGTCGCCGTAGGTGTCGTTGGCGGCATTGAAGCCGTAGTTGCCCGAACCACCCAGCACGGCGTTCACGACGACGGAGGCTTCGCCACCGGCGTTGTAGACGATCTCGCGCAGCGGGGCTTCGATGGCCTTCAGGACCAGCTTGATGCCGGCGTCCTGGTCGGCGTTGTCGCCCTTGATGGTGCCAGCAGCTTGCTTGGCGCGCAGCAGAGCCACGCCACCACCGGCCACGATGCCTTCTTCAACGGCTGCGCGCGTGGCGTGCAGCGCGTCTTCGACGCGGGCCTTCTTTTCCTTCATTTCGACTTCGGTGGCAGCGCCGACCTTGATCACGGCAACACCGCCGGCCAGCTTGGCCACGCGCTCTTGCAGCTTCTCGCGGTCGTAGTCGCTCGTGGCTTCCTCGATCTGGATGCGCACTTGCTTGACGCGGGCTTCGATGTCGGCAGCAGCACCGGCGCCATCGATGATGGTGGTGTTTTCCTTGCCCACTTCGACGCGCTTGGCCTGGCCCAGGTCGGCCAGCGTGACCTTCTCCAGCGTCAGGCCGACTTCTTCGGCGATGACCTTGCCGCCCGTCAGGATGGCGATGTCTTCCAGCATGGCCTTGCGACGATCGCCGAAGCCCGGAGCCTTGACGGCGACGACCTTCAGGATGCCGCGGATCGTGTTGACGACCAGGGTCGCCAGCGCTTCGCCGTCGACTTCTTCGGCAATGATCAGCAGCGGACGGCCGGCCTTGGCCACGGCTTCCAGCGTGGGCAGCAGGTCACGGATGTTGCTGATCTTCTTGTCGTACAGCAGCACGAACGGGTTGTCGAGCAGAGCGGACTGCTTTTCCGGCGTGTTGATGAAGTACGGCGACAGGTAGCCGCGGTCGAACTGCATGCCTTCGACGACGTCCAGCTCGTTGTCCAGCGACTTGCCGTCTTCGACGGTGATGACGCCTTCCTTGCCGACCTTGTCCATCGCGTCGGCGATGATCTTGCCGATCGATTCGTCGCTGTTGGCGGAGATCGCGCCGACCTGGGCGATTTCCTTCGAGGTCGTCGTGGCCTTCGAAGCGGCCTTCAGCTGGGCGACCAGGGCCGTGACGGCCTTGTCGATACCGCGCTTCAGGTCCATCGGGTTCATGCCGGCGGCCACGTACTTCATGCCTTCGCGGACGATGGCTTGAGCCAGCACGGTCGCGGTGGTGGTGCCGTCACCGGCGTTGTCGCTGGTCTTGGAAGCGACTTCCTTGACCATCTGCGCGCCCATGTTCTGCAGCTTGTCCTTCAGCTCGACTTCCTTGGCCACGGACACGCCGTCCTTGGTCACCGTCGGGGCGCCGAACGAGCGCTCCAGCACCACGTTGCGGCCCTTGGGGCCCAGGGTCACCTTGACCGCGTTGGCCAGGATGTTCACGCCTTCGACCATGCGGGCACGGGCTTCGCCGCCGAAGATCACGTCTTTTGCTGCCATGTTCTTTTCTCCGAATTCAGTATGTGAGGTTGACCACGCTTTCCAGGCACGTCAGTGGTTGCCAAGGAAAGCGTAGCGAGCGGGTGCCAGGCAAGGCGGGCGGAGCGGAGGGACCGGAACGTACTTCTGTACGTGAGGATCCCGAGCACCGCACCAACGCCGCATGGCGCCCGCGCAGTAGCTTTACTTGGCGACCACTGCGAACAGGTCGTCTTCCTTCATGACCAGCAGCTCTTCGCCGTCGACCTTGACGGTCTGGCCCGAGTACTTGCCGAACAGCACGCGGTCACCGACGGCCACGTTCAGGGCGATGAAGGCGCCCTTGTCGTCACGCTTGCCCGGGCCGACGGCCAGGACTTCGCCCTGGTCCGGCTTCTCGGCGGCGGCGTCGGGGATGACGATGCCGGAGGCAGTCTTGGTTTCTTGTTCCAGACGCTTGACGATCACGCGGTCGTGCAGGGGACGCAGTTTCATGGATGGATCTCCTTGAGATTTCTCGGTGCCACAAGTGAAAAGCCTGCGGCGTCGCAGGCCTTCCCGGTATTCAAAGAGCCCGATTGGCTCGGGCTCCTGAGATATTAGCACTCGTGGGTGTTGAGTGCTAGCAGGCAAATTATAGGGGCGGCCGGTGACGGTTCAAGAGCCTTGCATCCACTGGGTATCAACGAATCGCCGACTCGCGCCACCACGCCCGGGCCACGGCGGCGCCGGGCAGCAGCATCAGCGTCATGCAGACGCCGACGTACCATCGCCCGCCTTCCAGGAAGGGCGTGGCGATGCTGCGGACCGCACTGCCTTGCGCGTCGTCGGCCGTCGCGATCGCGAGCCAACGACCCAAGCCACCCAGCAGCAGCTCGGTCGCCATCAAGGCAAGGATCAGGGTCGACAACTGGAATAGCAGCAGGAGATTCACGCGCGTGGCGATTTGGCGGTAGACCAGGGCCAGGCCCGCGGCGCAGCCGACACCCAGGGCTGCACCGGCCAGCGTCGCCGTGGTTCCGGCCACCGGCCAGGTGGCGTCGAGGAACAGGGACAACTCGACCGTTTCCCGACAGGCCGCGAATGCGGCGACGCCGATGATCGCCGCCGGCATGGCCGTGCGTTCGCCCCAGCGTTCAAGGGCGTCCTGGACCTTCGATTGCAGGCTTCGTACCGAAGACAGCATGCCGGTCGCCAGCATCAGGACCGTCGCGCCGATCGCGGCGGAGATCGCTGCGCGCGGCATCGCGTCCCACGACAGCTCGATCAGCCAGGTGGACAGCCCCACGCCGAGCAAGGCGCCGGAGATCATGCCCACGTGGACCTGCCGCAGCCGGTGCCGCTGATTCTCGTGACGGAGGTAGGCGCGCAGCCCCTCCGCGATCACCAGCAGTTCGGCGATCTCGCGAAGCGTCACCAGAAACGCATTGAACACGGCCTTTTCCTCGATTCACGATTGATGCAGAAACGATTCGCATTATCGACAAATTCAACCGGCGGGACGCGTGCGACACTCGCGCGGATTCGACGAGGACAGCTTGAGCCACGCATGAACGAGAAGGAAATTCAGGGTCTGATCGACCGGGCCATCGAGGATTTCAACGGCAACCTCAATGACCTGGGCAGCGCCATCGGCATGGTGATGCTGTCTCGTCGCTACGGCTGGCGCGTCGTGCTGCTGATCCACAGTCCGAACACCGTGCGCAAGTACCTGAAGATCCTCGGGCTCAAGAACCTGCGGGACGTGGCGCCCGAGGTCGGCGAACTGGCCCATCGCTCCAACGCATGGCGGCTGGTCGATGGCACGGCCAATTTCTGGAAGGTGGTTCGCGGCCAGATCAGCGGCGTGCGCAGCGCGCTGGTCGAGAAATCGGCGGACGAGCACTGAAGATCACCTCCGGCTGCGCCAGGCGGCACGGCACTCGGCGCGACAGCAGCAGCCGAACAAGGTGAGCGCGTGGCGGCGCAGCTCGAATCCGCGCATCGAGGCGATCTCGTTCCGGCGCCGCTCGATGGTCTCGTCGGCGAACTCTTCCACCGCGCCGCACATCAGGCAGACCATGTGATCGTGATGCCCGCGGTCGTCGAGTTCGTAGACGACTCTCGACCCTTTGAACTGATGCCGGGTGAGCAGGCCAACCTGCTCGAACTGCATCAGGATGCGGTGCACGGTGCTGAGGCCCAGGTCCGCATCCGGCTCGGACATCAGGTCCCGGAAAATCTCCTCCGCGCTCCAGTGGCGCTGGTGCGCCCGCTGGAAGAACCTGAGGATCCGGAGCCGGGCGCCCGTGACCCTCAGGCCGCTGGACCTGAACCGGGCTTCGAGAATTGAAGGCGGAGTCGCCTCAGACGACTCCGCCGATGCTTGCGACAACTCCTGCCGCGCTCAGTACTTGACGCTCATCATCACCTTGAACGCACGCGGCGAGCCCGGGGTGATGTTGTTGTCGCCGTTGGCGACGGCGTAGTACTTCTTGTCCGTCAGGTTCTCGACGTTCAGCTGAACCTTGTAGTTCGTGTTGATCGCATAGAACAGCGCCGCATCCACCCGGGTGTAGGCCGGCAGCACGACCGCGTTGGAGGTCGACGTGAAGCTGTCGCCGCGACGAATCACGCCCAGGCCGGCACCGAGGGACGAGTTGAAGTCGTAGCGGTTCCACAGCGAGAAGGTGTTCCTGGGCACGTTCTGCACCGTGGCACCGGCCAGCGCCGTGGCGGAAGCCGTGGCCTTCAGCTTGGCATCCTGGTAGGCGTAGCCCCCGTTGATGCTCCAGTCGCGGGTCACGTTGCCGCCGATGCCGAGTTCCACGCCGTAGGTGCGCGCACCGTCGACCAGTTGATCGGCGATGCCGGTTGCCGGGTTGGTGACGGCGACGTTCTTGCGGTCGAGCTTGTAGACGGCCAGGGTGGCGAGCAGGTCAGGCTTGATCTCCCACTTGGCGCCGAACTCCGTGTTGACGAACTTCTCGGGCTTGAGGCCCTGGTTCACGTTCGTCAGGCTGCTGAGCTGGTCGCCGCCGCGCGGGAAGGAGGCGATGCTGTAGTTGGCATACAGCGACAGGCTGGGCATCGCCTTGAAGAGGACGCCGGCGCGGGGAGAAAGAAGCTTGTCATCGCTGGACAGGTTGGCCGGCGCGGTGGCCGTCGGCGCCAGGATGCCCGTCGTGACGTTGTTGTGATAGCTGAGCTTGAAGCTGTCGTAGCGCAGGCCGGCAATCAGCTGCCACTGCGGCGACAGCTCGATCTGGTCCTGGGCGTAGAAGCCCGCGATCTTGGCCTTGCTCTTGCCATCGCGGTCGGCCGTGCTGCCGCCCAGCACGTAGGTGGTCGGCAGCGGGCCGTCCGGCGTGGCCAGCGGCACGTTGATTGACGTGACCGTGCCGTTGTTGAACTTGCCGGTCATGCGCAGGTAGTCGGTGTCCTGCTGGCCGAGTTCCATGCCCACCAGGATCTTGTGCTTCACCGAGCCGCTGACGACGTCGAAGGTCACGTCCGTCTGGTTGAAGAAGTTCTTGCGCCACTGGTGGTTGTTGTAGGCACTGATCGGCACCAGCGTGCCGGCGGCGTTGACCGCGCCGGCGTTGTAGTTCTGATAGAACTTGTCGTAGTCGGTGTAGCGCGTCTTGTTGGTGAGGTGGACGCCGCCGCCGAAGTCATGGTCGATGACGCCGGTCACCGCGTTCGACTTCAGGCGCGTCTGGCGGCCATCCGGGTTCGGGTCGCCGAAGAAGGCGTCCACCGGCAGATCCAGCGGGCGGCCGTTGCGCGAGGGAATGCCGCGATCGGTCGTCCGCTCGTCATTGAAGTGCTCGAAGCCCAGCACGATGCTGGTGTTCCTGTCGGCGCGGATGGCCACGGTCGGGTTGATGCCCGATCGCTTGAGGCTGAAGTCGCGCTGGTAGCCGCCCGAGTCTTCCGCCATGCCGGTGACGCGGAAGGCCACCGTGTCGTTCAAGGCCTGGCCCACGTCGGCCGTCAGGCGGCGATTCTTGTAGGAACCCAGAGTCAGGTCCGCAGCGCGCACGGTGCGCCAGTTCGCCTGCTTGGTCACGCGGTTGATCACGCCGCCCGAGCCGCCGCGGCCGAAGATCATCGCGTTCGGGCCGGTCAGGGCTTCCACGCGCTCGACGTTGTAGAGGTCGCGGTAGTACTCGACGTCGTCACGCACGCCATCGATGTAGAAGTCGCCGGAGGCGCTGTTGCTGCCGCGGAAGACGGGCGAGTCGCGATTGCCTTCGCCATTGGCCATGCCGATGCCCGGCACGTAGCGTGTGACGTCGGCCATGCTCTGCATGGCCTGGTCCTTGATCAGCGCTTCGGTGATCACGGTGACGGTCTGCGGCGTGTCCAGCAGCGCGGTGTCCGTCTTCACGGCGGAGCTGATGCTCTTGACCGTGTACTTGTCGTTCTCTGCGTCAGCGGACACGCGAACGGTCGGCAGTGTCTTGTTGTCGGGCGCAGCCGGAGCCGTCTGCGCGGCGGCCGGAGCGAGGTGCGCGAAGGCCGCGACGGCGATCAGCGCCTGAACTGCGGTGGATGTCGGGCGGGTAGGGAACGAAGTGTGCGGGGGGCGAATTGGGTTCACGGCGTATCGGAGGGTGAAGGAATATTGCTTGGGAAATGCGAATCGTTCTTAACGAAGGCGCGAATTTATGTGCGGAGAAGTAGTACTGTCAAGTTCTACTTTCGAGAGGCGATACGGATGCGTGGCGCAACTCCGACGGCGGATTGGCGTATGGCGACCGAGGCTCAGTCGCTGCTAAGGCGGGCCTCGTACGGTGCGGGCCCTTGCCTTCTCGTTCCTATCGCCGATGCCGATCCCCCACCTTGCGCTGCTCGTTGTGCTGTCGACCGGGCTGGTCGCGCCCGCGTCCGCTGTCGACCTGCTCGCGTCCTGGCGCGCCGCGCGCCTGCATGACGCCGGCCTGATGGCCGCCGACGCCGCGCTGCGCGTCGCGCTCGAAAAAATCCCCCAGGGCGATGCGCTGCTCGCGCCGCGCCTGGACCTGACGGCCAACGCCGGCCAGTCCGCGCAGCTGTACCGCCCGGGCGAGACGGTGGCCGCCCATCCGCCGAGCGGCCTGAACGGACAGGGTTACGGTGCCGACCTCGTCCTGACGAAGCCGCTCTACGACGCCGCCTCCAGCGCCGCCCGTGACCGCCTTCATCGCGAGGCCGAACAGGCGCGCCAGCAGTACGTCGCTTCGGTGCAGGACCTGATGCTGCGCGTCGCCCGCGCCTACTTCGACGTGCTGCTCGCCCGCGAGAACCTGACGCTGGCTACCGCGCAGGCCCAGGCCGTCGGCGAACAGCTCGCGCTGGCCCGCGAGAAGTACGCGCTCGGCCTCGCGCCGATCACCGACACCGACGATGCGCAGGCGCGGCACGACAGCCTGCTCGCCGCCGAGGTCACGAACGCGAACGACCTGGCCAACAAGTCCGATGCCTTCTCGGTGCTGACCGGACTGGACGCCGGCGACGTGGCTCCGCTCTCGGCCTCACTGCCCGTGCTTGCGCCCGAGCCCGCGGAACTGGCCCGCTGGCAGGACCAGGCCCTGCACGACAACACGACCTTGCGGCAGCTCGCGCTGGGCGTGTCCATCGCTGCCGGCCAGATCGACCAGTACAAGTGGCAGGGCGCGCCGGTCGTGTCGCTGAGCGCCAGCCTTGGCCGCCAGTACCAGGCGGGCAGCATCTCCACCTCCGGCGGACGCGATGTCACCAGCACCGGCGCCGTCGGCCTGCTGCTGACCATCCCGCTGCTGGACGGCCACCTGCGCCAGTCCCAACTCCGGCAGGCCTACGCGGCGCGGGAGCAGCAGCAGTACACCCTGGAGGCAGGGCAGCGCGAGATCGAGCGGGCGACGCGCCAGTACTTCACCGCGCTGCGCGACGGCGCCCATCGGGTCCGAGCGCTCGAGCGCGCGCGGGTTTCCGGCGAGTCGTCGATCCGTTCCAGCAAGCTCGGCCAGGAGGTCGGTGTGCGCACGGTGATCGACGTGCTCAACGCCGAGCAGAACTACTACCAGACGCTCTCCAGCCTGACCGCCGCGCGGGCCGACTACCTCTACAGCGAACTGCAGCTCGCGGCCGCCGCGGGCGCGCTCGACGAGACGGCGCTCGCTCACACCAATGCCGCGCTTGACGCCACCACCGGAGGCGCCCAATGAAGCGCGTGACATCACCCTGGATCCTCTTCGCCGGTGCCGTGCTGGCCGTCGGCGCCGTGGTGCTCATCGCTGCAATGGCCGGCTTTCCCTTGAGCCGGTCGGCGGATGCGTCCGTGCCGGCGGCCCGGCCCGCGCCCCTTGTCAGCGTCGTGAGGGCCGAGCAGCGCGACCTGGTTGTCAAGCTGGCGGCCCAGGGCCACGTCGTGGCACTGAACCAGGTGGACGTGCGGCCGCAGCTCGGCGGCACGATCCGCGGCGTGCACTTCCGCGAAGGCGACGAAGTGCGCGCGGGCCAGCAGCTCTTCACCATCGATGCCAGCGACGCCAGCGCCCAACTGATGCGCTCGGAGGCGAACTTCGCGCAGATCGAGGCGCAGGTGGATGACGCCGCGCGCGACCTCGGCCGCACGCGCCAGCTCGCCCAGTCGCGCTTCTACTCGACCAGCGCCGTCGACACCAGCGCCAGCAAGCTCGAATCGCTGCAGGCCCAGCTCAAGGCCGCGCAGGCCGACGTGGCGGCTTCCAAATTGCTGATGGAGCGCACCCGCATCGCCGCGCCGATGTCCGGCCTGACCGGCGCGCTGGCCGTGCACCCCGGCAGCCTGGCGCAGCCCGGCGCGACGGCGGCGCTGGTGACCGTGGTGCAGATCGACCCGATCGGCGTGGAGTTCACGCTGCCGGAGTCGCAGCTCGCGGGTCTGCTGGCCGCGCGCGCCGCGGGCAGCGTGCGGATCACGCTGCGCAATGCCGCGGGCACTGCGGGTATCTCGCAGCCGGGCACGCTGGTCTTCGTCAACAACACCGTCAACACCGACAGCGGCACCATCACGCTGAAGGCCTCGTTCCCGAACGCGGCTCGGACGCTCTGGCCCGGCGCATACGTGGAGCTGGAGGTCGATGCCGGCACCAGCCCCGGCGCCATCGTGCTGCCGCCGCAGGCGGTGCTGGATGGACCGCAGGGCCGCTTCGTGTTCGCGCTGGATCGCGAGGGCCGGGCGCAGGTGCACCCGGTCGAGCTGCTGCGCATCCAGGACCAGCTCGCCGTCGTGCAAGGCCTGAAAGGTGGCGAGCGCGTCGTCGCCGAGGGCGGGCAGGGCCTGAAGCCCGGCTCGGCGGTGAAGGTGGCGCCATGAAGCTGTCCGAACTCTGTCTGCAGCGCCCGATCGCGACCACGCTGTTCTGGCTCAGCGTGCTGGTCGCGGGCCTGGTGTGCTGGTCGCAGCTGCCGATCGCGGCGCTGCCCAAGTACGACACGCCGACGATCGAGGTCTCCGTCACGCTGCCCGGCGCGAGCCCGGAGAACATGGCCGGCTCCGTGGCCACGCCGCTGGAAAAACAGTTCTCCGCGCTGCCGAGCCTGGTGACGACGACCTCGTCGAGCATCCAGGGCGAGACCAAGATCCAGCTCGAGTTCGACGCCAGCCGCGACATCGATGCCGCTGCCGCCGACGTGCAGGCCGCGCTGTTCCGCGCCTCGCGCGCGCTGCCGGCCGAGCTGCCCGCGCCGCCGTCGTACAAGAAGGTCAATCCGGCGGACGCACCGATCCTGCTGATCGGCCTCAGCTCCCCGACGCTCGCGCTGTCCGACCTCAACGCCTACAGCGACAACCTGGTGATCCCCGCGCTGTCGGCCATCAACGGCGTGGCCCAGGTGGTCGTGACCGGCCAGAAGCGCTACGCGGTGCGCATCCAGGCGGACCCGGACCGGCTCGCTGCCGTGGACCTCACGCTCGGCGAGATCGCCACCGCGCTGAAGAACGCGAACTCCAACGCGCCGATCGGCCAGCTCGACAACCAGCGCCAGTTCCTCACCGTTCAGTTGCCGGGCAACCTGATGCGCGCCGCCGACTTCGCCCGCGTCGTGGTCGCGACGCGCGAGGGCCGCGTGATCCGGCTGGCCGACGTGGCGGACGTGAGCGACAGCATCGAGAACGTCCGCAACATGAGCGATATCGACGGCGAGCCGTCCATCCTGCTGCAGGTCCAGCGACAGCCCGATGCGAACACGGTGGCGGTTGTGGACCAGATCCGTGCGCTGCTGCCGAAGCTGCAGACGGCGATGCCGGCCTCCGTGGCGGTCAAGCTGCGCAGCGACCGCTCCACCTCGATCCGCGCGTCCATCCACGACGTGAACCTCACCATGCTGCTCACCGTGGCGCTGGTGGTGCTCGTGATGCTGATGTTCCTGCGGCGCCTGCCCGTCACGCTGATTCCGGCGCTGAGCGTGCCGCTGTCGCTGTTCGGCACCTTCGGGCTGATGGCCGCACTCGGCCTGAGCCTGAACAACATCTCGCTGATGGGGCTGACGATCGCCGTGGGCCTGGTGGTGGACGACGCGATCGTCGTGCTGGAGACGATCATGCGGCACATCGAGGAGGGCATGGCGCCGCGGCGCGCGGTGGTCGTCGGCGCGGGCGAGGTCGGCTTCACCGTGGTGTCGATCTCGCTGTCCCTGATCGCGGTGTTCATCCCGATCTTCTTCATGCCGGGCACGATCGGGCGGCTTTTCCACGAGTTCGCGATCGTCGTGTCCCTGGCCATCCTCGTCTCGGCCGCGGTGGCGCTGACCCTGATCCCGCTGATGGTGCCGCTGGTGATGAAGGCGCCGCACCGCGAGCCGGCCCGCTGGAGCCGCCTGTTCGAGGCCGCGTTCGACCGCAGCCTGGCGGGCTACGAACGTTGGCTTGACCGGGCACTGCGGCATCGCACGGCGATGCTGCTGCTCGGCGCCGCCATGTTCGCGCTGACGGTCGTGCTCTATCTCGCCTCGCCGAAGGGCTTCTTCCCGCGCGAGGATATCGGCCAGCTCAGCGCCAACGTGGACACGCCGCAGGACATGTCCTATGCCGGCCGGCTCGACGTGATGCGCCGGATCGAGAAGATCGTGCTGGCCGACCCGAGCGTGGCCTCGGCCGTGACCAAGGTCGACCACGACACCACGGCGCTCACGATCGACCTGAAGGACCGCAGCCAGCGCCCGCCGCTCGACACGGTGCTGGCGCAACTGCGCAAGGAGACGCGCATCCTGCCGAGCATCCAGGTCTACTTCAGCCCGGTGCAGAACCTGCGCGTGGGCGGCCGCGCGTCCAAGAGCACCTACCAGTACACGCTGCAGTCGGTCGGGTCGAATGCGCTCGACTCGTGGGCCGACAAGCTCGTCGCCGCGCTGCGCGCCCGGCCCGAGGTGTTCGTCGGCGTCAACAGCGACCTGCAGAAAGACGGCCTGGAGGCGCGGCTGCAGATCGATCGCGACAAGGCATCGCAGCTCGGCATCGACGCGGCTACGATCCGCAACACCCTGTACGGCGCCTTCGGCAGCCGCCAGGTGTCGACGATCTACGCGCCGGAGGACAGCTACCAGGTGATCCTGGAAGTGGCCGACCAGTACAAGCGCGACGAATCCGACCTGCTGCGCGTGGAGGTGCGCAGCGCCACCGGCAAGGCCGTGCCGCTGAGCGCCTTCGCCACCGTCACCCGCGCCCCGGGGGTGATCGCGATCAACCACCAGTCGCAGTTGCCGGCGGTGACCCTGTCCTTCGATCTGGTGCCGGGCAAATCGCTGTCCGACGCGGCCACCGCGATCGACGCGGCGATGAGCAGCCTGAAGATGCCCGAGACGATCTTCGGCGCCTTCAGCGGCCAGGCCGCGCTGTACCAGCAGTCGCAGACCTCGCAGCTCTGGCTGATCCTGATCGCGGTGGCCGTGATCTACGTGATCCTCGGCATGCTGTACGAGAGCTGGATCCATCCCCTCACGATCCTGCTGGGCATCCCGTCGGCCGCTGTGGGCGCGCTGCTGGCGCTGCGGATCTGCGGCATGGAGGTGAGCTTCATCGCGATGATCGGCGTGCTGCTGCTGATCGGCATCGTGAAGAAGAACGCGATCATGATGATCGACTTTGCCCTGGTGGCACGGCGCGAGGAGGGGCTGTCGGCGCTGGACGCGATCCGCAAGGCCTGCCTGCTGCGCTTCCGGCCGATCATGATGACGACGCTGTGCGCGCTGATGGGCGCGCTGCCGATCGCGTTCGGCGCCGGCGCAGGCGCCGAGCTGCGGCAGCCGCTGGGCGTGGCGATCGTTGGCGGCCTGCTGGTCTCGCAGGCGATCACGCTGTTCATCACGCCGGTGCTCTACCTCTGGCTCGACCGGTTCGGCGGCGCGCGCGAGCGCCAAGACGTTGTGCACGCCGCCACCTGAGTCAGCTTCCTTTGCGGGGCAGGGCGAGGAGCAGGACGCCGCCGGCGATCATCGCCAGGCCGCACCAGTCCCGCAGGCTGGGTCGTTCGCCGAGGAACCCGACGGAGAGGATCACCACGAGCACGACGCTGAGCTTGTCCACCGGCGCGACCAGCGAGGCCGGGCCCAGCTGCAGCGCCCGGAAGTAGCAGACCCAGGAGGCACCGGTCGCGACGGCGGAGAGCGCGAGGAACAGCAGCGTCCGCGGCGGCAGATCGACCGGGTTGCTCCACTTGCCGGTCGCCTTCACGAAGAGGGCCAGCAGGACGACGATCACCACCGTCCGGACCAGCGTGGCCATGTCGGAATCGACGCCCTGGATGCCGATCTTGGCAAGCACGGCGGTGGCCGCGGCGAAGCCGGCCGAGAGCAGGGCCCAGGAAAGCCATTGGGTGGATGCGAGCATGGAACTCCTTGGCAAGCCGGGCAGGTGCCGGCCCCTGGATTCTGCGCGCGGCCTGCCGCTACGGCTGGGCTAAGTCGGCGCGGCCAGCATGCGAAGCCATGAAAGCCCCAAGCATGCTCAACAAGGTGCCGGCGGTGACGCTCGGCTTCTGGATCATCAAGATCCTGTCCACCACGGTCGGCGAGACCGGCGCGGACTTCCTGGCCGTGAATGCCGAGCTGGGCCAGGCGCTCACCACCACGCTGATGGCGCTCGCGCTGGCCGTCATGCTCGCGGTGCAGATGAAGGCGCGGCGCTACGTGCCGTGGATCTACTGGCTGACGGTCGTGTTCGTGAGCATCGTCGGCACGCAGCTCACCGACCTGCTCACCGACGGCCTCGGCGTGAGCCTGTTCCTCAGCAGCGCGGTGTTCGCGCTGACCTTGGCGGCGATCTTCCTGGGCTGGCGCTGGCACGAGGGCACGCTGTCGATCCGCCACATCGACACGCGCAGTCGCGAGATCTTCTACTGGGCAGCGATCCTCTGCACCTTCGCGCTGGGCACCGCCGTGGGCGACCTGGCCACCGAAGCGCTGGGCCTGGGCTTCCAGCGCGGCATCGCGCTGTTCGGCGGCCTGATCGCCTTCTTCACCATCGTCGGCCTGGCCGGCGTGGATTCGGTGCTGTGCTTCTGGGGCGCCTACATCCTGACGCGCCCGCTCGGCGCCGCACTCGGCGACTACCTGACCCAGGCGCCGGCCTACGGCGGCCTCGGCCTCGGCGCGCTGCGCACCAGCGCACTCTTCCTCGCTGTCATCGCCATCCTGGTCGGTGCGGCCCAACGCGTGGCCGGCCGCTCGCCGGCATCAGCCTGACGGACATGTCCATGAAGACTGCCTCCCTCGCCCTCAGCCTGGTCCTCTCGGGGACCGCCATTGCCGCCGGCTGGCTCGTGCCGGCCAGCTTCTCGTTCATCGGTAGCGCCCATGCCGCGGCCTCACGGCTCGGCGACCTGTCCAGCTTCCGCACCATCGCGGCCGACGTGGCCGGCCGGGTCGACAAGGGCGACCTCGCCGGCGCCAAGGCCCGCATCAAGGACCTGGAAACGAGCTGGGACGCCGCCGAGGCCGGCCTGAAGCCGCGCGCCGCCGCCGACTGGCATCGCGCCGACAAGGCCATCGACCGCGCGCTGGAGGCACTGCGTGCCCGCAAGCCCGATGCGGCAGCCTGCAAGGCCGCGATGGACGAACTGCTGCAGACCTTCGACGGCCTTGCCGGCAAGTGATGGACCCAGGCGCGGCCCTGGCCGCGCCGAGATGATTGAACGCACGGGGAGCATTCGCATGCAGGCCGAAACCTTGAGTGGCGCCACGCCGGTGGCGGCGCGTCGCAGCCCGGGCGCATGGGCGCGTCTTCAGGCCTTATCGGAACGGACCTGGGTCGCCGCCGGCCTGTTGCTGCTGTGGCTGGGCTGCACGGCCGGCCTGCGCCCGCTGATGCTGCCGGACGAGGGGCGCTATGTCGGCGTCGCGCGCCACATGCTCGATTCGGGCGACTGGCTCACGCCGATGCTCGACGGGCTGCCCTTCTTCCACAAGCCGCCGTTGTTCTACTGGCTCAGCGCCGGCTCGATGGCGCTGCTGGGCGGCAGCGAGTTCGCGGCGCGCCTGCCTTCGCTGCTGGCGGCCTGGGTGGCCTGCCTGGCGCTGTTCCTCTTCGTGCGCCGCTGGGCCGATGCGCGCCTGGCCCGCTCGAGCCTGCTGGCGCTGGCGCTGCAGCCGATGCTGTTCTGCGGCGCGCAGTTCGCGAACCTCGACATGCTGGTCGCCGGTGCGATCACGGTGACCGTGCTGGCGCTTGCCCATGCGCAGCTCTGCCGGGAGCAGGGCCTGCCGTACCGCGCGGCGTTGCTGGCGGCTTATCTGCTCGCCGCGCTGGGCGTGCTTGCCAAGGGCTTGATCGGCCTGGCGCTGCCGGGGTTGGTCGTGATCGCCTGGCTGCTTGCGCGCGGGCGCTGGCGCCAGATCGTCGGCCTGCTGTGGCTGCCGGGCTGGCTGGCCTTCCTGCTGGTGGCGGCGCCGTGGTTCGTGCTGGAGCAGCAGCGCTATCCGGGCTTCCTGCACTATGTGTTCGTGGAGCAGCAGTTCCAGCGCTTCGCCGGCACGGGCTTCAACAACGTGCAGCCGCTGTGGTTCTACCCGGCCGTGCTGGCGGCGTTCAGCCTGCCATGGCTGTACTGGATGCTGCGGCATCTGCGCGATGCGGCCCGCGACCTGGGCTCGCCGCCGCCGGTGCCGCAGCATCCGGTGAACGTGCTGATGTGGGCCTGGCCGGCGGTGGTGCTGCTGTTCTTTTCGCTGCCGCAGTCCAAGCTGATCGGCTACATCCTCCCGGCGGTGCCGCCGCTGGCCTACTGGGCAGCCGCGGCCTTGCATGTCAGCGACGAGCCGACGCGGGCGCAGCGCACCGGCTGGCGATGGAGCCAAGGCCTCGCGCTGGCCTGCTGCCTGGCCATCGTCGCGACCTTGGCGATCAGGCACACGCACAGTGCCCGAGCCATCGGCCGCGCGCTGGCGGCGAGTCGCCAGCCTGGCGAGCCGGTGCTGATGGTGGGCGCCTTCGCCTACGACGTGCCGCAGTACGCGGGCCTGCACGAGCCGGTGCTGGCCGTCGACGACTGGCGGCCGGAGCTGATGCGGCAGCGCGACGACTGGGCCCGCGAGCTGGCCGATGCGTCGCTGTTCGATCCGCGCCGCGGCGGCGAGCTGCTGCTGGCGCCGCAACAGGTGCCGGCCCTGCTGTGCCGGGGGCACGCCGCCTGGGCGGTGACGCAGCGCGATTCGATCAAGCTGCTGAAGGGCCTCGCGCATCCGGCGCTGGTGGCGACGCAAGGCGAGTGGCAGCTGTGGCGCCTGCCGCCCCAGGCGTGCCCAGAAAGCGGACGATGACCTGCAGGCCGAATGGCGGCTCAGGCCTGACCGGACGGAACTCGATCACGGCGCCGAGCCGGTCGGTGATGGCGCGAACGATCGAGAGCCCCAGGCCCGAACCGATCTGCTCGTTGCCCAGCACGCGGTAGAAAGGATCGAACACGCGTGGCAGCTCGTTGGCCGGAATGCCGGGTCCGGAGTCCGTCACGCACAGCGTGACCTGGCCACCCGTCTCGACGACCGACAGGTCCACGCGGCCGCCGTCCGGCGTGTAGCGCAGCGCGTTGTCCACGAGGTTGCTGACCAGCGAGCTCAGGTCCAGTGCCGGCGCCAGCACCCAGACCTCCTGCGCGCCCTCCACGCCGATGTCGATGCCCTTGCGCTCGGCCAGGGGCATCAGGTCTTCCAGCACGCGGCGGAAGACGCTGGGCACCGACACCGGCCCGAGCGGCTGGCTGGCGGAGGTCTGCGCGCGGGCCAGCGTGAGCAACTGCTCCAGCAGGTTGCGGTTGCGCGCGATGCCGCGGCGCAGCGCGTCCAGCCGCTCGCGGGCGGCGGCGGACATCTCGGCATCGGCAAGCCGCTCCGCCTGCAGCGAGAGCGCCGTCAGCGGCGAGCGCAGCTCGTGCGCGGCATCGGAGACGAAACGGCGCTGGGCACCGACGCCCTCGGCGACGCGTGCGAGCAGGTGATTGATCGCCACGACGAAGGGCCGCACCTCGTCCGGCACATGGCGGCCTTCGATCGGGTGCAGCTCCATGCCGGCGCGCTGGTCGATCTCGGTGGACAGCGCGGCGATCGGCCGGAACATCTTGCGCACCAGGTGCGCGACGGCCAGCAGCAGCAGCGGCACGAGCACGAGGATCGGCGCCACGGTGCGCATCGCGCTGCTGCTGGCGATCTCGTCGCGGAAGTCGGATTCCTGCGCCACGGCCACGCGCTGGCCCGCGGCCGTGCGCGTGACGACCATGCGGTAGGACTCGCCCGCGACCTCCAGCGTCTGCAGGCCGTCCGGCACCGTGATGGGCACGGGCAGGGGGCCGCCGTGGTCGACGTCCGCGGTGCTCGGGCCGGGCGCGCCGACCTGCTGCACGATGATCCGCGCGTCCTCGTCGTCCTGCCGCAGCTCGATGCGGGCGGTGGCCGTGCTCAGCACGGAGGACTGGAGCTGCAGCAGCTGCGCCATGCGGCGCAGCACGTCGTCCTGCAGCTCGTGTGCTTCGTTGAAGGCGGCCTTGAACGAGACGATGCCCGCTGCCGCAGCCACCACGATGATGCAGGCCGACAGCGTGAGCGACAGCCGCAGCTGGATCGACCCGCTCAGCCGCCTTTGGAAACCACCCATCCGACCCCCCTGACGTTCTTGATGATGTTGCTGCCGAGCTTGCGCCGCACCGAATGGATGAGGAATTCGACGGCGTTGCTCTCGACCTCCTCGCCCCAGCCGTAGATGCGGTCCTCCAGATCGCTGCGCGACAGGATCGCGCCGGGCCGCACCAGCAGCGCATGCAGCAGCGCAAACTCGCGGTTGGAGAGCTGCAGCGGCGCGGCGCCCTGGACGGAGGCCTCCCGCGTGGCCGGGTCCAGCGTGACGATGCCGTTGCCGAGCACCGGGTTCGCCTGCCCGCCCTTGCGGCGCAGCACCGCGCGCATGCGGGCCAGCAGCTCGGCCATCTCGAAGGGCTTGACGATGTAGTCGTCCGCCCCGCCGTCCAGGCCGCGCAGCCGGTCGTCGAGGCCGTCGCGGGCCGAGATGACGAGCAGCGGCACCGGGTTGTCGCGGGCGCGGATCGCGGAGAGCACGGCCAGCCCGTCCTTGCCGGGCAGGCCGAGGTCCAGCAGCACCAGGTCGTAGTGCTGGCTGGCCAGGGTGGACAGCGCCACCAGGCCATCGCGGACCCAGTCCGTCGCATGGGTGGCGTCACGCAGCGCGGCCTGCACGGCCTCGCCAATCATCGGATCGTCTTCAACCAGCAGGATTCGCATCGAGGGCTCCGGGCCTCATGAGGGTTTTAGTGTGCCGTTTCAACGGACAGTACCTGGAAGGTTATGCGCTTCGACTTAGCTCGCAATGAGGGGCGCTATGTGAGATCTAAGTCTGGGCCTGCACATTGATGGCATCGGGATCGAGGCAGCGTGCGTTCGGCCGATACATCAACCTCGCAGGAGCGTCTCATGGTCAGTTCACTCTCCGCCCTGGCTTCCTCGGGCACGGCCGCCTCACAAGGTCGAGCCCGGCCCACCACCGATGCGAAACCGGCCCCGGCGCCGGCAGCGGCCTCCACATCGACCCAGGTGTCGCTCAGCGCCGCCGCCCAGGCCGCGGCCGCCAACACGGAAGAGGCCCGTGAAACACCCGCGCAGACCGAGCAGGAAGCCGCCCACGGCGATCCGCAGGCCAAGCGCCTTGTGGCTCGGCAGGCCGCCGTCAAGGCCTACGCCGCTTGAAGCGTGCGGCCATGAGCTGACGCACGGTCGCCTGTCCAAGGGACGGTGAGGCCTGCGGCCTTCACGTCCCTGTCATCCGTTCGCACAAGACTGCGTGCACGACGGATCACCAGGAGACAGGCCATGGCCGCACCGTTCAGAAACTTCCGGCTCACCGCCTGCGCTGCGGCGCTGCTGCTGGGGGCGATAGCGCATGCCGACGCGCAGACGGCGGCGAGCCTCTACCTCGGCAGCAAGTCCACCTACGCCCCGGGGCAGGATCCCGCGAGCTACGAAGCGCCGCCCACGGGCTTCGCACCGATCTACACCGAGATCGTCGCCCGCCACGGCTCCCGCGGCCTGTCGAGCGCGTCCAGCGACCTGGCGCTGTACAGCATGTGGACCGCGGCCAATGCCGCCGGCGCGTTGACCAAGCTGGGCAAGAGCCTCGGACCCGACCTGCAGCGTGTCACCCGCGCCAACGCACTGCTGGGCTACGGCGTCAGCGGCATCAGCGCACCGGGCTACGGCAACCTGACGCAGGTCGGCATCGCCGAGCACCAGGGCCTCGCCGCCCGGATGGCCGCACGCGTGTCGCCGCTGCTCGGTAATGCCGCCGCGGCCGCCGCGCAGGCGCAGACGGCGCCGCGCCAGATCGTGGTGTCGACCTCCGGCGTCAATCGTGCGATCGACAGCTCGAACTTCTTCACCCAGTCCCTCGCCGCCACGGTGCCGGGCATCGCGCCGCTGATCGTCAAGAGCCCGGCGCTGACGGCGTACCCGACCAACAAGCCCGTGGCTCAGGCGGCCGGCGTCAATCGCTTCGAGCTCTACTTCCACAAGCTGGCCGCGGGCACCGACCTGCCCGCGACGACCGATGCCTACTACCCGGTCTACCAGTCCAGCCGCGCCTACCAGAGCTACCTGGCCTCGGATGCGACGATGAACGGCAAGGTCAACGGCCTCGTCTACGGCGCAGCGTCCAAGGCCGCCGCGCGCGCCGCGCTGGCGACGATCTTCACCGCCAGCTTCCTCGATGCGCTGGATGCCGGCACCACGCACTACGCCAACACCGGCAGCTACACCTTCACCTCGGACGACGGCCTGTTCACGACCACCGTGACCGGCGACGGCGGCACCACCTTGGCCAATCTCGTGGACGCGGCCAACGCGCTCTACGGCGTCTACGCGATCACTCCGGCGATGGTCAAGGAAGTGCCGGTGAGCTTCGCCAAGTACCTGCCGACCGTGCCGCTGCAGACGCTGGCCTACGTCTCCGACTTGCAGGACTTCTACCAGAAGGGCCCCGGCATCGCCGAGGCCGGCGACATCAACTCGCGGATGAGCCAGGCCCTGCTGGACGACTTCTTCAAGGAGGTCGATGCCATCGCCGCCGGCAATCTCGCGCATGCCGCCAAGCTGCGCTTCACGCACGCCGAGATCATCATCCCCTTCGCGACGCGGCTGGGCCTGCCCTGGGCTTCCACCGCGGTGCCGCAGGCCCAGGACTACCGCTACGAAACCAACGACTGGCGCGGCGAGCGCGTGGCGCCGCTGGCCGCCAACGTGCAGTGGGACGTCTTCACCAACGGCAGCGGCACGCTGCTGGTGAAGATGTACTACAACGAAAAGGAAACCGACTTCCCACCCGCCTGCGAAGCGGCGCGCTACCTCGCCGGAAGCGCCAGCCACTACTACGAATACACCCGGCTGACGAGCTGCTACGGCCATGCGGCCGCCGCCGCGGTCGCCAACGTCAGGGCCAGCATCAAGCGCTGAAGCAGGAGGAACTCGCCATGAACAAGATCAAAGCCATCGTCGCCATCGCGGCGCTCGCCACCGCCGGTCTGTCCCAGGCCGCCACCAACCTGGTCACCAACGGCAGCTTCGAGCTGGGCCTAGCCGGCATCGGCAGCTTCGCCGGCTGGCCGGTGAGCCTCGGCGACCCGACCACCTTCGTCGACAGCAGCGGCCAGACGGGCTCGCATCCGGGCCAAGCCAGCGACGGCCTGTGGTCGGCCTACTTCGGCACGACGCAGGCGGCGGGCGGTTCGTCCATCTCGCAACTGCTGCCGACTGTGGCCGGCCAGAGCTATCTGCTGAGCTTCGACATCGCCAACGACAACGGCGACGGCGCCGCGGCCAACGGCTTCACGATGAGCATCGGCGGCGTGGCCGTCGACACGGCAAGCGGGCTGGGCGTGCAGGACTACGCGCACAAGCAGTTCGCCTTCACGGCCACTTCGGCCTCGACCCTGCTGAGCTTCGCGGCCTACAACGACAACGGCTACCTGCAGCTCGACAACGTCGCCGTGAGCGTCTCGGCCGTGCCCGAGCCGGCGACGGCGCTGCTGGCGCTCGCGGGCATGGCAGTGCTTATCGGCCGGCGGCGATTCGGGAAGTAAGAAGCCATTCAGGAACGGCGCGCGGGCCACACGCGTCCGTCGCCCACTGGATAGCAGATCGCGTCTTCCGGCGGCTCGCGCAGGCTGCTGCCGGTGAAGGCGCCGAAGGCCGGCAGCACCAGCAGATCACCGCCGACGAGGCAGAAGCAGGGCAGCCGCAGCCGGTCGCGCGCCGGGCCGCGCAGTGCCACGGCGGGATGCCAGTGGCCGGCCAGTACGGCGCGGCCGGGCAGGTGCTGCGGGTGGTGGCAGGCGGACAGCGACGAGCTTGCTGT
This sequence comes from Roseateles agri, assembly GCF_034043675.1. Lineage (NCBI taxonomy): Bacteria > Pseudomonadati > Pseudomonadota > Betaproteobacteria > Burkholderiales > Sphaerotilaceae > Roseateles > Roseateles agri. The sequence goes on along the minus strand of NZ_JAXCLA010000002.1, from coordinate 285,614 downwards.
ATCGAGCGGCCACGGCTCGTCAACGACGCGGATGCACAGCTCCGGCGGCGGGTCACCGGCGTGGCGGTCGTGGTTGCCGCGGACAGCGATGAAGTCGAGCGCGGCGTGCGCCTCGCGCCATTGGCGCAGCGGTTCGATCTGGCGCGGCCGGCGTGCCGGCGCGGCATGCAGCAGGTCGCCGAGCACGACGAGGCGCCGCACCTCGTACCGCGCGATCAGTTCGCCGAGACGCTGCAGGTTGTCCGCGGTCGTGCCGTGCGGCACCGGCTGGCCCAGCGCGCGGAAGCTGGCGGCCTTGCCGAAATGCAGGTCGGCCACGAACAGCGTGCGCGCGGCCGGCCGCCACAGCGCGCGCTCGGGCAGCAGTTTGAGCGTCTCGCCGCCGAAGGAGATCGTCTGCGTCGGAAGCTCGTTCATCGGCGCCTCCGTTGCCGCTTGTCATCGCGCGCAGGCACCGCCTCCGCGCCTGCGCCATCGAGCGCCAGCGCCGCGTCCACCGCCTCCGCATCCTGTGGCGCCGCACCCTCCAGCTCGGCCACCATCCGCGCGATCCGCTCGGCCAGCGTCTCGTTGCTGAGCTTTTCGCGGAAGCGTTCGACCAGCAGCGGGAAGGCCAGCGGCGTCGGCTTCTTCAGCACGCGCAGGGTCAGCTCTTGCGTGCCCATCCGCGCGAGCGTCTGCGCGAGCTGGTCGACGTCCAGCTCCTGGCTCAGCAGTTCCTGCTCGGCCTGGTGCAGCAGCCGGTTGCCGGGATCGTGCTGGCGGAACACCTCGTAGAACAGCGAGGCCGAGGCCTGCAGCTGGCGGTTGCTGCGCTGCTCGCCGGGATGGCTCTGGAAGATCAGACCGGCGATCCGCGCGATCTCGCGGAAGCGGCGCCGCGCCAGCTCGGTCGCGTTCAGGCTGGCCAGCACCTCTTGGAGAAGTTGCTCCCGCGTCGCTGTCGGCGCGAGCAGCTCCGGCAGCCGCGCGGCCCAGTCGATGGCGCTGGCGCTCAGCAGTTCGAAGCCGTAGTCGTTCAGCGCGATCGAGAAGGTGGCCCGCGCGGGCTGTGCCGCGCGCCAGGCGAGCAGGCCGGCCAGGCCCAGATGCACGGTGCGGCCGGCAAACGGGTAGAGGAACAGGTGCCAGCCTTCGCGGCTCTTCCAGGTTTCGGCCAGCAGCCGCTGCGGCGTGGGCAGCGCGGACCAGGCGCGCTGCAGCGCGACCAGCGGCTCCACGCAGCGCATCTCGGCGCTGTCATAACGCCCATGTTCAGCGGCGTCGAACTGGCGCAGCACCGCGTCGGCCAAGGTGCTCGACAGCGGCATGCGCCCGCCGTTCCAGCGCGGCAGTGCTGCGCTGCCAGCGGCGGCGCGGCGCACCAGCGCGGTCATCTGGTCGATGCGCACCAGCTCCAGCAGGCGGCCGGCGAACAGGAAACAGTCGCCCGGCGCCAGCCGCGCGATGAAGCTTTCCTCGACGCTGCCGATGCGCGCGCCGCCGTGGACGAACTGCACGCTCATGCTGGCATCGCTGACGATGGTGCCGATGTTGGCGCGATGCCGTCGCGCCAGGCGCCGGTCCGGCACGCGCCAGAGGCCATGCTCGTCCGGCTCGGCGCGGCGGTAGTCCGGATAGGCGGCGAGCGAGGCGCCGCCCTGGCGCACGAAGTCCAGGCACCACTGCCAGTCCGCGGGGGCGAGTTCGCGGTAGGCCCGCGTCGTGCGCACCTCCTCGTACAAGGCCTCGGGCGTGAAGCCGCCGCCCAGCGCCACGGTGACGAGGTGCTGCACCAGCACGTCCAGCGGCGCACGCGGCGACTGCCGCTCCTCGATGCGGCCGGCATGCACGGCCTCGCGCGCCGCGGCGGCTTCCACCAGCTCGAGGCTGTGCGTCGGCACCAGCGTGATCCGCGACGCACGGCCCGGCGCATGGCCCGAGCGGCCGGCCCGCTGCACCAGCCGCGCGACGCCCTTGACCGAACCGATCTGCAGCACCCGCTCGACCGGCAGGAAATCCACGCCGAGGTCCAGGCTGGAGGTGCAGACGGTCGCCAGCAGCGTGCCGTTCTTCATGCCCAGCTCCACCCATTCGCGCAGCGCGCGGTCCAGCGAGCCGTGGTGCAGCGCCAGCACACCGGCCCAGTCCGGCCGCGCGTCCAGCAGCGCCTGGTACCAGCGCTCCGCCTGCGAGCGGGTGTTGGTGAAGACGAGCGTGGAACGGCTCGCGGCGATCGCATCGACGACCTGGGGCAGCATCGTCAGACCCAGGTGTCCGGCCCAGGCGAAGCGCTCGACGCGCGGCGGCAGCAGCGTGTCCACGTCGAGCTGCTTCGGCGTCTCGCCGTGGACCATCACGGCCGATGCGGACTGCGGCGTGCCGAGCAAGGTCGCCAGCGCCTCGTCCAGGTTGCCCAGCGTCGCCGACACGCCCCAACGCAGCAGCGCCGGCTGCCACTGCTGCAGCCGCGCCAGCGCGAGCTGCACCTGCACGCCACGCTTGTTGCCCATCAGCTCGTGCCATTCGTCGACGACGACCAGCCGCACGCTGCGCAGCGTGTCCGGCGCATCGGCGCGGGCCAGCAGCAGCGACAGGCTCTCCGGCGTCGTCACCAGCAGGGTCGGCAGCCGGCGGTCCTGCGCGCTGCGCTCGGCGCTGGTGCTGTCGCCGCTGCGCAGGCCGCTGGTCCAGTGCGGCGCCAAGGTCGGCAAGGGTTCGCGCAGCGCGCGCAAGGTGTCGGCGGCGAGCGCGCGCATCGGCGTGATCCACAGCACCGTCAGCGGCGGGGCGGTCTTCCCGGGTGGCGTCGCCAGCGCCTGCAGCGCGCCGAGCCAGACGGCCAGCGTCTTGCCGGTGCCGGTGCTCGCGTGCAATAGGCCGCTGTGGCCGCTGCGGCCGGCGCGCATCGCAGTCCAGACCTTGCGCTGGAACGGGAACGGCCGCCAGCCCTTCGTGGCGAGCCAGCCCTGGACGGCGGCCAGCGTGACGCTGCCGCGGTTCACGGCTCCGCGCCCGGCAGCAGCGCCGCCAGCGTCTGCAAGGTGTCGGCCTCGGCCACCGGCTTGTCCTCGCGCCAGCGCAGCATCCGCGGGAAGCGCACGGCGATGCCGCTCTTGTGCCGGCTGCTGCGCGCGATGCCCTCGAAGCCCAGCTCGAACACCAGGGTCGGCGTGACGCTGCGCACCGGGCCGAAGCTCTCGATCGTGGTGCGGCGGATGATCGCGTCGACTCTGCGCATCTCCTCGTCGCTGAGCCCGGAGTAGGCCTTGGCGAAGGGCACCAGCTGGCGCGCCGCATCGTCGGCAGGGCCGTTCCAGACGGCGAAGGTGTAGTCGCTGTAGAGGCTCGCGCGGCGGCCGTGGCCGCGCTGTGCGTAGACCAGCACAGCGTCCACCGACAGCGGGTCGATCTTCCACTTGAACCAGGTGCCGGCGTCCTTCGTGCGGCCGACGCCGTAGCGCGCCTCGCGCTGCTTCAGCAGCATGCCTTCGACGCCCAGCGCCCGCGACTGCTCGCGCTGCCGCGCGAGTTCGGCCCAGCTCTCGCCGCTCAGCAGCGGGCTCAGGCGCAGCGCCGGCAGCAAGGGGTGCGCGGCCAGCAGTTCCTCCAGCAGCGCGCGGCGCTCGTGCTGTGGCCGGCCGCGCAGGTCCTGGCCGTCCAGTTCCAGCAGGTCGTAGGCGCACAGCACCGCCGGCAGCTCGCGCAACAGCTTCGGCGACAGGGTCTTGCGGCCGATGCGCTGCTGCAGATCGGCGAACGGCCGTGCCTGCTGGTCGGCGCCCGCGTGCCAGATCAGCACCTCGCCATCGAGCACCGTGCCGTCCGGCAGCGCTTCGCCGAGCGCGATCAGCTCGGGAAAGCGCTCGCTGATCAGTTCCTCGCCGCGCGACCACAGCGCCGCTTCGCCGCCACGCTTCACGAGCTGTGCGCGGATGCCGTCCCACTTCCATTCGACCAGCCAGTCCCGCGGCGGGCCGAGCGCCGCGTCCAGTTCGCCGACCGGCAGGTTCATCGGGTGGGCGAGGAAGAACGGAAATGGATGAACGCCGCTGGCCGCCGTCGCCGCATCGGGCGGCGCGACCAGCGCGAGGTAGTCGTCGGCACTAGGCCGTGCGCCGAGGTGCGTGTAGCCGATCAACCGCTGCGCGATCAGCTTGGCGTCGACGCCGCTGACGGCGGCCAGCGCCTGCGTCACCTGCAGCTTCGACACGCCGACGCGGAAGGCCCCGGTGATCAGCTTCAGCTGCACGAAGCGGTCCTCGGTCGGCAACGCGTCCCACTGCGCGGCGAGCCGCGGCATCAGTTCCTCCGGCGGCAGGCCGCGCAGCGGCAGTAGCGATTCGTCCAGCCAGTCGGCCAGCGGCCGTTCCTGCGGCGCGGCTGGCGCTGGCAGCAGCAGCGCGATCGTCTCGGCCAGGTCGCCGACCGCTTCATAACATTCGTCGAACAGCCATTCGGGAATCGCGGCACGCGAGCGCGCCAGCTCGCGCAGCAGCTTCACCGGCACCAGCTGGCGCGGCTTGCCGCCGGCCAGGAAGTAGACGGCCCAGGCCGCGTCGCGCGGCGGCGCGATGCGCAGGTAGGCCTGCAGCGCGGCCTGTTTGGCGAGGCTGGAGGTGGAGGCGTCCAGTGCGCGGTAGAGCGTGGCGAAGGCCTTCATGCGGACGCTTCCGCGGGTGGCGTGTCGGTGGGCGTTCCTTCGTCCTCGTGCCCGTACTCGGTGGCGAAGGCCTGCGCGTCGAGCCCGCGTTCCTCGCGCAGCCAACGCACCATCACCGGCACGCTGCCGTGGGTGACGAACACGCGGCCGGCGCCGGTGGCGGCGATCGCGCGCTGCAGGCCCGGCCAGTCGGCGTGGTCCGACATCACGAAGCCGCGGTCGACCCCGCGGTTGCGGCGCCGGCCCCGCAGCTGCATCCAGCCGCTGGCCATCGCATCCGAGTAGTTGCCGAAGCGGCGCAGCCACGGCGTGCCCGCGGCCGAGGGCGGCGCGACGACCAGCGCCCGGCCGCGTGCCGTCGCATCCAGTGCCGGATCGTCGGCGCGCAAGGTCGGCGGCAGCGCGACGCCGGCGGCGCGGTAGGCCTCGTTCAGCACCTCGACGGCACCGTGGCACACGAACGGGCCGATGCCGTCGCCGACCAGCTCGTGCAGGCCGGCCAGCAACCGCTGCGACTTGCCGAACGCGTAGGCATAGACGACCGAGGTCCGTCCGGCCTCGGCGTTATGCCGCCACCAGCCGGCGATCTCGGCGAACAGCTGCTCGGCCGGCGGCCAGCGATAGATCGGCAGGCCGAAGGTCGACTCGGTGATGAACACCTCGCAGCGCACCGGCTCGAACGGCGCGCAGGTCGGGTCGGGTTGCAGCTTGTAGTCGCCGGACGCGACCCAGACCCGGCCGCCGTGCTCCACCCGCACCTGCGCCGAGCCAAGCACATGCCCGGCCGGATGCAGCGACAGGCGCACGCCGTGGTGCTCGACCACCTCGCCGTAGCGCACGGCCTGCAGCGCGATGTCCGCGCCGAGCCGGCGGCGCAGCACGCCGCTCCCGAGTTCATGCGCGAGGTAGTGACCGTGGCCGGGCCGCGCGTGGTCGCTGTGCGCGTGGGTGATGACGGCGCGCTCGACCGGCCGCCAGGGGTCGATGAAGAAATCACCGGGCGGGCAGTAAAGGCCTTCCGGGCGGGCAATGATCAGGTCGTCGTTGGCCATGGGCGTCGCTGTTCAATGACGCTAGCCAGTCTTCGCTGTCGGGAGCGGCCTGTCTGTAGGACTTGGGCTTGAAGCGGGCCGCAAGGTGAAGCCGATCTGGGTCCGGCCATCGGCGCCGTCGGTGCCGACAAAGGTCTCGCCGCCATGCATGCGGGCCACGGCCCGGACGATGGCCAGGCCCAGCCCGAAGCGGTCACCGGATTTCGCGCGGGACACCTCGCCGCGCCAGAAGCGGTCGAACATGCGTCGCCGCACCTCCTCCGGGATCGGCTCGCCGGGATTGAGCACGGACATCCGCGCGCCGGCCGTATCCTCCCAGGGCTCGATGCGCACGGTCAGCGTCGTGCCCGCTGGCGCATGCCGCGATGCGTTGGTGAGCAGGTTGACCAGCGCACGGCGCAGCAGTGCCCGGTTCGCGGGTATCCGCTGCTCGCCTTCCACGCTGAAGCGCTGCTGCTTCTCGTCCAGCAGCACTTCGACGTACTCGCCCACGTCCAGCGCCTCCTCGCGCAGCGACAGTTCGGCCAGGTCCTTGGCCGCGTCGCCCTGGTCGGCCCGCGCAAGGAACAGCATGTCGTTGATCATCGAGGCCATGCCGCGAAGCTCTTCGAGGTGCGACTCCAGCACGTCGCGCATCTCGTCCGCCGGCCGATCCCGCGCCAGCGCGACTTCCGCGCCGTTGATCATGATGGCCAGCGGCGTACGCAGTTCGTGCGCCACGTTGGCGTTGAAGCCTTCGAGCTGGTGCCAGGCTTCCTCCATGCGCGCGAGCACGTCGTTGAAGCGCTCGGCCAGCGGCATCAGCTCGGCGCTGTGCTCGGGCGGGGTCAGCCGCCGCGAGAGCGTGCCGGGCTGGATCTGCTCCGCCTCGCTCGACAGTTCGGACAGCGCGCGCAGCCCGCGCCGCGTGGCCAGCCAGGCCAGCGCGATCGTGCACAGCACGCCCGCGGCGCCCACCACGATGCCCCAGGCGTCGTAGGTGGCCAGCATGTTCTGGCGCGGCCGCGGGTCCATGCCGATGAAGACCTGCGCATCGGGGAACACCGCGTCGTCCGGCAGCCGGAAGCTGGCGCCGCGCAGGGCGATGCCGTCCTGGCGGCGCAGCAGCACCTTGTCGCCCTCGTGCTGCACCGTGGGGGGCATCGGCTCGGCGCCGTAAAGCATCTGGCCGTCCCGCCCCACCAGCCACACGTTCCAGCGGAAGCGTCCGCCGATGCTGGTCGCGGCCAGGTGGCGGCTCAGCATGGGAAGCTCGCCGGCGTCGGGCGTCTCCTTGATGAAGTGCTTGACGACGTCGATCTTGCCGCGCAGGTCCGCGCCCTCGTCGTCCATCAGCACCTGCTCCAGCACCTTGTGCAGCAGCAGGCCCGTGACCGAGAACACGGCCACCGCCACCAGCGCCAGCATGAACACGAGCCGCGCGGAGATGGAGCCGTGGCGGCGCGCCGGGCTCATGGCTGCGGCATCTCCAGCACATAGCCCATGCCGCGCACGGTGCGCAGCAGCTTGGTGTCGAAGGGGTCGTCCAGCTTGGCGCGCAGGCGCCGCACGGCGACATCGACGACGTTGGTGTCGCTGTCGAAGTTCATGTCCCAGACCTGCTCGGCGAGCGTCGTGCGCGAGAGCACCTCGCCGCGGCGGCGCATCAGCAGCGACAGCAGCAGGAACTCCTTGTTCGTCAGCTCGATCGCCTTGCCGCCGCGCGAGACCTTGCGGCGCGCCAGGTCCAGCTGCAGGTCGCCCAGGGTCAGGGTCGTCGTGTCGTGCGGGCCGCCTGCGCCCGAACCCGAACGCACGCCGCGCCGGCGCAGGGCGGTCAGCCGCGCCAGCAGCTCGGAGAAGGCGAAGGGCTTGACGAGATAGTCGTCGGCCCCTTCCTGCAGCCCGCGGACGCGGTCCTCGACCTCGTCGCGGGCGGTCAGCATCAGCACGGCGATGTCCTTCTCGGCCTTGATCGCCTTGAGCACGCCGAAGCCGTCGATGCCCGGCAGCATCACGTCGAGCACGATCAGGTCGTACTCGCCGTGTAGCGCCAGGTGGCGCCCGTCGATGCCGTCCTGGGCCACGTCGACGACGTAGCCGTTCTCGGTCAGGCCCTTGCGGATGTAGCCCGCCAGCTTGGGTTCGTCCTCGACGACGAGAACACGCATATCGGCTCCTTGAGCACCTGGCTCGCGGACAAGCTTAGCGCTGTCCTTGCGCTGCCTTGACGATCAGGTCCGCGACCGCCTGCGGCTGCGACAGCAGCGAGACATGGCTGGCGTTCAGCTCGATCGTGGATGCGCCCATGCGCTTGGCCATGAAGCGTTGCAGCTCGGTGTCGATCGTGTGGTCCTGCGTCGACACGGCATACCAGGTCGGCTTCAGGCGCCAGGCGGCGACGGTCGTCTTGGCCGTCGTGATCGCACGGGCGAATGGCTGCTGCACGGCGAAGTAGCTCAGCGCCTCGGCCTGTGGCAGGTCTCCGGCGAAGTCCTTCAGGAAGGCGTCCTGCGTGAGGCTCGCCCAGTCGCCGCTCCAGCGGATGCCGGCGGACGCGGGCGCGGCGGCGAACCTGCGGGTCAACGCGGGATAGTCCTCGCCGGCGTCCGGCGCGCGGGCGGCGATGTAGACCAGGCCGCTCACCTTCGGATCGTCGCCGGCCTCGGTGATCACCATGCCGGCGTACGAGTGGCCCACCAGCAGGGTCGGGCCGTCCTGCTGCGCCAGCACGCGCTTCACGGCGGCGGCATCGTCCTGCAGGCCGGTCAGCGGGTTCTGCACCGAGGTGACGTGCAAGCCCTTGGCCTGCAGCAGCGGGATCACCTTGCCCCAGCTGGAGCCATCGGCAAAGAGGCCGTGCACCAGCACGACGTTGTGCACGGCCACCGGTGCGGGAATGTCGGCCGTGGCCTGCGCATGCGCGCCGATGGAGAGGGTGGCAACGAAGCTTGCGGCCAGCATCTGGCCCAGGAAGGTCTTGCGGTTCATGGTGTCGGTTTCGCTTGAAGGTGAATCGGTTCATGAACTGTAGAAACCGACCGCGCACGCGAAACGCACATCCACATTACAAGTTCGCAATCTATCCCCGCCGCAGCTCCTCATGCTGCTCGAACAGCGCCGCCACCCAGTCGATGAAGACGCGCACCTTCGCGCTCAGGAAGCGGTTGGGTGCGTAGAGCACGTGGATCGGCGTGACGCTGTTGTTCCAGTCCTTCAGCACCTGCTGCAGGCGGCCGTCGCGCAGGGCATCGGCGGCGGCGTAGACCGGGAGCTGGGCGATGCCGAGGCCGGCGCAGCAGGCGGCGATGTAGGCGTTGGAGTCGCCGACGACCAGGCGGTGCTGCAGGTTCAGCTCCAGCGCCTCCCCGTCCCGCTCGAAGCTGAATGCGGAGGGGCGGCCGCTGGCGGTCATCATGCCGATCGTCGGCAGCTCCTTCAGGTCCTCGGGCGTCTTCGGCAGGCCGTGGGTCTTGATGAAGCCCGGCGTGGCGCAGGTCATGAAGGCCACGCTGCCGATGCGGCGGGCCACCATCAGCTGCTCGTTGACGGAGCCGGCGCGGATCACGCAGTCGATGCCTTCGCCGATCAGGTCCGCATGCCGGTGGCTGGCGCCCAGCTCGATGTCCACGTCCGGATACTCGCGGTAGAACTCGTGCAGCGCCGGGATGATGACGGTGTTGGCCAGGCCCGGAACGGTTTCCACCTTGACCTTGCCGGAGGGCTTGGCCATCGACTGGCGTGTCGTCGATTCGATGTCGCTCAGCTCGGCCAGCAGGCGCACGATGCGTTCGTAGTAGGTCGCGCCCTCGGGCGTCACGCTGACGCGGCGCGTGGTGCGATGCAGCAGCCGCACCTGCAGTTCCTGCTCCAGTTGCTGCACCAGCCGCGTGACCGTGGCATTCGGCAGGTCCAGCGTGTCGGCGGCCTTCGTGAAAGTGCCGGCCTCGACCACGCGGACGAAGACGTTCATCGCGGCGATACGGTCCATCGCGGTTTCCCCAGCCTCTTGTTCCTCAGGGGCGCAGTATCGAGGGCACCGCCTCGCGTTGTTCCGGATTCCTGAAAAGCCTGCTGCCGCGGCCGGTCTTAATCTGCTCACCGTGCGCGCCTAGAGTGGAGGCATCGAAAAACATCGAAGGGCTGCCCCATGGCCGGCACATCCAACACGACAACGAAGCAGGGCGTGGCGCTGATCACCGGCGCCTCCAGCGGCATCGGCGCCGTCTACGCGGACCGCCTCGCGCGGCGCGGCTATGACCTGATCCTGGTGGCGCGCGATCTCGCCAAGCTGCAGACGCTGGCCGAGCGGCTGGAAAAGAGCACGGGCCGCAGCGTCGAGTTCATCGGCGCGGACCTGACGACGCTGGACGGGCGGCAGCGCGTCGGCCAGGTGCTGGAAACCGATGCGCGGATCACGCTGCTGCTGAACAACGCCGGCGTCGGTGCGACGCAGCCGCTGGTCGAATCCGACGTGCACCGGCTGTGCAAGATGGTGCAGCTGAACGTCGTCGCCGTGACGCACCTGACGCGCATGGTGGCGCCCGCCTTCGTGGCGCGCGGCCGCGGCACGATCATCAACATCGCCTCCGCCGTCGCGCTGGCACCGGAACAGTTGAACGGCGTCTACGCGGCGAGCAAGGCCTTCGTGCTGAGCCTCACGCAGTCGCTGCAGCACGAGTTGGCCGCCAAGGGCGTGCAGGTGCAGGCCGTGCTGCCCGGCGCCACCAGCACGGATTTCTGGGGCATCGCCGGCAAGCCCGTGGAGAAGCTGCCGCAGCAGATCGTGATGTCGGCCGAGGACATGGTCGACGCCGCGCTGGTGGGACTCGACCGGGGCGAGCTGGTGACGATCCCCTCGCTGCCCGACGCGGCCGACTGGGACCGCTTCGACGCCGCGCGCAAGGCGCTGGCGCCGAACCTGTCGCACGCGCAGCCGGCCAAGCGCTATTTGAACAACTAGTCGGCAATCACGACCCGGTCACGCCCTTCGCGCTTGGCGCGGTACAGCGCGATGTCCGCCGCCTTCAGCAGCGCCTGCGGGTCGACGGTCGCCAGGCCGGGAGCCGTGCTGGCCACGCCAAGGCTGGCGGTGACGCTCAGGCGATGGCCGTCGAACTCGTGGACGATCGCCCCGATCTTGCGCCGTAGCGATTCGGCAAAGCGCTGCGCGCCCTCCGCGCCGGTCTGCGGCAGCAACACGCAGATCTCCTCGCCGCCGTAGCGCGCCGCGACGTCGGCTGAGCGAACCGCGCTGCGGATAAGCTTGCCTACGCTGCGCAGCACCGCGTCGCCGGCCGCGTGGCCGTAGCCATCGTTGATGCGCTTGAAGTGATCGAGGTCGATCAGCACTGCGGACAGCGGCGTGTCGTAGCGGTGCGAGCGCGCGGCTTCCTGCTCCAGCCGCTCGAACAGCACGCGGCGGTTCAGCAGGCCGGTCAAGGTGTCGGTGGAGGCCAGGTGCTCGGCGCGTTCGAGCGCGTCCTTCAGCTGGCGCTCGTGCGTGCGCAGCTCGATCAGCGCCATCGCCTGGCGAGCCAGCCCGCCGAGGATGCGTCGCTGGCGTTCGCTCAGTTGGCGCGGCTCGCGATCCATCACGCATAGCGTGCCGATGCGAAAGCCGTCGCCGGTGACGAGGCTCGCGCCGGCGTACATCTGCGCGCCCAGTTCCTCGCGCTGGCGGCTCAGTCCGGCGGTGCGTGCGTCGCTGGCGAGATTCGGGATCTCGAGGAAATCGCCCTCGACGATCGTGTGCGCGCAGATGGCCTGCGTCCGCGGCACCTCGCTGCCTTGGGCCATGCCGATGCCGGCCTTGGTCCAGACCCGGTCCCGGTCGACCAGCGACACCGTCGCGTAAGGCACCTGGCAGATCTCGGCGGCGGCTTCGATCAGCAGGTCGAAGGCCTCGTCGCGTGCGCTGTCCAGCTGCAGGTAGCGGTACAGCGCGTCCAGGCGCTTCTCTTCGTCGAATTGGTGCGGCGCCAGCGCGGCGCCGATCGCATCCGCCTCGGGCCCGCTCATCATCGCCACCATCACTCGACCTCCGCCCGCGCCAACTGGCCCAGGTTGCACTCGATGTGCTGCAGCACCCGCAGCACTTCGTGCGCATCGGCCGGTTCGCCGCACAGCGCGCCGCGCTGCACCGCATCGGTCAACTGCCGCAGCAAATTGCCCACACGTGCCAACTCGCGCACCAGCGCCATGTCGACACCCAGTCCTGTCCTACCCGTCATGATGGAACTCGCCCCCGTCCGTTCGTGAACCGATGGATGAGCCGACGTGTACTGCTTGCCGACAACCTTCGTATGCGGGTAAATCGTATGCGATCGATATTTTCGAGCGAGGAGTAGGGGTATTCCCGAGGGTAGTTGAAACTAGGCTTCCGGATCCTGGCCGGTCGACTCGATCAGCGTGTCGCGCAGCGCGACGATGCCCTTCTGCACCCTGGCGAAATCGTCCGGCGTGAGGCCGGTCATTGCCGCGACGGAGGCGTTCATCTCCACCGCGCGGTCACGCAGCTTGCGGCCGCTCTTGGTCACGCGAACGAGCACGACGCGCTCGTCCTGCGTGTCGCGCTGGCGCTCCACATGGCCCATGGCTTCGAGCTTCTTGAGAATGGGCGTCAGGGTGTTCGAGGCCAGGAACAGCTTCTCGCCGAGGCTGCTCACGGTCAGCATGTCCTGCTCCGCCAGGGCGATCAGGGTCAGGTACTGCGTGTAGGTGAGCCCCAGCTGGTCGAGCATGGTCTTGTAGGCCTTGCCGAAGGCGAGGTTCGTCGAATAGACGGCAAAGCACATGTAGTCGGCAAGCGGGAACAGCTCGGCGCGACTGGAGGCCGAAGGCTTGCTCATGGGTAATACTCACCTGATTTCATCGCATGCGACTTTATCGCATGGACGACCAAAGCGCTTGCGGCTCCCTAATAGCCCCAATAGCCCTAATCCAGTGGCCAGACCGGCCGCCGCAGGTGTCGGTAGGGCAGGGCGCTGAGGTCCACCTGCAGCGAGCCCGGCGTGTCGGCGTAGATGGTGGCCGCGGCGATCGGGTCGAAGCCGGCGCGGAAGTGCTGGGTGGACTTGACCACCAGCAGCGCCTGGGCCGCCGGGTCCACGTCCAGCTCGGTGAAGCAGTCGGGCGAGAAGATCTGCTGGCGGATGCTGTTCAGCACGATCGTGATGCCGGCGCCGCGCACCGCCACGGCGGCGCCCAGCGGATCGAAGGCGCCGGGGGTGAAGCCGCGCTGGCGGCCGTCGGCGCGGCAGGCGAGCACCTCGACCTCCAGGTCCACCGGGTCGCCCGACATCGGCGACACCTTGCCGCCGATGCGCAGTGGCAGCCGGGCGCCGACGCCGGCGGCCGTTGCCAGCGCCACCGCCTGCGGATCCCAGACCATGCCCAGCGCTACGCCCTCGATGCCGCGTTCCAGCAGCGCGCGCAGCACGAAGGTGCTGTCGCAGGCGGCACCGCCGCCGGGGTTGTCGGAGGTGTCGGCCAGCACGACCGGGCGGCCCTCGCGCCGGGCCATCGCCGCCTGCGCCGCGTCCAGCGCAGCAGCCAGTGGGAGGCGGCGCGAGCCGGCTTGTTCGCGCAGCGCGTAGAAGGTCGAGCCGAGTTCCTCCGCCAGTGCGGCGGCGCCGGCATCGGCGCCCGGCGTGTCCGCGGTGTAGACCAGGATCGCCGCGCTGGTGTGCGGTGTGTCGGACCAGGCGAAGCCGTGCAGCGCCGAGATCGACAGCACGTCCGGCAGGGCCTCGCTGGCCTGCAGCCTCTGCACGAACTCGCGCATCGGCGATTCGGTGGTGCCGAAGATGCCCACCATCGGCACGCGGCGGCGGTGCGCGCGGATCTTCAGCTCGCCGCGCTGCATGCGGGTGACCAGCGCGTGCAACTCCTCGCCGCGCGCCGGGTAGTCGATGTGCGGGTATTCCTTGCAGGCGATCAGCAGCGCGTTGGACTCGACCATCGCCGCGCTGAGGTTGCAGTGAAGATCCAGCAGCGCGCCGATCGGCGTCTCGGCGCCGACGATCGCGCGAACGCGCTGCAGCAGGTCGCCCTCGCAGTCCGGATAGCCATCGGCCAGCATCGCGCCGTGCAGCATCAGCACCACGGCGTCGACCGGGCCGCTTGCGGCCAGGTCGGCCAGCAGTTCATTGCGCAGCCGCTCGTAGCCCGGGCGGGACAGCGGCCCCGAGGGCTCGGCCACCGCGAACAGGCCCGGCAGCAGCGTGTCGCCGGCGCGCTTCGCTGCAGCGAACACGCCGGAGAGCATCGCCTGCGCCTCGATCTTCCGCAGTGCATCGGGCTCGCTGCGGCGGACCAGCAGGCCCTCCTCGAAGGACTGCACGCTGGTGGGGATCGGGGAGAAGCTGTTGGTCTCGTGGATGAGGCCGGCGACGAAGATGCGCATGGTCAATCGATCAATACCACTGGTTGAAGCTGATCATGTGGTGATACGTGCCCAGCACGACCAGCACCAGGAAGCTCAGCAGCCAGGCCAGCGACAGCAACCGGGATGCCTTGCCGCCTTGCATCAGCGCCGTCTTCGCATGCCACAGCGCAGCCAGCAGGCCGCCGACGAAGGCGATCAGCGTGACGATCTGCGCGGCCGGCAGCGAGGTGCTGGTGTCCTTCAGGTCTTCCAGCCCGGCCACGACGACGCCCCACAGGCCCAGCGCGACGACGGCCAGCACGCTGGCGACGCGCACCCAGCTGACGGCCTTCGGCGGCTTCGCAGCGATACCATGGCGGCGGCGCAGCACCGCGGCCACCGGCCACAGCAGCACGGTCAGCAATACGCTGACGAGTGCGGCGCAGAACAGCACCAGCGCGGTGGTGCCGGCCATCGCGGGCACCGGCTCGAAGATGAAGGCGAACACATAGGGCTCCAGCCCCCAGTGGACGACCTTGCCGCTGGCGTCGACGACGGCCTGCAGGCGGCGCTTGCCGTGGTCCTCTTCCCAGTAGTAGGGCTTGATCTCTCGGAACACGCTGCGTGAGCCGGCCAGGTCGATCGCGATGCGGCCGTCGTCCAGCGCCTGCACACGCAGCGGGCTCACCATTTGCAGCAGCGACAGGAAGGTGGAGTCCTCACGGCGCGTGTTGCGGTAGGCGCCGGCCAGTTGCTGCGCATGCTGCTTGGCGGTGGCTTCGTCCACCTGCGGCTTGGCGGCGGGGCGCTGGTCGGGCAGGTAGCGGTCGGCGAAGGATTCGAACAGGCGGTCGCGCAGCCACTTGCCCTGGCCGTGGCCGCCGCCCTCGCCGGGCGAATTGACCGAGATGTAGATGCCGACGCCGTCGTCCGGGAACAGCAGCAGGTCGGTGTGGAACAGCACGGTGTCGCCGCCATGGCCGACGACGCGATGGCCGTTGACGTCCTGCTGATAGAAGCCGAGGCCAATGCCCAGCAGGTCGGGCAGCGGCTTGGTCAGCTTGGTGTGCATCAGCTGCACGGTCTCGGGCTTCAGGATCTGTGCGTCGCCCAGCTTGCCCTGCTGCAGATAGGCCAGCATGAAGCGGCCCATGTCGGCACCGGTGGCCGAGAGGCTGCCGGCCGGCGGCATCGAGATCACCTCGAAGCCCAGCGGCTTGTCGTCCGAGCTCTTGTAGCCGCGCGACATCTGCGCCTCCAGCGCCTTGGGCAGCGGCTGGCGGAAGGTCGCATCCTTCATGCCCAGCGGCTTGAAGATGTGCTGCTCGACGTAGTCGTCGAAGGGCTGGCCGCTGACTCTCTGGACGATGTAGCCGGCCAGCGAGGTCGCGTAGTTCGAGTAGCCCGGCGTCGTGCCGGGTTCATAGACGTAGGGCGGGATGTAGCGCTTGAGCACGCCGCCCAGATCGGGCGCAGCGGTGTCGTAGGTGAGCAGGTCGCGCGCCACTTCCTCGAAGCCGGTCGTGTGCGTCATCACGTGGCGCAGCGTCAGCGCGGTGCCGCCCTTGCCGGCGGGGATCTTGAAGTCGATGTACTTGTTCAGGTCGGCATCCAGGTCCAGCTTGCCCTGCTCGACCAGCTGCATCACCGCGGTCCAGGTGAACAGCTTGGAGACGGAGCCGGGGCGGAACAGCGTGCGCTCGGCGTCGACCGGGGTGCGCTTGTCCCAGTCCGCATAGCCGTAGCCCTTCTGCACGAGTGGCTTGCCGTCCTTGACCAGCACGACGACGGCGCCCGGCACATGCGCCATGTTCAGCGCGCTGGGCATCAGGCCGTCGAGCCAGGCTTCGGCATCGGTGGCGTTCAGGTCATGGGCGGCCTCGGGTGCGGCCTGGGCAGCGATAGGCTGCAGCAGCGCGCCGGCGCACAGCGCCAGCGCGGCCAGCAGCGGCTTCGCAAAAGACAACGACGTCCTCTTCTTGTTCATGTTCTTCCTCAGAAATTGAAGCTGACCGTGCCGCCGATCGTGCGCGGCTGCGCGACGGTGGCGTGCAGCGGCAGGCCGAAGGCGGTGAGCGCGGTGTCGGCGCCGAGCAGGGCCTGCTTGTTGGTCAGGTTGCGGATGAAGGCGGAGACCTGCCAGCGGCCCAGGTCCAGGCCCCAGTTGGCGTCAACCATCGTGTAGGCCGGCAGGCTGAAGTTCGGCACCGAGCTGCCCTCGGCATCGAAGCCGGCATTACGCTGGCCGACGTGGCGCAGGTTCAGGCCCGCGTAGGACTCGTGGCCGGCCAGCGGGAAGCTGTAGCGCAGGCCCGCGGTCAGCGCGATCTTGGCGACGTTGGGCAGGCGCGAGCCGGCCGGGCCGAGCGCCGGTGCGTCCTCGGTCAGCTTCGGGTCGGTGTAGGCGAGACTGCCGTTCAGGTCCCAGTCGGCGCTGGCCCGGTAGCGGGCGGCCAACTCCAGGCCGCGCACGCGTGCCTTGCCGGCGTTGCCGACGAGGGTGCTGACGCCATAGGCCATCGGCTGCTGCAGATCGTTCCAGTTGATCTGATAGAGGGCGGCTTCGAGGTTCAGGCGCCTGTCCAGCAGGTCGGCCTTGTAGCCGAGTTCGAAGCTCCACAGCGTGTCGTGGTTGAAGCTGGAGGGTGTGCCTGGGATCACCTGCAGATTGCCGTCCAGCGCCGGCGGGTTCGGGCCGCCCGGGCGGTAGCCGCTGGCGGCGCGGAAGTAGACGCTGCTGGTCTTGTCCAGCGAATAACGCAGCGTGGCGAGATAGGTCTTGGAGTCGTCGTCCGAATGATTGTCGGAATCCAGCGGGCCGGCACCGACGACGGCGTAGTGCTGCTTGTTCTTCGCAAAGCGCGCCCCGGCCGTCAGCGACCAGGCGGTGCCGATGTTCCAGGTGATGTCGCCATAGACGGCGGTTTCGCGGTAGGTGGACGGCTGGCTATTGGCCTGCAGGTCCATGTCGCCGCCGTTGCCCGCCAGTTGCCCGAACAGCAGCTGGCCGACGTTGCCGCGCTCCTCGTCGTGATAGAGGCCCAGGATCCATTCGACCTCACCGCGCCCTGATGTAAGCCGCAGTTCCTGAGTCTTCTTATGCAGGCCGATCGTGTTGTCCAGCCGGGCATAGTCGAAGGCGGCTGCGCTCGCGCCCAGCAGCGCGGTGGCGTCCTGGGCCGTGTCCATGTCCAGGCGCTGCGTCGAGGCGATCGCGTTCAGCCGTGCCCAGCCGAAGTCGTACTCCACGTCGGCCGACACCAGCCGCGTCTTCACCGTGTAGGGCTCGCGGGTGGCCAGCGCGCGCGCCAGGTCGCCGACGACCGGCCGGCCGGTCGTCGCGTCGTAGTCGACGGTGTCGGTGCCGTCGCGCTTGATGTCCTGCGTCGTCGCGGCCAGGCGCACCTTCATCTTCGATGTGGGCTCCAGCAGCAGCGACAGGCGTGCGCCGCGGGTGTCGCCGGCGTTCGTCTTGTCGCCGGCCGCGAGGCCCGTGGCGCGGATGAAGCCGCCATCGTGTTCGTTGAAGGCGGCGATGCGCAGGCCGGCCACGTCGGTGGACAGCGGCACGTTCAGCACCACGTTCTCGGTGTGGCCGATGCCGCCGTCCTGGATGCTGCGCACGCCCAGGCCCACCTTGCCGGAGAAGGTGGAGGTGTCCGGCTCGTTGGTCACGTACTTCAGGAGGCCGCCCATCGCGCCGGCGCCGTACAGCGTGCCCTGCGGGCCGCGCAGCACTTCGACGTGGTTCAGGTCCAGCAGCGAGAGGTCCAGCGCCTGCACGCCGCCGTGCACGAAGGCACTGCTGGAGCCGAAGGCGACCTCGTCCACGTACATGCCCACGGTGGCGATCTGCTGCTCGCCGTTGCTGACGCCGCGCATCGTCACCGAGCCGCGGCCGGGGCCGCCGTCGGTCTTCACATCGATGCCGGGCAGGCCGCCGATGTAATCCGCCAGCGAGTTGGCGCCGGACTGCTCCAGCGCGGTGGCGCTGAGCGTTTCCACGCGCAGCGGCACGTCGCGCAGCGGCTCGCGGCGCCGCGTGGCGGTGACGGTCACCACGTCCAGCGTGTCGCGCGCTTCGGCGGGCTTGCTGGCCGCGGGCGCATCGCCTCCGGCCTGTTGCGCCCAGGCTGCCGGCGCGCACAGCGCACTGAGGCAGGGGGCGAGGAGCGTCGCAAGCTTGCGGAGCTTGAGGACGGGAGGAGGGAAGGAGGACCGGCGCATCTGCATCTCCAGGTTTGGCGGATACATGGGACGTTGTTTGATGACGATAGTTTCCAATTCGGAAAATTCTTTCCCATTGGTGTAAACCTTAGATGGATACGGAAACTAGGCGCTGCGTGGTCCTGGCGCGGTGCGCGGCTGCCCTATGATGGTTCCCGCACACCCATCGAGAGACATGGCCACTCCCAATCCCGGCGATCACATCCGCAATGTCCGCAAGCGCCTCGGACTGACCTTGAGCGAACTCGGGGAGCGCACGGGCCTGGCGGTCTCCACGCTTTCCAAATTGGAAAAAGGCAATGTGTCGCTGTCCTACGACAAGCTGATGCTGCTGAGCCGGGGCCTCGGCGTGGACATGGCCGAACTGCTCAGCGATGCGCCCGGCGCGCGTCCCGCGAACAGCGGCGGCAGCGGCCGGCGCGTCGTGCATCGCGCGGGCGAGGGGCAACTGGTGGAGACGCAGAGCTACCGGCAGCTCTACCTGGCCTCGGAGCTGCTGAGCAAGCGCTTCACGCCGATGGTCGTCGAGGTGCATGCGCGCACGATCGAGGAGTTCAAGGCCGAGTTCGGCGACCTGATCCGCCATCCCGGCGAGGAGTTCGCCTACGTGATCGAAGGCGAGATCGCCTTCCACTCCGACCTGTACGCGCCGGTCGTCCTGAAGGCCGGCGACTCGATCTACTTCGACAGCGAGATGGGCCATGCCTACCTGAAGGCGGCCGACGCCCCCTGCCGGCTCGTCGCGAGCTGCGCACCGCGCTCCGGCGCGGGCGAGATGCCGCTGGCGCAGCGGTTCATGGAGGTCTCGCAGCGCCAGGCCGAAGCGCCCGTGGCGAAGGCGAAGCGGCCGGCGGTGAAGGTCGCCGCCAAGGCACGCACGCCGGCGAAGCGCTGATCAGTCAGGCCTCCGCGCGCCGCAGCATCGGCGCCACGGCCAGCAGCGCCGCGCCGGCGCAGCCGCTCAACACGGCCATCGCGACGAAGAAGCCGCTCGGCCCCAGCGCGTCCCAGCCTCGCCCGACCACGCCCGCCAGCAGGTTGCCGCCGAAAGAGGCGAGGAACCAGGCCGCAATCACCGTCGCACCCATGCCGGCCGGCGCCAGCCGCGCGAACAGGCCCAGCCCCACGGGCAGGATGTACAGCTCGCCCAAGGTGTACAGCGCGAAGAACACCAGCAACCAAATCCCGTCAACCATCTTGCCCGCTACGGTCTGCCCGCCCGCCGCCACCAGCGCCAGCAGCAGGTAGGACAGGCCCACGCCACCCGCGCCCAGCGCCATCTTCACGAGCGACGAGGGCTCGCGCCCGCGCGTCGCGGCACGCCGCCAGCCGGCCACCACCAGCGGCGTGAACAGGAAGACGAACAGCGGGTTCAGCGACTGCATCCAGGTGACGGGCACGAGGAAGCCCAGCAGGTGGCGGTCCACCTGCGTATCGGCCCAGACGGCCAGCGTGTTGCCGCTCTGCTCGTAGGCACTGCGGAACACGATCACGGCCAGCCCGACCAGCAGCAGCGGCAGGAAGCTGCCGGTCTTGCTGCCTGCGACTCTTGGTGCAGCGACTGCCCGTGGCATGTCCGGCGGCAGGTATCTGCCGTTCAGCGCATAGATCGCCAGCCCCAGGCACATGCCCACACCCGCCGCGCCGAAGCCCACGTGCCAGCCATACAGCTCGCCCAGCGTGCCGCACACCAGCGGCGCCAGCAGTGCGCCGAGGTTCACGCCGACGTAGTAGATGTTGTAGGCCCCGCCGCGGCGCGGATCGTCCGCGGCATAGAGATCGCCGACCTGGCTCGGCAGGTTCGGCAAGAACAGGCCGTTGCCCACCGCGATCAAGGTCAGCGCCGGGAAGAACAAGGCCTCCAACGCCATCGCGAAATGCCCCAGCGCCATCAGCGATCCGCCGATCAGGATCGCGCGGCGCCGGCCGAGCCAACGGTCGGCCGCGTAGCCGCCGAAGATCGGCGTCAGGTACACGCCGCCGGCATACAGGCCGTAGACCAGCGAGGCGTCGGCCTGCGAGAAGTGCAGCTGCTTGATCATGTAGTAGACCTGCAGCGCGCGCATGCCGAAGAAGGAGAACTTCTCCCACATCTCGGTCAGGAACAGCACGGTCAGTCCGCGCGGCTGGCCGAACAGCGTGCTGCTGCGCCCGCCAGGGGCTGTCGTCGAAGGGATCACGGGTTCTCCACGATATTGCTCATCGATTGTCTGGATGGTACATTGATTTTCCAAAATGGAAAATTCAGAGATGTCGAGCGAAACGAAGACGACGAGAAACGTGGACTGCATCGTGATCGGGGCCGGCATGGCGGGCGCCTCGGCCGCTGCCGCGCTGTCGGCCGAAGCCTCGGTCGTGATCCTCGAAGCGGAGGCGCAGGCCGGCTATCACTCCACCGGCCGCTCCGCCGCGCTGTACTCCGCGCTGTACGGCAACGCACCGGTGCGGGCGCTGACCCGGGCCAGCCTCGGCTTCTTCCGCGAGCCGCGCGAGCAGCCCTACCTGTGCAAGCGCGACACCCTGTTCCTGATCGGCGCCGGCCAGCAGTCCGCCGCCGAGGCCTTTGCCGCCGATGCCGACATCCGCGAGCAGACCGTGGCCCTCAGTGCCGACGAGGTGATGGCGCGCGTGCCCATCCTGCAGCGCGAGCGCGTGGCCGGCGCGCTGCTGGACCTGGGCTCGGCCGACATCGAGGTGGATCTGGTGCACCAGGGCTTCCTGCGCCAGGCCCGGGCCAACGGGGCGGAGCTGCACCTGGGTGCGCCGCTGCTCGAACTCGCGCGTGACGGTGGCGTCTGGATCGCGCAGACCGCGCAGGGCAGCTTCCGTGCACCGGTCGTCGTCAACGCGGCCGGCGCCTGGGCCGACCCGGTCGCGGCGCTGGCCGGCATCGCCCCGCTGGGCCTGCAGCCGCTGCGCCGCACGGCCGTGCTGATCGACGTGCCCGAGGGGCTGGACGCTTCGGCCTGGCCGGCCGTCATCGCTGTCGACGAGAGCCAGTACTTCAAGCCTGACGCCGGCCTGCTGCTGATCTCGGCCGCCGACGAGACGCCCAGCCCGCCCTGCGACGCGCAGCCCGATGAACTGGACGTGGCCATTGCCGTCGACCGCTTCGAGACGCTGACCGGCCGCCCCGTGCGGCGCCTGCGCCACCAGTGGGCCGGGCTGCGCGTGTTCAGCCCCGACCGCACGCCGGTGCTCGGCTTCGAGCCCGAGGTGCCTGGCTTCTTCTGGTGCGCCGGCCAGGGCGGCTACGGCATCCAGACCTCGCCGGCGATGGGCCGCGCCGCTGCCGCGCTGGCCCTCGGCGCGCCGCTGCCCGACGACCTGCTCGCGCTGGGCGTCCAGGCGCGGCAGCTCTCGCCCGCCCGCTTCCGCAACACCTGACCCTTTTCCCGGATCTTTCCCATGCCCCTTGCTCTCGCCTACCGCGTGGAGGCGCTGCCGCTGCGCGAGCCCTTCCAGATCGCCGGCCACCGATTCGTCGACGTGCCCGTGCTGCAACTGCGCCTGCGCGATGGCCCCTACGAGGGTAGGAGCGAGGCGGCCGGCGTCTACTACCTGGACGACCGACCGCCCGGCATGGCGCGCCGCGTCGAATCGGTGCGCGCCGCCATCGAGGCCGGCGGCTTCGACCGCCAGTGGCTGCGCAGCCTGCTGCCGCCCGGCGGCGCCCGCAACGCGCTCGATTGCGCGCTGTGGGCACTGGAGGCATCGCGCGCCGGCGTGCCCGTCTGGCAACTGGCCGGCCTGCCCGGCACGCGGCCGCTGCAGACCACTTTCACGCTCGGCGCCGCCGCACCCGAAGCGATGGCTGCCGGCGCGCTCGCCTATGCCGCCGCCGGCGCGCTGAAGCTGAAGCTCACCGGCGAAGGCGCGCTCGACGTCGCCCGCGTCCGCGCCGTGCGCGCCGCCCGCCCCGACGCCTGGCTCGGCGTGGACGCCAACCAGGGCTACGCGCTGGACACGATCGCCGAGCTGCTGCCCGCGCTGGTGGACTGCGGCATCGCGCTGCTGGAACAGCCCTTCGCCCGCGGCCGCGAACAAGACATGCGTGCGGTCGATTTCCCGGTGCCGACCGCGGCCGACGAGAGCTGCCTCGACCTCGCCGAGCTGGAACGCATCGCCGGCCTGTTCGACATGGTCAACATCAAGCTCGACAAATGCGGCGGGCTGACCGAGGGCCTGATGATCGCCCGGCGCGCCCGCGAACTGGGGCTCCAGGTGATGGTCGGAAACATGGGCGGCAGCAGCCTGGCGATGGCGCCGGCCTTCGTGCTGGGCCAGCTCTGCGACGTCGTCGACCTCGACGGGCCGACGATCCTGGCGCAGGACTGCACGCCGGCGGTGGCCTATCGCGACGGGTGCATCGACTGTGACGTCAAGGTCTGGGCCTGAGGCAAATCCGTTGCTGGACCGTTGCTAGACTCCCTCGCCAATAAAACGACAGGGAGACATGATGGACAAGCGCATCGATGAAATTTCGCGCCGGCGGTGGATTGGCCGGGGCCTGGCATATGCAGCGCTGGGCGGCACGCTCGGTGCCTGCGGTGGCGGTGGCGGTGGCGGAGGTGACGGATCAGGCGGCGATGACGGCCCGGTCGTCCCGCCCGCCCAGCCGCAGTTGCCGCCGATCGTCGCCGACACGCTGCCGCGCCTGCGTGGCACTAGCGTCCTGCCGGACACCGACTGGGCCGTGGCCACTTCGTCGCGCTGGACCCATATCGAGGAACTGCCAAGCGCCGGTGCCAATGCCGTGCGCCTGTTCCTGCAACCCTTCTCGTTCGCCGATGGCGCATCGCTGCTGCCGGGCCAGTCGCTGGCCCAGGCGATCGCCGAGTCGATGAAGCAGTGGGGCGCGATGGTCGACTGGTGCCTGTCGCGCAAGGTCTACGTGATCCTCGCGATCAATCTGGAGATCAGCTATCCGGCCTACGGTGTCTGGCCCTCTGACGGACGTTCGCTGTGGAAGGATGCGTCGGCGCAGGACGAGTTCGTCGCCGCCTGGACGGCGCTGGCCACGCAATACGCCGGCCGGGCAGGCATCGTCTTCGACCTGCTGAACGAGCCGCACGGCATCACCGACGACGAGATCGCCGGCAACCATGCCTTGCCGAAGTCGGTGTGGAATGCGCTGCACCTGCGCACGCTGAACGCCGTCCGCGCGATCGATCCGGCGCGCTGGCTGATCGTCGAGCCGGTCTGGGGCGACGCGGCCAACTTCGCGGATCTGTCGACCAACGGCGACGCGAAGACGATCTACAGCTTCCACTATTACGGTCCGCACTACTTCACCCACCAGGGTGTCAGCGGCTGGCCGGCCGCCGGAACGGTGCACTACCCCGGCGTCACGCAGGACGCCTCGTGGCAGGCTCCCGCCACCTGGGACAAGACCCGCATCGCGGCGGAGATGAAACCCGCCGAGGACTTCGGCCGCGCGCATGGCGTGCGCGTGATGCTGGGCGAATTCGGCTCATCCCGTGGCGCACCAGCGGCCGAACGCGCGGCCTGGACGGCCGACGTGCTGGCGGTGGCCGATGCCGCGGGCCACGATCTCGTGTACTTCCAGTACGACGGCTGGGGCGTCGCCACCGACTTCACGCAAGGCTGGGCCTTCGAGAACTCGCCGGTCGAGCCGCTGCTGCAGGCGCAGTTCGCACGCAACAAGGTGTCTTGAGCAGGCAGCCGTTCAACCGAAGGTGAACGCGTGCGCCCGCACGCCCTCGTCGAGGAACTCGATCTCGAACACCCGTTCCGGCGCATCCGGCGAGGCCTGGCGCACCAGTTGGTACAGCCGGTAGGCATCGACGCGGCCCGTACCGTCGGGGGCGACGTCGCTGCCGTGGTCGACGCCGGGCGGCTTGCCGTCGATGGTGATGCGGAAGCGCACCGGGCGGCCGTCCTGGCGGGTGCCCAGCACCAGGTGCAGGTCGCGGGCGCGGAAGCGGTAGGCGATGCGGCCGCCGGGCTGTGCGAGTTCCACTTCCTCAGGGTCGGCGGTCCAGCGGCCGGACAGGGTCCATTCGTTCAGGCCCAGGCGTGACGAGGGCGTGAAGCTGCGCGGGCCGCCAGCCCGCAGGTCGCCACCGGCCGTGGTGAAGCCCTCGGCGCGGGCGGTGCCCAGATAGGTTTCGTCGGAGGCAGGTTGCCGCGCGCCGGCGGCGGCCTGGGTGCCGTCCGCCTGTGGAGTGACGAGGTCGGTGGGCACGTTCGGGCGACCGGCCTCGCGCAGCAGCTGCTGGATCAGCCGCTCCGCCTGGTCGTAGCGACCTTCGCCGAGCTGGCGGGAGCGCACGCGGCCGCTCGCGTCGACGAAGTAGAAGCTGGGCCAGGCGCGCGTGCCGAAGGCATTCCAGATCGCGCGCCGGCTGTCGACGGCGACCGGGTAGTCGATCTTCAGGTCCTTCACCGCGCGTTGTACGTTGGGCAGCGAGTGCTCGAAGTCGAACTCCGGCGTGTGCGCACCGATCACGACCAGGCCCGACGGCCCGTACTTCTCGGCCCAGGCGCGCAGGTAGGGCAGCGTGCGCAGGCAGTTGATGCAGGAGTAGGTCCAGAAATCGACCAGCACGACCTTGCCGCGCAGCGCCTGCGCGTTCAGCGGCGGCGAGTTGATCCACGCGGTTGCGCCGTCCAGCGGGGGCAGGGGCTGTGGAGTCAGGGCCGAGGGCGCGGACAGCCACTCGGCGCGGGTCTCCAGCGGATGCAGCGCGGCGAAGGCCAGCGCAGCGGATCCGACGACGGCAGCAAGGCGCGGGAAGCTCATGGCAGACCTCAGGCGAGCGTGATCGTGACGTCGATGTTGCCGCGCGTCGCCTTCGAATAGGGGCAGGTCGCGTGGGCGGCGTCGATAAGTTGACGGGCAACCGCCAGGTCCAGGCCGGGCAGGCTGACCATCAGCCGTGCCTGCAGGAAGTAGCCGCCTTCGCCGGTGCCGAGGTCCACCTCGGCGGCCACCGACACGTCGGCCGGCAGCGCCACCTTGGCGGCGCGCGCTGCGTGGCCCATCGCGCCGATGAAGCAGGCCGACCAGCCGGCCGCGAACAGCTGCTCCGGGTTCGTGCCGGCGCCGTGGCTGCTGCCGGGCGGGGTCAGGGCGATGTCGAGGCGGCCGTCGTCGCTGCGCGCGCTGCCGTCGCGGCCGCCGCGGGTGGTGGTGCGGCCGGTGTAGAGGACCTTGTCGATGCGGGACATTGCGAATCTCCTTGAATGAATGAGCTTGATGGATGGATCAGAGACAGGTGACGTCGAGGATGGCCTGCGCGAACGCGGCCGGGGCTTCCTGCGGCAGGTTGTGGCCGATGCCGCCGGTGAGCAGCCGGTAGTCGTACTTGCCGGTGAACTTCTTGCGGAAGGGTGCATCGCCGACCGCGTGCGGCGCGCCGTTGGCGTCACCCTCCATCACGATGGTCGGCACCGTGATGACGGGGCCGGCGGCCAGGCGCTGTTCCAGCGCGTCGTAGATGCGCTCGCCGTCGGCCAGGCCCTGGCGCCAGCGGTAGTTGTGGATCACGATGTTCACGTGGTCCGGGTTGTTCAGCGAGGCGGCGCTGCGCTCGAAGGTGGCGTCGTCGAAGGCCCACTTCGGCGAGGCGGTGCGCCAGATCAGCTTGGCGAAGTCGTGGCGGTTCTTCTCGTAGCCGGCGCGGCCGTGTTCGGTGGCGAAGTAGAACTGGTACCACCAGGCGTACTCGGCCTCCGGCGGCAGCGCCGTGGCCTTGACCGTGGCGGGGTTGCCGATCAGGTAGCCGCTGACGGAGACCAGCGCCTCGCAGCGCTCGGGCCACAGCGCCGCGATGATGCCGGCGGTGCGGGCGCCCCAGTCGAAGGCGGCGAACACGGCCTTGCGGATCTTCAGTGCGTCGAGCAGGGCCATGATGTCCGTCGCCACGGCGGCGGGCTGGCCGTTGCGGAAGGTGTCGGCGGAGAGGAAGCTCGTGCTGCCGTGGCCGCGCAGGTGCGGCACGATCACCCGGTAGCCGGCCGCCACCAGGCGCGGCGCCACCTCGACGAAGCTGTGGATGTCGTAGGGCCAGCCGTGCAGCAGCACGACGACGGGACCGTTCGCCGGGCCCAGGTCCGCGTAGCCGACGTTCAGCAGGCCGGCATCGATCTGGCGCAGCGGGCCGAAGGACGTGGCCGCGGCGGCATCGGCATCGGCGGCGGCCGTAGCGGCACGGGCCGGCGTGGCCAGCGACAGGCTGGCGAACGCGCCGAGGCCGAGAGCGCTGGCGCCGAGGAAGTTGCGTCGAGTGGTCGTCATCGTGGGCTCCTTGTGTCGTTGGCGAGATGGTCCGCCGATGGCGCCAATCGAACAAGAGCAACTAAAATCACACATCGTTGCCTGGTTGGCAACGTAACGGGCAACGAAGCAGAGGATTCCGATGCGAGAGATCAACCAGCAGCGCCTGCGCTATTTCCGCGAGGTCTACGCACAGGGCACGATCCGCGGCGCGGCGGACAGCCTGAACACCGCCCCCTCGGTCATCACCCGGCAGATCCGCCTGCTGGAGGAGGAACTGGACACGCGGCTGTTCGAACGCGAGGCCCGCGGCGTCAGGCCGACCGAGGCCGCTGCGCACCTGCTGGAGTTCTGGCGCGGCTACCGCTCGCACCAGGAGCATCTGGAAGAGCGCCTGCAGGCGATCAAGGGCCTGCAGCACGGCCACGTGCGGCTGGCGATGAGCGAGGGCTTCGTGGACGTGCTCGTCAACGAGGTGCTGACCGATTTCTGCGCGCGCTATCCGAAGCTGGAGATCGCGATCGACATGGTGTCCGTCGAGGACATGATGGCGAGCGTGGCCGAAGGCCGCGCCCACATCGGCCTGGCCTACAACCCGCCGGCGCACGAGCAGATCGAGTGGCGCGCGAGTTCGCTGCAGCCGGTCGTGCTGATGGTGCATCCGACGCATCCGCTGGCGCGGCGCGGCGGCCCGGCCAGCGTGCAGGATCTGCTGGAGCATCCGTTGGCCTCGATGCCCTCGGCCTTCGGCATCGGCAAGGCGACCGAGATGCTGTCCTTTGCCGAGAACGTCGAGATCCGCCCGGCGCTGATGACGAATTCGCTGACGGCGCTGAAGCGGCTCGTCGCCACCGGCCGCTTCGCGACGCTGATCGGCGAGTTCGCCGCGCGCCGCGAACTCGATGCGGGCGAACTGGCCGTGGTGCCCATCGACCACCCGCTGTTCCGCGGCACGCAAGCGCGGCTGCTGGTGAAGGCCGGCCGGCCGCTGGGTGCGGCCGGCGACGAACTGCTCGCCTGGATCCTCAGGCGGATGAAGATGTTCGCGCCGGCCTGATCGATCCCTTTACTCGATCGGCTTCTCGACCACCGGCGCCTGCATGCCGATCGCCATCCGGTTCCAGGCATTGATCGTCGCGATGGCCCAATTCAGCTCGACGATCTCCTGATCGCTGAACTGCAGCTTCAGCGCCTCGAACTTCGCGTCGTGCTGGTCATGGCCGTGGCTGACGCGGGTCAGCGCCTCGGCCCAGTCCAGCGCAGCGCGTTCGCGCTCGCTGTAGAAGCCGCACTCGCGCCAGGTGATCAGGCTGTTGATGCGCTGCCAGCCTTCGCCGGCCTTGCGCAGGTCGCGCACGTGCATGTCCACGCAGAAGGCGCAGCCGTTGATCTGCGAAACGCGGGTCTGGACCATGTCGATCAGCACGCGGCCGAGCGTCGAAGTGCTCAGCGTCGCGCTGACGCCGGCCATCGCCTGGTAAGCCTTCGGCGCGATCGCGGTCCAGGGGAGGCGGGGTTGGTTGTGGTTGCTCATGTCGTTCACCTTTCGCTTGAGGGTTGATGTTTGCGTCTACATCCTCAAGACGAACCAGGCTCCGTGTTTGTGACGGGGGGCGTGACGACATGCAGCTCGCGGCCCAGCATGCGCGCGATGCGGGCCAGCTTTTCCGGGTTGCGCTGCGAATGGATGCGCACGATGTGCTCGCCATCGGTCTCCAGCGACTGGGCCGATTCCAGCGCGCCGTCCACGAAGCGCAGCAGGCCCCACTCGCCGTTCAGCACGACCACCTCGTAGCGCAGCCCTTCGCGGTGGCGCAGGCTCAGCGCCAGGTAGAGCTGGGCGATGCGCTGGCCGCCTTCCAGCGGCCGGCCGAAGCTGGGCACGAAGCCGCCGCCGTCGCCGACCAGCTGCGCCTCTTCGGCCAGCATTGCCTTCAGTGCGGCGAACTCGCCACGCGTCGCGGCGTCGGCGAAGCCGCGCAGCAGCTTCAGATGGGTCTCGTGCGGCACCACCTGGCGCGGGCGCTTCTCGTCCTTCAGCTGCGCCTTGGCGCGATGGACGATCTGGCGGCACGCCTGCTCGCTCTTGCCGAGCGCTTCGGCCACCTCGGCGTAGTCGGCATCGAAGACCTCGCGCAGCAGGTAGGCGGCGCGCGCCTCGGGTGCCAGCCGCTCCAGCAGGGTCAGGAAGGCCACCGAGAGGTTGTCGGCGCGCTCCAGCAGCTGTTCCGGCGAGGGCGTGTGCTGGCCGAAGTCGTCCGGCGCGTCCATCAGCGGCTCCGGCAGCCAGGTGCCGACGTAGTGCTCGCGCTGCGTCTTGGCGCTGCGCAGCCGGTCGATCGCGATGCGCGTCGTCACCGCGACCAACCAAGCCTCGGTGTTGTCGATGCTGGCGCGGTCGGTGCCGTGCCAGCGCAGCCAGGCGTCCTGCACCACGTCCTCGGCCTCGGCGGCGGCGCCCAGCATGCGGTAGGCGATGCCTTGCAGCCGCGGGCGCAGGCGGTTGAAGCTGTCGTCGTCGGGATTGCGAGGCGTGGTGTCGTTCATGGCCTGTAGACGTTGCAGGCCCCGATTCTGTGACAGCCCGCCTCGTCAAGGCGTCATGCTGACCCGCCAGATCGCATTGCCCACGTCGTCCGCCACCAGCAGCCCGCCGCGCTTGTCGAGCGCGACGCCGACCGGCCGGCCCTGCGCCTCGCCCTTGTCGTTCAGGAAGCCGCCCAGCACTTCCAGCGGTTCGCCCTGCGGCCTGGCGCCGTTGAAGGGTACGAAGATCACCCGGTAGCCGGCCGGCGTGCTGCGGTTCCACGAGCCGTGCTGGCCGACGAACATGCCGTGGGTGAAAGCCGGGCCGAGGCTGTTGCCATCGGCCGTGGCGAGGCCCAGCGAGGCGGTGTGGGCGCCCAGCGCGTAGTCCGGCGGAATCGCCTTGGCCACCATGTCGGCGCGGGCCGGCTTGACGCGTTCGTCCACATGCTGGCCGTAGTAGCTGTAGGGCCAGCCGTAGAAGGCGCCGTCGCGCACGCTGGTGATGTAGTCGGGCACGAGGTCGTCGCCGAGCTCGTCGCGCTCGTTGACGGCCACCCAGAGCTGGCCGCCGCCCGGCTCCCAGGCCATGCCGACGGGATTGCGCAGCCCCATGGCGAAGGCGCGTGTGGCGCCGCTCTGCAGGTCGATCTCGACGATCTGCGCGCGGTTCGCCTCCACCGCGATGCCGTTCTCGCCCGCATTGCTGTTGGAGCCGATGCTGGCGTAGAGCTTCTTGCCGTCGGGGCTGGCCACGAGATTCTTGGTCCAGTGGTGGTTGATCGTGCCGGCCGGCAGATCGGCCACGCGCTGCGGCGGGCCTTCGAGCTTGACCTGGCCGGTCTGGTAGGGGAAGCGGACGACTGCGTCGGTATTGGCGACATAGAAGCTGTCGCCGACCAGCACCATGCCCAGCGGCGAACTGAGGCCCTCGGCGAAGACGCTCTTCTGGTCGGCGATGCCGTCGCCATCGGTATCGCGCAGCAGGGTGATGCGGTTCGCGCTGGGCGTCTGCGCGCCGGCCTTCTTCATCAGCTGGCGCTGCACCCAGGCCTTCGGACCCTTGCCGTCGTCGGGCCGCGTCGGCGCATTGGTCTCGGCCACCAGCACGTCGCCGTTGGGCAGCACGTAGACCCAGCGCGGGTGATCCAGCCCCGTCGCGAAGGCGCTCACGGCAAGCCCCGCACCCGCGCGCGGCTTGCCGCCCTGGGGCCAGCCGACGGCCGGTGCGATCTTGACGGTGGGGATCAGCTTCTTGTTCGGCTTGGGCAGCGCGGGTGCGGGGCCGAAGCTGGAAGCCGGGGAGGTCGGCACGGTGTCCGGAGGATCGGCGGCCAGCGCACAGCCGGCGGCCAGCAGGGCGACGGCGTAGACAGTTCGTTTCAGCATCATGCGGCCTTATGGCAAGCCGGATGCCGGCCTGCATACTGGCCGCTGCCTCGCTAGCTAGGCGTTCCCGACCACCACTTCACTGATCTGCACGATCGGCTGCAGGTCGGTGTAGTTCGGGATGTCGCCCATGATCTCGGCCGCGTGTGGCCCGAAGCCGGCCTGGAAGGCCTCGACCGAGTCGCAGAAGATGTGGCACATGCCGACGTAGGTCGCTGGGGTGTCCGGCGCGCCGCCGGCCAGGCCCTTGTCCACCGTGTAGAAACGGCAGGTGTCGCCCATGCGCGCCTTGACCAGCGGCATGTGGCTGTCGCGGTAGTACTCGTGGTTGAAGCGCGCGCCGGGCTTGTTCGGATACATGACGCTGACCTTGATCATGATGACTGTCTCCTGCTGGGTGTTTGTGTGCCGCGGCCATCGTGCAGCAGCGGGCGCGGGGCGGCAAGCCCCGCTTGCTCCGCGTTACACGATGCGGATGCCCAGGTTGGGCAATCCATCGATATGGCCTTCGATCACGTCGCCGCGCACCACGGGGCCGACGTTCTCCGGCGTGCCGCTGTAGACGATGTCGCCCGGCTTCAGCTCGAAGGCCTGCGAGAGCTGGCTGATCTGCTCGGCCACGCTCCAGATCATGTCCTTCAGGTCCGCGCTCTGCTTGAGCTGGCCGTTGACCTTCAGCCAGATCGCGCCTTCCTTGAAGTGGCCCGTGTCGGCCACGCGGTGCAGCGGGCCCATGGGCGCGCTCATGTCGAAGCTCTTGCCGATCTCCCAGGGCTTCTTCTGGTCGCCCATGCCGCGCTGCAGGTCGCGCCGTGTCATGTCCAGGCCGATCGTGTAGCCGTAGACGAGGCCCAGCGCCTGCTCCGGCGTGAGGTTGCGGCCGCCTTTGTCCAGCGCGGCGACCAGCTCGATCTCATAGTGGTAGTTCTTCGTGAGCGTGGGGTAGGGGTGGTCGGCGACGGTGCCGGGCGCGACGTTCTGCACCGCGTCGGCCGGCTTCTGGAAGAAGAACGGCGGCTCGCGCGTCGGGTCGCTGCCCATCTCGCGCGCATGGGCGGCGTAGTTGCGGCCGATGCAGTAGATGCGCCGCACCGGAAAGCGCTGCGTGCTGCCGACGATCGCGATCGTGCTGGCGGGCACCTCGAAGGGCGTGGCGGGCCGGCTGCTGTCGGCGGCCTGTCCCGCTTGGCCCGGAAGGGCACAGCCGGCGACGGCGCCGGTGGCGGCGGCCAGCGAGGTGTTGAGCATCGAGCGTCGGTCCATCGGGTCTCCTCGTTCTTGTCGGTGATGACGGGAGACTAGGGCGGGCGGTGCCCGCCGCCCATGCTCGCTACTACCGAGATTGAGCGGAGCCCGGGCGCTCAGCGCACGCGCATCACTTCCAGCGCCGACACCGGCGGCGCGCTGTTGCCCCAGGCCTGCCGCACGAAGCTGGCCACCGCGGCAATCTCGGCCTCGTCCAGCGCATGGGTGAACGGCGGCATGCCGGCCGGGCGCGGGTTGCCCGGCGTGGCGGGTGCGAAGCCGCCGTGCAGGATCGCCTGGACCGTGTTCTGTGCGGCGGACAGTTGCACGCTCGGGTTGCCGGCCAGCGGCGGGTAGATGCCGTCGCGGCCTTCGCCGTGCGCGCCGTGGCAGTCGGCGCAGTGCTTGTCGTAGATGCGCTGGCCGAGGTCGAGCACGCTGGCGTCGATGCCCTTGGACTTGCGCTTGACGGGTTCGGCGGGCTCGAGGCTGGCGACGTAGCGGGCCATGGCCTGCACGTCGCTGCCCTCCAGGTGCGAGGAGCTGAGGTAGACGACCTCCGCCATCGGCCCCATCACGCTGCCGTGCTTGCTGACGCCGTCCTTCATCAGCGCCGCGAAGCGCGCCGGATCGCCGCCGCCCACACCCGGCGCGTACCAGTTCTGCACCGGGATCAGGCCGCCGGCCAGGCGCAGCTCGTCGACGCTGCCGCCCAGAGCGTCGCGCTCCGCATGGCAGGCGCTGCAGTGGCCGAGGCCGCGCACCAGGTAGGCGCCTCGGTTCCAGTCGGCGGCCTGGCGCGGATCGGGCTCGAAGCTGCCGGGGCGGAAGTACAGCGCGCGCCAGACGGCCAGCGACAGCTGGCTGTCGTAGGGGAAGCGCAGCTCGTGCGGGCGGTTGGCCTGCGACACCGGCGGCAGGCTGCGCAGGAAGGCGTAGATCGCGGCCGAGTCGGCGCGGCTGACCTGGGTGAAGTTCGTGTACGGGAAGGCGGGGTAGAGCAGGCGGCCGTCCTTGGCGCGGCCGTTGTGCATCGCGCGCCAGAACTCGGGCTCGGTCCAGCGGCCGAGGCCCGTGGCCTCGTCGGGCGTTAGGTTGGGCGCGAAGACGGTGCCGAAGGGCGTGTCGATGCCACGGCCGCCGGCGTATTCCGCGCCGCCTTGCGTGGTGTGGCAGCCCATGCAGTTGCCGGCGCGGGCGAGGTAGGCGCCGCGGGCCACGGTGTCGGCGGTCGGGGCAGGCGAGGGTGAATCCAGCCCGTCCTCGCCGCGCAGGTTCAGCCAGGCGACCAGTGCGACGGTGGCGACGAGCAGCGCCAGGACGATCGAGACGATGCGCTTGATCATCGTGCGCTCCCGCATTCGACCGGCAGCGGCTCGCTCGGCACGGGTGCCGGCCGCGTGTCCGCCGGCAGCGGCTGCTGCGCAAGCCAGCCGGAGACGGCGGCGACGTCGGCGGGGCTGAGGCGATTGGCGATGTCGGCCATGCAGTCGGGCTTGCGCGTCGCGCGGATGTGCGTCTGCCAGGCGCCGAGCTGGCCGCCCAGGTAGCTGCGCGGCAAGCCCAGCAGGCCGGGGACGGCGGGCAGCGTGCCGGTCAGCTTCTGGCCGTGGCAGGCGGCGCAGGCGGGAATGCCCAGCGCCTTGTCGCCGTCGCGGGTCAGCGTGGCGCCGCGTGCCAGTTCGGCCGCGGTGGCCGGCTGCGGCGGCGCTTCGGCGTAGGGCAGCTCCAGCGCCGAGAAGTAGCCCGCGATTTCGCGCAGGTAGGCGTCCGACATCTGCGCGGTCAGGTGCGCCATGTCGGCGTTCTTGCGCCGGCCGTCGCGAAAGTTGACGAGCTGGTTGAACAGGTAGCCGGCCGGTTTGCCCGCGATGCGCGGGTAGTAGCCGTCGGGCGCTGCCCGGCCTTCCTTGCCGTGGCAGGCGGCGCAGGCCTGCAGTCGGCGAGCGAGGTCGTCGTTGTCGGCGGCGTGCGCGGAGGGGAGGGCCAGCGCGCTCAGCAGCGCCAGCAGCAGGACGTTCTTGTTCATGTCAGCCCGGACTGTGCCTGAACGGCGACGCCAGCGTCAGACTCAGTTGGCGCTGAATTTACCGTATCAGTACAGTTCACCAGATGGACGAAACACCGGATCAGAAGCTCCCGAAGCGCTATGAGGCCCTGGCCGACGAGATCGCCGCCTCGATCCGCAGCGGCGCGCTGCGCGCCGGTGACCGCCTGCCCTCGGTGCGCCAGGCCAGCGCGGCGCGGCGGGTCAGCCCGTCGACGGTGTTCGAGGCCTACTACCTGCTGGAGGCGCGCGGCCTGATCGCCGCACGGCCGCGCTCGGGCTACTACGTCACTGCCGCGCAGCCGGTGGCGCAACAGCGCATGCCCGAGCCGGCGCAGCCGGTGGGCGAGGTGCAGGCCGTGGCCGTGGCGGAGCGCGTGCAGCAGCTGCTGGGCCTGGCGCGCGAGCGCGACCTGGCGCCGCTGGGCTCGGCCTTTCCGAGCCCGGCGCTGTTCCCTTTAGCCACGCTGTCGCGTGCACTGGGCCGGGCGATGCGCGTGCTCGATCCCTGGCGCACGGTGGAAGACCTGTCGCCGGGCCACGAGGGGCTGAGACGGCAGATCGCGATCCGCTACATCGGTGCCGGCTTCAGCCTCGATCCGGCCGAGCTGGTGATCTGCAACGGCGCGATGGAGGCGCTGAACCTGTGCCTGGAGGCGGTGACGCGGCCGGGCGATCTCGTCGCCGTGGAGAGCCCCTGCTTCTACGGCGCGCTGCAGGCGCTGGAGCGGCTGGGCCTGCGCGCGGTGGAGGTGGCGACCGACCCGCGCGGCGGTGTTGACCTCGGCTCGCTGGCGGCGCTGCTGGAGCGCCATCCGATCAAGGCCTGCTGGCTGATGCCGAACTTCCAGAATCCGCTGGGCAGCCTGATGCCGGTCGAGAACAAGCGTGCGCTGGTGGCGCTGCTGCGCGAGCGCGGCGTGCCGCTGATCGAGGACGACGTCTACGGCGAGCTGTACTTCGGCGAGCGCCGGCCGCCGCCGGCCAAGGCCTTCGACGAGGCAGGCCTGGTGCTGCACTGCGGCTCGTTCTCGAAATCGCTGGCGCCGGGCTACCGCGTCGGCTGGGCCGCGGCGGGGCGCCATGCGCAGGAGGTAGCGCGGCGCAAGCTGATGAGTTCGTTGTCCGCCGCCGTGCCCTCGCAGGAGGGCCTGGCCGAGTACCTGCGCCACGGCGCCTACGACCGCCACCTGCGCCAGTTGCGCCGCACCCTGGCCGATGGCCAGGCCCGCGCGCTGCGCGCGATCGACAAGCACTTTCCGCCGGGCACCCGGGTGACGCGGCCCGAGGGCGGCTATTTCTGCTGGGTCGAACTGCCGCCCGCGGTCGATGCGCTGGCGCTGCACCGGCTCGCGCTGTCGCACCGGATCAGCGTGGCGCCGGGCGCGCTGTTCTCGGCCGACCAGCGCTTCCGCCATCACCTGCGTATCAACTACGGCCACCCCGAAGGCGGGCGCACCGAGGCGGCGCTGAAGACGCTCGGCCAACTCGCCCGTTCTCTCTGCGGTTGACCCCGTCAAAGCACGTCGTTAGTGCATACTTCTTCGCTGCTTTGATCCGTCCCCACGCAACACTTTCTGGAGATCCGCCATGTCCCTCCGCATCAACGATATCGCCCCCGACTTCACGGCCGAAACCACCCAGGGCCCGATCAAGTTCCACGACTGGATCGGCGACCAGTGGGCCATCCTGTTCTCGCACCCGAAGGACTTCACGCCGGTCTGCACGACCGAGCTGGGCTACATGGCCAAGATCGAGCCCGAGTTCACCAAGCGCAACGCCAAGCTGATCGGCCTGTCGGTCGACCCGGTGGCGCGCCACGCCGACTGGGCCAAGGACATCGAGGAGACTCAAGGCGCCGCGGTCAAGTACCCGATGATCGGCGACGCCGACCTGAAGGTGGCCAAGCTCTACAACATGCTGCCGGCCGAGGAAGTCGGCTCGGATGGCCGCACGGCCGCGACCAACGCGACGGTGCGCTCGGTCTTCATCGTCGGCCCGGACAAGAAGATCAAGCTGATGCTGACCTACCCGATGACGACGGGCCGCAACTTCGACGAGATCCTGCGCGTGCTCGACTCGATGCAGCTGACCGCCAAGCACAAGGTGGCCACGCCGGTGAACTGGAAGCATGGCGACGACGTGATCATCACGCCGGCCGTGTCGAACGAAGAGGCCGAGAAGTCCTTCCCCGGCTTCAAGACGATCAAGCCCTACCTGCGCACGACGAAACAGCCGAGCTGATGTTCGTCTTCCGCCAGCTCTTCGATCCGCAGTCGTCCACCTACACCTACCTGCTGGGCGACACGGCCTCCGGCGAGGCGCTGCTGATCGACCCGGTGTTCGAGCAGACGCGCCGCGACCTGGCGCTGCTGCGCGAGCTGGGCCTGCGCCCGGTGGCGACCCTGGACACGCACGTCCATGCGGATCACGTCACCGGCGCCTGGCTGGTCAAGCAGGCGGCGGGCAGCGAGATCCTGCTGTCGGACGCGGCCGGCGCGGCCAATGTGGACCGGTCGCTGAAGCACGGCGACCGGGTCGCCTTCGGCCGCCGCTGGCTGGAGGTGCGCGCGACGCCGGGCCACACGAACGGCTGCCTCAGCTATGTGCTGGACGACCAGAGCATGGCCTTCACCGGCGATGCGCTGCTGATCCGCGGCTGTGGCCGCACCGACTTCCAGCAGGGCAGCCCGAGCCAGCTCTACCGCTCGGTGCAGCAGCAGATCCTGTCGCTGCCGGCGCATTGCCTGCTGTACCCGGCGCACGACTATCGCGGCCTGACGGTCACCAGCGTCGCCGAGGAGCGGCGCTACAACCCGCGCCTGGGCGGCGACGTGGACGAGGGCGACTTCACCGGCTACATGGACAACCTCGGCCTGCCGCACCCCAAGCTGATGGACATCGCCGTGCCGGCCAACCTGCGCTGCGGCCGACCTGACGCTGAGCCGGCCGACGCCGCCGCGCCCACCTGGGCGCCGCTGACCTTCAGCTTCGGCGGCATCTGGGAGATCCAGCCCGCGGCGCTGGACGAGGCGCTGGCCGGCGACCGCGCGCACGAGATCCAGCTGCTGGACGTGCGCGAGCCCGCCGAGTTCACCAGCGGCCTGGGCCACATCCCCGGTGCGCGCCTGCTGCCGCTGGCGCAGCTCGGCGCGCAGGCCGCCACCGCGCTCGACGCGGCGCGCCCGGTCGTCACCATCTGCCGCTCCGGCGCGCGCTCGGCGCAGGCCAGCGTACTGCTGGGCAAGGCCGGCTTCGCGCGGGTCGCGAACCTGGCCGGCGGCATGCTGCGCTGGCGTGCCGAGGCCTTGCCCTTCGAACAGGGCGACAACTGACTTCTGCGATCATTGGGGCCGGAGCAGGGTACGGTCCACCAGAGACCGGTTTGGATACTTCGACGCAGTAATCCCCCTCAGTGAAGTTCCCCGATCTGTCTCGCGGCCTCGGCCGGATCGTCTGGCTGGCCAATCTGCTGTTCGCGCTGGGCCTGCTGGCCGCGCTGTGGATGAGCCACGCGCAACAACTTGAACATGCGCACGAGCGCGCCGACAGCACGGCCGTGGCGCTGGGCGGCACGGTCGGCGGCGTGATCGACCAGATCGACCTGCTGCTCGACGCGGCAGTCGACGAGCTGGAGCAGGAACTCGGCGAGAAGTCGGGTCAGGTCGAGCGCGGCCGCATCAATGCCACGATCGAGCGTCTGCTGCGCGATGTGCCGGGCCTGGACGCGGTGCGCTTCTCCGATGCCGCGGGCCGCGTGCGCGAAGGCGATGGCCTGCCGCGCGGCACACCGGCCACCTCGATCGCCGACCGCGAGTACTTCCAGCAGCTGCGTGAGCACAACGACACCGCGCTGGTCACCTCGCGGCCGCTGCCGGGCCGCAGCGCCGGACGCCAGGTGCTCGTCTTCGCGCACAGCTACCGTGATGCGACGGGCCGCTTCGCCGGCGTGGTCTACGCCAGCATCGAGCTGAGCCGCTTCTCGACGCTGTTCGGTGGGCTCCAGCTGGGCCCGAACTCGACGATCAGCCTCGTTTCCGATGGCGATTTCCTGATGCTCGCGCGCTACCCCGCGGAGCCGGTGGCGAGCGTGATCGGCCAGAGCCTGCCGAGAGGGGGGCTGGTCGAGCTGATGAAGGGCGGGCAGTCGGCGGTCACGATGACCTTCGAATCGCGCTTCGACAACATCGAGCGCCTGTTCGCGCTGCGCAAGCTGCCTTCGCATCCGTACTGGATCGCCGTCGGCCTGAGCACGCACGACGAACTGCGACCCTGGCGCCAGCAACTGGCGCTGGCGGCCCTCGTGATGGCGCTGTTCGCCGGCGCGACAGGCATCGCCGGCTGGCAGCTCGGCCGTGGCTCGCGCGAGCAGTTGCGCACCTTGGCGATCCTGCACAGCACCCTGGAGGCGACCGACAACGGCATCCTCGTGCTCGACCAACAGCGCCGGATGCTTCACGCGAACCAGCGTTTCGCGAAGCTGTGGAATCTGCCTGAGGCCATGATCGTGCCCGGGGCGAGTGACCAGACCTTGCTGGAGCGGGTGCTGGAGCAACTGAGCGACCCCGCGCAGTTTCTCCAGGACGTGGAGGCCGCCTACGCCGACCCGCGCGGCTATGCGCGGGTCACCGCCCTGCGATTCAAGGACGGCCGCGTGCTCGAGCGCACCGCGCATCCGATGCGGGTCGGCGGCCGCGCTGCCGGCCTGGTCTGGAGCTTCCGCGACGTGACCGAGCGCATCCAGCGCGAGCAGGAACTGGCGAACCATCGCGACGAGCTGGAGCGGCGCGTCGAGGAGCGCACCCACGAGCTGGCGATCGCCAAGGAGCTGGCCGAGTCGTCCAACCGGGCCAAGAGCGCCTTCCTCTCGAAGATGAGCCACGAGCTGCGCACGCCGCTGAACGCGATCCTCGGCTTCGTGCAGCTGCTGCAGTTCTACCGCCAGATGTCCGAGGAGAGCCAGCGCCGCCTCGCCACGATCGACCGCGCCGGTCGCCACCTGCTGGGCCTGATCAACGAGGTGCTGGAGCTCTCGCGGATCGAGGCGGGCCGCAGCGTGCTGCAGGTCGAGAGCTTCGACCTCGCCGAGCTGGTGGACGGCGTGGCCGAGCTGATCCGCGGCCGTGCCGACAGCAAGGGCCTGGCCTTCGAGGTCGAGCGCGCGGCGGGGCTGCCGGCCTACGTCAGCGGCGACGGCGCACGACTGCGCCAGGTACTGATCAACCTGCTGGGCAATGCGGTGAAGTACACGCTGCAGGGCCGGGTGGAGCTGCGCGTGCGCGTCGGCATGGGCGACGAGATCGTGTTCGAGATCGCTGACACCGGCCCCGGCATCGCCGCCGAGGACCAGGAGAAGATCTTCCAGGCCTTCTTCCAGACCGACGGCGCGATGGCCAAGGGCGAGGGCACGGGCCTGGGCCTCACGATCAGCCAGGAGTACGCGCGGCTGATGGGCGGCGCGCTGGCCTTGTTCAGCGAGCCGCCGGACGGCTGCGTGTTCACCCTGAGGGTGCCGCTCCCGGTGGTGCGCAGCGGCGCCGCGCCGCGGGTCGCGCGGCCGGGCCGCGTGCGGGCGCTGGCGCCGGGCCAGGTGAAGCCGCGGGTGCTGGTCGTCGACGACCGCTCGGACAATCGCGAGCTGGTGCAGCAGATGCTGGAGCGGGTCGGCATCGAGACGCGCACGGCGAACGACGGCCAGCAGGCGGTGCGCATGTTCCAGGCCTGGCAGCCCGCGCTGATCTGCATGGACATCCGCATGCCGGTGATGGACGGCTACGCGGCCACCCGTGCGATCCGCGCACTGCCGGGCGGGCGCGAAGTGCGCATCGCCGCGCTGACGGCGAGCGCCTTCGAGGAGGACCGCCAGGCCATCCTGGACGCCGGCTGTGACGAAATGCTGCGCAAACCCTTGCAGGACGAGCAATTGTTCGCGCTGATGACGCGGCTGCTGGGCCTGCTGTGGCTGAGGACCGAGGAGGATCCGCTACCGTTGCCCCCCTGACCGTAGCTCCCGCCGCCCCGACCTCGATTTCCCTCACGATGAGCAGCAGCGCCGACCCCCTGATCAGTCCGCAGCGCGGCGCCCAGTTCGCCCGGCGCTACCGGCGCTCGGCCCTGATGCTGGGCCTGGCGATGCTGCTGCTGGTGGGCACGGCGGTCTACCTGGTCGTGCGGGACCGCACCCAGGTCTGGAGCACGGCGCATCGCAACCAGGAGGACTTGGCGGTCGCGATGCAGTCCTCGATCACCGAGCTGCTGACGCAGCCGATTTTCAGCGTCCAGAACGTCGCGGCGGACCTCAGCGGCCGCACCGTCGTCTCGCGCCAGGACCGGCTCGACGCGCTGCGCGTCGCGATGCGCTACGACACGCTGTCCACCTACCTGGGCATGCGGACCGAGCAGGGCCTGCTGCTGGTCGATGCGGCCGGCGAGATCCACCTGAGCGCAGCCGCCGCGAGAACCCTCAGCTTCGACGTGCCGGCCGGCGGCCTGCGCCTGGGCTCGCTGGTGCGGCTGCCGGATAGCGAGATCTGGTACATGCCGGTGGAGATCCCCGCGCCGGCCAGCCTCGACGCCGGCGGCGTCGTGTTCGCGCTGGTGCCGGCCACCCGGCTGCTGTCCAACGCGTCCAGCCTGCGCGTGCTGCCGGGCAGCTTCGTCACGGTGTTCACCACCGACGGCCGCCGCCTGATCCGCTACCGCACCGAGGAAGGCGTGCTGGAGGCCAACGGCAAGCCGGTCCCGGAGGTGGTGCTGAAGATCTGCGCCGCCACGCCCAGCGGCAGCTTCGCGCGTGCCAGCACGGTGGACGGCCGGCCGACGATCTTCGGCTACTCCAACTCGGCCGTGCTGCCGCTGATCGCCTCCACCGGCGTGCCCGAGACGGCGCTGGAGGCCCAGTGGCGCAGCCTGGCGATGGGGCCCCTGATGGTGCTGAGCGTGGGCGTGCTGGCGGTACTCGTGTTCGGCCTGCGCCTGCGCCGCGCGCTGCTGCAGCAGCGCGACCACATGGACCGGCAGGAGTACATGCTCCGCCACGATTTCCTGACCGACCTGCCCAACCGCTACGCCTTCAGCGCCTTCGTGGACGGCCTGATCGGGCGCGCGCTGGTCGGCGAGAGCTTCCACGTGCTGCTGCTGGACCTCAACAATTTCAAGGACATCAACGACACCCTGGGCCACGCGGCCGGCGACACCGTGCTGAAGACCTTGGGCGCGCGGCTGAAGACGCTGGTCGAGGGGCGCGGCGCCTGCGTCGCGCGGCTGGGCGGCGACGAGATCGCGATCTGCGTGCCGGACCTGCCGGCCGACAGCAACGAAGCTGGCAACGAAGCCGGCGCGGTGACGCGCCTGTGCGAGGAAATCCAGGCCGCGCTGAACACGCCGATGATCATCCACGGCGTCGAGCTGGCC
The DNA here is from genome assembly GCF_034043675.1 of Roseateles agri. Taxonomy (NCBI): domain Bacteria; kingdom Pseudomonadati; phylum Pseudomonadota; class Betaproteobacteria; order Burkholderiales; family Sphaerotilaceae; genus Roseateles; species Roseateles agri. The sequence goes on along the minus strand of NZ_JAXCLA010000002.1, from coordinate 244,484 downwards.
GTGACGGCGAGCATTGGCGTGGCGGCCCATCCGGCGGACGCGCGCACCTCGACCGAGTTGCTGCGCTGCGCCGACATCGCGATGTACCGGGCCAAGCAGGACCTCGCCTCGCACCGCGCGTACGAGGAGACGCTGGACCACTTCACGCCCGAGGCGCTGGCGATGCGGGCCGAGTTCGCCAAGGCGATCCGCGACGAGACCCTGACCCTGGTCTACCAGCCCAAGCTGCGGCTGGCGGACGGCGCGCTGGTCGGGCTGGAGGTGCTGTCGCGATGGACGCATCCGACCAAGGGCCCGATCCCGCCGGTGAGCTTCCTGCCGCTGGCCGAGACGACCGAGCTGATCCATCCGTTCACCGAGCTGGTGCTGAGGAAGGCGATCGGCCAGGTGGCGCGCTGGCGCGCGATCGGCCACGAGATGCCGGTGGCCGTCAACATCAGCGCCAACAACCTGCTGGAGCAGCACTTCGCCGACACGGTGCGCACCCTGCTGGCCGATGCCGATGTGCCGCCGCAGCTGCTGGAGCTGGAGGTCACCGAGAGCGCGGTGATGCGCTATCCGGAGCTGATGCTCAAGCGCCTGCACGACATCCGCGCGATCGGCGTGCGGCTGTCGATCGACGACTTCGGCACCGGCTATGCCTCGCTGGCCTACCTGAAGCGTCTGCCGGTGGACACGCTGAAGATCGACAGGATGTTCGTCACCCATCTGGACACCGACGAGGGCGACCGCCGGATCGTGCGCAGCTCGATCCAGCTGGCCCACGGCTTCGGCATGACGGTCGTCGCCGAGGGCGTGGAAACCCAGGTCGCCGCCGACCTGCTCAAGCGCAAGGGCTGCGACCAGGTCCAGGGCTTCCACTTCGCACGACCGCTGTCGGTGGCGGAGATCGAGGCGCACTGGCTGGCGCGGCTGCCGCGCCGCGAGCTGGAAATCGCTGCAGACGGCGTGGCGGACGGCCGCTAGACCAGCACCAGCCGCATCACCGTGTCCAGGTTGAACTGCAGGCGCTTGGCCAGGGCGTCGCGGCTCATGAAGTTGAAGCCGAACAGCACGCCGCCGGTGTGGCGGTTGGTCAGGTAGTAGAAGCCGATCGCGGCGATCGTGATGCAGAGCTGCACCGGGTCGATGCCCTTGCGGAACTTGCGCTGCGCCTCGCCCCGCTGCAGGATCCCGGCGACCCGCTCGACATAGGCCTTCTGCAGCTTGCGCAGCTGCTTGTTGCCGGCGATGTGGCGCGCCTGGTGCAGGTTGGCGCTGTTCACCAGCGTGATGAACTCGGGGTTGTCCAGGTAGTACTGCCAGGTCGCCACGACCAGCGCATGCAGCGCGTCGGTCGGGGTCATCTCGTCGAGGCCCAGCTCGCTCTCGCCAGCGCGGATGCCGACGTAGGCCTCCTCGATCACCGCTTCGAACAGCTGTTCCTTGCCGCCGAAGTAGTGGTAGATCATCCGTTTGTTCGCGCCCGAGGCGTCGGCGATCGTGTCGACCCGCGCGCCGGCCAGGCCCAGCTTTGCGAACTCCGCGCGTGCCGCGGCCAGGATGTCGGCCCGCGTCTGCTCCGGGTTGCGGGCCCGGAATGCCATCTTCTCACCCATTGTTTTTTCCTCGCTCCCTTGTGATGCCGAGGAAATGATAGTCCTAAGTAACCACAACGCATGCCCCCGAGGGAATCCACCGAGGTAGAGCGTTATGTGCCGATGTCACCGGACAGTTATCTGGGTGCGGGCGGGTGTTCAGGTGGCGATGGTGCTGATCGTCCAGAAGTCGGATGCGAGGCCGGTGTCGATCAGGTAGGCGTAGGGAATCGTGAAGAAGCCCTTCTGGCCCCAGCTGGTGGACCAGGAGTTCATCACGATGAAGCGCTGGCTCTTGTCGTCGTAGCCGACCGCCATCACCGCGTGGCCGCCCAGCACCGATTCGCTGGCGGCGGGCATCTGCACGACGCCGCTCTTGGCCACCACCTGCGATTCGAAGCTCTCGTAGACGGTGAAGCCGAACACGAAGGGATAGCCCGAGGCCAGGCAGCTTTTCATCTGCGAGGCGTTCTGCGTCAGGCGCCGGTAGGTCAGCGCCTGGTTGGCCAGCGCCTTCTTGAACAGCGGGGCGGGCGGCTTGGTCTTGAACTTGGTGATCACGTAGGGCCAGTCCGCCTCGTCGCAGACGCCCAGCTTGGCGATGCTCTTGATGCCGTCGCGGATCTGCGCGCCCGAGTCGCTGTTCACCGTGCCTTCCATCGCGCGTTCGTTGTAATAGATGAACAGGCGCGAGGGCATGAAGTTCTTCGGCGCGCCCTGCTTGATCTGGTCGAAGCGGTGGGCATTGCCGATCGCGTTGGCCGTGCAGCTGCCGAGCTGGCCCTGGTCCACGACGGGCGGGCACAGCGGCCGCAGGTCGACCTTGGGCGGAAGGTTGGCCTGCACGGCCACCGGCGCGGCAAAGGTGTGGTCGCGATGGTCGGGCAGGTCGGGGACCCAGCCGAAGCGGGCATTGGTCTTGGGTTTGGCCACGATGAACTCCTTTCGCAGGCCCTCAGCGTGGTCGCCGTATCCTGACCGTCAACTGACCCGGCGTCCCCTGTATCCGCACGACGGGGGAGGATGGCTGACCGGGGTCAGGTCTTGCTGCGCGCGGACTCCAGCCGGCGGCCTTTCGCGCAGGCGGCGATCAGGTCGGCCAGGCGGCGCTCGCGCGTCTCGGGCCGCTTGGCGCTCATCACGCGCCAGATGGCCACGCGCTGGTAGCCGGGCGGCGAGGCCTCGAAGTAGCGCCAGGCCGCCTTGTCGGCGCGCAGGGCCTTCAGCTCGGCCGGCCCGAAGGCGATGAACTCGTCCTTCTGCTCGTGGGGCATGCGGGCCGACCGTTCCTCGCTGCGCGCGGCGAAGGCCGCCTCGCCGGCCGGTGTCATCCGGCCCTGCGCGCGCAGTTCGGCGATGCGCGCGATGTTGATGGCGCTCCAGTGCGAGCTGGGCTTGCGCGGCGTGAAGCGGATGCGGTAGTGCTCGTCGTCGATGCGGTGGCGCACGCCGTCGATCCAGCCGGCGCACAGGGCCTCGTCCACCGCCTGCGGCCAGCTCAGCTTGGCCCGCCCGGTGCCGGCCTTGACGAAGCCCACGTGCAGCTCGGTCGCCTCCGCGCCATGCGCGGCCAGCCAGCGGCGCAGTGCCTCGGGGCCTTCGAAGAACTCGGGTTGCGTGTTGGGCGATGCCATCGGCGCAGTCTAGCTTCGCGCCCATTTCGTGAGCTTCGGCACGGGGGACACGTCTTGTCAACGTTCTGTCATAGAGCCGGCGCCGCGCGTGCGTACGCTCCGTACAAATAACTCGTTACTCCATCGTCGTTGGGAGCACCACTCTTGAGCTTTGCCCAAACCCTGGCCCCGCCGCGTGCGCGATTCGCCCAGCCCGTGGCTGGCGACCTCGCGGCCGCCTGCGTCGCCGCCACGCCCGAGCACACGAATGCGCAGGTCTACGAGATCCTCGGCCGTCACCGCGACATGGTGAGCCTGCCGGTGGTCGAGGACGGCCGCCCGATCGGCCTGATCAACCGCTCGCTGTTCCTCTCGCAGATCTCCAAGCCCTTCTACAAGGAGCTGTTCGAGAAGAAGAGCTGCATCGCCTTCATGGACAAGGAACCGCTGATCGTCGATGCGGCCACGACGATCGAGCAGCTCGCGCTGCTGACGGTCGAGTCGGGCGAGAAGGCCCTGGCCGACGGCTTTCTCGTTGTCGAGGACGGCAAGCTGAAGGGCCTGGGCTACGGCCTGGAGCTGATGCGCGTGATCGCCGAACAGCAGGCCGAGCGCAACCGCCACATCATGCAGAGCATCGAGTACGCCAGCGTGCTGCAGCGCTCGATGCTGAGCGTCTCGGCCGATGCGCTTTCCAACCGGCTGGGCGATGCCTGCCTGGTCTGGGAGCCGCGCGACACGGTCGGCGGCGACTTCTATCAGTTCGTCGACTTCCCGGATGGCTGGTTCGCCGCGGTGGCGGACTGCACCGGCCACGGCGTGCCGGGCGCCTTCCTGACCCTGATCGCCTTCTCGGCCCTGAAGCAGGCGCTGGACAAGCTGGGCCCGCAGGACCCGGCCGCGCTGATGGTTGAGGTGAGCCTGGCCATCAAGAGCGCGCTGGCCCAGCAGGACGGTGTCACCACGGCCTCCAACGACGGCCTGGACGCAGCCTTCCTGTGGTTCGACGCGACCACGCAGACGCTCTCCTACGCCGGCGCGCGCACGCCGCTGCTGCTGCTGGAACCGGGGCAGGCCGGCGTCGAGATCGTGGACGCGGACCGGCTCGGCATGGGCTATGCCGACACGCCGTCCGACGCGCGCTGGACCAGCAAGAAGATCGCGCTGAAGCCCGGCTCGCTCTTGATGACCTGCACCGACGGCCTGATCGACCAGATCGGCGGCCCCAAGTCCATCGCCTTCGGCAAGCGCCGGCTGCGCGACGCGCTGGTGCGCCACCGCGAGCTGCCGATGCCTCGCCTCGGCGCCGCACTGATGGCCGAGCTGGCCGACTACCAGGGCGGACAGTTCCGCCGCGACGACCTCACGCTTTTCGGTTTCCGACTTCCCTCATGAGCACCCATCCAAAAGAACAAGAGCGCTACACGCAGTACAGCGAGTTCTGTGAACTGGCGCGGCAGAAGAACGTGATCTTCTATTACGTCGGCTACTTCTCGCAGAACATCGTCAGCGCGATGGCCGAGGCGGTGCGCCTGCGCTTCGAGCAGGCCGGCACGGCCGGGCCGATCCGCCGGCGCCTGTTCTCCTGCTTCGTCGAGATGGCGCAGAACATCATCCACTACTCGGCCGATGCGCTGACCCCGCCGCAGCAGGACCGCGACGAACTGCGCCACGGCTCGGTCTGCATCGGCATGGACGAGGAGGGCCGCTACTTCCTGCTGTGCGCCAACCCGGTCGACCTGGAAGTGGCCGACATGCTGCGCGAGCGGCTGGAGACGCTGCGCACGATGACCCTGGACGAGATCAAGGCCAGCTACCGCGAGCAACTGCGCAGCGAGACACCCGAGGACAGCAAGGGCGCGGGCCTGGGCTTCCTGACGATGGCCCGCGACGCCAGCGAACCGCTGGAGTTCGAGTTCCAGAAGACCAACGGGGATGCGGCCACGGCCATGTTCGTCCTCAAGACCACGATCTAAGCCATGAGCATGAGCCCCTTGCACATCCCGGCCACGCCCAGTTCGCCCGAGGTGGAGTTCCGCTTCGCGGAGCAGCGCCTGTCGCTGCGCGGCGAGTCCTTCCCCGAGAACGCGGCCGCGTTCTACAACCCGGTGATCGCGGCGCTGCGCGAGTTCCTCGCCCAGCCGGCCGCCGAGTCCACCTTGACCATCGAGGTCTCGCTGACCTACTTCAACAGCTCCAGCACCAAGATGCTGTTCACGCTGTTCGACCTGCTGGACCGCGCCGCCGCCGATGGCCGCCGCGTGCTGCTGCTGTGGCTGCACGACGCCGAGGACGACACGATCCGCGAGTTCGGTGAAGAGCTGATGGCGGATTTCCCCAACCTCGACGTCGAGCTCCATGCCGTCGACAGCTGAGATCCTCGCGATGAAGCCGGCCCCCGATCTGTTCGAGCAGGAAGCCGCGGCGCTCGAACGCGCGCTGGCCGCGCGCGACGATCCGGCGCTGCCCGCCGAGCAGTACCGCGCCGCGCTGTCCGACCTGGTCGGCCACTTCGAGCGGCTGATGCGCGAGAGCCGCCGCCTGATCCGCCGCAGCGACCGCGAGGAACGCGAGCTGAACGTGCTGAACGACGAGCTGCACCGGCTCGCCGCCCAGCTCGAATACAAGGCCCGTCACGACTCGCTGACCGGCGCGCTGAACCGCGGCGCCATCTTCGAACGCGCGAGCCTGCACCTGCAGCGCGGCGAGCTGTCGCTGGTGGTGCTGGACATCGACTTCTTCAAGAGCATCAACGACGCCTTCGGCCATCCGGCCGGCGACGCGGTGATCTGCGAGGTGGTCAACCGGCTGCGCAGTGCCACGTCGGCGCACGCGGGACCGGCCGAGATCGGCCGCGTCGGCGGCGAGGAGTTCTCGATCCTGCTGCCGCGGGTGGATATCGACGGCGCGGTGCGGCAGGCCGAGGCGATGCGCCAGGCGATCGCCGGCCGCCCGTTCGACTGTCTTCCGGGCCGCGTCGTGACGGCCAGCTTCGGCGTCAGCTGGACACCTGGCAACGGCGCCTTCGGCGACGCCTACGCGCGCGCCGACGAGGCCCTGTTCGAGGCCAAGCGCGGCGGCCGCAACCAGGTCCGCGCGGGCCTGGCGGACGCACACTGAGCGGGCGGCCCGAATGTTCGCCGAGCGCCTGATCCGCCTGCTGTCCAGGCTGCGCATCGCCACCCGGCTGCGCGTCCTGTTCGCCCTGCTGCTGGCGCTGCCGCTGCTGCTGGTGGCCCTGGCGGCGGAGCAGTTCAAGCAGCTCGGGCAGGGAGTGAGCCTGATCCAGCTGCTGTGCGTCGCCACCCTGGCCGGGGGCGCGCTGCTGGCGGTTCTGGTGTCGCGCAGCGTGCTGCGGCCGCTGGAGCAGGTCGAGGCAGGCGCGCGTGCGATTGCGGAGGGCGACTACGGCCACCGCATCGTGGTCGACGGGCGTGACGAACTGGGCCAGCTCGCTGCCTCGATGAACGTGCTCGCGATGGCGGTGGACGAGCGCCAGCGCCGCCTGCTGGAGATGGCCGGCACCGATTCGCTGACCGGCCTGCCGCTGCGCACACGCTTCGCCGCCGCGGTGGACCGGCACCTCGCGCAACACCCGGACGGTGCAGCCGCGCTGCTGTGCCTGGACGTGGACCGGCTGAAGACCGTCAACGGCGTGCTGGGCTTCGAGGCCGGCGATTCGATGCTGGTCGGGCTGGCCCAGCGCCTGGCCCTGCTCGGCAGCGAGGGCGTGCTGTGCGGGCGCCTGGCCGGCGGGACCTTCGTCGCGTTGCTGCCGCTGCAGGACGCCGAGGCCTGGCGTGCCGAGATCTCGGTACTGCAGGCGGCGCTGAACCGCCGGCAGCTGTGGCACGGCCAGGCGCTGGACCTGAGCGTGTCGATCGGCGTGGCGCTGTACGCCGCGCATGGCCACAAGGCCGAGACCCTGCTGCAGCGCGCCGAGCAGGCGATGTTCGAGGCCAAGCGCCTGCGCAACGAGGTCTCGCTGTATGACCCCGAGCTGGAGGCCGACCGGCTCTCGCACCTGAGCCTGCTGTCCGAGCTGGAGACGGCCATCACGCAGGGCCAGTTGCGGCAGTTCGTGCAGCCCAAGCTGAGCCTGGTCGGCGGCGAGCCGGTCGTGGCTGGGGTGGAAGCGCTGGTGCGCTGGCAGCACCCGGAACGCGGCTGGCTGCCGCCGAGCGAATTCGTGCCCTTCGCCGAGAGCACCGGCCGCATCCGCCAGATCACGCAGTGGATGCTGGAGCAGGCGGTCGACACGCTGGCCCGCTGGCGCGCCGAGGATCGCTTCCCGGACGGCGTGCCGCCGATCTCGGTCAACATCTCCACGCTGGACGTGCAGGACGGCCTGCTGCCCGCGCGCATCGAGGCGCTGCTGCGCCGCGCCAACGTGCCCGCCGAGCTGCTGCAGCTGGAACTCACCGAGACCGGCCTGATGGCCAGCACGCAGGACCCGATCCACGTGATGCATTCGCTGCGCCGCCTGGGCGTGCGGCTGGCGATCGACGACTTCGGCACCGGCCAGTCCTCGCTGGCCTATCTGCAGCGGCTGCCGGTGCACGAGCTGAAGATCGACCGCAGCTTCGTCGACGGTGTCGATCAGGATGCCAAGCGCGAGGAACTGCTCGGCTCCATCATCATGCTGGGCCACGGCCTGGGCCTGCAGGTCAGCGCCGAGGGCGTCGAGAACACGGCCGAGCTGGCGGTGCTCAAGCGCCTGGGCTGCGACCTGGTGCAGGGTTACCTGCTCGCCAAGCCGATGGACATCGAGCGCTTCGAGGCCTGGAGCCGCCCGTTGGCGGTACTGGAAACAGCGTGAGCCTGCTCGCGGCGGCCGGCTTCGCCGTCGCGCTGCCGCTGGGCCTGATCGCCATGGCCGCGGCCCTGCTGCAGGGCAAGCTGCTGTTCGGCCGCACCTGGATCCTGCGCCGCGCACCGGCCGGCCCGGCGGCGCAGCGACGCACGGCCGAGCCGGTGCTGCTGCAGCGACCCGGCGGCGTGCGGCTGCAGGGCTGGCTGAGCCTCACCGACGGTGCGGCGCCGCGGCGTGTGCTGCTGTGGTTCGGCGGCCGCAACGAACATGTGGGCTGGACGCCGGACCTCGGCGGCTGGTTGCCCGACGACTGTGCGCTGCTGGCCTTCAACTACCGCAGCCTCGGCGACAGCGGTGGCTGGCCCTCGGAGCGTGCCTGCGTGGCCGATGCCGCTGCGATCGCCGACTGGGCGCGCGAGCGCTTCGGAGAATCGGCACCGCTGCATCTGGCCGGCCGCAGCATCGGCAGCGGTGTCGCGATGCAGTTGGCCGCACGGCTGGCGGCGCAGGGCCGGCCGGCCGAGAGCCTCATGCTTATCACGCCGCCGCAGAGCCTGCGCGCGGTGCTGGCCCGATCCTGGTGGCTCCTGCCCTTGCTGCCGCTGCTGCGCTCGCCGCTCGATTCGCTGGCCGCGGCCGCGGGCCTGCGCTGCCCTGTGCTGATGCTGCTGGCGGAGCGTGATCGCCAGGTGCCGCATGCGCATTCGATGGCGCTGGCCACGGCATTGCGCGCGGCAGGCTGCGCGGTGCAAGTGCAGCGGCTCGACGGCACGACGCATCGCAACCTCGTGCGGACGACGGTGGCGATGGGGCTGATCGGGCGCTGGCTGGAGTAAGGTTCCGGCTTCGCCACGCTTTCGCAGCAGAGATTCCATGAGCACTTCCTATCCGATCGGCACGCCGGGCCAGCCCTGGGGCGAGGCCGAACGCGCCGCCTGGCGCGCAGCCCAACGCAAGCAGCGCAGCCATGCCGACGAGGTCGTGGCCCCGATCGAGGCGCTGGCCGCGCGCTTCGACGTCGAGACCTATGGCCGGCTCGACTACGACGGCCAGCAGTTCCCGCTGTTGGCGCTGCGCAGCCGTGGCTGGCGCGACGAGCTGCCGACGATGCTGGTGACCGGTGGCGTGCACGGCTACGAGACCAGCGGCGTGCAGGGGGCGCTGCAGTTCCTGCGCGAGCATGGCGAGGATTGGTCCAGCCGCGCGAACCTGCTGGTCGTGCCCTGCGTCAGCCCCTGGGGCTACGAGCGCATCCAGCGCTGGAACTTCGATGCACTGGACCCGAACCGCAACTTCTTCGCCGGCACGAAGGCGGCCGAGTCGGCCGCGCTGCTGGCCCTGCTCGCGCCGCTGCAAGGCCGGGTGCTGATGCACATCGACCTGCACGAGACCACCGACACCGACGAGTCCGAGTTCCGCCCGGCGCTGGCCGCACGTGACGGCAAGCCCTTCGAGCCCGGCGAGATCCCCGATGGCTTCTACCTCGTCGATGACTCGGAACGCCCGCAGCCGGGCTTCCAGCGCGCGGTGATCGAGGCCGTGGCGCCCGTGACCCACATCGCCGAGCCGGACGCGAAGGGCAACATCATCGACTGCCCGCTGCAGCAGCACGGCGTGATCGCCTTCGCTGTGTCGCGCTCGCACCTGTGCGCTGCGATGACGGGCGCACGCTTCACGACGACCACCGAGGTCTACCCGGACAGCCCGCGCACCTCGCCCGCGCAATGCAACGCCGCGCAGGTGGCGGCGGTGCGAGCGGCGATCGGCTACGCGCTGGCCGCCGTCAATTGAACGGCGTCCACTTGAGATCGGACTTCGACGACTCCACCGTCTTCTCGATGAAGCGCACGCCGCGTGCGCCGTCCTCGACTCTCGGGTAGTCGGCCTCGCTGCGCGCCGCCGGCTGGCCGGTGGCGAGGCGTGCGTGGATGTCGTTGGCCACGCCCATGTAGACGTTGGCGAAGGCCTCGATGAAGGCTTCAGGATGCCCGGCCGGCGTGCGCGTCGCCTTCTTGGCGGCCTCGCCGAGCCAGGGTGAGCCGCGGGTCAGCGTCACGCGCGGACCGTCGATCGGCGCGTGGATCAGGCGGTTCGGGTCTTCCTGGTGCCACTCGAGCGAGCCGTTCTCGCCGAACACGCGCAGCCGCAGGTCGTTCTCGCAGCCCACCTCGATCTGCGAGGCGATCAGCACGCCGCGGGCGCCGCCTGCGAAGCGCAGCAGCAGGTTGCCGTCGTCGTCCACCTTGCGGCCGGGCACGAAGCTGGTGAGGTCGGCGCAGAGGCTCTCGATCTCCAGGCCCGTGACCGTGTGCATCAGGTTCTCGGCATGCGAGCCGATGTCGCCGATCGCGCCAGCGATGCCGCTGCGCGCCGGGTCGGTGCGCCAGCCAGCCTGCTTGTTGTCGTCGAGCGCGGTGGCAAGCCAGCCCTGGTTGTACTCGACGATGACCTTGCGCAGCGGCCCGAGCACGCCGCCGGCCACCATCTCGCGCGCCTGGCGCACCATCGGGTAGCCGGTGTAGTTGTAGGTCACGCCGAACACGGTGCCGCGCTGCGCGACGATGTCCACGAGGCTCTGCGCCTGCGCGCTGGTATGCACCAGTGGCTTGTCGCAGACGACGTGGAAGCCGGCATCGGCGAAGGCATGGGCCACCTCGTGATGGACATGATTGGGCGTGACGATGCTGACCAGGTCGATGCGCTCTTCCGGCGGGCGCTGCAGCTCGTCGGCCAGCAGGTCCCGCCAGGAGCCGTGGTTGCGATCGTCGGCCAGGCCTAGATCCTTGCCCGAGGCGCGGGCCTTGTCGGGCGTGGAGGAGAGCGCACCGGCTACCAGCTCGTAACGTTGGTCCAGCGCCATCGCGTGGCGGTGAATGGCGCCGATGAAGCCGTCGCGCCCGCCGCCGACCATCGCGTAGCGGAGCTTTCTCAGTCGCGCGGGATTCATGATCCGGCCATGCCTCCCTGCTTGGATTTGTCGAAGACGGCGTCGAAGGCGCCGTGTGCCGGTTCGAAGTCGAGGCGCCGGCAGAAGGCCGCGCTCTCGGTCGCGCCGTGCACGCGGTCCATGCGGCTGTCCTCCCATTCGACGGACAGCGGGCCCTGGTAGCCGACGTCGTTGAGTGCCACGATCAGCGACTCGAAGTCGATCATGCCGCGGCCGACGCTGCGGAAGTCCCAGGTGCGACGCGCATCGCCGAAGCTGGTGTGGCCGCCGAAGGTGCCGACGGTGCCGTCGCCCTTGCCCCACCAGACGTCCTTCATGTGCGCGTTGAAGATGCGCGGGCCGAACTGGCGGATGAAGCGGATGTAGTCGACGCCTTGGTAGCCGAGGTGGCTGGGGTCGAAGTTGAAGCCGAAGCGGTTGTGCTGGTTGACGGCGTCCAGCGCGCGCTCGCTCGACGCGATGTCGAAGGCGATCTCGGTCGGGTGGACCTCCAGCGCGAAGTTGACGTCACAGTCGTCGAACACGTCGAGGATGGGCGTGAAGCGGCGGCCGAAGTCGGCGAAGCCGGCGTCCCAGAACGATTGCGGCGTCGGCGGGAAGGCGTAGATCGAATGCCAGATCGATGAGCCGGTGAAGCCGGTGACGGTCTTGACGCCGAAGGCCTTGGCCGCGCGTGCGGTGTCGGCAAGCTCGGCGGCGGCGCGCTGGCGCACGCCTTCGGGATCACCGTCGCCCCACACGTGGGCCGGCAGGATCGCCTCATGACGTGCGTCGATCAGGTCGCACACGGCCTGGCCGACCAGGTGGTTGCCGATCGCGAAGCACTTGAGCCCGTGCTTCTCCAGGATCGCGTGCTGGGCCGCGCAGTAGCCGGGTTCGCGCAGCGCCTGCTGCACGTTGAAATGGTCGCCCCAGCACGCCAGCTCCAGGCCGTCGTAGCCCATGCGCTTGGCCAGCGGCGCGAGTTCGGCCAGCGGCAGGTCGGCCCACTGGCCGGTGAAGAGGGTGATGGGGCGGGTCATGGGGCGCTCCTGCTTAGAACGGCGAATCCGGGAAGTAGAAGTCCTTGGCCTTTTCCTTGGTGATCAGCACCGAGGGCACGATGTTGTTGGCCGGCAGCTTCTCGCCCTTCAGGCGCGCCTCGGCGGTCATCTTGATCGCGTCGTACATGAACTTCGGCGAGTAGGAGACGTTGGCCTGGATGCGCGGGTCGCTGCCGTCCATCAAGGTCTTGATGCTGCCCTTGGCGCCGGCGCCGCCGAACACCAGCTTGATGTCGGTGCGCTTGGCCTGATCGATCGCCTTCAGCACGCCGACGGACATGTCGTCGTCCGCGGCCCAGACGGCGTCGATGTGCTTGAAGCGGGTCAGGTAGTCCTGCATCACCTTGAACGCGTCGTCGCGGTTCCAGTTGCCGTACTTGGCGTCCAGCACCTTGATGCCGGGATAGTTCTTCATCACGGCGTTGAAGGCGTCCATGCGCTCGTTGTCCAGCGTCGAGGCGATGCCGCGCAGCGCGACGACCTCACCCTTGCCGCCCAGCTGCTTGGCGATGTACTCGGCCGGGATCTTGCCGAAGGCGGTGTTGTCGCCGGCCACGTAGGCGTCCTGGCCCGAGGGGTTCGTCAGGCCGCGGTCGACGACGGTGACGTAGACGCCCTTGCTGTGGATCTGCTCGACCGGCTTGGTCAGCGGGCCCGATTCGAAGGGGAAGACGACCAGCGTGTTGATCTTCGTGACCGTCATGAAATCCTGCAACTGGTTGGCCTGCTCGGCGGGATTGGCGGCGGTCTTCACCGTCACCTTGATGTCCGGGTACTTGGCTTCCAGCTCCTTCTTGGCCTCGTTGGCCCAGAAGACGATGCCGGCGGCAAAGCTGTGCGTGGCCGTCGGGATCGACACGCCCAGGTTGATCTTGTTATGCGCGAAGGCGCCGACGCTGCTGGCGGCGAGGAGGGCGGCCACTGCGGTTCTGCGGGTGATCTTGTTCATCTCGTCTTGTCTCCGTTGGTTGGGGTGGGAACTAACTGCTACAGCACTGCTAGGAACGACGCCGTTGAGTGAATGCGACGGCGATGATCACGAAGCCTTGGACGGCTGCGTTGAGGTACACGCTGATGATGCTGGTGAGGTTCAGGATGTTGCTGATGACCGAGAGCAGCACGGCGCCGACGACGGTGCCGGTGATGGAGCCCGCGCCGCCCTTCAGCGCGGTGCCGCCGACGATCACCGAGGCGATGGCCTCCAGCTCCCATAGCAGGCCGGTGGTCGGCGAGGCGGAGCCCAGGCGCGGCACGTAGAGCAGCGTCGCGATGCCGACGCAGGCGCCCAGCAGCACGTAGGTCAGCAGCTTGATGCGGTCCACGTCCACCGCCGCGTAGCGGGCCACCTGCTCGTTGGAGCCGATGGCCTGCACGTAGCGGCCGTAGGCGGTGCGGTTCAGCAGCAGCGCGCCGAGCACGGCGACGACGAGGAACACCCACACCGGCACCGGCACGCCCAGCAGCGCGCCGTAGTACACCGGCGCGTAGACGTCTGCCAGCTTGTCGTCCAGCGTGATCGCGCCGCCGTTGGACAGGTAGGTCAGGTAGGCGCGGAAGATGCCCAGGGTGCCCAGGGTGACGATGAAGGGCTCGATGCGCCCGCGCGTGATCAGCAGGCCGTGCGCGAGGCCGAAGACCGCGCCGAGCAGCACGGCGAAGCCCGCGCCGAGCGCCACGATCGCCAGCGGCGGCAGGCCGCGCGTGCCGAGCGCGTTCATCACCCAGATCACGCAGCCGGCGATCAGCGCCGCCATCGAGCCGACCGACAGGTCGATGCCGCCGCTGATGATCACGAAGCACATGCCCACCGCGATGATGCCGATGAAGGCCGTGCGGGTGAGCACGTTCATCGCGTTGTCGATCGTGGCGAAATCGCCGTTCAGCAAGGTGCCGGCGATGCACAGCAGCGCCAGGCCCGCGAAGGGCCCGAGGCCGTGCAGCCGCACCCACCAGGGCGTGGCCGAGGTGGAGTCAGTGCGTTCCTGTTGCATGGCGGATCAAGACCTCTTCTGTCAGTTTCTCGTCGGATGCGAGCGTGGCCTGCTGCACGCCGCCGCGCATCACGACGATGCGGTGGCAGCAGCCGATCAGCTCCATCAGCTCGCTGGAGACCACGATCACGGCGCGGCCCTCGCGGGCCAGGCGCTGGATCAGGAAATAGATGTCGCGCTTGGCGCCGACGTCGACGCCGCGCGTCGGCTCGTCCAGCACGATCACCTTCGGATTCGGATGCAGCACCTTGGCCAGCGCCAGCTTCTGCTGGTTGCCGCCGGACAGCGAGGCCGCCTTGATCGTCAGCGAGCCGGTGCGGATGCCGAAGGCGTCCACCGCCTCGCGCAGCGCCTTTTGCTCGGCATCGGGCCTGAGCCAGGGTCGGCAGTACTGCTTCAGCGCCATCAGGGTCAGGTTCTGCCGCAGCGGGAAGTTGACGTGCAGGCCCTTGCCCTTGCGGTCTTCGCTGAGGTAGGTGAGGCCCAGGTCGGCCGCCTCGCGCGGGCTGCGGATGCGCACCGCGTGGCCGGCGATCTCCACCCGCTCCACGGTGGCGGGGCGCAGGCCCAGCAGGCCCTCGAACAGCTCGGTGCGGCCAGCGCCGACGAGGCCGGCGAAGCCGAGGATCTCGCCGGGCGCGGCCTCGAAGGAAATGTCCTTCGCCCAGCCGGGCACGTTCAGCCCCTGCACGCGGATCAGCGGCGCGCCTTCGGGCCGCGGGTCCTTGCGCGGGTAGAGGTCGGCCAGCTCGCGGCCGATCATCAAGGTGGCCATCTGCTGGCGCGAGACCTGGGACGTGTGGTCGCGGGCGACGAAGCGGCCGTCGCGCATCACGACGATGTCGTCGGTGACGCGCTCGACCTCGTCGAGCTTGTGCGAGATGTAGATGATGGTCACGCCGCGTGCCTTCAGCCGGGCCATCAGCGCGAACAGGCGCTCGGTTTCGCCGGGCGTCAAGGTGGCGGTGGGCTCGTCCATGATCAGCAGGCGCGCCTCGCGCTGCAGCGCCTTGGCGATCTCGACGAGCTGCTTCTCGGCCACGATCAGTCGGCGCACGGGCGTGTCCGGCGCGGCCTGCAGGCCCACTTCCTTCAGCACCAGCGCGGTCTCGGCGCGCATCGCGGCGTCGTCGAGCCACAGTCCCTTGGTCTTCTCGTGGCCGAGGAAGACGTTCTGCATGATCGTCAGGTCTTCGGCCAGCGCGAACTCCTGGTGGATCATCGCGATGCCCGCGGTCTCGGCGTCGCGCGGCCCCTGGAAGTTGACCTCGCGGCCCGCCAGCAGCAGCCGGCCGCCGCTGCGCGATTCGTAGCCGGCCAGGATCTTCATCAGGGTGCTCTTGCCGGCGCCGTTCTCGCCCAGCAGGCCGTACACGCGGCCGGGCTCCAGCTCGAACGAAACGCCGTGCAGGACCTGGACCGGGCCGAAGCTCTTGGTGATCTGGTCGAAGCTCACCGTGAAAGTCATGCTGCCACCCTTTCCCGTCTGGACGACACCGACAAGCGCAGCACCTCCTGCAGCGCCAGCACCCCGGCACCGATCACGCCGGCGTTCTCGCCCAGCGGCGACAGCACGATCTCCAGGTGCCGCGTCGACAGGGCCAGCGAGCGCTGGTAGACGCTCTGCCGAAGTGAGGCGAGGAACAGTGGCCCGATGCCGGTGACACCGCCGCCGATGAACACGTGCGACGGGTTGAAGAAGTTCACCACCGAGGCCAGCATCTGGCCGACCAGGGCGCCCGAGCGCTGGACGATCGCGTTCGCGGCGGCGTCGCCGTGGCGGCTGGCGTTGCCCACGTCCTCGGGCGTCAGCTCGCCGCCGCGCTCGGCCAGCGTGCGGGCCAGCCATTCGCTTTCGCCAGCCTGCGCCGCTTCCTGGCCCAGCCGCGCGATCGCCGGGCCGGCGGCCATCGCCTCCACGCAGCCGAGGTTGCCGCAGCGGCAGCGCGGGCCGGCCGGGTCCACGCAGATGTGGCCGACGTCACCGGCCGAGCCGTTGGCGCCGCGGTAGACCTCGCCGTGGCAGACGATGCCGCAGCCGATGCCGGTGCCGATCTTGATGACGAGGAAGTTCGGCAGCGTGCGCTTGAGCCGCCACAGCTCGCCGAGCGCCATCAGGTTGACGTCGTTGTCCACCCAGACCGGGGCCTCGTACTCGGCGCGCAGGTCGTCGCGGATCGAGTAGCGGTCCCACAGCGGCATCAGCGGCGGCTCGACCAGTTGGCCGCTCTCGAAATCGACCGGGCCGGGCACGCCGATGCCGATCGCCAGCACGTCCCTGGGCTTGAGCTTCAGCTGCGCGAGCAGGCGGCGCATCAGCGTGCGGATCAAGGTGAAGACGACACCGGGACCCTCGCGCACGTCGACCGGTTCGGCATGGCGGGCCAGCACCTGCAGGTCGGTGCCGAGCACGGCGATGTCCACGCCGGTGGCGCCGAGGTCCACGCCCAGCAGCACGCCGAGGCCACGGTGCAGCTGCAGGGTCTCGGCGCGGCGGCCACCGGAAGAGGCGCGCGGGCCGATCTCGTCGAGCCAGCCCTGTTCGATCAGGCCGGCGACCAGTGCGTTGGCCCGCGTCTTCGAGGAATTCAGGTGCGAGCAGAGCGCATCGCGCGACGGGCCGTGCGACCACATCACGCCCTCGAGCACCGCAAGCTCGGTGGCGGACAACGCGGGGGCTCGCGTGCTTCTCATGGCCGGGGCCTGTCTCCTGTGTTCTTCTGCGAACCGCTCTGAGGCGGTGTGCGCGGATGGTAGGAGCGGGACTTCAGCCGTACAAGAGCGAACTTTGACCTGTTTTGGGTTTTATTGCTTGGATTGCAGGCGCGACTTCAGGTTTGCTTCGGCCTCGTCGGCGTAGGCGCGGCAGCTCATCGGTTGGGGATGCGGGTTCGCCGTGTCGGCATAGTTCCAGCCGCTCTGGTCGGGGTGTGGGGTCAGCAGCAGGTCGCAGGGGAGGGTGCGGATCCGCGCGATGCTGCCCGTGTAGGCCTCGACGATGTGCGGGTAGCCGAGATTGCCGACCAACTGGTAGCCGGGCGCGCTGAGGCTGTCGACATAGGCGATGCGCAGCGGCTTGCCGCCCTGCGTGTCTGTCCAGGTCCAGCTGGTGCTGCCGGGCGTGTGGCCGGGGGTGAAGGTGGGCGTGAAGGTGATGGCGCCGAGCTGGATGAGCTCGCCGTCCTGGATCAGGCGGTCGGCCTGCACCGGCGGGTAGGCGATGTCGTCGCCGAAGTGGATGTCGTGCGTACCGCCGCGGGCCATCAGCGCGGCCGATTCGGCGTTCGCGACCAGCGTGGCGCCGGTGGCGCGCTTGACTGCGGCCAGCGGGCCGGCGTGGTCGGCGTGGGCATGGGTGTTCAGGATCAGCTTCACGTCGCCCGGCTGCAGGCCCAGCTTGCGGATGTTGGCCAGCAGCAGCTCGGCCGCCTGCGGCATGCCGCCGTCGATCAGCACCGCGCCGGCCTCGGTCTTGATCAGCAGCGCCGTGATGCCCGCGGCGCCGACCTGCCAGGTGTGGTCGGCGATGCGCAGCGGCGCGATCGGCGTCAGCCAGCCGGGTTGGGCGAGGTAGGGCTTGAGCTGAGGCAGGTCATCGGCGGCGCGGGCGCTGGCGGCGGCGAGCAGGGCAGCAAGAAGGAGGGTCAGGGGGCGTGTTTTCATGGAGGGGCATTGTGGAGGCCGCCGCTACGATGGCATGCCGCTTGAAGGAGACGACGATGTTTCGAATCGCAATCGCCGCGCTGCTGGCTTGCGCCATGCCGGCCGCCTTGGCCCAGGCACCGGCCTTCGACGAGGCCCTGGCCAAGAGCGTCGGTGCCGACGAGCACGGCATGCGTGCCTATGTGCTGGTGATCCTGAAGACCGGGCCGAACAAGATGCCCGCCGGGCCCGAGCGCGACGAGATGTTCAAAGGCCACTTCGCCAACATCAAGCGCCTGGCCGACGAAGGCAAGCTGGCGGTGGCCGGTCCCTTCGACGGCACGGACGGCTGGCGCGGCATGTTCATCTTCGCGGTGAAGGACATCGACGAGGCGCGCGCGCTGACGGCCAGCGACCCGGTGATCGCCAAGGGCGAGATGGTGGCCGAGTTCCACAAGTACTACGGCTCGGCGGCGCTGATGCTGGTGCCCACCGAGCATCAGAAGGTGGCGAAGAAGTCGTTCTGAGCGCCGGCCTGCCGTTCAGCGCGGCTCAGGGCACGACGCGGGACGGGCCTTCGCGGTTGTCCTCGGCAGCGGCCTCGCGCGAGGCCGGCTTGACGCAGACATGGTCGCCATCGAAGGCCTCTCGCCAGACAAAGCCGACGACACAGGTGTCCGGCCCGCTGGCGCCGCCCTTCGGCCGTCGGCGGCTGTCGGCCTGTTGGTTCTCGTTGACCGTGATCGAGCGGCGCTTGGGCGTGACGCAGACGATGTCGCCCGGCCGCGCCTCGCGCCACACATAGCCGTTGACGCAGATGCCGCTGCCGTGGGCCGTGGGTTGCGTCGGTGCGGGGGCTGGAGCGGGCGTCGGCGTGGAAGCCGGGGCCGAGGCGGGACCGGCGCCGGTCGCCGGCAGCGTCAGCGGTGTCGAGGCCGACAGGACCACCGGCGGCACGACGGATGGCTTCGCAGCCGGCCAGAAATGGATGCCGGCCAATGTCGCGGCCGCCAGCGCGCCGACGGCGCCGAGCGGCAGCCAGCGTCGCCGCGGCGAGGGCTCGCCGCCCGGCGTGCGTTCGAGCACGCGCCGCAGCGCGGTGATCAGCAGTTGCACGTCGGAATCCCAGCGCGCGTGGCTCAGCTCGACGGCGTTGCGGTAGGCCAGGTCGTGCAGGTCGGCCGGCAGCTGATCCGCGCGCGGCATCTGCGCGCCGTGCACCAGTACCGGCACGACCGGGATGTCGCGCTTCAGCGCGGCCGCGGTCTCCAGGCGCACGAAATCGTCCGGGTCGTCGATGCGGCGCCGCCCCTGTTCGTCCGTCAGGGTGAGCCAGCCTCGGCCGATGAGCGCCAGCAGCACGCCGCAGTCGGCGGTGTTGCGCTCGATCGCGCGGCGGAAGTCGACGCCGGGTTCGATCGTCGCCACGTCCATGAACACATGCTCCGCCCCGAACTCGCTGCGCAGCGCCTCGAACAGGCGGCCGGCCTGGCCTTCGGTGTCGTCGCGCCGGTAGCTGATGAAGATGTTCTGCATCGGCCCGACTTATACGCTGCGGCGCGCGGCGCCGGTTCCACTCCCTTGTGGAGGAACCGCTGACATAACGAGTTACTCGATTGACCGGCATGCGCCGATCGATTCCACTCGGCGCATGAACGAGCTGCTCGCCGCCTATCGTTACCTGTCCAACAACTTTGGGCAGATCCAGGCCAGCAAACGCTGCGGCTGCTGCAACTGCATGGAGGTCTTCCCGCCCGAGGAGATCGTCGGCTGGCTGGGCCTGACCATGGACAACATGAACGACCCGAGCGCGGTGGAGCAGCAGACGGCGATGTGCCCCTACTGCGGGGCCGAGGCGGTGCTGGCAGACAAGTCGGGCCTCCCGATCAACGCGGTCTTCCTGCAACGCATGAACGAGGCCTGGTTCCAGCGCACGCTGATCCGCAAGCCGAAATGAAAAAAGCCGCAGCGAGGCTGCGGCTTGTTCGCCGAGGGAGCGATCAGCTCCTGTCGGGCGCGACGACGACCGGCGCACGCGTGATGCGGGTCTTGCCGGCGGTGGTCGTCAGGATCACCGCGTCGCCCGCAGCCAGCGTCTCTTCGCCGCGGCCCTGGATCACCGAGCGGCGCTCGCCATTGCGCAGTTGCACGAGGATCTCGTAGCCATCCTGGCGGGTCGAGCTGCGCTCGACCGCGTTACCGATCAGCGCGCCAGCGATCAGGCCGACGACGCTGCCCGCCTGGCGGTCACGCCAGTTGCCGCCGACGCCGCCACCGGCCACCGAGCCGACCATCGCGCCGCTGACCGCGCCGATGCCGCTCTGCGAGCCATCCACCGTGACGGGGCGGACCGAGAGGACCGTCGCGTCCTGCACGGTCGACATGCGCTGGGTGTCGCGGTACTGCACGACGTCGGGGCTGCTGGTGGCGCAGGCGCTCAGGGCGACGACGCTGGCGACGATCAAAATCTTCTTCAACATGATGCGAACTCCACGGGGGCGATGAGCGCCCAACGGGGCATATTGTGCCGACGTTGACGCGGCCAAGACGTCTTTACCTTCAAGCAACGAGCCGCAGCTTATGTGTCGGTTCAGCCATGCAGACGGCTCGAGCGCGGCACGCTGGCGAGCAGGAACTCCATCTGGTCGGCCAGGATGCGGCGGCCGCGCAGGATCATGTCTTCGTGCAGGCTGGGCACGTAGGGCAGGTAGAGCAGGCTCATGTTCGCCTCCTCCGGCAGCCGGTTGCCCTTGCGGCCGTTGCAGCCACGGCAGGCGGTGATGCAGTTCATCCACGTGTCCTGGCCGCCGCGCGATGTGGGCTGGATGTGCTCGCGGGTCAGGTCGTCCAGATGATGGGTGTGGCCGCAGTAGGCGCAAACGTGGCGGTCACGCAGGAAGAGCTTGCTGTTGGAGAGGGCCGGAGCCTGACGCCAGGCCCGGCTGGGGACGGCGCCGCGCACCGCCACGATCGGGTGGACCTCGATGCGCGACTGCTGGCCGGTGCGGCGCTGCAGGCCACCGCGCAGCGTCTGGCACGGGTCGCCAAGCGTCCAGGCAATGCCGTCGCTCGCGTAGATCACGGCGGCTTCACGGGTCGTGATCCAGGCTTGCGGCCGGCCAGAGACATCCAGTTGAAGCACGTCCACAGCGTTGACCTCCAGCGGCTAGGGTACTGCAATAGTGCGCGCTAACTCAAGATCTGGCGGGGGTCACTGGGGAATTCCCGCATGGCGGCGAGGCGTTCATCGACATGTCATCGAAAGATCCCGCGAATGCACGGCGGCTCTGCTTTTTGCAGCGCTCGAAAAAATTTAATAAAAAAGCACGACCGTTCGTTTTATTATTCGCGCTCCGAATTCAGCCCGAACGACGACGCCGTGTCAGCCCTGCCCAGTGCCAGCAAGCCTTCCGTAGCCGCTCCGCGACCGAAGCCGGTGCGCGTGGCCCGTTCGCTCCAGAAAGGCCAGCAGACCCGCGCCGTCATCCTCGACGCCGCGCTGGCGCTGGCCTCGCACATGGGCCTGGAAGGGCTGTCGATCGGCGCGCTGGCGGACGTGACGAAGATGAGCAAGTCGGGCGTGTTCGCCCATTTCGGCTCGCGCGAGGAACTGCAGATCGCCGTCGTCACCGAATACCACCGGAAGTTCGAGGAAGAGGTGTTCTTCACCTCGATCCGCGAGCCGCGCGGCCTGCCGCGGCTGCGCGCGATGTTCGAGCGCTGGGTGTACCGCGTCTCGCAGGAGATCGACTCCGGCTGCATCTACATCAGCGGCGCCGTCGAGTTCGACGACCGCCCGGGCCCGGTGCGCGATGCGCTGGTGGCCATGGTCCATGCCTGGCACTCGGCGATGAGCAAGGCCATCGGCATGGCCAAGGACGAAGGCCACCTGCGCGCCGATGCCGACGTTGAACAGATCCTGTTCGAACTGCACGGCCTGATCCTCTCGCTGCACCACGACGCCCGCTTCATGCGCATACCCGGCGCCCTGCCGCGGGCCGGCACAGGCTTCGAGCGCATGGTCCAGTTCTACGCCACCGCGGCGGGTATCGCGGCCGATGCAGAGCATCGCCGCGTGCCGTCCAGGTAAACCGTTACTTCCTTTCCACACTCACCCGTCCTCCAGGAGACCGACATGCCCCAGTACAACCCGCCGCTGCGCGACATGCAGTTCGTGATGCACGAGCTGCTCAACGCGGTCGACGAACTGAAGCAGTTGCCCGCGCACGCCGACATCGACGTGGACACGATCAATGCCGTGCTGGAAGAGGGCGGCAAGTTCGCCTCCGAGGTGCTCGCGCCGATCAACCTGAGTGGCGACCTGGAAGGCTGCACGCTCGACAAGACCACGCACGAGGTCAAGCCGCCGAAGGGCTTCAAGGAAGCCTACGCCCAGTACATCGAAGGTGGCTGGCCCGCGCTGGGCTGCGACCCGGAGTACGGCGGCCAGGGCCTGCCGGTACTGCTGAACCAGGCGCTGTACGAGATGCTGAATTCGGCCAACCAGGCCTGGACTATGTATCCCGGCCTGTCGCACGGCGCGTATGAGGCGCTGCACGCCCACGGCACCGACGAGCAGAAGAAGACCTACCTGCCCAAGCTGACCAGCGGCGAGTGGACCGGCACCATGTGCCTGACCGAGCCGCACTGCGGCACCGACCTGGGTCTGTTGCGCACGAAGGCCGAGCCGCTGGGCGACGGCAGCTACAAGATCACCGGCTCGAAGATCTTCATCTCCGCCGGCGAGCACGACATGGTGGACAACATCGTCCACCTGGTGCTGGCGCGCCTGCCGGATGCACCGCAAGGCTCCAAGGGCATCTCGCTGTTCGTCGTGCCCAAGTTCAAGGTCAACGCCGACGGCTCGCTGGGCGAGCGCAACCCGGTGTTCTGCACGGGCCTGGAGCACAAGATGGGCATCCACGGCAACGCCACCGCGCAGATCGCGCTGGACGGCGCCGTCGGCACGCTGGTCGGCCAGCCGAACAAGGGCCTGATGGCGATGTTCGTGATGATGAATGCCGCCCGCCTGGGCGTCGGCAACCAGTCGCTGGGCCTGACCGAGGTGGCCTACCAGAACGCCGCGGCCTACGCGAAGGACCGCATCCAGATGCGCGCGCTGTCCGGCCCGAAGGCGCCGGACAAGCCGGCCGACCCGATCATCGTTCACCCCGACGTGCGCAAGATGCTGCTGACCGCGCGTGCCTACGCCGAAGGCGGCCGTGCGCTGTCGATGTACGTGGCGCTGACGCTGGACAAGGCGCTGTCCTCGGGCGACGCCGATGAACGCAAGGAAGCCGACGACGAGGTCGCGCTGCTGACGCCGATCGTTAAAGCCTTCATCTCCGACAACGCGTGGATCGCCACCTCGCACTGCATGCAGGTGTACGGCGGCCACGGCTACATCCACGAGTCGGGCGTCGAGCAGTTCGTGCGCGACTCGCGCATCAACATGACCTACGAAGGCACGAACACCGTGCAGTCGCTGGACCTGCTGGGCCGCAAGATCCTGTCGAACAACGGCGCCGTGCTGAAGAAGTTCGGCAAGAAGATCGCCGCCTTCGTCGAGGAAGAGGGTACGAACGAGGCGATGCAGGAGTTTATCAACCCGCTGGCCGACATCGGCGACAAGGTCACCAAGCTGACGACCGAGATCGGCATGAAGGCCTTCCAGAACCCCGATGAAGTCGGCGCCGCCGCGGTGGACTACCTGCGCGTGGCCGGCCACATGGTGTTCGCCTACTTCTTCGCCCGCATGGCCAAGATCGCGCTGGAGAAGAAGGACTCGGGCGACAGCTTCTACACCGCGAAGCTCTACACCGCGCGCTTTTACTTCGCCAAGCTGTTGCCGGAAACGGCCTCGCTGATCCGCACCGCCCGCTCCGGCCTGTCTCCGCTGATGGAGATGGACGAGGCCCTGTTCTGACCGGAGCTCCCATGATGATGAAGAAGCAACTCATCGCGGCAGCGACGCTCTTCCTGGCAGCCGGCGCGGCGTTCGCACAGGCCGCCAGCCCGGTGGGCCTGTGGAAGACGATCGACGACGACGGCAAGACCGCCAAGTCGCTGGTGCGCATCACCGAGAGCGGCGGTGTGCTCAGCGGCACGATCGAGAAGATCTTCGACGCCGGCAAGCAGGACGCCAAGTGCGACCAGTGCAAGGACGAGCGCAAGGACAAGCCGATCGTCGGCATGACCATCATCCGCGGCGTCAAGGCCGACGGCGATGACAAGGCCCAATGGAGCGGCGGCGAGATCCTCGACCCCTCCAACGGCAAGACCTACAAGACCAAGATCTGGACCGAGGACGGCGGCAAGACGCTGAACGTGCGTGGCTACATCGGCTTCCTGTACCGGACCCAGGTCTGGCAAAAAGCCGAGTAAAGAGCCGAGTGAACTCAAAGTTAGGAGAAGTTTCGTGACAAGTCGATTCCAAGTTCGCAAAGTCGCCGTGCTCGGCGCGGGCGTGATGGGCGCGCAGATCGCCGCGCACCTGGTCAACGTCAAGGTGCCGGTGGTGCTGTTCGACCTGCCGGCCAAGGAAGGCCCGAAGAACGGCATCGTCACCAAGGCGATCGACGGGCTGAAGAAGCTCAAGCCCGCGCCGCTGGGCAACGCCGCCGATGCCGCGCTGATCCAGCAGGCCAACTACGAGGAACACCTCGAACTGCTGAAGGACTGCGACCTCATCATCGAGGCGATCGCTGAGCGCATGGACTGGAAGCTCGATCTCTACAAGAAGATCGCGCCCTTCGTCGCGCCGCATGCGATCGTCGCGTCCAACACCTCGGGCCTGTCGATCACGAAGCTGTCCGAAGTGCTGCCCGAAGAGATCAAGCCGCGCTTCTGCGGCATCCATTTCTTCAACCCGCCGCGCTACATGTACCTGGTCGAGCTGATCAACACGCCGACCACGCAGCCCGAGGTGATCGACCAGCTCGAGAGCTTCGTCACCACCGCGCTGGGCAAGGGCGTCGTGCGCGCCAACGACACGCCCAACTTCGTCGGCAACCGCATCGGCGTGGCCGGCATGATGGCCACGATGATCGAGGCACAGAAGTTCGGCCTCAGCGTCGATGTGGTCGACGACCTGACCGGCAAGAAGCTGGGCCGCGCCTCCAGCGGCACCTTCCGCACCGCGGACGTGGTGGGCCTGGACACGATGGCCCACGTGATGAAGACGATGCAGGACAACCTGCAGAGCGATCCGTTCTACGGCATGTACGCCACGCCGCCGGTGCTGGCCAAGCTGATCGAGGCGGGCGCGCTGGGCCAGAAGGCCGGTGCCGGTTTCTACAAGAAGGTCGGCAAGGACATCCAGCGCCTGGACTTTGCCAGCGGCGAGTACGTGGCCGGCGGCAAGAAGGCCGACGAGATCGTCGCCCGCATGCTGAAGAAGCCCGCGCCCGACCGCATCAAGCTGCTGCGCGAATCGACGAACCCGCAGGCGCAGTTCCTGTGGGCGATCCTGCGTGACGGCTTCCACTACGCGGCCGTGCACCTTGCCGATGTGGCCGACACGGCGCGCGAGATCGACTTTGCGATGCGCTGGGGCTTTGGCTCGCAGCAGGGGCCGTTCGAGCTGTGGCAGGCCGCCGGCTGGAAGCAGGTGGCCGAGTGGATCGCCGCCGACATCGCCGAAGGCAAGACGCTGTCCAGCGCGCCGCTGCCCGCCTGGGTGACGGAAGGCCCGGTGGCCGAGAACGGCGGCGTGCACAGCAAGGCCGGCTCCTGGAGCGCCAAGGAAGGCCGCTTCAAGCCGCGCGCCGCGTTGCCCGTCTATGCCCGTCAAGCCTTCCCGGAATCGCTGGTCGGCGACGGCTCGATTGCGCCGCTGCAGGCCGGCACCGAGGAGTTCAAGAACGAGGAAGTGCGCGTCTGGTCGCTGGACGGCGAGGTGCTGATCGCCTCGATCACCGCCAAGCTGCACCTGATCTCGCCGACGGTGACCGAGGGCCTGCTGAAGGCCGTCGAGATCGCCGAGGCGAAGTACAAGGGCCTGGTGATCTGGTCGCCGGACGATGTGTTCTCGGCCGGTGCCAACCTCGAATCGCTGATGCCGGTGTTCATGAAGTCGGGCGCCAAGGGCATCTTGCCGGAAGAGAAGAAGCTGCAGGACATGATGCTGCGCATCCGCTACGCGCAGGTGCCAGTGGTCTCCGCGATGCGTGGCCTGGCCTTGGGTGGCGGCTGCGAGCTGGCCGTCTACAGTGCGCGCCGCGTGGCCCACATGGAGAGCTACATCGGCCTCGTGGAAGTGGGTGTGGGCCTGCTGCCCGGCGGCGGCGGCCTGACCTACATCGCACGCCGCGCGGCCGAGATGGCCAACGCCGGCAACGCCGCTGCGGACATCTTCGCCTTCCTCAAGGACGGCTTCACCAGCGCCGCCACGGCCAAGGTCGCGACCTCGGCACTGGAAGCGAAGCAGATGGGCTTCCTGATCGACGGCGACGTGATCGTGCCGAACAAGGACGAACTGCTGTTCGTCGCCTCGGCCCAGGTCAAGGCGATGGCCGATTCTGGCTACCGCCCGCCGGCGAAGGCGCTGTTCCCGGTGGCGGGCCGTTCGGGCATCGCCACGGTGAAGGCCCAGCTCGCGAACATGCGCGATGGCGGCTTCATCAGCGCGCACGACTTCCACATCTCCGCGCTGATCGCCGATGTGGTCTGCGGTGGCGACGTCGAGGCCGGCTCGCTGGTCAGCGAGGAATACCTGATGACGCTGGAGCGCCAGCACTTCTGCGGCCTGCTGGAGCACCCGAAGACGCAAGAGCGAATCATGGGCATGTTGTCGACCGGCAAGCCGGTGCGCAACTAAGGAGTACCGAAGATCATGAGCAAGCAAGTTCAAGAAGCCTACATCTGCGCTGCCACCCGCCTGCCGATCGGCAAGTCGGGCCGCGGCTACTACAAGAACACGCGGCCGGACGAGATGCTGAGCCGCGCCATCCAGGCCGCGATGGCCCAGGTGCCGGGCCTCGACCCCAGCGTGATCGAGGACGCGATCATCGGCTGCTCCTTCCCCGAGGCCGAGCAGGGCATGAATATCGCCCGCGTGGCGGCCGTGCTGTCGGGCCTGCCGAACACGGTGGGCGGCGTGACGGTGAATCGCTATTGCGCCTCGGGCATCACGGCCCTGGCGATGGCGGCGGACCGCATCCGCGTCGGCGAGTCGGAGGTGATGATCGCCGGCGGCGTCGAGTCGATGAGCATGGTGCCGATGGGCGGCAACAAGCCGTCCTTCCCGCCCGCGATCTTTGAGCGCGACGAGAACATCGGCCTGGCCTACGGCATGGGCCTGACGGCCGAGAAGGTGGCCGCGCAGTGGAAGGTCTCGCGCGAGCAGCAGGACGCCTTCGCGCTGGAATCGCACCGTCGCGCGCTGGCCGCCATCGAGGCCGGCCACTTCAAGGACGAGATGACGCCGTTCGAGCTGGTTACCCGCTCGCCCAATCTGGCGGATGGTTCGATCACCGTGAAGAAGCGCATCGTCGACATCGACGAGGGCCCGCGCGCGGACACCTCGCCGGAAGGCCTGGCCAAGCTGCGGCCGGTGTTCGCCGCCAAGGGCAGCGTCACCGCCGGCAACAGCTCGCAGACGTCCGACGGCGCGGGTGCGCTGATCGTGGCGTCCGAGGCCGCGGTCAAGCGCTTCGGCCTGACGCCGCTGGCGCGCTTCGTCTCCTTCGCCGTGCGCGGCGTGCCGCCGGAGATCATGGGCATCGGCCCGATCGAGGCGATCCCCGCCGCGCTGCGCCTGGCCGGCATCAAAGCCGAGGACCTGGGCTGGGTGGAGCTGAACGAGGCTTTCGCCGCGCAATCGCTGGCCGTGCTGAACGACCTGGACAGCAAGGGCATCGTGCTGGATCGCAGCAAGGTCAACCCGAATGGCGGCGCGATCGCGCTGGGCCACCCGCTGGGTGCCACCGGCGCGATCCGCGCGGCTTCGGTCGTGCACGGCCTGCGCCGCACCGGCGCGAAGTACGGCATGGTGACGATGTGCGTCGGCGCCGGCCAGGGCGCGGCGGGCATCATCGAGCGCCTCTGACCCGATGGGCACGCCGCTCAGCTTCCAGGCCGCCGACGGCTTCACGCTGAGCGGCATGCTCTACGGCGATCCGGGCCGGGCCCGCGCCGGCCTGCTGATCGCCCCGGCGATGGGTGTCGAGCAGCGCTACTACGCGGGCTTCGCACAGTGGATGGCCGAGCAGGGCTGGCTGGTGTTGAGCTTCGACTACCGCGGCATGGGCGCTTCGCGACCGGCTTCGTTGAAGGGCCTGCAGGCGGACATCGGTACCTGGGCGCGGCTGGACGCCGCCGCGGCGCTCGATGAACTGGCCGGCAGGCTGGGCGAGAGGCCGATCCATTGGGTGGGCCATTCGCTCGGCGGCCAGATCTTCGGCATGCTGCCCAACCGCGAGCGGGTGTCGCGCGTCGTCACCGTCGGTTGCGGCAGCGGTTACTGGCGCGAGAACGCCGCTGCGCTGCGGCGTTATGTCTGGTGGCTGTGGTACGTCGTCGTGCCGCTGGCGCTGCCCTTGTTCGACTACTTTCCAGGCCGCCGGCTGCGCAAGGTCGGCGACCTGCCGCGTGGCGTGATGGCGCAGTGGCGGCGCTGGTGCCTGGACCGCGACTACATGATGGGCGAGGGTGGCACGGCGCTGCGCGAGCACTATGCCGCCTTGACCTTGCCGATGCTGTCGCTGGGCTTCACCGACGACGAGTTCATGTCCCGCCGCAATATGGAGTCGCTGCACGGCTTCTACGCTGGCGCGCGGCCGGAGATGCGCCGCATCGCGCCCACCGACGTCGGCGCGCGCCGCATCGGCCACTTCGGCTTCTTCCGCGAGCGCTTCGCCGCGACGCTGTGGCCGCAGGTGCCGGCCTGGCTGCAACAATCCCGCTGAATCCCTAGGAGACCCTCCCCATGAGCATCAAGACATTCATCGTCGACGGCGTCGCGACGATCGAGATCGCCCGCCCCGAGAAGAAGAACGCGCTGACGCAGCAGATGTACCAGGACATGGCTGACGGCATCAACGCAGCAGCCGCCAATGGCGAAGTGCGCGCGATCCTGATCACCGGCCAGCCGGGCATCTTCACCTCGGGCAACGATATCGAGGACTTCATGAACAGCCCGCGCAAGGGCCTGGACGCGCCGGTGTTCCAGTTCATGGAAGCGCTGATCGGCTGCGACAAGCCGGTGATCGCCGCCGTCACCGGTGCGGCGATCGGCATCGGCACGACGATGCTGCTGCACTGCGACTTCGTCTATGTGGCCGACGACGCGCGCCTGGCGATGCCCTTCGTCAGCCTGGGCCTGGTGCCCGAATTCGCGTCCAGCGTGATCGTGCCGCAGCTGATGGGCAACCGCCGCGCAGCCGAGCGGATCCTGCTGGGCGACCCGTTCACTGGCGAGCAGGCCGTGGAATGCGGCATCGCCAATGCGGTGCTGCCCGCCAGCGAGGTGCTGAAGCACGCGCGCCGCGTGGCCGAGCGCTTCAACAGCCTGGCGCCCGGCGCGGTGCGCGACAGCAAGCGCCTGATGCGCGAGCCGCAGCGCGCGCAGCTGCGCGAGGTCTACAAGGCCGAGGCCGAGGTGTTCGGCGCGCGACTGCGTTCGCCCGAGGCTACGGAAGCCTTCCAGGCCTTCTTCCAGAAGCGCAAGCCGGACTTCAGCAAGTTCCAGTAAGTGAGGCTTCTGGCCGCCAAGCTGGCGCTGGCGCCGCTGCTCGTCTGGCAAGGTGCCCGCGTGCGGCGCACGGCGCTGCGCTTGCCGGAAGCGGCGGGGCCGCGCGAAGGCTCGGTGGGCGAAGACGATTTGCAGCTGCGGCTGCTGATCGTCGGTGACTCGTCCGGGGCGGGCGTCGGTGCTGCACATCAGGACGAGGCGCTGGCCGGGCGCCTGGCCACGGCGCTGGCGCAGCGGCTGGGCGGTCGGGTCGAATGGCAATTGCTCGCGACGACCGGGCACACGACGCGCGACGCGCTCGATGGGATGCAGCACGCGGGCCTGAGGCCTGCCGATGTGCTGGTCACGGCACTGGGCGTCAACGATGCAGTCGGCCAGGTCGCGCCGCGGCGCTGGCTGGAGCAACTGAGCGCCATCGACGCGCTGGCCCGCGAGCGTGCCGGCGTGCGCTTCACCTTGCACAGCGCCGTGCCGCCGATGCACGAGTTCCCTTTGCTGCCGCAGCCGCTGCGCTGGCTGCTGGGCGCGCAGGCCCGCCGCTTGAATGTTGCGTTAGCGGCCGACCTGGGGCCGGGCCGTGCGATGCAGGCGCTGCCGGCGGAGCTGCAGGGCGAACGCGCCGCCGAGCTGATGGCGCCGGATGGCTTCCATCCGAACCCGGCCGGCTACGCCTTGTGGGCCGAGACGCTGGCGGAGCGTCTGGCGAGCGAACTCAGGGCGTGTTGAACGGCCGCGGCTTGCCGTCGCGGTCGATCGCGACGTAGGTGAGGTTCGCCTGCGTGACCTTGACGAGTTGTGGGTCCGCCGGGTTGCGCTCGGCCTCCACCTCGACGTGCACGGTAATGGAGGTGCGGCCGATGCGCACGACGCGGGCGTAGAAGGACAGCAGGTCGCCCACCGAGACAGGCTGCTTGAAGATGAACTCGTTCACCGCCACGGTGGCGACGCGGCCTCGTGAGATCCGCAAGGGCAGCACCGAGCCGGCCAGGTCGACCTGCGCCATGATCCAGCCGCCGAAGATGTCGCCGTTGCCGTTGGCATCGGCGGGCATCGGCATCACGCGCATCACGAGCTCGCGGGGACTGGCGGAAGGGTCGGAAGTGGCGTCGGTCATGCGCTTGGTCTTGAACTGAGAGAATCAGGCGCCATTCTCGACCAAACGATGCGACGCAGCGCCACGACCGATATTTCTCCCTCTGCCACGCCGGGCGGCGACTGGCACACGATCGCCAAGCTGCTGCCGTATCTTTGGCGCTATCGCTGGCGTGTGAGCCTCGCGCTGCTGTTCATGCTCGGTGCCAAGCTCAGCAATGTCGGCGTGCCGGTCTTGCTGAAGACCCTGGTGGACCGGATGGCGATCAAGCCCGGCTCGGCCGAGAGCCTGGCCGTCGTTCCGCTGGGATTGCTGCTGGCGTATGGCGGGCTACGGCTGTCGACCAGTCTGTTCACCGAATTGCGCGAGTTGATCTTCGCCAAGGCAACCGAGGGGACGTCGCGCTCGATCTCGCTGCAGGTGTTCCGGCACCTGCATGACCTGAGCCTGCGATTCCACCTCGAACGGCAGACCGGCGGCATGACGCGCGACATCGAGCGCGGCACACGCGCGGTGCAGTCGCTGATCTCGTATTCGCTTTACAGCATCGTGCCGACCTTGATCGAGGTCGTGCTGGTGCTGACCTTGCTGGGCGTCAAGTTCGATGCCTGGTTTGCCTGGATTACCTTTGCGGCACTGGCCTTCTACATCACGTTCACGGTCAAGGTGACCGAGTGGCGCACCCAGTACCGTCGCTTGCTGAACGAGCTGGATTCGGTGGCGCACAGCAGGGCGATCGATTCGCTGTTGAACTACGAGACGGTCAAGTACTTCAACAACGAGGACTTCGAGGCGCGTCGCTACGACGAAAGCCTGGAGAGGCTGCGACGGACTCAGCTGAAGTCGCAGTCCACCTTGTCGATGCTGAACACGGGCCAGCAACTGATCATCGCGCTGGCGCTGGTGGCGATGCTGTGGCGGGCGACGCAGGGTGTCGTGTCCGGCACGATGAGCCTGGGCGACCTGGTGATGGTCAACGCCTTCATGATTCAGCTCTACATCCCGCTGAACTTCCTCGGTGTGATCTACCGGGAGATCAAGCAGAGCCTGACCGACCTGGACAAGATGTTCCGCCTGCTGGAGCGCGAGCGTGAGGTGGCCGATGTGCCGTCTGCGCTGCCGCTGGATGTTGTCGGCGCCGCGGTGCGCTTCGAGCACGTCAACTTCGCCTACGACCCGACGCGACCGATCCTGCACGATGTGTCTTTCGAGATCCCTGCTGGCAAGAAGGTGGCCGTTGTCGGGCCCAGCGGTTCGGGCAAGAGCACGCTTGCCCGCCTGCTCTACCGCTTCTACGACGTCGACGGCGGCGCGATCACGATCGACGGGCAGGATCTGCGCGCGATCACGCAGGCCAGCTTGCGCCGCGCGATCGGTATCGTTCCGCAGGATACGGTGTTGTTCAACGACACGGTGGCCTACAACATCGCCTACGGCCGGCCTGGCGCATCGCGGGAGGAGGTCGAGGCGGCGGCACGCGCGGCTCATGTGCACGGCTTCATCGCCGCCACGCCGAAGGGCTATGACACGATGGTGGGCGAGCGGGGTCTGAAGCTCAGCGGCGGCGAGAAGCAACGCGTCGCCATCGCCCGCACCTTGCTGAAGGACCCGCCGCTACTGATCTTCGATGAGGCGACCTCGGCGCTGGACTCGAGCAATGAACGTGCGATCCAGGCGGAGCTGGAATCGGTCGGCCGGAACAAGACGGTGCTGGTGATCGCGCACCGCCTGTCCACGATCGTCGACGCGCACGAGATCCTGGTGCTGGAGGCCGGCCGCATCGTCGAGCGCGGTCATCACCAGGATCTGCTCGCGAAGCAGGGCGTCTACACGCGGATGTGGCGGCTGCAGCTGAGCGGCGCTGACGGCTGGCCGAGCCAACTCGCCTAAGGGCGGAAACTCAGCGGCGCAAGGCGATGCGCGTGCGGCTCCAGCCCAGCGCGCCTAGTGCTGCCAAGCTCAGCGCGATGGTGCCCGGCTCGGGCACGGTGTCCGTGTCGTTCGGGCCGACGTGGGCGATGGTGATGTTGTCGAACCACTCGAGGTCGCTGGCCCCGAACACCTCGACCGAGTAGATCTGTGTGTCAGCGCCGAGGTCGAAGCTCAGCGTCTTCCAGTTGCACGAATAGTCGGAATCGGACTGATAGACGCAGCCGCTGTTGTCTGTGCTGCTTGAGGCGAACGGGTCGCCGATCATGTTGCCGGCGCGGTCGAATGCCGCCAGGTGGGCTTCGCCCTGGCCGGCGAAGTCGATCGTGAACAGGCCGTTGAAGCCATCGGCAATGCTGATCAGAAAGGAGTCCGCAACCAGCGTCAGCGCGCCGACGTTTGACGTTGGTGGCGCTGTCGGGTCGGTGCTGCCGTAGAAGGAGCCGCGGCCGCCAACGGTCTTGCTGGCCGCCAGCAGCACGGCGTCGTTGGTCACCGGGCCAGTGATCGGGGACGGCACGCCGCCGATCGTGACGGCGCCTTGCGCGTAGGTGAATTTCGTCGCATCGACGAAGGCCGACAGATTCTGGGCAGCCTCTGTGTCGAAGTTCACGACGACCGTCGCCGCAGCCGGCAACGCGGTGGCCAGCGTCAAACAGGCCAGCGCGGTTTTGATGGTTTTCACAGGCTCGCTCCCGAGGTGGTCGGTTGAAAATGATCTTGCGTGTGACTTTAATCATCCGTTACATGTTTGACGGCTTGATCATCCCCTCGAGTTGAGGGGGTAATGACTGGGTGTTCGGGTAAGTCTGGTAACGGTCGCAGCTTCGTCGCTGGAGGTCGTCCTACAACGGCACGACTACACTCCTGCGCGTGGAAACCAAATGGCTTGAAGACTTCGTCAGCCTGGCCGAGACGCGCAGCTTTTCGCGCTCCGCTCAGCTGAGACATGTGACCCAGCCGGCGTTCTCGCGCCGCATCCAGGCGCTCGAGGCCTGGGCCGGGGTTGATCTGGTGGATCGATCCTCCTATCCGACACGGCTGACCGGCGCCGGCGAGACGCTGCTGGCGCAGGCGGTGGAGATCCTGGGGAATCTGCAGTCCACGCGCAACATGTTGCGCAGCCATCAGTCCGCCAGCCAGGACATGATCGAGTTCGCCGTCCCGCATTCGCTGGCCTTCAGCTTCTTCCCGCACTGGCTGATGGAGTTGCGCCAGCGCTTCGGTGCGCTGAAGAGCCGGCTCAATGCGTTGAACGTCCACGACGCGATGCTGCAGCTCAGCGAAGGCAACTGCGATCTGCTGATCGTCTATCACCACGCGAGCCAACCGCTGCAGTTGGATCCCGAGCGCTACCAGATGGCCTCGCTGGGCCACGAGACGCTGGCGGCCTATGCCAAGGCGGGCCCGCAAGGTGAACCGCTGTTCCGGCTGCCGGGGCATCCGGGCCAAAAGATCCCGTTCCTCAGCTATGCCGGCGGCGCCTACCTCGGGCGGCTGGTCGAACTGATCGCCAAGGAATCGGCGACGCCGTTGAACCTCGACGCGATCTACGAGACCGACATGGCTGAGAGCCTCAAGGCGATGGCGATGGAGGGCCACGGCCTGACCTTCCTGCCCGCCAGCTCGGTGAAGAAGGAAGTGAAGGCCGGCACCCTGGCCCGCGCGGCAGCGGCGGGTGAGTACGAGCTGAGCATGGAGCTTCGCATCTACCGCGAGCGGCCGGAGCAGTCCCGCCGCAACAAGCCAGCGGCGTTGGCGCTGTGGGATTTCCTGTCCGACATGGCGCCGCGCACGGCCTAAGACCCCGTCGGCTGACCCTAACTCCAAGGCTCAGCGCACGCGTTTTCGGCATGGTGGCATGTACATTGCGTCATGCGTCTTTCGCATATGGTCAATCGACCAAAATGAGTGCAAACCCGTATTCGGGGCGGTCAGCGCCCGTGGTCTGCTCTCTCCCTTGATTTGTTACTGACTTTGGAGCGTTCTATGTACAAGAAAACACTGCTCGTCGTTGGCCTGGCGTTGCTGGCCGGGGCGGTGCACGCTGAAGACACCTTGAAGAAGATCAAGGACAGCGGCGCGGCAACGATGGGTGTGCGCGAGTCTTCCGGCGCGCTGTCGTACACGCTGGGCGACGGCAAGTACGTCGGCTATCACGTCGAGATCTGCCAGCATGTGCTGGCCGACGTGCAGAAGCAGCTGGGTATGCCCAAGCTCGAGATCAAGTACCTGCCGGTGACCTCGCAGAACCGTGTGCCGCTGGTGCAGAACGGCACCGTGGACATCGAGTGCGGCTCGACGACCAACAACTCGGCTCGCGCCAAGGACATCGCCTTCGCCGTGACGACCTACGTCGAGGAAGTGCGCATCGCCGTCAAGGCCAACTCGGGCATCACCTCGATCTCGCAGCTGAACGGCAAGACCGTCGCGACCACCACCGGCACCACCTCGGTGCAACTGCTGCGCAAACATGAGCGCGCGAACGGGGTCGACTTCAAGGAAGTCTTCGGCAAGGACCACGCCGACAGCTTCCTGCTGCTCGAATCGGGCCGCGCCGATGCCTTCGTGATGGACGGCCAGATCCTGGCCGGCAACATCGCCAAGTCCAAGGCTCCGGCCGATTACAAGATCGTCGGCGAAGTGCTGTCGGTCGAGCCGATCGCCATCATGATCCGCAAGGACGACCCGGCCTTCAAGAAGGCCGTGGACGACAGCATCAAGGCCATGATGAAGTCCGGCGAGATCGCCAAGCTGTACGACAAGTGGTTCGTTCAGCCGATCCCCCCGACGAACACCCGCGTCGGCCTGCCGGCAACGGAGGCGACCAAGAACGCCTGGGCGAACCCAAACGACAAGCCGGTCGAAGAGTACGTCAAGAAGTAAGCGGTGATGAACGGGCGCGCCGCCATGGGGCAGCGCGCCGCACGACGACAGCGGGTGCCCTTGCGCACCCGCTTTTTGTAGCGGGGAGTTTGGACGATGGCCACCAATTGGGATTGGCAGCTCTATTGCACCGACATGGTGACGAACGAGGCGGCGCCGAAATGCTTCGGCGCGCCGGGCTATGACACCTACCTGGACGCGATGATTCACGCCTGGGGCTGGACGATGTACGTGTCGATCGCCGGCCTGGCGGTTGCTCTGGCCGTCGGCTCGCTGATCGGCGTGCTGCGCACGGTGCCGAACCGCAAGCTCGCGATGATCGGCGAGATCTGGACCGAGCTCTTCCGCAACATCCCGCTGATCGTCCAGGTCTTCCTCTGGTACCATGTGATGCCGCAGCTGTTCACCGTGCTGCGCGACGTGCCGTCGGCGATCCTGGTGATCGTTGCCATCGGCTTCTTCACCTCGGCGCGGATCGCCGAGCAGGTCAAGGCCGGCATCCAGACCCTGCCCAAGGGCCAGCGTTACGCGGGCCTTGCCATGGGCCTCACCCTGCCGCAGACCTACCGCTACGTGCTGCTGCCGATGGCCTTCCGCATCGTCATCCCGCCGCTCACCAGCGAGAGCATGAACATCGTCAAGAACTCGGCCGTGGCCTTCGCGGTCAGCATTCCGGAGCTGGCGCAGTACGCGCAGCAGGCGTCGGAGCAGTCGAACTTCCTGCAGATCTTCCTGCCGGTTACCTTGCTGTACTTCATCTCCGGCTTCGCGATCAATCGCGCGGCCAAGCTGATCGAACGCGGCGTGCGCGTGCCCGGCATCCTGGGAGCGAAGTGACATGCTGCATCTCGACTTCTCCTTCCTCGACTGGGAATTCCTGCGCAACTGGGTCAGCAAGGGCTTCCTGTTCTCCGTCCAGCTGACGCTGACCGCCATGATCGGCGGCATCCTGCTCGGCACCTTGCTGGCGCTGATGCGCCTGTCCGGCAAGCGCTGGCTCGAAGCGCCCGCTGCCATCTATGTGGACACGCTGCGCTCGGTGCCGCTGGTGATGGTGATCCTGTGGTTCTACCTGCTGATCCCGAACCTGGTCCGGCCTTATGGCATCGAGCTCGGCTCGGAGCGTTCCGCGCTGATCACCTTCACCTTGTTCGAGGCGACCTACTACTCGGAAATCATGCGGGCCGGCATCCAGTCGGTCTCGCGCGGGCAGGTCTTCGCCGGCTACGCCATGGGCATGAGCTACCGGCAGACGATGCAGCTCGTCGTGCTGCCGCAGGCCTTCCGCAACATGCTGCCGGTGCTGCTGACGCAGACCATCGTGCTGTTCCAGGACACCTCGCTGGTCTACGCGATCAATGCCTACGACCTGCTGAAGGGCTTCGAGTCGGCTGGCAAGAACATCAACCGCCCGGTCGAGACCTACCTGCTGGCCGCGCTGGTCTACCTGGTCATCTGCTTCTCGCTGTCGATGCTGGTGCGCCGTCTGCAGAAGAAGATCGCGATCATCCGCTGAGGATTTGAACCACCATGATTGAAATCAAAGACATCTCCAAGTGGTACGGCCCGTTCCAGGTGCTGACCGATTGCACGACCAAGATCGCCAAGGGCGAGGTGGTCGTCGTTTGCGGCCCTTCGGGCTCGGGCAAGTCCACGCTGATCAAGACCGTCAATGCGCTGGAGCCGATCCAGAAGGGCGACATCATCGTCGACGGCACCTCCATCACTGACCCGAAGACCAACCTGCCCAAGCTGCGTTCGCGCGTGGGCATGGTGTTCCAGCATTTCGAACTGTTCCCGCACCTCAGCGTCACCGAGAACCTGACCCTGGCCCAGATCAAGGTGCTCGGCCGCAGCGCGGACGACGCCAAGACGCGCGGCCTGAAGATGCTGGACCGCGTCGGCCTGTCGGCTCACAAGGACAAGTTCCCCGGCCAGCTCTCCGGTGGCCAGCAGCAGCGCGTGGCGATCGCCCGCGCGCTGTCGATGGACCCGATCGTGATGCTGTTCGACGAACCCACCTCGGCGTTGGACCCCGAGATGGTCGGTGAAGTGCTCGACGTGATGGTTAAGCTCGCGCAGGAAGGCATGACGATGATGTGCGTCACCCACGAGATGGGCTTCGCCAAGAAGGTCAGCAACCGCGTGATCTTCATGGACGCCGGCAAGATCATCGAGGACTGCACCAGCTCCGACTTCTTCAGCAAGCCGGACGAGCGCTCGCCCCGCGCCAAGGACTTCCTGGCCAAGATCCTCCAGCATTGAGGAGACAATGCGGCGCCATGAGCACCGCATCGACCACCCTCACGATCACCCGACCCGACGACTGGCACCTGCATCTGCGCGACGAAGCCGCGATGCAGAGCGTCGTGCCCTACACGGCGCGCCAGTTCGCCCGCGCCATCGTCATGCCCAACCTGCGCCCGCCGGTGACGATGGCGGCCCAGGCAGCGCACTACCGCGAGCGCATCCTCGCCGCGGTTCCGGCCGGCACCTCGTTCCAGCCGCTGATGACGCTCTACCTGACCGACAACACGCCGGTCGACGAGATCAAGCGCGCCAAGGATGCCGGCGTCGTCGCGCTGAAGCTCTACCCCGCTGGCGCCACGACGAACAGCGATGCCGGTGTTACCGACATCGCCAAGACCTACAAGACGCTGGAGGCGATGCAGAAGGAAGGCCTGCTGCTGCTGGTCCACGGCGAGGTGACCGATCCGGCCATCGACGTGTTCGACCGAGAGGCCGTCTTCATCGACCGCGTGATGACGCCGCTGCGCCGCGACATGCCCGAGCTGAAGGTCGTCTTCGAGCACATCACGACCAAGGAAGCCGCGCAGTACGTCGCCGGGGCCGACAAGTACACCGCCGCCACGCTGACCCCGCAGCACCTGCTCTACAACCGCAACGCGATCTTCACCGGCGGCCTGCGCCCGCACTATTACTGCCTGCCGGTCCTGAAGCGCGAAGAGCACCGCCTGGCGCTGATCCAGGCGGCCACGTCCGGCAGCACGAAGTTCTTCCTCGGCACCGACAGCGCTCCGCACGCCTCGCAGCTGAAGGAGAACTCGGTCTGTGGCGCCGGTTGCTTCACTGCGCTTTCGGCGCTGGAGCTCTACGCCGAGGCTTTCGAGGCGATGGGCGCGCTGGACCGCTTCGAAGCCTTCGCCAGCTTCAATGGCGCCGACTTCTACGGCCTGCCGCGCAATACCGGCACCGTCACGCTGGCCAAGCAGGAATGGACGCTGCCCGAGGCCGTACCCTTCGGCGATGCGCAACTGAAGCCGCTGCGCGGCGGCGAAAGCCTGAGCTGGAGGCTGCTGTGAGCGGCCGCCCGCGTCGCATCATGCTGCTGGTCGATTTCGACAACGTCTCGCCCGACGTCATCGCCCAGGCCTTCGACATCACGCTGCGCGACTACGGCGCCGTCCACGTCCGCCGCGCCTACTGCACGGCCGAGCATGCGCAGCACAACGCTGGCTTCATGAAGCGCCTGTCGCTGCGGCCGATGGTGAACCTGTCGGTCGGCAAGAACTCGACCGACATCGCGCTGGCCGTCGATGCGATGGACCTGATGATCGCCGAGCGGCCCGACGTCGTCGTCATCGTGTCCTCCGATTCCGACTTCACGCCGCTGGTCGGCCGCCTGCGCGAGAAGGGCGCCTGGCTGCGCGGCTTCGGCCAGCAGGGCAAGACCAGCGAGGGCGTGCAGGCCGCCTACGACGAGTACGACGACCTGTCGCACCGCGACGCCAAGGCCGCGACCAAGCGCGCCCAGGCCAAGCCGGCACCGAAGCCTGTGCAGAAGGCGATGCCCAAGCCGGTGCCCGTGCCGGCTCCTGTTTCCACGCCTGTCCCCGTGCCTGTACTCGCGCCTGTTCCAGCGCCTGCCCCCGCCCCCGTTCCCGTGCCTGTCGTAGAAGCGAAGAAGCCGGCACGCAAGCGCGCTTCACGCGCCAAGGTTGCCGAGCCGGTCGCAGCGCAAGTGTCCAAGCAGTTACAACCAGTGGCCGAGCCCGTGCTGCCGGCGGAGGTGGAGGCCATCCTCCAGGCCGTGCCGCAGCTGCGCGGCGGCGACCGGGTCGAACTCGGCGAGGCGGCGCAGGCGCTGCGCCAAGCCGGTATGCTGGGCAAGACGGCGGCTTCCACCCGCCTGTTCAGGAAGCACGCCGAGCATTTCGTGCTCTCACCCGAACTGCAGCCCAACAAGGTGCAGTTCTGGCCCGACGCCGGCAACTGACCGCGCCGGATCCGAACGCAGGAGTACCGATTGCCCTCTCAGCAGATGTCCATCTCATCCATGCCCATGCGGCTCTTGCTCCTCATCGCAAGCTGGCTGTCCGCTGCAGCTGTGATGGCTGCACCGGCGCCGGTGTCCGCGCCGCCACCCGCCGAGGCGGCTTCGGCGGCGGCTGGTACGCCACCGGTGGCCGTCTCCGCCGCGGCCCGCCGCCTGTACGACGGTGCTCGCTCCCAGCTGCTGCAGAT
This sequence comes from Roseateles agri, assembly GCF_034043675.1. Lineage (NCBI taxonomy): Bacteria > Pseudomonadati > Pseudomonadota > Betaproteobacteria > Burkholderiales > Sphaerotilaceae > Roseateles > Roseateles agri. The sequence goes on along the minus strand of NZ_JAXCLA010000002.1, from coordinate 204,773 downwards.
CCGCACCTTGCTGAAGACGCAGGACAGCCAGGCCTCGGTCGGCTCCGGCTTCCTCGTCAGCCAGGATGGCCGGATCATCACGAACTACCACGTCATCAGCCAGTTCGCGCTGGAGCCGGAACGCTACCGGTTGCGCTACGCGACGACGGACGGCCAGGAAGGGCAGCTCGAGCTGCTTGATTTCGATATCCGTCGGGATCTGGCCTTGCTGCGCGCCGTGCCGGCCGAAGCCAAGAACCTGTCCGGTCGCGGCGAACTGGGCTTCCGCGTCAAGAGCGATCCGCTCTCCAAGGGGGACAGGATCTATTCGATGGGCAACCCGCACGACGTGGCCTTCGCCGTCGTCGAGGGCACCTACAACGGCCTGGTGGAGCGCAGTTTCGATGGCCTGATCTACTACTCGGGCGCGATCAACCCCGGCATGAGTGGCGGCCCGGTGGTGGACGAGACCGGTCGCGTCGTCGGCATCAATGTGTCGATGATGGTGTTCGCCCAGCAGATGAGCTTCCTCGTGCCCGGCCAGTACGCGCAGGCGCTCTACGAGCGCAGCCGCGATGCCAAGCCGATCACCAAACCGGTCTGGAGCCGCGTGCGCGATCAACTGATGGCCTATCAGGACGAGCTGACGCAGCGCTTCATCGCGCAGCCGTGGCAATCAGCAGGCCATGCGCACTATCAGCTGCCGGTGCCGCAGGAGCAGTTCATGCGCTGCTGGGGCCGCGGTACGCCGGACGACACCAAGGGCCTGGAGTTCCAGCGTTCGCAATGCCGCATGGAGCATGCGCTGTTCATCAGCGGCTCGATGCAGACCGGCTGGCTGGAGATGTCGCACGAGGCCTACGACGGCCGCAAGCTCGGCGCGCTGCGCTTCGCCAAGCAGTACTCCGGCAGCTTCCGCAACGAGGCGATCGGCCGCAGCGACAAGACCCGCACCGCGCCCTTCTGCAAGGAAGATTTCATCGATCGCCAGGGCCTGCCGCTGCGCGCGGTCGTGTGCCTGCGGGCCTATCGCAAGCTCGACGGCCTCAACGACCTGAGCATCCTGGTCACTACCGTCGACTCGTCCACCGAAGGCGCGCTGGGCCGCTTCGATGCCCGCGGCGTCTCGTTCGACAACGCGCTGAAACTGACCGCGCACTACCTGGAGGGCTTCGCTTGGACGGCGACGAACAAGGCCAAGGCTCCCCAATGAGCCGCGCCGCAGTGATCGAGGTGCTGGGCCGTGATGGCCAGGTGCGCAGCGTCCACAAGATCCACGGCTGGCCCGCGACGATCGGCCGCTCGCCGGAGTGCGATGTCGTGCTCGACGACGCACACATGGCCGGCGCCCACGCCGAACTGGACTGGACCGACGAGACCGGCCCGCAACTGCGCCTGCTGCCCAGCGTCAACGGCGGCTGGCACGGCGACCGCCGGCTGGCTGCTGGCGAGGTGTCGGCTCTCGGCGGCGCGGCACTGTTCCAGCTGGGCGTCACGCAGCTGCGCTGGCGCAGCACGGCCGAGCCGCTGCCGCCCGAACTGCCGTTGGAGCGCCACCAGCACCGCGTCGTCAAGCCCAGCGCACTATGGCTGGCGATCGCGCTGCCGCTGTGGCTGCTGTCGCTGGTCTTCGAGCAATGGCTCGGCTCCGACCCGGGCACGCCGCTGATCGACTACGCCACGCCGGTCCTGGGGCCGCTCGGCGCGGTCGTGGCCTGGGCAGCGCTGTGGGCGCTGGTGACGCAGCTGTTCCAGCATCGCTTCCCGTTCGGCACCCACCTGCGCCGTGTGCTGGCCTGGCTGCTCGCGGTCTACGTCATCGGCATCGTGGTGCCGGGTCTTGCCTATGCGTTCTCGCTGCCGCGGCTGATGGCGGTGGAGGAGGTCGTCATGGCGGTCGGCTCCGCCGCATTGATCTGGTGGCATGCGGTGGTCGTCTGGCCGCGCGCGCGGCGCCGCCTGGCCATCGTGCTGGGCGTGTTGCTTGTCTTCGGCATGGGCCTCACGATCGCGCGCCGCCAGGAGCAGCAGTACTGGCTCGGACCCAACTACCTGAGTGCACTGCCGCCGCCGACCCTACGGCTCGCGTCGCCGAAGCCGCCCGAGGCCTTGATCGACGAGCTGAAGCCGCTGCGCGAGAAGCTCGCCCGCCAGGCGGCGAAGGACGACGACCAGACGCCGAGCGAGGACGAGGAGTAGTAGCCGCAGGCGCTCAGCCGTCCACCGGCTGCTGGCGCAGCGTCTGCAGCGCCAGCTCGTAAAGCGCCTGCGTGGCCGCATCTCGCCGCGAACCGGCGCTGCGCAGCAACGCCACCTGCATGGCCGGCAGCGCCGGCAAGCCCTGGCGCTCGCCGAGCACCAGCAGGCCGGGCGGCACGCAACAGCGGGTCAGCGCTGCGACCGCTAGGCCGCTCTCCACAGCAGCCAACTGCCCGGCCATGCTGGCGCTGTTGTAGACCACGCGGTAAGCCCGCCCGGCCGCCTTCAGCGCGCCCAGCGCGCCACTACGAGCCTGGCTGCCGTCCTCGTAGGCGGCCACCGGCAGCGGCTCGCGCCGCCAGGCTTCATGTTGTGCCGCGCCCACCCACACCAGCGGTTCCAGGAACAGCAAGGTGCCGCGGGAGGCGCGGTCACGCGAGACCAGTGCCAGGTCCAGCTCGCCGCGCCCGATGCGCGGGATCAGCACCGTCGACTGCTCGCAGAACAGCTCGATCTCCACGCCCGCATGGCGCCCCGCGAATTGGCGGAGCACCGGCGTCAGGTAGCTGGCGGCGTAGTCGTCCGGCACGCCCAGGCGCACGCGACCGCTCAGTGGCCGGTCCTGCAGCGTCTGCCAGGCCTGCGCGTGCAGTTCCAGCATTCGCCGCGCAAAGCCCAGCAGTTCCTGCCCGGCCGGCGTGAGCGACAGGTGGCGCGGCCCGCGGCGTAGCAGCTGGCGCCCGAGCGTGTCTTCGAGCTTCTGCAACTGGCTGCTGACCGCCGGCTGCGAGCGATGGACCAGCGGCGCCGCGGCCGACAGCGAGCCGGCATCGACCACGGCCACGAAGGCGCGCAGCCAGTCGATCTGCAGGTCTCGCATCGGCGTGTTTATGGTGTGGCTCGCTCAATCATTCGGAAACCAGATGGTAATGCTTCGAACTATCCGCTTTACCGTTCGTCGACCGGCCTTCAGCATGCCGGCATGACGACGAATTCCGCAGCGCTCGCAGCAGTTGATGGCATGCCCGCGGCCCGTGCCGGCCAGGGCTTGATGGTGGCCGGCGGCCTGTTGCTGGCCACGGTGGGCGTGTTCCTGGAGCGTGCCGGCCAGCCGCCGCTGGCGGCGGTCTGGTTCCGCTGTCTGTTCGGCGGGCTGGCCTTGACGGCCTGGGGTGCTTGGCGCGGGCAACTGGGCGAACTGAGGCTGGCGCCGCGCTTCTGCGCGATGGCGCTGGCGGCCGGCCTGCTGATGATCCTGAACTGGAGTCTGTTCTTCGCTGCGATCGAGCATTGCCCGATCGGCGTGGCGACGGTGGTCTTCCATGTGCAGCCGCTGTGGGTGATCGGTCTGGCGGCGCTGCTGCTGGGCGAGCGCGTGTCGCGCCGTCAGATGCTGGCAGCGGCCGTGGCGCTCGCCGGCTTGGCCCTGGCCTCCGGCCTGTTCGAGGCGCGCGAGGCCTGGTCGCCCGAGTACATGACCGGCCTGGCACTCTGTCTGGGCGGTTCGCTGAGCTATGCCGGCGTAACGCTGATCGCCCGCTCGGCGGCCCGAGGCGCCAGTTCGTTCGCGCTGGCCTGGTGGCAGTGCGCCGTCGGCGCGCTGGTGCTTGCCTGGTGGCCGCTGCTGCACGGCCTGCCCGCGGCCGGGCCTGCCTGGGGCTGGCTGATCGGCCTGGGCCTGCTGCACACGGGCCTGGCCTACGTGCTGCTGTACGCCGGCATGGCGCGGCTGTCGGCGGCGCAGGTAGCAGTGCTGCAGTTCGTCTATCCAGGCGGCGCGGTGCTGGTGGACTGGCTCGTCTACGGCCATGCGCTCGACACGCTGCAACTCGCCGGCGTCGGCCTGATGGCTGCGGCACTGCTGAGCCTTAGACGATAATGCGCCCGTGAAGCAAGCCAGACCGCCGCTGGCCCGATCTTGGAAACAAGGGGCTGGAGGAAGGTCCGGACTGCATAGAGCGGCGTAGCAGCTAACGGCTGTCCGGCGAAAGCCGAGGATCAGAGCAACAGAGACGAGTTGGAATGGGTTCCGTAACGGGTGCTCTTCGGCCGCAAGGCCGAAGCCACCTGAAATGGGCCAAAGCCCATTTCAGGTGAAACGGGCAATCTCTACGCGCAGCAACACCAAGTAGGCCAGCGTTGATGCGGCTCGCAGAGCTGGCGGGTAGGTGGCACCGAGCCGGGCAGTGATGCCCGGCCAAGAGGAATGGCGGTCACGGGACCGGGCCCGCAAGGGTCAGGTCTTGCACAGAATCCGGCCTATCGGCTTGCTTCACTCTTTATTCATTTCGTCAGGATCCATTCGATGAGCGCGAACTGCCCCCTGTGCAACACCAGCGGCGGGGTTCCCGTCGCCCAGTCGGCGAACTGGCGCGTGATCCGCGCGACCGAGGACGCGAACTTCCCCGCCTTCTATCGCCTGATCTGGACCGCGCACGTGGCCGAGTTCAGCGATCTGTCCGATGCCGAGCGTCACGAATGCATGGACGCGGTCACCCGCATCGAGCGCGAACTGCGCGCCGCACTGCAGCCGACGAAGATCAATCTCGCGACACTGGGCAACGTCGTGCCGCACCTGCACTGGCACGTGATCGCCCGCTTCGACTGGGACAGTCACTTCCCGAACCCGGTCTGGGGTACCGCCCGGCGCGAGGTGCCGGGCGGCGCGGAGAGCCGTCTGGCCCTGCCGCTGGCGGCGCTGGACGCGCGGATCGCCTCAGCGCTCCAGCAGCGCGACAGTTGAACTGCGGCTTGCGCGCTCTTCCTCCGGCGCGTTGAAGCTGATCAGGAAGCTGAACTGCTGCGGCTGATTGGTGCTGGCGGTGTCCACGCAGTCCAGCTTGCCCACCGCGTGGCGCGCTGCCCTGCGGTATTCCCACGGGCCATTGGTGGCGCTCACGTCTTCGATCTGATTGCCCTTCAGGCTGAACTGCATCCGCACCGTGGCGGCCGTGCCTTCGCGATAGGCGGTGAGGGCCAGCGCCTCCTGCAGCGACTGCGCCGCGCTCGGGCAGACCTTGCTGACATCGTGGCGGGTGAGGTCGGGCAGCTTGTGGCCGCTGATCTCGACGCGCTGCAGGCCTGATGCGGCCTGCTGCGCGAAAGCAGTGGGGGTGGAGAAAGTCATGGTGGCCGCGGCGCCCAGCAGACCGATGACAGCGAGAGCAGGTTTCACGTTTTTCATGAGGACTCCTCGATTTGAATAATGCCGACCAGAGGCGGGTTTGCTGTCTGATCGAATTCGAGGTTAGGTGGCCGCTGCGATCGGTCCAAGGCCGGGCCGACAGAATGCGTTGTCGGTCGGATGAGTGCACGGATTTCGCCGCTGAACGGCGCTGCGTGCGACGAAATGAGGTGAGAGCCTGTACGGCTCAGGGTGCCGCGCCGTAGCGCTGGAAGATCGCGGCGAGGCTGCCGTCCTTCACCATCGCTTCGTTCACCTTGTTGAAGCGCTCGACGAATTCCGGGTCGACCGACTTCTTGCTGAAGGCCGTGCCGGCGGGCGAGCGGCGCGTGATGACGATGCCGCTGTTGCGGATGCGGTCCTGCAGGCCCATCTGCTCCAGTTCGGTGCGGCCGGTGATCTCGTCGGCGATGAGGCCGTCGATCCGGCCGGCGCTGGCCATCAGCCAAAGGTTGCGGCGCGTGGACACGTGCCGCACGGTGGCGGCGAACTCCGGGTCGCGCATCAGGTCGTCGTAGTCGTCGCCGTAGCGCACGCCGATCTGCGCGCCGAGCCTGAAGCCGTTCTGCCGCAGATCATCGAGCCGGGCAATGCGCCAGGTTTTCGTCGGATCGACCCGTATCCACAACACGTTGCGAGACTGCGGGCCGGGCGCGGCGAACCAGGCGTAGGCTTCCCGGTCGCTTGTGCGGACGGCGCCGGTGACGATATCAAGCCGGCCGGCCTGCAGTTCCGTCAAGGCGCGCGCCCAAGGCATCTCGACCAGGCGCACCTCGCAGCCCATGCGGCGCAGCGCCTCGCGCACCTGCTCGACGTGGATGCCCACGACCTCGCCGTCCGCTGCGCGCATGCTGAACGGCGGATCGTCGTTCCAGCGCAGCGTCTTCACGCACTCGGCGCCCATCGCCCCGAAGGCGGCCAGGCTCAGGGCGGCGAAGGCGAACAGGGCACGGTGCATGGCGTCATTGTGCGCGAGCGAGACGGCTACACTGGAGGTCGTTTCCGCAGCAATCCATCCGCCCGCCATGGCCGGTCTCAGCGCCTCATCTCCCACACCCACCGAAATCACCGTGCACCAGCAATCGCGCGTGCTGGAGGTGGCGTTCTCCGACGGTGCGCGCTTCCGCATTCCTTTCGAACTGTTACGCGTCTACAGTCCGTCGGCGGAAGTCATGGGTCACGGCCCGGGCCAGGAAGTGCTGCAGACCGGCAAGCGCGACGTGCTGATCACCGGCCTGGCGCCGGTGGGGCATTACGCGATCCAGCCGCAGTTTTCTGACGGGCACGACAGCGGCCTGTTCAGCTGGGACTACCTGTACAGCCTCGGTGCGCGCGAAGCCGAGCTGTGGCTGCAGTACGAGATGCGGCTGAAAGCTGCCGGCGCCTCCCGCGACGTTGCGACCCCGGCCAAGCCCTCCGGCGGCGCCTGCGGCCACCACCATCACTGAACTCCTCGCTGGAATCGACCGACCTATGAGCAGCACCCATTTCGGCTACGAAACCGTCGAGGAACGCGACAAGGCTTCCCGTGTGCGCGGCGTGTTCGATTCGGTGGCGTCGAAGTACGACGTCATGAACGACCTGATGTCCATGGGCATGCACCGCGCCTGGAAGACCTACACCGTCGCCGTCGCCAATCTGAAGGCCGGTGAGCGGGTGCTCGACATTGCCGGCGGCACCGGCGACCTCTCGCGCGCCTTCGCCCGCAAGGTCGGCGAGACCGGCATGGTGGTGCACACCGACATCAACGAGGCCATGCTGCGCCAGGGGCGCAATCGCTTGCTCGACGAAGGCCTGGTGCTGCCCACCGGTCTCTGCGACGCGGAGAAGCTGCCCTTCAAGAGCGCCAGTTTCGATCTCGTCAGCGTTGCCTTCGGGCTGCGCAACATGACGCACAAGGACCAGGCGCTGGCCGAGATGTGCCGCGTGCTCAAGCCCGGCGGCCGGCTGCTGGTGCTGGAGTTCTCCAAGGTGGCGCGGCCGCTGCGCAAGCCCTACGACTGGTATTCGTTCAAGGTGCTGCCGCAGATCGGCAAGCTGGTCGCCGGCGATGCCGACAGCTACCGCTACCTGGCCGAATCGATCCGCATGCATCCGGGCCAGCAGGAGCTGAAGGCCATGATGAAGACGGCCGGCTTCGGCCATGTGGACGTGCACAACCTCAGCGCCGGCGTCGTCGCGTTGCACGCCGGCATCAAGTGCTGACCAACCCCCAAGCTTGAGGGGCTCAGGTTCTACCTAGCGTTTTCCCCTCCCCGGATTCACGGGGATGTCAGGAACTCCAGCGACGATCGCGGGTCTGTGTGGTCTGGCGCTGCGAAAACCTCCGGGTATTCCGCAGCCAATCATCGGCCCGGTGACTCAATTCCGTGGAATTGAAAAGCTACACTCGATCGGCTCCAGAGGGCGGTCTGCTGTGGTGCAACATCGGTGTGTGTGGAGAGCGTCGCTTCGACGTCTTGCTGAGTAGAACAAGGTAAGGTTATGAATCTGAGCAACAAAGGCCGCACGCTGCGTAGCGGCGCCGTCACCCTGCTGGCAGTCGCCGCCGTGGCCGTCCTGCTGGCTGGCTGCGGAGACAAGAAGTCCGACAAGGCCTCGCAGACGGCAGCCAAGGTGAACAAGGAAGAGATCACCGTTCACCAGATCAATTTCGTGCTGCAGCGCCAGCAGGGCCTCAAGCCCGAGCAGGCCGAGGCAGCGAGCCGCCAAGTCCTGGAACGTCTGATCGACCAGGAACTGGCCGTGCAGAAGGCGCAGGACCTGAAGCTCGACCGCGATCCGCGCGTCGTGCAGCAGATCGAAGCGGCCAAGCGCGAAATCATTGCCCGCTCCTACGTGGAACATGTCGGCGAAGCCGTCGCAAAGCCGGGCGCCGATGAAGTCAGCAAGTACTACAACGAGAAGCCGAACCTCTTCAAGGATCGCCGCATCTACAGCCTGCAAGAGCTGCAGATCGAGGCGCAGCCGCAGCAGGTCCAGGACATCCAGGCCAAGCTGCGCGCCTCCAAGTCAGTCGCCGAATTCGTCGAGTACCTGAAGGGCACGGGCCTGCGCTTCAACGGCAACCAGGCCGTCCGCGCCGCCGAGCAGTTGCCGCTGAACAGCCTGGATGCCATCGCCCGCATGAAGGACGGTGACTCGGCGCTCAGCCAGACGGCCAATGGCGCAACCGTGCTGTTCCTGGTCGGCTCGCGCAGCCAGCCGGTCGACGAAGCGCACGCCAAGCCCGCGATCGAAGCCTTCCTGATGAACCAGCGCAAGGGCGAACTGGTGCAGAAGGACATCAAGGCCTTGCGCGAGGCTGCCAAGATCGAATACGTGGGCAAGTTCGCCGAAGGTGCGCCGGGTGCTGCAGGTGCAGCAGCGAGCGCACCGGTCGCGGCGCCTGCGACCGAAACCGCGTCGGCCCCGGTCGCTGCGCCCGCCGCAGAGCCCGCCTCCGCTGCGGCCAGCGGGCTCGACAGTTCTGCGATTACCAAGGGCATGGGCCTGAAATGAGGATGACGATGACGATGATGACCCGCAAGCTCCGTCGATCAGGTGCGCCGTTGGCAGCCCTGCTGGTGGCCTCGTTGCTGGCGGCGGGCCCGCTGAGCGCGCAGGCTCAACAGCAGCAGACTTCGTCTGCCGCACCGCTGGCCGGCCCCACGGCCGAGTACAAGCTCGGCGCGGGCGACGTGATCCGCATCACCGTCTTCCAGAATCCGGACCTGCTGCTCGAAACGCACGTGTCCGAGGGCGGCACGCTGTCCTTCCCGCTGCTGGGCGTGATCCGCCTGGGTGGCCTGACCGTTGGCCAGGCCGAGAAGCTCATCGCGGACGGCCTGAAGAACGGCAACTTCGTCAAGAGCCCGCAGGTCACCATCCTCGTGCTGGCCGTCAAGGGCAACCAGGCCAGCGTGCTCGGCCAGGTCAACCGTCCGGGCCGCTACCCGATCGAGACCGCCGACATGCACCTGACCGACCTGCTGGCCAATGCCGGCGGCGCCATCACGCAGACGGGTGCCGATGTGATGGTGCTCACCGGCACGCGCAACGGCCAACCGTATCGCGTCGAGGTCGACCTGCCCGGCATCTTCGCCCCCGGCGGCCGTGCCAACGACGTGCTGATCCAGAACGGCGACGTGCTGTGGGTCGACCGCGCACCGCTGGTTTACATCTACGGCGAAGTTCAACGCCCCGGCCCGATGCGCCTGGAACGCGGTATGACGCTGATGCAGGCACTCGCCAGCGGCGGCGGCCTGACCCAGCGCGGCACCGAGCGCGGTATCCGTGTGAACCGCAAGGACGCCGAGGGCAAGGTGCAGTCCATTCAGCCGACGATGGACGAGGCGCTGAAGGATGGCGATGTCGTGTACGTCAAGGAAAGCTTGTTCTGAGCGCGTGAGGTAACCAATGAGCATTTCTCAGTTTTTTGCGATCCTGCGCGCGCGCTGGAAGATCTGCCTGTCGATCTTCTTTGGTGTGATCGTGCTGGTCGTCGGTGTCAGCCTTGTACTGCCGAAGAAGTACACCGCGGTTGCTTCGGTTGTTCTCGACGTCAAGCCTGATCCCCTGGCGGCCGTGCTGTACAACGGCATGAATCCAGGATTGATTCAGACTCAGATTGACATCATTCAGAGCGACCGCGTTGCGTTCCGGGTCGTGCGCAACTTGAAGCTGAATGAAAATCCTCAGATTCGTGCGCAGTGGCAAGAGCAAACGGACGGGGAAGGAACGATTGAGCAGTGGCTCAGTGACACGTTCCAGAAGGCCTTAGACGTCAAGCCCGGCCGTGAGTCCAATGTCATCAACGTCTCCTATCAAGCCCAGGATCCGCGCTTCGCTGCAGGTCTGGCCAACGCGTTCGTCCAGGCGTACATGCAGACGGCGTTGGAATTGAAAGTTGATCCTGCCAAGCAGTATTCAAACTTCTTTGATCAGCGGGCCAAAGAGGCCCGAGATGTGCTGGAAGTTGCGCAGAAGAAGGTTTCCGCCTTTCAGACCGAGAAAGGCATCATCGCGACCGACGAGCGGCTCGATGTGGAGAACACACGGCTGAACGAACTGTCGAGCCAACTGGTTGCCGTGCAGGCGCTTGCTTCGGAATCCGGCAGCCGTCAAGCCGCTGCGGGTTCGTCCGGAGACCAGATGCAGGAAGTCTTGAACAGCGCACTGATTGGCACGCTCAAGTCCGATCTCGCCCGTGGCGAAGCCCGACTGAAGGAACTCAGTGCACGGTATGGCGACTCTTACCCGCAAGTCGTCGAGACAAAGGCCAACGTCGAGGAGACACGGCGGCGAGTCGAAGCGGAGACCAAAAGGGTCACCAGCGGCGTCGGTGTCAGCAACAGCATCAATCAGCAACGTGTCAGTGAACTACGTGCCTCGATCGAAGCACAGCGCCAGAAGATCCAGCAGATGAAGGCGCTGCGGGACGAGGGGGCGGTGCTCGTGCGCGATGCGGAGAATGCACAACACGCCTATGACCTGATCTCACAGCGTCTGAATCAGGCCAGCCTTGAAAGCCAAGCCACGCAGAGCAATGTGTCGGTGCTGACAGCGGCTGTGCCGCCTGTCCAACCGAGTTCGCCGCGAGTTTTGCTGAACACGATGCTGGCGGTGTTTGTCGGCGTGCTGTTGGCAACTGCCGTGATGCTTGTGCTCGAACTGAGCGATCGCCGCACCCGCAGCGCTGCAGACGTCGTGCAGGCCATTGGTCTGCCTGTCCTGGGCACGATTCCGCGGCCGAATGCAAAGCGCATGTTCCGCGGACCACGCAATAGTCTGATGCAACAGCGGCTGCTTGGCCAATTGCCGGCCCCCAACGAGCGAACATGATGACCTCAAACACTGAAACCCAAGACGCTCCGGCCAGTGCCGTGCAGGAACGCAGCATCGGCGACATCATTCGCGATGCACGCAATCTGACAACTGAGGAAGTCGAGCGTGTTCTAAGTTATCAGCGCGAAAAGGGCGTTCGTTTTGGCGAAGCCGCGATTGCCTTGGGACTGGTCAGCCAGGACGATGTGTTGAGCGCGCTTGCGCAGCAGTTTCACTATCCGCTCGCTGCTGCCGACAAGCGCAACAACAACCCGGAACTGGTTACCCTGAATCAGCCGTTTTCGGTTCAAGCTGAGGCATTTCGAGCGATCCGAAGCCAGGTTTCGATGCGGATTGATCCGACGCGTCAGCCGCGCGCGGCATTGGCTATCGTGAGCCCTGCTATTGGCGACGGCAAGACCTTCTTCGCTGCCAACCTCGCGATCGTCATGGCCCAACTCGGCGGCCGTACGCTGCTGGTGGATGCAGACTTGCGAGGCCCGCGCCAGCATGAGGTGTTCGGCCTGCGCAATACCAGCGGACTCTCGACTGTCTTGTCGGGACGGACCGAATCAAACTTGATTCAGCAGGTCGATGGCGTGACGAATTTGTTCGTTCTGCCGGGTGGCCCCTTACCGCCCAATCCTTCGGAACTGGTCGAGCGTCCCGCCTTTGGCCTGCTAATGCGCGAGCTTTGCAGCAAGTTCGATCAAGTCGTCGTCGATACACCAGCTGCGGGCTATGGTGCTGACTCGGCAGTCATCGCTGCACGTTGCGGCGCTGCGTTGGTCGTTGCTCGCAAGGGCAGCTCCAAGGTGGCTGGTCTGCAGGATCTGGTTGCCAATTTTGAGGGTGGTTCCGTCCAATTGGCCGGCGCGATCTTCAATGAACATTGACGGCGTGCAGGCGCGGACCTCGACCATGGCTCAGAGTATCAAGCCGGTTCCTTGGCTGCCCGATAGTTTGGACCGGGTAGCTGCAGCAGCTGTACTGGTGGGCATGCTGCTGATGTATGTGCCGACCTACATCGATCTCAGCGAAACCGTCTGGCGAACGGATGAGCAGGGTCATGGGCCCATCATTCTTGCCGTGAGCCTATGGCTGATTTTCAATGCCCGGCACAAACTTGCGGAACTGTCTTCGCCCGGCGCGCCCTGGCTCGGATATCCCTTGCTGGTCTTGGGGTGCTTCGCTTTCGCTGTTGGCTATTCGCAGGACGTTTGGCTTCTGGGCATCGGATCGCAAATCGTCGTGCTTGCGGCAATTGCCTTGATCTTCAAGGGGCCTGCGGGATTGCGGACGATTTGGTTCCCGCTGTTCTTCCTAATATTCATGATTCCGCTGCCCTCGGCCTTGGTCGCCGCGGTGACGGCGCCGCTCAAATCTGCCGTTTCGGTGGTTGCCAGTTCGCTGTTGTATGACGCGGGCTATCCCGTCGGGCGTTCCGGTGTGACTTTGACCGTGGGCCAGTACCAGTTGCTCGTGGCTGACGCCTGCGCAGGCCTGAACTCAATGTTCACGCTTGAGGCACTGGGTATGCTTTACATGAATCTGATGCAGTACAAGTCCGTCGGTCGGAATGTAGCCCTGGCCCTGGCCCTCATACCCACGGCTTTCGTTGCCAACGTTGTGCGGGTGATCATCCTGGTTCTGGTGACCTACTACTTTGGTGACGAAGCAGGTCAGGGCTTCGTGCACGGCTTTGCGGGAATGGTTCTGTTCCTCGTGGCGCTGATGTTCATGCTGCTTTACGACCGCGTGCTGAATTTCTTCTTCGTGGAACGCAGGGTCGTTGCTGTATGAACTCTTATCGTCTGCGCGCACTTTTGGTCTGTGCACTCCTCTTGAGCGGTGCGGCATTTGGTCATTGGATGCGGCCGCATACGTATTGGGCCGACTCCCAGGCCAAGGTCGATCTCGACAAGATTTTTCCGGCTGCATTTGGCAATTGGCGCGTCGATGATCAGCAGCCGGTGATGATCATCTCCCCGGACGTGCAGGCCATGCTCGACAAGCTGTACAACCAAGTTCTGACTCGCACCTACGTTGATGGCTCGGGCAATCGCATCATGGTGTCTGTCGCGTATGGTGGCGATCAGTCCGACGGAACTCGCGCTCACCGACCGGATGTTTGCTATCCCGCTCAAGGTTTTGAAATTCTTAGCAACGTGAACGGCAGCATCCCCGTCACCGGCCGGGAATTGCCGGTACGGCACATGGTGGCGAAGTTGGGTTCTCGCGTTGAACCTGTCACCTTCTGGTTCACGGTCGGAGACTACGTGGCGCTCTCAGCTCAGGATCAGAAAATGATGCAAATGAGGTATGGACTGCGAGGCATCATCGCTGACGGCATGCTTGTTCGCGTTTCCAGCATCAGCAATGACACGTCAGCCGCATATGCGCTGCAGAATCGTTTCGTGCAGGATCTGCGTAATGCCTTTGATCCAGCTTGGCTGCCGCGTGTGTTCGGCATCAGCGCCGGCAGCCGCTGATTGGCCTCGTCGGCCAAGAGCGAACCGCGTACGCACGGGTTGGGCCCATGACCCTGACGAGCAAGGTCTTCGCGGCCATTAAGAGCAACTATCTCGGGACGCTGGTTCGGGTCGGTGCACAGCTTGTCGCGCAAGTTTTCATCATGCGCGAGCTTGGCCCCGACTTGGTCGGCGCGTTCGGCTATGTATCGCTGCTCAATGGTGTGCTTGCTCTTGTTGTTGATCAGGGCTTTGGCTGGTCGCTGATTCAAAGCAGCTTTGCCGAGCAGGAAGTGGCTATCGCCTACAGCCGAATGATGCTTGCCGGTTTGCTGTGTGGCGTCGGCGTATTTATTTGTTCTTTCCCACTGGAAATCTGGCTCGCCAATCCGCTGGTCGGGCAAGTCGTGCGCTATTCCGCACCTGCCTATCTATTGATTGGCCCCTATGCGGCGTCGCATGCCAGGCTCCGGCGCGATTTGCGCTTTCGCGAGTTGCAGTACGCGACGACCGGCGCCTATGTCATCGCCTATCCTGGCGTCGGTCTGGTCCTCGCGTGGTGCGGCTTTGGTGTCTGGTCCTTGCTGGGCGCTTGGTATACGCAGGCCTTGTTGCAGATCCTGATTGGTCAGTATTACGTCAAGTATTCACTGCGACTGGTGAATCCATTTGCGACCTGCGCGGCGGGCGCTCTGGGACGGCAAGTCGCTGGTATCAACGTGCTCAATTGGGCTGTCGACAATGCCAGTGGCGTCGTTGTCGGCGGCATGGGTGCCGGTGCACTAGGCAATTTCAATGCCGCCTCGGTACTTGCGCGCCAGCCTGCGCTGCAACTTGTGCAAACGCTGCAGGTTCTTTTGTTCTCGACAGCATCAGCGCTTGAACGGGACGAAGCAAAGATACGCCGTCTGTACTTGACCGCACTCTCGATGATCGGGTTTGCTGTCGCCCCGCTCTATGCCTATGTGTGGGCACATGCGGACTTTCTTGTCAGTTTTGTCTTCGGACACAAGTGGCTGGCTGCCGGCGCTGTATTGGCAGCGCTGAGTCCTGGCATGGTTGCGATGGCTCTCAGTACCGTGACCAGTTCGGTCTTGACCGCGACAGGGCATCAACGCGAGGTGGTTAGGTCACAAGCTCTGTGCCTTGCGTTGATGCTCGTGGGCCTGTTTGTTGCTCACAGTCATACCGTCAATGCCATAGGCTGGGCGGTGTCGGTAGCCTACTTGGCCCGTTGTGCCCAACAACTGCTCGTCGTGGTACGGGTGGGCGCCATCAGCCGTGCAGACATGTGGGCCAGTTTGCGTGGTCCAGCGCTGCTTGCCGTGGCAGCAGCGCTCCCGCTGTCGACTTGGTTTCGCCTGCCGGGCTCGAACCTTCAACAGGAACTCGTCAGCGTGGTGCTGACGCTGATTCTGGTGTTCGTGCTGGTCGTGCTTTTTCCGCGCTGGGTTGTGTCACCAGCGAGCGCCGAGTTGCTGGAACGATCAGCTACTGGACGTCGGCTGTTGGCGCGTCTGAGGCTGGTGCATCCGTCACAACACGGCAATCTATAAGGGACCGCGATGGACATTGCGATCGTTTTTTCCATCTACCTGCTCATTGCGTTCGGACTCGGACTGCTTGCAGTTGGTGCCACAGTGGTCATCGGCCATCTAGCCAGCTCCCTGCCCGGGCGAATGTTTCAGGTTCTGATGTGGATGCTGGTCATCGCGAGTGCGATGGCGATTCTGATGTCAGGCCGATCGCTTCGACTGATCGCGGATGCACTTGCCATCGAGGCTCAGGGTGACGTGGGCGGCTTTATTGGGGCCAAAATTCTGCTGGCATTGGCACTGGGCTTCGCAACGGCTCTCTGCGTTGCCTGGCTGTTCAGGCCCTGGTGGAAGAGCCTGCCGGTCAATCGGTACGCGGCCGGGGGCCGGAAGCCGCCCAGCGATGCAGTTTGGTCCTTGTTGTGTTTCTACGTCTGCTTCAGCATCGTGCCGTTTGTGTTTACGGACGCGCACTATTTCCACATTTCTCTGGTCTATCCACTCTTCATTTTCTTGGCCCTGCTGCTTTGGATGCAGTACTCGGCGATCGATCCAGTTGTCGTCGTCAAGCAAACCCTGTCAGTCCTGGTTCTCGGCAGTCTGGTGGCTGGCGCGGTTTATCCGAGCCTGGCGATGCAGCCCGGATATCTCGGGCTCATTCCTGGTTTCAGCATGCGTCTCTGGGGCATCACTGCGACGGCGAATACGCTTGGGTCGGTTGCACTTGCTCTGCTCATGATCGAGGTCTGCGAGCCGGCGCAGCGGAAATGGCTGCATTGGCTGCTTTTGGGCGCTGCCGCGGTGACGATGGTGCTGAGCCAATCGAAGGCTGCGATCGGGGCTGCTGCGCTGGGCGTGGGTCTCGTGCTGCTGTGGCGTTGGCTTCAAAAGATCAAGGCGAGCAAGGCTGGCAGCGCCGGCCGCGGTGAACTGACGGCAATGTTGTCGCTGATTCTTGTGCTGGTCTTCGTCACCTTGGGCGTGTGGGTCAGCATTGCCGATCCTGACATCTTCGGCGGGCTCAGCCGGCGGCTCAATGCGCGCGCCATGGACGATCTGTCCACTGCCACCGGTCGCGTCTATATCTGGAAATTCGCGATCCAGTCGGGACTGGACAGCCCCATTTTCGGAAATGGCGGAGATTTCTGGGGCCTGGAAACGCGGCTTCGAACAGGCCTGACTGGGGCGACACACGCACACAACGAGTTTCTCCAGGTGTTCAGTCGCTCTGGGTCCATCGGTTTGTTGGCCTATTTGTGGTTCTTTGGCGTGATGTGCGCCTATGCCTGGCGTGCTGCAGGCCCAAGCCGCGGCGGATCGCTGGCATTCATGCTCGTCTTTTTCATGCGGTCGATGGTTGAGGTGCCGCTGCAGCCGAATTCAGTTCTGGGCGGAGAGTTCTTCGCCTTCATGATGCTGCTGGTTTACGTCGTTGACCGTGGCGCTCGCCCGCTGACCAGTCCGCGCGAGGTGCCGCTGCCGGGTGCCTACATGCTGGGCCAGAGGCTGCGATGAGGGTCGCCTTCCTCGCCCTGCACTTCGCTGAGTATTCGGCCCATCTTGCGGCGGCATTGGCCGAGTCCAATGATGTCCTGCTAATTCTCTACGCCGACAATGCGCGCAACGAGCTTGGCGAGCGTCTGCAGGTTGAATTTGCGAGGGCGCGTCTTTCCATCGTCACGCTTGACCGACCGAAGGCTATTACCGACGTCGTCCGCAACACGCGCCGCATCGTCCGGGCAGTGAAGGAGTTTTCGCCGGAGGTTGTGCATACTCAGGAGGAGTTGCGCGACGAACTGGTCTTTGCGATGCCCATGCTACGGCGCTATCCCTGGCTGATGACAGTCCACGATCCAACGAATCATTCCGGGCAGGACGCACGACGGCTGCGCTTCTCCCGCTATCGCGTTTACAGGGCTTTGGTGCGACGCCGCGTCGATGCGATGTTCGCGCACGGTACTTCGCTCGTTGCGCAGTTGCAGCGCATGCAGCCTAAGCTGGTTGGGCGGATCTATTCGATACCCCACGGACCACTGGGCCCACCCCATGAAATCCTTCTGACCGAGCCGTTGCAGTTGGGGCACTTTCTGTTCTTCGGGCGTATCCATGAATACAAGGGACTTCGCTACTTCGTGGAAGCTGTCCAGCGTCTTCACGAACAGGGGCTTCCCGTCGTCGGTGTCATCGCGGGAAGAGGTTCAGATCTGCAAGCAAACCTGCCTCAACTGCAGCAGACTCCGGGCGCGTTTGTAGTCATGGATCGATACATCAGCGAGCCAGATGTGCAGCGGCTCTTTGCTGAGGCCACCGCAGTTGTTCTGCCATATGTCGACGGCACCCAGAGTGGTGTCGCAGCGCTGGCGCTTGGCTATGGGCGCCCGGTCATTGCTTCGCGCGTCGGCTCCATTCCCGAATTGGTTCATAACGGAGTCAATGGAGTTCTGATCGAGCCGCGAGACGTCGATCAACTCGCGGAAGCGATGAAGTCCTTGCTTGTTGACCGTGAGCGCTGGCGCTCGATGGCCGCCGCTGCGCTGTCTCTACGCTCGGGTTCGCTATCGTGGCGCCAGATTGCCGCCACGACAGAGCAAGCCTATCGCGCTGCGCTCACGCGCCATAGCACGGTTGCTTGATACGGCGGGCCGCATTCCAGCGCGAGCAATGGAGAACACGCCTTGTCTCTAGTCAAGCAACTTTCACTACTGGCGCGTCACCTTGTGCGTCGCAACCCATTGGCGTGGGGCCGGACGCACAAGCTGTTGTCCAGGGAGAGGCAACCGGTATCGGAGTCTCGTGCAATTCAGGCAGCGTTGTTGAGGGAGACGATCATTGCGGCCAGACGTCGTCTGCCGGCCTACAAGCATCTTCCGTCACTCCCTACTGACGCTGATCCTTTTGATTGGCTCCGGGCGCATGTTCCCGTCGTTTCGAAACCTGATTTGGTCAGCGGCCGGGATCGCTATTACCCCAATGACGGTCGGCGTCGTTTTTGGTGGCCGCAGGGAAAGACGAGCGGTACCTCGGGTTCGCCTCTGGAAATTTTCCGCAGCATAGACTCCGTAGTCTGGGAAGAGGCATTCCATTTGCAATGCTGGTCCTGGGCGGGATGGCACAACGGTTCGGCACAAGCTGTTCTGCGAGGGGAGCAAGTCGTCCGGCCAGCGCAGGATCAGCCACCCTTTTGGTTGTGGGATCGATTCGGGCGGCAGCTGTTGCTATCGACGCGGCACGTGAATCGTTCAAGAGCTGCGTCGATGCTCGAAGCCGTCCACGCGCGCGGCGCTGTCATGTTGCGCGCCTATCCCTCAGCGATTTATGAACTGTGTCGGATGGTCGACGGTCCAGTGGCGCGCTCCGGATTGCGCGCGGTTGTGACAGGATCCGAGCCGCTCTTCGGCGTGCAGCGAGAACTAGTCGAGCGGACTCTTGGATGCCCCGTTTTCGATTCGTATGGCATGGCTGAGCGTGTCGCCTTCGCGTGCCAGTGTGAGCATGGGCGATATCACTTGAATCCGGAGTATTCCTACGTCGAGATACTTGACGACGCCGGTCAGCCGACCGACGACTTCGGAAACATTGTCGGCACGACCTTGCGAAACCATGTCATGCCATTGCTGCGCTACCGGATCTCAGATCGGGCAAAGTGGGTGAAGGAAGCGTGCCCGTGCGGTCGGCACTACCCGGTGATTGAACTTTCTTCCGGCAAGGTTGAGGACCAGCTCTACGATGCCGACGGCACGCCGGTCAGCGCCAGCATCATCACTTTTGCGTTCAAAGGGTTGGCCAACATTCGCAAGGCGCAGGTGGCGCAAACCGAGCGAGGTATCTGGGAGGTACGTGTCGTGCCAGATGGGGAATTCGTCGATGCCGATGGCCAGGCATTGCTGGCCAACATTGCTTCTCATGTCACCGAAAGAATCGGTATCCGGTTGCGCGTGGTCGACGATATTCCTCCCTTGGCGAGTGGCAAGTTCAAGTGGGTATCTCAGGAATGGCGATCGCACTGAGATTTATTGGAGGTTCAGCAATGCTGGCGAGGCTGATCGTACGGACCTTGTATCGGACCGAGTGGCGACTTAAGGATTGCTGCGCGACTGAATCACTGTTTCGAATTCTTCATAGGTTACGCGTCGCCCTCTACAGCTGGCTTCAGTACGAGAACAACAGTTCCATCGCGTGGAATTCGAAGTTCGCAAATGAGCCCTGCTTTCCACACGGCATGAAAAGCATCTTCGTGTCCGGAGCTGCGTCTATAGGTCAAGACTGCGTGATCTTTCAGCAGGTGACTATCGGATCGAATACGCTGGGCGATGCGAAGCGGTTTGGCGCACCTCGCATCGGCACTCGTTGCTATATCGGGGCAGGGGCTAAGATTATTGGAAAAGTCACCATCGGTGACGACGTGCGTATCGGGGCCAATGCCGTGGTTACGCGTGATGTGCCGTCGAAGTGCGTGGTTGTCAATGGAGTGCAGAACGTGCTTGAGCGGGCGGAGGTCGACAACCGCTTCTATTCATTCCGGGGCCGCTGGGTGTATTTCAGCGACGGCAAATGGAAGCCCGTCGAAGATGGCGCGGTTCTAGATAAACTCAAGTCGTCGTGATGGCAAAGTATGTTGTCATGATCGGCACGGACCCACGCGGCAAGGGTGGTATTGCTTCGGTCATCTCTGCTTATCAGCAGGCCGGTCTGTTCGATCAGTTCCCGATTCGCTACTTGGTCTCGCACAGTGAGGACAGCAGGCTGCGCAAGCTGACGAGCGCGTTAGGCGCGGGCTTTGCGCTGTTCTGGCAACTGCTGTTGCGCCGCGTTGCCATTGTTCACGTGCATTCGGCTTCCAACGCCAGCT
Organism: Roseateles agri; assembly: GCF_034043675.1. Taxonomy (NCBI): domain Bacteria; kingdom Pseudomonadati; phylum Pseudomonadota; class Betaproteobacteria; order Burkholderiales; family Sphaerotilaceae; genus Roseateles; species Roseateles agri. The sequence continues at coordinate 184,751 of NZ_JAXCLA010000002.1, read as the reverse complement.
TCCAGCGCAAGTCCCGCTACCTCTCGATGGCTCGCAGCTTTGGCGTTCCTACGATTTTCCATTTACACGGCGGCGGATTCGCTAAATATGCGACTACGCATCAAGGTGATAGGACAGGACTCCGTATCCGCGAGGTCCTGACGCGCAGTTCGGTGGTCGTTGCATTGTCCGAAAGTTGGGCGGATGTAGCACGGTCCCTGGGCGCGTGCGGACGGGTCGAGGTCATTGCGAATCCAGTGTCTGTGACGGCTGTGCCTGCAATTGATTCAGTGGATCCTCATCGAGTGCTCTATCTTGGCCGCGTGTCGCGAGCCAAGGGCACGTTTGATCTGCTCGATGCTGTGGCGCAGTTACGGCGCGCCGGAACGCCAGCCCAGTTGGCAGTCGGTGGCGATGGCGATCTCGACGCCTTGCGCGCAAGCGCAGGTGCGCTGGGCGTGGCGCAAGCGGTCGAGATCTGCGGCTGGCTCGGACCGGACGAGAAGCGTGATCAACTGGCCCGCGCCGGCATCTTTGCGCTGCCGTCGTACGACGAGGGATTGCCGATGGCAATGCTGGAAGCAATGGCCGAAAGCAAGGCTCTTGTTGTTACCCCGGTGGGAGGCATTCCCGAGGCGGTCGAGCAGGGAGTCCATGCGCTGCTTGTGCAACCTGGCGACGTCGATTCGCTTGCGATGGCCCTTGGTCGACTGATGGGCGACGGGGATTTGCGTCGACGTCTTGGCGTCCAAGCGAGGGCGCGAGTTCTTGAGCGCTATGCGGCTGATCAAGTGATCGGGAAGCTTGGCGTCCTCTATGAGAGCCTCGGTGTACGCAGGCGCGCGGGGAGGCTCTAGCAATGGCTTCGAGTGGAACTGGGCTGGCTTGGTACTGGAGGCGGTTGCGCCTGATGTCTGCCCGCGAGCTTGCGCACAGAGTATTCGTTCAGGTGCGCAATTACACGGAGAAGGCGGGATGGCTGCCAGAAGTGCGAGTTCCGTCGCGCATAGCAACGCCGGCCCAACTGCAGCCCTGGTGCGGGCAGGTCGAGACAATCGATGCTGCCTCGTACTTACGCCGAGCCGACGCTGTCCTATGCGGAGAGCTTGATGTTTTCAGCAAGCACGCAGCGAAGATCGGTCATCCGCCGAGATGGTTGCAAGATCCGCTGACGGGCATCAGCCTGCCGCTCGTCTATGGCCCGACGATGCCGATCGGTGGGCACGCAGCAGGGTTCGACATCAAAGGCGTATGGGAACCTGCGCGGCATCAGCAATGGCCGTGGCTCGTTCAAGCCTGGCTCATTAGTGGCGATACGCGCTATTTGGCAGGCCTTCGTGAGCAACTCATTTCTTGGCTCGATGCCAATCCATATCCACGAGGCCCTCATTGGGCTAGTGCCTTGGAGCCGGCGCTGCGTCTGATCAATTGGGCTTGGATTTGGCGGGCGACGGGCGGTGCCGAAGGTCTGCTATTCGAGGCAGATGCAGCGTTGCTTGAGCGCTTCTATGAGGCGTTGTATCTCCAGCAACGATTTATCTCGCGTCATCTCTCCTTGTATTCCTCCGCAAACAATCATCTGGTCGGCGAGGCCGCCGGTTGGTTTGTTGCGGCGCAAACATGGCCTCTGTGGCCGGAGAGTGCCGCTTGGCAGGCTCGCTCGCATGCGCTGTTGGAGCGAGAGATGGCTCGGCAGTACACGGAGGATGGTGTCAATCGTGAACAGGCATTTGCCTACCAGAGTTTTGTCAACGAGCTTTTCCTGGCAGCAGCACTGGTTCCGATCGAATCGAGAGACCGGTTCTCGAGCCAGTTCTGGCAACGCCTGGAAAGTGCTGTGGAATTTCCTGCTCATGTCGCCGATGCGGCGGGCAATTTGCCTCAGTTCGGGGATGCCGACGATGGAGCGGCGCTGAAGCTGACGCTTTCGGAGCGCCCTGTGTGGCGCGAGTTGATGGCTGTGTCGGCCGTGCTGAGAGGCCGGGCAGATTTCAAGACAAGTGCTGGTGCGCAACCGGATGCCCTGCTCTGGTGGTTGGGGCCGAATGGCCCCTCGCTCTGGAATGAGCTGCAGCCCGGCAGCCTGGCGCCACGGCGCGATTTCCGCCGGGGCGGCTATGTCGTACTTGGAGATGCTGGAGATCAATCCGATGCCATTCGCATCGTCGCGGATGTGGGCCCTCTCGGCTATCTGTCGATCGCTGCTCACGGGCATGCAGATGCGCTTTCCTTCACGCTGTCTGTCGGAGCTCGGGCTTTCCTGGTCGACCCCGGTACTGGCTGTTACAGCGCTCATCCGGAGTGGCGACGTTTCTTCCGTTCGACCGCGGCTCACAACACCGTGATGCTGGACGACGAGGAGCAATCCTTGAGTGCCGGACCGTTCATGTGGATCAGGCATGCTCGAACCACGACGCAGGCGTGGTTCGAGGGCGACCATGAGCAAATTCTCGAAGCAGAGCACGATGGCTATTCACGCCTTCAAGATCCGGTCACGCATCGACGCAAGTGGCATTACCGAGCCACGCAGCGACGCCTAGAAGTGCTTGACACCTTTGAATGTCGAGCGGGGCACCGAGCACGATGGACATGGCACTTCGCACCTGGCGTCCAGGTGCGTTTGCAGCCACAAGAGCTGGTCGCTACCGTCGGGAATCGCGCTCTGACTATGACGCTACCTGCGCATTGTCAAGCGTGGCTGGTTCGCGGCGATGACTCGATGCCGCAGGGCTGGTACTCGGGCTCCTATCTACAACGTGAAGCTGCAACCTGCTGCGTCGTTGAGGCCGAGGTGGCGGGGAATCAATCGTGGCTGACAGTTCTGGAAGTTGGCGGAACATCTGATTCAGCTGAGCACTAGCCTGTGACGTTCAGATGGGCGCCGGGTTCATGACGTCTGGTGTACAGCCGCTCTTCACGATTGCCGACGGATTCCCCATCACGATCGAGTATGGTGGCACATTCTCGGCAACGAATGCACCACCGCCGATCCTGCTGCCGCGACCGATGGTGACGCCGCCAACGACGATGGCATGGGGGCCGATCCAGACCTGATCTTCAATGACGGGATATTCGGTCACACGAACACCGTCTTGAGAAATTCTGTCGCGGCGGCCTAGGGTGACGCCATGAAACAGCGTGACGTTGCATCCGATCTTGGCCCCACCGTTTACGACGAGAGCCCAGCCATGAGTGAGCGCCAAACCTGCCCCGATCTGAGTACTCCAGGGCAGATCCATGGCAGCCAAATGCGTGGTGAATCGATGCATTAGTTTGAAGACGGGTAGCGTCGAGCGAAGGGGCTGCCTAGATTCCGCGATGCCTTGGCACAACCTGAGCGTCATGACGGGTCGAAATGTTCGATTCGACAGGGCCGCCCTTATCAGAAGACCGTAGCCGAATCGGCCGCATTGACGGTGGACATCGGCTCGCAGTGCAGTCCATGGGCTCATCGAAATTGACATGTTCGTCGGGGATCTTGAGGTGGCCGGTTGTCAGCCGGCGCGCGATTGGGTAGATAGGACTTAGCGAAGCGTCACTTCGCCTCGACTGAACGAGGCCGCGTTTTCAGTGCCCAGGCTGACACTCGCAGTAGTTCCATTCCAGTCCACCGAAACTTTGAGCGGGCGGCAATCCTCTCGGATAACGGTTACAGCGCCCAACTGTTGGCTGGCGACGGCTGCAGTGAAGCGCAACTGATATTGATCGGGCGAGGGGACCTCGGGTGCAATGGCGAACCCCTTCGTCGTGGCAAACGCGCCATCCGGCCCATAGACTTCCATGCATGCCGAACTCGTCTCGTTTGTGATCCTCGCCGTGCCGCCGTCGACTGCGATCGAGTTCAGTGCATTGAAATTCAGCTCCCAGCGCCGCGGCTTTCCACTGGTTGCCCAGTCATAGATGACCACGACCCGCAACTGACGCTGATAGGCCACGGTGCGTATCGCATTGCTAAGGAGCGGCACCCAGGCCTTGGTTCGGTTGTCATAGCCCTGATAGGCCCTCGTTGCGTCACCGGTGACTATGGCCCACTCGCCGTTGTCGAAAGCGTTTGTCAGTCGACCGCTAGCTTCCATGGATTCCAACGGCCGTCCAGGTGATGTTGGCGCGGTAACAGGCTCAGCCTGGCCAATACCGCCATCGAAGGTCAATGCATTCTTGTAGCGCGTCGCTCGCGTGACGTTCGCATGGTGAGGGGACATGTAGTACGGGTAGTAGCCGCCGCTCACCAGCAGACTCCGACCGTGAGAGACCAGCGCGAAACTGTTCTGGTCTGCGTGTGAGTGATTGAAGCTGCCAAAGCGGCTAGATCTGAAGTAGATGCTGGTGCGCTGCGGGCTGGCGCTGTCCGAGTGCAGGGCCGCCATACCGGCATCGGGAAAGACCCAGGACTGGCGGGTGGGTGCTTTAGGTGTAGAAGCAGTCTTGGCTTCCGAGCCAAGGACCATGAACGGCCAGGCTCCTGGATAGGCGGTCTTGTTGACGTTGCTTGCAGCGAAGCGCCAGTACCAGTCGTACATCGGCTTCTGCATCAGTGCGGCGTAGAGTCGGAAACTCTCCCATGCAAAGCGCTGATAGTTGTCGGTCAACTCTGCACCGTCACCGAACGCGCTCATGTGCGAGCCGGCTGGGGCAGTGAAGGCGATCAAAAACTCGCCGAACTGGGCGACGGCGGGATGCTGCGTCAAGTCAACTCCGGCCATGATCTTCAAAGCCGCCATCGAATAGGGCAGCGTTGTCATCGCATACCACGCATAGGCCACGCCATTGCCGTAACCACCGTCATCGGTCATGAAGGTGTCTGTGGTGTTGATGAGGTCTTCGTAGGCTTCGGACAACCACGCGGACGCTTCAGGGAAGCCTGGCGTGCCGACCGAATACAGCAGTGCTTCCAATACGTACTGGCCAGCCGTGAGTGGGTGGGGGTTGTACGGATAGGTGTCAACCGCTGACTGGCTTCTGCGCGCCTGAGCCAAACGGCTCCTGAGCGCCTTCACGATCAGCGCGACGTCGCTCGGGCCAAGTTGCTCGGCATAGAGATCCAGTCCTTGCGCCAGCGCGAGGTAAATCTCGCGATTCGACTGATCCTGGGCCGCTTCGCTGGTGATTCCGTCGGGATTCCAAGTTGCCAGCGACATCAACCGCGCTACTCCCTTGCTCGTATAGCTGTCATTTCCTGCGAAGCGGCCGAGCAGCCCGAGCGCTTCAATTCGACGCCGCTCAAGCGCGAGCAGATTTTTGGAGTTGTTGACTGCGGCTGCATAGGCGGCTTCTGTTGCATAGGCCGAGCGGCCGGCAGTGGGCTCAACCAGGGGTGGGGCGGTGGCGGCGGCCATGGCCGTGTTGGTCAAACCCGCAAAGGCGCCCTTCAACTCACCTTTCTTGGCCAAATCGCCGATGCGTGCAAAGCTCGTTCCCGTCGGCAGCATTCTCGGATGGGGGCGCTCGGCGACACGGGCTGCCACATCGGCACCAGATGGCCAGTCGACCGGTACATCACCAGCGACTTGGAACCGCCGCACGCCGCTGCGCGTTTGACGACCCGATTTGGTCGTGTAGACAACGTCCCATTCGTAGTTGCCAGGGGCAAGTTTGGGCTGGCTGAGTGAAATACGCGGCACGGGGATGGTGCGCACTGCGACGAGTTCGTGGCTTCCTGCTCGGCGCAGTGTGAAGGCCCACGGTATGGATGGGTCCCGGTCTCCCGGCTGAGCCCAGGAAAACTGAGGCGTCTTGCTATCTACGGTTGCGCAGTCGCGCGGCGCTACGCGGCGCGCATGCAGAGGCAGACGATCCATGAAATCGCCTTCACCAGGCACACAGGCGGGTTCATCGGCCTCTGACAGGCCCGTGCCGGCGCGTATCGTGGTCACCGACAGGCCCTGTGTCGCCGCTAGTGCTGACGCTGCGATGAAGGCCGACAGCACGCATGCGGTTCGGGCGAAGGTCCAGTGAGCGACGACGCGATCGAGCGAGAACTTCATGCTGGCACTCCAAGCAGGCGCAACTGCGATCTTCTGAGAATGGACAGACTGCGGCGCGAATTCTGCCGCCATTGTGTTGACGATTGATTAGAAAGGAGTTGTGCCCCTCTCGGGGCGGTTCAACTGCTTTGTTTTCGCCATTCCTTCAACAGCAATCCGAAGAAAGCCATGTCTTCGATGAAGTAGCGCCGAAACATGCGGCGTGGCTCCTGCAGGAATCGATAGAACCACTCCAATCCGACCTTCTGCATCCATACAGGTGCACGCTTGACCTTCCCAGCGGCGACGTCGAAGGTGCCGCCTACGCCCATGGCGAACGGAATCTTCATGGTCGCCTGGTAAGCGCCGAGGAACTGCTCCTTCTTCGGAGAGCTGATGGCGACGAAGAGCAGGTCAGCCTTGGCCTCGGCAATCTGCTGCACGATGGCGCCTTCCTCGTCAGGCTTCCAGTAACCGTTTCGATAGCCGGCGAAGACCAGTCCGGGGTACTTGTTGGCGTAGATGTCGCGGACGCGAGAGACGATGTCCTCTTTCGCTCCTAGCAGGTAAACCCGCCAGCCCTTTTCGGCTGAGCGCCGCATCAGGCTTTCGAACAGGTCAACGCCTGCCACGCGCTCCTTGAGCGGCTTGCCCAACAGGCGAGAGGCCCAGACCACCGGCATGCCGTCGACGTTGATGAGCGCGCAGTCGTTGATGATCTGACGGAGTGCCGGATCCTTCTGGGCCTTGACCAGCTTATCCACATTGACGACAACGTGCTGGTGCGGCTCGCCGCTGGCGATGAAGCCTTCAATGGTCTGGAGCGTCTCTTCCATCGACAGGTTGTCGATCTTGCAGCCCATGAGCTCTATGCGCGGTGATTGGTTTTTCATCAGACGTTGACTGCGATATGCGACACAAGGGCCGGGGCGCCGTTGTCGGGGTTCCACCCGGGGCTCGCGGATTCTAGAGGCGCCATTGTGTCGAGGGAGCGTGACGTAAGGCGCAGCGGGCGGCGCCGGCGGTCACTCCCCTGGGTGACAATAGTTGCCGGCGCTCGTGACTCCGCGAGCTGCCAAGGACCAACAAGGGATCGCTCGTGAAAGTACTCGTCACCGGCGCCGCCGGCTTCATCGGCATGCATGTCAGCCAGATCCTGCTGGCGCGTGGAGATCAGGTCGTCGGCCTGGACAATCTGAACGACTACTACGATCCACGGCTCAAGCACAACCGCTTGGCTCGACTGGCCGGCAAGCCGGGCTTCTCGTTCGTGCAGATGGACGTCGCAGACCGCACCGGCATGGCCAAGCTGTTCGCCGAAGGCGGCTTTGATCGCGTCGTCCACCTGGCTGCGCAGGCCGGCGTGCGTTACTCGATCGAGAACCCGCACGCCTACATCGACAGCAACATCGTCGGCTTCACCAACATTCTTGAGGGCTGCCGGCACAGCGGCGTGCAGCACCTGGCTTACGCGTCCAGTTCCAGCGTCTACGGCGGCAACACGCTGATGCCGTTCTCGGAGCACCACAGCGTCGACCATCCGGTGAGCCTGTATGCGGCGACGAAGAAGGCCAACGAACTGATGGCGCACACCTACAGCCACCTGTTCCGCCTGCCGACCACGGGGCTGCGCTTCTTCACCGTCTACGGTCCCTGGGGCCGTCCGGACATGGCGCTGTTCCTGTTCACCAAGGCCATTCTCGAAGGCAAGCCGATCAACGTGTTCAACCACGGCAAGATGATCCGCGACTTCACCTACATCGACGACATCGCCGAAGGTGTCGTGCGTGTGCTGGACCGCCCGGCCACGGCCGATCCGGACTACGACCCGATCAAGAGCGACCCAGCCCGCTCGAACGCGCCCTACCGCGTGTTCAACATCGGCAACCATGCGCCGATCCAGCTGATGGAATTCATCGAGGCGATCGAGCAGGCCACCGGCCGCGAGGCGCAAAAGAACTTCATGCCGCTGCAGGACGGCGACGTGCCGGCCACGCACGCGAATGTCGAGGAATTGGCCGAATGGACTGGCTTCCGCCCGGCGACGCCGGTGCCCGAGGGCATTCAACGCTTTGTCACGTGGTACCGCGACTATTACAAGGTTTGAGCGAAAGAGTTCGATGAAAGTTACTGCGATCGGCACTGGCTATGTGGGCCTCGTCACTGGCGCCTGCCTGGCCGAGATGGGCAACCATGTGGTCTGCCTGGACGTGAACCCGGAGAAGATCCGCATCCTCAACGAGGGCGAGATCCCCATCCACGAACCGGGCCTGCTGGAGGTGGTGCGCCGCAACGTCGAAGCCGGCCGCCTGCAGTTCACGACCAATGTGGACATGGCCGTGCAGCACGGCACCATCCTGTTCATCGGCGTTGGCACGCCGCCCGATGAAGACGGCTCGGCCGACCTGCAATACGTGATCGCCGCCGCGCGCTCGATCGGCCAGCGGATGACGGACTACAAGGTCATCGTCGACAAGAGCACGGTGCCGGTGGGCACGGCCGACAAGGTCAAGGCCGCGATCGACGAGGAGCTGGCCAAGCGTGGCGTCGAGGTGCAGTTCGGCGTCGTCAGCAACCCCGAGTTCCTGAAGGAAGGCGCGGCGGTCGAGGACTTCATGAAGCCGGACCGCATCATCGTCGGCTCCGACGACGAGCAGGCCACGCTGCTGATGCGCGCGCTGTACTCGCCCTTCACCCGCAACCACGATCGCATGCAGGTGATGGACCTGCGCAGCGCGGAGTTCACGAAGTACGCCGCCAACGCGATGCTGGCCACGCGGATCAGCTTCATGAACGAGCTGGCGCTGCTGGCCGAGAAGGTCGGCGCGGACATCGAGCTGGTGCGCCGCGGCATTGGCTCCGACCCACGTATCGGCTACAGCTTCCTCTATGCCGGCGCGGGCTACGGCGGCTCCTGCTTCCCGAAGGACGTGAAGGCGCTCGTGCGTGCCGCGCAGGACGAGGGCATTCCGTTGCGCGTGCTGACAGCGGTGGAAGAGGCCAACGAGCGTCAGAAGCGCGTGCTGGTGGACAAGGTCGTGACGCGCTTCGGTGCTGACCTCACGGGCCGCCGCTTCGCGCTGTGGGGCCTGGCCTTCAAGCCGAACACCGACGACATGCGCGAGGCGCCGGCATTGGTGATCGTCGAGGAACTGCTCAGCCGCGGCGCGACGCTGTCGGCCTATGACCCGGTGGCGATGACCGAGGCGAAGCGGATCCTGGGCGAACGCCCGGGCCTGAGCTTCGCCGACAAGGCCGACGCGGCGCTGGAAGGCGCCGATGCGCTGCTGCTCGTCACCGAGTGGAAGGAATTCAAGAGCCCGGACTTCGACGGCATCAAGGCTGCGCTGAAGCAGCCGGTGGTGTTCGACGGGCGGAACCAGTACGAGCCTTCGTTGATGAAGGCGCTGGGCATCGAGCACCACGGCATTGGCCGTGGTACACCCGGGCGGTAAGACCTTAGTCGAAGGTCTTGGCGTCGGCCAGCGCCGGCGCCTTCGCATCCTTGTCCGCCAGCAGCGGCGCGATGCCGAGGTCGGGCCACTCGATGCCCACCGTCGGATCGTCCCAGCGCAGGCTGCCTTCGGCCTGCGGCGCGTAGTAGGCCGTGGTCTTGTAGAGGAAGTCCGCCGTCTCGCTCAGCACCAGGAAGCCGTGCGCGAAGCCGGGCGGCACCCAGAGCTGGCGATGGTTCTCGGCCGTGAGTTCGACGCCGGCCCAGCGGCCGAAATTGGGGCTGCTGCGGCGCATGTCCACGGCCACGTCGAACACGGCGCCGGCGACGCAGCGCACCAGCTTGCCCTGGGCGTCTTCGCCCAGCTGAAAGTGCATGCCGCGCAGCACGCCGCGGGCCGAGCGGGAGTGGTTGTCCTGGACGAAGCCGACAGCAGCGCCGACGGCCTCGTTGAAGACCTTCTCGTTCCAGCTCTCGGTGAAGAAGCCGCGGGCGTCGCCGAAGACCTTGGGCTCGACGATCAGGACTTCGGGCAGGGCGGTGGGGGTGATTTTCATTATTAGTACACCGTCTCGGTGAGGATCTTCTGCAGGTACTGGCCGTAGCCGTTCTTGGCCAGCGGCTTGGCCAGCGCGGCGAGCTGTTCAGCATCGATCCAGCCGCTGCGGAAGGCGATCTCCTCGGGGCAGGCGACCTTCAGGCCCTGGCGCTTCTCCAGCGTGGCGATGAACTGGCCGGCTTCGAGCAGGCTGTCGTGCGTGCCCGTGTCGAGCCAGGCGTAGCCGCGGCCCATGATCTCCACCTGGAGCTGGTCCTGGCGCAGGTACTGGGCGTTGACGTCGGTGATCTCCAGCTCGCCGCGCGGGCTGGGCTTGATGGCGGCGGCGATGTCACAGACCTGCTCGTCGTAGAAGTACAGGCCGGTCACGGCGTAGTTGCTCTTCGGGGCCTTGGGCTTTTCCTCGATGGACAGGGCCTTCTTGGCCGCGTCGAACTCGACCACGCCGTAGCGTTCGGGGTCGGTCACGTGATACGCGAAGACGGAGGCGCCGGTCGGCGTTTCGTCCGCCTCGCGCAGCAGCGTGGCGAAGTCGTGGCCGTAGAAGATGTTGTCGCCGAGCACCAGCGCGCTCGGCGCGCCGCCGATGAAGTCCTTGCCGAGGATGAAGGCCTGGGCCAGGCCATCGGGGCTGGGCTGCACGCAGTAGCTGAGGTTGATGCCCCAGCGCGAGCCGTCGCCCAGCAGCGCTTCGAAGCGGGGCAGGTCTTGCGGGGTGCTGATCAGCAGGATGTCGCGAATGCCCGCCAGCATCAGGGTGCTGAGCGGGTAGTAGACCATCGGCTTGTCGTAGACGGGCAGCAGCTGCTTGCTCAGGGCCAGCGTGGCCGGATGCAGCCGCGTGCCTGAGCCGCCGGCGAGGATGATGCCTTTGCGGGTCTTCGTCGTCATGGTCGGGGCCTTCCTGATCAGAGGATTTCGTTGAGCATGCGGTCCACGCCCTGCTGCCAGGGCGGCAGGCGCAGGCCGAAGTTGCGTGCGAGCTTCGCCGTGTCCAGGCGCGAGTTCAGCGGGCGGCGGGCCGGCGTGGGGTAGTCGGTCGTGGGGATCGGCAGGATCTGCTCCGGCGCCACTTTCACGGCAGTGCCGCGCGCGCGGGCGAACTCGATCACGTGCTGCGCGTAGGCGTGCCAGGAGGTCTCGCCCGCCGCCGCCGCGTGGTAGGTGCCACCAAGCGCGGGCCGGGCCCGGGTCGCAACGATCATGTGCGCGCTGAGGTCGGCCAGCAGGTCGGCACCGGTGGGCGCGCCGATCTGGTCGGCGATGACCTTCAACTGCTCGCGCTCCGCGGCCAGCCGCAGCATGGTCTTGGCGAAATTGCCGCCGCGTGCCGCGAAGACCCAGCTGGTGCGCAGGATCAGGTGGGCGCAGCCGCTGGCGCGGATGGCCTCTTCGCCGGCGAGCTTGGTGCTGCCGTAGACACTCAGCGGCGCCGTGGAGGCGTCTTCATTGCGTGCCTGATCGCCGCTGCCGTCGAACACGTAGTCGGTGCTGTAGTGGACCAGCAGGGCGCCGAGCTTCGCGGCTTCTTCAGCCAGCAGGCCGGGAGCGGTGGCGTTGATCTGGCGCGCAGCGTCGGCGTCGGACTCGGCCTTGTCCACCGCGGTGTAGGCGGCGGCATTGACGATGACGTCGGGCGCGGCGGCGCGCACGGCAGCCAGCAGTGCAGCGGTGTTCGCAAGATCTCCGCCGTTGTGGCGATCCAGCGCGACCACCTCGCCCAGCGGGCTCAGCGCGCGCTGCAGCTCCCAGCCGAGCTGCCCGTTCTTTCCGAGGAGGAGGAGCTTCATGCCTGGGCGTACTGAGCCTGAACCCATTCACGGTACGCGCCGCTCTGCACGCGCTGCACCCACTCGGGGTTGTCCAGGTACCACTGCACCGTCTTGCGGATGCCGGTGGCGAAGGTCTCGGCGGGGCGCCAACCGAGTTCGCGCTCGATCTTGCGGGCGTCGATCGCGTAGCGGCGGTCGTGGCCGGGGCGGTCCTTCACGTAGGTGATCAGGCGCTTGTAGCTGCCAGTGGCATCGGGGCGCAGCTCGTCGAGCAGTTCGCAGACCGTGTTGACGATCTCCAGGTTCGTCATCTCGTTCCAGCCGCCGACGTTGTAGGTCTCGCCCAGCCGGCCGCCGGCCAGCACCGCGCGGATGGCGCTGGCGTGATCGGTGACGTAGAGCCAGTCGCGCACGTTCTGGCCGTCGCCGTAGATCGGCAGCGGCTTGCCGGCGAGGGCGTTGACGATCATCAGCGGGATCAGCTTCTCGGGGAAGTGATAGGGCCCGTAGTTGTTCGAGCAGTTGGTCGTGATGACCGGCAGGCCGTAGGTGTGGTGCCAGGCGCGCACCAGGTGGTCGCTGGCGGCCTTGCTGGCCGAGTAGGGGCTGTTGGGCTCGTAGGCCTTGGTCTCGGCGAACTGCGGATCGTCGGCCTGCAGCGAACCGTAGACCTCGTCCGTCGACACGTGATGGAAGCGGAAGGCGGCCTTCGCTTCATCGCCCAGGCCCGACCAGTAGGCGCGGGCGGCTTCGAGCAGCGTGTAGGTGCCTTCGATGTTCGTGCGCATGAAGGCGCCGGGGCCGCTGATCGAGCGGTCCACGTGGCTCTCGGCGGCGAAGTGGACGAGGGCGCGCGGCTTGTGCGTGGCGAGCAACTGGTCGATCAGCGCGCGATCGCAGATGTCGCCCTTGACGAAGCTGTGGCGCGCATCGCCGTCCAGCGAGGCGAGGTTCTCGAGATTGCCGGCATAGGTCAGCGCGTCGAGCGTGACGACGGGCTCGTCGGACTGCTTCAGCCAGTCCAGCACGAAGTTGCTGCCGATGAAACCGGCGCCGCCGGTGACAAGAATGGTCATAGGTTTACTTCCTCCCGTAGGTGTCTTCGAATCGGACGATGTCGTCTTCGCCCAGGTAGGAGCCGGACTGGACTTCGATGATCTCCAGCGGCACCTTGCCCGGATTCGCGAGACGGTGCGTCTGACCCAGCGGGATGTAGGTGCTCTGGTTCTCGCACAGCAGCATCACCTTGTCGCCGTTGGTGATCTCGGCGGTGCCGCAGACGACGATCCAGTGCTCGGCGCGGTGGTGATGCATCTGCAGGCTCAGCGAGGCGCCGGGCTTGACCATGATGCGCTTGACCTGATGGCGCGGGCCGTTGTCGATGCTGTCGTACCAGCCCCAGGGGCGGTGGACCTTGCGGTGCAGCGTCTGCTCGCCGCGCTTCTCGGCTTCCAGCTTCTTGACGATGTTCTTCACGTCCTGGCTGCGCGCGCGGTCGCTGACCAGCACCGCGTCGGCCGTCTCGACGACGACGACGTCGTCCAGCCCGACCACGCTGACCAGGCGGCTCGTCGCATGCACCAGCGAGTTGCGGCTGTCGCTGAAGATCGCGTCGCCCTTGAAGGCGTTGCCGGATTCGTCCTTGTCGGCCACTTGCCAGACGGCTTCCCAGGCGCCGAGGTCGTTCCAGCCGGCGGCCAGCGGCACCATGCGCAGCGGGAACTCGCTGCCGGGGCAGCGCTCCATCACCGCGTAGTCGACCGATTCGGAGGGCACGGCGGCGAACTCGGCCTTGCCGGGGCGGACGAACTTGGCATCGTTCTGGCGAGGCGTCCACGAGGCGCGGGTCGCGGCGGCGATGTCGGGTCTGAAGCGCTCCAGCGCCTTCATCCAGACGCTGGCGCGCAGCACGAACATGCCGCTGTTCCAGAAGTAGTTGCCTTCGTCGACGTAGCGCTGCGCCGTGGCGGCGTCGGGCTTCTCGACGAACTGCGCCACGGCCAGGCCCGCGGCGTCTTCCTGCGTGCGGATGTAGCCGTAGCCGGTTTCCGGGCGGTCGGGCGTGATGCCCAGGATGACGATCGCGCCTTCGGCCGCCTCGGCGACAGCGCGGCGCAGCGCGGCCGTGAAGGCGGCGGCATCGGTGACCGTCTGGTCCGCCGGGGTGACGACCAGCACCGGATCGGTGCCGCCTTCCAGCGCCTGCAGCGCGGCCAGCGTCAATGCCGGCGCCGTGTTGCGACCCATCGGCTCCAGCAGCACCGCGCTGGGGTCGAGCTGCACCTCGCGCAGCTGGTCCAGCACCATGAAGCGGTGCTCTTCGTTGCCGACGACCACCGGTCCGGCGACGGTGATCGCGTTATCGGCCAGTGCGGCCAGCCGCGTGGTGGCCTGCTGGAACAGGCTGGTGTTGCCGGCCAGGACCAGGAACTGCTTCGGATAACCGGCGCGGGACAGCGGCCACAGGCGCGTGCCGCTGCCGCCGGCCATGATGACGGGTTGGACTTCGATCTTGCTCATCGTGCAGGTCTTCTAAAAGCAAAAAGGCGGCTGGGTTGGCCGCCGGGGATTGTCGGTCAGCTGGCTTCGAAGCCCAGCGGGTTCATGCTCTGCCAGCGCCAGCTGTCGGCGCACATGCGGTCGAGGTCGTGGTGCGCCTCCCAGCCCAGGCGCTCGCGTGCCAGTGCCGGGTCGGCATAGCAGGCGGCGACGTCGCCGGGCCGGCGCGGCACGATGTCGTAGGGCACGGGCTTGCCGCTGGCCTTCTCGTAGGCCTTGACCAGGTCCAGCACGCTGTAGCCGCGGCCGGTGCCGAGATTGCAAGTGATCGATTCCTTGCCGCCCAGCAGGAAGCGCAGCGCGGCGACGTGGCCTTCGGCCAGGTCGACCACATGGATGTAGTCGCGCACGCCAGTGCCGTCGGGCGTCGGGTAGTCGCCGCCGAACACCGACAGGCGCGGGCGGCGGCCGACGGCCACCTGCGCCACGTAGGGCATCAGGTTGTTCGGCGTGCCGCGCGGGTCTTCGCCGATCGAGCCGCTCTCGTGCGCGCCGACCGGGTTGAAGTAGCGCAGGCAGGCGGTCTGCCAGGCGGTGTCGGCGGCGCCGAGGTCGCGCAGGATGGTCTCGCCGATCAGCTTGGTCTGGCCGTAGGGGTTCACGGCGGAGAGCGCTGCGTCCTCGCGCAGCGGCAGGCTTTCGGGCACGCCGTAGACGGTGGCGCTGGAGCTGAAGACCATGCGCCGGCAGCCGTTGCGCAGCATCACCTCGCAGATGTTGACGAGGCCGCCGACGTTGTTGCGGTAGTAGTCCAGTGGCTTGGCGGTCGATTCGCCGACGGCCTTGTAGGCCGCGAAGTGCACCACCGCATCAGGCTGGTGGCGCGCGAACACGGCCAGCATGGTCTCGCGATCGCAGACGTCCGCGGCCTCGAATACCGGCGCGCTGCCGGCGAGCTTGGCAAGGCGGTTTAGCACCTCGGGCGAGCTGTTGGAGAAGTCGTCGACGCCCACCACCTCGAAGCCGGCGGCCAGCAGGGCCAACCAGGTGTGCGAGGCGATGTAGCCGGTGGCGCCGGTGAGGAGGATCGTCGGTGCTGAGCTCATGGGGTCCTTGCGCAGAAGGGGTCAGTACACCAGCGCCTGCGCGGTGCAGCCCACCCCGGTCGCATTGAAATTGTTGTAGCTGACGCTGCTGGAGCGGCCGGTGCGATAGGCCTGGCAGCTCAGCGACAGCGAGCGGGAATATGCAAATCGCGTGCCGAGGCTGACGCTGTGGTCGTTGTCAAAGGCGTCCGGAGCGTCGGTGATGCTGCGGTAGGTACCGCGGCGCGCGCTGGCTGAGCCGGTCAGCGCGATCTTGCTGGTCAGGTCGTAGCTGGTGTTGAGCTGGACGCTGTTGCCGACGCGGTTCTGGCTCGGTCCCAGCAACGTGGCCTGCTCGCCGGTGTCACGGGTGAGCTGGGCGGAGAAGGTCCAGCGACCGCCAGGGCTGTAGTTCCAGCCGAGCGAGCCGGTGAGTCCCCGATAGCTGAGGCTCTCGGCCGGGTCATGTCGGTTGTTGGTCCAGCTGAGCCGGGTGGTCACGTTACTCGACCCGGTGGGCTGCCAGGTTCCGGTGAAATCCACGTCGTTGCGCTTGAAGGTGTCGTCCACATAGAAGGAGAAGACGCCGCCGCCGATGCTGAGCGGATATTGCGGATACTCGCCTTCCGTGTGGCGGAACGCCAGGCCCAGGCGTAGCAGGTCGCTGGGCCGGTAGACGAGGCCCAGCGAGCCCGCGTTCTGGCTGAAGTTCAGCGCGCTGTATTCGATCAGGCTGAACTCTTGGCTGTTGTGTGTGTAGCTCGCCTCGGCCGACCAGCGCGTGACCAGGCCGATGCGGATCAGCGCCTGGTACCGGCGGTCGTTCTCGATGTTTTTCTCGAACACCGGCTGGCTGACGCCTGCGGCGTTGTAGTTGGCGAGCTGGCGCGTCGCGCTGGCGCTCAGCGTGCCGGAGATGCGCCCAGCCGTGGCCCAGTCCAGGTTGCTGCGCAGCGTGTAGCCGTTGTTGTTCAGGATGTCGTTGGTAGCGTAGCGATTCTGCTGCAACGTGGCATCAGCCGTCAGATGCTGGCGGCCGATCTGCTGGTCGACCCCGGCAAGCAGGCTGGCCGTGGTGACGGTGTCGCTGTTCTCGTCCGTGGACGTGCGGTAGACGTTGGAGACCCGCGTGACGCCCAGCGAGCCGCCCAGGTAGTACGGGTTCGGGTCTGCATGCACGACGGTGCCCGCCACTCCCAGGCTCAGGCCCAGGCCGATGCGGGCGAGCCTCGATGTCTTGTTGCGGGTCATTGCGTGAACCATGAAATTCCTCGATGCGGTGACGGCAGGTATGCCGGGCGGCAGTGTGGCGGCGGGCTTGTCTGCACCAGCCCCCGTGCCTGAGGGGCACCAGGGGATTGCGAGCAAAGTTCCGGGCCCCGAGCGGTATTAATACGCATGCCGGTCGGAGATCACCAGCCGCACCGTGCGGAGGATGATCTGCAGATCGAGCGCCAGGGACCAGTTGCGCAGGTACTCCAGATCGTATTCGACGCGGGCCTGCATCTTCTCGATCGTGTCGGTCTCGCCGCGCATGCCGTTGACCTGCGCCCAGCCAGTGATGCCCGGCTTGACCTTGTGGCGCACCATGTAGGCCTTGATCAGCTTGCGGTATTCCTCGTTGTGGGCCACCGCGTGCGGGCGCGGGCCGACGATGCTCATGCGACCCTGCAGCACGTTGACGAACTGCGGCAGCTCGTCCAGCGAGGTGCGGCGAATGAAGGCGCCGAAGGGCGTCACGCGCGGGTCGCCCTTGATCGCCTGCTTGACGTCGCGCCCGTTGTCCTGGGTGCGCATCGAGCGGAACTTGTAGACGATGATCTCCTCGCCATCGAGCCCGTTGCGGCGCTGCTTGAAGATCACCGGCCCGCTGGAACTGAGCTTCACGCCGATCGCCACGGCCAGCAGGATCGGCGAGATCAGCAGCAGGATCAGCGAGGACAGAACGATGTCGCTGATCCGCTTGACCAATTCGTTAGTGCCTGTAAACGGTGTCTCGCAAATGCCGACGACCGGCACGCCGTTGATGTCCTGCAGCCGGCCCTGGATGATGCTGATGCCGAACACGTCGGGCACGAAGAAGAGCGAGGCGGTCGTGCCCTGGATGTTCTCGAGCAGTTGCACGATGCGCGGCTGCGAGCCCAGCGGCAAGGTGATGTAGACCTCGCGCACGCTCTTGGCGCGGACGAAGTCGCTGACCTCGCCGAGCGAGCCGCGCAGCTCGGTCGCGGCCTCCGGATGCAGGCGGCTCTCGGAGCGGTCGTCGAAGAAGCCCAGGAACTCGACGCCTTCGATGTCGCGCAGCGCATGGGCCACCTTCGCGCCCAGCGCGCCGGCGCCGATGATGACGGCCGAACGCCGCGAGGCGGCCTTGCGCGAGTGCCAGCGCCGCACCTGGCGGCCGATCTCCACCGCCGCCACCTGCACCAGCGGCGTGAGGCCGGCCCACCAGAGCAGCACCGGCTCCTCGAAATAGCCGAGGCTGTTCGTCGCGTAGCCACACAGCGCCAGGATGACCAGCAGCACCGTCCAGGACGAGATGACGTCGATGGTGGCGCTGGCGGGGTGCTCGGCAAAGCGGTTGCGGCCGGGGAAGGTCAGGGCGAAGACCAGCAGGCACAGGGTCAGCGTGGAGCGCAGCACCGGCTCACCGAACCAGGCGTTGACGGACAGGAAGCACAGGACGATGAGGCCCGGCTCGAGGAACGCGGCGACGAGGGATTCAACCGACTGCGGTGCGCTGTAGAACGTCCTCTTGTAGCTTCGGTCCTCGAACATCTCTCCTGGGTCCCTCAGGTTCCTATTGCGGCGTGGCGGCCGCCCACCCCTCCCGTGGGCGCAGATTCTCTCTCAATTCGATGACGGTTCAGCGGGGCGCTCCGGCCGTCCTTTCCTCCGGCGACAGGATGGCCCTGCCTACAATCCCGCCATGCTTCAAGAATGGACTGCCCTCGTGGCACCGGCGGTGCAGGATCGCCTGGTGCTGCTGCTGAACCACGTGATCTCGCGCGAGAGCGTGGCCACCGCCCGCCTGGCGCCCTTTGCCGGTCGCGCCGTCGTGCTGCACCTGGAGAACTGGCCGGGCCTGCTGCCCGCGGCGCCGGACCTGGTGCTGGCCGTGACGCCCGCCGGCCTGTGGGAACGGCTCGATGCCGCGCCCGCCGACGCGCTGCGCATCGGCCTGGACGCCTCCAACCCCGCCCTGGCGGCGCTCGGCGCGCTGACCGGCGAACGGCCCAAGGTCAGCGTGCAGGGTGACGCCGCCTTCGCCGGCGAGATCAACTGGCTGATCGCCAACCTGCGCTGGGACATCGCCGATGACCTGGCCGCGCTGGTCGGCCCGGCGCCGGCGCACCAGCTGGCGCGCTGGGGCAGGGCGGTGGCGCAGGCGCTCGCCGGCCTGGCGCGCAGTGCGTCCTCGCTGCGCCCCCGATGAGATTCGTCGCCCGGCTGTTCGTCATCGCCTGGACGGTCCTGCGCTACGGCCTGGACGATCTGGCGCTGTCCGGCTTCCGGCGCCGGCGCTTCGTCTGGCTGCGCCGCGCCTTCACTGTCGGCCGCAACTGGGAGGCACCGCGCGGCGTTCGCCTGCGCATGGCGCTGGAACACCTGGGGCCGATCTTCGTCAAGTTCGGCCAGGTGCTGTCCACCCGGCGCGACCTGCTGCCGGCCGACATCGTCGCCGAGCTGTCGCGGCTGCAGGACCGCGTGCCGCCGTTCCCGGCCGAGGTGTCGCGCGCGCTGGTCGAGAAGGCCTTCGGCAGCCGGGTCGAGGATCTGTTCGCCAGCTTCGATGTCGAGCCGGTGGCCAGCGCCTCCATCGCGCAGGTCCATTTCGCGACGCTGAAGGACGGCCGTGAGGTGGCCGTCAAGGTGCTGCGTCCGGGCATGTTGGACATCATCGACGACGATCTGGCGCTGCTGCGCGTGTTCGCCCGCTGGATCGAGCGGCTCTCGGCCGATGGCCGGCGCCTGAAGCCGCGCGAGGTGGTGGCCGAGTTCGACACCTACCTGCACGACGAGCTGGACCTGGTGCGCGAGGCGGCCAACGCGGCGCAACTGCGCCGCAATATGGACGGCCTGGGCCTCGTGCTGGTGCCGGAGATGATCTGGTCGCTGTGCAGCTCCGAGGTCATCGTGATGGAGCGGATGAAGGGCGTGCCGATCTCGCAGCTGGAACGCCTGCAGTCCGCCGGCATCGACATCCCCAAGCTGGCCCGCGACGGCGTGACGATCTTCTTCACCCAGGTCTTCCGCGACGGCTTCTTCCACGCCGACATGCACCCGGGCAACATCCAGGTGAGCATCGAGCCCGCCACCTTCGGCCGCTACGTGGCGCTGGACTTCGGCATCATGGGCACGCTGACCGAGGTGGACAAGGACTACCTCGCGCAGAACTTCATCGCCTTCTTCCAGCGGGACTACAAGCGCGTGGCCGAGCTGCACATCGAGTCCGGCTGGGTGCCGCCGCAGACCCGCGTGGACGAGCTGGAGAGCGCCGTGCGCACCGTCTGCGAGCCGCACTTCGACCGGCCGCTGAAGGACATCTCGCTGGGCCAGGTGCTGATGCGCCTGTTCCAGACCTCGCGCCGCTTCAACGTCGAGATCCAGCCGCAGCTGGTGCTGCTGCAGAAGACGTTGCTGAACGTCGAAGGCCTCGGCCGCCAGCTCGATCCGGAGCTGGACCTGTGGGCCACGGCCAAGCCCTTCCTGGAGCGCTGGATGAACGAGCAGGTCGGCTGGCGCGCGCTCTTGAATTCGCTGAAGAAGGAAGCGCCGCGCTATGCGCAGCTGATGCCCGCGCTGCCGCGCCTGGTGCACGACGCGCTCAAGCTGCAGGTCGCGCCGGAGCGTGAGCGCGACCTGGCATTGCTATTGCATGAGCAGCGCCGCACCAACCGGATGCTGCAGGCCCTGTTGTGGGTGTTGGCCGGAGGCGTCGCCGGGGTCGTTCTGACCCTGCTGGCCCAGCGATATCTCCATATGTATTGACGATAATGCGGCCCGTCGCGGCCGCCGCACGATCTTCTCCAACAACATGAACATCACGCTGATCGTCTTCGTCGTTCTTTACCTGCTGGGCACCTTGGGCCTGGGTGTGTGGGCCGGCACGCGGATCAAGAACACGAGCGATTTCGCGATCGCCGGCCGCTCGCTGCCGCTGATCATGGTCGTCACGACCACCTTCGCCACCTGGTTCGGCGCCGAGACGGTGATGGGCATTCCGGCGAAGTTCGTGCAGGGCGGCCTCAACGCGATCATCGAGGACCCCTTCGGCGCCGGCACCTGCCTGATCCTGGTCGGTGCCTTGTTCGCCACCAAGCTCTACCGCATGAACCTGCTGACGATCGGCGACTTCTACCGCCAGCGCTTCGGCAAGGGCGTGGAGGTGTTCTGCTCGGCCACCATCATCCTGTCGTACCTGGGCTGGGTGGCGGCGCAGATCACCGCGCTGGGCCTGGTGTTCTCGGTGCTGACCAACGGCGCGATGAGCGAGACCATGGGCATGATCGTCGGTACCCTGGCCGTGCTGATCTACGTCGTCATCGGCGGCTTTCTGGCCGTGGCCTGGACCGACTTCATCCAGATGATCGTGCTGGTCGTCGGCCTGTCGATCATCGCGATCTTCTCTGCCGACCTGGCCGGCGGCGCCGACAAGGTCTTCGCGATGGCGCAGAACAAGGACCTGTTCAAGTTCCTGCCCGAGCCCAAGCTGACCGATGTGGTCATGTTCATCGGCGCCGGCCTCACGATGATGCTGGGCAGCATCCCGCAGCAGGACGTGTTCCAGCGCGTGATGTCGGCCAAGGACGAGAAGACCGCCCGCAACGGCGCGATGATCGGCGGCGCCAGCTACATCCTCTTCGCCGCGGTTCCGATGTTTATCGTCTCCGCCGCCGTCGTCGTGATGGGCCAGCAGGCGCTGGACCTGGTGCAGGGCGAGTACCAGAAGCTGCTGCCCCTGTTCGTGCTGAGCAAGATGCCGCTGATCATGCAGATCCTGTTCTTCGGCGCGCTGCTGTCGGCGATCAAGAGCACGTCCTCGGCCACCTTGCTGGCGCCGTCCACCAGCTTCGTCGAGAACATCCTGAAAAACATCCGCCCGCACACCAGCGACCGCCAGCAGCTGCTGGCCATGCGCACGACCATCGTGATCTTCGCCGCGCTGGTGCTGGCCTACGCGATCGTGATGAAGGGCACGCCGATTTTCGACCTGGTGTCCTCGGCCTACCAGGTGACCCTGGTCGGCGCCTTCGTGCCGCTGGTGATGGGCCTGTACTGGAAGCGTGCGACCACGCAGGGCGCGATCTTCTCGCTGGTGGCCGGCATCGGCGTCTGGATCGTCTTCCTGCCGCAGGTCAGCACCCTGGGCGAAACGTTCCCCGGCCAGCTCGCCGGCCTGATCGCGGCCTTCGTCGGCATCATCGTCGGCTCGCTGATGCCGCAAGTGATGCGCGATCGCAAGGACCACAAGCTGCACGTGGCCGGCCTGGCGGACGAGCCGACCGTCTGAGCCTGTCACCACCCCGAACTATAATTTCGGGTTTTCGATCAACGGTTTAGCCCCATGCCCATCTACGCCTACCGCTGCAGTTCCTGCGGTCACGCCAAGGACGTGCTGCAAAAGATCTCCGATGCCCCGCTGAGCACCTGCCCGGCCTGCGGCGCCGAGACCTTTTCCAAGCAGGTGACGGCGGCGGGCTTCCAGCTGAAGGGCTCGGGCTGGTACGTGACCGACTTCCGCGGCGGCAATGGTGGCGGTGCCAACAGCGGCACCGCCACCGCACCGGCTCCGGCCCCCGCCGAGGCTGCCGCCAGCCCGGCACCGGCACCGGCTCCCGCGCCGACTCCCCCTCCCGCGGCCAAGGACTGAGCGCGTCGTGAAGAAATATCTGATCACGGGCCTGCTGGTCTGGATGCCGCTGGCGGTCACCATCTGGGTGCTGCTGTGGGTGCTGGGCATCATCAACGGCATCTTCGGCGCGCTGGTCGGCGCGACGCAGGCGGTGGCGCCGGTCTTCCACGATCCGCTGGAGCGGTTGCTGGACGTGCCGGGCCTGGGGCTCGTGGTCGTCGTCGGCACCTTGTTGCTGACCGGCATGTTCGTCGCCAACATCTTCGGCCAGTGGGCGCTGCGCCAGTGGGACCGGCTGCTGACGCACATCCCCATCGTCAAGAACATCTACAGCTCGGTGAAGCAGGTGTCCGACACCCTGTTCTCGAGCAACGGCAACGCCTTCCGCGAGGCCGTGCTGGTGCAGTACCCGCACGCGGGTTCGTGGACCATCGGCTTCGTCACCGGCAAGCCCGGCGGCGAGGTGGCCGCGGCGCTGGTGGAGGAGCACGTCAGCATCTACGTGCCGACCACGCCGAACCCGACCTCCGGCTTCTTCCTGATGATGCCGCGCTCGCAGGTGAAGCCGCTCTCGATGAGCGTGGATGCGGCCCTGAAGCACATCATCTCGATGGGTGTCGTGCCGCCCGACGGCCCTCCCAATAATCTGCCGGGCTGAACGCCCCGGCACGCGTTCAGTCCTGAGGGCCCGGCGCCCACCCAACGCCTTCGTTCAGCGGCGACTCCTGCCGCCTCCCGATCAAGATCCCCGAAAGAAGAAATCATGCGTACCTGCTATGCCGGCCAAGTCAGCGAGAAGCTGCTCGATCAAACCGTCACCCTGATGGGCTGGGCCCACCGTCGCCGTGACCACGGCGGCGTGATCTTCATCGACCTGCGCGACCGTGAAGGCATCGTTCAGGTCGTCTGCGACCCGGACCGCGCCGACATGTTCAAGATCGCCTCCGACGTGCGCAACGAGTTCTGCCTGAAGATCGTCGGCAAGGTCCGCGCCCGCCCGGCCGGCACCGAAAACGCCAACCTCGTCAGCGGCAAGATCGAAGTGCTGTGCCACGAGATCGAGGTGCTGAACCCGTCCGTCACGCCTCCGTTCCAGCTCGACGACGAGAACCTGTCCGAGACGACCCGCCTCACGCACCGCGTGCTGGACCTGCGTCGCCCCTACATGCAGAACAACCTGATGCTGCGCTACCGCGTGGCCATGGAAGTGCGCAAGTACCTGGACGAGCACGGCTTCGTCGACATCGAAACGCCGATGCTGGGCAAGAGCACGCCTGAAGGCGCGCGCGACTACCTCGTGCCCAGCCGTGTGCATGACGGCCACTTCTTCGCGCTGCCGCAATCGCCCCAGCTCTTCAAGCAGCTGCTGATGGTGGCGGGCTTCGACCGCTACTACCAGATCACCAAGTGCTTCCGCGACGAAGACCTGCGCGCTGATCGCCAGCCCGAGTTCACGCAGATCGATATCGAGACATCCTTCCTGACGGAAGAAGAGATCCGCGCGATGTTCGAGGGCATGATCCGCCACGTCTTCATGAAGGCGTTGAACGTCGACCTGGGCGAGTACCCGGTGATGAAGTACTCGGAAGCGATGCACCGCTTCGGCTCGGACAAGCCCGACCTGCGCGTCAAGCTCGAGTTCACCGAACTGACCGATGTGATGGGCGACGTGGACTTCAAGGTCTTCTCGACCCCCGCCACCACCAAGGGCGGTCGCGTCGTGGCGCTGAACGTGCCCGGCGGTGCTTCGATGAGCCGCGGCGAGATCGATGCCTATACCGAGTTCGTCAAGATCTACGGTGCCAAGGGCCTCGCCTGGATCAAGGTCAACGAAGCCGGCAAGGGTCGTGAAGGTCTGCAGTCGCCGATCGTCAAGAACCTGCATGACGCAGCCATCGCCGAAATCCTCAAGCGCACCGGCGCCAAGGACGGCGACCTGATCTTCTTCGGCGCCGACAAGGCCAAGGTCGTCAACGACGCCATCGGTGGCCTGCGCCTGAAGGTCGGCCACAGCGAGTTCGGCAAGTCCACGGGCCTGTTCGAAGACCGTTGGGCACCGCTGTGGGTCGTCGACTTCCCGATGTTCGAGGAAGACGAAGAGAACAAGCGCTGGGCCGCTGTTCACCACCCGTTCACCGCCCCGAAGGACGGCCACGAGGATCTGATGACGACCAGCCCGGGCGACTGCATCGCCAAGGCCTACGACATGGTGCTCAACGGCTGGGAGCTGGGCGGCGGCTCGGTGCGTATCCACCGCGCCGAGGTGCAGGCCAAGGTCTTCGAGGCGCTGAACATCAGCCCCGAGGACCAGCGCCTCAAGTTCGGCTTCCTGCTGGATGCCCTGCAGTACGGCGCGCCCCCGCACGGCGGTCTGGCCTTCGGCCTGGACCGCATCGTCACGATGATGACCAAGGCCGATTCGATCCGTGACGTGATCGCCTTCCCGAAGACGCAGCGTGCGCAAGACCTGCTGACCGGCGCGCCCAGCTATGTGGACGAGAAGCAGCTGCGCGAACTGCACATCCGCCTGCGCAACGCGGGCGCCGGCACGGCCGCCTGAGCGTTCGTCAGCAAGGCTGAAGAAAGGGCGCCCCGCGGGGCGCCCTTGTCATTGGTGGCGGCTATGCTTGCTGACCTTGTCCCACCGATACCCATGCAGATGACGGATCCCGAAACGAGGACGGCGCGCGCCGCCGGCAGCAGCGACGCGACGCGCTGGGAGCGCGTGGTGCTGCGCCGGCCCAGCCTGGTGCTGCCGCGCCTGCAGGCGCTGATGCGCCGGCGCGGCGATCCGGCCGGGGCCCGTGCTGCACTGCTGGGCGCCTTCTTCATCCTCGAGCGCTGGGGCCGCGGCGCCGAGCTGCAGGACGAGCTGCAGGTCGCGCTGACCCAGCTCCGATCGAAGAAGGGCAGCGCTGCCGCCGGCGAGGCGGCCGAGTTCTGCGAGGCGCTGGGGCGCATGCACTACCAGCGCGGCGACTACGTGGAAGCCTGCAATGCCTGGAGCCAGGCGCTGGACCTGGCCGACGACGATTCCCGCAGCGCCTGCCTGGCGCGCATCGGCCTGGCCCACCTGTGCTTCGCGCTGGGCGACTGGGCACGCGGCGGCCGCGTGCTGGACCAGGCGGAGCTGCACTACGGCCCCTGCCTTGCCCACGACCCCTACATGCGCGCCAAGATCGCGCTGAACCGCGCGGCCAGTCTGCGCGCCACGACCGGGCCGCAGGCGGCGCTGTCCACCCTGCAGGTGGCCGTGGCCTCGGCCGTCGAGGCCGGCCACAAGGACTACCAGGCCGAGGCCATCTGGCAGCAGGCGCGCTGCGCCCGCGACAGCGGCGGCACCGCGCCAGCGATGCAATTGGCCCAGCAGGCGCTGGACTTGGCGCAGCGCAGCGGCTACCGCTGGCTGCAGGCGCAGGCCGCGCTGCTGCTCAGCGAACTCACCCGCGACGACGTCGCGCTCGGCTGGGCCGGCCAGACCCTGACCCTGGCCGAGGCGATTCAGTCGCGCGCGCTGCAAGCCGCGGCCCATGGCCGTCTGGCCGACCTGATGCAGGCGCACGGCGAGCTGGGCCCCAGCTGGCACCACCAGCAGCAGCGCAAGCGCCTGGAGTCCACCCTGGGCCAGAGCCGCCTGCCGGCGCAACTGGAGGCGCTGGCCCGCTTCGACACTCACACGGGCCCCGAGCCCGTGGCCGTCGATGTCGCCGCCGATCCAGGCCCAGGCCCCGATCTCGGCGCCGCCACGCAGGGCCTGCGCACGCTGGCCGACGTCGGCCGCCAGATGGCCGAGCTGCTGAACCGCGAACACATCCGCCGCGACGAACTGCTGGCGCTGGCCACGCAGATCACCGCCGAGGCCGAGCGCCTGGGCCAATCGCTGGCGCAGCCCTGACCACCGTCATGCAAGAGAACGAGAACAAGCCCTACAAGATCCCCGAATCGGTGCTGGTCGTGATCCACACCCCCGACCTGCAGGTGCTGCTGCTGGAGCGGGCCGACAAGCCCGGCTACTGGCAGAGCGTCACCGGCTCCAAGGACAGCATCGACGAGCCGCTCGTCGAGACGGCCCGGCGCGAGGTCTTCGAGGAAACGGGCATCGAGGGCGGCGAACTGGTCGACTGGCAGCTTGCCAACCACTACGAGATCTACCCCGTCTGGCGCCACCGCTACGCGCCCGGCGTCACCCACAACCTGGAGCACGTGTTCGGCCTGACCGTGCCCGAGGCAAGCGCCGTGCGCCTGGCGCCGCGCGAGCATCTGCAGTACCGCTGGCTGCCCTGGGCCGAGGCCGCCGATCTGTGCTTTTCGCCTTCGAACGCGGAGGCGGTACTTCAATTGCCCCGATTCAGGTCATGACGAAACCGCTGAAGACCCAGTTCGCCGATTCCGTCGATGCCCCGCCGGCGGACCTCGCCCGGCCGCGGCTGCGCATCGCCACCTACAACATCCACAAGGGTGTGCGGGGCATGGGGCCGCGCAAGCGGCTGGAGATCCACAACCTGGGCCTGGGCGTCGAGGCGCTGAAAGCGGACCTCGTGTTCCTGCAGGAGGTGCGCCTGTTCAACCACCGCCACGCCAAGGACTTCGACCACACCTATTTCGGTTGGCCTGAAGAGGGGCAGGCCGAGTTCCTGGCGCCCGAGGGCTACGAGGTGGCCTACCGCACCAATGCCGTCACCAAGGACGGCGAGCATGGCAACGCGCTGCTGTCGCGCTGGCGCCTCGGCGAGATCGGCCATCACGACGTGTCCGACCACCGCTTCGAGCAGCGCGGCCTGCTGCACGTGCCGGTGCAGTGGAACGGTGTCGAGGTGCACACCGTCGTCGCCCACCTGGGCCTGATGCACGGCGGCCGCGTGCGCCAGGTGCAACGCTTCGCCGATTACATCGCAGCTGAGATCCCGCCCGATGCGCCGCTGGTGATTGCCGGCGACTTCAACGACTGGAGCGAGAAGCTCGACACGCCGATGCACAAGCACGGCCTGCGCCGCGCGCAGCCGCCGCACGGCCGGCCGCGTCCGCCGACGTTTCCCTCGTCCTTCCCGCTATTCGCGCTGGACCGCGTCTACATGCGCGGGCTGCGCTGCGCGGCCATGCAGGTCCCGCGCGGGCCGGCCTGGGCGCGCATGTCCGACCACCTGCCCCTGGTCGTCGAGCTGGAACTCGAATAGGGCATGGGGAAACGCCAGCGACTGTCCCGCATCGCCAGCTGGTACGGCCCCGCCTACCCGAGCTTCAGCGGCGGCAACGAGGTACGCCTGCTGCGCGGCGGCGACCAGCTCTTCCCGGCGCAGTGCGCGCGCATCGAGGCCGCCATCAGCGAGGTCTGGCTCGCCACCTACATCTTCAACCACGACGCCGCTGGCGAGGAGCTGGTACGGGTGCTGCGCGCCGCGGCAGCGCGCGGCGTGCGGGTGCGCGTCGTGGTCGATGGCTTCGGCTCCAAGGCGCCGCTGGCCTGGCTCACCGAGGCGCTGCGCGGCAGCGGTGTCGCGCTGGCGGTGTTCCGGCCGCTGGACCGCTGGTGGCGCTGGCTGCAGCCGGGGCAGCTGCGGCGCCTGCACCAGAAGCTGTGCGTCGTCGACGGCGAGGTGGCCTATGTCGGCGGCGTCAACATCATCGAGGACCGGCTCGACATCCATCACG
Source organism: Roseateles agri (assembly GCF_034043675.1). NCBI lineage: Bacteria > Pseudomonadati > Pseudomonadota > Betaproteobacteria > Burkholderiales > Sphaerotilaceae > Roseateles > Roseateles agri. The sequence goes on along the minus strand of NZ_JAXCLA010000002.1, from coordinate 156,935 downwards.
GCCGCAGCGATGAGCCGCGGCTCGACTTCGCGGTGGAGCTGCGCGGCGACGCGGTGGCGCCGGTAGCGCAAGCGGCGCGCGCCGTCTGGACCCGCGCCTGGCTGGGCCGCGATTTCGGCGAGGAGATGCTGGCGGTGGCGCGCAGCGGCTCGCCGGTGCGCCGCATGCGCAACCTGCTGAGCAGCCTGCGCATGCCGCGCGACCCGCCGCCCGGTGGGCGGGACCTGAGCCCCGTGCGCGTGGCCGTGGTGCTGCGCGACAACCTGCGCCAGCGCCGCACGATCGAGCACGCCTACGTCGAGGCGATCCGGCTCGCGCGCACCAGCGTCGACCTGATCTGCCCGTACTTCTACCCTGGCCACCGCTTCCGCCAGGCGCTGTGCGCGGCGGCGCGGCGCGGCGTGCGCGTGCGGCTGCTGCTGCAGGGCAAGGTGGACTACCGCATCGCTGCCGTCGCCGCACATGCGCTCTACGCCGAGCTGCTGGGCGATGGCGTGCAGATCCACGAATACTCGCCGGCCTTCCTGCATGCGAAGGTGGCGGTCATCGACGGCGAGTGGGCCACGGTGGGCAGCTCCAACATCGACCCGCTGTCGCTGCTGCTGAACCTGGAAGCCAACGTGCTGGTGCTGGACGAGGGCTTCGCCGGCGCGCTGCGGGCCGAGATCGAGACGGCGCTCGCCGCCTCGGTCGAGGTGCGCGAACAGCCGGCCCGCGGCCTGCGTGCTGTGGCCGGCAGGGCCCTGGTCGCCTGGATTGCCTACGTCTACCTGCGTGTCGCTGGCGCAGGCGGCAGGTACTAGCCCAGGGACGCGAAGCCGGTCGCGCGACGCCCCAGCGCGGCGAACTCGCCCGCGTCGACCAGCGTCTTTGCGTGCTCGATGTCCGGCGCCAGGTAGTGGTCGTCCGGCATCGGGGGACAGGTCTTGCGCAGCAGCGCGTGAGCGTCTTCCAGCGCTGCCGAGCTCACCAGCGGACGCAGGAATTCGATGCCCTGCGCGGCGGCCAGCAGCTCGATCGCGACGACGTGGCCGGTGTTGTCCAGCATCTGCCCCAGGCGCCGGGCCGCGAAGGTGGCCATCGAGACGTGGTCTTCCTGGTTTGCCGAGGTCGGCAGCGAATCGACGCTGGCCGGATGGGCGAGCGACTTGTTCTCGCTGGCCAGCGCGGCGGCCGTCACGTGGGCGATCATGAAGCCGCTGTTGAGGCCGGCATTGCCGGTCAGGAAAGGCGGCAGGCGCGAGACGCCGGTGTCGATCAGCATCGCGATGCGGCGCTCGGCGATCGCGCCGACTTCGGCGATGGCGCAGGCGAGGGCATCGGCAGCCAGCGCCACGGGTTCCGCGTGGAAGTTGCCGCCGGAGATCATCGCGCCGTCATCGCTGAATACCAGCGGGTTGTCGGTGACGGCATTGGCCTCGCGCAGCAGCACGTCGCGCGCGTAGCGGCCCTGGTCCAGGCAGGCGCCCATCACCTGCGGCTGGCAGCGCAGGCAATACGGGTCCTGCACGCGCTCGTCGCCTTCGCGATGCGATTGCCGGATCGCGCTGCCGGCCAGCAACTGGCGGTAGACGGCGGCCGTCTCGATCTGGCCCGGCTGGCCGCGCACCGCGTGGATGCGCGGATCGAAGGGGCCGTCGCTGCCGCGTGCGGCGTCCAGGCTCAGCGCACCACTGACGAGCGCCGATTCGAAGACCACCTCGAAGCGCAGCAGCGCGTCGAGCGCCAGCGCGGTGGAGGTCTGCGTGCCGTTGATCAGCGCCAGGCCCTCCTTGGCCTGCAGCACCAGCGGCTTCACGCCGGCCTTCTCTAGCTCAATCATCGCCGGGCGGCGCTGGCCGTCGACGAGCATCTCGCCTTCGCCCATCAGTGCCAAGGTCATGTGCGACAGCGGCGCCAGGTCGCCCGAAGCGCCGACCGAGCCCTGTGCCGGCACGAAGGGCACGAGGCCGGCATTGAAGGCATCGAGCAGGCAGTGCACGACTTCCATGCGAACGCCCGAGTAGCCGCGCGCCAGCGATGCCGCCTTCGTCGCCAGCATCAGCCGCACGACACCGGGCGCCAGCGGCGCGCCGACGCCGACGCAGTGCGAGCGGATGAGGTTGCGCTGCAGCGCGGCCAGCTCGTCCTTGCCGATGCGCTTGGAGGCGAGTTTGCCGAAGCCGGTGTTGACGCCGTAGACCGGCGAGTCGCCGGCCGCGGCGGCTTGCACGAGGGCGGCACTGCGTTCGATCGCCTCGGTGGCGCCGGCGTGCAGGCGCAGCGCGACGCCGCCTGTGCGAATGGCGCGCAGCTGGGCGAGGTTCAGCTCGCCGGGGATGATGTCGATGGAAGTCGTCATGGCTTTCTTGTTCAGCGGCCCAGCATCGGCAGCTTCAGGCCCTGTTCGCGGGCACAGGCTGCTGCACTTTCGTAACCCGCATCGGCGTGACGCATCACACCGGTGCCGGGATCGTTCCAGAGCACGCGTTCGATGCGTCGTGCAGCAGCTTCCGTGCCGTCGCAGACGATCACGACGCCGCTGTGCTGCGAGTAGCCCATGCCGACGCCGCCGCCGTGGTGCAGGCTGACCCAGGTGGCGCCGCCGGCGGTGTTCAGCAGTGCGTTGAGCAGCGGCCAGTCGGAGACGGCGTCGGAGCCGTCCTTCATGCTCTCGGTCTCGCGGTTGGGGCTGGCGACGGAGCCGCTGTCCAGGTGGTCGCGGCCGATGACGATCGGTGCCTTCAGCTCGCCGCTCTTCACCATCTCGTTGAAGGCGAGGCCGGCGATGTGGCGCTCGCCCAGGCCCAGCCAGCAGATGCGCGCGGGCAGGCCCTGGAAGGCGATGCGCTCGCCAGCCATGTCCAGCCAGCGGTGCAGCTTCTCGTTGTGGGGGAACAACTCCTTCAGCTTCGCATCGGTCTTGCGGATGTCTTCCGGGTCCCCTGAAAGAGCGACCCAGCGGAACGGCCCTTTGCCCTCGCAGAACAGCGGGCGCACGTAGGCGGGTACGAAGCCGGGGAAGTTGAAGGCGTTCTTCACGCCCTGGTCGAAGGCGACCTGGCGGATGTTGTTGCCGTAGTCCACCGTCGGGATGCCCATGGCCTGGAAGTCCAGCATCGCCTGCACATGGACCGCGCAGCCGCGCGACGCGGCGGCCTTCAGCTCCGCATGCTGCGCCGGATCGGCCGCGGCGGCCTTCCACTGCTCGACGGTCCAGCCCACCGGAAGATAGCCATTGATCAGGTCGTGGGCCGAGGTCTGGTCGGTGACCAGGTCGGGCTTGATCGCGGTGTCGGCGCGGCAGCGCGCGGCCAGCAGCGGCAGCACGTCGGCGGCATTGCCCAGCAGCGCGATCGACTTGGCCTCGCCGGCGGCCGCGTATTTGGCGATGCGGGCCAGCGCGTCATCGAGGTCCGCGGCCTGCTCGTCCACGTAGCGGGTCTTCAGCCGGAAGTCGATGCGCGACTGCTGGCACTCGATGGTCAGCGAGCACGCGCCGGCAAAGGTCGCGGCCAGCGGCTGTGCGCCGCCCATGCCGCCCAGGCCGGCGGTGAGCACCCAGCGGCCCTTCAGCGAGCCGCCGTAGTGCTGGCGGCCGGCTTCGGCGAAGGTCTCGTAGGTGCCCTGCACGATGCCCTGCGAACCGATGTAGATCCACGAGCCGGCCGTCATCTGGCCGTACATCATCAGGCCCTTGCGGTCGAGCTCGTTGAAGTGCTCCCAGGTGGCCCAGGCCGGCACGAGGTTCGAGTTGGCCAGCAGCACGCGCGGCGCATCGGCATGTGTGCGGAATACGCCCACCGGTTTGCCGCTCTGGATCAGCAGCGTCTCGTCCTCGTTCAGCTCCTTCAGGGAGGAAAGGATGGCTTCGAAGCAATCCCAGTTGCGCGCGGCCTTGCCGATGCCGCCGTAGACGACCAGGGCGTCCGGGTTCTCCGCGACGACAGGATCCAGATTGTTCTGGATCATGCGGTACGCGGCTTCGGTGGTCCAGCTCTTGCAATGCAGAGTGGTGCCCGTAGGCGCGCGCACGGGGCGCGGCGTGGCATTGGGGGGCGATGTCGTCATGGCGCTGGCTCCGTTAGTGACGGGCTTTTTTGTCCCGCTTGATCCTGACTCTACTTGTATAGACAAGTGCAGTCAAATACCGTTAAATACGATTTCGCACCATGTCTGAAGCACTGTCGACGGCGGATCCGGCGCCTCAATATCTCCGGGTCAAAAACCATTTGCGCGAGGGAATTTCCTCAGGTCGCTGGGTGGCGGGAGACCTGTTGCCGTCCGAGTCGGACCTGGTCTCCTTGTTCAAGGTGAGTCGAATGACGGTCAACCGCGCGCTGCGCGAGCTCTATCAAGACGGACTGATCCAGCGCATGCAGGGCGTGGGCACTTTCGTGGCCGACCTGCACCGGATCTCGTCCACCCTGACCGTGCGCGACCTGGCCGAGGAGGTGCAGGCGCGCGGCCGCAAGCACGAGCTGCGCGTGCACCTGCTGGAGACGGTGGCGGCCACGGCCGAGCAGGCCGGCGATTTCGGCCTGCGCGCGGGCGACAAGCTGTTCCACAGCGTCGTCGTGCACTTCGAGAACGGCAAGTCGATCCAGTGCGAAGACCGCCTGGTCAACCCGGCCACCGCGCCGGAGTATCTGGACGTTGACTTCCAGCAGACGACCCCGACGCAATATCTGCTGAAGGTTGCGCCGCTGTCCGAGGCGCGGTACACCATCGAGGCGCTGCTGCCCTCCGACCTGGAGGCCAAGCTGCTGTGCATCTCCAAGCGCGAGCCCTGCCTGGTCGTCAAGCGCCGCACCTTCAGCCGCGGCGTGGCGGTGACCTCGGTGAAGCTCTCGCACCCCGGCTCGACCTATTTACTCGAAGGTGGATTTCAAGCATGAGCTGGAGCTGCATCAGCGCCGACGACGTCCAGCCCCAGGCCTGGAAGAACGGCGGGGGCCGCACGCGCGAGCTGCTGGCCTGGCCGCATCCGTCGGACTGGATCCTGCGCGTCAGCGTGGCGGACATCGAGGCCGATGGCCCGTTCTCCAGCTTCCCCGGTGTGCAGCGCTGGTTCGCCGTGCTGCGCGGCAATGGCGTGCGGCTCTACGACTACGAACTTTCCGCCGGCAGCGAGCTGCTGAGCTTCGACGGCTCGCTGGGGCCCGACTGCGAGCTGATCAAGGGCCCGACCTTGGACTTCAACCTGATGCACCTGCGCAGCCACGGCCGTGTCGAGGTGCAGCCGGCCGATGCGCCGTGCGCGCTGGCCGGCCGGCTGGCGCTGCTGTTCACGGCCGATGGCGGCGTGCTGGACCATGGCGGCCGGCGCATGCCGCTGGCGCCGCTGAGCCTGGCCTGGTGCGAAGAGCCGGCGGCGCAGCCGATGCGTTTCGAGGGCAGCGGTGCGGCCTGGTGGATGGCCTGGAGCCCTAACGAATGAGCGAACGCGTGCTCTGGCACAACGCGCGGCTCGCCTCGCTGGATGGCCCCGCGCCCTGGGGTTGGATCGAGAACGGCGCGCTGCTCACCGAGGGCGAGCGCATCGCCTGGGTCGGCGATGCCAGCGCGGCGCCGGCGCACGATAGCGTGCGGGACCTCGGCGGCGCCGTCGTCACGCCGGGCCTGGTCGATTGCCACACGCACCTGGTCTACGGCGGCCAGCGTGCCCGTGAGTTCGAGATGCGCCTGCACGGTGCCGGCTACGAGGAGATCGCCCGCGCCGGCGGCGGCATCCGCTCGACGGTGGCCGCCACGCGCGCCGCGGGCGAGGGCGAACTGCTGGCGCTGGCGCAGCGCCGGCTCGATGCGCTAGCGGGCGAGGGCGTCACCACCGTCGAGATCAAGTCCGGCTACGGGCTCAGCCTGGAGGCCGAGGCGCGCTCGCTGCGCGTCGCCCGTCGCCTGCAGGGGGCCGACGTCGTCACCACCTACCTGGGCGCGCATGCGTTGCCACCCGAGTACACCGGCCGCCAGGACGACTACGTGGCCGCCGTCTGCGACTGGATGGCGGCGCTGCAGGCAGAAGGTCTTGTCGATGCCGTCGACGCCTTCTGCGAAGGCATCGGCTTCACACCCGCACAGACACGTCGCGTGTTCGAGGCGGCCAGCGCGCTGAAGCTGCCCGTCAAGCTGCACGCCGAGCAGCTGAGCGACCAGGGCGGCACCCAGCTCGCCTGCAAGTTCGATGCGCTGTCCTGCGATCACCTGGAGCACCTGAGCCCGGCGGGCGTGCAGGCGATGGCCAAGACCGGCACCGTGGCGGTGCTGCTGCCCGGCGCCTACTACTTCCTGCGCGAGACGAAGCTGCCGCCGGTGGCCGCGCTGCGCGAAGCCGGCGTGCCGATGGCCGTCTCCACCGATCACAACCCCGGCACCTCGCCCACGCTGTCTCCGCTGCTGATGCTGAACATGGCCTGCACCTTGTTCCGCCTGACGCCGGAAGAAGCGCTGCGCGGCATGACCGTCAACGCCGCGCGTGCGCTGGGCCTGGCCGATCGCGGCCGGCTCGCCGCCGGCCTGCGCGCCGATTTCTGCGCTTGGGATATCGAGCACCCGAACGAACTGGCCTACTACTTCGGCCGCAACCCGCTGCGCCTCAGAGTGCGCGGCGGGCGCACCCAACCCGAGCCCTCATGAGCAGCAACCAAGTTTTCCGATTCCAGCGCGGCACCGCGCCGCTGCTGATCAGCATGCCGCACGTTGGCACCGTGATCCCTGACGACCAGGCCGAGCGCTATGTCCAGCCGCGCGCCGGCCGCACCGAGGACACCGACTGGCACCTGGAGCGCCTGTACGGCGGCATCGCCGAGGCGCTGGGCGCGAGTCTCATCGTGCCGCGCTACTCGCGCTTCCTGATCGACCTCAACCGCCCGCCTGAGGACACACCGATGTACCCCGGCGCGTCCAACACCGAGCTGTGCCCGACCCGCTTCTTCACCGGCGAGCCGCTGTACCAGCCGGGCCGCGAGCCCGATGCCGCCGAGAAGCGCCGCCGCATCGATACCTACTGGCGCCCGTATCACAACGCGCTGCAGGCCGAGCTCGATCGCCTCAAGTCACTGCACGGTTACGTGCTGCTGTTCGACGCACACAGCATCAAGTCGCAACTGCCCTGGCTGTTCGAGGGCACCTTGCCGGCGCTGAACCTCGGCACCGTCGACGGCCGCTCCTGCGACCCGGCGATCACGCAGGCGCTGTCGGAGTTGCTGGCCGCGCAGGACGACTACTTGCAGGTCGTCAACGGCCGCTTCAAGGGCGGCTACATCACGCGCCACTACGGCCGGCCCGATCTCGGCCAGCACGCCGTGCAGCTCGAGATGTGCTGGCGCTGCTACATGAGCGAGGACGAGTCCTACGGCTACGACGAAGCGCTGGCTGGCCAGGTGCAGCCGCTGCTGCAGCGGCTGCTGTCCACGCTGCTGGCCTACAAGCCCGCGGCCCGATGACCGGGGTGACCTACTGGGCGCCTGCGGCCTGGGTCGACGGGCGCTGGCAGCACAAGGTCCGGCTGAGCGCCGATGCCGGAGGTCACTGGCAGCGCATCGAGCCGGACGCGCCGGCCGACGGTTCCCAGGTGCTGGCCGGCCCGGTGATCCCCAGTCTGGTCGACACCCACAGCCATGCCTTCCAGCGCGCCTTCGCCGGACTGGCCGAGCGCCGCGACGGTGACGACGACTTCTGGTCCTGGCGCGACCGCATGTACGGCCTGGCGCTGCGGCTCTCCCCGCAGCAACTGCGCACGATCGCTGCGCGGCTTTACGTGGAGCTGCTGAAGGGCGGCTACACGCAGGTCTGCGAGTTCCACTACCTGCATCACCAGCCTGATGGCCGGCCCCATGCGGACGACGAGCTGGCCATGAGCTGGGCGCTGGCCGAGGCGGCCGAGTCGGCGGGGCTGGGCCTGACCCTGCTGCCGGTGCTCTATGCGCGCAGCGGCTTCGGCCAGGCGGGCCTGCGCGAGGACCAGCGCCGTTTCGCCACCGACGCCGCCTGGGTCGATGCCGCCGCGCGGCGCATCGAGGCGGCGCGCCGGCCGCTCGTCAACGCCGGCGTGGCGCTGCACTCGCTGCGCGCCGCCAACCCCGATGACATCGCGGCGCTGCGCAGCCGGGTCGGCGATCGCGACATCCCGATCCACATCCACATTGCCGAGCAGCAGCAGGAGGTGCGCGACTGCCTGGCCCACACCGGCCGTCGGCCGATCGCCTGGCTCTGCGAAGAGGCGGCGCCAGACACGCGCTGGCATCTCGTCCACGCGACGCACGCGACGCGCGACGAGATCGCGCAGGTGGCGGCCCGCGGCGCCTCGGTCGTGATCTGCCCGGGCACCGAGGGCAATCTCGGCGACGGCCTGATCGACCTGCCGGGCTGGCTCGCGGCCGGCGTGCCCGTCAGCATCGGCTCCGACAGCCATGTCACCCGCGCCTGGCCGGAGGAGTTGCGCTGGCTCGAGTATGGCCAGCGCCTGGCGCTGCAGCGCCGCAACGTCGCCGCCGATCCGCCGCGCGCACCCAGCACGGCGGCGCGCCTGTTCGAGGCCGCGCGTGCGGGCAGTGCCGCGCCGGCCGGCTTCGCCGCCTGGGGCCTGCAGAGCGGTGCGCGGGCCGACTTCCTCGTGCTTGACGAGCAGGCCGAGGGCCTGCTGGGCCTGTCGACCGAACACCTGCTGGACGGCCTGGTGTTCTCCGGCGGCCAGGGTCAGGTCGTGCGCGATGTCTTCGTCGCCGGCCGCCAGGTGCTCAGCCAGGGCCGGCATCCGAAGGACGCGGCGATCGCGGCCGAATTCGCCGCGTTGATGCAACAGCTCTGGCGCTAGAGGAGCCTGTCGGACTTGGGCATGGCCCTGCGCCGTCGCCTGGGGCAGCCAGGCAAGGCGCACGCGAGGCGGTGTGGCAGGCCACACAACGAGCGGGCAACGCCGCATGGCAGCCCCAGGCGGCGGCCCGAAGGGTTGTGCGACACAGCCCGCATTCGGCGTTGCCCATCCTCGCCGGGCACGAGCCCGGCTTGCGGTGTGCGCCTTGCCTGCGGGCTGTGTCGCACAACGCAGGGCCATGCCCAAGTCCGACAGGCTCCTCAGGGCTTCTATCCGTCGAGGCTTGCTGTTAGGCTCGATCGCGGGGAGCCGACGATATTGCTGAAAGCGAGCGAGCGATGCCGAGCCTGCGCCGTTACTCCATCCGTGCCCGCCTGTACCTGCTGAGCGCGCTGGCGGTGGCCGCCATGCTGCTGATCGGCGGCTACGGCCTGCTGAGCCTCAGCCGCGCCAAGGACAACCTGACGCACTACGTGGACAACGACGTCGAGGCGCTGACGCAGCTCGCCGGCGTGCGCGCCGGCGTCGGCAATCTGCGGCGCTACGAGAAGGACACGCTGATCAACCTGGCCGACGCCAAGGCCGTCGAGAAATACCGCGCCGACTGGACCGAGACCTACGGCAAGGTCGCCCAGGGCCTCAGCGCGATCGAGAAGCTCGACATCCCGCTCGATGTGCGCCGCCTGCCCGCCGAGATGGCGACGGCGCTGCAGCAGTACCGCAGCGGCTACGAGGCGATTGCCGGCCGCATCGCGCAGGGCGAGTTCCCGGACACCGCCACGGCCAACAAGTCGATGGAGCCGCTGAAGGCCCCGGTGCGCGCGATGGACAAGACGCTGGCCACGATGACCGAGATGATCGACAAGCATTCGGCCGAGCAGGTGCGCGCGCTGGACGCCGCCGAGCGCGAGATCCGCACCTCGCTGGCGCTGGTGATGGCGCTGTCCGTCGCGGCGATCGGCACCTACACGGTCTTCAACATCCGCTCGATCGTGCAGCCGCTGCAGGGGGCGGTCGAGCATGCCGGCCGCATCGCCGGGCATGACCTGAGCCGCGACGTTTCGGTGGATGGCCGCGACGAGACCGCCGCGATGATGCGCGGCGTGCGCGACATGCAGCACTCGCTGGCCGGCGTCGTCAGCAGCGTGCGCGGCGCCACCGACAGCATCGCCACCGCCTCGGCCGAGGTGGCGGCCGGCGCGCAGGACCTGTCGATGCGCACCGAGCAGACGGCCGCCAACCTCGAAGAAACGGCCTCGGCGATGGAGCAGCTCACCGCCAGCGTCAACCTGAACGCCGAATCCGCACGCGAGGCGAACCGGCTCGCGCGCGACGCCGCCGAGGTGGCGCAGCGCGGCGGCAATGTCGTCGGCGAGGTGGTCAGCACGATGGGCAAGATCAGCGCCTCGTCCAGCCGCATCGGCGACATCATTTCGGTGATCGACGGCATCGCCTTCCAGACCAACATCCTGGCGCTCAACGCGGCCGTGGAGGCGGCGCGGGCGGGCGAGCAGGGCCGCGGCTTCGCCGTGGTGGCGGGCGAGGTGCGCACCCTGGCCCAGCGCAGCGCCGAGGCGGCCAAGGAGATTAAGTCCCTGATCAGCATCAGCGGCGAGAACGTCGAGAACGGCGCGCAACTGGTGGAGCGGGCTGGCTCGACGATGAGCGACATCGTCGCCTCGATCCAGCGGGTCAGCGGCATCGTCGGCGAGATCAGCCACGCCACCCACGAGCAGAGCAGCGGCATCAGCCAGATCGGCCTGGCGATCACCAACCTCGACCAGATGACGCAGCAGAACGCCGCCCTGGTCGAGCAGTCCGCCGCCGCCGCGGCCAGCCTGCAGCAGCAGGCGGACCAGTTGTCGAAGTCAGTGGCCGTGTTCAAACTGGCCTAGTCTTTGTTTCTCGGGGTTTGCCCGAGTCATCATCCGCGCTGCATAGAGCCTATACGCCGCAGCGTATGCCGGCGTGCATGCGGCGCGCGGATCATCGGCCCCGGTCCGTCCGGGACAGTGGCGAGACAGAAGACGCCCGGCTCCTTGGTGCCGCCTGCGCGGACCTTGAGACAAATCCGAAGAGACAACGGAGACAGATCCCGATGAACTGGACCGAACGCGTGTTCAAGCTGCAGGAACACGGCACCACGGTGCGCACCGAGCTGGTGGCTGGCCTCACCACATTCCTCACGATGGCCTACATCATCTTCGTGAACCCCTCCATCCTCGGCGATGCCGGCATGCCCAAGGACTCCGTGTTCGTGGCCACCTGCCTGATCGCCGCGCTGGGCACGACGATCATGGGCCTCTACGCGAACTACCCGATCGCGCTGGCGCCCGGCATGGGCCTCAACGCCTACTTCGCCTACGTCGTCGTGCTGCACATGGGCTTCACCTGGCAGGCGGCGCTGGGGGCCGTGTTCGTCTCGGGCTGCCTGTTCCTGCTGGTCTCGCTGTTCGGCCTGCGTGCGCTGATCATCCGCGCGATCCCGGTCTCGCTGCGCTATGCGATCACCGTCGGCATCGGCCTGTTCCTCGCGCTGATCGCGCTGAAGAGCGCCGGCATCGTGGCCGCCTCGCCGGCCACCTTCATCACCCTCGGGGACCTGCACAAGGCGCCGGCCGTGCTGGCGGTGCTCGGCTTCGTGCTGATCGCGGTGCTGGACCGGCTGAAGGTGCCCGGCGCAATCCTGATCGGCATCGTCGCCGTCACGATCGCGTCCTTCTTCTTCGCCGGCAACCAGTTCCACGGCCTGTTCTCGGCGCCGCCCTCGATCGAGCCGACCTTCCTGCAACTGGACATCAAGGCTGCCTTCACCGGCGGCGTGCTGAACGTCGTGCTGGTGTTCTTCCTGGTCGAGCTGTTCGACGCCACCGGCACCTTGATGGGCGTGGCCAAGCGCGCGGGCCTCTTGGTGCCGGGCAAGATGGAGCGGCTCAACCGCTCGCTGCTGGCCGACAGCGGCGCCATCTTCGCCGGCGCGCTGCTGGGCACCTCCAGCACCACGGCCTACGTCGAGAGCGCTGCCGGCGTCCAGGCCGGCGGCCGCACGGGACTCACGGCGATCACCGTGGCGCTGCTGTTCCTGGCCTGCCTGTTCATCGCGCCGCTGGCCGGCGTGGTGCCGCCCTACGCCACGGCGCCGGCGCTGTTCTTCGTCGCCTGCCTGATGCTGCGCGAGCTGACCGAACTGGACTGGGCCGACACCACGGAAGTCATCCCCGCCACCGTCACCGCGCTGACGATGCCCTTCACCTATTCGATCGCCAACGGCCTGGCCTTCGGCTTCATCACCTACGCCGCGCTGAAGCTGTTCACCGGCCGCGCTCGCGAGGTGAACTGGATGCTGTGGATCATTGCTGCGGTGTTTCTGTTCAAGTACGTCTACGTCGGCGGTTGAACGGTCGTTACGAGGCGGCTCCGCCTCGGTTGCGACGACTGTGCGCAGTGCGGACGGCCCCCTGCAGGCCGCGCGCACGCGTGACATGTAGAGCCTGCCCGCAGCAAGCGGGATTGCCCGGAAGTTGCCCCTTCCGGGCATTTCTACACTTTCCGGCACTAATTCACAAAGAGCGGAAGCACTCGCTGCGAGGCGAGTCGAATTTCGCCGTTGGCTCGTGAATCAACAGGAGGTCCTCGTCGTTGCCGTGACCCGTCGCGGCACAGCCAGAAGAGCACTCATCTCGATGCCTGCGCAGTAAGGGCCGCCCGGCTTTCAAGTGGCGGCCTGACCGGTGATCCGCACGACCTGCGGTCGCCGTCATCGTCGAAAGCGCGCACCCGCGCCGCCGACTTCTTCTCGTATTCGTTTCAGAGCTTCCAAGACCATGAAGAAAACCGTTTCCGTTTCCCTGGCCCTCCTTTTGGCCTCGCTGGCCGCCGCCGCTTCGGCCGCCGACGCGCCGACCATCCTCAACGGCAGCTTCGAGGACAACCAGCTGGCCGGTCCGGGCACGTCCACCGGCACGATCGCCGACTGGATCAAGACCTTCCACGGCCCGATCGCGCTCGTCAACGGCGACCTGATCGACAACTACGGCAACTCCTACGGCGTCACGCCCTTCGGCAACCAGTACGTCGGCCTGGACCCGATCACCACCGGCTTCCGCGCCGGCATCACGCAGATCGTCGACAACTTCGTTGCCGGCCAGACCTACGCGCTGACGCTGTACGTCGCCGATTCCGATGGCGGCAAGGCACCGTTGCTGGACGTGATGTTCTCCGACGGTGGCGCCACGGTCTACCAGGAGACTTCGTACAACGTGCCGGTCGGCGGCCCCTACGGCGACGTCATCGACTTCACCAAGGTCACGACCTTGTTCACGGCGCCGGTGTCCGGCGAGATCGCGATCTCGCTGTTCAACAACGGCAGCGCCTACGTGACGACCGACCCGGGCTCGATCTCGATCGACAACGTATCGATCGCGCTGGCTGCACCGGTGCCGGAACCCACCAGCGCCGCGCTGCTGGCCGTGGGCCTGCTCGCCGTGGGTGGGCGCCAGTTGAGCCGCCGCAGGAAGGCCTGAACGCCCCGGGGCAATCATTGCCCCGAGCGCTCGATACTTGCTGATATGGCAACTATCCATTGCCTGACGTCCGATTGTTCTTGTGGGCGCGGGAATCTAAAGTTGCACCTGATTCAACAGTCATTGTCCTGACTGCAACATCAGGCCCCGGCAGACCCGGCCCGCCCCGTTGCAGGCCGGGTCTGCCGCTTTCATGGACCGCCTCCACAGCCTGCAAGTCTTCTGCCGTGTGATCGACCGGCAAGGCTTCGCCGCTGCGGCCCGCGAGATGAACCTCTCGCCCTCGGTCGTCACGCGGCTGATCAACGATCTCGAAGCGCACGTGGGCGCGCGGCTCATCAACCGCACGACGCGGCGCCTGGTGCTGACCGAGGCCGGCGAGTCCTACCTGGAGCAGGTGCGGCGCATCCTCGGCGAGCTGGAAGAGGCCGAGAACTCGGTGCGCTCCGCCAGCCATTCGCTCAGCGGCCACCTGAAGGTGCTGGCGCCCTCGGCCTTCGCGACCTACCAGCTTGCACCGCTGCTGGTCGGCTTCCGGCGCCGCTATCCGAAGCTGACGGTGGGCCTGTCGGCACCCGGGCCGGTGGAGTCGCTGGATGAGAGCTTCGACGTCAGCCTGATCACCGCGCGCGGCGACAACATCGACGGCGGAGAGTTCGTCGCGCGGCGACTGGCGCGCTCGCACATGATCCTCTGCGCCTCGCCCGCCTACCTGGCGCGCCATGGCCGCCCGTCTGCGCCCGAAGAGCTGCGCGAGCACGAGATGATGGTCTCGCCGCTGACCGAGAGCATGACCTTGCAGCCCGACCGCGGCCTGGAGGGCGCGAAGCCCTTCCAGTTCACGCCGTTGAACGCGCCGCTGTCCACCGGCCAGATCGACATCACGATGTCCGCGACGACCGCCGGCCTGGGCATCGCCGCGATGCCCAGCTACGCCGTCGCGCAGGCGATCGCGGAGCGCCGGCTGGAGCGGGTGCTGCCGGGCTGGCATCTGTTCCAGATCTCGGTGTTCGCGGCCATGCCTTCGCGCAAGTACCTGCCGGCCAAGACGCGCGCCTTTCTCGATTTCCTGTTCGAGGTCTTCCCCGACGACGACCGCGATCCCTGGCTCACCGGCGCCCGCTGAGCACCGAAGCCTCCCTTCATCATGCAATCATCGGCAGCAAACCCCATCGGCGGCTTCGAAGCCCGCCTCGATCGCGCGCTCTCGCACCTGCCTAGCGCGCGCGAATGGCTGCTCTCCGGCAAGACCTTCCTGGCCGCGATGCTGGCCTTCTACCTGGCGTTGGCGGCGGGCCTGCCGCGGCCCTACTGGGCGTTCGCGGCGGTCTACGTCGTTTCGAATCCGCTGACCGGCGCGACCCGCTCGAAGGGCCTGTACCGCGTGCTCGGCACCTTGATCGGCGCCAGCGTGGCGGTGCTGGTGCTGCCGCTGCTGGTGGACACGCCGGTGCTGCTGAGCCTGTTCATCTCGGTGTGGACCGGCACCTTGCTGTACCTGTCCTTCCTCGACCGGCTGCCCAGCAACTACGTCTACATGCTGGCCGCCTACACGCTGCCGATGATCGCGCTGCCGATGGTGCAGGCGCCGGACCAGGTGTTCACCTTCGCCGTGGCGCGGACCGAGGAGATCCTGCTGGGCATCGTCTGCGCCAGCCTCGTCTCCGCGCTGGTGCTGCCGGGCAAGGCGGCGCCGGTGCTGCAGGCGCGCTTCCGCGCCTGGCTGGACGACGCCGGCATCTGGGCCACCGGCCTGCTGCGTAGCGAGGCCCACGGTCAGCCGCGCGACGCGCGCAGCCTCTCCAGCGCGCACCGGCTGGCGGCCGACGTGCTGGCGATGGACCAGTTCATCAGCCACCTGCGCCACGACACCGACAGCGACGACCTCGTCCGCATCGCCCGCGAGCTACGCATGCGGCTTTCGCTGCTGCTGCCGACCCTGTCTTCCGTCAGCGATGCGGTGCGGGCGCTGGGTGCGCAGCCCGGCGGCATCGCTGCGGGCCTGGCGGCGCAAATGGATGGGATCGCCGACTGGATCGCCGCACCGCCCTCGGCTGCCACCGACGCTGCCGGCACCGAGCTGCAGCAGGCACTGCGCCGCCGCCCGGCCGATGGCCCCGCGCTGCCGCTGCTGCATCGGCACGTGCTGATGCGGCTCGAAGGCCTGGTTCAGCTCTGGCGCGACTGCCGCGCGCTGCAGCGGATGATGGACGAAGGCCGGCTCGATCCCGCCTGGGTGCCGGCCTACGAGCGCTGGACCTTCAGCCCCTCCGTGCGCCACCACGACCACGGCATGCAGCTCTTCTCGGCCGTGTCGGTCTGCACCGTCACCTTCCTGGCCTGCCTGGGCTGGATCTTCAGCGGCTGGGCCGACGGCGCCGGCGCCGTGATCATGTGCGCCGTCTGCTGCTGCTTCTTCGCCGCGCAGGACGAGCCCGCGCCCTCGCAGCTCGCCTTCTTCTGGGTCAATACGGCGTGCCTGGTGCTGGGCGTGCTGCTGCTCTTCGTCGTGATGCCCTCGGCGCACGAGTTCGAGACGCTGGTGCTTGTGCTGGCGCCGATCTTCCTCGTCATCGGCACGCTGGTGACGCGGCCGGCCTTCGCCATCACCGCGATGGGCCTGAGCGTCACGCTCGCCACCGGCCTGGGCCTCAGCGATGCCTACAACGCGGACTTCAGCGCCTTCGTCAACAGCAGCGTCGCCAGCATCGCCGGCAACCTGCTGGCGCTGGTGTGGACCCTGCTGACGCGGCCCTTCGGCGCGACCTTGAGCCTGCATCGGCTGCTGCGCGCCAGCTGGGCCGACCTGGCCCGCACGGCCGGCGGCCGCCACGGCAGCGACATCGCCTCGTTGCGCGCCCGCATGATCGACCGCCTCTCGCAGCTGCTGCCCCGGCTGGCCGCCAGCACCGGGCTGCAGGGCACGGACGGCCTGGCCGAACTGCGCGTCGGCTTCAGCGCGGTGCTGCTGCAGCGCGAGTTGCCGGGCCTCGCGCCCGAGGCTGCGCGCCGCGTGCAGGCGGTGCTCGATGCGCTGGAGCTGCACTACAGCCGGCGCCTGCGCCTGCCGGTCGGCCAACCGCTGCAGGCCGGCACCGTGCTGCGCGGGCGCATCGAGGCGGCGATCGACGGGCTGGCCGCCGGCCTTCCCGAAGGCCGCGACGCGCTGCAGGCACTGGTCGAACTGCGCCTGACCCTGGCGAATTCGGCGAACGCGGCCTCGCCCAACCCTGGAGTTGTTTCCCCATGATCGGCGACCTCACCTTCTACGGCATCTACCTGCCCGCGCTCGCGCTGCCGCTGCTGCTCGCCTACATCGGCGTGGCCGGCCTGCGCTGGGTTTTCGGGCGGCTCGGCGTGTACCGCTGGGTCTGGCACCGCTCGCTCTTCAATGTCTCGCTCTACGTGATCGTGCTCTGCGCCGTCGTGCGCTGGAGCGCTGGATGGTCCTCATGAAAGCTTCATCAAACTCATCGTCCCTGGGCCGCATGGCCCGCAAGCTGGCGCCTGTGGCGCTGACGCTCGTGGTCGTGGCCGTCGCCGCGCTGGCCGGCCGCGAGGTCTGGGCCCGCTACGCCGACACACCCTGGACCCGCGATGCCCACCTGCGCGCCGACGTGCTGCAGGTCGCGCCCGACGTGGGCGGCCTCGTCACCGAGGTGCAGGTACGCGACAACCAGGCCGTGCACGCCGGCGACGTGCTGTTCCGCATCGATCCGGCGCGCTATGAGCTGGCCGTCTCGCAGGCCCGCGCCGCCGTCGCGCAGAGCCGCGCCGCCCGCGGCCAGGCGAGCGCCGCGCTGGCCAACCAGCGCGCACTGCTGGAGCAGGCGCAGCGCGAGGCCGCGCGCAACCGCAAGCTGTCCGACCTGGTCGCGCAGGAGACGGTGGAGCAGGGCGACCTGAAGGTCCATCAGGGCGAGGCCGCGGTGGCGCTGGCCCAGGCCCAGCAGGCCGCGGCGCAGGCCAGCGAGGCGGCGGCCACGGCCGCGCTGAACACGGCCGAGCTGAACCTCGAACGCACGACGGTGCGCAGCCCCGTCAACGGCTACCTGAACGACCGCGCGCCGCGCGTCGGCGACTACGTGGCCACGGGCCGGCCGGTGCTGTCGGTCGTCGACGGCGGCGCCGTCTACGTCGATGGCTACTTCGAGGAAACCAAGATCGACCACCTGCAGCCGGGCCAAGCCGTCAGCATCCGGCTGATGGGCCGCGACGCGACCTTGCGCGGCCATGTGCAGAGCGTGGCCGCCGGCATCGAGGACCGCGACCGCACCAGCGGCAACAACATGCTGCCCAACGTGAACCCCAGCTTCAACTGGGTGCGGCTGGCGCAGCGCGTGCCGGTGCGCATCGCCGTCGATGCCTGGCCTGCCGGCGAACGGCCGACGATCGGCCGCACCGCCACCGTCTCGGTGCTGGAACAACAGGGAGGCCGGCCGTGAAGCCCGCCGTCCTGCGACCGCTGCTGCTGGCAGTCGCCGCTGCATTGGTGGCCGGCTGCACGACCGTCGGTCCGAACTATCAGGTGCCGGCCGACGCGGCGGTGAAGCGCCCGGCCGCGCAGGCCTCGTTCCAGCAGGCGCAGGCCGGTACCGTGAGCCTCGACCCGCTGCCGCCGCAGTGGTGGCGGCTCTACCGCAGCGCCGAGCTGGATGCGCTGGTGGCGCAGGCGCTGCAGGCCAACACCTCGCTGCGCGCGGCCGAGGCGCACCTGCGTCGCGCTGCCGCGCTGGTCACGCAGGTGGATGCCGAGCGCAACGTGCACGTCGGCACCGTCGCCGCCGTGAAGCGCGCGCGTGAATCGGGCGAGGCCTACCTGCTGTCCGAACAGTTGCCGGTCGCCAACGAGGGCGAGCTGGCGCTGCATGCGTCCTACCAGCTCGACCTGTGGGGCCAGCTCAAGCGCGGCGAGGAAGCGGCCGAGGCAAACCTGCAGGCCGTCGAGGCCGCGCAGGACGTGGCCCGCGTCAGCGTCGTCGCGCAGACGGTGCAGGCTTATCTGCAGGTCTGCCACGCGCAGACGGAGAAGGCTGTGGCCGAGCGTTCGCTCCTGCTGGCGCAGCGCACCTTGACGCTCGCGCGCCGCATGGACGACGCCGGCCGCGGCGACGACAGCAGCGTGCTGCGTGCCGAAGGGCTGCTGGAGGCGCAGCGCGCCGGCCTGCCGCGCTTCGACGCCGAGCGCGAAGCGGGCTTCTACCGCCTCGCCGCGCTGCTGGGCCGCACGCCGCAGGAGCTGGACCCTGCCAGCGTGCGCTGCGCGGTCTTGCCCGAGCTGATCGCGCCGCTGCCCGTCGGCGACGGCACCGCGCTGCTGAAGCGCCGTCCCGACGTGCGCCAGGCCGAGCGCCAGGCTGCGGTGGCCAGCGCGCGCATCGGCGTGGCGACGGCCTCGCTGTACCCGAGCATCAGCATCGGCGCCTCGGCTGGCCTCGTCGGCATCGCCGAACACCTGGGCCAGCCGGCCACTCAGACCTTCGGCATCGGCCCGCTGCTGAGCTGGACCATTCCCGACCAGGGCGCGAAGGCCCGCGTGAAGATGGCCGAGGCCGATTCGCAGGCGGCACTGGCGCAGTTCGACGGTGTCGTGCTGCAGGCGCTGGCCGAAACCGAGACGGCGCTGAGCCGCTACCGCCGCGACCTCGAACGCCGCGACGCACAACGGATCGCCCGCGACAAGGCGGCCGAACTCGCTGCCGAACAGAAGCGTTACTTCGAGGCCGGCCGCCGTCCCTACGCCAGCAGCCTCGACGCGCAGCGCACGTTGATCGGCGCCGACGTCACGCTGGCCAGCACCGATGCGGAGCTGGCGCAGGATCAGGTCAGATTGTTCCTGGCGCTGGGTGGCGGTTGGGAACAGCAGTGAGAGCGGCAACCGTGGCCCGCACCGTGCCGACCTCGATCCCGTTCCAGTTCTTCAGCGGCATGTTGCTGTAGCCGCGCAGCAGTGCGGCTTGAGCGTCGTGCAAGGTCAGCAACTGCTCCGCGACTGAGGCCATCACCGCCTCCGCCGCCCGCACGGCGCCATCGTCGATCTTCAGCGCCACGCCCAGGCCTAGCTCGGGCAGGGCGGCGCAGTAGACGCCTTCGGCACCAACCTTGCAGAACAGCCTTTCGCCCAGCGCTTCCATCACGAGCGTGTCGAAGCGCGCGCTGCCGCCGACCATGAACGGTGCGGCCGCCACCGCTTTGCGCAGCCGCTGCGCGGCGCGCGCATGTTCATGGCTCAGGCCTTGCCCGGTGCCCAGCCGCGCGAAGGCCAGCGCCAGCGCGCGCAGCGGGATGCCATAGGTCGGGATCGAGCAGCCATCGGTGCCGCGCGGCGCCTTCGCCAGATCGAAGCCGGTGGTCGCCTGCAGTGCCGCGCTCACCTCGCGCATCACCGGGTGATTCGGTGCCACATAGCCGCGCGCGAACTCGGCCGGCTCGCGGCCCTGCGCCAGCGCCATCGCGCAGGCCACGCAGACGAAGCCGGCGTGCTTGCCGGAGCAGTTGTTGTGCAGCGGCGTGGCTTGCTCGCCGCGTGCCAGCATGCCGCGCAGCACCGGTTCGCGGCTGGGCCACTGGGTGCCGCATTCGAGCGCGTCGGCGTCCAGGCCCAGCCGGGCGAGCATGCCGGCCGAGGTGGCCACGTGCTCGGGCTCGCCGCTGTGCGAGGCGCAGGCGATGGCGAGCTGCTCGTCGCCGAAGCCGAAGCGTTCCGCTGCGCCGCTGGCCACCAGCGGCAGTGCCTGCAGCGCCTTGACGGCGGAGCGCGGGAAGATCGGCCGGTCCACGTCGCCCAGCGCCGTGTGGACGGCGCCGCCGGCATCGACGATAGCCAGCGCGCCGGCGTGAAGGGATTCGACGGCGCTGCCGCGCAGCACCTCGGCGAGGATGGGGTTGTTCGTCGTCATTCCGGGTTTACAGCATCGTGATCCACGTGCACGCGGTCGCGGCCGCCGCGCTTGGCCGCGTAGAGCGCCGCGTCCGCGCGGTCCAGCAGCAGCCGCGCCTCGGGTGGCGGCCGGTCGCCGGCCAGGCCGATGCTGACGCGCACGGCCAGGCCCGGCGCGGTGGCTTCCCAGTCGCATGCGGCCACGGCTTCGCGCAGGCGCTCGCAGATCGCGAGGGCCAGGTCGATCGTCGTGCCCACCATCACGACGAGGAACTCCTCGCCGCCGATGCGAGCCAGCAGGTCGGCGCCGCGCATCTTGCTGCGCAGCAGGGCCGCGAGCTGGTGCAGCACCGCATCACCGACGCCGTGGCCGAAGCGGTCGTTGACCTGCTTGAAGTGGTCGACGTCCAGCATCGCCATGCAGATCTGCGAGCCGGCCTGGCGCGCGCCCTCCACCAGCAGCGGCAGCGCGTACTCGGCATGGCGGCGGTTGTGCAGGCCCGTCAGCACGTCCTCGTGCGCGGCGCGGTCCAGCGCCATCGCCTGGGCGCGCAACTGCTGCTGCTCGGTCTCGAGGTGGCGGGCGCGCTCGCGCTCGTGCGCGGCGGCCTGCAGCGCCGTCTCGGCACGGGCCTGCGCCTGGTCCACCTCGTTGCGGATCTGCATGATCTCGTTCTGCAGGGTCTGCGTGTCGCGCGCGATCTGGCGCTCCAGCTCGATGTGCTGCTCCAGGTAGCCCAGCGCCTCGCGGTATTCGCCGCAGGCCTTGTGCGCCTCGTACAGCGCGTGGATCAGGATGCGGCGCAGCTTCGGCGGCAGGCCGCCCTCGTGGTCGCGCAGCAGCAGGCTGTTGAGCTCGGCGATGGCGCCGGCGACCTGGCCGCGCGCCATGCGGATCAGCGCGCGCTGCGCCGCCGCCTGCAGTTCCAGCGACAGGTAGCCGTTCTGCTGCGACAGCGCCTCGAACTCGGCCAGCAGCGGCTCGGCCTCGTTGAAGGCCTGGCGGTGCAGCAGCGCATCGACCAGGTTGGACACGGCCACGGCCACCTGGAAGGGGTTGCCCGCCTCGCGCGCCACCAGCGTGGCCTGCTCCGACAGCGCCTGCGCCTGGTCGAGCGCCTCGCGCAGCGCCGGCGAATTCGGCTCGCCCGCGCGGCGTGCCTCCTTGACGCGGTAGAGCCAGCAGTAGGCGAGGTTGTTCAGGCAGGAGAAGGACAGGGCCTGCGCGCCGTCCGGCAGGGTCTTGGCGATCGTCAGCGCCTGGCTAGTCGTCTCGCAGGCCTGGCGCTGGTTGTCCAGGCTCGAATAGGCCACGCCGACGCGGTTCAGCGCCCAGGCCTCGCTCCTGCGGTTGCCGGCGGCGCGCGCCACGGCCAGCGCGCGCAGTCCCCATTCGAGCGCGTCGCGGCCCATCAGGAACTGCGCGTAGCTGTACGAGAGCGCGCTCATCGCGTCGGCGCGTACCGATTCGTCGCCGCCATGGGCTTCGCAGATGGCCAGCGCCTCGCTGGCGCAGCGCACGCTCGCGTGCAGCTTGCCCAGGCGCGGGTAGTGGTGGGCCAGCAGCGCCAGAGCGTGGGCGCGGCGGCCGTACTCGGCCGGCGGGCAGGCGGCGATCGCTTCGTCGAGCAGCCGCGTGGCCATCTGGTAGCGGCCGGCATCGGTCTCGATCTGCGCCGAGGCGAGCCGCTCATCGTAGGTATCGGTGGAGACCGTTGCGGGGATCGAGGCGCGATTCATCGGGGAAGGGGGTTCATGCATCCAGGCAGCCAGACAGCGCGAAAACGCCGGAGTTGCGGTGTCGATGCTACACACTGCCGGGCCCTGCGGCCGCTGTCGGTACAGTGCGCCGATGAAAACAACGAACCCGGACAGGCCGGTGTTGCTTGGCGTCGACTTCAGCAGCGCGCCGACGCGGCGCAAGCCGATCACCCTCGCTTTAGGCAGCCGCCACGGCGCCATCGTGCGCCTGGACGGCCTGCAGCACTTCGACACCCTGGCCGGCTTCGGCGAGTGGCTGGCCCGGCCCGGCCACTGGCTGGGCGGCTTCGATTTCCCCTTCTGCCTGCCGCGCGAGCTGGTCCGTGCGCTCGGCTGGCCCGAGCAGTGGCTGGCGCTGATGGCGCACTACGCTGCGCTGCCGCGTGCCGAGATCCGCGAGCTTTTCGCTGCGTTCTGTGCCGCGCGGCCGGTCGGCGCCAAGTTCGCGCACCGCGCCTGCGACGGGCCGGCCGGCGCCTCGCCCAGCATGAAATGGGTCAATCCGCCCGTCGCCTGGATGCTGCATGCCGGCGTGCCGCTGCTGCTGGCCGCGGGCGCGGAGCTGCCAGGCCTGCAAGCCGGTGACCCACAGCGCGTGGCGCTGGAGGCCTATCCCGGCCTGCTGGCCCGCGAGCTACTGGGCCGCCGCAGCTACAAGAGCGATGAGCGCGCCAAGCAGACGCCCGAGCGCCTGATCGCCCGCAAGGACCTGGTCGAGGCGCTGGAGCAGGGCCGCAGCGTGCGCCTGGGCCTGCGCCTGAAGCTGAGCCATGCGCAGCGCGACGACCTGGTGGCCGACGCCAGCGGCGACCGGCTCGATGCCGTTCTGTGCCTGATGCAGGCCGCCTGGGCCTCGGCGCAGCCGCGCTACGGCTGGCCTGCCGATGTCGATCCGCTGGAAGGCTGGATCCTCAGCGCCTGAGCTTCAAGCGCCCGGCTTCATCCACGCCCCATTGGCCTCGCTGGAGCGCATCACCGCGTCGACGAACTCGACGCCGCGCAGCCCGTCCAGCGCGTTCGGAAAGTGCAGGGCCAGCGGGTCGGGTGCGGCGCCAGCACGGCGCGCGGCGATGGCCTCGCCGGCGTCCTTGTAGAGATTGGCGAAGCCTTCGTGGAAGCCTTCCGGATGGCCGGCCACGATGCGGCAGGAGCGGGCGGCGAAGGGCAGGGTGCCGGGGCCGTTGGGCGTGCGCTTCTGCTGCGGTGCGCCCAGCGGCTTGAACAGCAGCTCCTGCGGCACCTCCTGCATCCATTCGAGCGTGCCGCGGTTGCCGCTGATGCGCAGGCGCAGGCAGTTCTCGACGCCGGCCGCCGTCTGCGTGACCCAGAAGCTGCCGCGCGCGCCGCCTTCCATCCGCAGCATTGCGCCGGCGTAGTCGTGCACGACGCGGCCGGGCACGATCGGGCCGATCTCGGCCGCCACCTCGGCCACTTCCAGCCCGCTGACGAAGCGCAGCAGGTTGTGCGCGTGGGTGCCGATGTCGCCCATCACCAGCGACGGGCCGCCGCGGCCGTCCTCCTTCCAGCGCTTCTTGTTCTGGCCGGGCGGGATGCTCTCGTCGGCGCGGCCGCCCTGCACGTACTCGACCTGCATCAGCCGCAGCTCGCCGAGTTCGCCGGCTTCCACCATCGCGCGGGCCTGGCGCACCATCGGGTAGCCGGTGTAGTTGTGCGTGAGGCAGAAGACGCGGCCGCTCTGCTGCTGCACCGCGTGCAGCTCGCGTGCCTCGGCCAGCGTGTTGGTCATCGGCTTGTCGCAGATGACGTCGAAGCCCAGCTTCAGAGCCGTCACCGACAGCTCGAAGTGACTGTCGTTGGGCGTCATGATCGCGATCACGTCGGCGCCATCGGTGCGCTGTGCTTCCGCCTGCAGCAGCGCCAGCCCGCTGGCGTAGGCCCGCTCGGCCGGCAGGCCCAGCGAGACGCCGGCCTGCACCGATTTCTCGGGGTCCGACGAGAGCGCGGCGGCGACCAGTTCGTAGCCGTCGTCCAGCCGCGCGGCCTGGCGGTGCATCGCGCCGATGAAGGAGCCGGGGCCGCCGCCGATGACGGCCAGGCGCAGCCGGCGGCCCAGCAGCGCGATGACGGGATTGAGGTTGGGGCTGGCGATGGTCATGCGGCGGTCCTGTTGTGGTCTCGAACGGAGTGCCGCAGTGTCGCGCGAATCTAAGACCTTCCCGTGGCTCCGAGTTCCGGCGAGACGCCGCGCCAGGCGAAGTCGAAGGCCGGGAGTGCCTGCGGCGCGGGAGCCGGCTGCGCGGCGAGGGCCAGCGCATGGCTGACGCCGGCGAGCACGCTGTCGATCACCGGCACGGCGATGTCCGGCTGGATCCGCGCCGCCAGGCCCGCCAGGCCGGCGCCGCCGAGGATCAGCGACTGCACGCCGTCGAAGCGGCGCAGCGCCGCCGCGCAGGCCTCGGTCAGCAGCTCCTGCGCCATGAGCGGATCGGCGGCCAGTTCCGCGCCGGTGGCCGTCACCACCTCGACGCCGGCCAGCGCGGCACCGAAGCCCAGGCCCAGCGCCAGGCGCTCCAGCATCGGCTTCCAGCGCTCGCCGCCGGTGACGATGGCGAAGCGTCCGAGCCGGGCCGCGGCGATGAAGGAGGCCTCGGCCAGGCCGGTGACCGGCACCGTGGCGGCCTCGCGCAGCGCGTGCAGGCCGGGGTCGCCGAAGCAGCCGATCAGCACCGTGTCGAAGCGCCGCTCGCCGGGCACCAGCGCGCGCGCCCAGCCGTCCAGCGCGGCGTGCGTGGCAACCGCGTAGCTGGCCTCGCAGGCGATGTAGGGTGCGCCGAAGCGGGCCGTCTGCACGCGCACCTCGACCCCCGGCCCTGCGGCCGCCTGCGCGTGCGTGCGCAGCAGCTCGCTGATGGCCGACGAGGTGTTCGGATTGATCAGCAGCAGGGCACTCATCGCCTCAGGCCCCGGCGAACAGCGCCAGCAGGTCCGGCGCCGCCGGCTCCTCCGGCGTGAACTGGAGTTGCGCTTCGAGCTGCGCCAGGTGCTCCAGCATCAGCCGCCCCGCCGCCTCGGCATCGCGCAGGCGGATCGCGGCCAGCAGCGCACGGTGAGCGGTGCAACCGCAGCCCTCGGCCTGCGGCCGGCTCGCGAAGGCCATCAGGACCAGCGAGGTGCGCGACACCAGTTCGCGCAGGATGCGGTCCAGCGTCTGCTGGCCGCTGGCGGCCGCGATCAGCAGGTGGAAATCGCCCGAGCAGCGCACGGCCCGGCGCAGGTCGCCGGCGGCGCGCGCAGCCTCCTCGTCGGCGATGCAGCGGGCGAGCTGCGCGATGTCGGCGGGCCGGGCGCGTTCGACGAAGCGCGCGAGCAGCGTCGGCTCGATCAGGCGCCGCACCTCGAAGACCTCGCGCGCCTCCGCCTCGTCGGGCTGGGCCACGCTGGCGCCTCGGTTCAGGGCCATCGTGACGATGCGCTCGTTCGCCAGCCGCACCAGCACCGGCCGGATGCGCGTGCGCGAGACGCCGAAGGCCGTGGCCAGCCTGTCCTCGACGAGCTTGGTGCCGGGCGGCAGCCGGTGGTTGCGGATGGTGTCGACCATCCGCTCGTAGATCTCGTCTTCAAGCACGGCGCCGCCTGTTGAGCAGTGCCGACAAGCCCACCGCCAGCCCCATCACGACGAAGGAGACGAGCAGGATCAGGGTGCCCAGCGCATAGATCGCCGGCGTGGTCACGGTGGTGGTGAGTCCCTGCAGTTCCAGTGGCAGCGTGTTGACGTCGCCGATCGCCTGCGAGCTGCGGGCGATCTCGTCCCAGCTCAGCGTGAAGCCGAACATGCCGATGCCGACGACCGAGGGCGCGATCAGCGGCAGCACCACGTGGCGGAAGCTCTGCCAGGGCGTGGCGCCGAGGTCACGCGCTGCTTCCTCGTAGCTGCGATTGAAACGGTTGAAGACGGCGAACATGATCAGCAGCCCGAAGGGCAGGGTCCAGCTCAGGTGTGCGCCGAGCACCGAGGTGTAGAGGCCCAAGGCGCTGCCGTAGTTGTCCAGCGTCTCCTGCCAACCCCATTGCTCCAGCAGTTTCTTGACGGCGCCGTCCAGCAGGCGGAACTCCAGCCCGATGCCCAGCGACACGATGATCGACGGCATGATCAGGCTGGCCACGACGATGAAGAACAGCACACTGCCGCCGCGCAGCTTCTTGCGGAAGGCCAGGCCCGCCAGCACCGACAGCAGCACCGTCAGCGCCATCACGGCCGCGCCCACGCCCAGCGAGCGCAGCAGCGCCGCGCTGATGTCCACGGTGCCCAGGCCCTCGGCCAGTTGATGGAACCAGTGCGTCGACCAGCCGCGCATCGGGAAGGTGAGCCCGCCCTCGGGCCCCTGGAAGCTCAGCACCACGATGACCAGCATCGGCCCGTACAGGAACAGCACGTAGGCCGCGAAGAAGATTGCCAGCAGCAGGAAGCCCGCGCCGCGCTTGCCGTCCTTCATCGTCAGAGCTCCCTGCGGATGTCGACCATCCGCGTCAGCGCCCAGATGATCATCAGCACCACGCTCAGCAGGATCACCGCGTTGGCGGCCGCCAGCGGGAACTGCAGGTAGGACGTCTGCACCTGGATGATCTTGCCGACCGAGGCGATCTGCTGGCCGCCCATCACGCCGATGGTCACGAAGTCGCCCATCACGATGGTGATGACGAAGATCGAACCGATGATGATGCCGGTGCGGCTGAGCGGCACGATCACGTTCCACAGCGTCTGCCAGGCGCTGGCGCCGCTGTCCGCCGCGGCTTCGAGCAGGCTGCGGTCGATGCGCATCATCGAGTTGAAGATCGGCACGATCATGAAGGTGGTGAACAGGTGCACGAAGGCCAGCACCACCGAGAAGCTCGAGAACAGCAGCCATTCGATTGGCTGCTGCACCAGCCCCAGCTGCTGCAGCACGTCGTTGACCAGGCCGTGGCGGCCCAGCAGCGGCACCCAGGCGATCATGCGGATCACGTTGGAGGTCCAGAACGGGATCGTGCAGATCACGAACAGCACGACCTGCGCGCCGGTCGAGCGCACATGGAAGGCAAGGAAGTAGGAGACGGTGAAGCCGATCACCAGCGTCAAGGCCCAGACCATCACGCCGAACTTCAGTGTCGACAGATAGGTCTTGAAGGTGACGCACATGTCCCCGCCGTCGCCGCCTCCCAGGCAGCCCTCGAACACGTTCAGGTAGTTCTTCAGTGTGAAGCCGGGCAGCATCTCGTACTGGTTGTAGTCCCAGAAAGACACCATCAGCACCAGGGCCAGCGGCAGCAGGAAGAAGAGGGCGAAGACGGCGGTGAGGGGCAGGGCCTGCCACCAGGCCGCTATGCCTCTGCCGCTCGGTTTGCGCGTTAGCGTCGTCAAGTCAGTCGTCCGTGATGTTGCGTTGGCGGGCCGAGCGCCGGGCCGCTCCCAAGCCGGCCCACATGGCGAGGTGCTCGCGGCTCGACGCCGCGAGCCTCGCCGTCCCCTCGGGGGACCGGCCAGACTTGCCCGCGTTCAGCGGGGCAAGGCTGGACGAGGGGCTCCATGTTTATGCTGCGACGAATTCATTCCACTTCTGGACCATGTAGGCGTTCTCATCCATCACGGCGTTCCAGCAGGCGATGCCGCCCATGCGCGCCTCGTAGGAGCCGCCGTCGCGCACTTCGCCCTTCTTCGCGAGCAGGTCACCGTGCGGGCTCTTGATGTCCTGCGCGGCGGGCTTGCCGCCCATCCAGTAGTCCCACTCGTAGGCTTCCATCTTGGCCTTGGCGGTGTCGAGCACGGCGCTGTAGTAGCCCTGGCGGTTCAGGTAGGCGCCGGCCCAGCCGTCGAGGAACCAGTTGATGAATTCGTAGGCGCCATCGAGCTTCTTCCCCGACAGCGTGGCCGGCAGGCCGAAGCCCGAGGCCCAGGCGCGATAGCCTTCCTTCAGCGGCTGGAAGGTGCAGGCGATGCCCTTGGTGCGCACGGCGGTGACGGCCGGCGACCACATCGACTGGATCACCACTTCGCCCGAGGCCATCAGGTTGACCGACTCGTTGAAGTCCTTCCACAGGCTGCGGAACTGGCCCTGTTTCTTGGCCTCGATCAGGGTCTTGATCGTGAGGTCGATCTCCTTCTTCGTCATGTTCCCCTTGTCGGGATACTTGTAGAGGCCCATCGCCTCGACGACCATCGCTGCGTCCATGATGCCGATCGACGGAATGTTCAGGATCGCGGCCTTGCCCTTGAACTCCGGGTTCAGCAGTTCGGCCCAGGAAGAGATCGGGCGCTTGATCAGGTCCGGGCGGATGCCCAGCGTGTCGGCGTTGTAGACGGTCGGGATCAGCGACATGTACTGCGTCGGCGCCTTCGCGAACACCTTGCTCTTCTCGCCTTCGAGGAAGATGGTCTTCTTCGGCGCGGTGCCCTGGTCGCCGACCTTCTTGCCCGCCACCTCGCCCTTGGTGAACAGCGGGGTGATCTTGTCGGCGTTCTTGATCCTCTTCGTGTCGATGCCCTTCAGATTGCCGGTGGGCACGATGTTCTTCAGCGAGAAGTACTCGGTGTCGATCAGGTCGAAGCTGTTCGGCGCGGTGACGGCGCGCTTGGTGACGTCGTCGGTCGTCAGCGCCACGTACTGGATCTCGATGCCGGTGTCGGCCTTGAACTTCTCGGCGATCTGCTTGTCCTGGTTCACCGCCGTGCCGATGTAGCGCAGCACCACCTTCTCCTGCGCGTGGATGGCCGGGAACATGCCGGCGGCGAGGATGCCGGCCGTGCCTTTCAGCAGCGTGCGGCGGGTGTTGTTGTCGTGATCGTTCATGGCAGGCGGGCTCCGTGTGGATGGAAGGTTAGGACTGCAAGGGGTGGGCGGATTCGGGTGTCCAGGCGAGCTGCACCTCGTCGCCGACGGCGAAAGGCGTTGCGGCGAAGCGCGCCTCGGACAACATCACCGAGAACTCGGCCGTGCTGACGACGGCCTGGGACGCGCCGGGCTTGCGCAGGCCCAGCAGCACGTAGGTGCCCTGGTATTCGACGTCGGTGACCAGCGCGGGCATGCCCGGCAGGCCGGCGATCTCGGGGGCACCTGCGCGGGCGATCAGCGTCTGGTCGGTGCGCACGCCGACCTTGCCGGCCGGCGTCTCGATCACGTTGTGCCCGCCCATGAAGCGGGCGACGAATTCGTTGACCGGCCGGTTGTAGATCTCGTGCGGCGAGCCCTGCTGTTCGATCACGCCGTGGTTCATCACGACCATGGTGTCCGCCAGCGCCATCGCCTCTTCCTGTGAGTGTGTGACGTGGATGAAGGTCAGGCCCAGCTCCTGCTGCCAGCGGCGCAGCTCGGCCCGCATCTGGATGCGCAGGAAGGGATCCAGCGCGGACAGCGGCTCGTCCAGCAGCAAGGCCTTGGGCTGCGTGATCAGCGCGCGGGCCAGCGCCACGCGCTGCTGCTGGCCGCCGGAGAGTTCGGCCGGCTTGCGCTGCGCGAGCGCGCCCATGGCCACGCGCGCCAGCAGCTCCTGCGCCCGCGCATGGCGCTCGGCCTTGGCGACGCCCTTCATCTTCAGGCTGAAGGCGACGTTGTCCAGCGCCGAGAGGTGCGGGAACAGCGCGAAGCTCTGGAACATCATTGCGGTGCCGCGCGCCGCGGCGGGCAGGTCGGTGATGTTGCGGTTCTCCAGCAGAACGTCACCGCTGCTGACCGACTCGTGGCCGGCGATCATCCGCAGCGTCGTGCTCTTGCCGCAGCCCGAGGGCCCCAGCAGGCAGCAGTAGCTGCCGCTGGCAATGCGCAGGTTGATGCCGTCCACGGCGGGCTTGGCATCGCCGTAGCGCTTGCTGAGGCTGACGAGCTCGATGGCGGCGGGCCGGACGGCCGTGGATGCATCTGCATTCATATGGCAGGCGGTGTCGCAAGCGCCGTGCCAATCGATTTGTATGCAATCGAGCGTTTCGAATGTACGCATTGCACTGAGATTGGGCGCCGCGGCCCGCCGCGCGCGCATGGTCCGCGCGCAACTGGTGCGCTGGCGCACTCGCCGCCGCGCCGTGCCGATGGAACGGAACCTGCGAAGCACCGGCGATGAGCGCCTTCGCCCCTGTTCCCGATAACGACCGCTTCCCTTACCGCGCGATCGGCGCACGGCCGGACTTCCATTGGCCCGGCGGCCGGCGGCTCGCCGTCTACATCGGCTTCAACCTGGAGCACTTCGCCTTCGGCCAGGGTCTAGGTGCCGGTATCGGCCCCGCCTCGCCGCAGCCGGACGTGCTGAACTACAGCTGGCGCGAATACGGCAATCGCGTCGGCGCCTGGCGCTGCCTGGAACTGTTCGACACGCTGAGCCTGCCGGCTGCGGCGCTGGTCAACACGGCGCTGGTCGACCATTGCCCGGAACTATTGAAGGCGGTGGTGGAACGGGGGGACGAACTGGTGGGCCACGGGCACAGCAATTCCTTCCGTCAGTCGGACCTGGGCGAGCAGGACGAGCGTGCGCTGCTGGCCGGCTGCCGCGAGCGGCTGGCCGCTCTGCAGGGCGGGCGGCTGCCGGGCGGGTGGCTTTCGCCCTGGATATCGGAGAGCCCGCTGACGCCGGACCTGCTGGCGGAGACAGGCTACGACTACACGCTCAACTGGTGCCACGACGACCGGCCGGTGCCGATGCGCACGCGCAGCGGCCGCACGCTCTGGTCCGTGCCCTACCCGCAGGAGCTGAACGACATCCCGATGATCATGGGGCGCCAGATGGAGGGCCCCGCCTTCGCCGAACTGATCATCGACCACTTCGAAGAGATGCTGGCGCAGAGTGCCGGCCAGAGCCTGGTGATGGGCATCGCGCTGCACCCGTACATCGTCGGCCAGCCGCACCGGCTGCGCCACCTGCGGCGCGCGCTGCGGCACATCGTCGAACGGCGCGACGAGCTGTGGATCACGACACCGGGCGCGATCTGCGCGCACGCGCAAGGCCTGGCCCCGGCGCAGCCATGAAGGGCATCGTCACCAGCCCGCACGCCGTGGCCACGCGCTGCGGCGCGAATCTGCTGGCCCAGGGCGGCAACGCGATCGAGGCGGCCATCGCCACCGTGCTCAGCCTGTGCGTGACGATGCCGCACTTTTGCGGCCTGGGCGGCGACGCCTTCCTGCTGATCGGCGATGCGAAGGGCGGCGTGCAGGCGATCTCGGGCATCGGCCAGGCCGCCGCGGAGCTGGGTGGCTACGGCAGCGGCGCGATCCCCGTGCGCGGCCCGCGTTCGGCGCTGACCTCGGCCGGGGCCGTCGATGCGCTGCACCAAGCCTGGCTCATCAGCCGCGCCGAGCGGGGCGGGCGCAGGAGCTGGGCTGAACTGCTGGCGCCGGCGATTGCACTGGCCCGCGACGGTTTCGAGATCACGGCGTCCGAGCGCTTCTGGCTGGACTTCCGCTTGCGCGACGCTGCCGAACTGACCGGTGTCTTTCCGGCCGCGCTGCACCGGGGCGAGGTGCCGCCCGCCGGCTTCATCCGTCCACATAACCCGTTACTGACCGGCACCCTGGAGACGCTCGCCGAGCGTGGTGCCCGAGATTTCTACGAGGGCCGGCTCGCCGCGCGCATCGCTGCCGGGCTTCGCGAAGCCGGCTCGCCACTGGGCCTCGCCGACCTGGGGCGCACGCGGGCGCGCCTGGAGCAGCCGTTGGCCGTGCGCTACCGCGGCGGCGAACTGCTGGCCCACCGGCCGCCGACGCAGGGCTTGACGACGCTGGAGATCATGGGTGTGCTCGAACGCTTCGAGCTTGCGGCGCTGCCTCAGGGCGGCGCCGATCACTACCACCTGCTGGTCGAGGCGGTGAAGCAGGCCTTCATCGACCGCAATCGCTGGCTGGCCGATCCCGAACATGCAGAGGTGCCGGTGGCGCAACTGCTGTCGGACAGCCACCTGGACCGCCGCGCGGCGGCCATCCGCATGGACCGAGCGCTGCCCTGGCCCCAGGTCCACCAGCACGGCGACACGGTCTACGTGGGTGCCGCCGATGCGGCCGGCAACAGCGTCTCGCTGCTCGCGACGATCTACTACGACTGGGGCAGCGGCGTGATGGCCGGCGACACCGGCCTGCTGTGGCACAACCGCGGGGCAGCCTTCTCCCCGAACCCCGCGCATCCCAACGCGCTCGCGCCGGGCAAGCGGCCATTCCACACGCTGAACCCCGGCATCTACCGCCGCGACGGCAAGGTGCGGCTGCTCTACGGCACCCAGGGGGCGGACGGCCAGCCGCAGACGCTGGCGGCCGTGCTGACGCGGCTGATCGACCACCGCATGGACCCGCCGGCGGCGCTGGCCGCGCCGCGCTTCCTGCTCGGCCGGACCTTCTCCGACAGCCAGGATTCGCTGAAGCTGGAGGAGGACGTGGGACCGGAGGTCGCGGCCGAGCTACGGCGCCGGGGACATGAGCTGGCGCTGGTCGGGCGCCGCAGCCCGCTGATGGGGCAGCCGGGCGCGATCGCCATCGGCGAAGACGGCACGCTGCAAGGCGCCCACGATCCGCGCAGCGACGGGGTGGCGATGACCGTGGCCGGCTGCTAACGGTCAGCCTTTACGGCATCTGGCGCAGCCGAAGCGGCGTTTCGTCGCGCGGCGCTGGCGAGGGCGGGGCGTGATGCAGACACTGCAATCACTGGATCAATTCCAGTCGTCCCCGAAACCGGAGCCCACCATGAACGCCAACGCCACCTCCCTGATCGCCGCCGTCATCGCCGTCGCCAGCGCCGCCTCGATCGGCGTGGCATTGGCCAATGTGTTCACCAGCACGCCCCAGCCGGAGGTGATCAAGCTGGAACGGGTGGTCGTCGAGGGGCTCCGCACCCACGCACCGGCCGAGCGGGCCGTGGCCATGGTCGAGCAACTGCCGACGGTGGTGATCACCGGCCGCGCCGTGCCGGCCGCCGAGGTGCAGGTGGCGGAGGCCGACAAGCGTGCTGGCGAGGAAAGCTGACAAGGACTGAAAACCGTTCGATCGGGGTTAGAGTCCGCTCGCCATCATTGCCAGCGGAGACATCGATGAAGCGAGCGACCGGAATCGGCGGGATCTTCTTCAAGGCCAGGGATCCCAAGGCCCTGGGCGAGTGGTATCGCGATCACCTGGGCGTGCCCTTGCAGCCCTGGGGCGGTGCCAAGTTCAGCTGGCAGTCGCCGGACAACCCCAACGGCGTCGGCTCCACGGCCTGGACGCTGTTCGAGGAAGGCAGCAGCTATTTCGGCCAAGGCGCATCGCTGATGATCAACTACCGCGTGCATGACCTGCATGCGCTGCTGGCGGCGCTGCGGGCCGAGGGCTGCGCGGTGGACGACAAGGTCGAAGAGTCCGAGTACGGAAAATTCGGCTGGGTC
This sequence comes from Roseateles agri, assembly GCF_034043675.1. NCBI lineage: Bacteria > Pseudomonadati > Pseudomonadota > Betaproteobacteria > Burkholderiales > Sphaerotilaceae > Roseateles > Roseateles agri. The sequence goes on along the minus strand of NZ_JAXCLA010000002.1, from coordinate 123,654 downwards.
ACCGATCCCGAGGGCAATCGCGTCGAGCTCTGGGAACCGCCGGCCGGCAAGTAGCACTCCGGAACATCACGGAAAAGTGACGATGTCGCCGTCGAGCGGCATTGCATTTCTGCGTGGTGCCGCCGCCTGGGTTGCGGATGGGCTCGCTGTCACCGTCGGATCGAAGCTCTCCTCGATCTTGCCCTGCCCGAGCCAGGTGAAACGGTCGATGACGAAGGGCAATCCTTCCGATCGCTCGAACGTAGGCAGGTCGCTGAGGTGGAAATGCAGGTGCGGTGCGCCGGCGCTGCCGGTCTGGCCGAGCCGCCCGACGATGGCGCCGCGCCGCACGCGCTGCCCGATGCGCACCGTCACGCTGCCCTGCTGGAGATGGGCGTAATGGGCATAGACGCCGGGCGCGATCCGCAGGATGACGAAGTTGCCGTACAGAGTCCTGGCCGTCAGGTCCTGCGGCTCCTCCTGCGGGGCGAGCGGCTTGCCGTTGGCGAGGCCATCGCGGGCATCGACGACGATGCCGTCGGCCACTGCCAGGACATCCTTTCCGTAACCGAACCAGTCCTCGTCCACGCTTGACGCGAGGTTCTCATGCCGGCTGCGCAGCGAGTGACGCCCCTCGTCCAGCCCGAACCAATCGATGGCGTAGCGCTGCGGCACCGAGAGTCGGCCATCGATGGCGACCGGGCTGCCCCAGTGATGCGACAGTGCATTGCCCGGCCCCTCGACGGCCAGCCAGAGGCCGCCGCGCAGGGGCGCGTCGATGCTGATGGGGGCGCCGCCGACCACGGCTGTCTGCACGTCGTCGGCGCGTTGCACGATGCCTTTCGCGGTGAGGAAGCTCAGTTGATGCCGCAGCCTGCCCGGCTGTCGTCCCTGGGGCAGCGTCAGCCACAGGAAGAGGGTCAACGAGCGACCCGAGCCGATCGCGACGCCGTCGCCCGGGCTGCCTTCTGCGACGGCGTGATTGAGCAACCGCTGGAGCGCGGCGCCTTCGATGACCGTCAGCGGTACCGCGCCGGCATCCGCGAAGACTGCGAGCCGTGTCAGTCTCAGCGGATCGTCGTCGTCCTGGAAACTTGTGATCCGCAGTTCGTAGGCGAGGTGCTTTTGGCCGTCGCTTCCCGTGACTGCCTGCGGTGCGGCCAGGATCCGCGCTTCGACCTGGGCCTGGTGGACGGTGGCGTCCTGAGCCGAGGCGCCTGCCTGGAAGAAGACCGTGGCCAGAACAAGACCCAAGAATCGCCCAGCCCACGTCATCGCCGCTCCTCCCAAGATGCTTGCTTGATGCGGGCGCATTTCAACATGGCCTACAAGAACGCAACACGAAGGGTGGCCGTTGAAGCGAGCTTGATACACGGGCCGACGACAGTGAGCTCAGCTTCTCTTCCTTCAGGACACAGCCATGACGCTCACTACCTACCGTTCACCCGCCGCCCGCCTGCTTCATGCGGCGCTCGACCTTGCCCACCGGGCTCGACGCGCGCTACGCACCAGCGATCGGCCTGCCACCCGCGTGCGGGCGTTCACGGTCCTGGAAGTCGCGACCATGCGCGATCTGCGCATGGTGCCGAGGGATTTCGAATCGTTCGGCGCCCAGGTCGATGCCGAAGCCCCGTCCCGGGTCACGCCGGGCGCCGTCGTTCGCGCTTGAGTTCAGGCTGCCGAGCGGCGGCCTTCGATCACGACTTGCGGCAACTGGGCCACGACGTGGACGCGCTTGCCGACGATCACCACTCGCTCCAGCTTGACAACACCGGCCTTGTTGGCCACCGTGGACTGGGCCGCGTGGTCCGCCAGGCCCATGCCGATCGCTGCGGCGCTGGCGACGGAAACGATGGCGAAGATCAGGGCTTTGGCGGTGGTGTTCATGGTGGGCTCCGGCTTGTTCTGTTGAGTCAGTGATTGCAGTTTCTGCGCGTGGCCCGCGCGCCGCCATCGCAAGGCGACGGACCGCCGGCCGGGGCCGATGAACTGCAAGGGCGAGCGACGAGAGGAATCTCGGCGTCAACGCTTGTTCTCCCTGGTACGTTTGACGCTATCCAGGGAGACAAGTCATGCCGAATGTTCAAGCTGCCATCGCCGGGCTCATGCTCACCATCGCCGTCGCGGCGCCCGTACGGGCCGAGGTCTGGAAGTGCTCCGTCGACGGCAAGCTGGAGTATTCCGACCAGCCCTGCCAATCCAAGGGCGCGCCGATGACGCCGCGATCACTGCAGGGAAACGTGATCGACACCGCGACGGATGCCAGTGCAGCCGCGCCGACGCGTCGAGCCTCGATCCCACCCGCGCGCAGTGAACAGCTGCCCCTGGCATCGTCCAACGTCTGCCCGACGAATGGCGACATCGCCGGCATGGAAACGAAGGCCAGCTCGATCACCCTGAGCCCGGAATCCAAGCGCTTCGTCCAGGATGAAATCCGCCGCGCACGGCAATGCCAGAAGGGCCGGGGCAACTACTCCGCCGCTGACTGGACCATCAGCAAGGAAGCCGTCGACGCGCAAAGCAGCTTCACGGGCGCTGCTGACGCCCGCCGCCGCAGCGAGGCCATGCACAGCGCGGCCGACCCGAACGAAGGCGAACTCATCGCGCGGCAACGGGAGGTCGAGGATCGCGAGGCACTGCGGCGCTCGCGTGCGCCGATTGATCGCTAGTGTTGGACTAGCGTTTTGGCGGAAGCGGTGAGATTCGAACTCACGGAAGGCTCACACCTTCGACGGTTTTCAAGACCGTTGGATTAAACCGCTCTCCCACGCTTCCGGCGCTTGAGGACGCGAATTCTAGCCGGGCTTCTGCGCTTGCTCGCAGTCGACCTGGATCAGCTCGCGCCGCCCGCCGTCGACGCGCACGGCGCTGAGCTTGCCGCCCCAGACGCAGCCGGTGTCGAGCGAGAGCAGGTCCGGGCGTTCGAGGAAGCCGAGGGTCGACCAGTGGCCGAAGGCGATCGGCACGCCGGCGGTCTTGCGGCCAGGCGCGTCGAACCAGGGGGTGAAGCCGGCGGGCGCGCCGTCGGCGCCGTCCTTGGTCTTGAAGTCCATCCGGCCGGTGGCGTCGCAGAAGCGCAGCCGGGTCAGCACGTTGATGGTGAACTTGGCGCGGGCATAGCCCTTCAGATCAGCGGACCAGCGATCCGGCTCGTCACCGTACATCGTGTGGAGGAAGTCGGGCAGTTCGGGGCTGCGCAGCAGCGCCTCGACCTCGCCGGCGAGCTGAAGCGTAAGCGCCAGGTTCCATTGGGGCACGACGCCGGCGTGCACCATCAGCCAGCCCTGCTCGTGGACGGCCATGCGGCGGCGCTTCAGCCAGTCGAGCAGCGCTTCGCGGTCGGGCGCGGCCAGCACCTCGGCGATCGTGTCGCCCTTGTGGGGCTTGCGCACGCCGTGGGCCATCGCCAGCAGGTGCAGGTCGTGATTGCCGAGCAGGCAGACGGCGGCATCGCCCAAATCCCGGATCAGGCGCAGTGTGGCCAGCGATGCAGGCCCGCGGTTGATCAGGTCGCCGAGCAGGTAGACGCGGTCACGCGAAGGGGAGAAGTCGATCTTTTTCAGCAGGGCGTCGAGCGCGCCGCAGCAGCCTTGGATGTCGCCGATCAGGTAGTTCATACGGGGATTGTGCTGTCTGAAATGACACGGGCTTCTGATACGCTTGCGGCCTTCTTTACAACCGAAGGCGCATCGCCAGGGCAAGCTCCAGGCCTGATGCGCAGTCAATGGACACGGCGCTAGTTCTCTTCCTGATTCTGGTCAACGGCTTGTTTGCGATGTCGGAGATGGCTTTGACGGCCAGCCGAAAAGCGCGGTTGCAGGTGATGGTGGAGGACAAGGAGGCGGGGGCGCAGGCCGCGATGGACCTGCATGACAACCCGACCAAGTTCCTGTCGGTGGTGCAGATCGGCATTACCTCGATCGGCGTGTTGAACGGCATCGTCGGCGATGCGGCCTTCTCCGGGCCGCTGTCGCACTGGCTGATCGAGACCTTTCCGCTGAGCCAGCGGGCGGCCGAGGTGACAGCCACAGGCCTCGTCGTCTGCATCATCACGGTGCTGACGATCCTGTTCGGCGAACTGGTGCCCAAGCGCATCGGCCAGATCTATCCGGAGACCGCGGCGCGCCTGGTGGCGCCGATGATGGAATTCCTGTCGCTGGTGGCGCGGCCGCTGGTGCGGGTGCTGACGGTCACGACCGACACCTTGCTGAACGCCATGGGCTTGCGCACCAATGCGCAGCGTGGCGTGACGGAAGAGGAAATCGCCGCCAGCCTCGAGGAAGGCCTGGACGCCGGCGTGATCGAGCAGCACGAGCACCAGATGGTGCGCAACGTGTTCCGCCTGGACGAGCGCCAGATCGGCTCGATGATGATCCCGCGTGCCGAGATCGCCTGGCTCGATGCGAACGATCAGGCCGAGCAGGTGCTGGCGGTGCTGCAGGCGCACGGCTACAGCCGCTATCCGGTCTGCCGCGGCGACGTCAGCGACGTGATCGGCGTGATTTCCGCGCAGGCGCTGCTGCAGCGCGCGCTGAGCGGCCAGCCGCTGTCGCTGGTCGACGATCTCGAATCGCCGGTGTTCGTGCCGGAGACCCTGTCGGGCATGGAATTGCTGGAGCAGTTCCGCGCCTCGGACGCGCCGCTGGTGTTCGTCGTCGACGAGTACGGCGAGGTGCAGGGCGTGATCTCGGTGCGCGACGTGCTGGAGGCGATCGCCGGCGAATTCAATGCGCCGAGCGATGGCGATTCCTGGGCGGTGCAGCGCGAGGACGGAAGCTGGCTGCTGGACGGCCTGATTCCGGTGACCGAACTGAAGGACCGCCTGGGCCTGAAGGAACTGCCCGAGGAGGACCGTGGGCGCTACAACACGCTGGCCGGCATGATCATGCTGCTGCTGGGGCGTTTGCCGCGCACGGCCGACGTGGTGGAATGGAATGCTTGGAGATTCGAGGTCGTGGACCTCGATGGCAAGCGTGTAGACAAAGTGCTGGTCAGCCGACTGGCCATCGATGGAGCGAACGACTAAATGAGCAACCCCCCTCTCTACGGCAACCTGGTCCCGCTGGACCGCGTCGGTCACAAGAACCTGCGCCTGCGCACCGATGCGCTGGTGACCTCGCGTGCCGCGACGCAGAACTCGCTGTTCCTGACGGTGGTCGAGTTCGCCGATGCATGCAAGGAATTCCCGGTCGTCTTCGTCCGCGTCAATGACCAGTCGTCCGCGGACGGCAAGATGATCGTCGCCCCGCTGGCCGTGACCAGTCTGAAGAAGGACATCAATCTGTTCGTCGACGGTGACAAGTGGAAGGGCAACTACGTTCCCGCCTACCTGCGCCGCTATCCGTTCGCGATGGCCCGCATCGACGGCCAGGACCAGCTCGCCGTCTGCTATGACGAGCAGTGGCACGGCTTCTCGCAGACCGAAGGCACCGCGCTGTTTGCGGCCGACGGCCAGCCGACCGAGTTCCTGCTGAACGCCCGGACCTTCCTCGAAAACTTCGAGACCGAAGCCGAGCGCACCCGCCTGATCTGCGAGCAGATCGTCGACGCCGGCCTGCTGCAGGACATGCGCTTCGAGGCCACGCTGCCGGACGGCGAGAAGATGGAAGTCGAAGGCTTCCTGGCCGTCGACGAGAAGAAGATGGGCGAGCTGCCGGACGACAAGGTGGTGCAGCTGTTCCGCAGCGGCATCCTCTCGCTGATCGAGATGCACCGCGTCTCGATGGGCAATATGAACCGCCTGGCGAACATGCACGCCGCCGCCAAGGCCGCGAAGGTCTGACGACGCGCGCCGCCTCGTGCGGCATTTTGTGAAGAGGCCGGCCCTTGCAAAAGGCGCCGGCCTTTGCTTTTTTGCCTAGACGCTTGTCGGCGGCCCTGCATCCTCAGCCGTGTTGACGGCGCATTGCGGGATTCTTGGGCAACGGGCGCCGCCATCGCTGCGCATCGTTACAGGCCTGGCACGTCGAAACATCTGCATCCGCTTGCAGTCGCGCGTCGCTTTCGGGTGATTTCCCTGGGGAATGTCACAAAACCGTTGCAGGACATGGGCCGGTCGGCCTGTCGCCTTAAAGAGGTTTTTTCCGAAATACCGGATAGCAAATGTAAGTTTCTTTGGTAATTTGTTGGAGTTGACTTTTCTACCCCCATTCAGGGGGGTCGAGCAGATAGACTCCCGCCAATTCGGAACTTTTCACTAAAACACGCGGCATTGCACAAGGACACCATGCGGACCGACAAAGCCTTGGAACAACAGCTTGCCGGTGCAGTGGGGAGCAGCAGATCGCGCGTTACGCGGGCCATCCGGCGATGACCGCACACGTGCGTAGCCTCAATCCGCTATTCCTATCGTCTGAGAGGGAAAGCGAGATGTTGGTGAAGTTGAAAGAGGAATATCGTCTGGCCGCTTGAGTCTGGTACGGCTTGTCCGATATGCCAGAGAAGGGCTGGATCGCAGGGACGGAAGGTTTGTTTGTATACGTGGCGCCGCCGAACAACGGGGGACTCGCGGCAAGCATTGAATGGAGAGCTGGCGCACCGATGCTCGTACTGATGCATGGGCGCGCCGCAAGAGAGGAAGGAAGTAGTAGATGCGGTTCATGAACACCCCCGGCGCGATGCTGCCGATGATCCAACAGGCCCCGGCCATTCCGGCGCTTGACGCCTCTTCGGCCGTCTGCCTGGCGGGTCTGCCGGCGCTCCGGACGCGTGCCTTCCGCCCCGGCCATGCTGCACCGCATTTCAACCCGGTGACCGGCGAGTTGATCGAGGGCTTCGCGATCCACGCTGCCCACGATCTGCTGCAACGCCGCGCCGCCCGCGCGCTGACCGCGCGCCGTTACGCGCAGCGCGGCTACCAGTGCAGCGAGGTCGCTCCCGAGATCGAACGCCACCTGCTGACACTGCGCGCCGAGGCCGACCAGAAGATCGTCGGCACCATGGGCATCCGCAGCGATTCCGAGCACGGCCTGGCCGCCGACCTGGTCTTCCCCGACGAGATTGCCGCGATGCGCGATGCCGGTCGCTCGCTGTGCGAGTTCACGCAGCTTGCGCTGGACGAGAACGAGGCGCCTTCCAAGCACGTGCTGGCCGCGCTGTTTCATACCGCCTACATCCACGCCCATCATGTCCAGGGCGCCGAGTGGCTGGTGATCGAGGTCAATCCGCGCCACGTCGCCTACTACCGCCGCATGTTGGGCTTCCGCGTCTGCGCCGAGGCGCGGCCGAATCCGCGCGTGCAGGCGCCGGCCGTGCTGATGACACTGGACTTCAGCTACGTGGAAGAGCAGGTCGAAACCTACGGCGGTCGCCCCGAACTGATCGGCCAGACCCGTTCGCTGTACCCGTACTTCTATTCCCCCGAGGAAGAGTCCGCCATCCTCGAACGCCTGCGCGAAGGCGTCTCGCTTCAATCCGCCGCCGGCCGCCAGCCGAGCTGACGCGACAAGTCCTCGCCGGCCTGCCGCAACTGCGGTGCGAGGGCGCCGTCCAGGCGCAGGTCGAAACTGCCGCTGGGCCCGATCGCGGTCAGCGACAGCACGATGCGCCCCGCATCGTCGAACACCGGTGCCGCCAGCGCGCTGACACCCTGCACCACGCCATCCTGCGAATCGGCCAGGCCGTTCCGGCGCACGGCGGCCAGCAGCGCCGCGTCCGGCATGCGCTCGCCGGCGAGCTTGCCCTTCACGACGGCTGCCGGTAGATGCGCGGCGAACAGCCGGCCCGATGCCGTGCCCGTCAGGCTCATCACCGTGCCATGGCGCATGCTGATGTGCACAGGGCTCGGCGCCTCCGCCACGCGCACGATCGTCGGCCCGCGGTTGCCCCAGACGGCGATCGCCACCGTGTGGCCCAGCAGGACGGCCAGTTCCTCGATGCGCGGCGTCGCGAGCCGCACCGGCTCGTACTGCTGCAGGCTGATCAGGCCCAGCTGAAGCGCCAGCGGCCCCAAGCCGTAACGTCCACTGACTGCCTCCTGCTCCACCAGGCCGAGCTTGATGAAGCTCACGAGGTACGGGTGCGCCTTGGCCGGTGGCATGTCCGCCGCCGCGGCCAGGTCCTTCAGCGCCATCGGCCGGCCGTGATTGGCCAGCGCGATCAGCAACTGGCCGCCCGTTTCGATGCTCTGGATGCCGCGTGGGCCGGGAGTCGTTTCGTCCATGCCGTCATTGAATCAGAAAATTAGGAATAGACAAATCAATTTGTATTGGATTAAATTATCCGGATCGCGCCCAGGACATCCCAGGAGACAAATCCGATGAAGACCTTCGCCTCGCATGCCGACCTTGAGATCAAGAAGGTCAGCTTCGACAAGCTCTCCGATCACGCCTATGCCTACACGGCCGAGGGTGACCCGAACACCGGCATCGTCGTCGGCGACGACGCGGTGATGGTGATCGACACCCAGGCCACGCCGGTGATGGCGCAAGACGTGATCCGCCGCATCCGTGAAGTCACCGACAAGCCGATCAAGTACGTGCTGCTGAGCCACTACCACGCGGTGCGCGTGCTGGGCGCCTCGGCCTACCAGCCCGAGCACATCATCGCCAGCCAGGACACCTATGACCTGATCGTCGAACGCGGCGAGCAGGACAAGGCCAGCGAGATCGGCCGTTTCCCGCGCCTGTTCCAGAACGTCGAATCGGTGCCGCCCGGCATGACCTGGCCCACGATCACCTTCACCGGCAAGATGACCTTGTGGTTCGGAAAGCTGGAGGTGCAGATCCTGCAACTCGGCCGCGGCCACACCAAGGGCGACACGGTCGTCTGGCTGCCGCAGGACAAGGTGCTGTTCAGCGGCGACCTGGTCGAGTTCGATGCCACACCCTATGCCGGCGACGCCTACTTCCAGGACTGGCCGCAGACGCTGGACAATATCGCCGCGCTGCAGCCCGAGAAGCTGGTGCCCGGCCGCGGCCCGGCGCTGCGCACGCCGGACGAAGTCAGCGCCGGGCTGGCCGGCACCAAGGCCTTCGTCAGTGAGCTGTACGCCAGCGTCAAGGCAGGTGCCGGCGCCGGCCGTGACCTCAAGGCCGTCTACCGCGAAACCTACGAGCGCCTGGCGCCGAAGTACGGCCAGTGGGTGATCTTCGCGCACTGCATGCCCTTCGACGTGACCCGCGCCTACGACGAGGCCACCGGCTACCCCGATCCACGCATCTGGACGGCCGAGCGCGACCTCGCCATGTGGCAGGCGCTCGAGCGCGACTGATCCTGCGATGCTGAAGACCTACCAGGCGCCCGAGTACGCCTATGAACGCTGCACGCCGCAGCGCCGGCCGGTGGTCGTCATCGGCGCCGGCCCGGTCGGCCTCACCGCCGCGCTGGACCTGGCAAAGCGCGGCGTGCCGGTGCTGGTGCTGGACGACAACAACCGCGTCAGCCTCGGCTCGCGCGCCGTCTGCTACGCCAAGCGCACGCTGGAACTGCTGGACCGCCTGGGCGTGGGCGAAGCGCTGGTGGAGCAGGGCGTGAAGTGGCAGATCGGCAAGGTCTTCCATGGCGAGGGCCTGGCCTACCAGTTCGACCTGCTGCCGCAGCCGCAGCACAAGCAGCCGGCGATGATCAACCTGCAGCAGTACCACCTGGAGGAAGCGCTGGTGAACGCCTGCCTGCGCGAGCCGCTGGTGGCGCTGCACTGGAAGCACAAGCTGGTGGGCCTGACGAGCAAGGCCGACGGCGTCGAACTGCAGGTCGAGACGCCCGATGCGACGTTCACGCTCGAGGCCGACTGGCTGATCGCCTGCGACGGCGCCGGCAGCGATACGCGCCGGCTGCTGGGCCTGGACTTCGAGGGTCAGGTCTTCCACGACCGCTTCCTGATCGCCGACGTCGTGATGAAGGCCGATTTCCCGACGGAGCGCTGGTTCTGGTTCGACCCGCCTTTCCATCCCGGCCAGTCGGTGCTGCTCCACAAGCAGGCCGACAACGTCTACCGCATCGATTTCCAGCTCGGCCGCGATGCCGATCCGGCCGAGGAGAAGAAGCCCGAGCGGGTGATTCCACGCATCTGCGCGATGCTCGGGCCGCAGGCCGAGTTCGAGCTGGAGTGGGTCTCGGTCTACCAGTTCGCCTGCCGGCGGATGAAGGATTTCCGCCACGGCCGCGTATTGTTCGCGGGCGATGCGGCGCACCAGGTCTCGCCCTTCGGCGCACGCGGCGCCAACAGCGGCATGCAGGATGCCGATAACCTGGCCTGGAAGCTCGCCGCCGTGATCGCGGGCCGTGCGCCCGAGTCGCTGCTGGACAGCTATCACGCCGAGCGCGCGGCCGCGGCCGACGACAACATCGGCCACTCCACCCGCTCGACGGATTTCATCAGCCCCAAGAGCCGCAGCTCGTTGCGCCTGCGCAATGCAGTGCTGGAACTGGCTCGCACGCAGCCCTTCGCGCGGCCTCTCGTCAACAGCGGGCGCCTGTCCATGCCCACGCCCTACGCCCGCTCGCCCTTGAACACCCCGGACGAAGACCGGTTCGACGGCGGCCCCGCGCCGGGCAGCCCCTGTGTCGATGCACCTCAGGACGGCGGCTGGCTGCTCACTCGGCTGGCGGAGGGCTTCTCCCTGCTGAGCGCGGGGCCGGTGTCATCCGAGCTGCCGGTCGTCGAGCTCGATGCCGTCGGCCGGGAGCGTTATGACGCAAGACCTGGCACCTGCTACCTGATCCGCCCCGATCGTGTCGTCGCCGCCCGCTGGCGCCGTTTCGATGCGAACAAGGTGCATGCCGCACTGGAGCGCGCGCTATGCCGCTGATCCTGACGCCCAACATCCCGGATCCCGACGGCTTCTACGCCGCCCTGATCGACAGCCAGCGCAACATGAGCGACGAGCAGGCCGACATGCTGCTCGCCAAGCTGGTGCTGATCCTGGCCAACCACATCGGCGACCGGGCCGTGCTCGACGAAGCACTGTCCCTCGCCCGAGACAACACGGTGAACCCATGAGTCCCTTGCAATATCAATCCGGCTTCGGCAACGAGCACGCCAGCGAGGCGCATCCCGGCGCGCTACCGGTCGGCCGCAACAGCCCGCAGAAGGTGGCGCTGGGCCTCTACGCCGAGCTGCTGTCCGGCACCGCCTTCACCGCGCCGCGCGCCGAGAACCTGCGCACCTGGATGTACCGCCGCCGGCCCTCGGTCGTCGTCGGCGGCTACCGGCCGCTGGAGCACCGCTTCCTCAAGAGCGGCGCCGCCGAGGGTCAGTCCGTGCCTCCGGATCCGCTGCGCTGGGCACCGACGGCCATCCCCGATGCCTCCACCGAGCCGCTGGACTTCGTTGACGGCCTGCGCACCTTTGCCGTCAATGGCGACCCGGACGCCCAGGTCGGCATCGCCGTGCACCTGTACTTGGCCAACCGGTCGATGGGCCGCCGCGCCTTTGTCGACGCGGATGGCGAGCTGCTGATCGTGCCGCAGCAGGGCGCGCTGCGCGTCACCACCGAGTTGGGCCTGCTCGATGTGAAGCCGGGCGAGATCGCGCTGATTCCGCGTGGCCTGGTCTTCAAGATCGATGTGGACGGGCCCGCGCGCGGCTATGTTTGCGAGAACCACGGCGCCGCCTTCCGCCTGCCCGAGTTGGGCCCGATCGGCTCCAACGGCCTGGCCAACCCGCGTGATTTCCTCGCCCCCGTCGCCGCCTATGAAGCGGAAGAGGGTGCCTACGAGATCGTCAAGAAGTTCGGCGGCCGCCTCTGGACCGCAGAGCAGGCGCACACGCCGTTCAACGTCGTCGCCTGGCACGGCAACCTGAGCCCGTACAAGTACGACACCGCGCACTTCATGACGATCGGCTCGATCAGCTTCGACCATCCGGACCCGAGCATCTTCACCGTGCTGACCAGCCCCAGCGATACCGAGGGCTGGGCCAATGCCGACTTCGTGATCTTCCCGCCGCGCTGGCTGGTCGCTGAAGACACATTCCGCCCGCCCTGGTACCACCGCAACGTGATGAGCGAGTTCATGGGCCTGGTTACCGGCCAGTACGACGCCAAGCCCGAGGGCTTCAAGCCAGGCGGCGCCAGCCTGCACAACGCGATGGTCCCGCACGGTCCCGACACCGAAGCCTTCGACAAGGCCAGCAACGCGCCGCTGGTGCCGCACAAGCTGGACAACACGCTCGCGTTCATGTTCGAAACGCGCTGGCGCCTGCGCCCGACCGAGTTCGCGCTCACGGGCGGCGCGCTGGAAGCGACCTATGCGAACTGCTGGGCGAACCTGGCCGACAACTTCAAGAATTGACCATGAATCTCGACCATACCCATGACCCGGCCGCGCAAAGCTGGGTCGAATCCGCCAACGCGGCCGATGCTGATTTCCCGCTGCAGAACTTGCCCTATGGCCTGTTCCGCCGCGCGGGCCATAACGAGTCGCTGCGCGCCGGTGTGGCGATCGGCGAGTTCATCCTCGACTTGAAGCTGGCCGCCGCTGCCGGCCGCTGGGATACGCCGGTTCGCGTGCAACTGCAGGCACTGGCGAACGGCGACATGAACGGCTTCATGGCCGCCCCCCCGGCCACGCGCCGCGCGGTGCGTCACGCGCTGTTCGATGCGCTGGCTGCCGGTAGTTCCCAGCAGGCTGCGCTGCAGGCCTGCCTGGTCGCGCAATCGGTCGTCGAGATGGCCGTGCCTTGCCGCATCGGCGACTACACGGACTTCTACACCGGCATCCATCACGCGACGACGGTCGGCAAGCTGTTCCGTCCGGACAACCCGCTGCTGCCCAACTACAAGTGGGTGCCGATCGGCTACCACGGCCGCAGTTCCTCGATCGGCGTCGACGGCATGGACGTCCGCCGCCCCTGGGGGCAACTGAAGCCGCCGCAGGCGGAGGTGCCCGCCTTGGCGCCCAGCCAGCGACTGGATTACGAACTGGAACTGGGCGTCTTCGTGGCGAGTGGAAACCCGTTGGGCGAGCCCATCCCGATGGCACGCGCCGATGAGCACCTGTTCGGCGTCTGTCTGCTGAACGACTGGTCTGCCCGCGACGTCCAGGCCTGGGAATACCAGCCGCTCGGCCCCTTCCTGGCCAAGAACTTCGCAACGACGATCTCGCCCTGGATCGTCACGATGGAGGCGTTGGAACCCTTCCGTTGCGCCTTCGCCCATCCGGCCGAGGATCCTGCGCCATTGCCCTATCTCGATTCGGAGAAGAACCGCGCCGAAGGCGGCTACGCGATCGAACTGGAGGTCTGGCTGCAGACGGCCACCATGCGCGCCGCCGGCGAGCCGGCTGTACGCCTGATGCGCTCGAACTTCGGCAGCAGCGCCTACTGGACGCTCGCGCAGATGCTGACGCACCACGCCAGCAACGGCTGCAATCTGCAGCCTGGAGATCTGCTGGGCACGGGCACCCAGTCCGGCGCGGCGGCGGAGGAGAGTGGTTCGCTGCTGGAACTGTCGGATGGTGGCAAGCGCCCGCTGACGCTGCCGAACGCTGAGGCGCGGACCTTCCTGCAAGACGGTGACACCGTCACGCTGAAGGCTTTCGCGCAGCGGGGCGACGCGCGCCGCATCGGCTTCGGCGCCTGCAGCGGCACGATCCTAGCGGCGCGCCAGGCCTGAAAAAGAAACAGCGCCCCGCGGGGCGCTGCTTTCATTGCGGCGGAAGGGCTGCTTAGCGCTTCGTACCGCGGCGACGCGTCAGGAAGCCGATCGACACGAGGCCGGCCAGCATCATTGCGTAGGTTTCCGGCTCCGGCACGGCGCTGGCGAAGTTGATCGAGCCGCCGCCCTTGTTGATCGTGAAGCCATCGGCCAGCACGGTCACTTGCGAACTCGTGTTCGTGAACGAGGTGAGTGCTTGGTTGTAATCGAACGAACTGAAGAAGGCCGCGCTCGCCGGGTTGACGACGAAGGTCATCGTTGCATCGGCCGACGGCGAGAACGAAGAGCCCGACACCCGGGTGCCGAGGCTGCCTTCGACCAGGCTGCCGCTGGCTAGCTCGATAGCGTTCGTGGCCGAAGTCGTCGGAGTGTTGTTTGTAAAGGTGAAGGTAGCCTTGCCCGGCGCAGCCCACAGCGTGTAATCCAGTGTGTTGAACACGCCGCTGGTCGGGCCGGTCAGCGGGTTCGAGCCCGAAGTGATCTGACCGGTGCCATTAAAGGAAATGTAGAGGGAGTACCCGGTGTTGGCGACGTTCAGGCCGGTTGTGGCCGCCAAATCGTCGCCCGATTGAGCGGCGTAGATGCTCAGGAAACCGGTCTCAGTGAATGCGCCGCTCGGACTAGAAGTGACGCGGGCGTAGTCCGTAATCAGCAGGTTGTCCGCAGTGAAGCTGCTGCCGTTCAGGCCGACGGCTGCTGGGTCGAAGGTGAAGCTGGGCAGCGCGCTGGCAGCGGCCGACAGGGCCAGCAGGCCTGCGCCGATCAGGCCGCGTTGAATCGTCGTCGTCATCGCTCGTCTCCGTGTGACTGCTGAAGGCGCAGTAATTGCTGGATCGTAGTGTTAGTGACTGGATATTGCCAAGAGGTTGCGCACCTAGATGGAAAAAATCAGTCAAGTTCAGTGCGTCGCGGCATGTCCGCCCCGCGCCGTGAGCAGGTTATAGCAGCGGCAGCTCCAGCAAAGTCCAGCAACGTCTGCAGATCCCCCCTATTCAAGTGGCCCAGCGCTTCGGCCGACAGCCGGTCCCGCTCGGCCAGCCAGGTCAGCAGGGCGGCCTGGAAGGTATCGCCGGCGCCGACCGTGTCGATCACCGTCACCTTGCGCGCCTCGGCGCGTGCCTGCTGCGTCTGCGTCCAGCCGAGCGCGCCTTCGCCGCCGCGGGTCACGACAACCAACTGCACGCCCTGCGCCAGCGCCGTCGCGGCGAAAGCCTCCGGCGTCGTGCCCGGGAGCAGCAGGCCGAGGTCCTCGTCGCTGATCTTCAGCAACTGCGTGCGCGGCAGCATCCAGTCGAGCTGGGCTTTCCAGACGGCCAGGTCCGGCTCGACGTTGAGCCGGATGTTCGGGTCGTAGGCAATCAGCGCGCGGCCTTGCTCGCGCTCGATCAGCGCGCGCTGTGTGGCGGCCACTGGCGCGACGACGGTGGCATAGCTGCCCACATGGATGGCGCGGAACAGGCCTGCCGGCGGCAGTGACGGGATCGTCACCTGCCGGTCCGCGGCGCCATGGCCGTAGAAGGCGTAGCTGGGCACGCCCTGGGCATTCAGGCCGACCAGGCTGACGGTGGTGGGCGCGTCGACCACCGGCGCGTGCGCCAGGTCGACGCCTTCGGCGCGCAGCGCGCGGGTCAGCCGCTCACCGAGGAAATCGCGGGACAGCCCGCCGTAGAAGGCCACTGGCTGCGCCAGCCGCGCCAGGCCGATCGCCACGTTCATCGGCGAGCCGCCGACGCGGGCATCCAAGGTCACGCCGGTCGGCGTGTCGCCGACCGAGAACACGTCCATCAGCGATTCGCCGCAGACCAGGAACATGGCTTTGTCTCCGTTTTTGCTCGAGGAATGGACGCGCAGCCTAAGGGTTCTCCATTAATCAATCAAATTGATTTATTAAATAGACTGGCGACACGCCGGTGCGGAATGCGCACCGGCCCGACCGCCGCACGGACGAGCGGCAACCTATATATGGAGACAAGACCCATGCGCAGCTACTTCCTGCTTTCCTCGATCGCCGCCGCTTCCACCCTGGCCCTGGCAGCTTCTGCCGCCGTCGCGGCCGACCAGCCGGTCATCGGCCTGATCGTCAAGACCGAGACCAATCCCTTCTTCGTCAAGATGATCGAAGGCGCCACCGAGTCGGCCAAGGCCAAGGGCGCGAAGCTGCTCAGCGGCGCCGGCAAGGCCGACGGCGACAACGCCGGCCAGGTGACGGCGATGGAAAACATGATCGGCGCCGGCGCCAAGACCATCCTGATCACGCCCAGCGATTCCAAGGCCATCGTGCCGGCGATCAAGAAGGCGCAGGCCAAGGGCGTGCAGGTGATCGCGCTGGACAGCCCGGCCGATCCGGCCGACGCCACCGATGCGCTGTTCGCCACTGACAACTACAAGGCCGGCATCCTGATCGGCGAGTACGCGAAAGTGGCGATGGCAGGCAGGCCCGCCAAGATCGCCACGCTGGACCTGCTGCCCGGCCACCCGGTCGGCGCGCAGCGTCACAACGGCTTCCTGAAGGGTTACGGCCTGGCGACCAAGGAGAAGGCCGACAACACGCTGGCGCAGCCGGCCGAGGTCGTCTGCATGGCCGACAGCTTCGGCGATCGCGCCAAGGGCCAGACCGCGATGGAGAACTGCCTCCAGAAGAACCCGGACATCAACCTCGTCTACACGATCAACGAGCCCGCCGCCGCCGGTGCCTACAACGCGCT
This sequence comes from Roseateles agri, assembly GCF_034043675.1. NCBI lineage: Bacteria > Pseudomonadati > Pseudomonadota > Betaproteobacteria > Burkholderiales > Sphaerotilaceae > Roseateles > Roseateles agri. The sequence continues at coordinate 107,372 of NZ_JAXCLA010000002.1, read as the reverse complement.
GAAGAAGGCCGGCAAGGAAAAGGCCGTGATGATCGTCTCCATCGACGGCGGTTGCGACGGCATCCGCGACGTGATGGCCGGCAAGATCGCCGCCACCTCGCAGCAGTACCCGCTGAAGATGGCCGCGATGGGCGTGGACGCCGGCGTCGCCTACGCGCAGGGCGGCAAGAAGGCCAGCGGCTACGTGGACACCGGCGTCACGCTGATCTCCGCCAAGCCCGTGGCGGGTGTCGACAGCAAGGACACCAAACTTGGGCTGGACCTCTGCTGGGGCAAGAAGTGACAGCCGCCGCCGCGCTTGCCAATACCCGGAGCATCAAGCCCATGGCCAACTCCATCAACAACCGCCTGCCCGCGATGAGCACGCTCGGGCCGCTGGTCGCGCTCTTCATCGCCTGCGCCGTGTTCGCCACGCAGAGCCCGCAGTTCCTCAGCGGCGCGAACTTCTCGCTGATCCTGCAGCAGCTGATGGTCGTCGGCGTCATCGCCATCGGCCAGACGCTGGTGATCCTGACGGCTGGTATCGACCTGTCCTGCGGCATGGTGATGGCGCTGGGCAGCATCGTGATGAGCAAGATGGCCGTGGAGGCGGGCCTGCCCGCGCCGCTGGCCATCCTCTGCGGCATCGCGGTGACGACGCTGTTCGGCCTGTTCAACGGCCTGCTGATCACGCAGATCAAGCTGCCGTCCTTCATCGTCACGCTGGGTTCGCTGAACATCGCCTTCGCGATCACGCAGATCTACTCGAAGGCGCAGACGGTGACCGACGTGCCGCCGATGATGAGCGCGCTGGGCGAGACCTTCGGTATCGGGGGCACGCAAGTGGCCTTCGGTTCCGTGCTGATGATCGCGCTCTACCTCGGCGTCTGGTTCTGGCTGCGTGAGACCGCTTCCGGGCGGCACGTCTACGCGGTCGGCAACAACCCGGAGGCCACGCGGCTCACCGGCATCCCGACCTTGCGCGTGCTGCTGGGCGTGCACCTGTTCGCCGGCGTGCTCTACGGCGTGGCGGCGCTGCTGTCGGTGGCACGCACCGGCGTCGGCGATCCCAACGCCGGCCAGACCGAGAACCTCGATGCGATCACCGCCTGCGTGCTCGGCGGCACCAGCCTGTTCGGCGGCCGCGGCGGCGTGATGGGCACCTTGCTCGGCGCGCTGATCGTCGGCGTGCTGCGCAACGGCCTGACCTTGTCGGGCGTGCCCTCGGTCTATCAGGTCCTCATCACCGGCATCCTGGTGATCCTGGCCGTGGCCATCGACCAACTCTCCCGCAAAGGAGCCCGCTGATGAACGCAACAGTTACTCACCGGCTGGTGATGAAGGCCCGCGGCCTCACCAAGCGCTATGGCCAGGTCACCGCGCTGGACGGCGCCGACTTCGAGCTGCGCGAGGGCGAGATCCTGGCCGTCATCGGCGACAACGGCGCCGGCAAGTCCTCGCTGATCAAGTGCCTGTCGGGCGCGACGATTCCCGACGAGGGCTCGATCGAGCTGGATGACCAGGGCGTCAACTTCAGGAGCCCGATCGACGCGCGCCGCGCCGGCATCGAGACGGTCTACCAGGACCTCGCCGTCGCACCCGCGATGACGATCGCCGAGAACCTCTTCCTCGGCCGCGAGATCCGCCGCAAGGGCCCCCTCGGCAGCCTGCTGCGCATGCTCGACAAGAAGGAGATGCTGGCGCAGAGCGTCGCGCGGATGAGCGAGCTGAAGGTCGGCATCCGCTCGATGACGCAACCGGTCGAGACCTTGTCGGGTGGCCAGCGCCAGTGCGTGGCGGTGGCGCGGGCCGCGGCCTTCGCGCGGCACGTCGTCATCATGGACGAGCCCACCGCGGCGCTGGGCGTCAAGGAAGGCAATATGGTGCTGGAGCTGATCCGCCGCGTGCGCGACCAGGGCCTCTCCGTCGTGCTGATCAGCCACAACATGCCGCACGTGTTCGAGATCGCGGACCGCATCCACGTCGCCCGCCTGGGCCGCCGCGCCTGCGTGCTCGATCCGAAGAAGATCAACATGAGCGATACAGTGGCAGTGATGACCGGCGCGGTTCGGCCGGAAGACCTGCCACCCGAAGCCCTCGCTCACTAGGAACCGATCATGCTCAAGGGAATCGACCCCGCCCTCACGCCCGAACTGCTGATGGTGCTGGCCCAGATGGGCCACGGCGACGAGATCGTGCTCGCCGACGCCAACTTCACCGCCGATTCACTGGCCGCGCTGTCGCCGCAGGGCCGGCCGGTGATCCGGCTGCCCGGCATCGACGTGGTGCGCGCCAGCAAGGCCGTGCTGTCGCTGTTCCCGCTGGACACCTTCGTCGAGCGGCCGGTCGCCTTCATGCAGGTCGGCCACGAGCCGGCCGGCTACCTTTCCGCGCTGCAGCGCGAGGTGGCGGCGATGGTGACGCCGGTGCCCTGCGAGGCGATGGAGCGCTTCGCCTTCTACGACCGCGCGCGCCACGCCTTCGCGATCGTGCAGACCGGCGAGCTGCAGCCCTACGGCAACGTGCTGTTCAAGAAAGGTGTGATCGCCGCGCCCTTGCAGCCGTGACTACGCGGACCAAGGCCGCCGCCCCGCGCGGGTCCAACAGCGTCGGCCTGGGCCAGTTCAACGAGCGTGTCGTGCTGCAGGCGATCCGCCTGCACGGGCCGCTGGCCAAGGCCGGCATCGCCCGTCTCACGCACCTGACCGCGCAGACGGTGCAGATCATCATCGCCCGGCTCGAGGCCGAGGAGCTGGTGCTGCGCGGCGACCCGGTGCGCGGCAAGGTCGGCCAGCCTTCGGTGCCGATGGCGCTGAACCCGGACGGCGGTTTCTCGATCGGCATCAAGATCGGTCGTCGCAGCCTCGACCTGCTGCTGGTGGACTTCTGCGGCCAGGTGCGCGAGCGCCAGACGCTGCGCTACGACTTCCCCGATCCCGCCACCTTGTTCGACGCGATCCGCGAGCGGTTGGCGCTGCTGCGGGCCAGCCTCGCGCCGGTCTTGCGCTCGCGCCTGCACGGCATCGGCGTGGCCGCACCGCTGTCGCTGGACGGCTGGCAGGCGCTGCTGGGCGTGGCGCCGGATCAGGCGGCGCGCTGGGCCGGCATCGACATCCGCGCGCGCGTCGAGGCCATGGCCGGCGGGCTGCCGGTGCGGTTCGTCAAGGACACCGCCGCGGCCTGCGTCGCTGAGCTGGTGATGGGCCACGGCCGACGCATCGACAGCTATCTCTACATCTTCCTGGACACCTTCATCGGCGGCGCGCTGGTGCTGGACGGGCAGTTGCGCGCCGGCCCGCACGGCAACGCCGGCGCCGTGGGTTCGATGCAGGCCGGTGCCGCGGCACCCGGCCAACTGCTCGGCGCGGCCTCGCTGTTCAAGCTCGAGGCGCGCTTTCGCGCTGCGGGCCTGGACAGCGATGCCGTCTACGACGCCCGCGCACTGGCGCCGGCCTGGGCGGGCCTGACGCAGGAATGGTTGCGCGAGGTCGGCCCCGCCGTGGCCCACGCGATCCACAGCGCCGCCTGCCTGCTGGACCTGGAGACCGTCGTCATCGACGGCAACTGCGCACCGGCGCTGCTGCACGAACTGCTCGCCGAACTGGAGCGCACGCTGGGCACGCATTGCGACTGGGAGGGCGTGGCCCGGCCCGCGCTGCTGGCCGGCACCGTCGGCGCCGACGCGCGCGCGCTCGGCGGTGCGCTGCTGCCGCTCTACGCGAACTACGCGCCGGATCGCGAGCTGTTCCTGAAGGTATCTAGCTAGATACTTCGGCCTCATCAATTCTGAGCAGCTTCCCCGGCGGCCTCGTCGGTTCTGGGGATCTCAAGGCGGCTGCTTGGCCGAATGCTGTGGCTCCCTCTCACCCCTTCGAGGAGCTGCACCATGCGAAGAATTCCCCGTGTCTGCGCCATCTCCGTGCTGGCCACCGCTGCATTGGCCGCCTGCGGCGGCAGCGATAGCGACGACAGCGCGCCGCCGACCCCGCCCACGCCCGCCAGCCTGAACATCGGCGGCACCGCCGCCACCGGCGCGGCAATCGCCGGCGCCACCGTCGAGGCCAAGTGCAAGACCGGCAGCGGCAGCGCGACGACATCGGCCGCCGGCGTCTACGCGATCGCGATCAGCGGCGGCGAGCTGCCCTGCGTTGCGCGTGTCACTGCGGCCGACGGCACGGTGCTGCACACGGTGGCCGCCGGCAGCGGCGCCAGCAGTACCGCCGTCACAGCGCACCTGACGCCGGTGACCGAGCTGGTCGTCGCCAGCCTCGCCGGTGCCGACACGGCCGGCTACTACGACGCCTTCGGCGCCAGCAGCGCGGTGACCAGTGCGCAGGTGCAGGGCGCCGCGGGCAGCGTCGGCGCGATGCTGAAATCCGCTGGCGTCGACCTCGGCACCGCCAGCGACCCGATCGCCGGCACGCTGGTGCCTTCCGCCAGTGGCGATGCCTACGACCAGGCCCTGCTCGCGCTGAAGGCCAAGCTGGACGCCGCCGGCACGACCCTGGCCACCTTGGCGCATACGGTGGCACGCGGCTCGAGCGCATCGACCACAACCAGCACGGTCGCCTCGCTGCCGCCGGAGCTGCTGCTGGCGCCGGCCGCGCCCAACTGCCCGGCGCTGCGCAGCGGCAAGTACCGCCTGATCGTCAACGACAGCGAATCGCCGCAGACCGCGCTGCTGACATTGGACGCCGCCGCGCTGAAGCTGACCGACGACACGCAGCAGGTCTACACGCTGACGGCCACCGGCGACTGCAGCTACACGCTCGACAACGCCGGCGGCTCCGAACTGGTCGTGACCGCGGCCGGCGTCATCGTCGCCCGTGTTGCGCACCGCGATGCGCCGCCGCTGCAGGCGGCCGTGCTCTTTCCCGAGCAGACGCACACGGTGGCCGAACTGGCCGGCGAGTGGAACACGATGGCCTTCGACCGCACCGAGGACAACGGCCCGATCCACCTGACCAGCGCGACGGTGACGATCGATGCCGCCGGCAAGGTCACAGCCCTCAATTTCTGCGACGACCTGCGCAACTGCAGCGTGCCGGCCACCTTGCCCGACATCGTGGCCACGCCCAATGCCGAGGGCGGCTTCGACTGGACCAGCAAGACCGAGGGCTGGACCGATCGCCTGTTCGCCTACCGCGCCGGCGGCGGCGAGCTGATGGTGGTGACGATCTCGCCCAACGGCCACATCAGCTTCGTCACGCGCAAGGCGGCGGTGGCGATGCCGCCGGTCGGCGGCGTACAGCAGAACTGGAACGTATCCATCACGGCGCAGTACACCGCGCCATCGGCGATCTCGAACTCGAAGAACACCGTCGAATCGGTGGACACGGCGGCCGGCAGCTACCTGCGGCAGAACGTCATCAACCAGACGACCGGCGCGACCCGGCCGGAGACGCTGGTGATCAACAGCCTGCGCGACGGCTACGTGCGCCGCCTGCCCGCCACCGGCGTGACCGCCAGCGACGGCTCCACCAGCAATGTGGCCGAGTTCATCGCGCTGGGCATGCGCGGCATGAACCTGTCGGTGCTGGCGCTGCCGGCGACCAACCAGATGCAGCTGTCGCCGATCAAGGCGATCGTCAATCCTTGACGGGGAAGGCGAGGTCCCGCGCCGCCACCAGGGTCGTGCGCGGGCCGAAGCTTTCGATGTTCGACAAGGTCAGCCCGTGGTGGCGGCTGATCTGTTCTGCCGTGAGCAGGCCGTTGTCCATCGTCGAGTGGCCGTCGGCCACCAGCGTGACCGGGTAGCCCAGCCGCATCGCACTGCGCGTCGTCGTGTCCACGCAGAAGTCGCTCTGCAGGCCGCAGATCACCAGCCGGCGCACGCCCAGTTGCTGCAGGCGCTCGTGCAGATCGGTGCGGTGGAAGGAATCGGTGATGGTCTTGCGCAGGCGGATGTCGGCCGGCTCGGCGACGAGGCCTTCGGCCAGCTGCCAGGCCGCGCCGCCGTGGGCGAGCAGGCCGTCGTCCTCGTGCTGGATCAGCACGACCGGCACGCCGGCGGCGCGGGCCTTGGCGGTGACGGTGTTGATCCGCTCGATCAGGCCGGCGGGGTCGGGGCAGGCGTACTCGCCGCTGCACAGGCCTTGCTGGACGTCGATGACGAGGACGGCGGTATCGCTCATGGCTGGCGTCGGGTGGTGTAGGGGAGGAGGGCCTTGGCCGCCTCGATGCGCAGCGCCAGCGGCGCCGCGGTGTCGTTCATCACGCGGCTGAGGAAGGCCAGGGGATCGGATTCGGTCGCCTTGCCGGCAGGCGCCGCTGACGTGGTCGGCGCCGGTGCCAGGTCTTGCATCGCCCGGCGGAAGTCGGCGTCCGCGATGCTCGCCAGGCGGGACAGCAACTCGGCCTGGCCCTCGGGATTCGGCGTCAGGTCCAGCCAGGGCGTCTCGGCGAAGACGGGCGCCAGGTCCGGCGCGACGAAGGCGAACCATTGCTCGTCGCCGGTCTGGCGCGGCGGCAGCTCTTCCTCGTCCGGGCGCAGGCTGGTGGAGAACCGTGCCTCGGCGATGCCGGCGAGCCAGCGCTGCCGCAAGGCATCGAGAAAGGCCGCGATCTCGTCAAGCGGCTGCGGCGTGGCGAACGAGAACCAGAGCTGGTAGCCGTCCACGCCGTTGACCGCGATCGCCGGCGCGGGCAGGCCCAGGTCCGCCTGCACGCCGCGCCACAGCGCGCCGAGCGCGTCCCAGTCGGCGGGCCGCGCCAGCTCGAGCCGGGCGGCGCGGGTGCGGCCTTCGCCTTCAGTGCGGAAAAGGCGTTGCCATTGGGCTTGCAGCAGCGGGTTCATCGGGCCGCACTCTACGCGACCCGGCGAACCCTCCGCTGAGGCTCAGTCCTGCTGGCGACGCTGCCGGCGCGAACGCAGGCCGACGAAGCCCAGGCCGGCGCCGAGCAGCGCCCAGGTCGAGGGCTCCGGCACGGTCGCGGCGAAGCCCAGCTGCTCGCTGGCCACGTGCTCCAGGGCCAGCGCGATCGTGGGGTCGATGCCCAGGTCCTTCGCCGCCTGTTCGCCGACGCCCAGCGACAGCGGGTCCACGCCGGTGATCGTGCCGAACTGCACCAGCGCGTCGAGGTAGCTGCCGTACATGCTGGCGTGCAGGCCGTCCTTCCAGAACAGGTCGATCGGGCCGGTGCTGGAGGCCGGCACGAACACGCCATTGGCGTCGTAGAAGCCGCTGCTCATCGCCAGGCCCGAGTTCATGGCGAGCTGGAAGGCGTCGCCGGCGGCGATCACGCCGGCGAAGTTCGGGTTCGCGGCGGCCACGCCGTAGATCGTGTTGTGCAGGTCCGTCGTCATGTCCTGCAGGTTCGAGTAGTACAGCGTCGCGGCCGTGCCGTTGGGGCCGCCGCTGGTGTCCACGATCGGCGCGCCGTCCGGCGTGTTCGGGTCGCTGACGATGTTCTTGTGCGCGAAGGCCATGTCCGGCCGCGCCCAGGTGTCGGTCAGGTAGACCTTGGTGTTCGCGTCCGCTTTCGTGTTGGCCGCGATCTTGCGCGTGATGCCGCAGGAGGTCTGCGAGAGGCCCGTCGCCATGCAGTTGGCCAGGCCGCCATAGAGCTGCGTCTCGGTGTAGCTCTGCGCGGCGCCGTTGTGGATGAAGGTCTCGAACTGGTTCGCATAGGCCTGGAACTGCGCGATGTTCGCGTTCGCGCCCTTGCCGGCCGGCAGCGCCGCGTCGCTCTGCTCCTGCAGCACCACGACGCCCCAGTCCTGCGAAGCCACGTTCTCGCGCATGTTCCAGCCCGTGGTGGTCTGCAGGAACTGGCCGCGCAGGGTGGCGGCGTTGCGTGCCGAGATCGACACGTCGTAGTTCAGCCCGGCCTCCACCGTCATCTGCTTGAAGATGCCCGGCACGCCGCCCCAGGGATGCGGCTCCCACGGGTTCGTGCCGGTCTGGTTGACGGCGTAGAAGCCGGCGGTCAGGTCGTGCACATTGGCGGCGTTGTAGCTCATCACCGGATCGACGCGGCCGAAGGTGTAGCTGTTGCCGACGAACAGGATCTTGATCGGGTCGTCCGCGGCCTGGGCGGCGGCGGTGGTGAGGCCGGCTGCCAACATCAGCGCGGCAAGGACGGTGGGCATCGTCTTCATGCGGTATCTCCTTTGTAGTGATCTGCTGCCGGCCGCCTGTGTAGCGGGGGCTCTACAAATTCTTCACCGCTTCGATGCAAATTCGATACGTGCAAACCGTATCGAGAGTTACTACGTACGCGCCGGTGTGGCCGCCGCCACCAGGGCGGCCAGGCGCCGGAAGGCCGCCTCGGCCGCCGGCGTCCATTCGTAGCTGTAGTTGAGGCGCAGGCAGTTGCGATAGCGATCGGCCGTGCCGAACACGCGGCCCGGCGTGACCGCGATGCCCTCCTGCAGCGCCTGCCGGTGCAGCGCCAGCCCGTCCACGTGCCCGGGCAGCTCCACCCACAGCACATAGCCCCCGCTCGGCTGCGAGCAGCGCGTGCCCTCCGGGAAGAAGCGCATCACCATCGCTCGCAGGATGTCGCGCCGCTGCTCCAGCGTCTTGCGCACGCCGCGCAGCAGGTAGTCCCAACCGTCGCTCACCAGGTAACGGGCCAGTGACATCTGGCCGATGCCGGAGTTCGAGACGGTGTTCAGGAACTTCAGCTTCTCCACCTCCGCGCGCCAGCGGCCCGGCAGTACCCAGCCGACTCGCACGCCGGCGGCCAGCGATTTCGAGAACGAGCCGCAGTGCAGCACCGAGCCGTCGGTATCGTGGCATTTCAAGGTCGTCGGCGGGCTGGCGCCGTAGTACAGCTCGTTGTAGACGCCGTTCTCGATGATCGGCATGCCGTGCCGCCGCGCCAGCTCGACCAGCGCACGCTTGCGCGCATCGGGCATCACGAAGCCCAGCGGGTTCTGGAAGTTCGGCATCGAGACGAGTGCTGCGATCGGCTCGCGCTGCAGCGCCGCCTCCAGCGCCGCGAGGTCGATGCCGTCCACCGGGTCGGCCGGGATCTCCACCGCGCGCAGGTCCAGCGCCTCGAGCGCCTGCAGTACGCCGAAGTAGCAGGGCGACTCGACGGCCACCGCCTGGCCCGCCCGGGCCACCGCATGCAGGCACAGGTGGATCGCCTCGGTGGCGCCCACGGTGACGATGATCTCCTGCGGGTCGACGTCCAGGCCGTTGTGCAGGTGCCGCCGCGCGATCTCGCGGATCAGCTCGGGCCGGCCCGGCGGGATGTCGTCCAGCGGATCCCAGACCTCGTTACGCCGCGCCACCTCGCCCATGCGCTGGTGGACTCGTCGCCAGGGGAATAGGGCCGGGTTCGGAAAGGGCGAGCCGAAGCCCGTCGCATCGCGCAGGCTGATGGCCTTCATCGTGGACAGCACGATGCGGCTGACGTCCTGTTCCTCGCTCGGCGACTCCGCATCGGCCAGCCGCGGCGTGATGCAGACCGGATCGGCCACGACGCGGCGCACCCGCACGAAGTAACCTGACTTGGGCCGGCCCTCGATCAGCCCCTGGGTCTCCAGCAGTTGGTAGGCGCGCTTGACCGTCGTGATGCTCAGCCGGCGGCTGCGGCTGGTGTCGCGCAGCGAGGGCAGGCGGCTGCCGGGGCGCAGCACGCCGTCGGCGATCGACTGGGCCAGGTCGCTGAAGAGCTGCTCGAACAGCGGCGAGGAAGTGGCGGTGGCAGGGATGCCGGTCATCGCAGGGTCCTCCGAAGGCGCCGTGGCCTCGGTGCACTAACTGTATGCCTCGACGGACCGACCGTCTGTGTCTTTGTGATGGCCGAGCCCGCCCCGACCATCGGACCATGAGCGATACGCCCACGATCACCCCTATCAGCGCCGCCGCGCCGAGCCTTGCCGACTGGCACGCGTCGCTGGCCGCCATCCGCGAGCTCGGCAGCGCGCCGCAGGGCCGCGAGCAGGTGCCGCTGGCGGCGGCGGTCGGCCGCGTGCTGGCCGAAGGGGCCGGCTCGCTGGCGGCCGGCGCGCTGGTGCAGTGGCGGCACCTGCCGCTGCTGGTGGCGGCCGGCTGCAAGACGCTGGTCGTGCGGCCGCGCGTGCGGGCCGGCATCGTCGCGCTCAGTGGCAGCGAGCAGGCCGAGGCCAGCGCGCCGCTGATCGTCGCCGCCTTCGAGCAGATGGGCGGCCGCGCGCTGCCCGCCGCCGCAGCGGAGCCCGCGCACCGGCTGTGCCTGGCGCTGGAGATGTGTGCCAAGCGCTGCGAGCTGATCTTCGTCGTGGCCGATCCGGCCCTGCAGTGCTGGCCCATGGTGGCCGGCGGGCCCGGCGGCGGGCCGCCATGCACCCGGCTCGGCACCACGACCGTGATGTTCCTCGCGCCGCGGCTGGGCAGCGCGCTCGCGGCCTTCGTCACCCACGCGGTGCCGCTGGTCCGTCGCTTGCAGGGCCGCGGGGACGCCTTGCCCGCGGTGAGAGTCCTGCCCGGCGGCGATGCCTCGGCCGAGATGACGCTGGTGCGCGAGCGGATCGAGGGCGAACGCGTGCTGCTGTCGCCCTGCGGCATGACGCCCAGCTGCCTGGCGGCGGCGTCGGCCATCACCTGGCGGCCACCGGACCTGGCCGGCGGCCGTGTCCTGCTGCCTTTCGACGAGTGGCTGCGTTGATCGGCGTTCCGGCATGAGGGGCTCCCGTGCGTCGTTCCTGGCTTGCTGCCGATGCTGCCGGCCGCGCAGCGTGCGTGCATGCAGCCCGGGTTACAGCTGAAACACCCGGGGTTTCGGCTGCAACGCAGGTGCGCGCCGTGCAAACGCTGCCGCAAACCGGCCGTCCTAACTTTCTTCTCCAAACTCTGAGAGCCGACCGTGATCCATCACTTCATGAACAAGTTCTCCATCGGCAAGCGCCTGGCGCTGGTGCTGGGGCTGATGCTGCTGCTGGCCTTGCTGGGCAGCCTGTTCGCGATCGCGCAGCTGCGCACCGTCAGCGCCGAGGTCGACACCATGGTCGGCAACGACCTGCTGGCCGAACGCCGCGCCAGCGACTGGTACTTGAACGTCTACGGTGGCGTGCAGCGCGCCGCGGCCATCGCCAAGAGCAGCGACCCCTCGCTGGCCGACTACTTCGCGCCGGCCAGCGCCGAGTCCGTGCTGCAGACCAACGAACTGCAGAAGCAGCTCGAGAAGCAGATGGACACGCCCGCCGAGAAGGCGCTGTTCGAGAAGATCGGCGCCGCGCGCAAGGTCTACCTGGCATCGCGCGACGAGGTCTACCGGCTGAAGAAGGAGGGTGACTCGGCCGGCTCGCTGAAGGTGTTCACCGAGCAGTTCGAGCCCGGCTCGGCCGCCTATCTCGCGATGGTGCGCCGCTTGGTCGACGCGCAGCGCGAACAGCTGGACGCTGGCGCCCGCCGCGTCGACGAGCTGCGCGAACGCACGACGCGGCTGCTGGCCCTCAGCGCCGCGCTGAGCCTGGCGATCAGCGGGCTGCTGGCCTGGGCGCTCGCCAGCAGCATCACCCAACCGCTGCGCAATGCCGAGCAGATGGCGCTGCGCATCGCCGACATGGACCTCAGCGGCGCGCCGCAATCGCACTACGCCGGCGACGAGACCGGCCGGCTGCTGCGCGCGCTGGACGCGATGCGCGGCGCGCTGCAGCGGGCGCTGCAGGAGGTGCGCGGCGTGGCCGATGGCATCTCCACCGCCAGCACGCAGATCGCCAGCGGCAACCACGACCTGTCCAGCCGCACCGAGCAGGCCGCGTCCAACCTGGAGGAGACGGCCGGCTCGATGGAGCAACTGACCGGCACGGTGGCGCAGACGGCAGATTCCGCCCGCACCGCGCGCCAGCTGGCCAGTTCCGCCGCCGAGGCGGCGGGCGAGGGCGGGGCCGTCGTCGGCCAGGTCGTCGCGACGATGGAAGAGATCAACAGCAGCTCGCGCCGCATCGCCGACATCATCGGCACGATCGATGGCATCGCCTTCCAGACCAACATCCTCGCGTTGAATGCCGCAGTGGAAGCGGCGCGAGCCGGCGAGCAGGGCCGCGGCTTCGCGGTGGTCGCCTCCGAGGTGCGTTCGCTGGCGCGCCGCAGCGCCGAGGCGGCCAAGGAGATCAAGTCGCTGATCGGTGCCTCGGTCGAACGGGTCGAGGCCGGCTCCGCGCTGGTGAACCAGGCCGGCGGCTCGATGCAGGAACTGGTGACGCGGGTGCAACGGGTCAACGACATCATCGGCGAGATCACGATGGCCGCGGGTGAGCAGAGCCAGGGCATCGCGCAGGTCAACGTCGCGGTCAGCCAGCTCGACCAGATGACGCAGCAGAACGCGGCGCTGGTCGAGCAGTCCTCGGCGGCCACCGAGAGCCTGCGCGAGCAGGCGGCGCGGCTCAACGAGGTGGTCGGTGTTTTCAGGTTGAGCTAGCCGCTCCACAAAATAGGTGATGACCGGGGCCGCCCCGGTTCCGAAGATCGCCTTCCCGATCACAGGGAGGCAGCATGGCAACGGCAAAGACGAAGGCAAAGGGCAAGAAGGCAGCGGCCCCGGTGAAGCGTCAGCTCGACGCGCGGCCCGACACGATGGACTTTCGGGACCTGATGTACGTGCCGACCTTGATCGAGGTGCCGACGCACGTGCCGCTCACCGACTACATGAAGTACCGAGTCCCGGTGCTCGACCAGGGCCAGGAAGGCGCCTGCACCGGCTTCGGCCTCGCGACGGTGGCGAACTACCTGCTGATCCGCCGCCGCGTCGTGTCGGACAAGATCCCCGTCAGCCCGCGGATGTTCTACGAGAACGCCAAGCGCTACGACGAGTGGCCCGGCGAGAACTACTCCGGCTCCAGCGCCCGCGGCGCGATGAAGGGCTGGCACAAGCACGGCGTCTGCGCGGAGAAGGACTGGCCCTACCAACTGGCCAAGAAGGACCCGCAGGGCATGACCGATGCGCGCACCTCCGCCGCGCGGCGGCGGCCGCTGGGCGCCTACTTCCGCGTCAATCACAAGGACCTGATCGCGATGCACGCGGCCATTGCCGAGGTCGGCGTGCTGTACGCGACCGCTTCGGTGCATGAAGGCTGGAACGACGTCGGCGCCGACGGCCTGATCGAGCAGTCGCCGAACATCACCGGCGGCCACGCCTTCGCGATCGTCGCCTACGACGCCGAAGGCTTCTGGATTCAGAACTCCTGGGGCAAGGACTGGGGCCGCAAGGGCTTCTGCCACATCAGCTACGACGACTGGCTCGACAACGGCACCGACATCTGGGTGGCGCGGCTCGGCGCGCCGGTCACCTTGCGCAGCCTCGAAGGCACGGCCCAGGCCCATGCCGCGACGGCGGCGCAGTCGGTCGCCTACGCCTATGCGGACCTGCGGCCTCACATCGTCAGCGTCGGCAACGACGGCAAGCTGCGCCCCGGTGGCGAGTACGGTACGACCGAGCAGGAGCTGGCGCAGATCTTCAGCGAGGACATGCCCCGCGTGATGAAGGACTGGCCGGTCAAGCGCGTGCTGCTGTACGCGCACGGCGGCCTGGTCGGCGAGCAGGCCGCCGTGCAGCGGCTGGCCGAGTACCGGCCGGCGCTGCTGGCCTCGGGCGTGTATCCGCTGGCCTTCATCTGGCGCACCGACTACTGGACCACGCTGACCAACATCCTGCAGGACGCGATACGCCGCCGCCGCCCCGAAGGCTTCCTCGACTCGGCGAAGGACTTCATGCTCGACCGGCTCGACGACGCGCTGGAGCCGCTGGCCCGCGCGCTGACCGGCAAGCTGCAGTGGGACGAGATGAAGGAGAACGGCCTGGCCGCCAGCAACGAGGGCGGCGCGGCCTGGCTGGTGGCGGCGCAGCTGAAGGCGCTGGCCGCGAAGATGCCGGGGCTGGAGATCCACGTCGTCGGCCACAGCGCCGGATCGATCCTGCATGCGCCGCTGCTGCAGCGGCTGACCGGCCCGCTGGGGCTCAAGGTGCGGACCTGCACCTTGTGGGCGCCGGCCTGCACGGTGGACCTGTTCAAGAAGGCCTACCTGCCGGCGATAAAGGCCGGCGCGATCGGCCGCTTCGCGATGTTCGCGCTGACGGACAAGGCCGAGCAGGACGACAACTGCGCCCGCATCTACAACAAGTCGCTGCTGTACCTGGTGTCCGATGCCTTCGAGGCGAAGCCGCGCATCCCGCTGCTGCGCGACGGCGTGCCGCTGCTGGGCATGCAGAAGTTCATCGAGCGCGACGCGGAACTGGTGGCCCTGTTCAAGGACGGCGGCGGCGGCGAACTGGTGCTGGCGCCGAACAACGAGCCGGAGGGCTCGCTGCGCGCCTCGCAGGCCCGCCACCATGGTGACTTCGACGACGACATGGCGACGGTGCAGGCGACCTTCGCCCGCATGCTGCAGCCGGCATCGGCCGGCGCGAAAGCCTTCGCGAAGACGAGCGCAAAGGCGGGTCCGAACATCACCTTCCAGCACTCGGCCTCGTCGCTGCGCCAGCGCCGCGCCGGCATCGACGAGATGACGCGGGGCTCCTAGCCCAGCACGTCCACCGGCGTGTCGAACACATAGCCCGCACCGCGCTCGGTGCGGATGAACTGTGGGAAGGCCGGGTCGGCCTCGATCTTGCGGCGCAGCCGCAGGATCTGCACGTCGATCGAGCGGTCGTAGACCTCGGCGCCGTGCAGGCGCGAGAGGTCCAGCAGCTGGTCGCGCGAGAGCACGCGCTGCGGCGCCGCGCACAGCGCCTGCAGCAGGTTGAACTCGCCGTTCGACAGCTCCACGCGCCGGCCCTCCGGCGAGCTGAGCCGGCGGCTGCGCAGGTTCAGCTCCCAGCCGGCGAAGCGGTAAGCGCGCAGCGTGCGTTCGTCGCGCGTGGGCCCGCGCGGCTGGCGCTGCAGCTCGCGCGCCAGCTCGAAGCGGCGCAGCACCGCGCGGATCCGCGCCAGCAGCTCGCGCGGGCTGAAGGGCTTGGTGATGTAGTCGTCGGCACCGAGCTCCAGGCCCATCACGCGGTCGGCCTCCTCGGTCTTGCCGGTGACGATGATGACCGGGATCTGGCTGCCTTCGCGCAGGCGGCGCGCCAGGGTCATGCCGTCCTCGCCGCCCAGCCGCAGGTCCAGCACCACCAGGTCGACCAACTGCTCGGCCAGTACCTGCTGCATCTCGGCACCGCTGGCCACCGCGGTGACGCGCAGCTCGTTCTCGGTGAGGTACTCGGCAATCAGCTCGCGCATCGCCGCGTCGTCGTCAACAGCCAGGATGTGGGCTTGCCGGTTCATGATGCAGCTACGCTAGCACGTAACGCGTTATTTCAGCGGTGTCGCATCATTACAGCTGAAACGCAGCCGTAGCGCAGCAAAATGATCGCCGCACCGGCAGGCCGTTCAATCGGCAGCATGGTGATCGTGATCGACGAAGACGAGCCGCTGCGTGCCTTGCTGGTGGAGTGGCTGGTGGCGGCGGGCCACGCGGACGCGCGCGAGCTGGCGCCGGACCAGCTCGGCGCCGATCTTGGAGGAGGGTGGGTGGAGCTGGTGGTGATCGACCTGCCGCGCAAGAGTCCGCGCGTACTGCTGGGGCGCGTGCGCGCCGCCTGGCCGGATGCGGGCCTCCTGGGCCTGTCCACCCAGGTGCGCGCGAGCCTGCCGCCCGCCTCGCCGGTGGTGCGCGAGCTGGGTCTGGTGGGCCTGCTGGCCAAGCCCTGTTCGCGCGAGGAACTGCTCGCCGCCGTCGCCGAGGCGCTGCGGTGGCCGTAGCGAACCCGCGCCTGCGCTTGCGGCGCTGGATCCTGGCGACGGGGCTGGCCGTGATCGCCGCCTTCGTCGGCTCATCGGTCTACGACGCCTGGCGGCTCTACGACCAGCTGAGCGAATCGACCGAGCGCGAGCTGACCAACCTGGCGCGGGCGCTGTCCGAGGAGGCCGAGCGCAGCCTGCAGGCCGTGGACCTGCTGCTGACCGACACGCAGCTCTGGTACGAAAGCACCGGCCGCTCTCTGACCGGCCTGGAGATCGAGCGGGCGCTGGCCTCGCGGGGCAGCGCGACGCCCTACGTCAGCATGCTGACCGTGGTCGACGCCGAGGGCGACCAGCGCTTCCGCTCGCGCACGCGCTCCGTGCCGCTGGCGCACGTGGCGGATCGGCCCTACTTCATCGCCCAGCGCGACGGCCTGGCCAAAGGCCTGTTCATCAACCCGCCGATCGTCACGCGCACCGACAAGAAGATCTCGCTGGTCGTCTCGCGGCGGCTGGAGCACAACGGCGAGTTCGACGGCGTCGTCACCGCCAGCGTCACCCTGGACGACCTGCGCGAGGTCTACGACGCGATCCGCCTGGGCGAGCACAGCGCGCTGCTGCTGACCTTCGACGACGGGCGCGTCGTCGTGCGGCACCCGGTGCACGAGGTGATCAAGCCCGACACGATGTTCCCCGAGGTCGTCGCGCTGAAGGACCAGCCGGTGGCGCGGCGCATCAGCCCGGTGGACGGGCGCGAGAAATTCATCGTCGCCGCCTCGGTGGCGGATCGGCCGCTGATCCTGGCCGTCACGCGCGACGTGCAGGGCGCGCTGCAGCCCTGGCGCGACGATCTGGTGACGGTGGCCGTGCGCACCGTTTTGCTGACCGGCGTGGTGCTGTTGACGATGGCCGTGCTGATCCGGCAACTGACGCGGCTGGAAGCGGCCGAGGCCGAGCGTGCGCAACTGGAGGCGCAGCTGCGCCAGGCCCAGCAGCTGGAGGCGCTGGGCACGTTGGCCGGCGGCATCGCGCACGACTTCAACAACATCCTGGGCGCCATCCTCGGCCACGGCGAGATGGCGCAGCGCGAGGCGCCCGAGGGCAGCGCGCTGCGCCGCCACGTCGATCGCGTGATGCAGGGCGGCGAGCGTGCGCGGCTGCTGGTGCGGCGCATCCTCGACTTCAGCCGCGGCAGCGTGCGCGAGCGGGTGCTGGTGCCGCTGAAGGCGGTGGCCGAGGAGGCGCTGGCGCTGCTGGCGCCGGGCCTGCCCGCGACGGTGCGGCTGGACGCCAGCCTGCGGGCCAACCGCGTCGCGGTGCGCGGCGATCCGACGCAGGTTCACCAGCTCGTCAGCAACCTCTGCGCCAACGCCGTCGCCGCGATGCCGGACGGCGGCGTGCTGACGGTAGGCCTCGAATGCGCGGAGCTGGAGCAGGCGCTGCGTCTGAGCCACGGCAGCGTCGGGCCGGGCGTGTTCGCCTGCCTGGCGATCGCCGATACCGGCACCGGCATCGCGCCCGAGGTCTATGCGCGGATGTTCGATCCCTTCTTCAGCACCAAGCGTGTCGGCGAGGGCACGGGCCTGGGCCTGTCGGTGGTCCACAGCATCGTGGCCGAGATGGGCGGCGCGCTTGACGTGCGCACCGCGTCGGGCCAAGGCAGCCGCTTTTCGATCTGGCTGCCTATTGCCGGTGACGCGGGCGAGGCCGAGACGGGAGCCCGCCCGGCCGACGCCGAGATGCCGCGCGGCCAGGGCCAGACGGTGATGCTGGTCGACGACGAGGCCGCGCTGCTCGAATCGGCCGAGGAGATGCTGGCGCAGCTGGGCTACGAGCCGGTTGGCTTCTGCTCCGCCGCGGGCGCGCTGCAGGCTTTTCGCGACGACCCGCAGCGCTTCGACGCGGTACTGACCGACGAGACCATGCCCGAGCTTGCCGGCACCGCGCTGGCGGCCGAGCTGCAGGCGCTGCGGCCGGGCCTGCCGGTGATCGTGATGAGCGGCTACGGCGGCCCGCCGCTGGAGGCGCGGGTGAAGGCCGCCGGCGCCCGCGCGCTGCTGTCCAAGCCGCTTGCGATGCGCGACATCGCCGAGGCACTGGCGCGCCACGGTTTCAGTTGAAACGCGGCAAGTAACCGCCGCGTAGCGGCGCGGCCGGAGCATCGCGCCACGATGCAAGCCCCGGCCTCCACCCTTCCCGACGCCATCGCCGACGCGCTGGCGCCGGCGCCCACGCCGCGTGGCCTGCTGCGCCGCCGCGTGGCGCTGCTGCTGGCGACCCTGCTGGGCCTGCTCGTCGCCGCGGCGGTGCTGGGCCTGCAACTGGTGCTCGGCGCACCCGCCGGGCTGCTGCCCTGGCTGGCGGGCCTGCTCGCGCTGGTGCTGCTGCTGGGCGCGGTGCTGGCCGGCGGCTGGCTGCTGCGCCAGGAGCGCGAGGCCCGCCGCAGCGAGGCGCGCACTCGACAGCTCGTGCTGGAGCTGCGACGGCAGCGCGACGAGGCGCTGGCCGCCAGCGATGCCAAGACGCGCTTCCTCACGCAGCTGAGCCATGAGCTGCGCGTGCCGCTGCATGCGATCAGCGGCTTCGCGCAGCTGCTGCAGATGGAAGGGGGCGAGCTGCCGTGCCGCTGGGTCTGCGGCATCGTCGAGGCAGCCGCGCACATGCAGGCGCTGACCGAGGACCTGTTCGACATCGCGCGCATCGAGGCCGGCGGGCTGCGGCTGAAGATCCAGCCGCTGGCCCTGGCGCCGCTGGTCGCCGATGCGCTGCGCCTGCTGCAGCCGCTGGCCGAGCGCGCCGACGTGAGGCTGCTGCCGGCGGACGGCGGCGAGGGCCTGCGCGTGCTGGCCGATCTGCTGCGCCTGCGCCAGGTGCTGCTGAACCTGATCGGCAACGCGATCAAGTACGGCCGGCCCGGCGGCCGGGTGCGCATCGAGCTGGAGGCGGGCCGCGACCTGATGCAGCTGCGCGTGGTCGACGACGGCATCGGCATGGATGCGCAGCAGCTCGCGCGCCTGTTCGAGCCCTTCAACCGCCTCGGCCGCGAGAAGGGCCCGGTGGCGGGCAGCGGTGTCGGCCTGGTGCTGGCGCAGCAGCTGATGCGGCTGATGCAGGGCGAGATCCACGTGGAGAGCCGGCCGGGCGTGGGCACGACGGTTCACCTGCGGTTACCTGTGACCGATCCCCACCCTCCTGCCTGACGAGGTCCGACGATGATGGCCACCCTGTTCGGTTCGCTGAAGTTGCGCATCGCGCTGATGGCCGTCTCGGTGATCGCGCTGAGCGTGGGCATGACGGTGTTCCTCGTCACCCGCGACACGGCGCTGCGGGCCGAGAGTTCGATCAAGGATTCGGCGCTGGACGTGGACACGGTGGCCAGCACGATCTCGTCGAGGCTGCTGAACCGCGAGCAGGCGCTCGCTCGGGTGGCGATGCAGTGGCCGCGCACGGCGGCCGCGCCGGACCGCGCCGTCGCGCGCGCCTTCCTGAAGCAGCAGGCGGTGTTGGGCGTGCTGTTCCCGCACGCCTTCGTGGCCGCGGCGCGCGATGGCCGCGTGCTGGCCGCGGTTGGGGACGACGACGCCACCGTCGCGGCGCTGGAGGGCCGCTCGCTGCTGAGCCGGTCCTACTTCCGGCAGGCGGTCAGCGGGCGCGAGCTGTCCGTCTCGGAAATCATGGACGACGGCGGCAGCACGGCCGGCGAGCTGCACGTCGTGCTGGCCGTGCCGCTGCGCGATGCCGCGGGCAAGGTCGTGGCCGTGCTGGGCGGCGTGCTGCGCCCGCAGACCGATACCGTGCTGACCGACTCGACCCGCGCCAGCAGCCTCAGCCAGGACCCGATCGAGACCATCATCACCGACGCCGCGGGCCGCATCGTCTCGCACCCGGACCCTGCCTGGCTGCGCCATGACGTCGGCGAGGACCCGCGCCTGGCTGCTGCTGCCGCCCGCTGGCGCAGCGAGGGTTCGCCGATGGAAGCGCAGGCCTGGACCTGGCGCACCGGCGACCAGTTCGTGGCCATGGCGGCGGTGCCGGAGGGGAACTGGATGGTCTTCCGCGTCGCCTCGGCCGATCTGCTGCTGGGTGGCCCGGCGCGCGGCCGGGCCGAGGCGATCTGGCTCGGCGCGCTGGTGGCCATCGCCGGTGCGACCCTGATGCTGCTGGCCACGATCTGGCTGCTGCGGCCGATGCGCCTGCTGGAGCGCCGCGCGCGGCGCCTGCTGGACGAGAGCCTGCCGATCGATGCCGGCTGGCCGGTGGGCAGCGGCGAGATCGGGCGCCTGTCGGCGGTGTTCCGGCAGGTCCTGGTCGAGCGCGCGGCGGTGCAGCGCGACGGCCGCCAGATGCTGGCGCGGCTGCGCGCGGTGATGCGCAATGCGCCGGTGGGCATCGCGATCAGCCGCCAGGGCCGGGTGGAGCTGGCGAGCGGCCGGCTCGGCGAGCTGCTGGGTTACACCGAGGCCGAGCTGGTCGGCGCGCCGCAGCAGATCATCTTCCCCGGCGGGCCGGGCAGCGAGGAGCTGATGGCGCAGGCCGATGCCGCGCTGGCCGCCGGCCAGCTCTTCTCCGACGAGGTGCAGCTGCAGCGCCGCGACGGCCGGCGCTTCTGGGCCGCGCTGCAGGGTGCGGCCGTCAACGCCGGCACGCCCGAGGCCGGCGTGATCTGGCTGGTGGCCGACATCTCCTCGCAGCGCCAGCACCGCGAGCAACTGTCCTGGTCGGCCACGCACGATCCGCTGACCGAGCTGGTGAACCGGCGCGAGTTCGAGGCGCGCATGCATGCGCTGCTGAACGATCGGCGCCGCCACGGCCCGGCCTCGGCGCTGTTCATCGACCTCGACGGCTTCAAGGCCGTCAACGACAGCGCCGGCCATGCCGCCGGCGATGCGATGCTGCAGCACGTCGCCACCTTGCTGGGCAGCCGCGTGCGCGATGGCGACACGGTGGCGCGGCTGGGCGGCGACGAGTTCGCCGTGCTGCTGGCCGGCTGCGACCGCGCCACCGCCGAGGCGGTGGCCGAGCAGATCCGCAGCCGCATTGCGGCCTTCCGCCTGCCCTGGCGAGACCTGACCCTGCAGGTGGGCGCCAGCATCGGCGTGGTCGAGATGGACGACAGCTTGCCCGACATCGCCGCGGTGATGGCCGCCGCCGACGCGGCCTGCTACGAGGCCAAGCGGGCCGGCCGCAACCGCGTGCGCAGCCACCGGCCGGAAGGCGCGGCGGTGCACTGAGGGGGCGGGCGGCTGCTCAACGGTCGTCGAAGGGCGCGAACACCTCCGCGACCCAGTCCGCGAAGGCCCGCACCTTCGCACTCAGGTGCCGATTGCTGGGATAGACCAAGTGCAGCGGATGGCGCGGCCGCGTCCAGTCGTCGAGCACGGTGCGCAGCCGGCCGCTGGCCAGATGGGGCGCCACCGCGAACTTGAAGGTCTGCCCGATGCCCAGGCCGGCCAGCAGCGTGCTCAGGTGGGCCGTGCTCTCGTTGACGGCCACGTCCGACTGTCCTGGCACCAGCAGTCGTTCGCCCGCCTTGTGGAACTCCAGCGGGAAGGCCCGGCCGGTGAGCGAGGAGAAATAGCCGGCGATGGCATGGCCCGGCACGCGGGCCTTGTCGCCCGGCTTGGGCTCACCGGGGAGCAGGTCCAGCGGGTGCTTCGGCGTTCCCCGGGCGCCCAGGTACACGGGGCTCGCGCAGGTGACCCAGTCCAGCTCCGCGATGCGCCGCGCCACCAGCGAGGTGTCGGCCAGTTCGCCGCCGCGGATCACGCAGTCGACGCCCTCACCGATCAGGTCCAGCGGGCGATCGCTGACACCCAGGTCCACCTGCAGCTCCGGGTAGCGCGCGCGAAAGCCCGGCAGGGCGGGCAGCAGGATCATGTTCGCCAGCACCGAGCCGATGTCCACGCGGATGCGGCCGCGCGGCTGGGCGCGCGCCTGCATCGTGCTCTCGTCCATGTCCTCCAGCTCGGCGATCAGCCGGGTGGCGCGCTCGTAGTAGGCGGCGCCTTCCGGCGTCACGCTGACCCTGCGCGTCGTCCGCTGCAGCAGCTTGGCGCCCAGGTGCCGCTCGAGGTCCTGGACCAGCTTGGTGACGGTCGGCCGCGGAATGTTCATCGAGTCCGCGGCGCGGGAGAAGGCGCCGGTCTCGGCGATGCGCACGAACACGCGCAGGGCAAGCAGTTGGTCCATCGCCCCGATTATTCACCAGCATGAAATAAGAAGCAGTGGAATGAATATTTATTCATTCCCATGAATTTTTTAAGCTTCGCTCACCCTTTCATCAACGGAGCAAAGACATGGGCAACAGCAACAAACTCGCAGGCAAGGTCGCGGTCGTCACCGGCGGCAGCACGGGCATCGGTCTCGCGGCCGCCAAGGCCTTCGCGTCGGAAGGCGCGTTCGTCTACATCACCGGCCGCCGCCAGGCCGAGCTGGACGCCGCCGTGGCGGCCATCGGGCCGAATGCCACCGGCGTGCAGGCCGACTCGTCCCGCCTGACGGACCTCGACCGCCTCTACGACACGATCCAGGCCCGTCACGGCCGCATCGACGTGCTGTACGCGAATGCCGGCGGCGGCTCGATGCTGCCGCTCGGTGCGATCACCGAGGAGCACTTCGACGACACCTTCAACCGCAACGTCAAGGGCGTGGTGTTCACGGTGCAGAAGGCCTTGCCGCTGCTGGACAAGGCATCGAGTGGCGCGTCGGTGATCCTCGCGGGCTCGACGACCAGCATCATGGGCACGGCGAACTTCAGCATCTACAGCGCCACCAAGGCCGCCGTGCGCAACCTGGTGCGCAGCTGGGCGCTGGACCTCAAGGGCCGCGCCATCCGCGTCAACACGCTGTCGCCGGGCCCGATCCACACGCCGGGCCTGGTCGATCTTGCCGGGCCGGACGCAGCGAACCAGCAGGGCCTGCTGGACTACCTGACGGCGCAGGTGCCCATCGGCCGCATCGGGCAGCCGGAGGACATCGCCAAGGCCGCGGTGTTCCTGGCCTCGGACGATGCTTCCTTCGTCACCGGCATTGAATTGTTCGTCGATGGCGGCATGGCACAGGTCTGAACTCAGCCCTGCGAGGCGCGGCTGAGCTCGGCGAGACGGCTGTCCAGCTCCTTGAGCTTGCGGGTCTTCTCCTCGGCGTCCAGCGTCGAGTCCGTCTCGACGCGGGCGCGCTCGCGGGCCAGCTCGATCTGGCGGATCGGCACCAGCTGCGCGTCGCTGGACGGGCGGATGGCGCTGTACTCGATGTTGGCCAGGATGGCCTTCTCACGGGCGTCGCGGCCATAGGCCACGAGAAAGTCGCGGATCTGCTTCTTCGTCACGGCGTCCAGGTCCTTGCGCCACACCAGCGGATCGCTCGGGATCAGCGGCGAGCGCCAGATCTCGCGCACCACCTTCGCCTCTTCGGGATGGGTCTTCTCGAAGCGGCTGGTGTTCTCGGTGTTGTTGGTGGCCACGTCGACCTGGCGGTTCACGATGGCCAGCAGGTTGGCCTCATGGCTGGCGCGGATCGTGCGCTTGAAGTCGCGCAGCGGGTCGAGCTTGTTCTGGCCGAAGGCGAACAGGCCCGGCACGGCTGTGCCGCTGGTGGAGTTCGGGTCGCCGAAGCCCAGCGACAGGGCGGCGTGCTGGCGCAGCACGTCGTCCAGCGACTTCAGCGGGCTGTCCTTGTGCACGATCAGCAGCGAGTAGTAGCCCTCGGTGCCGTCCTTGCCCACGGTCTTGGCGAAGACCTCGCCGTTGGAGCGGTCCACCGCCTCCATCGCCGACTTGTTGCCCATCCAGGCGACCTGGATCTTGTTGAAGCGCATCGCTTCGATGATGCCGGCGTAGTCGGTGGCGAAGAAGGATTTGACGGTGAGACCCGTCGCCTTCTCCATGTCCTGCAGCAGCGGCTGCCAGGCCGTCCTGAGGTTGCCCGAGGACTCCGTGGAAATGAAGCCGAAGCTGATTTCCCGGGTCTGTGCGTGGGCCACCGTCGAGACGAGGCCCAGCAGGCCGGTCAGCAGGGCGAGGGTGTGGCGACGGATCATGTCGTGCTCCTGGAGGCGGTGGAATGGGATCAGCGCGCGATGCCCATCGCCGGGTCGCTGACCGAGGGCTGGCCGTTCTCGACGCGGCCGGCGATGCGGCGCAGGTACTCCGGCGCGCCGGCGACGGTCACGTTGAAGTCGTACCAGCGGCCCGTGTCGTGCAGCGCGATGTCGATCTTGCTCTGGCCGTGCGGCGCGACGCTCACGTTCAGCGGTGCCGCACTGCTGTAGGCGTTGGGCGTGATCGTGAAGTTGCAAGGCGTCGCGCCGGTGTTGCCCAGCGTGATGCTGAGCTGCTCGGCCGCGGGGCTGTAGCTGATGCTGATCTCCGGGTTGGGCTGGGCCGCCGCGGCCACGCGCTTGGCGTTGCCGATGAAATGGCGGTGGAAGCCGTTCGGGCCCAGCACCCACAGGTCGTAGGCGCCGCTGGTGGCGGGCGTCCAGACATCGCTCAGCTGCTTGCCCGGCTCCACCGTGTAGCGGCGCGGAATCTGTGCCAGGTTCAGCCGGTCGTAGACGTGGAACACGGCGGCCTTGGCGCCGGTGTTGGCGAACACCAGCGAGACCTGCGTGCCGCCCAGCGTCACGGTGTTGGGCGTGATCTGGCTGGTCACGTGCAGCTCGTAGGGCAGGGCGCGCGAGAAGCGGGTGCCCGTCTCCTGGAACAGCGGCTGCGGCGTCGCCGGTGCGGTGGCGGCCGGCAGCGAGCGCTGGTGCGCGTCGGACAGGCCGTAGTTGCTCTGGTCCGGCAGCGTGGGCAGGGTCGGGTCATTCGGGTTGACGAAGTCGAAGCAGCTCGTCAGGTCGCCGGCCACGGCGCGGTGCCAGGGGCTGATCGTGTTGATCGTGATGCCGAAGCGCTTCTCGAGGAACATCGCCATCGAGGTGTGGTCGAAGACCTGCGAGTTGACCCAGCCGCCCTTGCTCCACGGCGAGATCACATACATCGGCACGCGCGGGCCCATGCCCCAGGGGCGGGTGGTGCCGCTGATGGTGTCGGCGGCGTTCAGGTAGCTGCGCTTGGGGTCGTAGAAGTACTCGCCCGCCAGGCTGGTCGTGGACTTGCCGGCCAGCGTGCCGTCGGCCTTGTACGAGGGCAGCGCAGGGGCGGGCAGGTGGTCGAAGAGGCCGTCGTTCTCGTCATAGGTGATGAAGAAGGCGGTCTTGCTCCAGACGTCCGGGTTGGAGGTCAGCGCGTCCAGGATCTGGGAGATGTAGTAGCCGCCGTGCGTCGGGCTGGAGCTGGCGCCCGGGTGCTCGGAGTTGGACGAGGTGGTAATGATCCAGGACACCTGGGCCAGCGTGTTGTTCTGCACGTCCTTCTTCAGGTCGTCCAGGCTGCGATCGGTCATGCCGTTCACGTAGATCGGCGAGCCCGGCTGGGCGGTGCGGAAGCTGGCGAAGGCCAGGCAGCCGTTCATCGCGCCCGTCCAGTTGTCGTTCATGTTCTGGTAGAAGCGCCAGCTCACGCCGGAGCGCTGCAGCACGTCGGGGATCGTGTCCCAGGTGAACGAGCTGCCCGGGTAGACGTAGGTCTGCGGCCAGGCGTTGGGCACCCAGTTCGACGGGTTGGGCCAGCAGCGCAGGTTGTTCGGCTCGCTGTTGTCGGACTGGCAGTTGATGCCCTGGGCGCCGAGCTTCGGATCGAAGTTGCTGCCCGACCAGAAGACGATGCGGTTCGGGTCGGTGCCGGTGGTGACGGAGCAGTGGTAGGCGTCGCAGAGCGTGAAGGCCTCGGCCAGCGCGAACTGGAAGGGCACGTCGGCGCGCTCGTAGTGGCCCATCGAATACTGGGTCTTGTACTTGGGCCAGAAGCCCATCTTGCCCTGGTTCCAGGCGGCCTGCATGTCGGAGAACGAGTGCGGCGTGTCCGGCATCAGCAGCGCGTTGTTCTTCGTGCTGTCGAGGTGGTACGGCGGGATCTCCTTGGTGCCGTCGGACTGGAACCAGACGGGCTTGCCGCTTTCCAGCGGGATCGGGAAGCGGTCGCCGAAGCCGCGGACGCCGCGCATCGTGCCGAAGTAGTGGTCGAAGCCGCGGTTCTCCTGCATCAGGATCACGACGTGCTGGATGTCCTGGATCGTGCCGGTGGCGTTGAACGCCTTGGTGGCCAATGCGCGGGCGATGGCGGGTGGCATCGCGCTGGTGGCGGCACCGGCGGCGGCGGTGGTGGCGAGGTTGCGCAGGAAGCTGCGGCGGTCTTGCTGGGTCATGGGAATCTCCTGGATCGGGGAAATCTGGGGTGAGCGCTTGCTCAGCGCTGGCGACGGCGGCGCGCGACGAAGCTCACGACGCCGAGGCCGGCGGCCAGCAGCGCGTACTCGGCGGGCTCGGGCACGGCGGCGGTGAAGGTGAAGTCGTCCATCGTGGCGGCGTACAGCGCCGGGCCGCGGAACACCACCTGGTCCACCAGGCCGGCGTAGCCGCTGGACAGGAAGCTGGGCGTCGCGCTCGGGTCCAGGGTGCTGGAGCTCCAGACCTTGCTGCCGTTCAGGTAGAGGTCGACGCTGACGGTCGCGCCCTGCAGGCCGGAGAACCAGGCGCCGTCGAATACGCTGGGCGTGTTGAAGCGCACGGCGCTGCTGGCCTGGCCGGCGGCGGCCTCGCTGTCGTCATACCAACCGAGCGCGGCGCGGAAATCGCCCGAGTGCGGCGTGTAGGGCGCGTTGTCGCCGGCGTAGTAGGACCAGCCACCGGCCGACCAGTCGAGGCCGCCGTAGTTCGCCGGCACGGCGCCGCCGGCACCGATGTCGTCGAAGTTCAGCACGGTGGAGGCCTGCGCCGCCGATGCGCCGATGGTCAGTGCGGCGCCCAGCGCCGCGGCGAAGAAAAGCTTGTTCATTGCAGATCACCTCGTTGGGATGGATGCGTCCATGCTAGGAACGCCAAGTGACAGGTGCGTGAAATGAATTCACGAATATTTGTCAAAACATTTGAACTAAATTCAATCTACGATCGGCGCCATGAGCGCACTCCTTGCCGATCTCCCTCTCGCGCCGCTGCACTGGCGGCAGGCGCAGCACTTCCTGATCGACCTCGACGGCACGCTGGTGCACTCGCAGAGCGAGCCGCTGGACGGCGCCATCGAACTGCTCGAACTGCTGGCCGGGCGCTATGTGGTCGTGTCCAACAACTCGACGCATACCGCTGAGGCACTCGCCCGTGCGCTGCGCGCACGCGGCCTGCCGCTGTCGGCCGAACGCCTCGTGCTGGCCGGCGAACAGACCCTGCGCTTCATGGCCGAGCAGCATCCCGGCGCGCGCATCCGACTGCTCGCCAGCGCGGCCCTGCGGCGCCATGCGCAGGCGCTGGGCTGCCACCTGGTCGAGGCATCGCCGCATTTCGTCGTGCTCGCTCGTGACGAACGCTTCGACTACGCGACCCTCTCCGCCGCGGCCAACGACTTGCGCCTGGGTGCGCGCCTGGTCGTCACCAATCCGGACCTCACTCATCCGGCACCGCACGGCGCGGTGGTGCCCGAGACCGGCGCGCTGATGCGCGCGCTGGCCGCGTGCGCCGGCATCGAGCCGGCCCATGTCATCGGCAAGCCCGAGGGCGGCCTCTTTGAAGAAGGCCTGCGCCGGCTGGGCGCCCGGGCTGCGGACACGCTGGTGATCGGCGACAACCCGCTGACCGATGCCCTGGGCGCCGCCCGGCTGGGCATGCGCTTCCTGCTGCTGGGGCGCGACCCGCAGGCCCGCGCCCTCACGCCGGCCGCGCTGCTGCGCCTGCCCTGAATGCTGCGTCTACCTTGAAGGCAGGGCCGCAGCGCGGCCCACGCATCAGCGTGCCTTGCGGCGAGCGCTGAAGCCGATGCCGACCAGGCCGGCCAGCATCAGCGCGACGGTGGCGGGTTCCGGCACGGCGGCCACGGGCAGCGTGGAGATCGCGCCGATGGCGTCGATGTCGGCGCCCGAGGAGCCGCCGCCGGTCGTCAGGTGGTTCGGGTTCGCGTCCGTCAGGCGCACATACGAGAAGTGGTCGGCCGCGGTGAAGCCGTAGGAGTCGAGGTCGACGGCCGAGGTCGAGCCGCCCAGCGCACCGACGTTGGACCAGTTCACGCCGTCCTTGCTGACGGCCACGTACATCGGTTCGACCGAGGGGCCCACTTCGAACACGGCCAGGTCGTAGTTCGAAGTGCCGTCCGGCACCAGCACGTTGTCGGTGAAGCGCCAGATGGCGCTGCCGCCGTTGCCCAGCGACATGAAGGTGCAAGGCTGGGTCTTGGCGGTGCAGCCGCCGCCGGAGACGTAGTTCGGCACGCCGAGGCTGGCTTCGGGGTGGTTGTTGTACTGGTCCGGGGCTTGAGCGGCCGTCGGATACGAGCGCGAGACGAACTCGTCGGCGAACGAGATCGAGCCGGCCGGGAAGTTCACGCCGGCGTAGACCGTGGCGTTGGCTTGGGAGGAGAGCAAGGCCGATGCGGCGAGGGCCAGGGCGAGGAACGGGGTCTTCATGGTGTCACTCCAGGTGGGGATGGTCCGCGGCAGGGACGAATGCCGCGGTAGCCCCAGACTAGGCCCGGCGCGTGACAGGGAGGTGAAGTTTGTTCAGTCCGTTCGCTCTATGGATTGAGCGAATATCAAAAGTAATGGATCAATAACGTTTGAGCGAGAGCACGTCGAAGGTCTTGCGGATGGTCTTCACCGCGCGGCTGTAGTCCGCCAGCGCGAGGCAGGCGATCAGCACGTCGATGATCGCCAGCTGCGCCAGCCGGCTCGTCATCGCCTCGGTGCGGAACTGCGTCTCGCGGGCCATCGTCAGCAGCAGCACGTCGGCGTACTGCTGGATCGGCGAGCGCCCGAAGTTGGTGATGCAGATCGTCTTGGCGCCGGCCTCCTTGGCCAGCCGCGTCGCCGTCACGGTCTCGTGCGTGCTGCCCGAGTGCGTCACGGTGATGACGACGACGTCCGGCCCGGTCAGCGCGGCGCTGATGACCTGCACGTGCGAGTCCAGCACCGACTTGGCGTTGAGCCCGATGCGCAGCATCCGGTAGTGCGCATCCTCGGCGATCGGCGCGGCGCTGCCGATGCCATAGATCTCGATGCGCTTGGCCGCACGGATCAGCTTGACGGCCTTCTCCACGCTCGCGGCGCTGAGCGTGGACTGCGTGTCCTCCAGCGTCTGCACATTGCTGTGGAAGATCTTGGCCATCACGTCGGCGACCGGATCCTTCTCCTCCAGGTCCTCGTGGATCAGCTGCACCGGCTGCACGATCTCCTGCGCGAGCACGATCTTCAGCTGCTGGAAACCGGTGGCGCCGACGCTCTTGCACAGGCCCACGACGCTGCCCTCGCTGGCACCGGTGCGCTCGGCCACCTCGCTGACCGACATGTGCACCACCTCCTGCGGATGCTCGACGATGAAGTCGGCGATGCGCTGGACCGCTGGCCCGAGCGTGGGCCGCAAGGTGCGCAGCCGCGCCAGCACGGCGGACACCGAGATTGCCGCGACCGCTGGCGTCTTCTTGCTCGCGGAGCGGCGGTTCGGGCGGGCGGGAGAGGATCCGGTGGGACGCTGGGCCATGTCGCGCTAGGG
Organism: Roseateles agri; assembly: GCF_034043675.1. Classification (NCBI taxonomy): domain Bacteria; kingdom Pseudomonadati; phylum Pseudomonadota; class Betaproteobacteria; order Burkholderiales; family Sphaerotilaceae; genus Roseateles; species Roseateles agri. Next base: position 78,162 of record NZ_JAXCLA010000002.1, on the reverse strand, counting down.
AGAAGTGTCGGGGGAGGGTAATTGCGCCGCGACTGTAGCGCAGCGATTTGACACCTGAAGGGCTCAGCGGACGCCCGGCAAGGCGGTGCCTTCGACACGCACGACGGGCCAGTTGACGACGATCTTCGTGCGCGTCAGCTCGACCTCGCCTTTTTCCTCGGCAGCCAGCACCGCCTCCTCGGACTTGAGCACGTGCTGCGCAACGCCGGGCTTCCAGCGCACCATCACCAGCACCCACAGCGGGTGGTAGTTGCGGTCGGTGTTCTCGGCACCCACCGGCTGCGGGATCGAGGGCAGCACCGAGCCCTGCTCTTCGCCCGGGAACTTGTAGGCCTTCTCGACCGGGCCGGCCTTCAGCGCATCGGCCAGCGCGGGCACGTAGTTCAGGCCCTGCTTGCGGGCGAGGTTCTGGTCGGAGACATCGGTGCTGATGTAGTGCACCTGCTTGCCTTCGTACCAGGCCTCCTTCAGCGGCAGCGTGATCTCGGCGGCCGTGGCGGCCGAAGCCAGCAGGTAGATCAGGGCGAGGGCGCTTGAGCGGACTTGCATGGGAAGCCTCCGGGCATGGGTGTCGATGCGCACGATTCTGACGTGAGTACCGAAAGTCGCGTGGGTGGTTCGCAGCGGCGGAAGTTCAGCGCGCCTGCGCGCCCAGCCAGCGTTTCAGCGCCCAGCTGCCGACGATCACCAGCGCCGCGATCAGCCCGATCAGCAGGTAGCGCTCCGGCCCGGGGTTCTGCAACGCGTCAAGTATCCGGTCGGTGAAAACGGCGATCAGCACGATGCCGGGCAGCATGCCGAGGGCGGAGCCGAGCAGCATGTCGCGCCGGCGCAGGTGGGTGCTGCCGGCGATCATGTTGACGATGGCGAAGGGCAGTGCCGGCACCAGGCGCAGCGCGATCACCGCCACCAGGCCGCGGCGTTCCAGGCTCTCGCTGACCTTCACGATCTTGGGGCCGGCCATGCGCAGCAGCACCGCGTGGCCGAGCTGGCGGCCGATCATCTGGCTCGCCAGCGCCGACAGCAGCGCGCCGGCCAGCACGCAGGCACTGCCGACCCAGGGGCCGAGCGCGAGCTGGCTGACCAGTATCAGCAGGCCCAGCGGCACGGCCACCGTCAGCGCGAGCGCCAGCGCCACGACGGCGCCCCAGGGACCGATCGCGTCGCCCATGCCCCGCAGGGTGTCGATCAGCCGCTCGGGCGTCAGGTATTCGCGCAGCGGCGACCATTGCCACGCGGCGGAGAGGCCCAGCAGCAGCGCGATCAGCAGGCCCAGGCCGATCAGGCGCGGCTCGGCGAAACTTTTCTTCATTGCCCGCATTCGGCATTTCGGGCCGAGCGCCGGGCCGCCCCAAGCCGGCCCGCGATGGCGATGTGCTTGCGGCTCGATGCCGCAAGCATCGCCGCCCCCTCGGGGGGCCGACCAGGCTTGCCCGCGTTCAGCGGGGCGAGACTGGGCGAGGGGCTCATGACTTCTCACCGCTGATGACGGCCCGTGCCAAGGTGAATTGCTGGATCGCGCGGGCCAGTTCGCCGACGCGTGCGGCCTCGAAGATCGAACCGTGCAGGCCGCGCACCTCGGTGGTCTTCAGCTGCGGCAGCAGCCGGTGCCAGGTGCGGAAGAAGAGGCCGCCCCAGCCGTCCAGCCCGCTGGACTTGACCAGCAGGGTCGGCCCGGTGACACCCGCACAGCGGTAGCCGCGCAGCGCCATCACCTGCGCGACCAGGCCGGGGTCGCTGAACATGGCGCCGAGGCGCCGGCCGTTCATGCTGAGGTCTTCGACGTGCAGGCGGTGGACCAGCCAGCCGAGCGTGCGCCAGGAGCTGGTGCCGCCCAGCACGGCGTCGGGGTGGATCGTGTCCAGCAGCAGCAGGCCCAGCGGCCCCTGGCCGCGCTCCTGCAGCACGCGGCTGGTCTCCAGCGCGGCGATGCCGCCGACCGAGAAGCCGGCCAGCCAGCCGGGCGGCAGGCCGCGCGAGGCGATGCAGTCGGCATAGCGCTCGGCCAGCTCGCGCGGCGTACGCGCGGCGTGGTCGCGCGCGGGCTGCAGCATGTGGACGTCGAGCAGGCCGTGCAGCGCGCGCGCCAGGGTCTGGAAGCGCATCACGTCGCCATAGCCGGAGGCGCAGATGTACAGCGGCGTGGTGGCGCTGCCGGAACCGAGCGCCTGGATCATGCCGGGCAGCGGCTCGGGGTGGCCGAGCGCCCGGGCCATTTCCTCGATCGTCGGGTGCTGGGTGACGAGCTGCAGCGAGAGGCTGCGGCCCAGCTTCTGCTCCATCGTGCCGAGGATCTCCAGCGCCGCCAGAGAGTCGCCGCCGAGGTCGAAGAAGTTATCGTGCGGACCGATCTCGGGCCGGCCCAGCGCTTGCTGCCAGAGTTCGCGCAGCTGCTGCTCCAGGGTGCTCAGCACCGCGCGCGAGGGCGGCGCGACCAGGCTCATCGCCAGCGGCTCGGGCAGCGCGCGGGCGTCGATCTTGCCGGTGGCGGTCAGCGGCAGATCGGGCAGCACGGTGACACCGGCGGGCACCATGTAGTCGGGCAGGCGCTGGTGTAGCGCGGTCAGCAGGGTCGCCTGCGTCAGCGAGCGGCTGGCGGCCACCCAGGCGTGCAGGCGCGGCGCGCCGTTGCGCTCCACCTTGCGCACGAAGGCCTGCTCGACGCCCGGCACGGCCAGGCAGGCGAGTTCGATGTCGCCCGGCTCGATCCGGTAGCCGCGCAGCTTGATCTGGCGGTCGGCGCGGCCGGCGAAGTGCAAGAGGCCCTGGGCATCGAGCCAGCCGCGGTCGCCGCTGCGGTACATGCGCGCGCCGGGCACGAAAGGATCGGCGACGAAGGCATCGCGGTCCAGCTCCGGGCGGCCCAGGTAGCCGCGCGCCAGCGCGCCGCCGCCGATGTAGATCTCGCCGCCGACGCCGAAGGGCTGCGGGCGCAGCGCCTCGTCGAGCACGTAGATGCGTGTGTCGTCGATCGGGCGGCCGAGCGGCAGCGCGGCATCGGTGGGGCTGTTGCTGGCGCAGGGCCAGGCGGTGGCGAAGATGGCGGCTTCGGTCGGGCCGTAGACGTTGTAGAGCCGCGCGCCGGTCTCGGCGATGAAGCGGTTCGCCAGCTCGGCGGGCAGCACCTCGCCGCCGCAGCAGCAGACCCGCAGCTTCAGGCTCTCGCGCCCCTCGCGGCTCTGGATGCCGCTGAGCAGGCCCGACAGCGTGGACGGCACCAGCGCGCAGAAGGTGGCGCCGTGGCGCAGGATGAACTCAGCCAGGCGGCGCGGATGCAGCCGGCCGGCGGGCGGCAACGCGACGCTGGCGCCGACGGTCAGCGGCAGCAGCAGCTCGATCAGCGCAGGGTCGAAGCTGGGCTGCGTGGTCTGCGCGGCGCGGTCGCGCGAGTCAATGCCCCAGGTGCGCGCGAGCCAGGCCAGCCGCCGCGACAGGCTCGCATGCGGCATCAGCACGCCCTTGGGCCCGCCGGTGGAACCGGAGGTGTAGAGCACGTAGGCCAACTCGTGCGGCGCCGCGCGGCGCCAGGCGGGCTCGGCCACCGGCGCGGCGCTGGCGCCGGTCGTCGACGGCGTCTCGGCCGGCATCAGCACGGGCCGCACGCGCAGGGTGAGCGGATGCAGCTCGTTCAGCGCCGCGTCGCTGTGCAGCGGCAGCATCAGTGCCAGCGCGCCGCTGTCCTGCAGGATCTCGCGCAGCCGCGCGGGCGGCGTCTCCGGATTCATCGGCAGGAAGGCGGCACCGGCCTTGGCGATGGCCAGCAGCGCCACGACCAGCTCCGGCGATCGCGGCAGCGCCGCGGCGACGATGCGCTCCGGCCCGGCTCCGGCCGCGTGCAGCGCGATGGCGACGCGGTCGGCGCGCTGGTTCAGCTCGGCATAGCTCAGCTCGCCCTCGTCCCAGATCAGAGCCGGCGCATGCGGGCGCAGCGCGGCCTGCTGCTCGAACTGCTCGATGTAGGTTTGCGGCGAGGCGATCTGGGCCAGGTCCTTGTGCAGGCCGTTCACCAGCGCGGCGGCCTCGGCGGGCGGCATCACGACGATGTCGGCCAGTGCTCGCTCGGCCGACCCGTCGATCAGCTGCTGCGCGGTCCACCACAGGCGGTGCGCCAGCATGGCCGTCTCGTCCAGCGTGAAGCAGGCGGCGCTGGCCTCGATCACCAGCGCCGGATCGCGGGCCAGCTCGGCGTCGTCGGCGGCGAATTCGCAGACGGTGATGGCCAGCGGGTAGCGGGCCCAGCCGTTGAAGAGCTGGTAGGGGTCGGTCAGCCGGGCCTCGCCGTAATGCAGGTCGTAGTCCTGGCGCTCGAAGGAGATCATCACTTCGAGCAGGCTGTCGCGGCCCAGGCGCATCAGCTGCAGCTGGCGGCCCAGCTCGCTCAGCGGGTAGCGGGAATGGCGCAGGCCTTCCTGCAGCTGGTGGGCGACATGGGCCAGCAACTCGCTGGCGCTCATGTCGGCGCCGACCGTGATGCGCAGTGGCATCACGCCGACGAACATGCCCAGCGTCTGCTTGAAGCGCTGGCCCAGCCGGTTCAGGCAGGGCACGCCGATCAGCAGGTCCTGCCGGCCGGAGCTGCGCGACAGGTACAACGCCAGGCCGGCCAGGAAGCAGACGAAGGGCGTCAGCCCCCGCGCGGTGGCGGAGGCGCTGAGCCGCGCGTAGCGCGCGCGCTCCATGCCGTGGCTGATCAGGTGTGCCGGCGGCAGGCCATGGGCAGCGGCGGCGTGGTGGCGGCGCTCGGTGACGGAGTCGGGCGGCGTGGGTCCGAGCTGCTTCAGCCAGTAATCGGCGTCGCGCTGGTAGCCGGGGCCCGCCTGGTACTTCTGCGTGTCGGTGACGAACTGCAGGTAGTCGGCCCCGCGCGCCGGTGGCGCCGTGCCAGCGAGCAGCGCGTTGTAGTGCTCGGCCCAGCGTCGCAGCACCAGGGTCGTGCCCCAGCCGTCCATGATCGTGTGGTGGAACAGGATGGTCACGCCGTGCAGCTCGGGACCGGCCGTCAGCAGCGCGAAGCGCCAGGGCGGGGTCGTGCCCAAGGTGTACTCGGCACGGATGCGGCGCGAGCCCCAGTCGCGCATTGCGCGGCGTGGGTCGGGGGCGTGGCTGAGGTCGGCTTCCTCCAGCGGGGGCTCGTACTGCGCCAGCAGGCGCTGCGTGCCGTCGGGCTGCGGCACCAGGCGCAGCGCCTCGCATTCGGCCACCAGATCGCGCAATGCGCGGCGGAACAAGCCCAGGTCGAGCGGGCCGACGAGGAAGCAGCCGCCGCCGATGTTCAGGTGCGCGCTGCCGGGCCAGGCGCAGTGGTCGAGCCAGACCTCGCGCTGGCTCATCGCCAGCGGCAGTGCGGCGTCAGCCGCCAGCTCCAGCGCCCCTGGGGTCAGGACGCCGGCACCATTTTCAGTTGCTTGTCCCATGACGCGATCTTCTCCATCGCATAGCGGTAGCCGACTGCGGCGATCTCTGCGCCGTTCTGATAGGCCATTAAAGGAAAGTTGCCAACGGGAGGTTCGAGGTAGTGATCGGCCTGCGCGATCGTGCGCGGCCGCTGGTTCAAGCTGCCGACGTGGCCGGCGCTGTAGAGGATGCCGGCGATGCTCGGCGAAGCGGGCGCGCTGGCGATGAACTTGCGCTTGAGCGTGCTCATCGGCGTGACGCGGGTGAGGCTAGGGTGGGCGCGCAGGTTCTCGGGTACGTCCACGTCCACCGCGATGATCGTGCCGTTGCCGCGCCGGCGTTCCAGCGGCGTGCCCAGGCGCAGTCGCATCGGCTGCACCGGGACGTTCTCCAGGATGGCGCCGTCCACCATCAGCTCGCCGTCGATGACGACCGGCGGGAACAGGCCGGCCGGCGAGTTGCTGGCGAGCACGGCGCGCCACAGCGGGCCCTGCGCCTGCACGGTGGTGCAGCCGCGGGTGAGGTTGCAGGCCGCGGCGAAGTAGGGCCGCCAGAGCTGCTCGATCATCAGGTCGCCGAACATGCGCTGCAGGTCGCGCTCGACGCGGCGGCCCGCGACGATGGAGACCAGCGGCACGGTGAGGCGTTCGCCGCCCTTGGCGAAACGCCGGGTCTGCTCGAGGATCTGCTCCAGCGAGTGGCCGCAGGCGAGCTGCGCGCCGATCAGCGCGCCCATGCTGTTGCCGCCGATCAGGTCCACCGGCACGCCGGATTCCGACAGCGCCCGCAGCACGCCCAGGTGCGCGAAGCCGCGCGCGCCGCCGCCGCCCAGCACGACGCCGACGGCATTGCCGGTGAGGAAGCGCGCGAGGTGTTCGGCGTCGGCACGCAGGCCCGAGCGCAGCGAGTAGATGCGCTCCAGGTCGCGGCCCTCGATCCAGGGCAGCGGCGATGTCGGCCGCGACGCGTTCGCCGCGTGCATCAGCACCAGGTGCTTGCGCTTGAGGGCGTAGCCGGGCACGGCCTGGAACTGGCGCTCCAGTGGCGTCAGCGCCGGCGAGCGATCGGCCGAGCTGACGAAGACCACCTGGTCGGCCTGCCGGATCGCGAAGCGGGCCCAGGCGTCGTCGGCAATGCCGGCCTCGAAGACCAGCACCTCGTAGCTTTCCTCGAGGCGCTCGCGGCCACCATCGCCGATGTCCACGCCGCCGTCGATCGAGTCGCCCTGCATCAGGCGCAGCGCCTCCGGCGAGCCGCCGCGCAGGTGGCCCACCCGCTGCCCGCCGCGGCCGGCCAGCTCGCTCAGGGCGGCGACCAGCGAGGGCGTCAAGGTATCGGCGCCGGCCTTGGCGTCCAGCGGCACGATGGCGATCGTCTGCGCCAGGTACTTCTCCTGCACCTCGCTGCCGACACGGAACTGATCGTGCACGGCCTTCAGGAAGACGCGGTTCAGCTCGACCGGATGGCGCGTCAGCAGGGCCTCGAAGGCGCTGCGGTCGAGCTGGGCCAGGGTGGAGTCGCGCACCGCGGTGACGTCCTGCGAGCGCGGCTGCTGCAGGATCATCGCCATCTCGCCGATGCTCTGGCCGGGCTGGATCTGGTTGTAGACCAGCAGCTTGCCGTCGCGCCCGCGGCGGGAAACGCGCAGCCCGCCGCTGATGACGAAGATCGTGCTGTCGGCCCGGTCGCCTTCGCTGAAAACGGTTTCGCCGCTTTCGACCCGCCGCCATTGCACGGCGTCGGCCAGCTCGGCGATCACGCCATCGGCGAGTGAACCGAAGACGGCGCTGCCGTGCAGGGCCTCGACCATTCGCGCGCGAATGCGGTGCTGGTTGGGATCCATGCGCGGAGTCTACGGGGACTAAGTTGAATTAGGGGGGTAAGAAAATACCCTTGAATCAGCGACTTCCGCTCAATTGAGGGGTTATGGCAGGGCTATTGCGAGGTTGCGCGGGCTTGTCGTGGCGATGCGGAAGACACGCACCGGCGCTGCCCGGCCGCGCAGCTGCAGCTCCCCCAGTTCCTCGCAGGGCAGCGCCGTGCCGATGCGCTCGCGCGTGGTCTCGCTGATCAGCAGGCCCAGTTCGCGCTCGCTGCACAGCTGCTGCAGGCGCGCGGCGAGGTTGACCGCGTCGCCGAGCACCGTGTAGGCGCGGCGCTGGCGCGAGCCGAGATCGCCGACGACCATCGTGCCGCTGTTGATGCCGATGTTGACCGACAGCGCGGGCCAGCCCCGTGCGACGAAGCGGCGGTTCAGCGCCTCCAGCGCTCGCTGCATCGCCAGCGCCGCCCCGGTCGCCTGCAGCGCGTGGCCGGGTGCGGCGACCGGCGCGCCCCAGAAGGCCATCAAGGCGTCGCCCATGTACTTGTCCAGCGTGCCGCCGTGCGCCTGCACGATCTCGGTCATGCTGGTGAAGAACTCGTGCATCAGCAGCGACAGCTCTTCCGGTGTCAGGCGCTCGGCGATGCCGGTGAACGCGTGCACGTCGGCGAACAACACGCTCAGCTCGGCATTGCGGCTGGCCATCGTGTACCGCTCCGGCTGCCGGCTCATCTGCTGCACCAGTTCGGCCGGCACGTACTGGCCGAACAGCGCGCTGAGCTGTCGCAGGGTGCGGTGCTCGACGAAGTAGGCGTACAGCAGGTGCAGGCCCAGCAGCGCGGCCACCAGCAGCAGGGCGGAGGCCAGCGGCCAGGCTTCGCGGGCCTGTGTGTAGGCGAGGAAGTTGACCGCGACGAGCGCTGCGGCCAGGGCGCCGCCGAGCAGCAGGCCTCGGCCCAGGCTCAGGCGCGGCAGGGCCAGCGTCAACACCAGCGCCACGGCCAGCAGCTGCCCCGCTTCGAGCGCGGGCGTGTAGGCGGGCACGCTGGCGAGGCGGCCGTCCAGTAGCCCGCTCAGCACGCTGGCGTGCAGCGTGAGGCCGGGGAAGTCGTCGCCCAGCGGCGTCGTGTGCCGGTCTTGCAGGCCCGGTGCCGAGGCCCCCAGCAGCACGATGCGGCGGCGCAGTGCGTCGGGAGCGATCTTGTCCTGCAGCACGTCGACGGCCGAGACGTGCTGGTACGCGTCGCGATCCCTTCGGTAGGGCAGAAGCACCGCGCTCTGGGCGTCGGTGGCGACGCGCAGCTCGCCGTGCGGCGTCTGCAGCGCCAGGCCGACCAGGGGCGCGGCAACCCCACCGGCGACGGCACCGAGGCGGGGCTGCAGCCCCGTCGCGCCGCTGAGCGTCTGCATCAGCGCCAGCGGCAGCGAGGCGTAGACCTGGTCGCCGATCACGCTGAGCAGGGGCGCGCGGCGGGCGACGCCATCGGGATCGTTGGGCACGTTGAGAAAGCCGGCGCCGGTGGCAGCCTGCTGCAGCTGCGGCAGGCTGGCGCCGTAGCCCGACCAGTTCGGCAGCTTGTCCGCCTGCGGCTGGCCGAAGCCGGCGGCCGAACTCGCCGGCGCCGGCAGCGCGCCGCTGGCGACCGCGCCGCGCCGGTTGGAGCCGTGGAAGCCGAGCACGACCGGGTGAGTCTGCAGCACCTGGGCCAGCCGCGTGTCGTGGTCCAGCGCCGGGCGCAGGCGCTGCAGTTGCGCCGCGAAGCGCTCGTCGTCGTGCAGCGGGCCGCGGGCCAGCGCGTCGAGGCTGGCGAGGCCGGAGCTGTCGTCGGGTTCGGCCAGGATCAGGTCCATGCCGGCCAGCAGTGCGCCCTGGCGGTCGAAGACCTTCTCCAGCAGGTCGGCCAGCAGGCTGCGCTTCCAGGGCCAGCGGCCCAGCGCGGCGAGGGAGCGCTCGTCGATGTCGATGATGACGATGCGCGGGTCGGGCTCGGCCGGCGCGGTCAGGCGCACGCGCAGGTCGAATAGCTGGCGCTCGAGCGTCGCCAGCCCGGGCAGCTCCCAGTAGCGCGTGGCCTGGCCCAGCAGCGCCGCGAGCAGCAGGCCGGGCAGCGCCCAGCGCAGCAGCAGCCGCTCAGCGAAGCTTGATTTCGACACGACGGTTGCGTGGCTCGTCCGTCTGCGGCGGCACCTCGACCAGCGGCTCGCGCATGCCGCGTGCCTGCACGCTGATCAGCTCGCGCGCCACGCCCATGCCGGCCAGCAGGTCGGCGACCTTCTGCGCGCGGTCCAGCGAGAGGCGGTCGTTCAGCTCCGCGGTGCCGACGTTGTCGGTATGGCCGATCACGACCAGTTCGCCGGCCGGCTGCGCGTCCAGTGCCTCTCGCACCTGCTTCAGCACGGGCAGGGTGGCGGGCGTCAGCGTGTTGGAGTTGGGCAGGAAGGTGACGATGAAGGAGCGGGGGAACGGCGGCGTGATGGCCAGCAGCGAGCCGAAGTCGCGCTGCACCGTCGCCGCATCGCTGACGCTCGCCTGCGGCGTCCCCTGGGCCGAGGTCTGCGCCTGGGCATAGGGCTGGGCCAGGCGCAGCGAATCGGTGCCGCGCTGGACCAGCAGCGCACCGGTGGCGTGGCCTTCGGAGCCGGGCAGCAGGATCACCCGCTCGGGGCGCGAAGCGCAGCCCTGCAACGCGAGGACGGCGAGCAGGGCCAACAGCCCGCGAAGAAGCCAGCGAAAGACGGGCGCGCTCACAAGGCGCCCGCTTCAGGCACTTCGACGACGAAATCGGTGCCGCGCACGCCCAGCACGGTGCTGGGGGTCTTGAAGTTGACCTTCTCCGGCGCCTTCTTCGCGATCAGGCCGGTGACCACGTGCAGGCTGCCCTGCGAGAGCGTGGCGAGCATGCCGCCGTCGTGCGTCGTCGCGTCGAAACGGAAATCGTTGATCAGCAGCCGGCTGCCCTTGCCGGCGGACAGCAGGGTGTCGTCCGCCAGGGTGACGCCGACGAGGCCGTCCGCGCCGGTTCGGATCTGGTCGCCGGCCTGCAGCGCCATGCCGGGCGTGACCGGCACGGTCTTGCCGGCGCGGTCGAGCAGCACACTGCCGCTGACCCGCTTGACGCGGCCGATCGCGGCCGGCTCGTCGGCATGGACGGCCGTGGAGAGAAGGGTGACGCCCAGTACGGCGGCGGCAACGGCGATTCGCATCGGCGGACTCCTGGTAACAACCGCGGAGTCTAGGCCGAAGCTAGGGGTCACCCCCGGGCGGCGCGCCCCTTCAATCGGGTGCTTGGAGCCACAGGAGCGTGAACCAATCACGCTCATCGCTCCAGACGGGGCCGGCCGAGAAGCCGCAGCCGGCGGCCAGCGCCTGGAAACCGTCCACGCTGTACTTGTGCGAGTTCTCGGTGTGCAGGGTCTCGCCGCCGGCGAAGTCGTAGCTCGTCTCGCCGATGCGGATCGTCTGCGCACGGCGGCTCTGCAGGTGCATCTCGATGCGCTGCAGCGGCGCGTTGTAGAACGCGCTGTGCAGGAAGCCGTCGGGATCGAACTCCGCGCCCAGCTCGCGCCGCGCCCGCTCCAGCAGGTTCAGATTGAAGGCGGCGGTGACGCCGGCAGAGTCGTTGTAGGCGGCGTGCAGCAGCGCCGGTTCCTTGATCCGGTCGATGCCGATCAGCAGGCCGCCGCCGCGCAGTTCCTGCGCCGCCATGCGCAGGAAGTCGCGCGCTTCGGCGGGCGTGAAGTTGCCGATGCTGGAGCCGGGGAAGAAGCCGACGCGGCGGCCGCTCTCACGCCGCGGGGGCAGGTCGTGCGGCTGCGTGAAATCGGCCACCAGCGGCGCGATCTTCAGGCCCGGATAGGCGCGGCCCAGCTCGGCGCTGGCGGCCAGCAGGTGCGCGCCGGAGATGTCCACCGGTACGAAGGCCTCGGGCTCGCGCAGGTGATCCAGCAGCAGGCGCACCTTTCGCAGCGCGCCGGCGCCGTACTCGACGAGCTGCGCATGCGGGCCGATGCACTCGGCCATCTCGCGGCCGTACTTCTGCAGCAGTGCCAGCTCGGTGCGGGTCGGGTAGTACTCGGGCAACTCGCAGATCTGCTCGAACAGGCGCGAGCCGATCTCGTCGTAGAAGTACTTGGGCGAGATGTTGCGAGGGCGGCTGCTCAGCGCGGCGTGGAGATCGGCGGCGAATTGCTGGCGGGCGGAGATGGGCATGTTCATTTGGAGCTGTCCCTGGCCAGTCTCAGGCCGCTGAACTGCCAGCGCGCGGCTGGCGGGAAGAAGTTGCGATAGCTGGGCCGCGCATGTCCCGGGGGCGTGGCGACGCTGCCGCCGCGAAGCACCAGCTGGCCCACCATGAACTTGCCGTTGTACTCACCGACGGCGCCCGCCATCGGCCGGAAGCCGGGGTAGGGGTGGTAGGCGGAGCGGGTCCATTGCCAGGCTTGATCGCTGCATGGCGCGAATCCTGGCAAGCGGCATGCCGCCTCCCATTCGAACTCGGTGGGCAGGCGCGCGCCGGCCCACTCGGCATAGGCGGCGGCCTCGTAGAAGCTCAGCTGCGTCACCGGTGCCGCGCGGTCCAGCGGCTGCACCCCGTGCAGGCCGAACACCTGCCAGTGCTCGGACGGCGCGCGCGGGTCGCCGGGCGCCAGCCAGTAGGGCGGGTGCTGCCAGCCCTGGGCCTGCGCCGTCGCCCAGCCGTCGGACAGCCACAGGCCGGGCCGGCGGTAGCCGCCGTCGGCGATGAAGTCGGCGAACTCGCCGCAATTCACCAGCCGGTTCGCGATCTCGAAGGGTTGCAGCAGCGCGCTGTGGCGCGGGGTTTCGTTGTCGAAGGCGAAGCCGGCGCCTTCTTCGTGGCCGATCGGCACTTCGCCACCGGCGTGCGGAAGCCAGCGCAGCGGCTGTTCGGGGAAGCGATGCGGTGGCTCTGCGCGCCAGGCCGGCAGCAGCGGGTTGCAGGAGAAGGCATGCAGGATGTCGGTCAGCAGCAGCTCCTGGTGCTGCTGCTCGTGCTGCAGGCCCAACTCCACGAGGGTCAAGTCTTGCCCAGTACCGGCGCTGCCGAGCAGATCCAGCATCGCGGCGTCGACGTGGCGCCGGTAGGCACGCACCTCGTCCAGCGAGGGCCGGCTCAGCATGCCGCGCTGCGGCCGCGGATGGCGCGGGCCCAGCGCCTCGTAGTAGGAATTGAACAGGTACTGGAAGCTCGGATCGAAGGCCTGGTAGCCACGCAACAGCGGCTGCAGGATCAGCGTCTCGAAGAACCAGGTCGTGTGAGCCTGGTGCCACTTGGCCGGGCTGGCGTCGGGCATCGACTGCAGCGCCTGGTCTTCGGCCGACAGCGTGGCGACCAGCTTCTCGGTGTGAGCGCGGACCGCGCGGTAGCGTGCGGCAAGCGCCGGGGATGGGTGTGGGGCTGCATCCATCCGTCAACGGTAGCGCAAATTGCCGCCACCGGTGTGTCAGCAGACGCCTACTTCGCGCCAAGCCCGCGCCGCAGGCCGAGGAAGACGAGGGTGCCCAGCCCCAGGCCCACCGTGTCGGCCAGCAGATCCAGCCAGTCGCCCTCGCGGGGCGGGAGCTGAGTCTGGATCAGCTCGATCGCCCCGCCGTAGGCGAGCAGCCCGATGATCAGCGTGCGCCAAGACAGCCGGGGCCAGGCGAGCCGGCCGCTGACCATCAGCGCGGCGAAGGCGCTGGCGTGGTTGGCCTTGTCCCAGCCGAGGCTGGCGCCCGGCGGCGGCGCCGGGCTGAAGGCCAGCCAGCTGATGACGATCACCAGCGCGACGAAGACCAGCGCACGCAGCGGCGCCAGCCGGGTGCCGAAGAGGGCGGAATTCAGGAGCTTGTTCATAGGCGGCGCGATTATGGGCGAGCAGCGCCCGGCGCCGCAGGGGTGCTTCGGGCGATGACGAATGGCCCGGGGCCATCGCGTCGGCTACGCTTGCGGCCTTTCGAATTCCGACGGATTCCACGATGAAGATCTCCCTGATCCTGGCTGCCGTGCTGACGCTACCCGCCTTTGCGCAGGACGCGGCGCACGTCAACCCGCTGCTGACGCAGAGCCCGCTGCCGCTGCACTACCCGCCGTTCGACAAGATCCAGGACGGCGACTTCGGCCCGGCACTGGAGCGCGGCATGGCCGAGCAGCTGGCCGAGGTGGGCGCGATCACCGGCAATCCGGCCGAGCCGACTTTCGAGAACACCATCGTCGCGCTGGAGAAGTCCGGCCGCCTGCTGGACCGCACGAGCACCGTGCTGTTCAGCCTGCTCGGCGCCGATTCGAACGACGCCCGCCGCAAGGTGCAGGCCGACTACGCCGCCAAGCTGGCCGCGCACCGCGATGCGATCAGCCTGAACGACAAGCTGTTCGCCCGCATCGACACGCTCTACCAGCAGCGCGACAAGCTGGGCCTGCAGCCTGACGCCGTGCGCCTGATCGAGCGCTACCGCCTGAACTTCGTGCGCGCCGGCGCGCAGCTCAACGAGGCGCAGAAGACGCGGATGAAGGCGATCAACGCCGAGCTGGCCGCGCTGTCGGCCAAGTTCACGACCGAGGTGCTGGCCGAGGTCAACGACTCGGCCGTCGTCGTCGACACCAAGGAAGAGCTGGCCGGCTTTACCGATGAGCAGATCGCCGGTGCCGCCGCGGCCGCCAAGGCCCGCGGCCTGGACGGCAAGTACCTGATCGCGTTGCTGAACACCACCGGCCAGCCGCCGCTGGCGCAGCTGGAGAACCGCGCGCTGCGCGAGCGCATCTTCAAGGCCTCGATCGCCCGCGGCAGCCGCGGCAATGCGCATGACACGACGGGCATCGTCGCCCGCACGATGGCGCTGCGTGCCGAGCGCGCGCAGCTGCTGGGCTTCGCCACCTACGCCGACTTCGCGCTGAGCGACCAGACGGCGAAGAACAAGGAAGCCGTCAACAAGATGCTGCGCCAGCTGGCGCCGGCGGCCGTGGCCACCGCGCGCCGCGAGGGCGGCGAGATGCAGAAGCTGGTCGACGCCGAGCAGGCCGCGAAGAAGCAGCCGACGTTCACGCTGGAAGCCTGGGACTGGTCCTACTACAGCGAGAAGCTGCGCGCAGCGAAGTACGGCTTCGACGAATCGCAGCTGAAGCCCTACCTGGAGCTGAACAATGTGCAGCGCAACGGCGTGTTCTACGCCGCCGGCCAGCTCTACGGCCTGACCTTCAAGGAACGCAAGGACCTGCCGGTCTATCACCCGGACGTCAAGGTCTTCGACGTGTTCAACGCCGACGGCAAGCAGCTGGCGATCTTCATCTCCGACATGTACGCGCGGCCCAGCAAGCGCGGCGGTGCCTGGATGAATGCCTACGTCTCGCAGAGCGGCCTGCTCGGCGAGATGCCGGTCGTGGCCAACCACCTGAACATCCCGAAGCCGCCCGATGGCAAGCCGACGCTGCTGACCTGGGATGAGGTGAACACGATGTTCCACGAGTTCGGCCATGCGCTGCACGGCATGTTCTCGAACGTGCAGTACCCGAGCCAGGCCGGCACGGCCGTGCCGCGCGACTACGTCGAGTACCCCTCGCAGGTCAACGAGATGTGGGCCGCCTGGCCCAGCGTGCTGGCCAACTACGCCAAGCACTACCAGACCGGCGAGGCGATGCCGCAGCAACTGCTGGACAAGCTGATGGCCGGCAAGAAGTTCAACCAGGGCTTCATGACGACCGAGTACCTGAGCGCCTCGATGCTGGATCAGCGCTGGCACCAGATCCCGGCCGGCAAGGTGCCCGCCGGCGACAAGGCCATGGCCTTCGAAGCGCAGGTGCTGAAGGAGGAAGGCTATGACTACGCCGCCGTGTGGCCGCGCTATCGCACGCCGTACTTCAGCCACATCATGAGCGGCTACGCGGCCGGCTACTACGGCTACATCTGGGCTGAGGTGCTGGACGCCGACACCGTCGAGTGGTTCAAGGCCAACGGCGGCCTGAAGCGCGCCAACGGCGACACCTTCCGCGCCAAGCTGCTGTCGCGCGGCGGCAGCGTCGATGCGATGGACCTGTTCCGCAACCTGGTCGGCCATGAGCCGGACATCGAGCCGCTGCTGGAACGCCGCGGCATGGTGCTGACGACCGAGGGCAAGAAGTGATGATGACGACGACCAAGAAGATGAAGCTGAGCCTGCTGATCGCCACCGCGGCGCTGGCCTTCCCGATGCTCGCGGCCGATGCGCTCGCAGCGCCGCGCGCCAACCCGCTGCTCAAGCCCAGCCCGCTGCCGCTGCACTATCCGCCGTTCGACCAGGTCCGCGACAGCGACTTCGGCCCCGCCTTCGACCGCGGCATGGCTGAGCAGCGCCGCGAGGTCGACGCGATCGCGCGCAACCCGGCCAAGCCGACGTTCGACAACACGGTGCTGGCGCTGGAGAAGTCCGGCCAGACCCTGCACCGCGTGAACCTGGTGTTCTTCAACCTGCTCGGCGCCGACTCGAACGACGCGCGGCAGAAGACCGCCGCCGGCTACGCGGAGAAACTCTCCGCGCACGGCGATGCGATCTACACGAACGCCAAGGTCTACGCGCGCGTCGACGCGCTCTACCAGCAGCGTGAGCAACTGGGCCTGGACGCCGAAAGCGTGCGCCTGATCGAACGCTGGCACCGCGACATGGAGCTGGCCGGCGCGAAGCTGACGGCCGCGCAGAAGAAGCGGGTGACGGCGATCAACGGCGAGCTGGCCTCGCTGCAGACCGAGTTCACGCGCCGCGTGCTGGCCGAGGTGAACGACTCGGCCGTCGTCGTCGATTCGCGCGAGGAGCTGGACGGCCTCACCGACGAGCAGATCACCGCCGCCGCGAGCGCCGCCGAGGAGCGCAAGCTGCCGGCGGGCAAGTTCGTCATCGTGCTGCTGAACACGACCGACCAGCCGGTGCTGGCCCAGCTGAAGAACCGCGCGCTGCGCGAGCGCGTGTTCAAGGCCTCGATCGCCCGCGGCAGCCGCGGTGGCGCGAACGACACGACTGGCGTCGTCGCGCGCGTGCTGGCGCTGCGTGCCGAGAAAGCACAACTGCTGGGCTTCGCGACCTTCGCCGACTACTCGCTGGCCGATGAGACGGCGAAGAACGTGCCGGCCGTCAACCGCATCCTGGCGCAGGTGTCCGGCCCGGCCGTGGCCACCGCGCGCCTGGAGGGCGCCGAGCTGCAGGCCCGCATCGATGCCAACGAGAAGCCCGGCTTCACCTTGCAGCCCTGGGACTGGCAGTACGAGGCCGAGCAGCTCCGCGCGGTCAAGTACGGCTTCGACGAGTCGCAGCTCAAGCCCTACCTGGAGCTGAAGAACGTGCTGGAGAACGGCGTGTTCTACGCGGCCAACCAGCTCTACGGCATCACCTTCAAGCAGCGCACCGACCTGCCGGTCTACCAGAAGGACGTCACCACCTACGACGTCTTCGATGCCGACGGCAAGCAGCTGGGCATCTTCATCGCCGACATGTACGCCCGTCCGAGCAAGAACGGCGGCGCGTGGATGAGCAACTACGTGGACCAGAGCGGCATGTTCGGCGAGATGCCGGTGGTCGCGAACCACCTGAACATCCCCAAGCCCCCGGCCGGCAAGCCGACGCTGCTGACCTGGGACGAGGTGACGACGGCCTTCCACGAGTTCGGCCACGCGCTGCACGGCCTGTTCTCGAACGTGAAGTACCAGACCTTCTCCGGAGCCAACACGCCGCGTGACTTCGTCGAGTACCCGTCGCAGGTCAACGAGATGTGGGCCAGCTGGCCGCAGGTGCTGCAGCACTACGCCAAACACTGGCAGACCGGCGAGCAGATCCCGCAGCAGATGGTCGACAAGGTGCTGGCGGCGAAGAAGTTCAACCAGGGCTTCTCCACCACCTCCTACATCAGCGCCGCGGTGCTGGACCAGCGCTGGCACCAGCTGCCGGCCGCGCAACTGCCCAAGGCGGCCGACGTGATGCCCGGTGAGGCGAAGCTGCTGGCCGAATCGGGCTTCGACTACGCGCCGGTGCCACCGCGCTACCGCACGCCGTACTTCAGCCACTTCATGGGCGAGTACGCCGCCGGCTACTACGCCTATCTGTGGGCCGAGGTGCTGGACTCGAACACTGTCGAGTGGTTCAAGGCCAACGGCGGCCTGAAGCGCGAGAACGGCGACGTGTTCCGCGCCAAGCTGCTGTCGCGCGGCGGCAGCGCCGATGCGCTGGGCCTTTTCCGCAGCGTGGTGGGCCATGAGCCGGAGATCGGGCCGCTGCTGGAGCGCCGAGGCATGGTGCTGGAAAGCACGCCGGCGTCGAAGTAAGGGGCGGGCTGCGTCCGGGGCCGGGCTATGCTCGCGCCCCATGACGACGAGACACCTGACCCTCCTCACCCTCGCGCTGCCCGTGGTCTTCGCCGCCGGCTGCGCGAGCACCGAACCCGGTACGGGCGGCAAGGGCGGCAACAAGGCCGAGAACGCCGTCGGCCAGGCGGCCATGTCGCCGTTCAACGACCTGAACCTGGTCCGCGGCAAGATCCCCGATGCGCTGCTTTCGGCCAGGGCCGCGCCCTATGCACTGCCGCCGGTGGCTGGCTGCGATGCGCTGAAGGCGGAGGTCGAGGCGCTGGATGCCGCGCTCGGCGCCGACCTGGACACGCCGCCGACGGCCGCGAATCCCGGCCTGATCGAACGCGGCTCCGACGAGCTGGAGAACGCTGCCACGGGCGCGCTGCGCGGCGCCGCCGAGGGCCTGATCCCGTTCCGCGGCTGGGTGCGCCGGCTCAGCGGTGCCGAGCGTCATTCGAAGGAAGTGGCCGCGGCCATCGCGGCCGGCACCGTGCGGCGCTCGTTCCTGAAGGGCGTGGGGCTGGCCCAGCATTGCCAGGCGCCGGCTGCGCCGAAACCGCCCGTCAAGGCTGCTTCGGCACCCGCTTAAACAGCTCGATCAAAGCCGCCAGATCAGATCGGGCGCTCGACGCGCTCGTTCGACGGATCGGCCAGGTCAAAGGTCGTCACGCCGTTCGTCTGCACCTCGCTGCGCAGCGCCTCCGGGTGGGCCAGGGTCTGGTTCATGTCGCGCAGGCCGGCGGCCCAATGCTCCTCGACGGTGGCGCGCGAGAACTCGTAGTCCTTGGACTCGGTCTCGTAGGGCTTGTCGCGGTAGATCAGGTGGAAGACGTCGATCGGCTGGTGCGTCAGCTGCGCCTGCACGGCGGCCACGCTGGGGTCCTCGCGCAGCGCCGGCGGCAGCCGGTCGATCAAGTCGGCGATGGCCTGCTGCAGGTTCAGGTTCGCGGCCAGTGCGTCGGTGTTGCGACGGGTGCGGCTGGAGTAGGTGATGTCCTTCTGGCGCTCCATCACCTCGGACAGGGTCGTCGGCATCGCGCCGCGGGCGTTGAACAGGTCCACCTGCCACACCATCAGCGGCTCGGTATGGGGCTGTGCGTCGAGCACGTACTGCAGCGGGGTGTTGGAGACCAGGCCGCCATCCCAGAAGTAGTGCGTGCCGACCTGCACCGGCGGGAAGCCCGGCGGCAGCGCGCCGCTGGCCATGATGTGCTCGGGGCCGATCTTGGTCTCGCCGCTGTCGAAGTAGCGCGAATCGCCGCTGACGATGTCCACGGCGCCGACCGACAGGCGCATGCCGCCCGGCGCGTTGATGCGGTCGAAGTCGACCAGGCGCTCCAAGGTCTCGCGCAGCGGCGAGGTGTCGTAGTAGCTCAGCTCCGGCGCCGCATTGCCCATCAGCAGCAGCGGCGAGGCGCGCGGGCGGAAGAAGCCCGGGATGCCGAACATCGTGGCCGCGTTGGCGCTCCACTGGTTCTGCATGGCGCGGTCGCCGAACCAGCTCGGCAACTGCTGCGGCGGGGCGCTGGAGACGAGGTTCCAGAACTCGTGCAGGCGTTCGACGCGCTTGCTCGGGGCATTGCCGGCGATCAGCGCCGCGTTGATCGCGCCGATCGACACGCCGGCCACCCAGTCCGGATGATGGCCGCGCCGGCTCAGCGCCTCGTAGACGCCGGCCTGGTAGGAGCCCAAAGCGCCGCCGCCCTGCAACACCAGCGCCTTGCGGGCGCTGTCCATCATGTTCAGGCAGGCGCGCGGCGGCGGCGCGAGCTGGGTCGCGGTCTTCTTGCGCGCCGCGGCGTTGCCGCGCCTCTCGGCGCTGCTGGCCGTCACTGCATGTTCCAGCCGTGGCTGACGATCAGCGACTGGCCGGTCAGGGCATTGCTCGGGAAGGCGGCGAACAGCAGCGCGACGCGCGCGACGTCGTCGGTGGTCGTGAACTCGCCGTCGACGGTTTCCTTCAGCATGACCTTCTTCACGACGTCGTCCTCGCTGATGCCCAGGGTCTTCGCCTGCTCGGGAATCTGCTTCTCGACCAGCGGCGTGCGCACGAAGCCGGGGCAGATCACGTTGGCGCGCACGCCCTTGCTGCCGCCTTCCTTGGCGACCGTCTTGGCCAGGCCGATCAGGCCGTGCTTGGCGGTGACGTAGGGCGCCTTCAGCACCGAGGCTTCCTTCGAGTGCACCGAGCCCATGTAGATGATGCTGCCGCCGCGGCCCTGGGCATACATGTGCTTCAGGCAGGCCTTGGTGGTGAGGAAGGCGCCGTCGAGGTGGATGGCCAGCAGCTTCTTCCAGTCGGCGAATTCGAACTCTTCGACCGGGTGGACGATCTGGATGCCGGCATTGCTGACCAGCACGTCGATGCCGCCGAAGGCCGCGACCGCTTCCTCCACAGAGGCGTTGACCTGCTCTTCGTTCGTGACGTCGACCGCCACGCCGATCGCCTGTGCGCCGGTGGCCTTCAGCTCGGCGGCGGTCGCATCGGCCGCCGCCTTGTTCAGGTCGGCGATGACGACCTTGGCGCCTTCCTGCGCGAAGAGGGTGGCGATCTCCTTGCCGATGCCGCTCGCGGCACCGGTGACGTAGGCGACTTTGTCTTTCAATTGAGGCATGACGGGTTTCCTTGCGGTCGAGGTTGAAGAGGAGGGATGTGGAGGCAGGGCAACTCTACTTGCTGGCCAGGTAGTCGAGTTCGACCGTCCCGAGCGCCAGCGTCATGTCGGCGATGTAGTGCACCGCCGATTCGATCTTCAGCACTGGCAGTTCCGCCACGGGCGCCAGCGCATGCGGATGCAGCTCCAGCGCGGCGGGGCCGGTCCAGGCACCTTTCATGTGGATGTCGGTCATGTAGTAGCGCACCAGCTCGCAGATCCGGGGCGTGCCGTCCACGTGCGGCACCACCTTGAGCAGGAAGTTGGGCATCGCAAGGCTCGCAAGGATCGGGCCGGTGTCCAGCGTCTTGTGCTTGAAGCCCATCGTGGCGGTGGCGACGCGCACCTTGCCGTAGTCCAGGGTGCCGACGACGGTGTCGATCTCGTAGTCCAAGGTCGGCGAGGCCAGCTTCTTCGGGAAGCCCCACAGCTCCCGGCCGCCGGCGATCGGCGGATGGTCGTTCAGGTACATCGCGTGGACATAGCCGCCTTGCTCGACGGAGCCGTCGGGCTTGCGCAGTTGCACCGGAATGACCTGGCCCGATTCGGTGTAGTCGCCGAAGCCGGTCGAATCCGGCATGCGGATGAACTCGTACTTGACCAGCGGCTCCACGACTTCCAGCGGTTCCGGCACCACGGCGCGCAGCGCGTCCATGTCGGTGCGGTAGGTGATGACGACGAACTCGCGATTCACGAACCGGTAGGGGCCGGGCGGGAAGGCCGGGCTGGTGGCGGGCATCGCGTAGGCCTTGCGAACATCTTCGATCTTCATCGTCGTCCCTGTCTTTGCATCGAGTGGAGAGCCAGTCTCTTGGCTCCGGCTTAGACGATTCTGAACGGGGAATGTTGGCTGGATTGTGTCGGGAGAGGTGGACTCCCCAATGCGAAGCGCAACGCCAAGGACAATGAAAAAGGGCCCGTTCGAATGAACGGGCCCTTCTTGTCTTGGTGCCGGTGAAAGGAGTCGAACCCTCGACCTTCGCATTACGAATGCGCTGCTCTACCAACTGAGCTACACCGGCGGTGAAGCCCGCTATTCTAGCCGTACTTTTTTGTAGCCGGCAAGCCGCGCCCAAATAATTCGTCGGACTGGCGGCGCCGCGGGCCCGTGCTGCTGTCGGCAGCATTCCGGTCGCGGCGGTCCAGTGCGGCGACCAGTTTCTCCACGCCGCCGCGGATGCTGGCTTCGGAGAATGCAGCGAAGCCCAGGCGCAGGCCGTTGAGCTGCGGGTGTTGCTGGCGGCTCAGTGGCGACAGCGGCGCGACGATGACGCCGCCCTGCGCGGCCCGCGCAGCGACCTCGGTGTCGGGCACGTCGGCGCGCAGTTTCAACACGAGGCTCAGGCCGCGCTGCTGCGGCGGCATCTCGATCCAGCGGCCAAAGTGCTTGTCCAGCTGTTCGCGCAGCAAGGCTGAGCGCGTGCCGTAGATCTCTCGCGCCAGCCGCAGGTGGCGTGCCCAGTGGCCCTGGGCGATGAAGTCGTGCAGCACCGCCTGGTCGAACACCGAGGCCATCGCGCCGGTCAGGCCGATCAGGGCGCGCATCGGGTCGACCAGGCGCTCCGGCAGCATCATGTAGGCGAGCTTCAATCCGGGTGAGACATTGAAGGACAGGTTGCCGATGCGGATCAGCCAGTCGTCTTCATCGGCGCTCGATGAGGGCGGCACCGACGGCGCTCCGCCGAAGATGAAGTCCCCGTCGCGCTCCTCGGCGATCACGCAGGCCTGCGCGCGCACCGCCCAGCGCAGCAGCGCGGCGCGGCGTCCGGCCGAGAGCGGGTGGCCCAGCGGCATCTGCACGTCTGCCGTCACGTAGGCGAGCCGGGCCTCGGGCGCGAGCCGCAATCCTTCGTCGACGCGCAGGCCCTGTTCGTCGACCGGCACATGCACGAGCGATGCGCCAGCCGTGGCCAGCAGGGCCTGCGCTCCCGGTGGCCCCGGATCCTCCACCCAGGCCTTGTCGCCCGGATCCAGCAGCAGCCGCCCGAGCAGGTCGATGGCCTTGGCGACGCTGCCGACGATCACGATCCGGCCCGGGTCGCAGCGCTGGCCGCGTGTCGTCGCGAGCAGCTCGGCCAGCC
Source organism: Roseateles agri (assembly GCF_034043675.1). Lineage (NCBI taxonomy): Bacteria > Pseudomonadati > Pseudomonadota > Betaproteobacteria > Burkholderiales > Sphaerotilaceae > Roseateles > Roseateles agri. The sequence continues at coordinate 55,906 of NZ_JAXCLA010000002.1, read as the reverse complement.
GTTCGCGCAGCGGCGGATAGCCCAGCAGCGGCATGCCGTCCTGCAGCAGCCGCGCCTCGTGCAACTGCGCGCGTTTGCCGGCCAGCATCTGCCAGATGCCCACCGGCATCAGGCCGAGGTCGATCTGGTCAGGCTCGAAGGTCTGGAACAGCCGCGTGCAGCCGCGCAGCCCGGCGCCGGCCTCGGCCATCGCGGTGCCGCGCTGCGACAGTGAAGCTTTGATGACGGTGCCGTTGTTTCTTGTCGGCTCCGGCCCGCCGCGTTGCGGCGCCACAAATGTGCCGCGGCCGACCTGGCCCACAAGGTAACCGTCTGCAAGAAGCCGCTCGTAGACGGCGGTCACCGTCGAGCGCGAGATGCCATGGGCCTGCGCAAGGCTGCGCGACGGGGGCAGGCGGCTGCCGGTCGGCAGGCGTCCATCCTGCATGGCGCCGAGCAAGGCCGCGTGCAGCCACTGCTGCAGAGGCAGACCGGCAGCGGGCTCTCCCAGGGCCAGGAAGTCGGCTTGCGGTGCGAGATCCATGGAAGCGCGGCGGGGAATGGTCTGGTGGTCGGCCATCGGATTGGTCTGTTGTCGACGCGGCGAGGCGGCGGAGGATAGACGCAAACCGTTCACAAGGTCATTGACGAGGGAAACAACGATGAGGAAAAACAGCAACGCAATGCGCGAGGCCGGCTTGCGCCTTTTGCCGATCGCCCTGGCCGTGGGCTTGAGTGCCTGCGGTGGCGGCAGCGGCAGCGATGGCGCTAGCGCCGATGCCCAGCCGTCGGCCACCGGCATGGCCAAGGCGATGGCCGTCACCGGCAGCGCCGATGGCGGCGACGGCGCATCGGTCGAGCAGGCACTGACCCCGGTCAGCGCCAGCAGCAGCTCCAACGAGCGCGGCGACCTGAACGCCGGCGCGGCGATCGACCATGACGACAACACCCGCTGGGGCAGCGGCTTCTCCGACGACCAGTCCCTGACGCTCGACTACGGCAAGACCGTCGCGATCACGCGGGTGCGCATCAGCTGGGAGCGCGCCCACGCCAAGCAGTACCTGCTGCAGGTCTCCGACGACGGCACGAACTGGACGACGATCAAGACGATCAACGACAGCCGGGGCGGCATCGAGGACTGGACCGGCCTCGCCGGCAGCGGCCGCTACCTGCGCATGCAGGGCGTCACGCGAGACGGCCAGTACGGCTACTCGATCTTCGAGATCCAGGCCTTCACCGGCACGCCGGTGACCGCGCCACCGCCGGCTCCCGCGCCGAGCCCGGCCCCGAGCCCCGCTCCGGCGCCCAGCGACCCGACGCAGCCGGGCCAGCCGCTGAAGCCGATCACCGCCACCTCCTCGGCGCTGGAGAACGGCGGCATGCCCGCCACCAACGCCATCGACGGCAAGGCCGACACCCGCTGGGCCAGCGCCTTCGACGACGGCGCATGGATCCAGTTCGACTTCGGCGCGAAGACGCCGCTGGGCTACATGAAGCTCAGCTGGGAGAACGCCTACGGCAAGGAGTATTCGATCCTTGCCTCCGACGACGGCAAGACCTGGACCCAGCTGCGCTACGTGACCAACGGCCACGGCGGCGTGGAAGAGTTCTTCAACCTCGGTGCCAGCGCCCGCTATGTGCGCCTGCAGGGCGTGGCCCGCGCCACGCAGTACGGCTACTCGCTGTTCGAGGTGGAGTTCAAGTCACCAGGCAGTGACAACACGATCGCAGAGACACCCACTTCGCCGCTGAAGTTCCCCGCCAACGGCTCGGCGCTGGCGCCGCTGCCGCCCGCACCTGCACCGCTGGAGACCGTGCAGTTCAGCCTGCCCGATGGCACGCTGGTGACCCGCTTCGGCGTGCGCGGCTTCGCCCGCCACGGCCGCGAGCGTGGCGAGGAGTGGAACGAGATCGGCTACGGCCCGAACGAGACGGTGGACCCGGTCACCGGCCTGCCGGTGGACAAGGGCCCGGGCAACTTCCTGACCTTCGTGCCGCAGTACTTCAAGAACCGCACCTGGGGCTTCGAGGTCATCGACAACAGCCGCGTGGCCGGCGTCACCCAGCCCACGCTGGTGGTGAACCAGTACAACCAGGTGGACTTCCTGCCCGGCGGCGTGGCCTTCTTCCGCGCCTTCGACCGCCCCGGCGTGACCGGCTACGGCTGGATGGCACCGGGCGAGCTGGCGGACCAGAGCGTGACCATCTGCAAGCCCGTACCCTATCCGGCCGACGGCAAGCTGGCCAGCCCTGGTGGCATCAACAACGGCTGCACCTTGCGCATCAAGGGTTATCCGGGCCATGCCGACCTGGGCGCCGACGGCTTCCCGAACGGCAAGGACGTGCCGGGCAGGGCGCTCGTCGTCGGCGACGTCATCGAGGTCTCGCCTTCGATGTTCTCGACCACCGATGCGATGCAGGCCAAGGGCGACAACGGCGGCATTCGCTACTACGCGTCCGAGTGGACGTACGTGGTGGGCACGGGCCTGCGGCCCTGGTACGGCGTGCAGCCGCGGCTGAACTCGGTGCCGCTGCCGGATTCGACCTTGTCGGGCGGTGTGGGCTCGGTCTCGTACAACTATTCGGACAACGGCCTGTTCATGTTCCAGCAGCCGCAGAACAACCTCGGCATGCAGAACATGCAGCGCTTCGTCGAGGGCCGGCGCCTGGTGCACACGAACTTCACCACCGGTGATCACAACGAGCCCGGCAATGACCGTTACCAGCCCGCCGTGGGCATGCAGGGCACGCGCTTCAACCAGTCGGCCTGCATCGCCTGCCACGTGAACAACGGCCGCAGCCCGGCACCGGCCGCGCTGAACCAGAAGCTGGATACGATGTCGGTGCTGACGGCCATCCTGGACGCCTCCGGCAAGCAGGTGCCGCACCCGCGCTACGGCACCAACATCCAGATGAACGCGCTCTCGGCCACCGGCACGCCGCAGGACTGGGGCAACGCGGCCCGTGTGGCGAGCTTCGACGTGCACAGCGTCAAGCTGGCGGACGGCACGGCGGTGGAACTGCGCGCGCCCAAGCTGAGCTTCGACGGCCCGGCGCCCACGCTGTATTCGCTGCGTGCGGCTCAGCCGATGATCGGCGTGGGTCTGCTGGAGGCGGTGCCGGAGGCCGACATCCTGGCCCGCGCCCGCAGCACGCCGGACGAGGACGGCGTCAAGGGCCAGCCCAACTACGTCTACGACCCGGAGAGCGGCATCGTGCGCCTGGGCCGCTTCGGCTGGAAGGCGGGCAAGGCGACCTTGCGCCAGCAGGCCGCGTCCGCGCTGCTGCAGGACATGGCGGTGACCTCCACCGTCTATCCGAGCCGCGACTGCACCCGCGGGCCCGATGCCTGCACGAGCGGCGCGAAGGCGGCGGGCCTGTCGGAGGCGGACCTGCAGTCGGTGACGCGATACCTGTCGATGGTGGCCGTGCCCGCGCAGCGCAGTCTGGCGAGCGGCTTCCCCAAGGGCGTGGCACCGTTGGACGAGCATCGCGTCGATCCGCAACAGGTCACGGTGGGCAGCAATGTCTTCAAGGCACTGCGCTGCCAGGCCTGCCATGCGGTGGAGATGAAGACCGGCACCGGCCACCTGCTGGCCGAGCTGCGCGGCCAGACGATCCGCCCGTTCACCGACCTGCTGCTGCACGACATGGGGCCGGGTCTTGCCGACAAGTTCGCCGAAGGACAGGCCACCGGCGCGATGTGGCGCACGGCGCCGCTGTGGGGCATCGGCTATACCGACAAGGTGATGGGTCCCAACGGCCAGGCCGGCTACCTGCACGACGGTCGCGCGCGCAACCTGACCGAGGCGATCGAGTGGCACGGCGGCGAGGCCGACAAGTCACGCGCCCGCTTCGAGGCGCTGGGCAAGTCGGACCGCGACGCGCTGATCGCGTTCCTGCGATCCTTGTGACGGGAGGGCGGGGCCGTTCGGCCCCGCCCGATCAGGCCTTGTCGTGTTCGAGGTGGTACGCGGTGACGCGTTCCACCTCGTTCTTTGATCCCAGCACCACGGCCACGCGTTCGTGCAGCTGGGTCGGGGTCAGGGCCATGATGCGCTGACGGCCGTTGGTCGATGCGCCGCCCGCCTGCTCGATCAGGAAGGACATCGGGTTGGCCTCGTAGAGCAGGCGCAGCTTGCCGGGCTTGCCGGGATCGCGCTTGTCCCAGGGGTACATGAAGATGCCGCCGCGCATCAGGATGCGGTGCACGTCGGTGACCATCGAGGCGATCCAGCGCATGTTGAAGTTCTTGCCGCGCGGGCCGTCCGCGCCGTCCAGGCACTCGCCGATGTAGCGGTGCATCGGCGCGTCCCAGTGGCGCTGGTTGGACATGTTGATCGCAAACTCCTGCGTGTCTTCCGGCACGCGGACGTTCTCCTCGGTCAGCACGAAGGAGCCCTGCTCGCGGTCCAGGGTGAACATCGCCACGCCATCGCCCACCGTCAGCACCAGCATCGTCTGCGGGCCGTACAGGCAGTAGCCGGCGGCGGCCTGCTGCTTGCCCGGCTGCAGGAAATCGTCGGCCGAGACGCCACGCGCGTTGTTGACCTTGCGCAGCACCGAGAAGATCGTGCCGATGGACACGTTCACGTCGATGTTCGACGAGCCGTCCAGCGGATCGAACAGCAGCAGGTACTCGCCCTGCGGGTAGCGGTTGGGCACGGCGTAGATGTCGTCCATCTCCTCCGACGCCATCGCCGCCAGGTGGCCGCCCCATTCGTTGGCCTCGATCAGCACCTCGTTGGCGATGATGTCCAGCTTCTTCTGCACCTCGCCCTGGACGTTCTCGGAACCGGCGGTGCCGAGGATGTCGCCGAGCGCGCCCTTGTTGACGCTGATCGCGATGCGCTTGCAGGCGCGTGCCACCACCTCGATCAGCAGTCGCAGCTCCTGCGGGATGTGGCCGTGCTCGCGCTGCTGTTCGATCAGGTACTGGGTGAGGGAAATGCGGCGGGTCATGCGTTTGCCTTCGAAGTTAGGAGCCGGACGCCAACGCTCGTTCAACGATCTCGCGCACGTCGGGCGACAGGTCGGGTTTGGCGGCCACGCGGCGGATCGCCTCCAGCGCAGCCGGGCGGTAGGGCTCGGTCAGCGTGGTCCAGCGGTCCATCGCGCGGGCCAGGCGGCCGGCCACCTGCGGATTGATCGCGTCCAGCGCCAGCACCTGGTCGGCCCAGAATACATAGCCGGCCGCGTCGGCACGATGAAATGCCGCCGGGTTGAACATGCACAGCGAGAAGATCAGGCTGCGTGCGCGGTTCGGGTTCTTCAAGGTGAAGTCGGGGTGCTTCAGCAAGGCCTTGACCTTGGCGAAGGTGCGGCCCTCGCGCTCGGGCGCGCGGCCCTGCAGCGCGAACCACTTGTCGACGACCAGGGGGTCGGCCTTGAACAGCGCGTGGAAACGTTCCAGCGCGCTGTCGGCCAGGCCGGCACCGCCGTTGACCAGCGCGGCCAGGGCACCCAGGCGGTCGGTCATGTTGCCGGCGTCCTTGAAGCGCTGGTAGGCGCGGCCCTGCCAGACGGCCGCATCGGCCGCTTGCGTGTCCAGCACCAGCATCGCCAGCGCGAGGTTGGCCAGCGAGCGCTTGCCCACCGAAACCGGGTCGGGCTGGTAGCCGCCGGCGATCGTGCCGTTGGCCTCGAAGGCGGCGACCCAGTCGGCGCGCAGCGCTTGCGCCAGCTGCAACTGCGCGGCCTCGACGGCGGCGTGGATCGCTTGCGGGTCGACCACGTCGAGCTGCTCGGCGATGTAAGCCTCGCCCGGCAGTGTCAGCGCCAGTTCCTTGAAGGCGGCGTCGAGCTGCGGGTGGTTCAGCACCGAGCGCATCGCATCGACGTAGGCGGCGTCCAGCTGCAGCGGGGTGCCCGAGCGCACGGCGGCCAGGATGCGGTTCAGCGCGAGACGTTGACCGGCTTCCCAGCGGTTGAAGGCGTCGGTGTCGTGGGTCAGCAGGGTCAGCAGATCGGCGTCGGAGAGGCCGTCGTCCAGCAGCACCGGGGCCGAGAAGCCGCGCAGCAGCGAGGGCACCGGCTCGACGAAGACGTTCAGGAAGGTGAAGCTCTGCTCGGCCTGGTCCAGCACCAGCACGCGCTCGTTGCCGTGGTACTCGGCCTCGCCCTGCAGCTCCAGCGGCAGCACCTGGCCGCCGTGGCCGATCAGGCCCATCGCGACCGGGATCACCTGCGGCGCCGCGCCGTTGTTTTGTTGGGAGAGCGTCAGCGTGTAGGTGCGCGAGATCGCGTCGTAGCTGCCGCGCGCCGTCACGCGCGGCGTGCCGGGCGTGGAGTACCAGCGCTTGAAGGCGTCCAGACGCTTGGTCAGTTCCGAGCCGGGGTTCGCGTCCGCCATCGCCTGGGCGAAGTCGTCGCAGGTCACGGCCTGGCCGTCGTGGCGCTCGAAGTACAGCGTCATGCCCTTCTCGAAGCCGGCGCGGCCGACCAGCGTCTGGTACATGCGCACGACCTCGGCGCCCTTCTCGTAGACGGTGGCCGTGTAGAAGTTGTTGATCTCCACATAGCTGTCCGGCCGCACCGGATGGGCCATCGCGCCGGAGTCCTCGGGGAACTGCATCGCGCGGAGCTGGCGCACGTCCTGGATCCGGCAGACGGCGCGCGCGCTGGGCGCGGCGGCCATGTCCATGCTGAATTCCTGGTCGCGGAAGACGGTGAGGCCTTCCTTCAGCGAGAGCTGGAACCAGTCGCGGCAGGTGACGCGGTTGCCGGTCCAGTTGTGGAAGTATTCGTGGGCGACGATCGACTCGATGCGCGAGAAGTCGGCGTCGGTCGAGGTGGCGGGCGAGGCGAGCAGGGCGCTGGTGTTGAAGATGTTCAGGCCCTTGTTCTCCATCGCGCCCATGTTGAAGTCGGACACGCCGACCACCATGAAGCGCTCCAGGTCCAGCGGCAGCTTGAAGCGCGCTTCGTCCCACACCATCGAGGCGATCAGCGAGTTCATCGCGTGCTCGGTCTTCTCCAGGTCGCCGCGACGCACGAAGACCTGCAGCAAGTGATCCTTGCCGCCGCGGGTGCGCACGCGCTGCTCGCGCGCGACCAGATCACCGGCCACCAGCGCGAACAGGTAGGAGGGCTTGGGGAACGGGTCGTGCCACTTGGCGAAGTGGCGGTTGTTGTCCAGCTCGCCCTGCTCGACCAGGTTGCCGTTGGACAGCAGCACCGGGTACTTGGTCTTGTCCGCGCGCATCAGCACGGTGTAGACAGCCATCACGTCCGGGCGGTCCAGGAAGTAGGTGATGCGGCGGAAGCCCTCGGCCTCGCACTGCGTGAAGAAGCTGCCGCCCGAGGTGTAGAGGCCGCTCAGCGCGGTGTTCTTCTCCGGGCAGCAGGTGTTGCGGATCTCCAGCGCGAAGTCCGCGTCGGGCGCGTTGTCGATGACGAGCGTGTCGTCCTCGGTGCGGAAGGACACGCTCTCGCCGTTGATCAGCACGCGCAGCACGTTGATCTCTTCGCCGTGCAGCTTCAGCGGCCCGTGGGCCACGGCGGCATTGCGCTCGACCTGCATCTTCGAGGTGACGATCGTCTTCAGCGGATCGAGGTCGAAGCACAGCTCGACCTTGCGGATCCAGAAGGCCGGCGCCAGGTAGTCCTCGCGGCGGATCAGGGTGCTAGTGCCTTCACGCGTCATGTGGGCATCCTTTGTTGGGTTCGGAAAAGAGAACCCCGGTTGTCTCGGCCGGGGCGGGCATGGATCACACGCCCTGCTTCAGGCTCTCGGAGATGAAGGGGTCCAGATCGCCGTCCAGTACCTTCTGCGTCGCCGAGGTCTCGTAGTTGGTGCGCAGATCCTTGATGCGGCTCTGGTCCAGCACGTAGCTGCGGATCTGGTGACCCCAGCCCACGTCGGTCTTGGTGTCTTCCAGCTTCTGCTGCTCTTCCATGCGCTTGCGCATCTCATGGTCGTACAGGCGCGAGCGCAGGCGCTTCCAGGCCACGTCGCGGTTGCTGTGCTGGCTGCGGCCGTCCTGGCATTGCACGACGATGCCGGTCGGGATGTGCGTGAGCCGCACCGCCGAGTCGGTCTTGTTGATGTGCTGGCCGCCGGCGCCGCTGGCGCGGAAGGTGTCGGTGCGCACGTCGGCCGGGTTGATGTCGATCTCGATCGAGTCATCGACTTCCGGGTAGACGAACAGCGAGGCGAACGAGGTGTGGCGGCCGCCCGAGGAATCGAACGGGCTCTTGCGCACCAGGCGGTGCACGCCGGTCTCGGTGCGCAGCAGGCCGAAGGCGTACTCGCCCTCGACCTTGATCGTCGCGCTCTTGATGCCGGCCACGTCGCCCGCGGACTCGTCTTCCAGCGTGGTCTTGAAACCCTTGCGCTCGCAGTACTTCAGATACTGGCGCAGCAGCATGCCGGCCCAGTCGTTGGCCTCGGTGCCGCCGGCGCCGGCCTGGATGTCGATGAAGCAGTTGCTCGGGTCGGCCGGGTTGTTGAACATGCGGCGGAATTCCATCTGCTCGACGGTCTCGCGCAGCTTGTCCGCATCGCCTTCGATGGCTTCCAGCCCGGCGACGTCTTCCTCTTCCTTGGACATCTCGAACAGCTCGAGGTTGTCGGCGAGGTTGCTGGTCAGGTGGTCGATGGTGCTGACCACGTTCTCCAGCGTGCGCTTTTCCTTGCCCAGCTCCTGGGCGCGCTTGGGTTCGTTCCAGACGCTGGGGTTCTCCAGCGCCGCGTTGACCTCGTTCAGCCGCAGTGCTTTGCGGTCGTAGTCAAAGATACCCCCTTAGCGCTTCGGTACGCGCTTGCAGATCGGTGAGGGTGGAGCCGATCGAATTGATCCGTTCGATGTCCATGTTTCTTCCTGTTAAGCCGCATATTTTCGCATGACCCCTACGCGTCCCGCGCAGGGGTCATGCGCAGGCGCCGGCGGCGCCTGACCGCATGGCAAATAATCCAGAAATGGACCATGAACAAGCCACTCGAAATCAGCGTTATTGGAGGCGCACCCGCCGCCTGACCGGCTGGCTGCTCTGCGTCTGGGCCCTAGTCTGCTTCGGCATCACCTTCTTCGCCCGCGAGCTGAGCGCCTTGCGCTTCTTCGGCTGGCCGTTCAGCTTCTGGGTGGCGGCGCAGGGCGCGCTGCTGGTGTTCTGCGGGATCGTGGCGTACTACGCCTGGGCCATGGGCAAGCTGGACCAGGAGACGGAGCTTTAGCCTAGGAAGTTTTCCAGATGGGCTGCCAGCGCCTCGGGCTGGTCGTGGTGCAGCATGTGGCCGGCGTTTGCCAGGACATGACGCTCCAGCTGCTTCACCACGCCGAGCCGCGATTCGAAGTCCTCGCGCGGGTAGCGGTTGCCCCACCACTTGGTGATGTCGGTGCTGTCGCCCTCGATCCACAGCGTCGGCGCCTCGATGCGGCTCCAGCCGGCGACGATCTCGGCCTTGCGGTAGAGGACCGGGTTCGTGCGCTTGTGTGCCGGGTCGCCGAGGATGATCCATTCGCCGTCCACCTCGCGCGACCAGTGCGGCGCCAGCCAGCGTGCCTTCTCGGCCGCCAGCCGCGGGTTGGTCTTGATCAGCCGTTCGGCCACCGCTTCCAGGCTGGGGTAGGGCTTCAGCTGCTGAGGCGTCTTCAGTTCGTCCAGCCAGTCGGCGACGCGCTTGGGGGCCAGTTCCGGCGGCATGTCCGGCAGGCCGAAGCCTTCCAGATTGATCAGGCGGCGGATCCGCGCCGGGCGCACGCCGGCGTAGCTCATCACCACGTTGCCGCCCATGCTGTGGCCCAGCAGGTCCACAGGCGCATCGGGGCTCAGCTGGTCCAGCAGCGCGTCGAGGTCGCCGAGGTAGTCGGGGAACCAGTAGCTGTCCGAGGGGCCGTTGTCGCTGAGGCCGAAGCCGCGCCAGTCCATCGCGACGATGCAGCGCTCCTCGCGCAGCGCATCGACGGCGAACTGGAACGAGGCGCCCACGTCCATCCAGCCGTGCAGCATCACCAGCAGCGGGCGCTCGGGCGTGACGAGCGAGCTGTCGCCCCATTGCAGCAGGTGATGGCGCAGGCCGCGCAGCGTGACGAAGCGGTCCTGGTGGGTGCGGCGGGCGGTGTACGTGGTGTCGGCGGTGCTCATGGCCTCACTGTAGGGCCGCCGGCTGCACCCCGCTGTCGGCGCGGCGACAGACAATGCCGGCCATGAGCACCGACTACACCCTGCGCCCCGCCGAGCCGCGCGACGTGCCGGCCATCGCCGGCCTGATCGCCGAGCTGGCCGAGTTCGAGCACCTGAGCCACATGCTGCAGCTGACGCCCGAGAAGCTGCATCCACACCTGTTTGGCGACAAGCCGGTCGTGGAGGCGCTGGTGGCCGACACGCCCGAGGGGGGCGTCTGCGCCTTCGCGCTGTTCTTCACCAACTTCAGCACCTTCCTGGCCAAGCCCGGCCTGTACCTGGAAGACCTGTACGTGCAGCCGGCGCACCGCCGCGCGGGCCTGGGCCGACGCATCCTGAGCCGGCTGGCCGAGATCGCCGTCCAGCGCGACTACGGCCGCTTCGAATGGAGCGTGCTCGACTGGAACGAGAACGCGATCCGCTTCTACGAGACCATGGGCGCCAGCGTGCTGCCCGAGTGGCGCATCTGCCGCCTGACCGGCGATGCGCTGGCCGCCTACGGCAAGAGCTGAAGCAGCAGTTCCGGCGGCCGCGCGATCAGGGCTCGATCACCGTTCGTGACGATCGGGCGCTGCAGCAGCGCCGGACGCGCGGCGATGGCGGCCAGCAGTTCGTCGTCGGTCTTCGTCTCGGCCCCCAGGTCAAGTTCCCAGTAGGCCTGCTCGCCAACGCGCAGCATCTCGCGCACCGACACGCCCAGCAGGGCCTGCAAGGCCTTCAGCTCGGCCACGTCCAGCGGCTTCTTCAGGTACTCGCGCACCTGGAAGGCGCTGATCGGCAGGCGCTCCTGCAGCAGGCTCAGGGCTTCCTTCGATTTGGAGCAGCGGGGGTTGTAGTAGAGCTTGATCATCGGGCGAGTGTAAGAAATCGTCCGGGGAATCCATGAGCGCGCCGAGGCGAGCGATGGCTACTATCGTCGCCTTATCCGCGGAGGGCTCCACCCGATGGCCATGCTTGCCGATGCCGCTGAAGTAAATAGTTATGCCGCACTGCATGCGGACTTCCGCTGGCAGGTGCCTGACGAATTCAATATCGCCGAGGTCTGCTGCGCGCGCTGGGCCCGCGACACGCCCGACGCGCTGGCCGTCAAGTTCGCGGCCGACGATGGCTGCGCCGCCCACTACAGCTTCGGCCAGCTTCAGCGCGCGGCGAACCGCTTGTCCAACGCGCTGCAGCGCCAGGGCGTGCAGCGCGGCGACCGGGTGGCGATCATCCTGCCCCAGCGCTTCGAGACGGCCGTGGCCCACGTGGCGATCAGCCAGCTCGGCGCGGTGGCCGTCCCGCTGTCGATGCTGTTCGGGCCGGAGGCGCTGGAGTACCGGCTGAAGGACAGCGGTGCGGTGCTGGCGCTGGTCGAATGCGCCGTGCTGGAGGCCGTGCGCGGCTTGCGAGCGCAAGTGCCGGCACTGCGCCGGCTGATCGTCGTCGGCGAATGCGAGGCGGGCTGCGACGAGATCAACTGGATGGCCGCGCTGCAGGCCGAAGACGCTCGCTTCACCGCCGTGAAAACCAAGGCCGAGGAAGCCGCGATCCTGATCTACACCAGCGGCACCACCGGCCCGCCCAAGGGCGCGTTGCTGGCCCAGCGCTGCCTGATCGGCAACCTCAGCGGCTTCATCGCCAGCCAGAACTGGTTCGGTTTCGATCCGGCTGCTCCAGGGAAGGGTACGCAGGCCGTCTTCTGGAGCCCCGCGGACTGGGCCTGGACCGGCGGGCTGATGGATGCACTGCTGCCCACGCTCTATTTCGGCCGGCCGATCGTTGCCTACCAGGGCCGTTTCGGCGCCGAGAAGGCCTTCGAGCTGATGCAGGCCCAGGGCGTCACCCACACCTTCCTGTTCCCCACCGCGCTGAAGGCGATGATGAAGGCCGTGCCACAGCCGCGCGAGCGCTATCCGGGCCTGAAGCTGCAGGCGGTCATGAGTGCCGGCGAGTCGGTCGGTGACGCGGTGTTCGCCTACTGCCAGGAGCAACTGGGCATCACCGTCAACGAGATGTTCGGCCAGACCGAGATCAACTACATCGTCGGCAACTGCGCGGCGCTGTGGCCGGCGCGCGCCGGCAGCATGGGCCGCGCCTATCCGGGCCATCGCGTGGCGGTGATCGACGAGGAAGGCAAGACCTGCCCCCCGGGCGTGCCGGGCGACGTGGCCGTGCACCGGCGCGACGTGCACGGCATGGCCGATCCGATCTTCTTCCTCGGCTACTGGGGCCAGGACGAGGCCACCCGCGCCAAGTTCACCGGCGACCCGGCCGACAGCTGGTGCCGTACCGGCGACATGGCCACCGTCGATGCGGACGGCTATCTCTGGTACCAGGGCCGCAGCGACGATGTGTTCAAGTCCGCCGGCTACCGCATCGGCCCGAGCGAGATCGAGAACTGCCTGGTCAAACACGAGGCCGTCGCCAATGCCGCCGTCGTGCCCAAGCCGGACGCGGAGCGCGGGGCGCTGGTGAAGGCCTACGTCGTGCTGGCGCCGGGCTTCAAGGGCACGAGCCGGCTCGTCGGCCAGCTGCAGGGCCACGTGAAGTCGCGGCTGGCGCCCTACGAGTACCCGAAGGAGATCGAGTTCATCGAGGCGCTGCCGATGACGACCACCGGCAAGGTCCAGCGCCGTGTGCTGCGGCTGCAGGAAGAAGAGCGCGCTCGTCTGGCTACGATCAAAGCAGCTTGACGCTCAGCCGCGCGTCGGCCGGCGCGACCAGCTTGGCGGATTCGGGCCAGTGCTCCTGGCCCGTCAGCACCGTGCATTGCTGGGCCGGCGTCTTGACCTTCGGATCCGTCTCGCCCGGCGCCGGCGGCAAGGTCACGCCCCACAGCTGGCCTTTCTCGTCTCGCCACTGCATCTCCCAGCCGGGCTGGGCGCTGCAGACGCGCACGCCGCTCATCGACGGAAACAGCGGCCGCACGTACCAGGGCAGCAACTCGCGCTTGAGCCGGCCCGACAGCGCCACCATGCGGCGCACGCCGGCCAGGTCCAGCGCGGACGGCGGTGTCGTCAGCTCGATGCTGCCCTGCAGCTGCAGGCTGCCCTTGGGCTGGTTGGTGATGACGTCGGCATTCTTGGCCTGCTCGGCGGGAAGCACGGGCAGCTCGACGAGGCCGTCGGGCGCGATCTTCAGCGGGCGATAGAAGTCGGCGTGCTGGATGGCAAGCGTTGGCGTGGCGACGAGCTTGGCGGGGTCCTTCGGCTTCATGTGGAACTCGAAGCGGAACAGCCCCTCGCCATAGGTCTGCAGGCCGGCAAGCAGCTCGTTGATCTGGCCGTAGGGGGCGACGCTGGTTGTCATCGCGCCGCGCTGGACCGTGACGGCGTCGAGCTGCGCGGGCGCGTCCTGTGCGGACGCCGCTGCGCCGAGGATCAGCAGGGCGAGCAGGGGAAGCTTGTTGTTCATCGGCAGGGGTGCGCCACGCGCGGCGTGGGTCGCATACTGTTGTTGAAGGGATCGATGTTGCCGATGCGCGATTCGCTGACCTCCACGCATTCGGTGCCCTGTCGAAACCGGGTCGTGCCGTTGCTGAGCTGCTGTTCGCGCAGGCTGGTGTCGGTGCCCAGCGTGTCGGCCATCCGGGCGGCATAGTCGGCCCGCTGCGTGTTGGCGCGCGGATCGGCCAGGGCCGGGTTGCGCCAGGGCTGCGATGCAGAAGGTGCGGGCGGCAATGCCAGGTTCAGCGGCGCGGGCCTGGCGGCTTCCGCTGCGGCAGCGCTGCGTGGCGTGGCGGTCTGTGTCGGCGTGATCGCGTTCGGCGGCGGTGGAGCGTCGTCGAGCCGCGGCGGATCGATCGGCACGACGACCGGCAACGGCAGCCGGGCCTCGACGCTCGGCGGCTGAAGCTTCGGTGGCGGCGGGCGTGGCGTCTCCATGTCCAGCCGCACGATGCTCAGCGCCTGCGGCGGCGCGCCGCGCGATGCTGCAAGGTGCCGGCCGTTCAGCCATAGCGCCAGCAGCAAATGGGCCAGTGCCAGTGGCAGCAGCAGAAGCCAACGGGCGGGCCTAGTCCTGGGCATCATCTTCGGGGCCGGCCTCATAACTCAGCAATTCAGCGGGCTGGCAATCGAGTGCGGCGCAGATCGCCGCCAGGGTGTCGAAGCGGATGCCGCGCACCTTGCCCGACTTCAGCAGCGACAGGTTCGCCTCGGTGATGCCGATCTTCTCGGCCAGCTCGCGCGAGCGCATCTTGCGGCGCGCGAGCATCACATCGAGTGTGACGACGATGGGCATCAGACGAACTCGGAGTGTTCCTGCGCGACCCGTGCAGCCTCGCCCAGCACCACGGCCAGTGCCATCAGCATCAGGCCGAACAGCAGCGCCAGATAGTCCTGCCCGGAAACGTTGAACATCAACTGCCGCTGGCCCGGCGGATTGCCCCAGGTGAGGGCCAGCACCGTCAGCGTGTCGCTCAGCGGCGAAAGCACGGCCAGCGTGATCAGCGCGCCGCCGAGGCGCCGCAGGTGGCGCGCTGGCTGCGGCGCCAGCACCTCGCCGGCGGCGAAGCGGCCGAACAAGCGCCAGATCTCCCACATCGCCCAGAGCCCCGCCAGGCACTGCGGCAGGCTGCCCGCCAGCGCGGCGATGCGGCTGCCCGCATCGAGCTGCAGCGGCCCCAGTGCCCACTGGCGCCGCACGACCGAAGCGACCCACTCCGGCTGGCTCCAGAACACCGGCGGCAGCACCAGCAGCACCAGCGCACCGACAGCGGCGAGCCAGCGCACGGCCACCGACAGGCGATGGATCCTCAGCACGGGAGATTCATTCATGTATTTATCGTAAAACAATAAAATATGAATGTAAAACAGAATCATGTAAAGCGCATTGCCGTGCTGGTAACTAACGAGTTACCTGGACGCCATTGGCATGCCGTCCAGGGTGAAAGTTACCGAAAGTCACATCAATGTGATCTGAATCACGTGCGGATCACGCAAACCCCTTTCTTTGAGGTGTACCGCGGCAAACCTAACGTCGTAATAGTGCGGACCACGCTGCGGCCTTGTGCAGCGCCCAGGAGAGGAAAGTCTTATGTACTTCGAAGAAGTTGATACCGGTGACTACAAGATCTACGCGGGTGCGATTGAGCGCTCGCGCCAGTACGGCTACGTGGCTGCCGTCGTCGTCGTGCGCGTGCGTGGCCGCCTGCCGCGGCAGGAAGCCTTCCGCAACGAGAACCTGGCGGGCGGTTTCGCCTGGGCCTCGCCGCGCGAAGCCCTGCAGCACGCGATCAAGGCCGGCAAGGAATTCGCCGCGAACCGCATCCCGGCGATGGCCTGAATCGAGCACGGCGCCCCGCGGGATGCGTGGCGCCGCTGCCGAGCGACGATGACTGCCCCGACCGAGTCGGGCCGTTAATGCGAACTCCGACGATCAGTCGGAGATCCAGCGCAAAGACTGCATAAGGCGAGCAATGCATCACAAGCGCGCTTGCCTGTCATGTCACTGAAAACATTTGCACTGATAGATTGCCGGCACTGCGCGATGCGCTGCCCATCAACCCTTCAGTCTCATGAAATTCAACAACATGACAGTCCGCGGGCGCCTGGCCGCGTCCTTCGGTTTGCTGGCGGCATTCGTGCTTCTCGTCGCGGTGCTTTCGCTGGAAGCGCTGGGCGACGAGAACGAGCGCTTCGTCAATTTCGTCAACGGCATCAACGCGCGGGCGGAGATGTCGAGCCAGGTGCGTACCGCCGTCGACCGGCGCGCGATCGCCGTCCGCAATCTGGTGCTGGTGACCAAGCCGGAGGACGTGGCGCTGGAGAAGGCCGCGGTCACCCAGGCCAATGACGATGTCAAGGAGCGCCTGGACAAGCTCAAGCGCATGGCACAGGCCCCCGATGTACCCGAGGCCGCGCGCGCCCTGATCGCCAGGATCGATGCCGTCGAGCAGGAGTACGGGCCGATCGCCGTTGCCATCGTGAAGCTCGCCCTGGAGGGGCAGCGCGAACAGGCGATCACGAAGATGAACGATGAATGCCGGCCGCATCTTGCCGCGCTCGTCCAGGCGTCCAACGAGTACCGTGAATTCACGCGCAAGCGCGAAGCCGCGCAGATCAGCGAGGCCGAAGCGTCCTATGCGGCCCACCGCCTGATGCTCGCGGCCGCCTGCGTGGCGGCCTTCTGCGCCGCCGCTGTGGCCGGCTTCGTGATCACCCGCAGCCTCGGCCGTGCCCTGGGTGCGGAGCCTGCCGATCTCGGCGCCTCGGCGCAGCGTGTCGCGAATGGCGAGCTGATGCCGATCGCCGGCGCAGAGGGCGCCGCCGCCGGCAGCGTGCTGGCGTCGCTGGGCACGATGCAGGCGCGGCTTGCCGACCTGGTGGGCCAGGTGCGAGGCGTTTCCGATTCCATCGCCACCGGTTCCGCACAGATCGCCACCGGCAGCGCCGACCTGAGCCAGCGCACCGAGGAACAGGCGAGCGCGCTCCAGCAGACCGCGGCCACGATGGATCAGCTCGGCACCATCGTCCGCAACAACGCCGACAGCGCCCTGCAGGCCAGCCAGATGGCCTCCGGCGCCAGCAGCATCGCGTCCAAGGGCGGCAATGTCGTGGCCCGAGTCGTCGAGACGATGAAGGGCATCAACGAGAGCAGCCGGCGCATCGCCGACATCACCGGCGTGATCGACGGCATCGCGTTCCAGACCAACATCCTCGCGCTCAACGCCGCCGTGGAAGCGGCCCGGGCCGGCGAGCAGGGCAAGGGCTTTGCCGTCGTCGCGTCCGAGGTCCGCAATCTGGCCCAGCGCAGCGCCGCGGCCGCCAAGGAGATCAAGACATTGATCTCGGGCAGCGTCGTGC
Source organism: Roseateles agri (assembly GCF_034043675.1). Classification (NCBI taxonomy): domain Bacteria; kingdom Pseudomonadati; phylum Pseudomonadota; class Betaproteobacteria; order Burkholderiales; family Sphaerotilaceae; genus Roseateles; species Roseateles agri. The sequence goes on along the minus strand of NZ_JAXCLA010000002.1, from coordinate 39,014 downwards.
AGGTCGAGCGGGGCAGCGTGCTCGTCGACGAAGCCGGGCGGACCATGAGCGAGATCGTCGACGCGATCGGCCGCGTGTGCGGCATGGTGGAGGGCATCAGTACCGCCAGCGTCGAGCAGAGCGCGGGCGTCAACCAGGTCGGGCAGGCCGTCGCGCAGATGGACCATGTGACCCAGCAGAACGCCGCGCTCGTCGAGGAAAGCGCCGCTGCGGCTCAGAGCCTGAGGCATCAGGCGGACGTCCTGGTCAGCCGGGTGTCCCAGTTCAAGCTCGCCATGGAAGGCTGAGCAGGTTCGTCGCATGGAAGACTTCCTGGACAGCATCACGGCCGCCCTGGATGCCGGCGAGATCGACACCATCGAAGCTTCGCGCCGCACGATCCGTTACGTCCAGCGGCAGATGGGCTGCGACGTGGTGAGCTACTGGACGATCGGAGGCGAGCCCTCCGCCCGCAGCGCGAAGCGCGTCGCCTGCGCCGATGTCGACGACCCGGGTGCGGATCTCGTCCCGATGGAACTGCCGCCGGATCTGTGCCGTGCCTGCCTGGATCTGATCGCCGATGGCGGCATCGTGTGGTCGTCCGATGCCTTGCGCGATCCGCGCCTGGCCGCGTTGCGCGAAGGCTATCTCGTTCCCGCCGGCATCCGCTCGCTGCTGTGCGTGACGATCGCCGTCAACGACCAGCCCATGTCCGTCATCGTCTGCTCGATGCGTCACTCACCGTGGGCCTGGACCCGCTCGCAAGTGGCCCAGATGCGCAGGCTGGCCGCCCAGATCTCGATCAGGAAGGCGCAGCGGCTTTCGCGCCACCGTGCGGCAGCAGCCATGGCCGAGGCCATGACCCTGCCGCCGAGTTTCTGAAAAGCCTCAGTTCCAGCTTTCGAGCACGATCTTGCCCCGGGCCTTGCCCGACTCGATCAGCGCGTGCGCACGCGTCAGGTTCGCAGCGTTGATGCTGCCGTAGTGCTCGGCCAGCGTGGTGCGAACGAGCCCGGAGTCCACGAGTCCGGCCACCTCCTCGAGCAGGCGGTGCTGCGCGATCATGTCCTCGGTGCCGAACAGCGAGCGGGTGAACATCAGCTCCCAGTGCAGGGACACGGACTTGCGCTTGAGCTTGGTCGCGTCGAGCGTCTGCGGGTCGTCGATCAGGCCGAACTTGCCCTGCGGCGCGATGGCCTGGACGATCTGCTCATAGTGCGCCTGGGTCTGCGTCAGGCTGACGATGTAGTCGACGGTCGGAAAGCCGATCCGCTCCAGCTCCGCGGCGATCGGCTGGCCGTGGTCGATGACGTGATGTGCGCCCAACTCCTTCACCCAGGCCTGGGTCTCCGGGCGCGAGGCCGTGCCGATGACGGTGAGGCCGGTCAGGCGCCGGGCGAGCTGGGTCATGATCGAGCCGACCCCGCCGGAGGCGCCGATGATGAGCAGCGTCTTCGGGTTGGGCTGCTTGCCCGGCACGATGCCCAGCCGGTCGAACAGCATCTCCCATGCGGTGATCGTCGTCAGCGGCAGCGCCGCCGCCTGCGCGAAGTCCAGCGTGGCCGGCGCATGGCCGACGATGCGCTCGTCCACCAGGTGCAGCTCGCTGTTGGTGCCGGGGCGGGCGATCGAGCCCGCATACCAGACCCGGTCGCCCGGCTTGAACAGCGTCACCTCCGGGCCCACCGCGCGGACGACGCCGCTGGCGTCCCAGCCCAGCACCTTCCAGTCCTGGCCGGGAGCCGGCCCGGTGCCGGCGCGCACCTTGGTGTCCACGGGGTTGACCGAGATCGCGCGGATCTCGACCAGCAGGTCGCGCCCGGTGGCGACCGGGTCGGGCAGCTCGACGTCGAGCAGGGCGCCCGGTTCGCGGATGGGCTGCGGAGTCTTGTAAGCAACGGCTTTCATGGAGGCCTTTCAGAGCAGGTTCAGGTCGATGGCCGCATCTTCGATCGATGATGTAATTTGAAAAACAGCCCGCCGTTTGAATCCATTTTCAAATCGTTGAATGAAATCACTGCAGGATCTCGACATCTTCGTCAGGACGGTCGACAACGGCAGTCTCTCCGCCACCGCCCGGGCGCTGGACCTCACGCCCGCCGCCGCCAGCGCGGCGCTGAAGCGGCTGGAGGCCGAGCTGGGCGTGCAGCTGTTCGTGCGCTCGACGCGCAGCCTGCGGCTGACGCCGCAGGGCGAGCAGTTCCTGGAGCAGTGCCGGCCGGCGTTGGCCGCGCTGCAGCAGGCCAGCACCGGCCTGGCCGACGGGGAGCAGGCGCTGCGCGGCGCCTTGAGGCTTTCGGTGCCGTCCGACCTCGGGCGCAACGCGCTGCTGCTCTGGCTCGATGAGTTCCAGCAGCTGCATCCGGAGGTCGACATCCGCCTGTCGCTGTCCGACCGGATCGCCAATGTCTACAGCGACCCGGTCGACGTGGCCTTGCGCTACGGCGAGCCGCCGGACTCCGACCTCGTCGCCCTGCCGCTGGCGCCGCAGAACCGCCGCGTCCTGTGCGCCTCGCCGGCCTACCTGGCGCGACACGGCGCGCCGGCGCATCCGCGGGCGCTCATCGAGCACAACTGCCTGTGTTTCATGCTCGGCGATGAGGTCCATGACCGCTGGCGCTTCTCCGGCGGCGGCGAACCCGCGTTCAGCGTCCGCGTGCGAAGCGCGAACATCGCAAACGACGGCGGCGTGGTCCGGCAATGGGCCGTGCTCGGCAAGGGCATCGCCTACAAGTCGCGCGTCGACGTGCTGGATGACCTGGCCCAGGGGCGCCTCTTGCCTCTATGCGAGGCTTGGACGACCGAGGCGACGCCGCTGTTCCTCGTCGTGCCGGGCCGCCGCCATCTGACGCCGCTGATCCGGGCCTTGCGCGACTTCCTGGTGCAGAAGATCGCGGAACCGGAGAAGGCCTCCCGAGCCCCGCGCAAGGAGTAGGCTCGCGCTTCGGTCAACAAATTGCCGCCGTGCAGCGGTGGTCCACAAGATGCCTCCTGTGCTTCTCTCGGTAGCTCAGTCAGGATCGGTCGGCCCGGGGACGTTCCGGGCCCGGCTGGCAAGCCGGCTCATGTCGGTCAAGCTGCGGGTCACCTTGGCGAGCCTCGCCTCGCTGGCCCTCGGCATCGGCGCGATCACCGCGCTCGTCTCCGCACGGGCGGAGCGCGATCTTCTGGCCAGCCAACGGCACCGCGAGCTGACCGAGTCGGTGCGCACGGCCGACATCCTCTCGCACCGGCTCGTGCACCTGCAGCGCGCCATCCAGGCTGCTGCCCGCCAGCTGGAAACGCGCGCGCTGAAGGATGATGAAGAGAACAGCCGGTATCTCGAAAGCAACCAGGTGCTGCGCAGCCTGTTCTCCAGCCTCTTCGTCGTGCCGCCCACGGGAGAGATGCGCTGGCTGGTCGACGAGAGCGGCCTGCGGCCGGTGGATGTCGACCTGTCGAAGCGCTCCTACGTGCAGCACACGCTGGGTGAGCGCAGGCCCCTCATCTCGGAGCCGATCCGCAGCCTCGTGACCGGGGACTGGATCGTCATCCTGACCGTGCCGGTGTACGACGAGGACAAGAACGTCCGCTTCATCCTGTGCGGCAACCTGAAGCTGGCCAGCCGCGAGTTCCTGGACGACCTGACGGAACGCAGTACCGACGCGAATGCCCTGACCCTGGTGGCCGATTCCAGCGGCCGGATCATCGCGCCGGCCGGCCATGCGGACGTCCTGCGGAACGTCGCCCAGGAACCCCGGCTCGGCGAGGCCTACGAAGCATGGGTCGCCCGCGGGAGTCCGCTCGAACCGGCGGGCCTCGAGCTCAACCAGCCGCAGGAGATGGTGACCGCCGCCGGCGTGCCGGGCACCGACTGGATGGTGTGGCGCGCCAGCTCGGAGGCGGATCTGCTGCAGCCGCTGCATGACGCCAAGCGCTACGCCATCAGTTGGGCGCTGGCGCTGGTGTCGGCCCTCTCCGTGCTGCTGCTGGCTCTGCTGTGGTGGCTGCTGAGTCCCCTGACCGTCCTGCGCCAGCGGGTGGCGCATGCGGTGGACCAGCAGATGCCGCCGGAGCTGGGCTGGCCCGCATGCCGGGGCGAACTGGGCGAGCTCTCCGCCGTGCTGCGCGAAGGTGCGATCGAGCGGCAGCGCCTCGAAGCCGAGAAGGAGCATCTGCTGCAGATGCTCGGCTCCGCGGTCGACTCGGCGCCGATCGGCATCGCCTTCGTGTCCGATGGCAAGTTCGAGCTGGTCAGCAACGGCTTCTGCGAGGTGCTCGGCCTCGACAAGTCCGCACTGCTCGGCTCATCGACCGACCGGATATTCGCCGGCGTTTCCCCCTCGGAACGCCCCGATCCCGGCGCTTCCGCGGCCTGCGGGCAGAGCGGCGAATGGCTGATGCGCCGGGCCGATGGCGTGCAGTTCTGGGGGCAGCTGAAGTGCAATCCATTGGACTCGTCGGGCTCGAGTGCGCGCTTCATCTGGACCCTCAGCGACGTCACCTCCCAGCGGAACGCGCAGCAGGAGCTGCAATGGGCGGCGACCCACGACGCGCTCACCGGCCTCGCCAACCGCAAGATGTTCGAGCACCGCACCGCGCGGCTGGTCGGCGCGCTCCCGCGCTCGGTGCCCGCGGCCATCGTGTACCTGGACCTGGACCGCTTCAAGCCGGTCAACGACCTCGAAGGGCATGCGGCCGGCGATGCCGTCCTGATGGCCATCGCCCGCCTGCTCACGGCGTCCATCCGCCCGGGGGATCTCGCCGCACGCATCGGGGGCGATGAATTCGCCCTGCTGCTGGAGCGCTGCGAATTCGAGGTGGCGCTGCAGATCGCCGAGAAGGTCTGCTCGCAGATTGCCGAGCTGAACGTGCCGTGGGGCGCGCGGTCGCTCAAGGTCGGCGCCAGTGCCGGCGTCGCCCCGCTGGCGCCGGCAATCAGTAGCGCCGCCCAGTGGGCGGAGGCCGCCGATCAGGCCTGCTACGCGGCGAAGGCCGCGGGCCGAGGGGTGGTCAGGACTTCAGCAGCGGCTGCGTCCGCTCGGTGAGCCAATCGAGCGCGGCGCCGGCAAGATGCGGCGCCAGCGCCGCGCGCACGGTGGCGTGATAGTCGTCCAGCCACTTGAGTTCGTCCGGGCGCATCAGGCTCTGGTCCACGCAGCGCGTGTCGATCGGGCACAAGGTCAGCGTCTCGAATTCCAGCATGTCGCCGAACTGACCCTTCTCCTGCGTCGGCTTCGGCACGTTCAGCACCAGGTTCTCGATCCGCACGCCCCACTGGCCCGGCCGGTACAGGCCCGGCTCGTTCGAGGTGATCATGCCCGGCTCCATCGCCATCGTCGCCTCGGGCACGGCCTTGGAGATGCTCTGCGGGCCTTCGTGCACGTTCATGAAGTAGCCCACGCCGTGGCCGGTGCCGTGGCCGTAGTCCAGGCCGTGCTGCCACAGCGGCAGGCGCGCCAGCGCGTCCAGCATCGGGCTCAGCGTGCCGCGCGGGAACACGGCGGTGCTGAGATTGATCATGCCCTTGAGCACCAGCGTGTAGTCACGCTTCTGCTCGGCGCTGACGGCGCCGATCGGCCACACGCGGGTGATGTCGGTCGTGCCGCCGAGGTACTGGCCGCCGGAGTCGATCAGCAGCAGGCCGTCGCCCTCGATCTTCGCGAACGAGGCAGGCGTGGCGCGGTAGTGCGGCATCGCGCCGTTGGCGTTGAAGCCTGCGATCACCGGGAAGCTCAGGCCGATGAAGCCGGGGCGGCGGGCGCGGGCGGCGCTCAGCTGCTCGTCGACGGTCAGCTCCGTCATCGGCTCGCCGCGCAGCAGCGCAGCCTCGAACCAGGCGTAGAACTCGCACATGGCCACGCCGTCCTGCACCATCGCCTCGCGCACGAAGCCGGCCTCGGCGCGGGTCTTTTGGCTCTTGGCCAGCGTGCTCGGGTTGATCTGCTCGACGACGCGCACGCCGCCGGGCACGGCCTCGCGCAGGCCCAGGGTCACGCGGCGCGGGTCCAGCAGCAGCACGGCGCTGGCGGGTAGGGCGGCCAGCGCCGCGGGTGCCTGTGCGTAGTCGGCCACGTCGACGCCGTCGGCGGCCAGGCGCGCCTGCACCTCGGCCGGCAGCTTGCCGGCGGCGATGAACAAGGTGGCGCGCTGCGCATCGAGCAGCACGTGAGCGAGGAAGACTGGGTTGTAGTCGACGTCGGAGCCGCGCAGGTTCAGGAGCCAGCCGATGTCGTCGACGGTCGAGACGAAGTGATGGCTGGCGCCAGCGCGGGCCATCGCCGCGCGCACATGGGCCAGCTTGTCGGCGCGGCTGACGACGGCCTCCGGCGGCAGGTGCTCGTAGATCGCCGCGGCGGGCAGGCCGGGGCGGCCCTCCCAGGCGCTGGCGAATACGTCGACGTCGGTGCGCAACGCGATGCCGGCCCGCTCCATCGCCGCGCGCAGTTGCTGCGCCAGCGCCAGGCTCAGCACCTGGCCGTCGACGACGAGCGTCTCGCCCGCCTTCAGCTGCGCGGCGATCCATTCGATGTAGTGCGTGGCCGCGCCGGTCGGGATCTTCTGCAGCTCGATGCCGGTGCCGGCCAGCTCGGCCTCGGCCTGCGACCAGTAGCGGCTGTCGGCGAAGACGGCGGCACGCTCGCGCGTGACGACCAGGGTGCCCATCGAGCCGGTGAAGCCCGAGGCCCACTGGCGGCCCTGCCAGCGCTCGGGCAGGTATTCGGACAGGTGCGGATCGGCCGAGAGGACCAAGGCGGCCTGGGCGTCAGCCGCCTTCAGCGCGTCGCGGATGCGCTCTACGCGCAGGGTGATCTGGGAGGTGCGGGTGTCCATAGGCGTGCGGCTGGCCTTCTCGTGGAAGGCGGGCTGGATGGGATCGGCGAATTGTAGTGAGCCGCTCCGCCCAAAAAAATGCACCTGCCGAGGGGCTTGCGGCCCCTCGGCGAGGTGCGAAATCACCCGATCAGGGTGAGGAGACAAACGCAAAAGGAATGATTCGATCAGGCCGCCTGCTTCAGCGCGCCATGCAGCTCGCGCCGCAGGCGGGTCAGCGCCGAGTCGTCGCGCGAACGCGGGCGGGCCAGCGGCACCGTCAGCTCGCGTGCGATGTGGCCCTCGTCCAGCAGCAGCACGCGGTCGGACAGCAGCACTGCTTCCTCCAGCTCGTGCGTGACGACCAGCAGGCTCGCGCCGTGGCGCTGGGCCAGCTCCAGTACCAGGTCCTGCAGGCGGACGCGGGTGAACGCGTCCAGCGCCGAGAAGGGCTCGTCGAGCAGCAACAGCCGCGGGCCGGTGTAGAGCGCCCGGGCAATCGCGACGCGCTGCGCCTGGCCGCCAGACAACTGCTTGGGCAGCGCCCGCTCGTAGCCGGCCAGGCCCACCTCGTCCAGCAGCGCCGAGACGCGCTTCGCGTCGTATTCCGCGCTGCCGTCGAAGCCGATGTTCGCCGCGACGTCGAGCCAGGGGAACAGGCGCGGCTCCTGGAATACGACGCCCACCGCGGAGACGGTCGCGCGGCTGACGCGGCGCAGGCCCAGCGGCTTGCCTTCGAGCAGCGCATGGCCCTCGAAGATGTCGTCCAGCCCGGCAGCGATGCGCAGCAAGGTGCTTTTGCCGCAGCCGCTGGCGCCGACGAGGCTCACCACCTCGCCGGCCTGCAGCTGCAGGCGGATATCGGTCAGCACCGTGCGGCCACCAGGGTAGGCCTTGCGGCGCACATGCAGATCCAGCAGGAGTGTCGTCATCGTGCGTTGCTTTCGAAACCATCGCGCCAGTGGAGCGCGCGCGCCTCCACGGCGGCCATCAATCCATCGCTGAGCTTGCCCAGCAGCGCCAGCAGCCCGATCGCGGCGAGCACGATGTCGGCACGGCCGGTCTCGCGCCCGTCGCTGAGCAGGTAGCCGAGGCCCCGGCTCGCGGCGATCAGCTCGGCCGCCACCATGAACATCCAGGCCAGCGAGAGCCCCAGGCGCAGCCCGTTCAGCAGCGCCGGCAGCGCGGCCGGCAGCAGCACGCGGCGGGCCAGTTGGCCGCGCGTGAGCCCGCGCAGCTGCGCCACCTCGACGAGCCGGCGGTCCACATCGGCAATGCCCGAGGCCACGCCCATGTAGATCGGGAAGAAGGCGCCGATCGCGATCAGCGCGATCTTCGGCGCCTCGTCGATGCCCAGCCAGAGCAGCAGCAGTGGCACCCAGGCCAGCGACGGAATCGCCCGCAGCGCCTGGAAGCTCGGGTCCAGCAACGCATGCGCCAGCGGCGACAGGCCGACCCAGGCGCCCAGCAGCAGCGCGGCCGCAGCACCCAGCGCGAAGCCGGCCGCCACGCGCAAGGTGCTGGCCGCGATGTGCGCCGTCAGCGCCTGGCGCGAGGCCAGCTCGCCCAGGGTGCGCAGCACCTCGCTGGGCGCCGGCAGCAGGTGCGAGGCGATCCAGCCGGCGCGCACGGCCACTTCGATCGCCAGCAGCACCAGCACCGGCAGCAGCAGGCCCAGCGCGGCGCGCGGCAGGCGCAGCACGGGCAGCCGTAGCGGCGCCGGCGCGTCCAGCTTGGCGCTGGCCTCGGCGTTCACGTTCGCCATCGTCGTCAGGCTCGCGCCAGCAGCGGCGCGGCGAAGCGCGTGTCGACCAGTTCCAGCACCGTGCGGTTCAGGTCCGTGCCGGGCCGCACCAGTTGTTCGGACAGCAGGATCGGCGCGGCCGCCTGCAGCGCCTGCACATGCTCGGCCGTCGGCAGCGGATGGCTCAGGTCGGTGCGCAGCTTGATCTGCAGCAGGGCGACCGGCAGGCTCACCTTGGCCTCCTCCGACAGGATCTTGGCCGCCTCTGTGGTGTTGGCGAGGATCCATTGCCGGGCCCGCTCGTAGCCGGCGATCACGCGACGCACCGCCTGCGGCTGGTTGGCGAGGAATTCCTCGCGTACGTTCAGGAAGCCATAGGTGTTGAAGGCCACGTTGCGGTAGATCAGCCGCGAGCCCTGGTCCAGCTCGCTGGCGGCCATCAGCGGATCGAGGCCGGCCCAGGCGTCGACGCGCCCCTGCTCCAGCGCCGCGCGGCCGTCGGCATGCTGCAGCGCCACGTGCTCGATGTCATCGCGCTTGAGGCCGGCCACGTGCAGCGCGCGCAGCAGGAACAGGTAGGGATCGGTGCCCTTGGTCGCGGCGACCTTCTTGCCCTTCAGGTCGGCCAAGGTCTTGATGTTCGAGTCGTGGCGCACGACCAGCGCCGTCCATTCGGGCCGCGAGAAGATGTAGGGCGCCCGGATCGGGTTGCCGTTCGCGCGGCCCAGCAGCGCAGCGAGGCCGGCCGTGGAGCCGATGTCGATGCTGCCGGCGTTCAGGTATTCCAGCGCGCGGTTGCTGCCGGCGCTGAGCACCCAGCGCACCGGCACGCCGTCCTTCTTGAAATCCTCCTCCAGCCAGCCGAAGCGCCGCAGTACCAGGCTGGACGGCGAGTAGTAGGCGTAGTCGAGGCGCAGCTCCTGCAGCGGCGCCGCGGCGCGGGCGGCGAGTGCCAATGGGGAAGAGGCGAGTGCTGCGGCCCGCAGCAGCGTTCGGCGTTGGATCATCGGGGGTACTCGGTCAGATGTAGCGGTCAAACGTAGGTGTCGCGGGTGAAGACGGCGTCGCGCACCTGCACCGCGCGCGGGATCAGCTTCAGCTTGAAGAAGGTGTCGGCGATGCGCTGCTGCTCGGCGACGATGGTCGCGTCGATCGGCACCGCTGTGTAGCGGCGCCGCCCGGTCGCCAGCGCGAGCACGGGGACCGGCACGCCCAGCTGCGGCGCCAGTTGCTCGGCCACCTGCTGCGGATGGCGGTCGGCCCAGTCGTTGGTCTTGCGCAGCTCGGCGAACACGGTGCGCAAGACCTGGCCCTGCTGTTCGGCGAAGTCGGTGGCGGCCAGGTAGAAGGTGCGGTTGTTCGACAGGCCCTCGCCGTTGCGCAGCACGCGCGGCTTGCCGTTCAGCTCCGCGCCGGCCAGGAACGGATCCCACAGCCCGACCGCGTCGACCTTGCCCGACTCGAAGGCGCTGCGCGCATCGGCCGCCGTGTTGACCCAGGCCGGCTGAACGTCGTCGAACGAGAGGCCCGCGTCCTCCAGCGCGCGCACCAGCAGGTACTGCACGTTCCAGCCGCGGCCGACGGCGATGCGGCGGCCCTTCAGGTCCGCCACCGTCTTCAGCGGTGAGTCCTGCGGCACCAGGATCGCGATGCCTTGCGGGTAGGGTTGCTCGGCCGCCAGGTAGACGGCGCGCACGCCGGCCGCCTGCGCGAACACGCTGGGCGTGTCGGCCGCATGGCCGAAGTCGATCGCGCCGGCATTCAGTGCCTCCAGCAGCACCGGGCCGGTGGCGAACTCCTTCCAGCTCACGCTCCAGCCCAGTGGCTTCAGCGCCGCCTCCAACTGGCCGGCGCCCTTCAGGATGTTGAGCGTGTTGAACTTCTGGTAGCCGATGCGCAGCGTCTTGGCCGAGGCCTGCGCGGAACTGAGCGCCGGCATGCCGGCAGCAAGGCCCAGCGCGAGGGCGTGGCGGCGATTGAGGGAAGTCGTCATGCGGCTTGCTCCAGTTCGGATGGCGGGGGATCGATGCGGACCTGGCGGCCGGCGTGGTGGGCGTCCAGCCGCGGGCCGCGGCCGAACAGCTTGTGGCGGTAGCTGCCGGGCTCGTACTCGCTGCGGTAGCGGCCGCGCGACTGCAGCTCGGGCACGACGCGGTCGACCACCTCGCGCAGGTCTTCGTGGGCCACGGCGTAGGTGAGGTTGAAGCCGTCGACGCCGGTGGCGTCCTGCCAGTCGATCAACTGGTCCGCCACCTGGGCCGGGCTGCCGACGATGACCGGCCCGCGGCCGCCCAGGCCGATGAACTCGGCCGCCTCGCGCACGGTCCAGCGGCGGTCCGGGTCGGCGCTGCTGAACGAGGCCAGCGCGGCGCGGCCGGCCTGGGTGTCGAGGTATTCGATCGTCGCGTCCGGCGGGTAGCGCGAGAAGTCCACGCCGGTCCAGCCGGACAGCAGCGCCAGCGCGGCCTCGATGTCGACATGCCGGCGGTACTCCTCCAGCTTGTCGCGCGCCTCGGCCTCGGTGGCGCCGGTGATGACCAGCGCCTGCGCGTAGACCAGCACATCCTCTGCACGGCGCCCGGCCGCGACGACGGAGGCACGCACGCCGTCCACATAGCCCTTCACCACCGTCTTGCTGGGCCCGCTGACGAACACGCATTCAGCATGGCGGCCGGCGAAGGCGCGGCCGCGCTGCGAGGTGCCGGCCTGGAACAGCACCGGCGTGCGCTGCGGCGAGGGCTCGCTGAGGTGGATGCCCGGCACCTGGAAGTTGGGGCCGCTGTGTCGGATCGGATGGACCTTGGCGGGGTCGGTGAACACGCGCGCGCTCTTGTCGCGCCGCACCGCGTCTTCGTCCCAGCTGTTCTCCCAGAGCTTGTAGACGACCTCCAGGTATTCGTCGGCCAGGTCGTAGCGCTCGTCGTGGGCCAGCTGCTGCGCCAGGCCGAGGTTGCGCGCGGCGCTGTCCAAGTAGCCGGTGACGATGTTCCAGCCGATCCTGCCGCGGGTCAGGTGGTCCAGCGTCGAGACGCGGCGGGCAAAGGTGTAGGGGTGCTCGTAGCTCAGCGCGGCGGTGATGCCGAAGCCCAGGTGCTTGGTCACGCCTGCCATCAACGGCACCAGCGCCAGCGGGTCGTTCAGCGGTGCCTGCGCGCCGTGGCGCAGCGCCGCGTCGGCCGCGCCCTGGTAGACGTCGTAGACGCCCAGCACGTCGGCGAGGAACACGCCGTCGAAGCGGCCGCGCTCCAGCAGCCGTGCCAGGTCCTGCCAGTAGTTCGCGTCGGTGTAGCGGTGGGACTCGTCCTTCGGATGGGTCCACAGGCCGGGCGACTGGTGCCCGACCGTGTTCATCGTGAACGCGTTGAAGCGGATCTGGCGTGGCGCGCTCATTGCAGGAAGTCCGGGCGGGCGTAGCCGGGGAAGTTCTTTTCCAGTACCGCCTTGAACTGCGGCGCGTGGAAGGCGGCGGCGAGGTCGCGGCTCCACGGGGCATCCTTGTCCGGGCCCTTCACGGCGACGACCAGCATGTAGTGCGCCGGCGTCTTCTCCAGCACCAATGCGTCGGTGAGCTTCAGGCCCGAGGAGATCGCGAAGTTGCCGTTGACGATCGCGTAGTCGGCGTCGTCCAGGGTGCGCGGCAGTTGCGCGGCTTCCAGCGGCTGCAGCTTCAGGTTCAGCGGGTTGCTGGCCACGTCCTTCTCGGTGACGCGGATCGGATCGGCGCCGGGCTTCAGGGTGATCAGCTTCAGGTCGGCCAGCAGCGCCAGGCCGTGGGCCAGGTTGGCGGGATCGTTGGCCAGGGTGATGCGGTCGCCGGGCTTGGCCTCGGCAATGCTCTTGCGCTTCTTCGAGTAGATGCCGAACGGCGCCATCGGGCCCTGGACGATCTCCACCAAGTCCAGCTTGCGGTCCTCGCGGAAGCGGTTCAGGTAGATCGTGTGCTGGAAGAAGTTGGCGTCCAGCGAGCCCTGGGCCAGCGCGAGGTTGGGCTGCACGTAGTCGTTGAACTCGACCAGCTTGACCTTGTAGCCCTTCTGCTCCAGCAGCGGCTTGATGCCCAGGCGCAGCACCTCGATGTTGGAGCCGGCGGTGGCGCCGATGACGAGTTCCTTCTTCGGCTCGGCGGCGAAGGTGGCGGTGGTGGTCGCGACGAGGGCGAGTGCGAGCAGCGAGCGGCGGATCGTGTTCATGTCAGTGGATTTGCGGGGTTAGCGTTTGTCGAGCCGGCGCGCGGCGGTGTTGCCGATGAATTGAATGAGCTGCACCAGCGCGATCAGGATCGCGACGGTCAGCACCATCACGTCGGTCTGGAAGCGGTAGTAGCCGTAGCGGATCGCCAGGTCGCCGATGCCGCCACCGCCGACGACGCCGGCCACGGCGGAGTACGAGAGGAAGCTGATCGCCAGCACCGTCAGCGCGCCGGCCAGGCCCGAGCGGGCCTCGCGCAGCAGCACGCGGGTGATGATCTGGAACTCGCTGGCGCCCATCGCCTGCGCCGCTTCGATGACGCCGCGCGGCACCTCGCGCAGGCATTGCTCGACCAGGCGGGCGAAGTAGGGGATGGCTGCGAAGGACAGCGGCACGGCCGCCGCCAGTGGGCCGATCGAGGTGCCGGTCAGCACCCGCGTGAACGGCACCAACGCCACCAGCAGGATGATGAAGGGGAAGCTGCGCACCGTATTCACGAGCCAGTTCAGCAGGCCGGAGACAGGCCCAGGCTTCAGGCGGAACAGAAGCACGCCCAGCGGACCGCCGAAGGCCAGCGCCGCGGCCAGGCCCACGCCCAACATCAGCGCGGTCTGGCCGATGGCCAGCACCAGATCGGGCAGCAGTTCGACGATGTGATCAGGCAACTCAGGCATAGGCCACCTCGCGCGCCAAGGTGCTCTGGCCCTGCGCGGCCTCGGCCACGGCGAACTGCTCGACGATGCGGCCGTTCTCGACCACCGCCGCCTGCCGGCACAGTGCCTGCACGACCGGCAGCTCGTGGGTGACGATCACCAGCGTGACGCCCAGCCGCGCGTTGATGTCGGCCAAGGTGGCGAGCAGTTCGCGCGTGGTCTCGGCATCGAGCGCCGAAGTCGGCTCGTCGCACAGCAGCACGGCCGGCCGCGGCGCCAGCGCACGGGCGATCGCCACGCGCTGCTTCTGGCCGCCGCTCAACTGCGCCGGATAGCTGGCCGCCTTGTCCTGCAGGCCCACCAGGGCCAGGCATTCGTCGACGCGGGCCGCGATCTCGGCGCGCGAGGCCTTGCCGTCCAGCCGCAGCGGGAAGGCGACGTTCTCGGCCGCGGTGGCGTTCTGCAGCAGGTTGAACTGCTGGAAGATCATGCCGATCTGGCGCCGCGCGGCGCGCAACTCGGTGCTGCCCAGGCGCGTCAGCTCCTGGCCCGCGACGAACACGCGGCCGGTGTCGGGCCGCTCCAGCAGATTGATCAGGCGCAGCAGGGTGGACTTGCCGGCGCCGCTGCGGCCGATCAGGCCGAGGATCTCGCCCTCGCGCACCTGCAGGCTGACGTCGCGCACGGCGGCGAAGCTGCCGAAGGATTTCGACACGCCATCGAGTCGGATCAGCGGATGGGGAATGCTGCCGATGACGCTCATCTTCAGGAGTACGAAGTCGGTTCGGGGATGCGGCCTTCGAGCCGGAAGCGGCCCAGGTCGCGCAGCTTGTAGTCGACCGGGTCGTGCAGCGTGTGTACGCGGGCGTTGCGCCAGAAGCGGTCCAGGCCGAAGCGGGCCGAGGTGCTGCGCGCGCCGGTCAGCTCGAACAGCTGCGTGCTGACCTCCAGGCCCGCGCGGTGCGCCAGCACCTTGGCCTCGGCGCCGGCCACGGCCACTTCGCCGCGCTCCTGCGCCGTCAGCGCCTCGCCGCGAGCCAGCGCAGCCTCCAGCCGGCGTACCGCCGCCTCGGTGACCGCCTGCGCCGAGCGCACGTACAGCCACAGGTCGCCGTAGCGCTGCTGCACATAGGGGTCGTCCGCCGCGCGCTCGACGCCCGAGGCGAACCAGGGCCGGCTCTGCGTCAAGGTGTAGCGGCGCGCCTCGTCGAAGGCACCTTCGGCGATGCCGAGGTAGAGGTTGGACATGATCAGCTGCGCGATCTGCGAGCGCAGGGTGGCGCGCGGCGTGCTGGCGACGCGGGGCTGCTGGAGTAGTTCGTCATCGGCCAGCCAGACATCGACGAAGCGTACGCTGCCGCTGTCGGTCTGGCGCTGGCCGAAGGCGTCCCAGTCCTGGCTCACCTGCACGCCCTCGCGGCGCGTCGGCACGATGCCGATCAGCAGGGCGCCGTCGCGGGTGAGCGCCGAGACGGTCAGCCGGTCGGAACCCAGCGCGCCCGAGCAGAAGCCCTTGATGCCTTCGAGCCGCCAGCCGCCGTCGACCTTGCGGGCCAGCAGGCGCGTGTCGGCCGGGTTCAGCGCATTGCCCCAGAACAGGCGCTGCTCGGCCGTCTCGCGCAGGTGGCGCGCACCGTGAGCGATGGCTGCGGGGCCGCCGTAGAGCTGCACGCCGAAGAGCTGCAGATGGTGGAAGCCGAACAGGTGTGCCAGCGCGCTGTCCACCTGGGCCAGCTCGCGCAGCGCGCGGTAGAAGTCGGTGAGGCTGCCGCCGAGGCCGCCCAGCTCGCGCGGGATCGTCAGCGCCAGCAGGCCGCTGGCGCGGATCAGCTCGCGCTGTTCGGCGGCATGCCCGCCCTGGCGATCGCGCTCGACGGCGGTGGCGGCGAGCTGCTCGCGCAGCCGGGCAAGACCTGGCCCCGTCGGGTCATCGGGAGCGGCGCCAGGCGCCGTGGCGGATTGAAGGAAGACGGTGTCGGTGCTGCTGCTCATGGGGCCGCAGTCTTGCGGAAGCCGTGGCCGCGGTGAAGCGACTAAAACGGCTATGCATCTGCGGCCTTCGCATGAAGATGCTCAATCGGCGATGTCGGCCAGCGCCTGTCGGGCCTCGGATCGGGCAGGCTGCACCTGGGCCAGTTCGCCCAGCAACGCTCGCGCCTGCGTGGGCTGCATCGGCCCCAGCGCCATCGCCATGCGCAGCAGCGGGTCGTAGGCGGGGCGGAAGTCGGGGCTGGTGTGCAGCACCTCCAGCAGCGGGCGCTGCAACTGGGCCAGCATCTGGCGGACGTCGGCGCTGGGCCGCACGCCGCGGCCGATATCCAGGTAGCGCTGGCGGGCCGACCAGTAGGCGGCCAGTCGTGGCGAGTCGGTGCCCGTCAGCTCGGTCGGCGTGATGCGGACCTGGCCGAGCAGCGCGATCAGGCGGTCCTGCGGCTCGGCATCCGGTGCGTAGGTGATGCGTGGCGCCCGGTAGGCGACGACCGGGCGATCGTCGGTGTTGGCCGGCGCGTCGCCGGCGAAGGCGCGCAGCGCGGTCGGGCCGGCGACGAAGCTGCCGAGCAGCGCGTACTCGTCCTCGATGCCGAAGTCGGCCGGCGGCTCGGGCCAGGCGGCGGTCTCGATGCGGCGGCGCAGCGTTGTGGCGTCGAAGCCGGCGTGGCTCACCAGGCCCAGCACCGGCGTGGCGAGGCTGTTGCTCGCCAGCAGTGCCGTGCCCTGCGGGTACACGGCAACGAAGGAGCGGACGATGCTGCGCAGCGTTTCCAGGTCGAGCTGGTGCAGCGGCAGCCATTGGCAGAACAGACCGCCATCGGCCAGCCGCTCGCGCACGGCGGCGAAGTGCTCCACCGTGTACAGCGAGCCGGAGCCGCTGCGCGCCGGGTGGAAGTTGTCGGACACGATCACGTCGTAGCGCTGCCCGGCGGCACGCACATAACGCCGCGCATCGGCGGAGCGCATGTGCAGCGCACGCGGCGCCGGATCGAGTTGCTCGGTGAAGTGCGCGGATGCGGCGATCACCTCGGGCAGCAGCTCCACCGCGTCGACGGTGAGGGTCGGGTCCTGTGCGGCGGACGCCGCGGTGACGCCGGTTCCCAGGCCCAGGAACAGCGCATGCTGCGGGGCCGGGTGCAGCAGCAGCGGCAGCAGCGCCTGGCGCGCATCGACGAGACGGCTCGTGCTGCTGCCTTCCTGCTGGCGGTTGTTGATGCGCAGGCGCGATACGCCCTGCGCGTCCTCGACGACGCTGACCGCGGCCATTGCGCCATCGGCATAGCTGACGATGCGGCCGCCCTCGGGCAAGTCCACGAAGGCCAGCGGCGGCGCGAACAGGACCAGCGCGGCGGCGGCGCCGGCCGGCAGTGCGGCGAGCATCGGCCGGGCCACCATTGCCAGGTAGCCGGCGGCGACGAGCAGCAGGCACAGCTTGGGGCCCAGCATCGGTGCCAGCAGAACGCCGAAGAGGAGCGGCGCCAGCGCGGCACCGGCGGTGTTGAAGCCCAGGGCGCGGCCGAAGCCGGCGCCGCCAGCGTTCGCCTCGTCGGCAAGCTGGCTGAACAGCGCGCCCATCGCCAGCGTGGGCAGCAGGAAGGCGGCGATGGCCAGCGCCGCTTCGCCGGCGACGGCGCCCGCCATGCTCTCGGGCAGCATGGACGTCACGGCGAGCTTCAGCGCATCCGCCGCCCAGAGGCTGGCCGTGCCGAGCAGGCATGTCGTGGCCAGCGCGGTCAACAGTGCATCGCGCGTGGCCCGCCCGCGCAGCCAGCGCGCCCAGGCCGCCGCGCCCAGCGCACTGCCCACCAGATAGACGGCCAGCAGCAGCGCGAAGGTGTAGACCGTGTCCTCGGCCACCTGGCTCAGCACGCGCACGACCAGCACCTCGTAGCCGATGCCCAGCAGGCCGGTGGCGAACAGGCGCAGCAGCGGGCCACGCGCCGTGGCGTCACCGCCCGCCGGCACCGCACTGCTGGCGGGGAAGATCTTCCACGCTGCCGCTGCGCAGAACAGGTTCAGCGCCACGCAGAGACCCGCCGTGCGCGCCAGGCCCCATTCGGGCACCAGCCAGAAGGCGGTGGCCAGCACGCCCAGCACCGCGCCGAAGGTGTTGAAGGCATAGAGCAGCGCGATCGAGCGGCGGCCTTCGGCGGCGACCAGCCGCTCCATCGCTGGCAAGGTCGCGCCCATCGCCGCGGTGGCCGGCAGCAGCAGCGCGAAGCTGCCCAGGAAGGCGACCGTCCACTGCCAAGCCGGGGCGGGCTGCTCGCCGATCAGCCGCGCAGCCCAGGCGCTGAACGGTGCCATGCCGAAGATCAGCACCAGGCCCCAGGCGGCGATCAGCAGCTCGCAGCCCGCGTACCAGTGGCGCGGGCGCGCGCTGCGCTCGATACGCGGCCCGAGCGCCAGCGCACCCAGCGCGAGGCCGCCGAAGAAGGCCGCGACGACGGCCAGCACGGCGGCGGCCTCGTGCCCCAGCCACAGCGCGCCCTGCTGGGTCCAGACGATCTGGTAGCCGAGCCCGGCGAAGCCGGATGCGGTCATCAAGGCCGCAGGCAGGAATCTCCTCATCCGCTGAACCGCACCGTGTAGCCCCAGGATTCCAAGCGTGCCGGGATCGCATTGAAGGCCAGGCTGATCCGTCGATCTCCGGCGTTAGGCGGCACCGCGTGCATCAGGTAGCTGGGGAACAGCACCATGTCGCCGGGGCTCGGGTCGGGGCTGACCCATTTCTCTGCGTTGTAGGCGCTGGTGGCGACGCCGTCGTGGTCGTTCTTGAACGAGAAGTCGTGGCCGCCGGGTGACTTCATGAACACGGTGCGGGCGGACTCGTGTGTCGGCGTCAGGTAGATCACGCCGGAGCAGAAGCTGTTGGCGTGGTTGTGCATCGCCTGGTGGCCGCCGTGGTCCAGCACGTTGACCCACATCTCCTTGATCGACCAGCCCATGCGCTCGCCGAACAGCAGCGCGCCGAACTCGCCGATCTTCGGCGTGACGAGGCCTGCCACATCGACCAGCAGCGGGCTGTCGGCGGGCTTGAGCATGCGCGTGTGCGAGAGCTTGGCGCTGGAGTTGTTGTCCTGCACGGCCATGCCGCTGAAGTGCGCCGCCAGCGCGACGACCAGCGGCGGCGGCAAGGCGCCGGGCACGCGCATGAAGGGGGTGGGGAAGAGCGGAATGATCTCGTCCATGAATCTCGTCAAGCAAAGATGGCGGCGATGCGCAGCCAGGACCAGTAGGCGGCGCAACTGCCGATCACGTAGAGCAGCGCCGTGCGCAGCTTCGCCAGCGCCGGCCAGCGCGCGGCCAGCTTCCACAGCAGCCAGCACAGCCCCAGGGTCATCAGCTGGCCGATCTCCACGCCGACGTTGAAGGTCAGCAAGGCCACCGGCAGATGCTGCGCGGGCTGGCCGATCTCCTTCAGCGCGCCGGCGAAGCCCAGGCCGTGCACCAGGCCGAACAGGAAGGCGATCAGCGCCGGCCAGCGCCGCGCCAGCGTCTGCCGCGAGTGCAGCGCCTCGCCGGCCACCAGCACGATGGACAGGGCGATCGTCGCTTCCACCGGCGGCGGGCGCAGCACCAGGAGGCCCAGCGCGCTGCTGGCCAGCGTGAGGCTGTGCGCGGCGGTGAAGGCGGTGATGGTCCACAGCAGCTGGCGGCGGAAGCCGACCAGGAACAGCAGGCCGATGACGAACATCAGGTGATCGATGCCGGTCAGGATGTGTTCGACGCCCAGGACCGTGTAGGCGGTGGCGATCTCACTCCAGCCGCGCTGGTCGTCGGCCGAGCCGAACAGGTGGACGCTGGGCTGCGCGGCGGTGAGCGTGTAGACGCGGGCCTGGCCGTCGAGCCAGTAGACCTTGACCAGCGCGGCCGAATAGGTACGGCCGACGCCGTCGATCGACAGCTCACCGCTGAGCCCGTCGGCGCCGCAGTGAAGCACGTTCTGCTCCTCGCTGTCGAGCCGGCACTGCTCGGGCCAGCGCGGCAGCAGCTGGTCGGCGGCGGCGCCTTTCTCGGTGGCCATCCATTGCCAGATGAATTCGCCGCGCGAGGTCTCGCGCAGCTGCATCTCGGCCATGCTCATCTCGTGCGCGCCGGCGGGTCGCAGTGCGCAGGTCAGGGTCAGCAGGATCAGCAGCAGGGCTCTCATGGCGTGCTGGTCCGGATCGTGTACTTCTTCGCCAGGGTGGCGACGGCGGCGCTGCGCTGCTCGGAGAGCACGGCGTCGGTCCAGTCCTGCACGATCACATTGCGCAGCACGGTGAAGTCGGCGGGTTTGGCCGGCGTGGCGGCGTCGACGCGGATCGCGCGCCAACCGTCCCTGGTCTGCAGCGCGCGCCATTCGCCGGGGGGCGTGCCTTCCAGCGCCTTGACGAAGTCGGCGCCATAGGCCGGCTCCAGGCTCTCGCGCGGGCGGTTCTTGAACACGCGCAGGCCCGCCTTGGCATCGCCCGGCGTGCCGGCATTGAGCGCGGTGACGAAGGCGCGCACCTCGGCCTCGGCCGGCTTGCCTTCCAGCGCGGCTTCCTGGAAGTCGTAGCGGGCCGGGTCGTCGTACTTGTCGCGGTGCGCCTCGAACCAGGCGCGCAGCGTCTTGTCCTCGATGGGCGGCAGCTTGACGTTGGCGTCGACGACGCTCAGCGCCTTGAAGATCACGCGCTCGCGGATCGAGGGGTCGCCGCGATCCACCTGCATCGACAGGCCCTCGCGGTACAGCACCTCGTTGTCGAGCCAGACGCGGCGCAGCGCGGCCAGTTCCTCGGCGTTCGGATCGCGGCCGCGCGAGGCCTTGAAGACCGAGACGGCTTCCTTGTCGACGTCGGCGCCGACGACGATGGTCATCGGGTCGTCCGCGCGCGAGACGAGGAAATGATCGATGGCGAACAGCAGCGCGCCGAGCACGGCGAAGTGCAGCAGCGGCTCGCGCAGCCAGCCGGGCAGGGGGCGCCGCGGCGTGGCGGGATGGACGGTGTTGTCGAGGCTCGTGTCCATACTCGTATTCAGGAGGCTTCAGAAATCAAAAGGCGCCGCACGGCGAACCGTGCGGCGCGAGGACATCGCGTTGCAATGGCGATGGAGAAAAAGGAAACGTATCGCTATCTGATCAGCAACTTATTTCAGGCCGGCGACGGTGGTGCCGCCCTGGACTTCAACGTAGATCGGGTTGCTGTAGAACCACAGGTCGGACCAGGCGGCCACGTCGTAGGCCACCATCTTCTTGCCGCCCACGACCGGCAGGTGTGCCGGGCAGCCGTCGATCGCCGTGCCGGTGTAGGTCGTGCCGGTGGCCGGCACGTTGGTGCCGACGGTCTTGCACTCGATGCGCAGCTTGCTGCTGTCGTTGGCGTTCGTGTAGAGGTCGGCCAGCGGGTTGCCGTTGGCGTCGGTCTCGTAGGGCACGGCGGCGGGCATGTTGGTGCCGCGCAGACGCACGTACTGCGAAGCCTGCACCGCCGGGATGCGGTAGGTCATCTTCACGAAGGCGGTGTTGTCCACGCCGGACTGCACCGTCGTCCAGGCGCCGTTGCCGGTGCCGGCGAAGGTCTTGATGACCGCGGCCGAGGTGTTCTTCGCGCCGGCGGGGACGACGGACAGGTCGGCCGTCGTGCCGTCAGTGCGCAGCCAGGCGGTGTTGCGCGGCCATTCGCCCGAGTAGTCGGCAGCACCCGGCGTCTTGTAGCCGGTCACCATGCCGCGGATCAGGTCGACGTGGTCCAGCACCGGCTGGTTGATCGGCTGGTTGATGCCCACTTGCGCCAGCGAGGGGTTCGGGAAGGTGTAGGGCGAGTAGTTCGTGCCGGCCGGGTCGCGGGCGACGATGGTCACGACGATCTCTGCGCCCGGGCGGACGACGAGCTTCTCGCCCATCGTGGCGCAGCCGGCGGTGTCGATGTCGGTGTTGTTCGTGGCGGCGGCCACGGCAATCGCTTCCACCGATGCGTTCGTGCGCGCGGCGATGCCGGCGTAGGAAGCGCAGGCGACGAAGGCGAGGCGGTCGATCAGCTGGCCGTTGGCGACGAAGCTGTTGCCGGTGCGCAGGCCGTCGACGATGGTCTGCGGGCGCAGCTTGTTGCTGCCGTTGCGGACCATCACGTAGTCGCGGGCGTACTCGCCGGGGTAGAAGTCCTGCGTCGAGCGGCGGTCATCCGGGCCGAAGCTGCCGCGGTTGTGCCAGTCGGAGCTGGCGAAGTACCAGAAGTTGCGGCCTTCGCCGAGCAGCGCGTCCCACACGCCGCCGATCTGGCCGGCGTAGACGCCGGTGCCGCCGTAGGTCGTGCCGCCGACGGAGTCGACGATCACGCCGCCGCCGAAGTTGTTGCGGTTGACCTGGTACTCGCCGCGGTTGGCCGAGGCGCCGTGGCCCGGCTGCGACTCGAAGCCGAAGGCGATGGCCGGGGCGGTGTTGTTGAAGTTGCGCAGGTGCTCGATGTTGAAGCCCTGGTTGCCGTCGGCGAAGAAGGGGCCTGCGCGCTCCAGGTGGGCCGGCACGTAGTAGCTGCCGTTGGCGTGGTTGGCCTTCATCCACTTGAGCGCTTCCAGCGTCTTCAGGTGGCCCTTGGTGCCGGTGCCGGCGCCGCCTGCGGGAAGCAGCTTCTGGGCGGTGGCGTTCCAGCTCTCGTCGGCGGTGCTGTTGCTGCCGGGGACCGCGCAGTTCCAGTTGTTGCCGACCGAGGAGCCGGTGATGTTGCCGCGGCTCTTGTCGGTGTCGCCGCGGTCGAAGCAGTAGGACCACTGGGCCAGCGCGTCGGCATTGCCGAGGGCGGTGTAGGCGCCGCTGGCGGGCAGTGAGGCCGTCTCGGTGGCGAGCGGGATCTGGCCGGTGATGACCGACATCGAGGTGTGCTCGTGGCCGGCGACGACCGATTCCATGCCGATGAAGACCGGCAGGTTGTTGCGGCTGTTCAGGTACTCCACGACCGGGTACTGGTATTCCTGCAGCGACTGCCAACGCCACATATTGCCGTTGCCGCCCACGCCGCCGCCGTCACCCTTCAGGTTGGCTGCGCCGATGCTGTCGGTCCAGGTCGTCGTCGGGCCCTTGCCGGCGACGAAGGGATAGGCCGGGGTGGACAGCGTGGCGTCCTCGACCAGCGTGCAGTTGCGGTTGCCGTTGCCGCCGTGGCCGGCTTGCACGAACCAGTCCAGGCCCCAGGGCGTGTCGCCCTTGTCGGTGGACTTCTTGATCAGCTTCTGCATCGAGATCGAGCCGTCCGAGCAGGTCGTGTGGTTGTGGAAGTCGCCGGTGACGTACTTGCCGGGCGTCTTGGTGCCGGCGCTGGCGACGGTCGGTGCGACCGACAGGGTGCTCGTGGCGAGCAGGGCGAGAGCGGCCAGGGCCACGTCGCGCTTCGCGAATCGTTGAGTCATGTTTTTTGCCTCGTTCGGGGAAGTGAAGAACCGTGAAGAAGAACGTGCAAAGGCTAAGCAGAAGCTTTGACGTCAACGTGACACATCCGCGTGATCCCAACGGCCTGGACCACGGGCAAACCCGCATGCGGCCCATGCTGCTTCGTCATTTGGCTGTCGCGGTCGGCTGCCTAGACTGCGCTCGCCGCTGGAGTCGCCAGCCCCGTTTTTCCTTCATCAATCCAACGTTCTCGCAGGAGAGATCCATGACTCTGATCCGCAAGCTGGGCCTTGCCGCCCTGGCCCTGGCCGCCGCGCCGGCCTTCGCCGCCACCACGACGATCGACTTCGAGGGCGCCACGTCCTTCGCGTCCGTCGGCGATTACTACAACGGCGTGGCCGGCCCGAACTGGGGCATCTCGTTCACCGACTCCGCGCTGGCGCTGTCCAACGACGAGCTGGGTCCGTACTTCTCGCACGCCCCGACGAACGGCACGGTGATGTTCGCCGCCGATGCGCCGACGATCATGAACGTCGCCGCCGGCTTCACCGGCGAACTGTCCTTCTGGTACTCGGCCCAGGCCTCGGAACTCGACGTCGTGACGATCTACGGCGGCGCCAACGGCACCGGCGCTGAACTCGGCTCGGTGAGCCTGAGCAAGAACGCCCAGCTGGGTGGCTGCACCGACTCGGGCTTCTGCAGCTGGCAGCGCATCACGCTGAGCTTCACCGGTACCGCGCAATCGGTGTCCTTCGGCGGCGTGGGCAATGCGGCCTTCGACAACATCACCGTCAACACGGTCAGCGCCGTGCCGGAACCCGCCACCTTCGGCATGCTGGCCTTCGGCCTGGCCGGCCTGACGGTCGTCGCGCGCCGCCAGCGTCGTTCGTGATCGGACGCGACCTCGCCATCGCCGCCGGCCTCGTGCTGGCGGCGAGTGGCGCCAGCGCCAGTGCGGCCTCGCGCTGCGAGGCGCCGGACACGCCCGGTGACTATCGTGAGGTGTCCTGTGCGCTGCCCGCCAGCGCGCAGAAGCTGCGCTTCGTCGCCCGTTTCTCCGGCGGCCATGACGACACGCAGGCCTGGCTGGAAGCCAGCCTCGACGGCGAGCCGCTCGCCTGCGCGCCGGGCAGCAAGCCGCGCCTGATCGGCGAGGACGGCAATGTCTTCATCGACTGCCGCGTTGCGCTGGTCGAGGGCAGCGCCGCGCGCAAGCTCGAGATCGCGCTGAAGTGGAGCCACGCGCAGTACACCGGGATCGAGCTGGTGGACGATTGAGCTGAGCTGCTGAAAGTTCAAGACAGAAAAGGGCGGACCTCGCGGTCCGCCCTTTTTCCCTTTTGCTTGTGCCGTCCGAATCAGAACTCTTGCGACACCGGGCGGATCACGATCTCGTTGATGTCCACGTCGGCCGGCTGCTCCACGGCGTACACGACCGCGCGGGCCACGGCATCGGCCGGGATCTGGTTCGCTTCGTAGAAGGCCTTTACGCCGGCTGCGGAATCCGGGTCGGTCGTGCCGTGCTTCAGCTCGGACTCCACTGCGCCGGGCGACACCGTGGTGACGCGGATGCTCGGGCCCGATTCGATGCGCAGCCCTTCGGAGATGGCGCGCACGGCGAACTTGGTCGCGCTGTAGACGGTGCCGATGGGCGTGAACACCTTGATGCCGGCGATCGACGAGATGTTGATGATGTGGCCGCTGCCCTGCGCCTGCATGCGCGGCAGCACGGCGGCGATGCCGTAGAGCACGCCCTTGATGTTGACGTCGATCGTGCGGTCCCACTCATCGACCTTCAGCTTGGCGATGGGCGAGAGCGGCATCACGCCGGCGTTGTTGACCAGCACGTCGATGCGGCCGAAGGCCTCGACGGTGGCGGCGGCGAGCTTCTCGAGGTCCTCGCGCTTCGAGACGTCGGTGGCCACGGCGATGGCCTGGCCGCCGGTGGCGCGGATGTCGTCCACCAGCTTCTGCAGGCGGTCGACGCGGCGGGCGGCCAGCACGACCTTGGCGCCGCGGGCAGCGAGGTGCAGGGCGGTCGATTCGCCGAGGCCGCTGCTGGCGCCGGTGACGATGGCGACCTTGCCGGAGATGTTGAGCTGTGTCGATGCATTCATGGCGAAATCCTTTCGTGGGTAGGTGTTCGAGCTGTGGAACGCCTGCAGTTTCGGGATTCGCCGTGGCTGCGTATATGGAATTCCGGCGAGTTGAGAATTCCCATATCTGGAATACTTGCGCGCATGAACAACCGCCTGGAATCGCTGCGCATCTTCTACACGGCCGCGGCCGCCGCGAACTTTCGCGAGGCGGCGCAGCGCCTGGCCGTGTCGCCGCAGGTCGTCACGCGCGCGGTGCGCGAGCTGGAGGACGAACTGGGCGAGTCGCTCTTTCATCGCAGCACGCGCGGCGTGCGGCTGACGGACTTCGGCGCCGCGCTGGCCGAGCGCGCGCGCGTTGCGGTCGGCGGCGTGGACCAGCTGTTCCAGCGCATCGACCGGCGCACCTTGTCGCAGCATGCGGGCACGGTGCGCGTGGCCGCACCCGGCGTGCTGGGTCGCCAGCACATTCCGCGCATGCTGGCGCCGATGCTCACTGAGCATCCGGGCCTCGTGCTCGACCTGCGCCTGTCCAACCGGCTGGCCGATGTGGTGGGGGAGAAGATCGACGTGGGCGTGCGCGTCGGCCCCTTGCGCGACAGCCGCTTCGTGGCCAAGCCGCTCGGCACGATGTCGCTGTACACGGTGGCCGCGCCCAGCCTGCTGGCCCGTGTCGGCGCGCCGGCCTCGGTGGCCGAGCTGGAGAAGCAGCCGCTGACCGCGCTGATCGATCCCAACTCCGGCCGGCCCTATACCTGGGACTTCTCGCGCGATCGCAAGTTCACGCCGGCAACGCCGGTCTTCGTCACCGACGACCACGACGCGGAATGCGCGGCCGTGGTGGCGGGTCTTGCCTTCGGCCAGATCGTGGCGCCGCTGGCGGACCCGTGGATAGCGTCCGGGCAGCTCGTGCGTGTGCTCGAACGCCACGACCCCACGCCCTGGCCGGTCTACGTCTACCGCGTCCAGCGCTCGCCGGTGCCCGCCCGCGTGCGGCTGGTCTACGACGCCTTGATCGAGGTGCTGCGCTGATCGCTGGCTACAATCCGCGCTCCGGAGATGGCATTCCTCCGTGAACCGCCTCACGGCCCGCGCCGTGACGCTGATGATGCCTACATCGTCCTGGGAGACCAGGGCCTTGTGGGTGCGCACCCAGGCCTTTGTCGACCAGTTCCTGTCTCAATCACTGGCTACCGATGAAGCGCCCCAAGCATCCCGAACATTTCCACCTTCTGCCCTACGTTGCCCGCTGGCTGGTCCTGGCGAGCCTTGTGGCGATCCTGGCCGGCAGCGCGTCGGCGCTGTTCCTTCTCGCGCTCGAGCGCGCGACGGCCCTGCGCGAGGCGCATCGCTGGCTGATCTGGGGCCTGCCGCTGGCGGGCTTCGTCGTCGGCTGGGTCTACCTGAAGCTGGGCCGCGACGTCGAGGCGGGCAACAACCTGCTGATCGACGAGGTCCACGACCCGAAGAAGGTGGTTCCGCTGCGCATGGCGCCGCTGATCCTGGTCAGCACCGTCATCTCGCATCTGTTCGGCGCGTCGGTGGGCCGCGAGGGCACGGCCGTGCAGATGGGCGGCGCACTGGCGGACCAGCTGACGCATCTCTTCAAGCTGCGGCCGGAGGACCGGCGCGTGCTGCTGATGGCCGGCATCAGCGCTGGCTTCTCCTCGGTGTTCGGCACGCCGCTGGCCGGCGCGATCTTCGGGCTCGAAGTGCTGGTCATCGGGCGCCTGCGGTACGACGCGCTGCTGCCGTGCTTCACCGCGGCCATCGTGGCCGACCAGGTGACTGCGGCCTGGGGCGTCCATCACACGCACTACGCGGCCGGCATGCTGCCGGCCATCGGGCCCTGGCCGCTTGCTGCCGTGGTGCTGGCCGCCGTCGTGTTCGGCCTGGCCGGCATGCTGTTCGCCGACCTGACCCACGCCGGCCAGGCCTTCATGAAACGCAGGATTGCCTATGCGCCGCTGCGCCCGCTGGCCGGTGGCATCGTCATCGCCGCCGTCGTCTGGTTCGCCGATGGATGGCGCTACGCGGGCCTGGGCATCCCGACGATCGTCGAGGCCTTCCAGCATCCGCTGCCGCCCTGGGACTTCATGGCGAAGCTGCTGTTGACGGTGGGTTCGCTGGCCAGCGGCTTCAAGGGCGGCGAGGTAACGCCGCTGTTCTTCATCGGTGCGACCTTGGGCAATGCGCTGGCGCTGGTCCTGCACCTGCCCGTCGGATGGCTGGCCGCGTTGGGCTTCGTGGCCGTGTTCGCCGGCGCCGCGAACACGCCGCTGGCCTGCACCTTGATGGCGATGGAGCTGTTCGGCGCGAACATCGGCGTGTATGCCGGCCTGGCCTGCGTCGTCAGCTACCTGTGCTCCGGCCACACGGGCATCTACCGTTCGCAGCGGGTCGGCCACGCCAAGCACCGCCACATTCCGGAAGGCCTGAAGCTCGGCGAGGTGCCGGCCTTCCGCAAGGGCGAGGCGCCCCAGCCACCCGTCAAATCCGACTGAGCGCCAGGCCGAGCGTCGTCAACAGCGCGGCGCCGAAGATCGTGAGGCCGACGACGCGCTTGCGATGTGTCAGCACCCACAGGGTCACGCCGGACAGCGAGAGCAGGATCAGGCTGCCGGCCAGGGTGTCCACCAGCAGGATCCAGGGCACGCTCATGCCCGTGCCCTTGTGCAGGTTGGTCAGCGTGCCCATCAGGCCGTTGTCCACGCTGCGCACGCCGACCGAACGGTTGCCCACCCACAGCTCGGCCTGCACCGTCGACTTGGGACCGCCGAAGTTGATGAGCCAGTGCTCGGGCTGCATCAGCTTGGGCACGGACTTGTCACCCTTCTCGGTCCAGGCCACGGCCTTGGCGGGCTCGACGCGAACGGAGGTCGGCGGGCCGCTGAGTTCCAGCGCGCCTTGCAGCCAGGCGGCGAGCGCCTGGGCATCGGCCGGCGGCGTCTCGGGCAGCGCGAGTTCGCTGTTGTTGCGCACCTGGGCCATCGGCGGCAGCTTGAGCACGGCGCGGTGGTTGAGCCAGATGCCGCTGCAGCCGAACAGCAGGCCCAGGGTCGCGCCCCACAGGCCGATCCAGCCATGGCCCTTGCGCAGCCATTGCACGGCCACGGCACGCCTGGGGACGCGAGGCTTGCGCGCTTGAGAAGGAGACAGGTGGGCGGCCTCGGAATGGTTCATGACTTCAGGTTTCGGTCCACTGCCGCAGCAGGTTGTGATAGGTGCCGACCAGGGTGCGCCG
This sequence comes from Roseateles agri, assembly GCF_034043675.1. Lineage (NCBI taxonomy): Bacteria > Pseudomonadati > Pseudomonadota > Betaproteobacteria > Burkholderiales > Sphaerotilaceae > Roseateles > Roseateles agri. The sequence continues at coordinate 10,975 of NZ_JAXCLA010000002.1, read as the reverse complement.
CGCCTCGGCGTCGGCGTGGGTCTGGTTCAGGCGCTGGATGGCGTTGTCGAGCTCGAACAGCATCGTGCGGCGCGCGTCGTCGTTCACCAGGCTCTGAATCCAGAAGAAGCTGGCCATGCGTACGCCGCGGGTGACGGGCGTGACTTCGTGCAGGCTGGTGGCCGGGTAGACGACCATGTCGCCTGCCGCCAGCTTGACGCTGTGCAGGCCGTAGGCGTCGTGCACCTGCAGTTCGCCGCCGTCGTAGTCGGCAGGGTCGTTCAGGAACAGCGTGGCCGATACATCGGTGCGCAGCTTGCGCCCTGTGTGCGGATGAATGCGCACACTGCCGTCCACATGCGGGCCGAACTTCATGCCCTCGCCGTAGCGGTTGAACATCGGCGGGTAGACCTCGTTGGGCAGCACCGCGCTGATGAAGCGTGGGTTGCGTTCGAGCAGTTCGAGGATCAGCGCCTGGCACTGCGCGGCGACGTCGCTGCGCTCGTCGATCTGCTGGTTGAACTTGACCGGCGCGCCGCTGTAGCCGGCGGAGACGCGGCCATCGACCCAGGCCGCGCCGGCCTGGTCGAGCCGGGCGCGCACGGCTTGCAGTTGCGCGGCATTCAGCACGCCCGGGATCGTCAGCAGCATCGGTGGTCTCGGCTCAGGGGCTCAAAAACGGTAGGTGCCCGAGATCATCGCGCTGCGCCCGGTGCCCGGCACGGCACGGCCGCCGTCGGACTGGATCAGGGCGTCGTAGTAGTACTTGTTGGCCAGGTTGAAGAGGTTCAGGCGGATGTCGTAGTCGTGCTGGTGGTAGCCCAGCGTGGCGTCGAGTCGCACATAACCGGGAACCTTGACGGTGTCGGTGTTGTTCAGGAAGCGGCTCGACATGGCCACCGCGCCGCCGCCTAGCTGCCAGTGCGGCGCGACCTCGTAGGTGCTCCACAAGGTGGCGGTGTTCTTCGGCGTGTTGCCGGGCACCATGCCCTCGGTGCCGACGGCGATCGCGTGGACGATGCTGGCATCGAGGTAGGAATAGCCGGCGAACACCTTCCAGCCGTGCGCCAACTGGCCCGAGGCACCCAGGCGCGCACCGCGCACGCGGACCGTGCCGGTGGCCGTGTAGTTGCCGCTGACGTCCTGGTTGCGGGCGTTGTCCTGCGTGATCTGGAAAGCTGAGGCGTTGAGGGCCAGCAGGCCTTTGTACGGCTCCCACTTGCCACCCACTTCGTAGGCGGTGTTCTTCTCCGGCGGCAGCGGCGCGGTGCCGCCGGTGGTGTTGGTGAGCTGCTCCAGCGACGGGTTGAACGAGGTGCTGTAGCTCAGGTAGTAGGACTGGCTGTCCGTCGGCTGCCACAGCGGGCCCAGGCGCACGCTGGTGAAGTGCACGGTCTGCTCGATCCGTGCCGGTGCGGTGGCCGAGGTGATCGTGTTGTTGACCGTGGCCGAGAAGCGGTCGTAGCGCAGGCCGCCGACGAATTTGAACTGGTCGTTGAATTCCAGCGTGTCGTTGACATAGGCGCCCAGCGTCGTCGCGCCGCTGGTGGAGAGGTTGCCGGCCTTGCTCGGTGCGGTGTCGGGCGAGGCGGTATAGGTCGGATCCAGCAGCGGTGCGCAGGCCGCATAGCCGGACGTGCCGGTGGCCGGGTTCAGCGCCACGCCGTTGCAGCTGCCGTTGCGGTAGTAGGCCTGGTTGGAGTAGCTGTCGTGCCCGACCTCAGCGCCGAACAGCAGGCGGTGCGTGACGCCGCCGGTGGTCGCGCTGGCGGTCAGGTCGGTCTGGTTGAAGATCGAGGTGTCCTTGATCACGCGGTCATGGCTTTGCAGCCGCGTCCACAGCTGGTCGAGCGGCAGGGCGCTGATGCCGGCCGGGCTCAGCGGCGTGAAGCCGCCGGCGCCCACCGTGCCCAGGCCCTGCGAGGCGGTCTCGACGGCGTTGACGCGGACATTGCTGTACTGGGTCTGGTTGCGCAGGCTGCTGGTGGCCGAGATCTTGTGCTCGACCAGCGCATTGAGCGCGCCCACGTCCTGCGTCGTGTGATCGTCGGTGAAGCCGTAGAAGGCATTGCGATCGACCTGCACCGGCCGGCCGTTGAGCGGCGAGAAGCCGTAGTCGGGCATGTCGTGGTTGTGCTGCAGCAGCGCCGACAAGGTGATCTGCGTCGGCGATCCGATGCCCACGGTGATCGACGGCGCGATGCCGAAGTCGCGGTTCTTCATCTCGTCGCGCGTGGTCGGCCGGCCGCTCTGGCCCATCACGGCCACGCGCACGGCCGCATCGCTGCCGATCGCCTGGTCATGGTCCAGCGTGGCGCGCACCATGCCGTTGGTGGTGACCGAGGCGCCCAGTTCGGTCGAGCCTTTCAGCGTAGGCCGCTTCGACACCTGGTTGATCGCGCCGCCGGTGGAGCCTCGGCCGAACAGCATCGACGACGGCCCCATCATCACCTCGACGGCATCGAGCGCGAAGGTGTCGCGGTAGTACTGGCCGCGGTCGCGGAAGCCGTCGAGGTAGATGTCGGTGCGCGCGGTGAAACCGTTCAGGTTGATGTTGTTGCCGATCTGGCCGCCCTCGGCACCGCCCAAGGTGATGCCGGGCACGTTGCGCAGCGCATCGGCCAGCGATGTCGCGCCCTGCGACTCCAGCAGCGACTTGTTCAGCACCGTGACCGATTGCGGCACGTCACGCAGGTCCGCGCCCAGCTTCGTGGAACTGGTGCCCGCGAACTCCTTCGCAGACTCCCCCTCGACCACCACGCGCGCCAGTTCGCCGGTAGCGGACGCAGCGGCCGCGGGTGGGGCTGGGGTGGCGGGAACTTGCTGCGCCCAGACGGCGGGGGCAGCGAACAGGGTCAGCAAGGCGGTGGCGACCGGGGTACGACGCTTCATGAAATCTCCGAAAACAGTGAGCAAATACGAATCAATCTCACTGTTAATTCGGATTGTCGAGGCAAGGTTCAATGCCTACGATTCTTTACAAGCGCACTGTTCGGTTCAGGCGTTTCTGCCTGCTCCCGGGCGGACGAGCAGGACCGCGCTCAAGGTGCAGGTCACCCCAAACAGAGCCATGCACGAACCGAGTGGCCGGGGCGTGCCATCGGCAAAGCTGCCCACGAAGGCCGAGCCCAGGATGCCGGTGCCGAACTGCGTCGCGCCGATCAGCGCCGAGACCGAGCCCGCGACCTCGGGGAAGAGATTCAGGGCGCCGGTGATGGCGTTCGCCGCGATCAGGCCCGTGCAGGAGATGTAGAGAAACAGCGGCACCACCAGGCCCGCCAGACCACCCCAGTCTGTCCAGGCGGCCAAGGCCACCCACAGACCCATCACGCCTGCACCCACGGCGCCGATCCGCATCAGGCGGTCGCTACCCAGCCGCCCGACCAGGCGGACGTTGAAGAAGTTCATGGCCATGATGCCGATGGAGCCGAGCGCGAACAGTATCCCGTAGTGCCGCGCGGCCACATGGTGATAGGTGATGTACGCGAACGGCGTGCCGGCGACGTAGGCGAAGATCCCGCCGTACAGAAAGCCGCCCACACCCAGGTAGCCGAGCAGCCGGGGCTGACGCAGCAGCATGGCGTAGGTGCCGAACACGCGCGCCAAGGGTTCTCGAACGCGCTGACTCGCCGGCAGCGTCTCCGGCAGCGTGGCCAGCAGGCCCAGCGTCACAAGCCCGACCACGACCAGCACTTCGAAGATCGTCCGCCAGCTCGCCACCTGAAGCACCAGACCACCGACGCTCGGGCCGAGCAGCGGCGCGATGGCCGTGACGATCATCAGTGTGGACATCATCTGCGCGGCACGCGCGCCGCTGTAGAGGTCTCGCACGATGGCGCGAGCCAGGGTCACGCCGGCACATGCGCCGATGGCCTGCACCGCGCGCCAGGCGACCATCACCTCCACGCTGTTCGAGAAGGCGCAGCCGGCGGCGCCGACGATGAACAGCACCATGCCCAGCGCAATCGGCAGCCGGCGACCGATGCGGTCGCTCAGCGGGCCCCAGAAGAGCTGGCCGAGGCTGAAGCCGATCAGGTAGCCGGAGATGGTCAGCTCCACCGTGCCCGGCCGCGCATGAAGCGCGGCGCCCATCGTGGGCATCGCGGGCAGGTAGATATCCGTCGAGATGGACGCGAAGGCCATCAGCAGACTGAGGATCATCAAGGTCCACAGGCCGCGCTCATCCGCCGCGGCGACGCGCTCGATCACCGCGGGTTCGCCGCACCCGCTCATTGCGAGGCCTGACCGGGACCGACCAGGTACTGCGCGTCGGTTACCGGCTCCATCCAGATGACGTTCTTCCCGTCGAGCGCCTCCTGCACGGCGATGTGGGTCATGGAGGTCGTCGGCGAAGCGCCATGCCAGTGCTTGTGGCCCGGCGGGCACCAGATGACGTCGCCGGCGCGGATTTCGACGATGGGCTCGCCCTCGCACTGCGTCCAGCCGCAGCCGGCGGTGACGATCAGCGTCTGGCCGAGCGGATGGGTGTGCCAGTTGGAGCGGGCGCCCGGCTCGAAGGTCACGCTGGCGCAAGACACCCGCGCCGGCGCCGGTGGTGCGTTCAGCGGGTCGATGCGGACGATGCCGGTGAAGAATTCGGCGGGACCCTTTTGGGAGGGCTGGGAGCCGGCTCGTTTGAGATGCATGGTGATTCCTTGAATGCGTTGAGGCTCAGGATTTCGCTGACGCCCGGGCTTGCTGGTCCAGCGCCGAGTTCAGACGTTGGCTGCTCTCGGCTTCGCCAGCCGCGGACAGCGTGTCGGCAAGCTGCCGTAGTTGGCCCACGGTCAAGCCGACATTGAGGCTGATGCGGATGTGCGAGAGCAGTTGGGACTCGACGCCCTGGAGCGCCGACAACGCCGCCACGGTGGCCAGTTCGCGGCAGGGCCAGTCGAGGTTGTCGCGGGCGAAGATGTCGCCGAACAGGTGGGTCTTCAGGAACTGGTCAATCGCCGGCGCGAACTCGAACAGCGGGCCCTTGACCGGCGCACCGGCGAGCCGGGTCTGGTTGGCCGTACCGGTTTCGAGCAGCGACTCGCCGACGGGCACGGCACCGGCTTCACGCCCGGGCGCGTCCTTCAGTCCGCGTGCACGACGCTCGTCCAACACCTTCATCAGTTCGCCCAGCGCATTCAATGCGCGGGGGAAGCCGGTGTAGGCATAGAGCTGCACCAGCACTTCCTTCGCTTCGGCGACGCTGAGGTCTGCATCGAGACCTTTGTTCAATGCTGTGGCGAGCGCTGGCATGTGACCGGCCGCCATGCTGGCCGCGATGGGACCGATGGCCAGTTGCCTGGGAGAGAGCTTCGTGTCGGTCATGGTGTTTCCTGTCGAATCGGGAGTGAGGGGCGCCGCAGCCGCGGTACACGGAACGATGGCGACGAGCGCCATTCCCAGCACATCGCGCCGCGCGACGCCACTGTCAGCGCCCGAGGTATTGCTCATCGCTGACCTTCCCCAGCCAGTTGACGTTCTTGCCGTCCACCGTGCCGGTGACCGCCATGTGCGTCATGGCCGTCGTGGGGGCGGCGCCGTGCCAATGCTTGACGCCGGGCGGGCACCAGACGACGTCGCCGGGCCGGATCACGTGGACGGGCTGACCCCATTCCTGGACCCGACCGACGCCAGAGGTCACGACCAAGTACTGGCCTTTCGGATGGGTGTGCCAGTTCGATCTGGCGCCGGGTTCGAAGGTGACGAGCCCGCCCGACGCATTGATGTCGGCGTTGGCCGCGTACACCGGGTCGATCCGCACCCTGCCGGTGAAGAACTCGGCAGGCGCCGGCACTGAGGGGATCGTGCCGGCGGCATTGATCCGTTGTGCCGCTGGCGCCTCTGGTTCGGCAGCCCATGACGGAATCACGACGGCCAGGGTGCACGCGAGTGCAAAGATGAATCGCAGCGGCATGGTGGCGTGCCTCAGTGGGCGACGAAGCCGCCGTCGACCGGCAGCGCGACGCCGAGCACCATGCTTGCAGCGGGGCTGCACAGCCACAGCACCGCGGCGGCCACTTCCTCGGGGCGACCTAGGCGCCCGATCGGCTGCAGCTTCAAGAACTCCGTCATCGCCGCGGGGGCGATCTCGTCGCCCATGGGCGTCTCAATGCAGCCCGGGCAGACGGCGTTCACTCGGATGCCCGTAGAGGCGACATCCAGCGCGGCGCTCTTGGTGAGGCCGATCACGCCATGCTTGCTCGCGTGGTACGCGGCGCGTCCCGGAAGACCGACCAGGCCGCCGAGCGACGAGCAGTTCACGATGGCGCCGCTGCCCTGCTTCTTCATCTGCAGCAACTCGTGCTTCATGAAGGTCCAGACGCCGCGCAGGTTGACCGACTGCGTCGCGTCAAAGCCTTCCAGCGTCTCCTCGGACATCTCGCACATCGGGCCGAGGATGCCGGCGTTGTTGTAGGCCATGTCGAGCCGGCCGAATTCGGCGACGGTGCCCGCCACGGCCGCCTTGGCTTGCGCCTCGTCGCTGACGTCGCAGGTAATGGCGATCACGCGGTGGCCGGCGGCGAGCAAGGCGTCCGCAGCGGCCTTGAGCCGCGCTTCGTCCCGATCCACGAGCGCGACAGCGGCGCCCGATTCAGCAAAGGCCTGCGCGGTGGCCAGGCCGAGACCGGAACTGGCACCGGTCACGAGGGCCACCTGGCCCTTGAAGTCGTAGCGGGGATTCATCGGGTTCTCCTTGGGAAGTGAGGTATTCGCTTCGGTATGGAGACGAATGTAGGCGCGGGTCGTTCTGGCGACTAGCTGCAATAATCTGCATGTACTTGTGAGAAAAATTCAGCAATGGCACGTGACCGCATCGGCGACGTACAGGCCTTTCTCGTGGTGGCTCGCGAGCGCAGCTTCAAGCGCGCCGCGGCCCAGCTGGGCGTATCGGCCTCCGCGCTGAGTCACACCATCCGCGGACTCGAGGAGTCGCTGGGCGTGCGGCTGCTCACGCGCACGACGCGCAGCGTCTCGGTCACGGAAGCCGGCGAGCGGCTGATGAATTCGGTGGGGCCGAGGCTCGCCGAAGTCGATGCCGAGCTCAACGCGGTCAGCGACCTGGCCGAGAAGCCCAAGGGCACGATCCGCATCACGACCACCGACTACGCCGCGGACACCGTCATCTGGCCGCGGCTCGCGCCGCTGCTGCGCAGCTATCCGGACTTGAAGGTCGACATCACGGTCGACTACGGCCTGGTCGACGCCGTCGCGCAGCGCTATGACCTGGGCGTGCGCTCCGGTGACCAGGTCGCCAAGGACATGATCGCGGTGCGCATCGGGCCGGACATGCGCTGGGTCATCGTCGGCTCGCCGGACTACCTCTCGACGATCCGCATGCCGAAGAAGCCCGAAGACCTGCTGGCGCTGAATTGCATCTCACTGCGCTTCGCCAGCGGCGGCCTGTACGCGTGGGAGTTGAAGAAGGGCAAGCGCGAGCTGCAGGTGCGGGTGGAAGGCCAGGCCACCTTCAACGGTGCGTACCAGATCCTGAACGCCGCCTTGTCGGGCCTGGGCCTTGCGTTCATGCCTGAAGACATGGCGCAGCCGCACATCGAGGCCGGTCGGCTGCGCTGCGTTCTCGAAGACTGGTGCCCCGTCTGCCCGGGCCTGTACGTGTACTTCGCGAGTCGTCGTCAGCCGTCCCGTGCGCTCTCGCTCATCGTCGAGGCCCTGCGCTACAAGGCCCCCTGACGATTCTGCCGCGACAACTCCCCGGCGAAATACATTGCGCGTCAATCAGCTTCTGAGGCGACGGGCGATAACCAACGGGAATAGCCGCTCAGTGCCCCGATGCAAGGGGCGGACGCCGAACCTAGCGTGATCACAAGCCTGCGAGCCTGATCTCTTTGGGTTCGATCGCTCAGACCTTGGCGAGGAAGGCCGCCGCATCACCCGCTTCACACTTCCAGTCTGCGAAGACCCCGATCAGATTGCATTCCACGCAGCGACAGGCGATGTAGTACCAGCGCACGTCATGTGTGCCCTCATACACGGAGACACCGGACATCAGCTCGAACACCTCGTTCTCGCACACGCACTCGTGCGTCTCGGGCACGGCTCCTTCAAAGTAGTCCGCGCTGTCGCCCATCAGGTGTTCCTGCCCGCAGTCGGTGCAGGTGCGGACTGCTACGCCGGCTTCTTCATCGGTCCGCAGCGCGAAGGTCCGGCTTCCGCAATCGCATTTGGACGCAGCAAATCGGACGGCCTCGTGGCGGTTCGCAATGCTGTAGCTGCGCAGCTCGGCTTGGGTGTCGCCTGACGTCGTCCCGTACCAGAACTCGCCCTTCTTCGTCAGTGCCATTGATGCTGCTCCGTTTTCAAGATGTGCTTGCCGGCAGACCTAACTCCAGGCTCGCGCCGATCATCTGGATTTTGCCTGGAGGTCCAATGAATTGCCGTTAATGGCCCGGGTCGCGCGTGGCCGCCAACAAGAGCTGTCGACAACGCAGCGCACACCGCGGGCCACAATGCCTCTGGATTACCGACAAGGTGCGACCGATGAAGATGCCACCGCGGAGGGTGCTGCTCCTCGCGCTGAACCTGATCGCATTCCAACTGGCTTGGTTCGCAAGCATTCTCGGAGCGGCGCACGGCCAGCCGAACTGGGGTATTGCCGCCGTGGCGGTCGCCGTGGCGTTGCAGTTCATCGTGAGCGATGCGCGCATTTCCGACGCCGTACTGCTTGGTGCAGCACTCGCCGTCGGCCTTGTTTGGGACACGGCCATGACCCGCACCGGCCTTGTCGAATACGCGTCGCCAGGGCCGATTGCCGGGTGGGCTCCCGGCTGGATCCTGGCGCTGTGGGCGCTGTTCGCCACGATCCTTCGCGAGCCCTTGCGATGGCTTCACGGTCGCTGGATGTTGGCCGCCCTTATGGGCGGAGCCAGCGGGGCGATGTCTTACTGGGGCGCCGTCCGTCTGGGCGGGGGGCGATTCCCGGACTTCGAACTGGCCATGACCGTCTTGGCAGTGGGATGGGCCGTCATTACGCCTGCGCTGACACAGCTCGCGCGGTGGCTGAATTCTCGTAGGTGAAATGCCAGCTGCCGACCCGTTGCGGTCCTAGAACTGTTCGAATCGGACGCCCCAAAGCCGCCGTTCAACGTTCAAGCTGAGCCGCGATCAGCGGCTGGGCATGGAATGCTCACAATGAATGGCGGGCCTAAAGTGACCAGCCGTTGCGAATCGGCTTCAGCGCAGGGTTTGTCTACCCGCCACGAGCAGCCAATCCATAGAGATGGCAAAGAGGTCTTGCCTGCGCCGACAGCAGATCGTCGCTGGCCGCGCTTTGCAGCTCGATCGATGCCGCGTTAACGCCGACATGATCGGCTGCGGGCTTGTCCACGGTAGCTGTGGACAACTTTGGGGACGACCTGAAGATTCCCGACATAGACCCTTGATCCGTCGGCGTTCGCCTTTGCCTGCTCTCAAATGAAGCACCGAACGGGGCTTCTCGTTTGAGGCGATGAGGAGCTGGAACCTGCGAATGGACGGGTGCTCACTCCCCTCCAGGCCAGGATGCACAAAGAAGCAGCAACGCCGTTGCCGTAGCCGTTATGTGGACTGCACCACTCCGATTTGTGACGCGCTTCACGGACCTGCTGCCATGTAGGTAACTTGCCTACGGCAATTGCCCTTAACCCCGGCACGCGACTGCCGGCTTCGCCTTCTGCCGGCGAAACCCCCGTTCCTTAAAACTGGCGTCATCGCAACGGGCAAGCGCCCAGCAACGTGAGACCAAGGGGAGATGACCATGATGAACTTCAAGCGCACTCTGCTGATCGCCGCACTGCTGACGCCGGGCCTGTCGATGGCTGTGACCGCGAGCAACACCTTCCAGGTGACGGCCACCGTGATCAGCTCCTGCACCGTCTCGGGCACGACCTTGAACTTCGGCAACACCATCGATTCGCTGGCCACGCCGACCCCGGTGGATGCCACCTCGACGCTGACGGTCACCTGCTCCAACACCACGCCCTACACCGTCGCGCTGAACGCCGGCACCAACGCCGGTGGTGCTTCCAACTTCAGCACCCGCAAGATGAAGAGCGGCAGCAACACGCTGAGTTACCAGCTCTACACCGACACCGGCCGCTCGACCGTCTGGGGCGACGGCACCGCCAGCAGCAGCACCTCCGCCGGCACCGGCACCGGCAGCGCGCAGACGCTGAGCATCTACGGCCGCCTGCCCTCGATCGCCAACGCCGTGCCGGGCGCCTACACCGACACCGTGACCGTCACGGTCACCTATTGATCGCCGGCCCCACCGAGACTGCCCAGGAAAGACGACCATGCCAGCAACGATCAAGCGCGAGGACTTCCGCTTCATGGTGGTGGACGACTTCGCGACGATGCGACGGATCATCTCCGGCCTCGTCCGCGAACTGGGTTTCCATCACATCGTCGAAGCCGAGAACGGCCGGGCGGCGCTGCGCGGCCTGGAGCGGTCGGCGCAGTCCGGCGAGCCCGTGCACTTCGTGCTCAGTGACATCAACATGCCGGTGATGAACGGCTTCGAGCTGCTGGAAGCGCTGCAGGGCAAGCCCGAGACAGACACGCTGCGCAAGCTGCCCGTGCTGCTCGTGACGGCCGAGGCCCGCAAGGAAGACATCATCCGCGCTGCCCGCCTCGGCGCTGCCGGCTACGTGGTGAAGCCGTTCAGCAAGGACACGATCGGCGACAAGATCCACCTGGCGCTGAAGCACCGGCACCTGTTCGTGGATTGATCGCGCCCTGCTCTCGCTGCAGTGCGCGGGCCTGCGCCGGAGCGCGAGCGTTGGCGCAGGCCTCTGGCAAGGTGGCGGCGCGGTCCGGGCCTTGAGTCAGAACTCGAACGAGCCTGCTCGAAAACCGCCGGTGGCGAGTGTCTGGAAATGTTTAGGTTTGTCCGACACCTGCCCGTCGCGGCAGACAGCTCGCCGCGGTACACCGACCTGAGGGCAGGTGTTGGGTAAACCTCAAGGGAGGAAACCGCGGCGCACGTGGTGGTGCTTGTCGAAGC